>CALVTM010000001.1 GCA_944362615.1 uncultured Clostridia bacterium
ATGAAGAACGTAAGAACGGTAATTGCATTATTTGCCAGCAGCATTCCGCCGACGAGCGCGACGGTGCCGATGCCGAGCTTCAAAATCATCCCCGCGGGAACGACGAACAGCGCGCCGCCGAGCTCAGATGCTATCATGCGCTTTTCCTGCAGATCTATCTTTTTATCCAAGCCTTTCAGGTACTTTTCTTCCGCGTTATTGGACTTTAAGTCGCGCATGGTTTCGAGCGCTTCCTGAATGCCGTCCGCAACGGCGAGTTTTGCCTCCGTCTGGCGGCGGGTAAAATAGTTCTGCACCTTACCTGAAAATGCGACGATGGCGAGCGATACGGGCAGCACCCACAGCGCGGCAAGAGCCATTCGCCAATCGAAGATAAAAAGACAGACGGCGATGATGACCGTGGAGATCATCGAACCGAAAAATTCGGGTATCCAGTGCGAAAAGGACTGTTCGAGCGTGGTGCAATCCGCCATAATGGTCGTAGTGAGGTCTGAGAGGTCGCGCTTTCCGAAGAAGGACAGCGGCAGTTTGCGCAATTTTTCCGCGAGCGAAATACGCCGAACAGAACTTTCTTTATATGTTGCATAATAGGTCGCTCCATACACCCAGCGGTAGGAAAAAAGAATGAGCAGGACTGCCGCCACCATGCCGACAATATAGATCCACAGATGTCCCTGCGGCACGCCGCCCGCATACAAGTCGGATACAAGCAGATATAAAAGGCTGACGGGCAGCATGAGCGTGAGGTTATGTACTACGCAGGAAATTGTAGCGACGATCAGGTCTTTTGCGCCCTGCCGCGAGAGCGCATATTTTTTCATAATATAATTTATCATCTTACACCTCCCACTTTCCAAGTTACGGCGGTTCTGTACTCTTCGTACATGTCGTTATAAATTCCTTTCTTTGACATTAGTTGTTCATGCGTTCCTTGTTCGGCTATTTTCCCTTCTTTCAATACATAAATCCTGTCGGCATTTTGCACGGTTGTCAGCCTGTGAGCAATCATTACCACCGTTCTGCCTTCGGCAAGTTTTTCAAAAGCCCGCTGCATTGCCGCCTCGTTTTCAGGATCGGCAAATGCCGTCGCTTCATCCAGAACAAGAATCGGCGCGTTTTTCAACATAACGCGGGCAACCGCTATTCTCTGCTGTTCTCCTCCCGAAAGATACACGCCTTTTGCCCCGATCACCGTATCTGCTCCCTGAGGGAACTTTGCAAGTATTTCATCGCACTGCGCATCGTGCAATGCTTCCATGACCTCTTCACGCGATGCCGACGGTCTGCCCATTTGTACATTTTCATAGATAGAAGTTTTTAAAAGCATACTGTCCTGAAAAACATAGGCAACAATATCGTTTAACTTCTTTTTTGAAATGTCCTTCACGTTTACTCCGCCGACTTTTATCTCGCCTGACGTCACATCCCAAAACCTTGCAATCAGTCCTGCGGCAGTTGTCTTTCCTCCGCCGGACGGACCGACGAGCGCGACCGTTTCCCCCGCCTTTACATTCAACGAAATACCGTCTATGGCGTTGCTCTCGGAATTGTCGTAGGCAAAGGTTACATTCTCAAAAGCGATTGAGTTATCCTTCGGTTCCACAGGCTTTGATGTCTCCGGCAGAGATTTAATTGCAAGAAGTCCGTCTATCCTTTGTATCGCATCGCCTACGATCATATTGTTTTCGCTCATAAACATGACTTTCGTCAACGTGACCGAGATAATTGGCGTGAAAACAATATAAAATATCAGATTAAGCAAAAATGTCGCGTTTACGCCTCCCGCCGTAAAAGATATACCCGCTATAATAAGCGGCACAAATACGCAGTTGATTGCGGTTGTAAACGCGACCATAGGCCACATGAGACTTTTGGTATACGCAACTACCCACTTATGATAACTGTCGATAGAACCTTTAAATCTTTTGAAAGAGTACACCGTCTGCCCGAACGTCTTGACAACGGGAACGCCGCGGACATACTCCACCGCCTCATTGTTCATGGTTTCGAGCGAACTTTGATACTCTTTCATTTTCTGCGCCATGCCTTTACCCGTCATTCTGGACATAATGATAAAACCGAGAGCGGTCGGAATAAGGCTCAGCAGCCCCAACCGCCAATCGAAAATAAACAATAACACAAGCATCCCTACAGGCGTAAGAAACGCCCCGACCATATCGGGAAGCTGATGCGCAAGAAATGTTTCCGTCGCTCCGCTCGATTCATTGACGATTCGACGCACCCTGCCGCTGCCAAGCGAACTCATCGCTCCTACCGGTAAACTTGCCAGATGGCGCATCGTCTTCTTTCGCATATTGCTCGCTACCCGGAACGCCGCGATATGCGAACACATCAGCCCTCCGAAATAAATAAGCATCGAAGCAAACGCGCACGCAACAGCCATCCAGCCGTAAAAAGCTATATTTGTTGCACCCGAAAAATCCCCGCCTGCATTGATAACATCCCGAATGATAAACCAGATAAACACGAACGGCATGAGTGCAATAAGCGCACTTATCCCCGACAATGCCCAGGAAAGATATGTGAGCACCTTGTGGCGTCCGGCATAGTCCATCAATACGGAAATATTACCTCTTTTCTTTGCATCACTTTGCATAGAAACCTCCTTTATATTTAGTTCGCATACACGAACTATGTTTTTTAAGAAAAGTTCGCTTATGCGAACTTATGGTCGGAAAGAAGGGGGCATCTCTGCCCCGTTATTGCTGTGTTTTACTCAATTCCCAATAATCTCTGCCAACCGGCAAAGAAGAACTCGCAGACGGCGTCGACATATTCCAACGCATCCTCTTTGGGAAAATCATGCGCCACAACCTCAAAAATACCGTTGAACAACGCGCTCGCCAACATATGATTTATGTCTCTGCGTACCGTTTTCACCGATGTACCGTTTTTTTGAAGAACACGCATAAACCTTTCTGTGCTGTCCGTTTCATATTCTATCATACGGTCGATATATCTCTCATAACTCGATCCCGCGCTATGACATACAATGAGTTTGAACGTATCGAAGTATTCATAAATTATATCCAGCACCGTGCGCATCTTGCCAGAAGTATATGTTTGCATTTCGGTCACATGCTGCGCTGCGGGAAACTCGGCAAATTCTTCCTGAACATCGGCAAAATAAGAATACAGTTTATCCGCCCCCTCTTTCACGAGCGCGGAAAACAATTCGTTCTTATCTGCAAAACGGCTGTACAGCATTCCGGTCGTAAATCCGGCTTTTTCGGCAATCGTACGCATGGAAGCATCTGCAAATCCCTTTTGCATAAATTCCTCTTTTGCACACTCCAGAATCTGCCCTACCGCTTCCTCATCCTTAAACTTCATTCATTACCTCCGATAACAATGTTATTATAACACCGTTATCTTATTCTGTCAACAGAATTTAGATAAGTGCCTATATAATTTTTTCTTGCACAAACAATCAAACAAGGTTCAAGTCCTGTTTTTACTCAAAAACGGCTAAAAGACAGCATAAAATCGAAACCTGTTTTCAAGAAGCATAAAAGTCGCGTTTTTGCCCTAAAAACAGCAAAAAACCCTGAAAAACTCATCGTTTTTCAGGGTTTTGCAGTGGACAGCATTTTTATCCACTAAACATGGCGGAGAGGACAGGATTCGAACCTGCGTGCCCTTGCAGGCAAACTGATTTCGAGTCAGCCCCGTTATGACCACTTCGATACCTCTCCGTATGCTCCGCATTTTTATGCGGAGCTTTATTAAAATATCATATATTGCAATTAAATGCAAGCGTTTTTACTTAACGTGCCATATTTCTTTTGCGTACTGCATTATAGCGCGATCAGATGAGAACTTGCCGGCATTCGCAAGATTGAGTATACTCTTCGTATAGAATTCGTCCGTACCGTATTCAGCATTGGCAATCTTCTTAACGCGCACATAATCCTTGAAATCATAAAGGCTCATGTATGCGTCTTCACCGCGCAGCTTGTCGAATATAGACCGAAGCATACCGGTTCCATTGTCATTGAAAGTACCGTCAACAAGCGTATCCATTATTCTGTGAATGATGGGATCGTTATCATAGTACTCCCAGGGATGATAACCGGGACGCTTTTCATTAACCTCGCTGACACTTGCGCCAAAGATATATTCGTTATCTCTACCCGCTTCCTGTGCTATCTCTATATTCGCACCGTCCATCGTGCCGAGAGTTACAGTACCGTTGAGCATGAATTTCATATTGCCCGTACCGGAAGCTTCCATACCTGCAAGCGAGATCTGCTCGGATATATCAGCTGCGCTCACAATATACTCAGCATAGGATACATTGTAATTCGTAACGAATACCACTTTCATCTTATCGGATACGGCAGGATCACGATTTACCATATCTGCTATGCAGTTGATAAATTTCATTATCGCTTTTGCGTGATAATACCCGGGCGCCGCTTTTGCTCCGAAAATAAATGCGGTAGGTCTGAAATCAGGCATTCTGCCCTCTTTGATCTCAAAATAGAAATATACGATCGAAAGCGCATTAAGAAGCTGACGCTTGTATTCATGCATACGCTTGACCTGTATATCAAAGCAGAAATTAGGATTGAGATCTACGCCTTCGTGTTTTTTGATGTATTCGGCAAGACGTTTCTTGTTTTCATATTTGACCTGCTTGAACTGCTTGATAAAATCAGGATCCTTTGCGAATTTGGCAAGTTCAGCAAGCTTTGTAAGATCGGTAACGTATCCCTTACCTATTTTGCTCTCTATAAGCTCACAGAGATTTTCATTGCAAAGCTTCAGCCAACGACGAGGAGTAATGCCGTTCGTAATACTGAGGAATCTGTCGGGATACATTGCATACCAGTTTTTGAATACATCGCGCTTAAGTATCTCGGTATGCACTGCTGCAACGCCGTTCGTGGAATGTGCCACATATATGGCAAGACGCGCCATATGTATTCTGCCGTTATCAAGTATATTGTAATTCCATGTATCGGGAACACGCATTGCGCTGAGCTCAAAGTTGAGTTTATTCTGGATCTCTTCGATCACAGCGTATACTTCAGGAAGGATACGCTTGAACAGATCGATATCCCACTTCTCGAGAGCTTCTCCCATGATCGTATGGTTGGTGAATGCAAACGTATCATGAGCTATAGTGAATGCTTCTTCAAAAGGAAGACCTTCATGCTCAAGGCAAAGTATAAGCTCAGGTATTGCGACTACCGGATGGGTATCGTTGAGCTGTACCGCGCAAAGCTTTCCGAACTCTCTGAAGTCATTTCCGTGCTTTTTCTTATAATTCTTTATAATATCCTTTATCGATGCGCTTACAAAGAAGTATTGCTGACGCAGTCTGAGCGTTTTTCCTTCTACTCGCTCATCATTGGGATAAAGCACATAAGAAATTATTTCAGCTGCATTCTTCTCTGCAAGTGCATTCGCATAATGCATGTTATTGAATTCTATATAATCAAGCTTATTTATAGGTTCGCACTGCCAGAGACGCAGTGTATTGATAGTTTTTCCGCCGTAACCTATTATAGGGAAATCATAAGGAACAGCCTTGACTTTCATATCCGCAAACGATACTATCTGTGTCTCGTTCTCACGACGGATCGACCAAGGATCGCCGCAGGTAGTCCAATCGTCTACGCGCTCCACCTGGAAACCGTTGACGAACAGCTGCTTGAAAAGACCGTACTTATATCTTATTCCGTATCCGTTCAAAGGGATATTTTCCGTCGCCGCTGACTCAAGATAGCACGCGGCAAGTCTGCCGAGACCGCCGTTACCGAGCGCGGAATCCGGAATGTTTTCAAAAGAACGGATGTCTACCCCGCGCTCTTTAAGCAGTTTATCTACTTCACTGAGCTGTCCGAGATTAAGAAGATTTGCGAAAATCGATCTTCCTACAAGGTATTCTGCGCTAAGATAATAAGCGCGTTTCTTCTTTGACTGATCCTCATCATTTTTAAGCCATACGGGATTTATTTCTCTCATGACTGCCTTGGAAAGAGCATTGTAAAGTTGTACTGTCGTAGCTTTTTCAACGGTAGTGGCATAGTCGTATGAAAGGATGTCTTCCATTTTGTCAATGATCTTATTTGGCACCTTTATTCTCCTTGATGGTTCTTTAACTTTATGTTCCGCATCTGTCGTATTTCACAGATAGAGCTTTCATTCGCCCGGCAAGCTCATCCGTTGCGTAGTCGGCAGGAATTCTGTAACTCCAATTAGTCGCGGACAACACGCTGGGCATATTAATTCTTCCCTCTTCTCCTATTTTCAACCAATCCTGCATTGGTATTATAGCACATTCTGCGATCGAAGAATAGCACATTTCCATTATAGAATCGCACATTTCTTCATCAGTTTCGCCCGGAAGCGGCAAATCAAGTTTTTTCAGTTCATCGCACAATGACGACCGAAAAGCTTCACGATCTTCGCCAAGCTTATTTATAAATCCGAGTAAAGTATCATTATCATGCGTTCCCGTATATGAAACGCAGTTGCTGTCTTTATAATTATGCGGGAGATATTCATTGTCTTCATCCGATCCGAAAGCGAACTGAAGTACTTTCATTCCGGGATATCCGACTTCGGCAAACATTGCACGTGCAGCATCATCGAGCGCACCGAGATCTTCCGCTATGACTTCCATCTTGCCGACAGAACGTTCCAGCTCTCTGAAAAATTCAGTACCCGGACCGGGCATCCATTTTCCGTTTACGGCTGTCTCATCGCCGTACGGTATCTCATAGTATTTTTCAAATCCGCGGAAATGATCTATTCTGACAACGTCGCATAATGAAAGCACTTTTTTCATGCGCGCTTTCCACCAGCTCCAGCCGTTTTCTTTCATTCTCTCCCAGTCATATACCGGGTTCCCCCATAACTGACCGGTCTCACAGAATGCATCCGGAGGGCAACCCGCTACAGCCACAGGACGGCGTGACGAGTCCAACTTCACAAGAGAGGGCTGAGTCCAGCATTCCGAACTGTCATATGCAATATATATGGGAACGTCTCCGATTATCTTTATTCCCTTACCGTGAACATAGTCTCGGAATGCGCTCCACTGTCTGGAAAATTCAAACTGCGCCCACTGCCAGAAAAGTATATCTGTTTCATGCGCGTCGGCAAAAGCTTTTATCGCATCTTCGTATCTGAACTTAAGCGAATCTTCCCACTCATACCACGGCTTTCCGCCTTTGGAATCTTTAATCGCGCGAAATAATGCATAATCGGCATATTCGCCTTTCTTTATATATTCCGTAAACTCCGCGTCCGACTTATCAAATCTGGAAAATGCTTTACGCAATACCTTATAACGGGTATAATACAACTCCTCGTAATTGATACGAGATGAAAGCGGCGTCACACACTTCTTAAGTTCAGCCTGCGTAAGCAAACCCTGCGCCGCAAGCTTGTCCAGAGAAATGAAATATTCATTGCCCGCAACAGAACAAAACGACTGGTAAGGCGAATCGCCATAACCCGTCGGAACAAGCGGCAAAACCTGCCAGTACGACTGACCTGCGCGGGAAAGAAAATCTGCAAACGCATACGCCTCTTCCCCCAGCTGTCCTATACCGTATTTACCCGGCAATGTCGCGATATGCAACAATACTCCCGAACTTCTTTTCATTGATATACCAAATTCCTGTACATTCGCTATTTTAACATAGTTTGCCTTATTATGTCAAATAAATGCGGTAAATTACAGAGGCTTGCAGAATCAAATTTAATGTAAAACATTTATCAGGAAATAACGGCACTTGAAAATTTATCGGTAAGCAGTTTTATGGCTTTCTTTAGTATCACTTCAAGCAAAACAGATAAAATCACAGCAGCTATGACCCATGCGAACAATGTGGGCGATTCGGTTATGAAATTAGTTTTTGCGTAGTAAATCTGTATTCCTATACTGTGTAGCGAATACGCTAATGTCTCAGCGGTTATTACGGCTTTGACGTTCATTCCGAATGTGGAAGAAATGCCGCTCATTACCTGAGGCAGTATCATGGGAAGATATACACGGCGAAATCTGTATGCAAACGATGCACCTGCTTCATCCATGACATTTTCAAGATCTCTCGGAATATTTTCTGTCGCAGATCGTGACTGCTCGTAAATAACCGGAAATATCAGCAATATTCCTATAACAGACGGAAGTATGTTACTTCCTATCCATATAGCAAAGACAAGCGTCACGGCAGCAACGGGAACTGTACGCATAAAAGCATTAAGAGGCTTCATCGCCGCTGCCAAACCTTTATATTTACCTGCGGTTATACCTATAATCAGTCCGAGTATGAATGCTATGACATATCCGACTATAGCGCGAAGCAACGTATAACCTACCGAAACATAAAAATTCCCGGAGGTCAGGAGGTCGCAGAGTGCAAGGATCACAGAAGTAAACGTCGGCAATACGGCGGATACATTGATCAGGCGCGCAACAAGCTCCCATATTCCGAAGAATACGAGAGCTGCGCCTATGGTTATAAGCCAATATCTGTTTTTATAAATTATCTGTTTCATATCATACAAACAATTCGTCGTCACATGCCGCGCCTATGTTATCAAGCAATGTTTTTACATCCGACATTGAGGCATCAGCATCTTTGTAGGCGACGTTAAGTTTATCATATGCTTTTTTTATAACCGGAGCTTTAAGGCTAAAGCCTTCAATGCCTGCGGCTTTATCGGCAACCGTGTCTATCTCAGTGTTGAATTTTTCAACGCTTACGCTTACCCTTTCATCTATCACATCAACAAGATCCGGAGCTTTTTCAAGTATATCCGCACGAACGAAAAGTCCTGCCATCGGAAAGTCTTTCCCCGTAAGCTCTTTATACACCTCAGATACTGATGCAAGTACAGTTACGTTACTACCCTGACTCTGAACACCGGTTATTGCCGGCTGAGCAAATATTGCAGTCATGGGATCACCTTTTACATATGATTGCTGTATTACGGTGGCATCAGCGCCGTTCAGCTGAACATCAGCACCGGCTTCGCCGAACAAATACTCGACGCTCTTTCCGGGGATAGCGGCAAGTCCTATAGTGGATATTGCCGTTCCGTCAAATTGCATCAGAAATTCTTTTGCGCCATCTGTCGTATCTTCGAATTCTTCTCTTGCTTTATACGCATCGCTGTTTGTCGTAAAATACACTACACCCCAGCTCGTTACGTTTACAAGTTTATAATCATACTGCGCGTTACCGGCTTTATATCCCGCGTGTATCTGCGCTCCGACATTGATCGGCGCGACGATAAAATCTGCATCACCGCTCAGCATAAGCGCGTTTACGTTAGCCTCTCCTGTCACCGTATAAGTCATATCCGCAGTCGAACCGTTATCATAAGTGAAGTCTTCACCCCACATATCTGCAAGAGCAAGAACCGGTGCTCCGTCCGGCGCATATAAACTGTAACTGTCCGTAGTAGTAGTATTTCCGCCGCACGCCGCAAAAGCCGAAACGGACAGAACAAACACCAGGCTCAGCATTGCTGCAGTTAAAAATTTTTTCATATTTTATCTCCTTTGATTCACTGTCATTGACAATTCAGACATATTATATTATAATAAAATTATAAAAAATGTTGTTTAAACAACATTTTACAATTATCGGGAGAAAAAATGGATTTACGTACGGTAGAAACAGTAGCGCAGAGTCCGCTAATGGCGGGGATAAGCGATGTTGAAAAACTACTCGAGTGTTTCGGCGCGAGAAAAAGAAAATTTCCGAAAGATGCTGAAATAGTGGGTTACGGTGAAGACGCTGCAATAGTTATAATTACAAAAGGAAGTGCATACGCCGTTAATGAAGATTATTCGGGTAACAGAAATATCATAAATTTAGTGGACACAAAAAGTCAATACGGTATCGCATTTGTGTACTCCGGGCACGCCGTAACAACAAGATTGGTCGCAGCCGAAGCTTGCGATGCAGTTATCATGAACGGCGAACGGCTGCATAAACCATGCGAAAATAACTGCGCAGATCATACGACATTTTTATATAACGCACTTTCTGTAGTGTCACGCGCAAGCGTAAACTATCTTGAAAAAATAGAACATTTGTCACGCCGCTCATTGCGCGATAAGATCATGTCTTTTCTTGTCGCACAATCGATAAAATACAATAGCCGCGAATTTGATATACCCTTTTCGCGGCAGGAACTTGCAGACTATCTTGCTGCAGACAGAAGTGCGCTTTCCGCTGAACTGAGCCGCATGAAAGCTGCCGGTATTATCGATTATAATATGCGACGTTTTAAATTACTGCATACCTGATTGCCAATATAATAAATTACCGGCAGCGGATATCCGCTGCCGGTAATTTATTAATTTTGATTTATCAATACTTTTCTCTCGGAGTATACTCGGTATGCAGACAATCGTGAGCCTTATGGCTTCCGGGCTGCTCGAAATACTCATTATAAAGCATCTTTATGGTAGGACTGTCATGCGACGCACGCAATTCCATTTTCTTATCCAGATTGTACAGAGCTTTGGAGCGCAAACCGCAAAGATCCACGGAGCTGTTACGGATACTGTCGCTGAGTGTAGGCTGACCGCCGCCGTTTATGCAGCCTCCGGGACAAGCCATTATTTCAATAAAGTTGTAATCCTTCTTTCCGCTCTTGACTGCCTCGACGATTTTACGCGCGTTCGCAAGTCCGGATGCAACTGCAACTTTTACGGTTATTCCGGCAACCTTGTACTTAGCTTCCTTTATGGGATTTACGCCGCGTACTTCTTTGAAATCGATCATTTCAAATTTACCGTCAAGCATATGCGCCGCAGTTCTTAAAGCCGCTTCCATAACACCGCCGGTCGCACCGAAGATAGCGCCGCCGCCAGTTGCGATACGGAACGGGTCATCATACTGCTCTTCTGGAAGTTCATTGAACTTTATGCCGGCAGTTTTTATCATTCTCGCAAGCTCACGGGTAGTCAGTGCGACGTCTACGTCCTTATGGAATTCCGATCTGCCGACTTCGTATTTCTTGGCGGTGCAAGGAATTACGCTGACAACGAATAATTTATCAGGGTCGATATCGTTCTTCTCACAATAGTATGTTTTAAGAACCGCACCGAACATCTGCTGCGGAGACTTACAGGTGGATATATTGCCGAGCATTTCCGGATAATTGTGCTCCATGAATTTGATCCATCCGGGGCAGCATGACGTAAACATCGGAAGAGGCTTATTCTTAGTAATGCGCTCGACAAGCTCATTAGCTTCTTCAAGTATGGTGAGGTCGGCGGTAACATCCATATTGAATACTTCCACATTACCCAGACGACGTATCGCCGCAACCATCTTACCTTCTACATTCGTTCCTACGGGATATCCGAATTCTTCTCCGAGCGTCGCTCTTACAGAAGGTGCGGTAAAGAATATTACTTTCTTGTCAGGATCTGCCATTGCTTTCCATACGGCATCAGTATTACTCTTTTCCGTAAGCGCACCTACAGGACATGCAACGATGCACTGACCACATCCGACGCAGTTGGACTCTATCGTAGGTCTTTCAAACGCAGCACCGATATGAACGGCATATCCTCTGCCTATAGGTCCTATAGCTTCCACGCTCTGCAGATTCTTACATGCAGCAACACAACGACGGCAGTTTATGCACTTATCGTTATCACGAATAAGGAACGGCGAAGACGTATCAAGCGGCGTTTCCTTATTCTCGCCCGCAAATCTGTCCTCATCTGCTCCGTATTCCAAAGATAATCTCTGCAACTCACACGTAGTATTGCGCAAACATGACAGACACTTTTTCTTATGCGATGAAAGCAGCAGCTCAAGCGTCATTTTACGCGACTGTCTGCACTTGGGCGTGTTCGTCTGTACTTCCATACCCTCGCTCACCGGATATACGCATGCGGCAACAAGTCCGCGCGCACCCGTTGCTTCAACAACGCACATACGGCAGGATCCCGCACAATTTACGCCTTTCAAATAGCAGAGGGTGGGTATTTCTACATTTGCGGCATTTGCCGCCTGTAATATTGTGCTCCCTTCGGGCACAGATACGCTGATTCCGTTTATCTTGAGATTTACCATATTTCCCTCCGTTACTTCTTTATGATCGCGCCGAAATTACACTTGGTTATGCACACACCGCATCTGATACACTTGGTCGTGTCGATAGCGTGAGGCTGTTTGAGATTACCTTCGATCGCGCCTACAGGACAGTTACGCTTACATAACGTACATCCGCGACATTTATCGGGAACTATGTAGTAAGACAACAACGCTTTACATACGCCTGCCGTACATTTCTTATCAATAATGTGCGCACGGTATTCGTCCTCGAAATATCTGAGTGTAGAAAGTATCGGATTGGGCGCAGACTGACCGAGTGCACAAAGCGAAGATGCCTGCATATGTTCTGCAAGATCGTGGATTTTGTCCAGATCGGAAAGCTCGCCCTTACCCTTTGTTATCTTTGTAAGAAGCTCCAGCAATCTCTTTGTACCTATACGGCAGGGGTTACATTTACCGCATGATTCGTCTGCCGTAAACTCGAGATAGAATTTGGATATATCCACCATACAGGTGTCCTCATCCAATATGATCATACCGCCGCTACCCATCATCGAACCGATCTTTTTAAGATTCTCGTAATCTATGGGAACGTCCATGCAACTTGCGGGGATACATCCGCCGGAAGGTCCGCCGGTCTGTGCCGCTTTGAACTTTTTACCGTTCGGTATTCCGCCACCGATCTCTTCGACGATCGTACGCAGCGTAGTTCCCATCGGCACTTCAACAAGTCCTACATTAGTTATCTTTCCGCCGAGAGCAAAGACTTTCGTACCCTTGCTGTTTTCGGTACCTATTGATGAGAACCATTTTGCACCCTTCATGATTATCGGGTTGATGTTTGCCCACGTTTCTACGTTATTAAGAATAGTAGGTCTGCCGAAAAGTCCCTTTACCGCAGGGAACGGAGGACGAGGACGAGGTTCACCGCGGTGTCCTTCAATACTCGTCATAAGAGCCGTCTCTTCACCGCATACGAATGCGCCGGCTCCAAGACGTATTTCAATATCAAAGTCAAATCCCGTGCCGAGAATATTCTTACCTATAAGCCCGTACTCTTTTGCCTGCTTGATTGCAACCTGAAGACGATGAACGGCTATCGGATATTCTGCACGGACATATATGTAACCCTGGTTGGACCCTATCGTATATCCGGCGATCGCCATTGCTTCAAGTACGCTGTGCGGGTCACCCTCAAGTATGGATCTGTCCATGAATGCGCCGGGGTCGCCCTCATCGGCATTACAACAAACATACTTTATATCGCCCTGTGATGCCTTGGCAAACGCCCACTTTCTTCCGGTCGGGAAACCAGCGCCGCCACGACCGCGCAGTCCGGACGCAAGCATCTCTTCGATAACCTGGTCGGGCGTCATTGTCGTAAGGACTTTTGCAAGCGCCTGATAATCGCCTGCTCCTATCGCTTCGTTGATATCCTCTGCTGCAATAAGCCCGCAGTTTCTGAGCGCTATACGCATTTGTCTCTTGTAGAACGGTGTTTCAAGGAACGGCTGTATACTTCCGTCCGGCATTAAAGTACCGCTGTAAAGATATTCTTTAATAACGTCGCCGCCGGGAATAAGGTGTCTTTCAACAACCATTTTCGCATGCGCCGGGGTCATCTGCGAATAGAACGCACCCTCGGGATATACTATCATTATAGGACCAAGCGCACATAAACCGAAACATCCGGTCTTTATAACAAGAACATCGTTGATCCCCTGTTCTTTAAGCGTCGATTCAAGTACTTCTATGATCTCTTTTGAACGCGACGACGTACAACCCGTACCGCCGCATACAAGTACCTGCTTACGGTAACCGGTCGCCTGTTCCAGTTTTGCGCTCTGCTCTCCGATAAGCTGTCTTACTTTTATAAGATCGGCGTATCTTGCCTTGATTTCATTAAGTTCAGCTACAGTCATTATTTCTTGCCCTCCCTGTAAGGCTGAAGAATATCATCCAGCATATCAACATTGAGCTTGCCGTAAACGTCATCGTCTATCATCATAACAGGCGCAAGACCACATGCACCGACACAACGGCAGGAGTCAAGCGAGAATAAACCGTCAACAGTGCATTCACCGCACTTGACACCTAACTTCTTTTCAAGCGCCGCAAGTATCTTATCTGCTCCTTTTACATAGCAGGCAGTGCCGAGGCAAAGACTGATCCTGTGCTTTCCTTTGGGCGTAAGTGAAAATTGAGTATAGAACGTAGCAACACCGTATACTTCGGAAAGCGATATTCCCAATCCGTCGCTTATCATCGTCTGGACTTCTATGGGAAGATATCCATATATAGCCTGCGCTTCCTGAAGAACGGGCATCAGGCAACCGGGAGTGGACTTATGCTCTTCAATGACTTTTTTGAGCTTTTCCGCCTGCTCCGGCGTACCCTGAAAACCAAGGTTTTGACCCTTCATCATGTACCTCCGTAATAAAATTACATCATCTGAAATATTATAACAAAATGCGTCGTGAATGTAAATAGGATTTAACCGTAATTTTTTCAATTTTTAAATATTTTAATTGCAAATAATGTTTTTACTCTATTTCTATAAAAAAATGGAAAATTTAAAGATAAAAAACCATAAATAACAAAGTGTAATACAACTCATAATAAGTTTTTTAATCCACACGCTGAAAAGTTACAAATATTTCTTGACAATATATAATAAGTTTTGGTATAATCTTCATGTTGTTTCGAAAGAATATAAAAACTTGAGCAATAAGGAGAAGTACCCAAGAGGCTCAAGGGGCTCCCCTGCTAAGGGAGTAGTATGGATTAAACCGTAGCGAGGGTTCGAATCCCTCCTTCTCCGCCATTAGCGAATAATACGAACTCTGAAAACGGGTTCGTATTATTTTTTGCCGTCGATTACTTCGGCATCATCGTTGAACGAAATTAAAACAGTCAGCCCGAACAAAGGGCTGACTGGGCAAATTTAAGGACTATATAAGTTTTTACTCTTTTATTCTTCAAATGGATCTTTTAACTTCTCATTACGCTGAGCTATATTATTTACAAGTCTACTCTTTGAAAATTTTTTATTGATAGTTTACAGCTCACGGCAGATAAAACGGCATAGATGACAATTCCTATCGCAAGAGCCACTGATTTGGCACCAGTATTTTCGGAATTGAGTCCGTTCAGGGTTGTAGAATAGAGCGGAGTTACCCAACGCAAAACAATAAAAACGCCGATTACAAAGAATACGACGATTGCGCCTATTACAAATGGTACTCCGATTTTATCGGGGTTTTTAAAATAGCGAGGGAAGAAGATCAAATTAAATGTGCCGAGCAAAATCGCCCCGTTGCCTACCAAAACAAGATTAGCCGATATACCTGCTTGATTGACATATTGCTCCGCAGGCAATACAGCACCTTTTATTGCGGCTATGACACCGACAAGAAATAAAATGATACACTGTAACCCGAATACCACCAGCATTTTTGCAAAGGGAATATGCTCTTTTTTTACAGGCAATGCGCAGGAAAAAGCAATATCACCGTTTTCCCTTGTCATCATACAGCAGAAAAATATCGAAAGGCATGAGAAAAAGAAAATGACTTCATACGGGTAATTCGGCACAAAAACAAGCACGGCAAAAAAGAGAAAGATAAAAGCCGTAGGGTGCATACAAAGAGCAATTTCTTTTTTAATTAGATTTAACATGTTTCTTTTCCTCGTTTTCTTTTTCCAAATGTACGATAATATTGTCGATCGTTGCATCTGTCACGGCTATACTTTCCGATATTTGCATATCACGGGGTAGCAAACCTTCGTAGCCTTTTTTGACCGCCTTCACGCCGATAGCATTGACGGCAGATGCGTCGGCAAGAGAAGAAAAATGTGCCAACTTATATTTGCATAGCAATTCTTTCAATGGACACGCCGCAAGAATTTTCCCTTGCGAGATGTAAACGATATCGTCTGCAATTCGCATCAGGTCGGACGTTATGTGCGTAGAGAAAAGAACCGATACGCCTTCTTCTCGTACAAGCTGTAAAATAATGTCACAAAACTCCTCGCGAGAAAGCGGATCAAGGCCGCTTGTCGGTTCGTCCATAATGAGCAATTTTGCACCGTGCGAGAGGGCGAGGGCAAGCGCAAACTTTACTTTCATCCCTTCGGAAAGCTCTTTTACCTTTTTACTTTCAATAAGTTCGAATTGCGAAAGGAATTTTTCATATTTACTTTGATTCCAAGTCGGATAAAAAGGCGCGTATGCTTTGCGTATTGCAGCGAGCGTATTCATAGGATAATATCGAAAACCGCCCCCGACATAACCTATCGTCTGTTTAACAACCATCTCCTCTTTAAGAAAATCTTTTCCAAATACAGAGACACTTCCTTCTGCATTGATAAGACGTAAAATACCTTTAATTGTCGTGCTTTTCCCTGCTCCGTTTCTTCCAATAAGTCCGGAAATATGCCCTTGCTTCACGAAAAAACTTACCTTATCCAACGTGAATTCTGGATAGACTTTTGTTAATTCTCTGACTTCAAGCGCGTTCATTTTTTATCTTTATCTCCGTTTTTAACATTGTTAACAGCATTCCACAGCGTTTCCATATAAGAAAACGGCTGCAAGGCGATACCTTGTCCTTTGTCCGCCATTAAAAGTAATGAATCGCCAGTATTCAACGAAAACATATCCCGTACCTCTTTAGGAATAACAATCTGTCCTTTGGGACCGATTTTTACCGTAGTCAGAAACTTACCTTCAGGAAAACTCTCCATAATACACTCCTTTGGTATAATTAGTATTGCTTTTCTTACTTATTATACAAACAAATAAACGAAATGTCAATAAATAAAACATTTTGAAAGATAAGATTACAAAAAGATCGTCAATAAGATTTAGCATTATAGAAAGAATAAACTACTACTTCTCCGATCCGCTCAAAAAGCACAACAACTCAATCGAATCGGTAAAGGAAACAGAAAAGCAGTCCAAAGAGACTGCTCCTTTATTTGACTTTCTAAGTTCGCACAAAGGCGATAACTCTCCGCCAAAAACCTATCGTTCGTCATTTTCAGTGCCGAACGACAGGTTTTCTATATTTTTTGTTATGACAGACTCCATTTTAATATCTTCTTGTTCCTGTTAATTAAACTTGCTTGTTTATAACCGTATTTCATATTAAGCACTCCCCCCCCCACACACACAAAACTTGTATTTTTATCTTATTTAATTTTCATTTGTTTTGTATGGGATCTTACTGATAATCGAAATACATTTTTACAACAGACTTAACAAATTACGATAAATCAGTATAGGTGCTCAAAAATTCTCTACTGTTGCAATTAATTACAATTAATTACTCATATTATATACTCGCTTCGTCAGGCAGCTTATCTAAATCCGGGATCAACGGGGACTATCATGTATAATGTAGTATACAATACACGGGGCTATGTCGTGGATCAGGCAGTATTCGTTTTTTCAGGTAATTCGTGGGGTTTGCCTGCTAATGCGGTGGATATTGCATTGCTTTCCGGTACAATCCAGGGCGCGCCGTATGATCCGCTTACCGCTCTGGAAGCAAGCAACAGCAGTGCAACAGTGAGCGATCAGAGATAAACGCACTTTATATTCAAGAAGATAATAATTATTTTTTAAAATAAAAACTAAGCGTAAAAAAATTTCTCCCGAATCAACAGCTTCCGGAGAAATTTTTAATTTATTATAAAATATATTTCGGCTTTAATACATCATGACGGTATAAAACTTATCACGAAAATATGCCCGACTTATTAAGCTCTTTCCTCAGATGAAGGATTATCTTTTTTTCCAGGCGGGATATGTACGACTGACTGATACCGAGCAGGTCTGCCACCTCTTTCTGAGTCTTTTCCTCGTCACCTTTCAGTCCGAAGCGCAATTCCATGATTATACGTTCACGGTCTGTCAACCGGCTCACCGCTTCTCTCAGAAGTTGCTTCTCTACACTTGTTTCGAGATTGCGGCTTACGACGTCCGGATCTGTACCCAGTATATCTGATATCAGAAGTTCGTTACCTTCAAAGTCAACGTTAAGCGGCTCATCCAAGGATACTTCACAACGCGTACGGACTATGCGGCGCAAGTGCATCAGAATCTCGTTTTCGATACAACGTGAAGCATAAGTTGCAAGCTTGATATTCTTTTCAAAATTATATGAATTAACCGCTTTGATAAGCCCTATCGTACCTACACTTATAAGATCCTCTACGTCTACGCCTGTGTTATCAAATTTACGGGCAATATATACGACAAGTCTTAAATTACGTTCTATGAGAAGCGCCTTTGCAGCAGCGCTTCCCTCCCGCATTTCACCGAGAGCCTTGCTTTCTTCCGTCGGAGTCAGCGGCATCGGTAAAGTTTCGCCGCTTCCTATATAATAAACTCCTCCGTCTTGAATGCCGAGTAATTTTCTGATCAGGTATTTAAGCGCTTTTAGCATGAATCAGCCTCCGAGTACCGATACCGGCAAGAGCATGTCTTCTGTTCTACGAAAACCGCTCGCAGTTATTCCCAGTATCACATCACTATATTTATTCCGCTTTTTATCCAAATATAATAAGAATTTGTCCGGTTTTACCAAAATCAAACGAGCTTGTGCGTCTCCTATCCCGGCAACGGTTTTTTCGGCATATGCAGCCTCAAGAGCATCCGCACCGAATTTATTCAGGAACACGTTCAGTTTAGTAACAGCTATCGGTATACCATCTTCCTCAAGTCCGTTTCCGGTATCCAGATAACCCCGCATTTTTACCGTTCTGTTACCTATTGTAACGTATACGTCATAGCCGTACGAACTCTCCGCTCGTCGCTTGCGCGCTGATGACAGGATACAACGAGCAGGTATATATATTGCCAAACTTACCGCTGACGGCAGGCAGTACGGGAGCCGGGACGGAGATGACAGAGCAAGCCCCAGATCGCCCGAGATGAAACAATCGGCTGCTAGACACGCTCCGCCCAATAACGCCGTTGCGCCGAAAAATGATAAGGCTCCGAACGCTATGTTAAATATTCCGGCAAAAAGTATAAGAGACAATATCATACCGATTAACAGTTTTGCGATTACGATCAACGGCGTCGGCAAGCTCCAGAACGGATAGAAAACAGAAACCAGCGTTCCCGCTACAGTCACTATCAATACCCTTAACCTGCGTATCTTAATGCCGATAAAGTTGTACGACAGACATGAAGCCAGTGAAGTCGTTACGACATTGTCTATCACGAAAAATTCTATGTAAACTTTCATTTAGCTTATTTTAGCATATCACGCCGGTAAATGATTTTCCTTTATTGTCGAGATAAAAAAGAAAAACGCTTAAGTTACCTTAAACGTTTTTCCGATGAGTTTATCTTTAGTAAGAAATTTTATTTGCCGAACTTATTCTGCTCCCTGTTGCGCTTCTCTTTAAGCCAGGAAGCCACGTCGTCATCGTCATCGTTTTCATTCACATGAACTATGCTGGACTCGAAATTGGAATGATTGCCTGACAACGACTGGTCGTGCTTTGTGTTACCGACGGAATCCATTACAGATCTGTCGGTCGGCGCGGGAGACAGAATAACATCACGCGGAGGCGTATTCCGACGTTCCGACTGATGTTCCTCTCCAAATCCGGTTGCAATAAGCATAATCTCTACGTCGTGAGGAAGATCGTCACGGAAATCAAAGCCGAATATTATATTCGCATCCTTGTGAACAGCCTCTCTTACAAGCACTGCCGCCTTATCTATCTCTTCTACAGTGACTTCATGCTTAGCCTTAACGTAAAGCATTACACTCGTCGCATTGTTTATGCGTATGTCCTGCAAACGAATGTTTACCGCAGATTTTACGGCATTTATCACTCTGTCCGTTCCGCTGCCGCTTCCTATGCCGAGATATGCTCTTCCCATATCTTTCAGCACGGTGCGCAGATCGGCGAAGTCGATATTAAGAGTCTGCGTGTTGATGATAACGTCACTGATACCGAGAATACACTGACGAAGCACACCGTCTGCATACTCGAAAGCTTCGCTCATCGTCGCATTATTGGAAAGTGCAACCAGGTTTTCGTTGGCGACTACGATATAAGCATCAGCAACCTTGGAAAGGTTTTCTATACCTATATCCGCGTTTACAATACGGTGACGACCCTCAAGATAAAACGGCTTTGTGACGACCGCAACAACGAGTTTACCGAGATCCTTGGCTATAGACGCGACAACAGGAGAAGCACCTGTGCCGGTACCCTTACCCATACCTGCCGTTATTATAACGAGGTTTGCCTCTTTAAGATATTCTTTTATCATGTTGCGGCTCTCTTCCGCTGCGCGCTGTCCTACCTCGGGATTAGCACCTGCGCCGAGACCCTGCGTAAGCTTTTCGCCTATCTGTATGCGAAACCTTGCTTTAGACTTGCGAAGATCCTGAAGATCGGTGTTTATTGCTATAAAATCAACGCCGTCAAACGCACTGTCTATCATTCTGTTAAGAGCATTACCACCGCCACCGCCTACACCGACAACGGCTATTCTTGCGGATGGAAGTTCATTACCTTGAAACTGTCTGGGCATTATTTTCTCCTTTATCTTCCGAACAATTTGGCAAAAAATCCTTTATTGTGCTGAGGAGCAGGCGCTCCGAGCACCATATCCAGCAGGGAAAGCGCACTCGAAAGATGCGGCTTGTTCGCCTGCGGGAGATCCGGCGCTATTATCTCGAACTGCCTGTCCGTTTTTTTGGACAGATAGTCAACGGCTCCGGTTATGTACGATATACCGCCACCCGTAAGTCTGTACGTCGTAGACGGGGGCAGATCACAGGACGCTAAACATTTGTTAATCGTCTTCGCAAGTTTATTCATCCTGGCTATCACTATGTCATTCACATGCGTTGCGGATAAAGACATTCCACGTTCTTTTATCGGAAGATCATAAGTATCCTCCGGAGAAAATTCCAAGTTCAGTACCACTTTACGCTTAAGCGCCTCCGCCAACGAAAATCTTATACTCAGGTCGTCATGCAGATCTTTGGTGAAATGTCCCCCACCGAGCGAAAAGCTGAACTGCCGTATTATACCATCGCCCCTCGCAACTACTATATCCGTTACGATATAGCCAACGTCAACCAGAACGGCGTACCTGTCACGATCCACACTATTGAACAGAAACAACGATTCCGCAAGTATCGTACTGACAAAATCCACGGACTCTTTCCCGAGATCTTCCACTATGCGTTCGAATATATCGATAAATTTTTTATCGGCAAGAATGTAAGATATGTAGCCGGAAAGACGCGACGCGGTAAGACCGACAGGCTGTATCATTTTACGCTCATCGCCGAGAGTGAAGTATATAGGCTGACTGTTGATCAGCGTGTATTCATCGTTATCAGCGAAATCGTCTCCCAGAGAAAACAGTTTATCTATGTCTTCATCAGTGATCCTGCGTCTTCGCCCAAGCGACATTGAGACGTCTTTGCATTGAGTTACAGAAAACTGTCCGGGTACGCCGACAAAAATATGACGTATTTTCAAGTTTGCATCCGTTTCCGCAGCATTAATAGCTTTAGAAACCACGTTTATAAGCTCGTCCGGACGGTAAAATTCACCGTCCTCATAGCCCGAGTATTCGCATTCGCCCCTTCCCAGTATGTTTATCGTGTTGTTCACACCACGTCTTCCGATAACCACCGAAATACGGGACGATCCGATATCAAGTATTGCTGCTTCCTGTGCCAACTTTATACATTCTCCTCGGTCTGATTTTATTTACGCGGCAAATGCCACCGTAAAATTTCCGTTTATATACTGAACTATCGCCTTTCCATCGCTGTCACTGTTGATTATGTCACTGTTAGTCGCGGTGTAATAGAACGATACCATAGCGCTGACGGCCTTTTCCAAAGTCGGCTTGTCGTTGAACGTGAATCCGGATTCAAGTATACTTCCGTATATATCAAATTCAAATCCGCTGCGCATAACTACTTTTATTTTAGCACCGCCCGTCATTCCGCTTTTAAGCGCATCGGAAAAATCAAGAGTTCTGTACGCTGCGCGGAATACTTTTCCTCCGTTTCCCGATGCAGATTTAAGCGATTCCGCATAGCTTATAAAAGTATTGATCGCCATACGGTCAAAAGCTTCCTTTTCGTTATACAGATACGATCCTTCAGTAGCATTATCGGGTGATGCTGCAGGTATCAGCATCGCTATATCGGAATTTTGTGATGACGATTCGTCACTGTCCGATATGCGCGTTATTTTACCGGATGCACCGGCTATAATGTATTTCCCGCTGCTCTCGTCATACACCTGCAATCTGTCATCCACATACTTGTATTCGATCTGCACTTTATTCGGAAAAACACATACGACGTTTACGGCTTCAGCGCGTATTACATTAGAGTTTACCGTATCTATCAGTTCTTCTTCATCGAACAGAAATATACTGCGGTACATAAAATCATCCGCTGCTTCGAGCACCTGTTCCGATACTTCGTTGATGGATTCTTCCTGAGGCGGTGAGTACTCGCTTATGCATCTTGCTTCTATATGATAAACGGTAAAAACCGCGCTCATTACAACGATAAGCACTACGATCCCGCCAAGCACGGAAAGTAATATAATGAGCCTCTTATTCCTCATATCCTGTATTATATCAAAACACATTTACAAAATCAAGCGTATTTGTAAATTTACATACATATTATAAAATTTACATTCTTATTATATCCGCTCCCAGTGCCCTGAATCTTTCGTCAAGCTTGTAATATCCTCTGTCTATATGCGACAAGCCGCTCACGGTACTTGTGCCGTCCGCACTGAGCGCGGCAAGTACCAGTGCGGCTCCGCCCCTGAGATCCTCGGCGACGAGATCGGCAGGATGCAGTTTCCTGCCGCGCACCGTCGCCGCACGTCCGCATACAGTTATGTCCGCTCCCATCTTAAGTAATTGCGGAATATGTCTGAATCTGTTCTCGAAAAGATTTTCTATTATGTATGATGTGCCTTTTGCGCTTGCGGCGAGAGCGGTCATCGGTGCCTGCAGATCGGTAGGAAAACCGGGATAAGGCTTTGTTTCTATTCTGCCGGGTGCCCGTAAATTTCCGGAGCTTTTTACCCTGACGCCGCCGATCCTTTCCGTGATTTCCGCACCCGCCGCACGAAGTAAACCGGTTACCGATACGACATGAGCGGCGTCAACACCTATTATATCCACATCTCCCCCACACATCGCGCACCCGATCATGAATGTACCGGCAGCTATTCTGTCGCCTGACGGTGCAAAAGAACATCCATGAAGCGAGTTTACGCCATCCACGCATATCCTTCCCGTCCCCGCTCCGCTCACTTTACCGCCACACATATTGATGAACCGCTGAAGATCAATAATTTCCGGCTCGGCAGCCGCCCCTCGGATAACCGTCCTGCCCTCCGCCATTGTCGCCGCCATGATGATATTTTCCGTAGCCCCGACACTGGGAAGCGGCAATGTGACCTCACGTCCTTTGAGCTCTGTACATTCTCCGGCTATACGTTCGCCCTCCGAAGTAAACTTTACGCCGAGTGACGATAATCCGGTCAGGTGAAGATCTATCGGACGTAATCCGATATCACAACCTCCCGGGTAACAGATATCCGCTCTGTGCATCCGGGAAAGAAGAGGTCCAAGGATGAATACGGAAGAACGTAATTTTCCGGTAAGCTCGGCGTTAGTCTTATGCCCGTTTATGTGCCTGCAGTCAAGGCATATTCCGCCGTTATCAAAATGACACTTTCCGCCCAGTCCGCGAACAATGTCAAGCATATTTTCCGCATCGCTCGTTCTTTCACAATCGGACAGGAATACTTCGTCGTTTACCATGACTGAACACGCGATCAACGGCAAAAGCGAGTTTTTTGCAGACATTATTCTGACTTCACCGTTCAACTTTCTGCCGCCGCTTATTATGTATTTTTCATTTGTTTCGCCCGATGGAATACGATTCCTCATATGCGACCTCCTTACCCGATCAATCGGATCACTCCGAGAATTATCATTGCGGCACTTGCCAGCTGCGATATTATCTGCGACGCACCGAACAGCTTAGCCGTTTTTCTTCCGAGTGATAATAAAATATAATGCGCTGCAAAAGTAAAAAACGGCACAGCAACAGCAAAGCTTTCAGCCGAAAGCGCAGCCGCACCGACGGATGTATCTACGGAAAGAGATGCACCCAGTAAAGTAGCATCAACATACCCGAATTGCTTACCGCCAGGTCTGATAAGCGTCGGACTGTTGTCACCTACCGTTAAGATACCTCTTAGTCCCATTATTATAATTATGCTTGCGCTTATCACATTAAGCCATATAAACGAACTGAATGCCGATGCAAGTGCAATTGATAATATGGGTAAGACCAAGGAATATGCCGCCATGTAAACAAGCATCCGCTCTTTGATACATTCATATCTGCTCACCGATATTCCGGCGACGTAAGCATCCATGCTGACGGCGATGATAGTTACAAAGATCATGCTTCATCTCCGCAGACCGTATGCGCGATCTGCGCTTGCTCTTCCGGTCCGTACACTTTATGCTATGCCGCATATCATACAATCGTCACAGCGGCATAAAGAAAAACACCGCATACTCCAATGCGCGCTCAAATAGTAAGGCGTTAATGAAGCGCGCATAATATGGCAAAATCATAACAAGAAACAAACGGATGACACACAAACTAAATGAGTGAGCTCTGTACAGAACTCACTCATTAACAATTTAATTGATTTTTATCCGACTTTTCGGGTAATTACGGTTTTAACATACCGTTGGATTTTACTTCTTTGTGCTTTTTTTCTTTTTATCCGTCGTCTTCTCCTGCTGCTCGGCGTTAATTATGCCTGCTACTTCGGACAACTCCTTTTTGAGCTTCGCTATTGAACCCTCGAGATCCGCATCTTCTCCTTTATCGTTACCCTGTATGACCCCGAGCGTGTATTTTATGTTTTCAATCTCGGAAAGCAGCTCTTCCTGTTTACCGGCACTCTTATCGTCAGCAGGGGCAGCCTCATTGGATTTATCTGCATTGCTTCTGAGCATTTCGCCCTGTTTCTGGATCTGGTCGAGAGTCTGGTTAAGCAGCGAAGCAATTGCTTTCTGTGTCTCTTTCTGATCGCGCAATTCTTTTTCCAGACGTGCGGTGGCAAGTGCGTCCCCCGATATGGGAGCGCCCTGCATGACAGAACGCAACTCATCGCGTATTTCATTGAGCGAATCGATTATGAGGTTATTATAACTCTCGTACGTCTGAGTTTCTCCGTCCGATACGCTTGCCATATTGATAGTGAATATCTGGTCGCGCAGTGAATCGATTTCGGATATGAGCTTATCGGTATCTCCTCTTCCCGGATCAGCAAGCAGTTTGTTAATGCTCTCTTTGAGCCGCTGATATTCCTCGCGCAAAGCAAGTATTTCGTTCATTACGCTGTAGTCGGGCTCATCGCACATCAGGCGTACATCGCCGTATATCTTTTCGACAAGCTCGTCAGTCCTGTCGCTGCGATCTTTTGCATTCGCCGGAACCGGCGCTTTGTAAGAGGATGATTTAAGCTCTTCTACCTCAGTCCTGAGAGCGGCAATGTCGCTTTTAAGATCCGCAACAGCGGCAGGAAGTACGGCAAGAGCAGCCAGCATCTCTTTTATCGATATCATACCGGCAGCAGACGCGCCGTCTCCGGATGCCAGTGCTGATCTCATATCATCAACCGTAGCAAGGTCTGTTTTTATAGCCGATACATCATCGTGAAGCGACGTCAGTTCGGATTTGACATCCGCTATGTCGCCTGTTGTAGGATGCGCCGCAAGCTCAGCACGGAGCGCTGCAAGCTCATCTGCCATATTGGTTCCGGAATCTGCAACGCCGCCGACAGCAGTGTATACCCTGAGATCACTTATCTGTGTTTTAAGCTCTTCTATGCCCGCAAGAACTTCATTCCCGGATTGTGACGCTTTTACTTCTTCGGATAATTTTTCCAGCTCACGCATGAGCTCATCCCTGACAGACAGCAGTTCATCGCCGTCGTCTTCGGATTTAGCCAGAGCGGATTTTATCTCCTCTATGCCTTTAAGTATATCCGAAAAATCACCGTTATTCGCAACGGCTGTCCCGGCAACAACAGCACCGCCGGTAAGCAGCGTCTTTACGTCACCGAGTTCGTCCGACATACTGTTCATATCGGCATGTATGGAGGCAATCTCGTCCATAAGAGCGCCGACGTCAGAGCTTTCCGATTCCAAACCGGCTTCCGCAACAGCTCCACCGCCCGACAGTTTATCTGCCATATTGGAAACTTCGTCTTTATATGCCTGAAGTTCATCACGCAAGGACACTATTTCGGAAAGGAAAAGATTAAGCTCATCGGGTGAAGATGATTCCTGTACTCTGCCGTCCTTTTCGTTTTTATCCAGACGTGCCGCAAGCTCGTTAAGCGCGGTGATTATAGCTTCGCGGTTACCTACCTGAGTATCCGCTATCTTGCGCTGCATATCGCCTATCTCTTCTATCGCAGCCGCGCTGATCTCCGTACGCAGCATGTTTACGGCATCTGTAAGCGCATTAACCGTACCTTCGGCAGGTATGCCGGTACTGTCGACTGCCACGGATCCTGCCGCTTCTCTCACGTACGAATGCGCCGGAACGGTATAAGGCTGTTTATCGTACACTATCGTCGGTATGGATATGATCTCACCGATCGTGAGCGAGCAGAGTTTGCCCGCTTTTTCGTGTATATCGGCAGTACACTTTTCTATATCCGACGTTTCCGTCATAAAGGCAAGATCAGAGCCGAGTTTGACGATCTCTGCGCACAGATTATCGTTATAAGCCCTGGATCTATCGCATTGAAGCGTGTTTTTAAGCTCGGTCAGCTCTGCCGCTTTATCTATGATTAAATTCGTGTTATCCGTGTTCTTAACGGCGCCCGCAAGCGCCATAAACTTTACTGCCGCCGCACGTCCTTCCGGCGTAAGCATTGTTTTTATCTTATCCGTTCTACCAAGTCCAGCAGCTACAGTCAGATCTTCTCTTTTTGCCTGTGCGCAAAGAATGTATGACGCCATCTCGTTGTATTTTGCAACGACATCGCCTATATAGCAGTCTTCGGACAACGCTATTTCATTATCCAGCTTGCGCATTGCTTCGAGTTTCTCTGCAAGGCCGCTTGCTGATGTATATACGCACGATTTTGCCGCAGTAAGCGCGTTGTACACGGAAAGCAGGTGTATATCATTTTCATACTCTTTCTGCGAAAGTTTGCCTATCGCCAGTCGTATGTCTATTATGCGGCGCATTAATTCAGTCGTATCAGTATGCACACGCACTGATTCGCCCGTTGAATGTCTGACCGCGCGGTGAGAGGCAATCCCTTCCTTTATAACTGCAAGTTCGGCACTTATCGCATCAAGTTCCGTTTTAGTCGCACCCTTAGACTTTTCGTCAGATGCCTCCTCTTCAGCCGTATCGCCGATTTCTGCAAGACGACTCTTCAGCTGCTCTATTTCAGCAACCAATTTGGCATTCTTTTCATCCGATTCACGATCAAGTTGCTCGCGCAGTTTGTTCAGCTCTTCCTGCATAGACTGAGATCTGCGTGTGTCCGCCAGCTCTCCGCGCAAACGATTGATCTCATCATACAGCTCAGCCTCCGACTGGGAATTTCTGTATCTGCCTCCTGCGTTGCGGTTTTCCGACTCGATGTTGCGCTTGAGTTCGGCTATTTCGTCAAGGACTCTTCCGAGCTGATCGCCCGTGCGTTCATAACCGGGGGCATATTCGCCATCGATCACTTCGTCGTATTCATCCTCATCCGCTATTTCAGCATCTACAATTTCATCGCCATAACGGTCGAACTCATCGTCGTAATTTTTCATGTCATTTCCTCACTTATTCGATCGATCGGAATGATTTTCCGAGTCGTTTATATCTTATGATATTATAAACTATTCTTTGCGCCGTGTCAATACTTAATTTACAATCTGATCGTGATTTGTCGTGCTGACCGCGTCCGCTGTATTCGGGTCATCAACAGTATCATCAGACTGTCGCCCGCTCAACATTAAGATAACGATTTCGGCTTTTGTCGTGTCTTTATGACGCCGAGTCTTGTGAAAATTTAA
The DNA here is from genome assembly GCA_944362615.1 of uncultured Clostridia bacterium. Lineage (GTDB taxonomy): Bacteria > Bacillota > Clostridia > Christensenellales > Pumilibacteraceae > Protoclostridium. Next base: position 28,219 of record CALVTM010000001.1, read on the forward strand.
GCAATAATGCCCGAACAGTTGCAAAAATGCGATAATAGGTGTATACTGTACAAAAAATACTAATCGGAGATGAAATATGAGAGTTTATAATTTTTCTGCGGGACCTTCTATGTTACCGCTTCCCGTTCTCGAAAAAGTACAGGCTAATCTGATCGACTACAACGGTACCGGCATGAGCGTTATGGAAATGAGCCATCGTTCCAAGCCTTACCAGGAGATAAACGACAAAGCTGAAAGCCTCCTTCGTGAGCTGCTCGGCGTGCCTGAGAATTACGATATCATATTCGTACAGGGCGGCGGCTCCACCCAGTTCGAAGCGGTACCTCTCAACCTCACCGTAAACGGAAAAGCTGATTATATTGTTACCGGTAACTTTGCTCAGAAAGCTTACAAAGAAGCCAAGAAGTATACCGACGCGCGTTGTGTAGCTTCCAGCGAAGATAAAAACTTCACATATATTCCCAAAGTAGAAAGAAAGGATTTCCGCGACGATGCAGATTACGTTCATATCTGCTTCAACAACACGATCTTCGGTTCACACTTTAATTATGTGCCGGATACGGGAGATATACCCCTTGTTGCGGATATGAGTTCCTGCATACTCAGTGAAGAAATCGACGTTTCAAAGTTCGGCGTTATTTATGCAGGCGCACAGAAAAACGTAGGACCTGCCGGTGTAACGATCGTGATCGTTCGCAAAGATCTGCAGGACAGAGCTATGGCTATCTGCCCTACCATGCTCAAGTGGAAGACACAGACGGAGAAAAAGAGCCTTTATAATACTCCTCCCTGCTGGTCGACTTACGTTGCTATGGAAGTCTTTGCTTACCTTAAAGAAAATGGCGGCGTAAAAGCTATGCACAAGCTCGATGTCGAGAAAGCTGCTATGCTTTATGACTTCATAGACAATTCTTCGTTCTATACGAATAATGTCGCTAAAGAAGACCGTTCGATCATGAACGTACCTTTTGTCTCTCCTTCTCCGGAGCTTGACGCACAGTTCGTGGCGGAAGCTAAAAAAGCCGGACTTGAATCCATTAAGGGTCACCGTCTTGTCGGCGGCATGAGAGCAAGCATCTACAATGCAATGCCGGTAGAAGGTGTTAAGGCGCTCATTGAATTCATGAAAAAATTTGAAAAGGAAAATGCTTAAAGGAAATATTGATGATGAAAAAAACTATTCTTGCTCTTAATAATATCAGCAAACTTGCAGAAGAAAAGCTGAAGGCGGATTATGAGTTCACAATGCAGTCGGATAAACCTGACGCGATAATAGTCCGCTCGTTCAATATGCATGAATATGCACTGCCTGATACCGTTCTTGCAGTTTCGCGCGCAGGTGCAGGTACGAACAATATCCCTGTAGACGAATACGCAAAACGCGGGGTCGTAGTATTCAATACTCCCGGCGCCAACGCAAACGCAGTAAAAGAACTGGTTATTGCGGCTCTGCTCATGTCCGGAAGAAAACTTATCGACGGCATCGAGTGGGTGAAAACTCTTAAGGGCAGCGAAGGTCTTTCCAAAGCAGTTGAAAGCGGTAAGAAGGCATTCGTCGGACATGAAATATCCGAAAAGACTCTCGGTATCATCGGTCTCGGCGCGATCGGTATACTTGTAGCAAACGCAGCTGTTGACCTCGGTATGAACGTTATCGGTTTCGATCCCTACCTTTCTACGGCAAATGCGCTTCGTCTTAATCCTGCCGTTAAAATTGCCGCAAGCACGGATGCTCTTCTTGAAGCAAGCGATTTCGTTACAATCCACGTTCCTTACAACGAAAGCACCAAGCATACGATCAACTCCGGCAATATAGGCAAAATGAAAAAAGGCGCGGCAATCATTAATCTTGCCCGCGGCGAGCTTATCGAAAATGCGGCTGTAATTGAAGCCGTTACAAGCGGAAAGCTTTCCCGTTATGTTACCGACTTCCCCGCCGATGAACTTATAGGCGTACCTGGGATTATCGTTATGCCCCACCTCGGCGCCTCTACGCCGGAAGCTGAAGACAACTGCGCAGTTATGGCAGCAAGCGAGCTGAAGGATTTCCTTGAAGACGGTAATATCCGCAACTCCGTGAACTTCCCCGCATGCATGGCGCCCAGAGCCGGCAAGTCGCGTATAACGGTCATTCATAAAAACGAAAAGAGCGTTATATCCGCTATTACGGACGTTATAGGCAAAGCAAATATCAATATCGAAAATTTTGTAAGCCGTTCCCGCGGAGATTTCGCTTATGCAATAGTCGACACTACAGAAGAGCTCAAAGCGGAAGTTATTGATAATATAAAGTCCCTGCCCAGCGTTATCCGCTGCAGAGTGCTTTAATTCTTCTTTTCAATTATTACGACAACTTCGCCGCTGTGTACCGTCACAGCGGCGGTTTTGTTTTTAATAGGCTCGTTGCTAACCCCGAGACTGTCTTTATCCGTAAGAGTAAAAACGCCGCTGTATGCCGCATTTTCAATTTCCACTTCAGCCATGTTTCCGGAAGGTATCAATGAAAAATATACGTTGCCGTTTATTTCCGCACGCCTGTCGCAAAGATAGATTTCACAGTCCTTGCCTTTCATTACGCCGCTGCCGCCGCGTGAGGCAATATATCTGAGAGTCGCAATGTTGGCTAAAGTATGTGAAGTTCTCCCGCCGGTGCAACAATACATTTCAAAAAACTTGTACCCTTTGCCGAGGCCGTTTTCAACCGCGGCGAAAGTATCCGTAACATCTTTGACCGGATTAAGCCTTATTGCATCACTGTTTATTTCCCGCTTCACGGAATCAAAGTCACCAAGAACTATATCCGGAACTATCCCCGCTTCCACGGCATAATCATAGCCACCGTCAGCCGCTATGGTAAAATCTTCCGGCTTCGGATCAAAATTCAGTTCGCTTCGTTCCCCTGCGCATATTATGCGACATACCCCTTTGCTGTTTTTCGTCCCCATTTCCATACACTCATTATATACTATTTCCCCGATTATCGCAATAATTTTTGAAAAGAACGGCATGAAAATTAACGATACAATGTTTCGCTTTATTTCCAGACGATATAATTTGATTTTGCATTTACATTTCTTCTGCATTCGCTTGACAAAATTTTCACTTTGTTTTACACTTATTGACGCTTGGGGGCGCTGCATGCTGCGCAGCTGAGATTTTACCGCCATGGTAAAAGTCCCTTTGAACCTGTGGGTTAGTACCCGCGTAGGGAAAGCAGGGATCGTAAATTTTTTACGCAATGCGATCGAGCCGCTTTCCGTCAAGGAAACCGGCTCTTTGTTTTTCCCGAAGGAGAAGTATGTTCTCATATAATCTTTTGTCCAGTATCGGCACAGTACTGCCGAGCAGCGATTCCGAACTGCCGTCAATAGAGCTCGATCCGGAATTCACCGCTGCCGGTTTTGACTTCAGCGGCGTTGATGTCGCAGGATGGATAATCGCGGTATTTCTTATCGCAGTAGTTGCCATAATTGCCATACCTACCGTGATATATACGGTTGTTACGAGCAAAGTCATGGGCAAGCAGTTCGTATTCACTACAAAAGACCTTGCTTACGGCGCTGTTTGCCTGGCAATGTCTTACGGACTTTCACTGTTCGGTATCAGCCTTAATCTCGGAGGTACGATAACGTTTGCATCTATCCTTCCCGTTGCCGTTTACTGCTATTATTTCGGCTTCAGGAAAGGACTTATAATTACAACGGTATTCATGCTTCTCCAGCTTACACAGGGACCTTACATAGTAAGCCCCTGGAGCATGCTCCTTGACTATGTGATCCCGTATATGGCGCTCAGTCTTATCGGATTGTTCGGTTGGATGAAAAAGAAAAATGCAGCCGCTACCGGCAGCCGCAGATTTGCGATGATCGCAAACAAAGGTTTCTATATCGGTATGGCAGCTTACATTGTAGTAAGATACGCAAGCCATATACTTTCGGGCATTCTGTTCTGGGATCTCTGGTACTCTCCCGCTCCCGCTTCGTATGTAATAGCGTACAGCTTCGGATACAACTCATTCTGCCTTATAGACTGTTTTATAGCTTTCGTAGTTTCACTTGCTCTACTCTCAAGCAAAAACTTTGATAAACTTATGACCGACTTTATGAGCAACACTCAGAAGCGCAGAGCAGTTGCCGCCGGTAACGCGCCCTCATCACAAAACGGCACGGACGGAAACGTGACTGCGCAGTCTGACGGACTGACAAATTCCGATACCTCCGCAGAAAGCGACAAGCGCGCTTGAACCTGAACTGATAAACGGAAGCGGTATACCCGTGGGCGGTATACACCCGCTTACCACCGCTATGTTTATAGCAACCTGAATCCCTATAAGCGCCGCCATTCCGCCGGACAAATAACATCCGAAGCGGTCGGCGGCGTTTTTTGCTATGCGGATAAGCCGGTATATCATGAACGCGAAGCCAAGCATCACTAACGCGCACCCGATAAGCCCCAGCTCTTCTCCTATGACCGAAAAAATAAAATCACTTTCGGCAAAAGGTAAAAACAGATATTTCTGCCGGGAATTGAACAGTCCTACACCGAACAGGCCGCCTGCGCCCAGTCCGTAATACGATTGCAGAAGTTGGTAGCCTTCTTCAAGCGGAGAGGACCACGGGTCAAGGAAGGCAAGCAAACGAGCAAGCCGATACGGCTCTATAAGTATCAGTATCACCGCAAGCGCCGCAAGCGGCACCAGCACAAATATCAGGTGCATGATACGCATACCGCCCATTATAAGCATGGTAAGCATCACAAAAACAACGCACATCGTTACCGACATGCTCGGTTCCAACATTATAAGCACACACAGTACGCATCCCACGGCCGCAAGAGGAAGCCATCCTCTTACGGCCGTCATTTTTCCGTAATTTTTGGACATATATGCGGCGGCATAAATTACAAAGCATATCTTTGCGACTTCGCTTGACTGCAACGTCATAAAGCCGAGATTCAGCCACCGGCGCGCACCGTAATTTTCCATTCCTACACCGGGAATAAGCACCAATGCAAGCAATACCGCGCTGAGTATGATCAGAACAAAACGTAACTTATGTAAACGCCTGTAATCAAGCTTCGTAAGCGCAGTCATCGATACAAGTCCGCCGACACATCCGATGATCTGTTTGATCATAAAGAAAAATTCGTTCCCGTAATTCAGCTCCGCATTGTACGATGACGCGGAGTATACCATTACAACTCCGAACGCAAGCATCAGCACCGTAACTACGGCAAGCGGTATATCTATCTCCCGCAGTCTATCTGTCCGTTCCCGAAATAAGAAATCCGACTTCCCGTTCAAAAAATTTCCCTCGTTCGGCATAATTTTTATACCGGTCAAAGCTCGCTGACGCGGGCGAAAAAAGCACGCAGTCATAACCGCCGCGTCCGCATAATTGTATACATTCGCGCAAAGTATCACAAACAGTCACAGCATATCTGCCTTCTCGTTCAGCCGCCGATGCCATACGTGCGGCATTATCTCCCGTAAGATACACGGCGACTACATTTTCGGGAAGTCGCCCGAAAAGATATGAATAATCGATTCCTTTATCGCTTCCTCCCGCTATCAACGCTACGCTGCCCGACATACATTCGGCAGCGGCGACTGTCGCACCCGGATTCGTACCTTTTGAGTCGTTGTAAAAGCAGGTGCCGTTATATTCACCGACTAACGAAATACGATGTTCCCCCGTACGGAACCCGTTCAACGCTTTGCATATCACTTGTTCATTTACTCCGTCTGCATACGCTGCCGCCGCGGCAAATAAGGCATTTTGTAAATTATGTAGTCCTCTTGCGCCCACTTCAGCAGTACGCATTATGCGCTTTCCCGCAACGGTGATATATTCATCCGCATAAAAATCTACGCCTTCTCTTAAAACTTCGGCACTGCCGCACATACCTAAAATATCCAGATCTTTCGGCACAAAAAGAAAATCATCCGGAGTCTGCCGATCGGAAATTTTAAGCTTGGCTCGCGAATATGACCGCATATCACCGTGATAATCAAGATGATCGGGAGTGATATTCAGTATGCAGGCAATATGCGCCTTAAGAGGACTTGCGTTAAGAAGCTGGAAACTTGACAGTTCAAGCACTGCCCGATCATATCCGCCTTTATACGCCCGTTCGGCAAATGATACTCCTATATTACCGCATACGGCAGCACGAATACCCGCTTCGGAGTATATTCTGCCCAGCATTTCTACCGTGGTTGTTTTTCCATTTGTACCGGTGATCGCAGTCACCGGAGCGGTGTTTAGTTCTGCTCCAAGACCTATGTCACTCATAATACTTATACATAAACGGCGTAATTCATTAAAGACATAGTGATCCGGGGGTATTCCGGGACTTACTACCGCTATATCGAAACCGTTCAGATCCGGTAAACTATCCGTGTCACACACCGTAACATTTGCTTTAAGCGCTCTTAAAACAGAAGCCGCGCCAATGCCGCTTACTCCGCTTCCCAAGACAAGTACTCTCTTTCCGCTGTAATCCATGTTATATTTTATGTGCGCTCTCAGCCCGATATGTTAAGAGAAAAAAGCTGTTATCGCTATTACCAAAACGCCCGCTGCTGCCGTGACTGAAGTGTATGCCGCGACTATGCGGTTTTCATGGATCCCTTTCTGCTCAAAATGATGGTGAAGCGGTGACATCAAAAATACTCGTTTTTTAGTAAGTTTAAAGCTTATCACCTGCACGATAACCGACAGCGCACTCGCCACATACATAATTCCTATAAGCGCCGCGGACAGCCCCAGACCGGTAAGAACCGACATGGACGCAAGCAGTCCCCCGAGCGACAGCGAACCGGTATCTCCCATGAATACTTTTGCGGGATACTTATTGTAACACAGAAAACCGGCAAGCGCTCCGGCAAAACAGATCAGAAGTAACAGTTCATTCTGCTGCCCTTCCGTAGGTTCCATTCCGGAGATTATGAACACCAAAAGTGCAAAACAGATAAGGAATACTTCTGTCACACCGGCAGCCAACCCATCCAGTCCGTCCGTTAAGTTTACGGCATTGGTGAACGATAAAAAGATCAGTACATAATACGGAAGCGCAAAGTAAGAAAGATCGACCGGCATGTCCGTAAACGGAATGTATATTTTACTGCCGATAGGCGTGCCGAAAAAAGCATACAGCGACACCACACAGGCTATTATAAGCTGCAGAAGTAGCTTCCATCCGGCGCTTAAACCTTTGTTCTTGCCGCTTTTTACTTTTATATAATCATCAGTAAGTCCGATTATTCCGTATCCTAAAGCAACAATCAGACATACGAGAGCAGTCGATGCCTCGCCGCGAAGCAAAAACGCAAACGGCAACGCTGCGGACATTATAAAGCCTGTTCCTCCCATAGTAGGCGTTCCGCTTTTGTTTTTATGGCTCTCCACATATCCGAGAATAGGCTGTCCGGCTTTCAGCCTGCTTAGTACCGATATAACGAAAGGCATCAGCGCTGCGCATAGTCCGAGAGACAATACGAAGCCAAGGGCTACTCTTATCATTTCAGCAGCTCCCTGACGGTTTCTTCATCAGAAAACCTTTGCTTTACTCCGCATATTTCCTGCGTTTCTTCATTTCCCTTGCCTGCTATAAGCACCGTATCGCCTTCTTTGCACATATCAAGCGCATATTTAATACCTGCACGCCTGTTCTCTTCAGTAACGTAGTTGTTTCCGTGAACGCCTTGCGCAATATCCCTGATTATATCTGAGGGAGGCTCATTCCTCGGATTATCACTTGTTATAACAGCAAAATCGGACAATTCACTTGCAATTTCACCCATAGCGGCACGCTTTGTCTTATCTCTGTTTCCGCCGCAGCCGAATACGGTTATTACTTTGCCTTCCGTTATTTCTCTTGCCGCTCTTATAGCTTTATCCAGTCCGTCAGGCGTATGCGCATAGTCAATTATTACACGCTTTCCTTTGCCCTTTATTACTTTGAATCTGCCTGCAACGCCGCGCATATTCATAACGCCACGCGCTATCGCATCAGTCTCTATACCGAGCACTTTTGATACAGCCGCCGCACATAAGACATTGCTCATATTATATCTGCCGGGAGCACAATACTCCATATTTACTATATCATCCATAAGGTTTGTAACAAACGAACATCCGTTTTCATCAGACACATAGTCTATTGCAAAAACGTCGCTCGGGTTATCACAGCCGTATGTGACAAGCGGTATTTCCGCATTCCTGAATATACGCATCCCCGTTTCGTCATCAACGTTCACAACACCTATATGTGCATGCGCCGGAGTGAACAGTGACAGCTTTGCTGTGCGATATTCCTCCATCGTTTCAAAAAAATCAAGGTGATCCTGCGTTAAATTAGTAAAAGCGGCTACCGCAAAACGTATTCCGGCAAGTTTATCCAAAGCAAGCGAATGTGCAGATACCTCCATAACGACGCTGTCAGCTCCGTCTTCCAACATTTGCGCAAGTATTCTATGAAGATCGGGCGGATCAGGCGTAGTCAGCTGACAGTCATACTCTTTTCCGTTACAGCTTGCTCCGTTCGTGCCTATGAGCCCTACACAATGACCGGCTTCCTTCAGTATGCCTGCGATTATATGAGTGACCGTAGTTTTACCATTCGTCCCGGTCACGCCTATCATAGTAAGTTTTTCAGCAGGGTATCCGTAAAAAGCGGATGAAGCGATCGCAAAATCTCTGCGCACATTTTCTGATGAAAAATGGTTTGCGGCTCTCCTTCTCTCTCCTGCAGGATATACTACGGCAGCGGCGCCCCTGCTTTCGGCAAAAATCATGTCCGCGACCAACCGTTCGCCTTCATGAAGGCAAAAATACAGATCCCCTTTATTGCAACGATCACCGAAACCTATCCCGGATACGTCTATATCCGAATCTACGTTGAGTATTTTTTCTATTAACATGTGTGTAAACTTACCCCCTTCGGATACACATTATAATACATATACTGCTGCCGATAACTGTGGGCGCAAAAGTTGCCATTTTTCGCACGGATCATGGATCTTCTTTGCCCCGCACAAAAACCACGTCCCCGACTGCGACAAGATCTCCCGCTATCGGAACTGATGACTTAACATCTCCGCTGCCTTCAGTTTCCACAACCAGACCTCTGCTTTCCAACAACTTTACGGCATCGGAAACATCCATGCCTATTGTATCCGGCATCTGTATCATCTCCGCTTCTTCCACTGAATCACGTTGCCAGCCCTCCGCGTCTGCTATGCGGGAAAATATTCTGCCGGCATAGGGAGCCGCCGTAAGCGAACCGTAATACGTATAACCGGACGGCTCATCAACTATAAACAGCACGGCATATTCGGGATCATCAGCAGGCGCAAAGCCGACAAATGACGACACGTACTTTCCGGCTGCTATTGCACCGTTCTCATACTTCTGTGCCGTACCCGTCTTTCCGCCTATTTTTATACCGCTTACCTGTGCTTTCGAACCGCCACCGCTCTCCACAACGCCCACAAGAAGCTCTCTGAGCCGCGAACTCGTTTCCGGTGTTATCGGGTTACCTACAACTTTAGGTGTATGTTCATAAATAACATTTCCGTCCGAGCTTACTTTTGACAGAAAATAAGGCTCATACAAAGTGCCTCCATTCACCGCTGCGCTTACTGCGGTTATGAGCTGAAGAGGCGTTACCGCTATCGCCTGACCGAATCCGATACGTGCAAGATCAACGGTTTTTACGTTCTCTTCTTTCATAACGATACCCGCACTTTCACCAAAAAAATCAATATTGGTTTTGCTGCCAAATCCGAACTTTTCTATCGCATCATAAAATCTCTCCGTTCCGAGTGAAAGCGCCAACGACATAAAGACACAGTTGCAGCTGTTCTTAACGCCGTCTGCAAGGTCTTGCGAACCGTGTCCGGCACTGCGCCAGCATCTTATGCGCTGACCGTCTACCGTCATACTGCCGCCGCAATAATAGCGGCTGCTGTCATTTGCCACACCGCATTCGAGTGCCGCCGCTGTCGTGAAGATTTTAAACGTAGATCCAGGCTCGTACACATCAGTTATGAGCATATTTTTAGAAAGCAGATTTAAAAGCTCTATATCGTTTCTTGGGATATCGTTTAAGTCATACGACGGATAAGACGCAAGAGCGGCAATCCCGCCGGTATTTACGTCCATGACTATTGCCGAACACGACTTCGCCTGCCATTCCGCATGAGCCGCCATGACTGCACTTTCCGCAAAAGATTGTATGTCGGCGTCTACAGTAAGCGTAAGATCACATCCTGCCACGGCAGGTACATAACTTATACTTCCGCCTGTCTCTCTGCCTGCTATGTCTGCGTCTGCATACAAATAGCCGTCCGTACCTGACAGATATTTATCGTAATATCCCTCTATACCGTTTTGCCCCTTGCCGTCTATATTTGTAAACCCTATGACTTTAGAAAGCATGCTGCCGTAAGGATATGTGCGCTTTGGCGACGCAACACAGTATATTCCGGACAGCCCTGCCTCATCAATATCAGCTGCCGTTTCTGCCGACGCTTTTCGCGCCAACGTAACTTCACTGCGTTTCTCGCTCAGCTTTTCTTCAGCTGCGGTTATGCTTATGCCGAGTGTATCGGAAAGCACTGCCGCTGCCCTGCTCTTTTCCGTCACGGCGTTAGGGCGCGCATATATGTCATAAGCCTTTTCACTGCCGGCAAGCAATTCACCTCCGCCTGCATATATGTTTCCGCGTTCCGCAACAAGCGGCAGGTCTCTGTACCACTGATCGGCAGCTTTGCGAGTCAGTTCGCCGCCGGTTAAGATCTGAAGTACGAACAGCCGAACAAAAAGCGCACAAAACAAAAAGGTTATCGCGATAAATATCGCAAATAACCTCTTTAGTGTCTTAGTTAAACTATTAGTTTGTCGCAATAGCCGATCAGCCTCCGAATACAGAATTTACCCAATCCCGTATACTGTCGAATACCTCTCCGGAATTCTCCGAGCTATTACCGGGAATAAGTTCTTCATATGTATTTCCCGTTCCGGCTTGCACCATATTTTCTCCCGCCCATACAAGCGCAGCATCGTACGCCGCGTTCATACCGGTAGTAATATCTGCCAGCTCTGTCATCTGTGAGTTTACTTCCGCTTCAAGCGCGCCTATGTCCGTACGGATGTTGCTTGCAATTACACCCGTTACGATGATTGCGGTCACTACGCAAAGCACCAAACTCAGGTATATGATAAGCATGCGTTTCGTTCCTGCAGTAAGACGCTGTTCTTTTACTATTGCAACAGGCTCCTCTCTGCGACGGACCTCAGGCATCACTTCAGAATAGCGCGATGGACGCTCGGGAGCGATCGTACGGTCGTAGCCGCGCGCGGTAGAACGCGATGACCGCATGGTAGTTCCGGGACGACGTATCGTTTCAATCGTCTGAGTTCCTTCCCCTGCCACATGAGCCTGCTGCGCTCTGCGTACATTTTCACTCATATTACGGCGACCGGTATCAGCGGAACGGTTAATTACTGTCTCCTGATCATAACCGCCGTATCTGTCTTCTTCACGATCGATTTGTCGTCTGCTTGTTACCATTTTATTTCCCTGCCCTCTCCATTATTACAATTTTTCGACGATCCTGAGCGTCGCGCTATGACTTCTGTTGTTCTCCTCGAGTTCTTCCTTCCCTGCTCTCAACGCCTTTAGTTGCTTTGTTGACGCTTTATGACCACATACGCAAACCGGTAGTGATTTATCGCATATGCAATCAGTCGAAAGCAATCTGAATGCGTTTTTAATTATTTTGTCTTCCAGCGAATGAAATGTTATTATACACAGTCGCGAACCGCTCTTTAACTTTCTGACTATGGCGTCTGCAGCCTCACCAAGTCCGTCAAGTTCGCCGTTCACTTCTATGCGTAATGCCTGAAATGTTTTTTTAGCGGGATGTCCGCTTTTTCTGTACGGTACGCTGCTTGCTATTATAGCTGCAAGCTCGCCCGTAGTCTTTATTCTGCCTTTATTTCTTGCCCGCTCTATAGCATGTACTATGCGGGGTGCAAAATTTTCTTCGCCGTAACGATAAAGTAATCTTATAAGCTTGTCCGTAGGCCAGTCGTTTACAATGTCCTCAGCGGTCAATTTACCGCTCTTGTCCATGCGCATGTCCAGTTCGGCATCATGCTGGTACGAAAAGCCGCGCGCAGGTTCGTCAAACTGATGGGACGAGACACCTAAGTCTAACAGCGCTCCGTCAATTTCACTAATACCAAGCTCATCTGTAATATCAGTAAAGTTCTTGAAATTATCATGGACTATTTTATATCTGCCACCCATGCCGGCATAATCGAAACGTTTTGAAGCGTACTCCGTCGCGTCACTGTCAAGGTCTGTCGCAATCACTTTGCCGCCTGCTTGCATTATTGCAAGCGAATGACCACCGCCGCCCAAAGTACCATCGAAGTAAATGCCGTCGCGTTTGACCTGCAACGCATCAATTACTTCATTGAGCATAACCGGTGTATGATAAAAACTTTCGTTCATTAAGCGTCACCGCCGAAAAGCGAATCGGCATCCACTTCGGAGTCGTACTTTTCCCACGTCTCCTCGTCCCAAAGTTCTACTCGGTTGTTCATGCCTACGCTTACTACATTCTTCTTTATTCCGCTGTAATTGATAAGCCATGACGGAAGCATGAACCTTCCCTGCTTGTCTTCCTCAAGGAATGTGCCGCGCGAGAAGATCTTACGCATCGCATCCAAGCGCGGGTCTTTCGTAAATCCGTCTACGTCTCCGAAACGTTCGCCGAGTATGCGGTTAGCCTCTTCCTGAGAAAAAATGTACAGGCATCGATTTTGCCCTACTGTTATGTAAGGACTGGAGCCGAGCGCATCTTTGAACTTAGCAGGGATTCTTATTCTTCCCTTGTCGTCTACCTGGTGATTGTATCTTCCCGATAAGAACACGACCGACACCTCCTCACATAATCTGATAACACAATCAATATAGCATATAAAATAACCACTGTCAACCATTTTTGCCCATTTTATATGTAAAAATTCGTTCACATAACCACAGACGCCCATATATTAAGGACGTTTGACCCCGCGCGGGGTATTTTATAACATATGTTCTAATATTCGTGACCACCAAGGGCTTTTCAGGATAAAATTGAAAAATATGTTCTAATTATAGATTTTGCTATTTTTGTGCTAATCAGACATTTTCCGACATAAAAAGTCGGTTAATTTCGCTTCCCTTTTTGAAGAGAAAATCCGGCGCGCGGCTCGGTTTTTATCATTTAACACTGCAAAAAAGGCACGCGCCGGCGCGTGCCTTTTTTGCCGCAATCAGTCAACAACTGATCGGATATGTAAAAGTATTTTATGTTTTATTTCACGTCAATTATAAAAGTACGAAATCTACTTTATTGTTTTCTACATTTTCGCAACGAACTTTTACGGGATCACCTATCCGCCATGATTTATCTTCGCAAAATATCATACGTCTCTTCTCATCAAATACGGGATCTGTCCCCATAAATTCCTTACGGACAAGACCTTCCACACAGTTAGGCAATTCAACGAATACGCCCCACTCCGTTACAGAAGATACAATGCCGTCAAATTCCTCCCCTATGTGAGCTTTCATATACTCCGCTTTTTTGAGATCAATTACATTACGCTCCGCGGAAAGCGCTATCTGCTCCCGTACAGAGCTTCGAGCGGCTGCCTCTTCGGCAATTGCAGTATACCGCTTCATTCCCTTCCCGTGTCTGGCAATATACTCGGATATAATCCTATGATCCTGAAGATCCGGATATCTGCGGATCGGACTCGTAAAATGGCAATAATGACGGATCGCAAGCCCGAAGTGTCCGGAATCCTTAGTCGAATATTTTGCCTTTGCCATTGTCCTGAGCGCGACTCTTGATACAGCTCTCTCATTCGGAGTATTTTTTACTTTCTCAATCAGAGATGAATAATCCATTGAGTCCCCGCCCTTGAAATCTATTCCGAGAGTAGTGAGATACTCAATGAAAGCCTGTTGCTTGTCCGCAGGAGGATTTTCATGCACACGATAGACAAACGGCACTTTAAGTCTGTCAAAGGTTTCCGCTACGGTCCTGTTTGCCGCAAGCATGAACTCCTCTATCATCATGTGACTTACTTTGTGCTTATAAAGTTCAACATTAACGCACACTCCATTCTCATCCAAAGTGATCTTAGGTTCAGGTATGTCGAACTCAACGCTTCCGTTACGCAATCTTGCGTTGAAAAGTATATCGGCAAGCTCTCTTGCCGCATCCAACATCTCACATACGTCTTCATTCTCAGCGCGAGTCTGATCATCACCTTCCACTATCGCTGCCACCGTATCATAATCCATACGTCTTACAGTGCGGATCACACCTTTCGTAATACGCGACGATGTTACTCTGCCACGACTGTCTATATCCATAACGCACGAAAGAGTAAGTCTGTCCTGGCGCGGATTAAGCGAGCATATTCCGTTAGAGAGCTCTCGGGGAAGCATCGGAAAAACACAGCCGGGGAAATACACGCTTGTTCCGCGTTTGAACGCCTCTTTATCTATCGGACTGTTCTCTCTGACATAATGTGAGACATCTGCTATGTGAACATAAAGTACATACTCATTACCCTTTCTTTTGACACATATCGCATCGTCAAGATCTTTTGCATCGGGGGCGTCGACTGTAACAACTATATCGTCTCTGAAATCCTCCCTGTCTTCAAGCTCTTTGTCACTTATCTCAAACGGGACTTTATGCACAGCTGCCTGAACTTCAGGCGGAAATTCTTCTTCCAGTCCGTATGTCCGTGCCACAGAAAGCATATCCACATTTTTTACATTGGGCTCTCCAAGCACTTCTATCAGTTTACCATAAAGTATATCACCGTCGCGCTCAAGCGGCAGACCAACCACTTTATAGCCTTCATGAGGTTTGCCGCATTCGGATGAAACGCTCTCGATTACAAACAGACGGCACACTTTTCCGTCATCAGGAATAATCACCGCCTGCCCGCTCTTACCTACAGTGTAAGTTCCTACTACATAAATCGTAGTCTGCTGTGTTACCTCTATGACATGTGCCTCGTAACGTCCGCCCTCCTCAAACACTTCGGCTTTTACTCTATCACCGTTCAATGCTCCGCCGAGTGCAAATCCGGGTATAAATAAATCCTCACCGCCGCCGTCAGGCGTTAAAAAGGCATAGCCTTTTCCGGTTCCTCTGTATATACCGGTAACAATCCTCTGCGCTTGCTTTGTTTGCCGTTTACTGGAAAACTTATTGTCTCGTGTTCCGATTTTTTTATGCTTTTTATTTTTCTTGTTCATACAAAACATTCTCCAATTCGGTATATAACTTATTATCAATATATAGCTTTATCAATAAAAAACAGCGGGCTAAACCACCCACTGCATTTTATTATTTATTTACGCCGATGTTCTTTTATCTCCCATAAACGAATCGTCTTTTCCTGTTATATCAAACGCCAGTAGTTGCAGGCGGATTATTGAATATAAGCGTAATGAAGAAAGCGACTGCGATAACAGCCATTAATATAGATATAACCACTGTAGCTCTTTTCATAAAGCCCTCGGTAGTGCGCTTTTTATTGCGCGTATAATAAGTTTCCGTATTATCCAGTGCGCTGATACCCGTCGTATTTGCCGGCTGGAAAAATATGGATATTACAAGGGCAACCGCAAGCACTGCCTCCGCTATGAGCAGCACTACTCTTATTGTTTGCATAATCTCAGGCATATATAAAACCTCATCTTCTATGTCAAATTTTTTACTTAAGTGATTATATCATATGCCTACCCACTTTGCAAGCGTTTTAATGCTCTTTAAAAAAATTCATACGTCAAAACTTTTGAAGCGCGTGCCCGAGCAATGTTGCGGCTGCCCTTACAGCAGGTATACTTGTTTCTCCGGGGATATATAACGCACCGAATACATCCGCGTCGCCCGCTATCGGCTCCACATACATATGCGTACCGCAATCAGAAGTAAAACTTCGGCGTTCTTCCAAACCTTTCTTTATGTCCAGAGGCAATTCTTTCCCCGCATACTCAGCAGCCCAGCTTCCCTTTCCGCCTATCCAATTATTTGTGTTGGAAACAAGAATGCTGCCGCCTGCCGCCTCACGCAGTGCATCTAAAGCAGGAAAAGCCAACTCTTCAAGTGTTAACGTCATATCCAGTTTTTTCAGCACTATCTCCCCATTGTCCATACAGGATATTTCCATAGGATCACCGAGAGATATTTTATATAATTTTCTGAACTCGCGCGGAATGACTATTCTGCCAAGTCCGTCCACCTTCCTGACAATTCCGTTTACTTTCATACGAATATTATGTCACATGTTGTCGCATTTATGCGAGGCAAAGAGAATTCCTGCGTTTATGCACGCTTGACATATGACACGACATATAGTATAATGCGCTGTATGGAAAGACCGGCTACAATTACGCTCAGAGAAAAAGCTACCGAGGAGCCCACGCTGGTGACTCAAGGCATCGTGGATCATATCGGAAACAGCTGGAGCGTCAGATACCATGACGGAGAGGCATTTTATACGATAGGCATATCGGAAGGACTCGTTTCAATCACCAGAGACGGCGAAGAAGATTATTCACTTATTCTGAGTGAAGGAAAAGAACACAGTTTCAACATCCTTTCACCATACGGAGATATTCCGCTTACCGTTATTCCCCGCCTTGTTCGTTCCAGTTCTACGGAGCAAGGGCTGTCAATAAAGCTGTCGTACGAAATAGTTTCCGGAGGATTGTCGCGAAAATTCAGACTTTATATAAATTGCCGCTACAATGACATTGATAAGTATCGAGTATAGAATAAGACCGAGCCTGATTGACTCGGTCTTATTAAATTATACGTCATATCGTCGCATTATTCGTTTTTAATGTCCCGCGCCTGTAATCGCGACTCGGTTTAGGGTATCTGAATTTACGCACATAATCTGCTGAACTGAAATCATACATTTCATGAAGTCTTAAGAAGATCCCGGCGCATGCTCTCGTATCAAATAATGCATTATGATGTTGCTCCAGCTCTACACCTAATGTACGCGCAAAATTGGAAAGCACCAGATCGCCTTTAACGTTGCCGCCATTATAATGTACCCTTTTGCCCAGATTTACCGTGCATATATATTTCATCTCCGGCATCGGTAATCGTCTGTTTTCAAGCGCTTTGGCAAGAACTGTAAGATCGAATTCAGCATTATGTGCTATTATCACCCTATTGCTGACATATCCGGATATCTTCGACCAAACCTCTTCAAAACGCGGCGCTCCGATAACATCCCTGGGATGAATGTGATGAATGGATATATTGAAATCTTCAAATATATCCTCGGGGTCTACAAGCGTATACCACTCATCAGTTATTTTATCGTCTGTCATAAGAAGAGTTCCTATAGAACAGATTCCGTCGTTTTTACTGTTTGGCGTCTCAACATCCAACGCAATGTATTCCATTTTTATCTCCGATCATATACATAGCCAATGCGCCCGAATTTTCGGGCGCATTGGGAGTTACCATTATATTTATGTATTATTACTTAATTATAGAAAACGCACCGAATATGGGCAATGATTTATTGTTTCCAGACACAACATTGATAATGCCTACTATTCCGAATATAAGCAAGCAGAAATTCCATACGGAAACGACTATACTGAATATTGCACTGAGTACGGGTAGAAAAAGCGCGAAAATACCCACAAGCACCCCAAAAATCAAGTTACCTATCGCGCCGAAAATGAACAGATTAAGCTGCTCATTTGCACATCGTTTCGCATAAGGATCATTGCCGTAAACGACAAGCGGCAAGAAAAACAATATCCAAACTATGTATCCGATAGAAAGCATGAGTTTTCGTATTATGTCATCCTTACTGTCAGGTCCTTTTGCCGAATTATCATTAGTCTTGTTATTCTCCGCGGATTCCTTTTCGGCATTTATATCCTTATCAAGCTCAGATCCAAATACATCCTCTTCATTTACATTCTCGGACTGAACATCAGGCTTTTCGTCTTTATTTTGTTTAGCCATAATAACCTCCTATATTTTACTGAATAAGTAAACCGGCTACAGATACGTTTACAAATCAAATACATAAACGATATCTTATAATGTAAATCTATATTTATATATTATCACTTAAACAATTTTTTGTCAATATTTATAAAATAGTAATTAATCTGAGATTAACAATCCTGTAATCCGAATTTAATTTTCTGCCGTTTTTTATAAAAAAGAAAATTATTTTGAATATTGATTTATACGTTTATCTGCTTGATTTTTTATTATATATATGGTATCATATTCAAGCTGCGGATGAAAATCCGACAAAATCAGAGAGCATTCACACTGTGGAGAGGTGGTTGAGTGGTCGAAGGCACACGCTTGGAAAGCGTGCGATGCGGAAACGTATCCGGGGGTTCGAATCCCCCCCTCTCCGCCAGATAAAAACGGACACTTAAAGGTGTCCGTTTTTGTTTCGCAAAAATATCGCGAAATAAACTCCCGAGTGTTGAAAGCGTAAATATTTTTGCACGACGATCCCGACATACGAACGGCGTTATTTTTACCCCACTGACTAATTTACGCACAGACGCTGGAAAAATAAGTACTATGCCACCCTTTTTATAAATTTGCTCCACTTTATATAAAATTTGGATTTTATAACGCGTATTAATTTACAATATATATAATTAAAATTGACATTTATTTGAAATTTTGATAAACTGGACAAAATGTTCAACGGAGCTGTCTCGGTTATTTCGCCGCAGGCAGAATATAATTTTGCCTTTTGATGATGTAATTAAAAAAATAGACGATTTCATATGGGGCATACCCCTTATTGTGCTTATACTCGGCGTGGGCATTTATCTTACCATAAGACTGGTAGTACTGCCTGTAAGAAAACTGCCAAGAGCGTTCAGGTATATTTTTGCCAAAGAAGAAGGCAAAGGAGAAGTCTCCAGCTTCGGCGCGCTGTGCACCGCGCTTTCTGCTACAGTAGGTACTGGAAATATCGTAGGCGTTGCAACCGCTATTGTCGCAGGCGGTCCGGGAGCTCTGCTCTGGATGTGGCTCGCCGCCTTCTTCGGAATGGCGACAAAGTATGCAGAGGGCGTGCTCGCTGTCAAGTACAGAAGAACTTTTCCGGACGGACACGTTCTCGGCGGACCATTCCACTATATAGAGTCCGGAATGGGCAGGAAGTGGAAATTTCTCGCGATAATATTTGCCGTGCTCGGCATGTGTGTCGGACTGTTCGGAATAGGTACTTTCACACAGGTGAATTCGATCACGGGCGCGGTGGACAATCTGTTTGCAGACGCTCAGACTATAAACATATTAGGGAATGAATACAGCATAGCGATAGTCATTTCTGGTATAATCCTCACTATCGTTGTCGCACTTGTGTTACTGGGCGGCATACAACGCATAGCCAAAGTATCTGAAATGGTCGTTCCGTTTATGGCAATATTCTATTTGCTTATCAGCTTTTTAGTGCTTATTCTGAATATAAATGCCCTCCCCTCCGCAGTAGCTCAGATCTTTATCGGCGCATTTTCGCCTCAGGCAATTGCAGGCGGAACTGCCGGAAGCTTTATAGTCGCCATGCAAAACGGAATTGCACGCGGTATATTTTCAAATGAAGCAGGCCTTGGCAGTGCGCCCATTGCCGCCGCAGTGGCAAAAACAAAAGAACCGGTACGTCAGGGATTGGTCTCCATGACCGGTACTTTTATAGATACTATAATTATATGCACGCTTACCGGACTTACTATAGTCGTTACCGGAAGCTGGAACATCGGACTGGACGGCGTTTATGTAACAATGAATGCATATTCGGCACTTCCGGGAGTACTTTCAGAAATAGGCCCTATCCTGCTTTCAGTGTGCCTGGTATTCTTTGCATTTACCACTATACTCGGTTGGAATTTTTACGGTGAACGCTGCCTCGAGTATATAGTCGGCAGAAAACGCGTTGCTATCTACATATACAGGATAGCTTATATACTTGCGGTTTTTATCGGTCCGTACATGACGATACAGGCGGTCTGGAATATTGCGGACATATTCAACGGTCTTATGGCAATACCCAATCTGATCGCTCTGCTGGCTCTTTCCGGTGTGGTCGTAAAGGAAACCAAAGCATATTTTAAAAAATATCCACGGTATATCAAGCCGTCGGAAGAAAAAGCAGTTGAAACACCGCATTATATAGAGGCAGTCGGCTGTGAACCGGTAGACATTGAAACGGAAAACGACAAGACAGAACCGCCGCCTGACGATACGGGACAGACGTAGCCAAACTATACTTATCAATGTACTGATATTTAAAAAAGGTAAAATCCGATAAGACTTTACCTTTTTTATTAGTCAGCTTTTCGTCTGCTCTATTACTTTATATTTTTAACTACCGGTAACTGTTATAATACGGCATATTTGATATTCGAATCCATAACATTGACTTTCGAAATATTTGATTTTTGCTTATTTTTATACGTCTGATCGCTAAAATTTATAAATTTAATATAAAATACATCAATTTTTTACCGGATTTTTAAATTTAACTGCAAAAATATAAAAAAATCATATATCAATATTGACAAATGTATCTCCCATATAATACAATGCTATAGACTATTATTTCGCACAATAATTGGAAGGAACTTATGAGAAAAAAGACTGTCGACGAAGTAAATTTATTGCTTGAAAAATGTTTCGATTGTTTCTGTAAAAACGGTATTGAAAGAACTTCAACACATATGTTATCAGCTGCCTGCGGCATGAGTTCAGGTAATATTTTTCACTATTTCAACAGTAAGGACGAAATAATCATCAAATCCACCGCTTACTGCATGGCTAAGGTGGAAAAAGAATTTATGGCGAAAGCACCGCAGAATATAAGCGATATTAAGCGTTTTCTCAATGATATTCCCTACTGGACGGCAAAAAAACACGGAAAAAAATACCGGTTCATGTATCAAGTCTACACTTCGCCGAAGTATCGTAAATACGGAAAGGAATTCTTTAAGGGCGTTCAGGAAAGATATGCCGAATATGCACAGGAACTTGAACCGAAGCTCGGCATTTCCAGAGATATAATTCTGCCGATGATTTACATCTTCGTTCGCGCAAGCGTGCATTATGCGCTGTTTGAAGATGAGGCTTACCTTAAACCTCAATTACTGCTTATTGAAAATATGCTAGATATGGTAATTAACAACAAAGATTTATCTGCACCGAAAGCATCTTTGATTTCAAATTAAAGTGCAACGTAGTCTTTATTGTATTTTTAATTTTAACCGATTACAAAAGCAGAACGACCGATATTGTCGCTCTGCTTTTATTTTCTGACGACAGCTAATGACAACATATACAAATATCAATCTCACTTTCATCGGAAAATTCAATGCAATTTTTAGGCATCCCTTTTTTCAATAATGCAATTATATTTACGACAAGAAAAAGCACCCCGGCAAAAGAGTGCTTTAAAAATAACTGAATTTTAAAACATACTGTTTATGTTGTTGGCATACGTTAACTCCAGCGTACGTTGCCCATATAACTTCTTTAGTACATCATACCGGCATAGCCTTTCAAAGTAATGATATTCCCGTTTTATTTCCTGTTGTTGCCTGTCGCATATATATTTTACAATAACACACTTTCCTGCTTGACATGCTTGCAATAAAGCTGTATACTAATACGGTAAGAGTTTGGCTTCATGGGGGAATAAGCTTAATAACATTGCAAATAATATAATTTTGTAACCGTTATAAGCTTGGCTAAACCTAAAATTTTTCTACATTCGCAAAAAAACAATTTGAGAATACAGGAGGTCAAATCCAAAATGAAGAACATTGATTTGAGTAAGTACGGTATTACCGGTACGACCGAGATCGTATACAACCCGTCTTATGAAATGCTGTTCGAAGAAGAGACCAAGCCCGGTCTCGAGGGTTTCGAGAAGGGTCAGGTCAGTGAACTCGGCGCGGTCAACGTTATGACCGGCATCTATACCGGCCGTTCCCCTAAAGACAAGTTCATTGTTATGGACGAAAATTCCAAGGACACCGTGTGGTGGACTTCGGACGACTACAAGAATGATAACCATCCTGCTTCCCAGGAAGCTTGGAAATCCGTTAAGGAACTTGCAATCAAGGAACTTTCCAATAAGCGCCTTTTCGTTGTAGATGCTTTCTGCGGCGCAAATAAAGATACACGTATGGCAATCCGCTTCATAATGGAAGTAGCTTGGCAGGCGCATTTCGTAAAGAATATGTTTATCCGTCCCACCGAGGAAGAGCTTGAAAACTTCGAACCCGATTTCGTTGTTTACAATGCTTCTAAGGCTAAGGTTGAGAACTACAAGGAACTCGGTCTTAACTCCGAGACCGCCGTTGTCTTCAACATCACCAGCCGTGAGCAGGTTATCCTTAACACCTGGTACGGCGGCGAAATGAAGAAAGGTATGTTCTCCATGATGAACTATTACCTTCCTCTTAAGGGCA
This sequence comes from uncultured Clostridia bacterium, assembly GCA_944362615.1. GTDB lineage: Bacteria > Bacillota > Clostridia > Christensenellales > Pumilibacteraceae > Protoclostridium. The sequence continues at coordinate 50,788 of CALVTM010000001.1, forward strand.
TCGCTTCGATGCACTGCTCGGCTAACACCGATATGGAAGGCAAGAACACCGCTATATTCTTCGGTCTTTCCGGTACCGGTAAGACCACCCTCTCCACCGACCCGAAGCGCCTTCTCATCGGCGATGACGAGCACGGTTGGGATGATAACGGCGTATTCAATTTCGAGGGCGGCTGCTACGCTAAGGTTATCAACCTTGATAAGGAATCCGAACCCGATATTTACAACGCTATCAAGCGCAATGCTCTTCTTGAAAACGTCACCCTTGACAAAGACGGCAAGATTGACTTCAACGACAAGAGCGTTACCGAGAATACCCGCGTTTCCTACCCCATCGATCACATCGAGAAGATAGTCCGCCCTGTTTCTACTGCTCCTGCAGCTAAGAACGTCATCTTCCTTTCGGCAGATGCTTTCGGCGTGCTTCCTCCCGTTTCCATCCTTTCTCCCGAGCAGACCGAGTACTACTTCCTGTCCGGCTTCACCGCAAAACTTGCAGGTACCGAGCGCGGCATTACGGAACCTACCCCTACGTTCTCTGCTTGCTTCGGTCAGGCGTTCCTCGAACTTCATCCTACCAAGTATGCGGCAGAGCTCGTTAAGCGCATGAAAGAGAGCGGTGCTAAGGCTTACCTCGTAAATACCGGTTGGAACGGTACCGGCAAACGTATTTCCATCAAGGATACCCGCGGTATCATCGATGCTATACTTGACGGTTCGATCAATAAGTCTGAGACCAAGACCATTCCTTACTTCAACTTTGAAGTACCCACTTCTCTTCCCGGCGTTGATCCTAACATTCTTGATCCTCGCGACACTTATGCAGATGCTACAGAGTGGGAGAAGAAAGCTAAGGACCTTGCTTCCCGTTTCCAGAAGAACTTTGTAAAGTATACGAGCAACGCTGCCGGCAAGGCACTTGTTCCTTTCGGTCCCCAGCTTTGATTTAAATAATCATTTATGACTTTAAAAGCGGAGAGCAGTTGCTCCCCGCTTTTATTTTTATTTTGTTATTTTATATGTGATATTTAAAAATGCCGTTATTCTTCCATCTTCTCACAGGCATGTGCAAATTTCAAACTTGACGCCGTTTTTAAAGCGGAGTATACTTTTAATGTAATCAGAAAAAGACATTAGATTTTAATTGTATTTTTGGCAGCACCTATGATTAAGAACATAAATAACGAAACAGACAACTTACATGACGAAAAACCGGATACGAATTCAGTCGAAACTGAAATAACAGCAAATAATGAATCATCGACGGTACAATCACCTGCCCAATCCACCGCTGAAAGTAAAAATGAATATCCTCATAAACGCAGTATTTCCAAGATCATAAAGAGATACATAGTACTTTGCGTGGGACTGTTTATAATGTCGTTCGGCGTCGGATTATCCGTTAAAGCAACTCTCGGAACTTCTCCCATTTCAAGCATACCAAACGTACTGAACATCATAACCGGTCTTACTGTAGGCACAACTACTATCATATTCAATGTACTCCTGGTAGTTTTACAGATCATAATTCTACGTAAACGCTTTGACCCCATACAACTTATACAAATTCCGGTCAGTATAGCTTTCGGCTTCCTCTGCGACTTTGCCTTATGGTGTCTTAACGGTATGGTCGTTGAGTCATACTGGTCACAATGGCTGGTCTGCGGCGCGGGCATCTTACTGGTCGCTCTCGGTGTTTCAATGGAAGTAGCAGGCAACGTCGCAACACTTCCTGGCGAAGGAACAGTACTTGCGCTCTGCCGTATAACCCCTATTAAGTTCGGATACATGAAAGTTATCTGTGATTCATCAATGGTAGTTATAGCCGCAGCTCTGATATTGATTTTCCATCATAAACTTGAAGGCGTAAGAGAAGGTACCGTTGCAGCAGCAATACTTGTCGGGCTTATTGCAAAGCTTTTCAATAAATTCATGTTGCCGCTCAGCAATCTTTTTTATTACGGTAAACTGAAAGGTATTACATATTAAATTACCGAGATTTCCAGTAAAGGGGTGCGCCCGGATCAACCAGGACGCGCCCCTTTAAAAATGTTTTTTTAAATTATTTTTCCTTATAGTATAAATAACAATGGCAGTACCCCTCATAGTTCGGGTCTGCAATCTGATCGCGGAACTCTTTACACATGCATTTTGTATCAGGAGTTTTCTCTATCCTGCACGGGCAGTATCCGCCTCGTGCTTTGAGTCCGGCTTGCACTTGTGCAACTAATTCTTTATCATCATTAAATCTGATTTTCATTTTTCATCTCCGTTTTTTGTTATTGTAACATCACGAGCACAAAATGTCAATTTTAATAATATAGAATTACTAAAGCTTTTATCGATTTAATTATATGCACCGAATTTAGCAAACGTTTACGAAATCCGTGTATATTTTCCCCATTTGTTATTATATATTGTGTTAAATAAAAGAGAAAATATGTCAGCAAAATGAAATTTACAGCTTCAATATTGACAATTTTTATATATCGTACTATTATATTCATATAAAATGGATCGCTTTTAATGCCTTGTTTTACCATGCCGGCAACTTTTTAACGCTATTGCCATACATAAAACAATTCATTATAGCTTTCCACATATTGGAGGATGACAATTATGAAAAAGAAATTACTTGCAATCTTACTTGTTTCCGTAATGGCAATAGGCGCCGTTCTCGCTTTTACCGGTTGTAAACCAAATTATGTAAATACAAGCGGAAATTATAAAGAAGCAACGGAAGAAGATCTTGCCGCAGCATTCGAAAATGTGAATACCAGTTTAAACACAGATGCATTTAATATATATTACTATATCAATGCGGATTCCAGCGGCACGTTAATGGGCGAAGATTACGTTACAAAGCTCAAAATGGAAATGGACGGTATTGCAAAGTATGACGCGACAAACCCCGCTCTGAATATTGACTACTATATAGATCTGTATTCTAAAGCCGGAGAAAAAGAAGAGACACAAAAAGAAGAGTTCAATATGTATATGGACACTGAGTACATATACGTAAAGAATAACGATTCCATGTTCAAAGTTTCCGTTATTTTCGATGACCTGCTTCCTTCCGTACCTTCCATAGATATTGATGCATTTCTGGCAGAAGCTTCCGCAAAATTCAGTAACTATAATTGCAGCATAGCTGAATCGGGTACGACCAAAAAAGTTAAGTTCGAGTTGAGTTACACTGATCTGAATACGAACGATTTTTCCGTTCCGGTCGAAGCGAATTTCCCTATTGAGCTTTACATTATAATCAACGAAAACAATGTTACCGGTATTAAAGTAGTTGGTGGCGGAAATGTGACTGTCAATGATCTGCAGGTAAATATTGATATCAATTTACAGATCGGACATACCAACAGAAGCGTTCCCGTTCCCGGTAATCTTGACGATTATGAATTCAGCAGCTCACTGACTTGATATTTGAAATTTTAAAGCTTATCGATTAATCACATCACTTTGAAGATATCCGAAAGGTTTATGGATATCGTGATAACCGCCCGCCCTGTTCAGGTAACAAGGCGGGCGGATTGCCATTGCCGCATTTATTGCAAATTATATTAAATACTTTTCGGAAACGGACTCGAACATTTGACATCGCGATAAAGTTATGATATACTTCTATAGGTTTTGCGGTTGTGGCGGAATTGGCAGACGCGCTAGATTCAGGTTCTAGTGGGCGACCGTGCAGGTTCAACTCCTGTCAACCGCACCAAAAAAGACTGAAGAATGTTTAGTTCTTCAGTCTTTTTATGTTGACAGGAGTTGAACCTTAAGAAGGCGCGCAGCGTTTAGAAAAAATCAGCAAGGTACCCTTGCCTGCTCTCCTAAGCGCCGGGGTGTGACCTTTTTGCCCGCTGCGGCAACTTGGAATTGTCATATTATAATCCGGAATCCAAAGCTTTTTTATCGGGCATATGTATTTATATTTCTTGATTTTTAAAAATAGTTTTGATACAATATAGTCGATTAATTTAGAGGTGAATGAAGTGATTAATTTTTCTTGCTGAAATTTATATCGCAAGTTTGAAAGGTGCTGCGCTTTTTTAACTTGTGCCGTTGCAAGAAAGTTAAATCTATTCATATCTCAGCTATAAATGTATAATTGCCGGGATCAGCTAATGAACTATGAGAGATTACTTTCTCATAGTTTTTTTATTTTTTCGGATAAAGGAGTTTGTACATGTCGGTCATTAAAATAGAAAATCTTACTTTTGCCTACCCTTCAAGCTTTGACAACATATTTGAAAATGTCAGTTTTCAGATCGATACGGACTGGAAGCTCGGATTCATAGGCAGAAACGGCAGAGGTAAAACTACTTTTCTGCATCTTCTGCAGGGCAAATACGAATTTAGCGGAAAAATCACAGCTTCCGTTCAATTCGATTACTTCCCGTATACCGTAGACAACGATGAGAAACGCACTGAAATTATTTTACAGGAGATTTGCCCGATAGCTGAAGAATGGCAGATCATGCGCGAATTATCTTATCTTGATGTAAATTGCGATTGTTTAGACAGACCTTTTCGTACTTTATCAAAGGGAGAACAGACGAAGATTTTACTTGCGGCACTGTTCCTGAATGAGGGACACTTTCTGCTCATAGACGAACCTACAAACCATCTGGACGAACAAGCGCGGGAACTCGTTTCAGATTATTTACGCAAGAAAAAAAGTTTTATACTGGTGTCTCATGACAGACGCTTTCTGGATGGTTGCATAGACCATGTACTTTCGATCAATCGTTCAGACATTGAAGTACAGAGCGGAAACTTTTCCACATTTATGGAAAATTTTGAGCGGCAACAGGAATTTGAACGCAGACAAAATACCCGGCTGCACAGCGAAATCAAACGCATGCAGGAAGCTGCAAAACGCACTGCAAGCTGGGCTGATAAAACGGAAAAAACAAAAAACGGCAGACTGGATTCCGGACTGAAACCCGATAAAGGATATATCGGGCACAAGTCCGCTAAGATAATGAAACGCGCAAAGGTCGCAGAGGCAAGGCAACAAAAGGATATTGAGCAAAAATCTACATTGCTGAAAAATACTGAAATTGAAGGCTGTCTTAAAATAACTCCCCTCTCGTACCATTCAGAACGACTTGTCTCTCTTTCCGGCGTGGTTCCGATTTACGGAAACAAAGCAGTATGTCCGCCCGTAACGTTTGAGATCAGACAAGGAGACCGGATAGCTCTTGAAGGGAAAAACGGTTGCGGTAAAAGCAGCATATTGAAATTGTTGTGCGGTCAGCCTATCGAACATACCGGAAAAATAGAAACAGGTTCTAAACTGATTATTTCCTACGTCCCTCAGGACACTTCTTTCCTGCGCGGAACTCTTACCGATTTTGCACAAAGCAACAATGTGAATGAAAGTATGTTTAAAGCAATTCTTCATAAAATGGGATTCGATAAGATTCAGTTTGAAAAAGATATGTCAAGTTTCTCTGACGGACAAAAGAAAAAAACTTTAATAGCTATGAGTCTGTGTAAAAAGGCACATTTATATATCTGGGACGAACCGTTGAATTTTATAGATATCTACTCCCGCATCCAGATCGAAAACCTAATCAAAGAATCTGATCCCACAATGATTTTTGTTGAACACGATAAAGCGTTTCAAGATTCGATCGCAACAAAAATCATTAAATTGTGAAATAGGGTTTTGAATAAAACCGCTCCGCTACTCCGGGCGGTTTTATTCCGGTATCATGATTAAATATGCCCATAAAGTCACTTTTGCGATATATCAGTGATACGGGAAAGTACCACCTGCTCCCTAACGGCAGAAAATAAATGGATTTTCTACGTAAATCATATGATTTTTGCTTGACTTTGATATGCGATAAAGCTAAACTGTATTAAGTTCACAATGTGAACAATATATCGGAAAGGAAAAAGCGTTTACAATGGAACATGGCGAAAAAATTCTCTTTGGAGATCCTGTTTGTGATAATATCGGGGAAATCGATCTCAATGAACGCATAGTGCTATCATGGGTGCAACTGAGCGCTATTCTGAAAAGCAGTCGGATAACTCAAGGTATGCCTTATAATGAGGCTATTGTAATGCTTCTGCTGTATCATGAGTATAAAAGTACGGGTAATGCAAGACTGCCATTGAGTACCGTCATTGCAAAAACCAAAATGCTTAAATCGCTCGCCAACAGGACTATAAATTCTCTTGAAACAAAAGGTTTTCTGATAAAAGCGGAAAATCCGGAGGATAAACGTGCCATCGATCTTGTTGCCATCCCGGAACGTGCGGAACTTTTTATGGACGTACACAAACGATCTCTGCTTATTGCAGATGAAATCCGTAACGCTATCGGCAATGAAGATGCGGAAACTTTTATCCGCATAGTAAATAAGATTGTTTCACTTTCTGCTCTTTCCGAATCCATTAAAAGGAGTACAGAAAAAAATGGCTGAAAAAACCGAAAACCGCGGCATGAAGCTGTGGAAAAAGATCCTCATCATCGCAGTTGTAGTCGTACTTGTTCTGATCTTGGCTTTTGTGATCACCGTAGGCTGCGTATGGGGCAACGAGATATCAAGCGCATCCAGTCTGCGTAAGATACGCGAACGCAATGACGAGCATCTTGACGGATCCGTCTATACAATGACTGTCAAAGGCGGATTTTACTTTGACGAATTTCTCGAAACCGGCGGTGCAAAAAGCGATTCGGAACTTATCACATTCATAACCGACCATGTAACTAAAGGACTTATTGACATGGGAATTTCTGAATCGGAAATTGCATGTTCCTCTTTCACGGCGCAGACCGCTGACGGAGACCGCCTGTTTGCCCGCAATTACGATTTCTCGAAAACAAACACCTGCATAGTCTTCACTGACGCAGGCAACGGCAGACACGCCACTGTATCCACGGTAGATCTGCAGTTCCTTGGTATAGAACCGAATAACGACGTAGAAGGTCTTATGGACAGGATCACCTGCCTTGCCGCACCTTTCGCACCGCTTGACGGAATGAACGATGCAGGAGTAAGCTGCGGCATATACATGAGTTACCAGGGCAGCGACGAAGTAGTACCGACAAATATCGATACAGATAAACCTGATATTACGTCCACTACCATGCTCAGACTTATTCTCGATTATGCTGACTCGGTAGAGGAAGCTGTTGAACTCGTTTCTCAGTATGACCTGCATGACTCGGCGTCCACTTCCTATCATTATATGGTGGCTGACGCAAGCGGTAAAAGCGCTATTCTTGAATGGGTAAACGGCACTGACGCAACGGATAACGACGGTAGTAAACGTGAACTGAAAGTCATATATAACGATGACGATGCACACATAGGTGCGATGGAAGCTGAAGCTGATTATCAGTGGATCACTAATTTCATACTTCAGCCCGGATACTACGCTGACGATTACGAAAAGGCCGGTCTGGACAGATATAACAAAATCGGTGAAGTGCTCAAGGAAAATAATGCCGTATTCGCCGACGAAAAAGACGCTATGGGTCTTCTCCGCACCGTCGGCCGCAGAGACTGGGATAACGACGACGGCAACGGATGTACTGTTCACAGCGTTATTTATAACCTGACGGATAAAACCGCTTATTGGGTACCGAATGAAAATTTCGATGACCCTACCGCATGGATATTCATCGATCTTAATGAAGGGAAACTTACGGTACCGGAAAATTAATTGTAAGCTCAGTTTTCAAATAATGCTGAAGCCCTGTGCCTGATATTACATCAGACACAGGGCTTTGCTTATTCAAATTAAATAAAATGCACAATAAATTTTAAAAGCTCCGTCAAATGTTGATTCGGAGCTTCTGTTTAATTCTGGTTGTATAATGCGCGCAGCTTTTCGCGCACAATGATTATCTCACGTTTAACGGTGCTTACTGAAATATTCATTACTTTTGCCGTTTCTCTCAGATTTAATTTATGTACATAGTGCATACAAATTATATTTCGCTGACGCTCCGTACATTTGTCGAGTATTTCGTAAAAAGCCATTCTGAATGTCAGAGTATCATTATCCCCAGCATAAACGCTTTCCGGAAATATAGCTCCGGACAAGAAGTCAAATCCCGTGAGCACCTCAAGTTTTACATTCATCTTACTGCTGAATACCGCAAACTGCGTTGCCCTACTTATCCACATATTCGGGTTGCGGACATAAGAAAACTTTTTGGCGTTTTTAAGTATATTCACCATTATATTTGACGCAATTTCTTCAGCTTTATAACGGTCGTGTAATTCATATTGCGCAGACACAACTATCTTTTCATAATAAAAATTATAAATCTGCTCCAAACCGCTGTTATCTCCGCGCTTAATCCGAGCTAGACAGTTGTTGAATTCCTTAGGGGTCATTTACAGAATTATTCCTTTAGTATGCTGATACGTATTGATTGCACTCTTTTACCATACTACTGTTATTTGGATTTTTATTATACACTATTTGTATAAATCTGTCTACTTTTCGACACATATTATCACAAATTTAATACATTTTCGAAGCATAAATATGTTATTACGTTTTAATTTTATTATTATTTTCTTTATTTGATCAATTTCCGCATTCCCGATCGCCAGATAAATCCTTTGAAAATTTCTGCTATATTTTTCATTAAATAAACTTTTTGTTTAGTTTATCCATATAACTTGCCAAAAATCGCAAAATATTGTATACTGAAAAGTGTGGCGGGATTTTTTAATTTTTAATACAAAATTTATCTTTCGCCCATAAAATTAAATATATTTTACAAGGGAGAATGGCTTCGAAACATGGAAAAGTATCGCATCGGTCTGGATGTAGGCTCTACCACGATTAAAACCGCTGTGCTCGACGAGCAAGGCAATTTACTTTATTCGAGCTATGACAGGCATTATTCGGATATTAAATCCACTATCTGTACAGTACTTACGCGCGCTATAGATAAGTACGACAGATTTGCTCTCGCTGTAACCGGAAGCGGCGGCATCTCCGTATCAAACTGGCTGAACATTCCGTTTATTCAGGAAGTTATTGCCGGCATAGAATCCATACGCAAATATATTCCTCAGACGGACGTCGCAATCGAGCTTGGCGGAGAAGACGCTAAGATCACCTACCTTAAAGGCGGGATCGAACAGCGCATGAACGGTACCTGTGCAGGCGGTACCGGCGCCTTCATCGACCAGATGGCAAGCCTTCTCGGTACTGACGCATCCGGACTAAACGAGTACGCAAAAAATTATAAAACTATATACCCCATCGCTTCGCGTTGCGGGGTCTTTGCCAAGTCGGACATACAACCTCTGATAAATGATGGCGCCGCTAAGGAAGACATTGCAGCAAGCGTTTTCCAGTCCGTAGTAAACCAGACCATTTCCGGCCTCGCATGCGGCAAGCCAATAAGGGGTCATGTAGCGTTCCTCGGCGGTCCGCTCTTCTTCCTCAGTGAACTCGGCAAACGATTTGTGGAGACTCTTAAACCGGAGGAGGCAATATTCCCGGAAAACGCCCAGGTGTTCAACGCAATGGGCGCGGCGCTTTCCGCTGAAAAAGTTTTTACGGCAGATGAAGTGCGCGTTGATCTTGAAAAGCTTAAGGGCATGGAAAGTCATGAGGTTCAAAGACTTGAACCGCTCTTCTCAAGCGACGAAGAGCTTGAAGCTTTCCGTGCGCGCCATGCGAAAACCTTTATTCCGTTTGCTGACATCAAGGAGCACAAAGGGGCTTGTTATCTCGGAGTAGACGCCGGTTCCACTACCACTAAAGCCGCTCTTATCAATAAAGACGGAGCGCTTCTTTACTCGTGGTACGGGTCTAACGGCGGCGATCCGCTTAAAACCGTCTCCTCTATTCTTAAAGAAATTTATGCGCTCCTCCCGGATGATGCATATATCGGTCGCTCCTGCGTTACCGGATACGGAGAGAATCTTATCAAGAACGCACTCAAGCTTGATCGCGGCGAGATAGAGACTATGGCTCACCAGACGGCATCCAATGTTATTCTCCCCGGCGTCCAGTTTATACTCGACATAGGCGGACAGGACATGAAGTGCGTCAAAGTCAAGGATGGCATAATCACAGACGTACTTCTTAACGAAGCATGCTCTTCCGGCTGCGGCAGCTTTATAGAGACTTTTGCGGCAGCACTCGGGCTTACTGCTGAGCAGTTCGCCAAAAAAGGTCTGGAATCACGCGCACCCGTAGATCTCGGTTCACGCTGCACGGTGTTTATGAACAGCCGCGTCAAGCAGGCACAGAAAGAAGGCGCCACTGTCGGAGATATTTCAGCGGGTCTTGCCTACTCCGTAGTTAAAAATGCACTGTTCAAGGTCATTAAGCTGCGCGATTTTTCGGAGATGGGAGATAAGGTTATCGTTCAGGGAGGTACGTTCCTCAATGAATCGGTGCTCCGCGCATTTGAGATCATAACAGGTCGCGACGTAGTTCGTCCCGCACAAGCCGGACTTATGGGCGCGTACGGTTGCGCTATCATCAGCCGCAACTCTCATAAGGGCGAAGATCGTTCTACAATTATCAGCAAAGACGAACTCGGAGAATTTACATACGAGAAGCATACGCGCCGTTGCGGCAAGTGCGGTAATAACTGTCTGCTCACGGTGACGGATTTCTCGGACGGTCGCCGGTTCATTACCAACAACCGTTGTGAGCGCGGCGCTGAAGATGAAAAGGTGCATGTGGAAAAGCCCGTTCGCCTGCCCAATCTGTTCGACTTAAAATACAAACGGCTCTTTGCGTATTACAAGCCCCGCACGGCGGATAATGCGCCCCGCGGCGTTGTAGGCATACCTCGCGTACTCAATATGTACGAGAACTACCCGTTCTGGTTTACTTTCTTTAATAATCTGGGATTCCGGGTAGTGCTCTCTCCCCGCTCGACACGCGCTATCTATGATCTCGGCATCGATACAATGCCAAGCGAATCGGTATGCTATCCCGCAAAACTCGTTCACGGACATGTGACAGCGCTCGTAAAGCAAGGCATTAAGTTCATTTTCTATCCGGGTATGCCTTATGAGCAGGTCGAAGATCCTACTGCGGATAACCACTATAACTGTCCTGTCGTCGCAACGTATCCGGATGTTATACGCAACAATATGGGCGAAGTTTTCGGGAAGGATGTTACATTCAAATGCCCGTTCCTCCCTATCGCTACGCCTAAACGCATGTATAAACGTCTTTGCGAAGAGTTTCCTGATATTCCCAAGAAGGAGATCAAGAGCGCCGTTTATGCAGCGTATGAGGAAGACAAGAAGTTTAAGAACGACATACATAAAATGGGTGAGGAAGTTGTCGCTATGCTCGACAAGGAAGGTAAAGACGGCATAGTACTTGCCGGCAGACCTTATCACCTCGATCCTGAAGTAAACCACGGCATACCCGAAATGATAAACGCTTACGGATTTGCCGTACTTACGGAGGACAGCATAGCGCATCTGAGTAAAGCACCCCGCCCGCTCCGCGTACTTGATCAGTGGATGTACCATTCACGTTTGTATGCGGCGGCAAATTATGTGCGCGGAAAGGACAATCTCGAACTCGTTCAGCTGAACTCGTTCGGCTGCGGCTGCGATGCCGTTACCACAGACCAGGTTCAGGAACTTATGCTCGCCGCGAATAAACTTTACACTGTACTTAAAATCGATGAGGTCAACAACCTCGGCGCGGCGCGCATACGTATACGTTCGCTTATGGCGGTCATGGAGGAGCGCAGAGAACGCAACATTCATCACGAACAGCCAAAGGATCATATATGGTTCAAAGAGTTTACCAAGGAAATGAAAGAAGAGGGCTACACTATCATAGCTCCCAACCTGTCCCCTTTCCATATGCGCTTCTATAAACCGGGTCTTAAACCCCTCGGCTATAATGTGGAAGTCGTAAAAGATACAAAAACGGCTATTGACGTCGGACTTAAATATGTAAATAACGATGCATGTTATCCGACTATCATAACCGTAGGCGGTCTTATCGAAGAGCTGCTCTCCGGCAAACATGATCCGAATAAAACGGCTCTGATCATTACGCAGACCGGCGGTCCCTGCCGAGCATCCAACTATATCACGCTTATACGAAAAGCGCTTAAGGCTATCAATATGGAGCAGGTACCCGTCATATCTCTTAACTTTGTCGGGCTGGAAAAACACAAGGGCTTCCCTGTCGATCTCAAGCTGATGCTGCAGTTCATTTATTCAACGCTTTACGCCGACCTGACCATGCGCCTGCTCTACCGCGTCCGCCCTTACGAAAAAGTAAAAGGCAGCGCAAACGAGCTTTACGAAAAGTGGGCGGGCATCATTGCGGATGATCTTTCCAAGAACATTCACTCTACGTTTGCAAAGAACTGCAAACAAATGATCAAAGAGTTCGAGGAATTACCCGTGTATGACGTCGTAAAGCCGCGTGTGGGTATCGTCGGAGAAATACTCGTCAAGTATCATTTCGGCGCAAATAACCACGTTGTAGAGCTCATAGAGGCAGAAGGCGGCGAAGCCGTTTGCCCCGACATGCTGGACTTCTTTATGTTCGGCTTCTACAACTCCACAGTCAAGCACGACTATCTCGACGGCAAACTGACGCATAAAGTAGTAAACAGCTTCCTAATCGATCTCGTCGAACGTTTCCGTAAGCCTATGATCAAGGCGCTTGAGGGTACAAAGTTCGGTCATCCTACGAATATCCGTGTAATGGCACAAAAGGCAAGTAAAGTCGTTTCGCTTTGCAACCTTGCCGGAGAGGGCTGGTTCCTTACGGCTGAAATGCTTGACCTGTTCGATGAAGGCGTTAACAATATCATATGTATGCAGCCTTTTGCCTGCCTTCCCAACCACGTTACGGGCAAAGGCGTAATGAAAGCTCTTAAGGAGCTCAACCCGTCTGCGAATATAGTCGCCGTAGACTATGACCCGGGAGCAAGTGAAGTAAACCAGATCAACCGTATCAAACTTATGATGTCCGTTGCATTCCGCAATATGCGCGAAGCGGCTGAAAAGGAAAAAGGCACTGACCACGCAAAGATAATGCGCGAGGATATAGATGCTAATCTGGAAAAGCTTGAGGAGAGCAAGGCATCCGCTCCCGACTCCTGTTCCCCGTCGTCCTGCGACTCATGTTCGATCGCCGGTTCATGCACATACCGTACCGTCATTAACGAATCGGATGACGATGAAGATCAGATAGATTCATGCAACGGATGCGGAAGATAACAAGTAATATACGATCGGTAAAAAGTAAGTATAAAATGAAAAATCACGCGAAACTTCGCGTGATTTTTTTGCCTTACGATATATCCGGTTAACTCAGCGTACATAAACGGGCGAACGATCGTCAGGCCAAGAATATCAGTTGATTTCTTGATTTACGCACTGGCGCCCCGTTATCGTTTATGCGTCACATATCTCCACAAGTTTATTGCCTATAAGATCACAACTGGTCAGATAATAAGGTATATCATTAAGTATCAGTTTTTTTCGCATTCTGCCTACGTTGCCATGCAAATGCCCGTAAACAACTGCGTCCGGAGAATATTCGGCTATTGCTTCCGTATATACGGTAGGTCGAAATGTACTGTTGAACGGCGGATAATGTACCATGACGATAAGTTTATCGCCCGCCTCGCGCATGCCTGCGGCGCGGTCAAGCGACATACGCAAGCGAAGTAATTCCCTGTCGTATATCGTCTTATCCGCCGGAAGCTGCTCCCTTCCCGGCTCCGGCGTAGTCCAGAGTCTTGTGCCGCATATCACACAATTATCAAGCCTGACGGCATCGTTCTGGACCGCATACATACCATCCGGAAGCATCGCGCGCACCGCGCTTATCGATTTCCACCAATAATCGTGATTACCGCGTATTATGACTTTTCTGCCCTTCATCCCGCCTATGTATGCTATGTCAGCAACGGCATCCTCAAGGAACATCGCCCATGACAGATCTCCGGATATGAGAACTATGTCTTCATCGGTGACCTTGTCGTTCCAATCGCGTTCTATCGTTTCAAGATATCCGTCCCAAACCGGTCCGAAGATATTCATAGGCTTAGGGTTGTTTATCGACAGATGAAAATCGCTTATCGCATATACCTTCATGTGTTCATTATAACAAAATATAATGCAAAAAGCAAGTCAAATACCCGATGCTTATCAAACGGCGTTTATGACGTTATTACTGCAATTCACGACAGACGGCATTCTCTGTCTCGTCGGCATCCGGCAGACTTATATCCCCGGATGAACAGATCACAACATCGCAAGGTACAAGGATGATCAGCTTGAGCCGCCTGCAAGCCGTCACACTCACGCCCGTCGGCGTTATACTTCCTATCACGGACGCGAACTCGACGGATGCTGAAAGTTCGTATTTACCATCCGGCAATGTGATCAGTATATCAGCCGAATCAGTCATGCGCACAGTCGCATATCCCGTATTCCCAAATGCGTCTTTAAAAGTAACGATTACATTATATTCAAACGTAATGCTTACACGGGATTTTCCTCCATCAGTCGACGGCGTGATGTTTACTGACGTGATCTCAGCGTTTCCCGTTCCGCGTGCCGAAACATATGTAAGCGGTTCCGTATAACATGTACGGCAAAAACATAACTGGTCCGACGAAAACGATCCGCGCGTCAACAACGACGCACCGTTATATATCCGCTGTATCCGCACTGCTATTTTACCTTGATTATTGCTGCATGGCATGAAAAAACCTCCGAATACTTTTATTACATAGTATTCGAAGGTTTGTCGTTCTGTCACTGTAACGGATCTTCACTCACGGAAAGTACGGAATTTATCCTGTTCCATACGGCATCTCTGCCTTGCCCGCTGCTCGCAGACGTCACAATTATATCGTCCACTCCTATCTTCAGTGCGGATGCAATCATGGATTTCGCCCGTGCACACGCCGCGCGTGACAGCTTATCTGCTTTTGTCGCAATGACCGTAAACGGCTTTCCGCTGTCGTAAAGATATGATATCATACGTTTGTCAAGCTCGCTCGGCTCATGCCGTATATCCACAAGCGCTAGCGTATGTACAAGTCTTGAAGTATGGCTGAAATATCCGTCTGTAAGCATGCTCCACTTACGGATCTCACTCTTGGACGCTTTTGCATAACCGTACCCGGGTAAATCGACAAGTATGAACTCGCCGAACGAAAACAGATTGAGCAGCCTTGTTCTTCCGGGCGTCGACGATGTCTTTGCAAGATTCTTACGCTCGGCTATCATATTTATGAATGAAGATTTCCCTACGTTTGATCTGCCCGCAACCGCTATCTCCGGTTTTCCGAGCCGCTCGCTTTCATTGTCATATACGCCGAGATCGGCTATCGATTTTATAAATTCAGCATTCATATCATATCAGAGCAGCTGAGAACACTTCATGTATATCCGTTACCGGTATTATACGCATATTGTCCTTCACTTCCGCAGGTATTTCATCCAAATCCTTTAAGTTAGCTTTAGGTATGATAAGACGGCGTTTGCCCAGCCTGAGTGCGGCAAGCGATTTCTCCTTAAGACCGCCTATCGCAAGCACCTTTCCTCTTAACGTTATCTCGCCCGTCATTGCAACGTCATGCGCGACCTTTTTACCAGACATAGCACTCGCAATGGCTGTCGCCATTGTAACGCCCGCGCTCGGTCCGTCCTTCGGCACTGCGCCTTCCGGAACATGCACGTGTATGTCACACTCCGTGAATACCGAATGATCTATGCCGAGCTCATCCGCCTGCTCACGCACAAGCGTAAGCGCCGTCTGCGCGGATTCCTTCATTACGTCGCCGAGATTACCGGTAAGCCGCACTTCGCCTTTTCCGCCCGCAAGTACAGCCGCTTCAACGTCCAGCGATGTTCCGCCCGTACTCGTCCATGCAAGTCCGGTGACTACACCTACCTCATCGGAGGCAACGGCTTCATCATCCGGATATTTGATCTTTCCGAGATAATCCTCAATATTCTTTTCAGTAATTCTGAACGAACGGTGTGCCGGGTTTTCCAGCAATTTAACTGCTATCTTACGCAGCACCGCACCTATTTCACGCTGCAAGTTACGCACTCCGCTTTCACGCGTATAGTGATTGATTATTGCAAGCAACGCTTCATCCGTAAACTTTACTTTGCTCTCAGGCACTCCGTTTGCGTCGCACTCACGCGGCACAAGATAGCGCTTTGCTATCTGCAGCTTTTCATTGAACGTATATCCGCTCAGTTCAATGATCTCCATTCTGTCCAGCAGCGGCGGATCTATGGTTTCAACCGTATTCGCAGTCGTCACGAACATTACCTTTGAGAGATCGTACGGCATATCAAGGAAATGATCTTTGAATCTGTCGTTCTGATTTGCGTCAAGCACCTCAAGCAATGCACTCGACGGATCTCCGCGGAAATCGGATGACATCTTATCTATTTCATCCAAAAGGAATACGGGATCACATACTCCGGCATCCTCCATTCCGGAAATTATTCTGCCCGGCATAGAACCTATATAAGTGCGACGGTGTCCGCGTATTTCCGCCTCATCGCGCACTCCGCCGAGCGATACGGACACGAACTTACGTTTTGCCGCGCGTGCTATCGAACGAACTATGCTCGTCTTACCTACGCCCGGAGGCCCGACAAAACAGAGTATCGGCGCTTTCATGTCCTTTTTAAGCGCACTTACGGCAAGATATTCCACAATACGCTCTTTGATCTTTTCGAGTCCGTAGTGATCAGCTTCAAGCACATCCCTTGCATAGTTTATATCCGTTTCCTGTGCGTCGCCTTCATTCCAGGGTAACGCAAGAATGGTCTCGATATATCCGCGGGATACAGCGCTTTCAGGCGACATCGGGGACATGCGGCTCATCTTGCTTACCTCTTTCAGAGCTTTTTCTTTTGCATATTCAGGCATATTTTTTGCCTCTATGCGTTCGCGAAGTTCGTCCGGTTCATTGCCGTCATCGCCAAGCTCGGTATGCAGGACTTTTATCTGCTCGCGAAGATAGTACTCGCGGTGACTTTTATCCATGCTGTTTCTGACTTTATTCTCTATATCTTTCTGAAGAGACGCTATGCTGCAGTAGCGTTCGATATGAGCATAGATATCCTCAAGCTGCGAATATTTAGAATGCATGGAAAGAAGCTGCTGACGCTCATCATTATCGTTATAATATGCCGACGCCATCTCGCCTATGAATTCATCCATATCATCCATGGACGGCTCTGTATCAAAAAGTTTGGGAGACAACTGCATCGAACGGAGCAATGCGGTTCTGAGTACGTTACGCATCGCTATCATCAGCACCTCGTCTTCCTGCTTTTCCTCAAACTCCGTAAGCGTGACGCGCGTCAATGGTGAAGCCGATACGAATTCCTTTATCTCCATGCGGCGCACACCCGAAGCAATTATGCTCAATCCGCCCTTGGAGTTGCGGATCAGCTGCTTTACGCGGGACAACGTGCCTACTTTAGACACGGATTCCGGCGTGACTTCACCGGAAGGAACATATGTGAAAAAGACCTCGCTGCTTGTCTCGACTGCTTTCATCAGCGCGTTGACGGAGGTCGTTTTACCAACGTTGAATGATGATAAATGACCGGGAAATACTACAGCATTTTCCACACCCACAAGTATATATGCGGGTTCCGGTTCAGGCATGATCGTTTCATTGTTTTCACTTATATTTTCATTCATAGCGGTATTATAACACAACGATATTAAAATTGCAATAAAAAAAGGAACGCGAGCGACAGGCTCGCGTTCCCAATTTCTTTCAGTTTACGCCGCTTTATTGCGGGATATTACAGGATCTGCCTTATTTTTTATAACATCAGCAGTAATCGTCACCTGATCTATATCTTTCTGATCGGGTGCGGCATACATAAGATCCATCATTGCGTTTTCTATTATTGTACGCAACCCGCGCGCACCGGTATCCAGCTCGATCGCCTTATCTGCAATCGCCTCGACGGCTTCTTTTTCAAATACAAGCTTTATACCGTCCATTTCAAACAGCTTTTCATACTGCTTTATAAGCGCGTCTTTAGGTTCGGTCAGTATGGAAACGAGCGCGTTACGGTCAAGCGCATTAAGACTTACCGTGACCGGTACTCTTCCCACAAACTCGGGTATCAGACCGTACTTGATCAGATCCTGAGGCTGCACTTCATGGAATGCTTCACTAACGCTTACTTCATGCTTGGATTTGACCGTTCCGCCGAATCCCATTGAGCTGCCTTCCTTACGCTGCTCTATGATCTTTTCAAGACCTACGAATGCACCGCCGAATATAAACAGAATGTTCGTCGTGTCTATCTGCAGGCATTCCTGCTGCGGGTGCTTTCTTCCACCCTGCGGAGGCACGTTCGCAACAGTACTCTCAATGATCTTAAGCAGCGCCTGCTGCACACCCTCTCCCGATACGTCACGAGTGATCGAGGTATTCTCGCTCTTTCTGGATATCTTATCTATCTCATCGATATACACGATACCTATTTCAGCTTTGGGTATGTCAAAGTCGGCATTCTGTATAAGCTTAAGCAATATGTTCTCAACGTCCTCGCCCACATATCCGGCTTCCGTCAGCGTTGTAGCATCAGCGACTGCAAACGGCACGTTAAGTATGCGGGAAAGCGTCTGTGCAAGCAAAGTTTTTCCGCAACCGGTCGGACCAAGCATAAGGATGTTGCTTTTCTTAAGCTCTATATCCTCTTTTGTCTTATCGTCACCGTGCGTAGAATTATAGTTGATACGCTTATAATGATTGTACACGGCGACAGAAAGCGCTTTCTTCGCTTCATCCTGACCGACTATATATTCGTCCAGCTTGTTCTTTATCTCGACGGGCGTGGGAAGAACGGGCAGCACCGGCTTACCGGTTTTATCCGACTTATCTTCCGTTTCGTTGTACAGCAGATCAGAGCATATTTCCACACAACCGTCGCATATGCAAACACCGCTGGGCGCACTTATCAGTCTGCCCACTTCGTCTTCACTGCGACCGCAGAATTCGCAATGTCTGTTTTTATCGAAAATATCCACCTGTCTCTCAGCCTCTCTTTTCGTATATCTTGTCGATCAGACCGTACTCGAGAGCTTCCTGCGCGCTCATATAGTAATCGCGCTCTACATCGTTAGCAACCTGCTCGAATGGCTTTCCGGTATTCTCGGCAAGTATGGACGTCATCTTTTTCTTGATCTTATTGATATGCTCAGCCTGAATGACTATATCCGTTGCCTGACCCTGCGCTCCACCAAGCGGCTGATGTATCATGATCTCGCTGTTCGGAAGACTTATGCGTTTTCCTTTCGCACCTGCAGCAAGCAGGAATGCGCCCATACTTGCCGCCATACCTACGCATATCGTAGATACATCGGGACGAATGAAGTTCATCGTGTCATAAATACCCATACCTGCAGATACAGAACCGCCAGGCGAGTTTATATAAAGACTGATGTCTTTATCCGGATCCTTCGCTTCAAGGTATATCAACTGCGCTATCACTATATTTGCACTGACGTCATTAACCTCTCCGTTAAGGAACACTATTCGATCTTCGAGCATGCGCGAATAAAGATCATAAGATCTTTCACCGCGGTTGGTCTGCTCTACGACCATGGGTACTAATTCGTTTCTTATCATTTACTTACCTCTTGTCGTTATTATTCGGTAACGGCAGAAGAAACAAGCATTTCAAGCAGCTTATCCATCACTATCTCATTCTTGAGATATGCGAGTTCACGCTCGTCCGGCTTACGTTTTTCTCCGCCGTCGACAGGCTCAGGCATGGAATCAGCGTACTTCTTTTCCGCCTCTTCGTCCGTTGCCACTATTTTCTCACGTTTTACCATTTCCTCAAGGCAAAGACGGGTGAGAGCTCCGCGTACTGCCTTATCATGGTTCTCTTTACGATACGCTTCTTCAGTCGTACCAAGATACTTGAAGTAATCTTCAATGGAAATTCCCTGATAGTAAAGCCTCATTCCGAGATCACGCAGCATATCGTCAAGATAAGACTGCACCATTACCTCCGGAATGTCTGCTTCGGACGCATCGACTACCGCATTTACTACGGCGTTTTCTTTTTCGGTGCGCTCACGACGCTCGTTGCTTTCCTTCATGCGCTTTTCTATGCTTGCGCGGTAATCGGCAAGATTATCGAACTCGGAAACTTCCTTTGCCCATTCATCGCTGGGTTCGGGTACGACCTTCTTGCTTACCTTATTGATTTTGCACTCAAATACGGCTTCTTTACCTGCAAGGTTATCCGCATGATAGTTCTCAGGGAAAGTTACCTTTACAGCGCGCTCCTCACCTGCTTTTGCGCCCACAAGCTGATCCTCAAACCCGGGAATAAACGTATTGCTTCCGAGAGTAAGATCGTACTTCTCCGCCGTGCCGCCGTCAAATGCAACGCCGTCAACACTGCCCTTGTAATCGATATTCACAATATCTCCGTTTTCAGCCGCGCCGTCCTTCTCTTCTATCTTGGCTCCGCGCTCAGCTATGCGGCGAAGTTCGTCTTCAACGTCCTTATCGGATACATTATACTCAATTTTGGGAATTTTAATACCTTTATATTCGCCAAGCTTGACTTCAGGCTGTACGGGGAACTTAAGCGTGAACTTAACTACGCCGTCTTCCATGGACTGTATTGCCGCCGAGGGTCTGTCAATGGGAATAATAGCGTCTTCGCCCTTATCCTTGCCGTCGTCCAGGAATTTTTCCCAGCCGCTCTGCACGAGAATATCAAGCGCGTCATCAGCAAATACGCCTGCGCCGTAATACTGCTCTATCATATGCCTGGGGGCATGTCCCTTACGAAATCCGGGCACACTGTATTTGCCCCTGGTCTGTACAAATGCTTTTGCTTCAGCATCTTTCCATTCGTCCGCGGTCGATTCGAACGAAAGGGTAACTTCACTCTTTTCTTTGCTTACGGTGTAATTCATTACAGCTCCTTGCCTACTGTTGATTTTATATCTTTCGATTATGCTTAAATATGTTATCACAAACAAAAAAGTATGTCAAATCATATTTACTTTTTTTTGCATTTATATTAAAATAGAGTCTGAATGCAAAGGAGGTCATTATGCCTGCAGACGCCATCAACTACGGCAAGCTTGCCGTTGAACTGAACGAATGCCTTTCAGACGGACGTATAGATAAGATCATCATGAGCGATAAAACTACCCTCGTTCTCAATATCAGAGCGCGCGGAAAAAACAACCCGCTTATTATCACAGCCGCGGCTTCGCCCCGCTGTTTTATCACGTCGGATAAAATCAAAAGCACGGATATTCCCCTGGCGTTCTGTCTTCATCTCCGGCGGCATATTGCAGGCGGCATGATCAACTCAGTAAACACGCTGCCTTTTGAGCGCATTATTGAAATAAAGATCACCGCGCGCGGAGACCTCGGAGAGCTGAAACCTTACACTATGTTCATCGAGATCATGGGAAAATATTCAAACGTCGTGCTGACGGATGAAAATGGGAAAATCACTGATTCGCTCAAGCACGTAGGATTTGAAGAAAGTCACCCGGTCATGCCGGGGCTGATATTTACTCCGCCCCGCGACGAAACGAGATATGACCCCGTGGACGAACGTGCGGATGCACTTGCATTCAGCTGCGACAAGGAAGAGCTACCTGCCGTTATGATCAAGAAACTGCGCGGACTGTCCGCCGCAACAGCTGCTGAAATAGCGTATACGGCGGCTTCGTGCGGCTGCGGACTGTCGGAAGCGTGCTCCCGTCTGCTTGCGCGCCCTACTCAGGCAGTCGTTTACTACCGCGATAATAAACCGGTCGATTTTTCTTTCTGTGATTACGGTTCGGCAAGCGGTGAGCGGAAAATATTTCCGTCAATATGCGAAGCTATGGACGAGTATTATTCCGCTACCTGCAAACAGGACGAATTGTCCGTTGTTTCGGCAACGGCTAAAAAGGCCATATCTTCAGCTCTAACCAAACAGAAAAAGAAGCTTGCCGGCTTTGAACATGATCTAATATCAGCCGCTGATTACGAAAAGGAAAGAATCTTAGGAGAACTTATAACCGCAAATATTTATAAAATAAAAAAAGGCGACGACTGTGTGATCGCAGACAACTGGTACGAAGGCGGTCAAACCGTTATCAAACTTACGGAAAACTCTCCTCAGGAAGACGCGCAAAAACATTTCAAAAAATATCAGAAAAAAAAGCGTACTGTCTCATTTTTAAATGAACAGAAAGCAGATGCAGAGCGCACGATCGACTACCTTGAAAGCGTTGATGCCGCATTGTCATGTGCAAGAACCGTTTCCGATGTGGAAGCTATCATTGAAGAGCTTGAAGATGAAGGCTATATCCGTAATACAAACAAACGCGGTAAAAAGACAGTCAGCGAGCCGCGTAAATATGATATAGACGGGTTTACAGTTCTGGTCGGGAAAAGCAATATCCAGAATGACCGCATCACCAAAGAGGCGCGCGGAGACGACATATGGCTTCATACACAGGGTTTTCACGGCAGTCATGTGATAATCAGAACTCACGGGAAAGATGTACCGCACGACGTACTTCTTCGGGCGGCTTCTCTCGCCGCATTCTTTTCCAAGGCGCGTTTATCAGAAAACGTACCGGTTGATTATACGCGAGTCAAAGACGTTCACAAAAAACGCGGAGCCGCTCCCGGAAAGGTGGACTATTTCGGGGCAAAAACCATTTATGTCACACCGGAGGCTCCGAACGCCGAATAAATCAGTACGCACTCTGTATTCGCTGCAAATTAACCCGCCGTGGGAGCACGCGGAAACGGAGTCTACGCAGTCAGAAGCTGATCGTTGAATACATATTGCCGGAATATCTATTTTCATGACCTTGTAAAGAGACTGCTGCATTTACGTATGCAGCAGTCTCTTCTTATCATAATTTTATTTTGCCGTACCATGCAGCTTTCTTATCGTGCATATCTGAGGCGGACGGATTTCCGTCCGGAAGACCCGTAAGTTCATATCAAGCGCACGACAACATACCGCTGACCTGTCAGAACAGGAACATGCTCTTACCTACTATCCCAAGCACGGAAAGCGCGAATACTACAGTCATCGCTATCGCTATTATCAGTGAGTTGCGGAACTCGGGCGTGCCTTTTGACGATGCCATCAGCATGACTATACGTCTCACTGCGGTTATTGCCGATCCGAGAGCGAACATGGAAAATCCTACTATCCCTACTACAGGCGGTTCCACAAATAGCCCTACTATCAGCACAATCGTCGCTGCCACGAAAATTATGTCGCATAACTGCGCCAACCCGAAACGGGAAAAGTAACCGCTTCCCTTTTTTTCCTTCATAACGCCTCCGACGTTTATTTTACCCCTCTGCTGCCCGGCTTATACGGCGCAGGCGCTCCAGCCTTGCACAAAGGACATTCGTCCGGCTCCCAGCTCGTAACTTCCATGGAAAGAAGCGGAACGTAAGGAACATCAAATTCCACTTTGCCGTTGGATCTGTCCACTACGCTCGCACATGCGACGACTTCAGCACCGCAGGCTCTGCAAAGCGCAATAACCTCCTTAACGCTGCCGCCCGTCGTTACAACGTCTTCGGCAACCACTACGCGGCTGCCTTTAGCAAGCTCAAAACCGCGGCGGAACGTCATCTCTCCGTTCTCTCGCTCGGCGAAAATATCCATGACGCCCATAGCGCGGGCAAGCTCGTAACCGAGTATTATTCCGCCTACCGCAGGCGATACGATCATATCGGGTTTATAAGGAGCAAGCTTTTCCGCAAGCGCAGCAGCTATTTTCTCAGCCTCTTTGGGATGAACAAACAGCTTCGCACTCTGCATATAAGTGTCCGAATGTCTGCCGCTCGTAAGCAGAAAGTGTCCTTTGAGAACTCCGCCAGTTCTTTCGTATGCGTTAAGCACTTCTTTGTCTGTCATAGTATATATATCTCCTTTGATCAGTCTTGCAATGCGCCCCTGAGCTCATTGATATCTTCAATGCCGCATTTTTTCATTTCGGCTTCCAATCCCTCGACGATCTTCAATGCCGCCATAGGATCGCATATGTTGGCTGTTCCCACCTGTACTGCCACAGCGCCGCAAAGAATAAATTCAAGTGCATCTTTTGCCGTCATGATACCGCCTATTCCTATAACGGGAACGGATACCGTCTTACACACCTGACGCACCATACGGAGTGCGACCGGTTTTACGCACGGTCCGCTCATTCCGCCCGTGACGTTTCCGAGTATGGGGCGGCGGCTGTATAAGTCAACAGCCATACCGGTTATCGTGTTTATCAGCGAAATTGCATCCGCTCCGCCCTGCTCGGCGGCGCGGGCATTGTCGGTTATATCCGCGACGTTCGGACTAAGTTTTATGATCAGCGGCTTTTTACAATGCTTTTTTGCCGCAGCTGTCACTTCTTCCACGCTCTTCGGCAACACTCCGAACGCCATGCCGCCGCTCTTTACGTTTGGGCAGCTGATATTCAGCTCTATCATGTCCACGTCGGTTTCGCTCAGACGCTCAGCCATACGCTCATAATCGGAGATAACAGAGCCTGCCGCATTCGCTATAACCGCGCATCCGAGTTTGCGCATAAACGGCAGTTCATCTTTTATAAAAGCCTCGACGCCCGGATTCTGAAGTCCGACACAGTTGAGTATTCCACTGCTCGTTTCCGCTATGCGCACTCCGTCATTGCCCTCTCTCGGTTCGAGGGTCAGACCTTTGCCCACTATACCGCCCAGTTTACCGACATCATAGAATTCGTTGTATTCTCTGCCGAAGCCGAATGTACCGGACGCGGTCAGAACCGGATTTTTAAGCGAAACTCCGCATAATTCCACTTTAGTATTCACGGCTGCACCTCCGTTGAAAGGAATACCGGACCGTCTTTGCATACGCGCTTATTGTGACCGTCCACCTTACACGTACATGTAAGACATGCGCCGACTCCGCAGCCCATGCGCTGCTCAAGCGACAGATATGTGGTTATGCCCCGACTTTCGCCCAGCTTTTTAACGGCGCGCATCAGAGGCGCAGGTCCGCAGCACATGATGACATCAGGAGCGAAACCGTCGTTCATATCCGACTCCAATGCCGCGAACGGAAAGCCGTGATAGCCGGCACTGCCGTCGTCGGTACATACGGTCAGAGTGCCGTACTCAGCAAAAAGTCCTGAGAGCATTTCACGTTCAACTGAAGCGAAGCCGTTATAAATGCGCACTTCTGCTCCTGCAGCTTTGCACGACTTGGCAACGGAAAGAAGCGGCGCAACGCCGAAGCCTCCGCCCACAACGGCTACTTTACCGGACGATAACGGAAAACCGTTTCCGAGAGGCATCATTACTTTCAAGGCATCGCCGTAACGAAGATGCGTAAGCGCTTCCGTACCCTCGCCTTTTACCTGATATATGAAAGCGCATGAACGGTCATCGGCATCCACTATACCGAAAGGACGACGGAGTATGCGCTCTCCGAGCGGCGTTTCAACCATTGCGAACTGCCCGGGTCTGAAAGGCGGCATATCGCCTTCCACCGTCATGATATACGCTCCGTCATAGAGCTTCTCGTTCGCTGTCACTCTTACGGCAATATCTTTCATAAAGCCCCTTTCCTTTTAAGAGCGCCTGTAAGATCCTCGCGCATGTCGACGCAGGCAGCATATGCCGCTTCGTCGAACTTCATACCCTTGTACTTTTCCTGTTTGTATGCACAGATTATACCGCGGCTGGAATTGACGATACCGCCGTTACCGTTGTTGTCAAAGCCTGCCACAGCGCCATCAGCTCCTCCTCCCTGAGCACCATAACCCGGGATAAGAAAGAACGTATGCGGCAGCATAGCACGCAGGCGCACTGCCTGTTCGGGATATGTCGCTCCCACTACCGCGCCTACATTGGAATAACCGCATTCGCCTATATACTGCTCTCCCCACTTACCGACCAGACCTGCCATCTGTTCGTAAACCGTGAGACCGCTTTCAAGTTTAACGTCCTGAAGCTCACCGCCGGACGGATTGGACGTCTTTACGAGAGCAAAAATGCCTTTGTCATTATCTCCCAGAAAAGGCGATATTCCGTCTGAACCGAGATAGCCGTTTACCGTTAAAAAGTCGCAATCAAAATCTCCGCCGCCGAAGAATGCGGATGCGTATTGTCTGGCAGTCGCACCTATATCGTTACGCTTTGCATCAGCTATCACAACCAGTCCTGCGCTACGCGCGGCTTTACACGTATCGGAAAAAGCCTGCATTCCCGCTACGCCCATTGCTTCATAGTACGCTATCTGCACTTTTACGGCAGGTACTATATCCTTTATCCTGTCTATGATGGCAAGGTTGAAGTTCGTTACTGCCGCCGCTGCTGCAACACTATTGCCCTTATATTTATCTGCATCCGGCAGATAATCGGGAGCGGTGTCCAGACCTATAACAGACGGATTACCCGTCTTCTTGATTTTTTTGCTGAGTACGTCTATGATCATACCATGCCCTCCAGACATTTGATTTCTCCTCCGACTATAGTGCCCGTGACTTTGCCTTTGAGCATCCAGCCGTCATACAGACAGTTCTTTCCCTTGCCGGATAATGCGCTCGCTTTTACCGTCCACTCTCTGGCAGGATCGAATATTACCAGATCAGCCATAGCTCCCGGTTTCATGTATACAACGGGAAGCCCGAGAAGTTTTGCAGGATTATGACTCATGAGCTTTACAAGTCGCGACATATCTATGTTACCCGAATCCACAAGATAGGTATACGCAAGGGAAAGCGCAGTCTCGAATCCAACGGTACCAAAAGGCGCAAGATCGAATTCTCTGTTCTTTTCGTCAGCCGAATGCGGAGCGTGATCCGTCGCTATGACGTCTATCGTGCCGTCGCGTATGCCGTCTATTATCGCATCGCAGTCAGACTGCTCTCTGAGCGGAGGATTGATCTTGGCATTGGTGTTATAAGAAAGAATCTCTTCATCAGTCGCGCTGAAATAGTGCGGGCAGGTCTCGCACGTGACTTTTACATTACGTTCCTTTGCCTCGCGTATCAGTTCCACGCCGCCGGCAGTGGATACGTGCGCTATATGCACTTTAGCGCCAAGTGATTCCGCAAGAATGATATCGCGTGCGATCATGATCTCTTCGGCGGCACGGTTTATTCCGCGCAGTCCGGCTATAGTGGCATTTGCCCCTTCATTAACGACTCCGTCGCCGCTTATTGCCTTGTCTTCAGCATGATCGATTATAAGCATATTAAAGGTTTTCGCATACTCTAACGCATTGCGCATTACTCCGCTGTCCGATACAGGACGACCGTCATCGCTGAACGCTACGGCTCCCGCTCTTTTGAGCGCAGCCATTTCCGTGAGCTCTTCGCCTTTCATACCTTTGGTAATACACGCTATCGGGTACACTCTGGCATAACCGGATTCCGCACCCCTCATGGTAACGTATCTCACAAGCGCAGTGTTATCGATGACCGGATCGGTATTCGGCATACATGCTATAGAGGTAAATCCTCCCATGACCGCCGAACGCGCACCCGTATCTATGGTCTCTTTATGCTCAAAGCCAGGTTCGCGCAGATGACAGTGCATATCGACAAGCCCGGGCATTACGAATTTGCCGCTTGCGTCAATGACCGTATCCGCTTCAATGTCAGAGCAATTTCCTACGCGCGCTATTCTGCCGCCCTCGATATAAACATCCGCTTTTACTTCGGACGTATCGACTAAAGTACCGTTTTTGATAAGTATACTGCTCATTATCTCCCTCCGACAAGCATATCCATAACTGCCATACGCACGGCGACACCGTTTGTCACCTGTTCATTTATCACACTGTTTCCGCTGTCCGCAACCTCACTGGTCAGCTCTACCCCGCGGTTTACCGGACCGGGGTGCATTACTATCGCATTTTCACAAATACCGTACAATCTTTCAGATGTGATACCGAATTCAGCATTGTATTCGGCTATGGACGGGAACAAACCGGCTTTCTGTCTTTCGCGCTGTATGCGCAACCCCATGACTACGTTAGCGCCTATCAGCGCCTCTTCTATATCGCATAACACTTCACAGCCAAGCTCTTCTATACCTTTGGGTATCAGCGTGTAAGGAGCTACGACTACGGTTTCCGCACCGAGCTTAGTCAATGCCCATATATTGCTGCGCGCCACCCGCGAATGCTTGACATCCCCGACAAAAACCACCTTGAGCCCTTTTATCGAACCGAACTTTTCACGCATCGTATAAAGGTCAAGCAAACTTTGCGTCGGATGCTCGTTCATTCCGTCACCGGCATTGATCACAGACGCTCTGACGTTCGCGGCAAGCAGATCCGGAGCTCCCGCCATCGAATGACGGATAACTATCGCATCCGTACGAAGAGCATCCAATGTCTTTCCTGTATCTATCAGCGACTCGCCTTTTTGCACGGAAGACGTCGCTACGGCAACGGACATTGTCCTCGCACCGAGAAAACGCGCCGCCGTCTCAAAAGAGTTTCTGGTGCGCGTGCTGTTCTCGTAAAACAACGTCGTTACACACTTGCCTGAAAGTGAATTAAGCTGTCTGCCCTCAACAAATGCCTCTTTCATGCCTTTGGCATGGTCGAGTATGCCGATTATCTCTTCAGCAGCCATGTCCTTAAGTCCGAGAAGATCTTTCTTTTTATACATCGTTACCGTCCTTGATGCGTAATACGCCGAGTACTTTTTCAAAAATTGCGGGAAGCGGTGCGGTAAAAGTCATTTCGTTTCCTGTCGTCGGATGAGAAAATGTCAGCGACGATGAATGCAATAACTGCCCTGACGTGCCGTATACCTGCCCCCTGCCGTATTGCTCGTCACCCGTTACCGGATGACCGATATATTTTGCATGTACGCGTATCTGATGCGTACGTCCAGTAAGAATATGGAATTTTACAAGATCATGTTTATCCAACCGTTCGATAACGGAATATTCCGTCACGGCATACCGCCCGTCCGGAACTACAGCCATAAGTTTACGATCGCGCGGGCTGCGGCCTATGGGCGCATCGATTCGTCCTTCGCTCTCTTTCAGATGCCCGTCCACTATCGCCGTATATATCTTTGTCACCGCTCTGTCCGCTATCTGTCTGGATAATGACAAATGCGCTTTGTCGTTCTTGGCTACGACCATAACGCCGCTCGTATTCTTATCCAGCCTATGCACAATCCCGGGACGCAAAGCACCGTTGATAGCCGATAAACTGCTAAGACGCGCAAGCAATGCGTTGACTAGCGTATCATTATAATTTCCGGGCGCGGGATGCACCGTCAGTCCCTGGGGCTTGTTTATTACGGCTATATCGTCATCTTCATAAATTATATCGACAGGTATATCCGGATTGGGCGTCGCGGCTATAAACGGCTCCGGAGGATCAAGATCTATTACGTCCCCCGTCTTCACTATAATGCCGCCTTTGGGCTTTTCACCGTTCAGCAGTACCCTGCCGCCGTCTATAAGCTGTTTTATATACGACCGCGTGTACTCCGTTTCATCGGCAAGGTACACGTCAAGCCTGATTTTATCTCCCGGTTCGGCAAACAACTTCACTTATCGCCGTCCTCAGGCTTGTCGTCTTTACCGGACCCGTCGTCCGTCTGCGTGCCTTTCGTTTTCTTTGCGGCTAATTCTGTCACTACAAAATTCCAGATGATATATACCACAAGCATTATTGTGCCGGCCACTAACGCTATATCTGCAACATTGAAAACCGGAAATTTTATAAGATCAATGCTTAAAAAGTCACGCACATAGCCGTATGCAAGCCTGTCTACCAGATTGCCGAGCGCTCCGCTTCCGAGAAGCGACAGCGTGACTATCAGAAACATATTTTTCCGCTTGTCCGGCCAGAACATTACGACAAGCACCGCGGCAATGAATACAAAAGTAAACGCTTTTATAACGTTCATCATAACCGGATTGTCACCAAAAAGCGACCACGCTCCTCCGGTGTTGTGCTTTGATACCAGCGAAAATACGCCTTCTATCACCCACACTCTGCTCATCCCTTCCGTCACTTGCTTGGTCACAAGATCGACCACAACCACCACGGCAAAAATCACGATGCCGACAACCGACTGAAGTATGAACGTTCCGAGAGGAGGCTTATTTTTTATCCATTTCATGCGGTACTGTTACCCCTACGCCCTCGGGAGAGAGCAGAAATATATTTCCGGATATGCGGAGAACACTGCCGTTCAGTGCGTACATGGCGCCGGCAGCAAAGTCAAGTATACGCTGAGCCGTTGACGGATCGGTTCCGTCCAGATTGATTATCGCGGGTTCCTTACGCTTAAGATAGTCTATCAGCGTCTGAACGTCGCTGCACTTTTTCGGCTCGTACACGAGTACGTTACGGTAATCTCTCGGAGAAGAGGATGATTCAAACCTTATCTGCGACATATGCGCCGACTGCGTGCGGGGACGCTCGCTTTTGTAATCCGACTCGTGCGCATCTTCAAAATACGGAAAATCGTTTACGTCGTTTCTGTCCATGTTCACTCCTTCGTCCGTACCGGGTATACGCGCTCTCCGAAGAGCAGGCTGCCCGGTCTTATCATGTTTGCGCCGTGCATTACGGCTTTTTCATAATCTCCGCTCATACCGACTGACAGATATTCCGCCGTGGGGTATTTCGCGGCAAGTCTGTCGTACAGCAGCTTCATACCGTCGTAGAGCTCGTCCGCCGCGTCTATCGGGAGTACGCTCATGAGCCCTTTTATCCTGAGATGCTGCATTCCGCTTATTTTGTCCGCCAGCTCCATATAAGTCTCGGGCGGGCAACCGCTTTTGCTTTCCTCACCGCCTATATTGACTTCTATGAGTATGTCCATAATCTTGCCGAGTGCGGCACACCGCTTCTCTATCTCACGCGCAAGCTCCTCACGGTCCACCGACTGGATCATACAAACTTTGTCGGCTATATATTTGACCTTATTTGTCTGAAGCGCTCCGATAAAATGGATCTCCTTCAGCTTTAAACCGTCATATTTGGAAAGAAGTTCCTGCACTCTGTTTTCGCCCATGGCAGTTATGCCGTAGGCTTCCAGCTCGTTAATTTCATCCGCACTGCGCGTTTTCGTCGCCGCAACTATCTTTACCGGATGCGGCGCATTCTTAACAAAATCAAGCAGCTTTTTAACATTTTCTTTTATCATACGAAAGTTATACCTCGCCGATATAAATCATTATACACTATAATAACGACGTTTGCAAGAGTTTAACGGAAATCGGTATAAAAATAATCCCGGTCATCTGACCGGGATCGTTTATCCGTTCATCGGTAATTCATCAAGTTTTGCTCTCAATGCCTGTATACATTCATCAGTATCGGTAACGCCGTGAATTGCTTCCTCCATAGGACACATGCCCGTTCCCTGACGGTTGATTATACGTTCGGTAAGAACGCCGTATCCGACTGTAATGCAATTATCGCGCAATGCCGCCAGTGCGTCTTTAGTTATTACGGAAGCGTATACTCCGGCAACGCCCAAGCGGATATACAGCGCTGCCGCCGCTCTGCCGACTATTTTATCGGCAGCCTGCCAGCCCCGCACGTTTTTACCGCCGTCAAGCAGTTCCATAAGCGGTCTGATGCCTCTCCTGCTATCTGTAATGATTTCTGCCCCGTCGGACAATGCCAGTGTATAGCCGTCCGTTTCTACGAGACTTCTGAGCTTGTCCGTAACGTTCATAATGCGTCTCCGTAAGAGCCGATACCCCGCCTGAGCAGTTCAAGCCCTCTTTCCAAAACTGACCTGGGACATGCGACATTCATGCGCAAAAAGCTTTTGCCGTTACCGCGGTACTGCCCTCCGGAAGAAAGATAGAGCCCGGTAGCATTACGAATATATGATGCAAGCTCGTCCGAATCTTCGGTTATCTTCGTTACATCCAGCCATAAAAGATATGTTGCATGCGACATAACGCAGTGTACCTCCGGTATATAACATCGGATATACTCTTCCGCATACCGCTTATTTTCCGTGAGATATCCGCGCAGTTCATCCAGCCAATCACCGCACTTGCCGAACGCCGTTGCGGTAGCTATCGCCGCAAACGTATTTGGCTCTGCAAGCTCATCGCTGTTAAGTCCGCGGACCGCTATTTCAAAAAGCTTTTTATTTCGGGAGTATACAGCCGCCGACTGCAGACCCGCTATATTGAATGCCTTACTGGCGGATATACATGTTACGCTTATATTTGCGCAAGTGTCGCTTACGGATGCAAACGGAGTATAACCATAACCCGGATCGGTAAGATCACAATGGATCTCATCCGATATGACCGTTACACCGTTATTGGAACACATTTCACCTACAGCTGCCAGCTGCTCCGCCGTCCATATATTTCCGGTGGGGTTATGCGGATTGCATAGTATCAGAAGTGTGGACTGAGGATGCGAAAGTTTCTCTTCCAGATCGGCAAAGTCGATCTCATACTTTTTACCGTCATACCCGAGAGGACTTTCATAAACCTGTCTGCCGGCGTTTTCTATTGAATGATAGAATATATCATAAGCCGGTGTCATAACTACTACCCTGTCACCGTGATTGGTGTAGCGTTTGACAAGGCAGGATATCGCCGGTACTACTCCGGTACAAAAGCACAGCCTGTCCGCTTCCATCTCAAAACCGTGCCTGTCCTTCCACCACCTGACAATAGACGGCGCCCATTCCTCGGGAAGGACATTATATCCGAAAACGCCGTGCGTCACACGGTCTTTCAGCGCGCTGATTATATCCGGCGCCGTGGGAAAATCCATATCCGCGACCCACATCGGCAGCTCGTTATCACTTACATCCCACTTCAGCGACGATGTGCCGCGTCGGTCGGTTATTCTGTCAAAATCATACTTCATCTTTTTTATCATATGCACTGCCTATTATCCGCGCAGGTACTCCCGCCACGATCGCGCCTTGCGGCACGTTCTTTGTCACGACCGCGCCCATGGCTATGATCGCATCGTCGCCTATTGTCACTCCGGGCAGCAGACGTGCACCGGCTCCTATCCACACCCTGTTGCCTATTTTTACCGGCGACGGCAGCATGTCTCTCCTCTTATCCGGATCTGCGACATGATTAAGCGTAGCAATGTATACGCCGTGACCGATAAGCACATCATCTCCTATTTCTATTCCTCCATGGTCCTGAAAACAGCAACACATATTAATGAATACTCTGTCGCCTACCGTTATGTTCTTACCGCACTCGGTGTAAAAAGGAGGGAAAAGAGAAAAACCTTCACGTTCCGGTTTTCCGATCAGTTCGAAAAACAATGACGCTATTTTACGGGGGTCTGTTTCAGAATTAAGTTCAGTCGTGATTTTTCTGGCTTCAACGGATAACTTATGCATATAAAGATGTACGGGTGATCCCGCCTGAATGTAGCTCTTATCTTTCATATAGCGTCTGAATGACTCGATATCCATACTTACCCTCTCCTTTCACATATTATAATATCCGCTCCGCTCCTTTGTCAAATACTTTATTTTTACACGTACCCATAGCCTGCAGGCATAGTCATATTACTAAAATAAATACTTAAAGGCTGAACATGCTTGACGACTATGAAAGACCGATGCTATAATCAAAGTATGGATATACAGCAGATGAAATATTTTCTTGCCATTGCAAAAGAAAGCAACATTTCAAAAGCAGCCGAGTTGTTATACATGACTCAGCCCAGTTTGACGCGCCAAGTGCAAAATATGGAAAGAGAGATAGGAAAGCCGCTGCTCATACGCGGAGGCAAACGTCTGAAGCTGACAGAAACCGGTGAATTACTGAAAAAGCGTGCGGAGGAAATAGTTGAACTTTTCGGAAAAGCCGAGCTTGAACTTATGAGCCTGAACAGCAATATCGGCGGAGATATCTATATCGGCGGAGGCGAGACCAGGGCAATGAAAATACTGACGGATATTGCCGCAAAAGTTCATAACGATCATCCGGAGATACGTTTTCATTTGCACAGCGGAGATATTGCCGACGTCTGCGAAAAGCTTGACAAAGGGCTGATAGATTTCGGGCTTATGATCGAACCCGCTCATCTTGCAGAATACAAACACCTGACGCTGCCGTTTTTTGACGAATGGGGCATAATCCTCCCCTCTTCTCATCCGCTGGCGCAAAAACAATCGATCTCTCCGGAAGATCTTGCCGGAGTACCTCTGCTTCGTTCAAAGCACGCCGCCGACAGATCGTCTATAAGCGAATGGATCAGCCGCATACCCGATCAGAAACTTATTGCCACATATAATCTGCTTTATAATGCTTCGCTTATGGCTGAAGCCGGTATGGGATGCGTACTGTGCATTGACGGCATTATAAATCTTAAAGGCAATGATGCCCTCTGCTTCAGACCGCTTGAGCCCGCAATTCATTCGGGAATAAGCGTTGCATGGAAACAGGATCAGTTGCTGAGCAAAGCCGCTTCGCTGTTCCTTGAGTACATGAAAAAAGAATTTAATTCCTGATCTGATCAACACGGATACGAAAATTTATTTTTATTATTCCATATTAAAAACGGAAGCCGTTTTGAAGTGAACCCCAAAAGTTGGACAGCTTTTGGGGTGCACTTCATTTCAGGCTCCCGTTTTTCCATCGTCTGTTATTATTTTTATTTTTGCCGGATTTATCCGCTGAGGGTCAAGCGTAAGTTCGCCTATACTCCCCGCTCTTATGACTCCGGCGGACGGATTGAATACACTGTCCACCTTTCCTGCTATCTCCACGTCTACTGTTGAATATTCAAACGCCAATGTCGTATTCAGCGTGCGACAGTTTTTCATCACGAGTCCGTCTATATAACATAACCCCTGAAGACTTTCTATCGTGCAGTTGATAAGCGTAAGGTTCTTTGCGTTCCAACCGAGATACTCACCGGATATGAATGAATCGATAACCGTAACGTTTTTGCTGTTCCAGAAAGCGTCCTTGGTTATCATTTTCGAATTCCGGATAGTAATGTTTTCAGCTCCGTCAAAACCGTAATCGCCGACAAGATCTAAGTCATCCACTTCCGTATCGCAGACATTCATTGCAAAATAGTCACCTTTTGCGCAAACGGATCGCAGTTTAATGTCCGTACAATTCCACAGAGTTTCGGACGCATTCGGCATGAATACGTTCTCCAGCGTTATGCCGGATGACCTGCGGAAATTTTTCGGCGCATGTATGATACCGTTTGAGAACGATATGTCCTCGGTGTACCATACCCCGGCTCTCGCCATTTCAAAAAATGTACACCCGTTGAGCCTTACGTTTTTGCAGTACCAAAGCGGATATTTCCACTGGAACAAGCTGTCGGTTATTTCAAGATCGGCACTTTCTTTCAGCGGTGATTCACCGTCCGCAAAAGTGCAGCGCCTTACAATAAGATCGTGCGAAGAAAATAAGGCACGCTCACCGGTCAGGATTTTATCGGATATTATATTTGTTCCTCTCATCCGTCTTTTACCGCACTATAGTTCAGTTATTTTTCGATCTGATGTATTCGTCGATCGCTTTTGCCGCTACCTTGCCCGCACCCATTGCACTTATAACGGTAGATGCGCCCGTAACGGCGTCACCGCCCGCATAGATGCCTTCGCGGGATGAAAGTCCGTCCTCGTTTACGATTATACCGCCGTGCGAATTGACTTCCAGTCCTTTGACCGTCGACTTTATCAGAGGGTTGGGCGACGTTCCGATACTCATTATAACGGCATCCACATCCAGCTCAAACTCACTGCCGCTGACCGGAACGGGTCTGCGGCGACCGCGTTCGTCCGGCTCGCCCAGTTCCATTCTTATACACCTGATACCAGTTACAAAACCGTTTTTCGGATCACGTCTGTCATCAGGATTATGATAACCGAGTATTTCTACGGGGTTACAGAGCAGTCTGAAATCGATTCCCTCTTCCTCTGCGTGTTCCACTTCTTCCCGACGTGCAGGCAGCTCCGTTCTGGAGCGGCGATATACTATATACACCTTTTCCGCACCCAGACGAAGCGCTGTACGTGCCGCATCCATAGCGACGTTACCGCCGCCGACTACCGCCACTTTACCACCCTTCATGATAGGCGTATCCGAATGCTCACGGTATGCCTTCATAAGATTACTGCGGGTAAGGAATTCGTTTGCGGAATATACGCCTTTAAGGCTTTCACCCGGGATGTTCATGAAGTTGGGAAGCCCTGCACCAGAACCGATGAATACAGCCTCATAGCCCATTTCAAACAGCTCGTCCACCGTAAGCGTCTTACCTATCACAACGTCTGTTTCTATATCTACGCCAATACGTTTGAGACCGTCCACTTCTCTCGCGACGATCGATTTGGGAAGTCGGAACTCAGGAATGCCGTATACAAGCACGCCGCCTGCCGTATGAAGCGCCTCATATACGGTCACGGCGTATCCTCTGCGCGCAAGATCTCCCGCGCACGTAAGACCGCTGGGACCTGACCCGACAATCGCAACCTTATGTCCGTTTGGCTGAGGGCGCAGCGCGTTATCACATACGTTTTCATTATGCCTGTCCGCAACGTACCGCTCAAGTCTGCCTATTCCGACCGGCTCGAACTTTATTCCGAGCGTGCATTTAGCTTCGCACTGGGTCTCCTGAGGGCAGACACGTCCGCATACCGCGGGCAGAGACGAATATCCGGATATCACGTTATACGCCCCTTCAAAATCCTTTTCTTTGATCTTTTCTATAAATGCAGGGATATCTATTCCTACCGGACAGCCGCTTACGCAAGGCTTGTTCTTGCAGTTAAGGCATCTCTGCGCTTCTGCCAATGCTATTTCTTCGGTATAGCCGGTTGCAACTTCATTAAAGTTATGCGCTCTTACCTTCGGATCCTGAGAAGGCATCGGGTGCTTGTTGGGTATTATAGGCATATCATTTTACCTCCGCTTTAAACAGGTTGCACGTCTCTTCACGAGCGTGTCTTTCGAACTCGGCGTACATAGTGCTGCGCATCATAGCTTCGTCAAAGTCAACAGTAAACGCATCAAAGTCAGGACCGTCAACACACGCAAACTTCGTCTGCTTTTTACCGTCAGCACCGGTTACCGTAAGACGGCAGCAGCCGCACATTCCGGTACCGTCTATCATGATCGGGTTCATTGAAATGATAGTCTTCTGATCGTACTTCCTGGTTTCAAGAGTAACAAACTTCATCATGATAACAGGACCTATCGCTATCACAACATCAAATCTTTCGCCGTTCTCAAGCAGTTCATGGAGCGGTGCGGTCACCAGACCTTTTTCTCCCCAGCTGCCGTCATCTGACATACGGTAGAATCTGTCGGATACCTTGTCAAACTCGTCTTCAAGTATTACAAGATCTCTGCTTCTGAAACCGGCTATAGTCGTTACTTCACAGCCGAGATCGTGTAATTCTTTTGCAACGGGATAAGCTATCGCGCACCCTACGCCGCCACCGACTATGCACGCTTTTTTTACTCCGTCTACTTCAGTCGGATTACCGAGCGGACCTACAAAGTCGCATATGTTTTCGCCCTGCTTCTTTGCATTGAGCTTCATTGTCGTTGCGCCTACTATCTGAAAGATGATATCTACGCTGCCCTTTTCTCTGTCATAACCCGCAACGGTGAGCGGTATGCGTTCACCCTCCTCGTCCACGCGCAGAATTATAAACTGCCCAGGCTTGGCTTTACGAGCAACAAGCGGTGCGTCTATCGACATAAACGTAACCGTCGGATTGAGTTCTCTTTTTTCGAGTATTCTGTACATAAGTGCCTCTCGGTTGATATATTTCTGTGAACGTATGCTCCGCATCACGTAAATTAATTATAATACAATCGGCAGCTCTTTGTCAACAGTTGAAAGTCGTATGCCATGCTTTCGTCCTCACGTGCCGATGCCGTTACGGCAATAAATGCGGATGCGTGACGTACATTGCCCGCTACGGTATATTCACCTTCTGTCGCATCGTGCATTACCGCCGCGGCAAGTACATTCCCCTGCGCTCCGTAAGCCGCAAGATCTTCGGCAAGACCGGTCAGACAGTATGATGCGTAACTTGCGCTTGCCTCACCGGTTTCCAGTGCGCGCCATAGCTGTTCGGTATCAGTTACAGCGTCTGAAACTGCCCTTGAAAATTCATCGGTAATTCTTATTCGTATATCCAACAGCTCAAACTCTTCCGAAGCTACAGCTTCCGCGTCGGTGCGCTCCGAATATACCGCATAGATCACAAAATCACCGTCCGCAAGTACTCCGGCGCCTCCCTGCGCTCTTACGTAACGTACTTGTTCGGATGCGTTTTCCGTCCGCGTCCCGACTGCATAAAAAACTTCCTCGGTTCCGCCCAGGGTAAGACCTTTGAGCGCTATTACCGCGCCGCATATAAGCGCGGTCACCGCACATATGACGGTGACCGCTGCTCCGAGTATAAATAATGTTTTTCCGGTGCCGCTCATATTCGGATAATATGACGCCGCGTCCGGTTATATTCCGAATGAACTACCACGCCTTTACGGCTTCTCCCTGCTTTACCGCAGGTATACCCAGTCTGCTCAGTACCGGTCCGGCATCATAAACAGGGCTGAAGTGTATAGCTACGATACGTACGCCCGCCTTTTCTGAAAGCTCCGCGCCTTGCTCAGCCGTCATATGAGGAGTGCCGGCGGGGAAACTGCAGTCCGTAAGAATAAGTTCGCTTCCGCGGCAGAAATCAATCAGCTTATCCGAAAGCATAGCATCCGCCGTATACACAAAACTCTTTTCGTTTTCCGTCACACGGATAGCGTAGGTCTCTACGGGATGAATGGTTTTCGAAAATTCAAAACGTATCTTCCCGACAGTCACAACAGCGCCTTCGTTTATAACGCGAACATCATGCGACGCCGATCCTTTGAGAAGTGTAAAACAATCGGAAGGAGTCGCCGGACAATATATTATGTGCTTACCGGGATAATATGCCAACGGCAAAGCATCACAAAAATGATCGTAATGAAGATGAGATAATATAAATGCATCAACTTCAGATAAATTGATATATTTCTGAAGCATTGACAATGAACCGCTGCCCATATCAAGCACTACTGTCGCACTCTCGCCTTTTACCAAATAACAAGCCGATGCGCAACCGGGCGCAGGATATGCTCCGTAAATGCCTACCGGGATTATTTCCATATTTCTCCTCCAGTCCGTTTATACTGCTAATTTGTACGCTAACATAATTTTATACATTTGTCAATATGTTTTTATAAATTTTTTTATAATAAATTTTTATTAAGGGTATTGATTATATCGTAATAATAGTATATACTTATATTGTAATTAATCAATATGCCTGCGGCTCACGTTAGTTGCATATATTTAACCTCAACTATTAAAAGGGCTTATGGCACGTTCTTATGCATTATGTCAGGCCTCGGTAACCGACTGCAAGACTACGACTTGCACTCGCAGTGGAAGACAGACGGCATAGACTGCCTGCCCACCTGCCATTGGCGGGTTAGTATCGGCAATACGACGGTCCTCGCGGGTCAAATGTTTGGCGCCTTTGCTTTACGCAAAGGCGCTTTTTGTAACGATATCATCATTTCGCATAATGTAAAAGCGACCGCTCTTTTGCGGTCGCTTCTGTCATTAAAGTATTTTTCTGATGCGCTTGAGCGCTTCTGCCGTATTCTCATACGTATTGAACGCCGTAAGTCTGAAGAAACCTTCTCCGTTCTTTCCGAAACCGGATCCGGGCGTTCCTACTACGTTTGCTTCATGGAGCAGCCTGTCAAAGAACGTCCAGCTGTCAGTTCCGCACTTGAGCCATATGTACGGCGAATTCTTACCGCCCGTATGATATATGCCCATTTCCGTAAGCGCATCGGATATAAGCTCGGCATTCTTTCTGTAAGCCGCTATGTTTTCCATGTTCTGGCGGATGCCTTCGTCCGAATATGCCGCTTCAGCCATACGCTGCTGTATGTAACTCGTACCGTTGAATTTAGTCGACTGACGTCTTGCCCACATATTTGCGAACTTTCCTCCGCAAAGTTCATCGGGAACGATAGTGTAACCGCAACGAACACCTGTGAAGCCCGCCGTCTTGGAGAAAGAGCAAAGCTCTACCGCGCACTCTCTTGCACCGTCTATCGCGAATATGCTGCGGGGTACTGCGGGATCGGTCACAAACGCCTCGTATGCCGCATCGTATATTATTATCGCACCCTGCTTCTGCGCATAGTCTACCCACGCCTTGAGACCCTCTCGGGTAAACGCCGAACCTGTCGGATTGTTCGGAGAGCAAAGGTAAATTATATCGCACTTTACGTTATTGTCGGGGACAGGCGCAAAGTCGTTCTCTTCCGTCGCGTTACAATATATGATCTTTCTTCCGCTCATTATATTGCTGTCAACATATACGGGATATACCGGATCAGGGATCAGCACGGTGTTGTCGGTATCAAACATATCGACTATATTTCCGCAATCGCTCTTTGCTCCGTCGGATACATGTACCTCATGAGGAGATACCTTTACGCCGAAACGAGCATAGTATGCGCTGATACGCTCCCTGAGGAAGTCATATCCCTGGGAATCCGGGCTGTAGCCCCTGAACGTCTCTGCTCTGCCCATTTCTTCCATCGCCTTCATACCGGCGGCGACGACGCAAGGTGCAAGCGGTCTGGTAACATCGCCTATTCCCATTCTTATTATTTTTGCAGACGGGTTCTCTGCGGTATATGCAGATACTCGCTTTGCTATCTCGACAAAAAGATAACTGTCTTTTACTTTATCGTAATTGGTATTGAGATTCATTTTTTTCCTGCCTTTTTACTTCTTGCCTCTTTTTGCTCAAGCGCCGCCGCAACAAACGCTTTGAATATAGGCTGAGGACGGTGCGGTCTGCTCTTGAATTCAGGATGATATTGCACGCCGATATAGAACGGATGATTGGGTAGCTCCACAGACTCCACCAGGTCGTTCTGCGGGTTGCGTCCGCCGATCACAAGTCCGAGTTCCGTAAATTTTTCGCGGTACGCATTATTGAACTCAAAACGGTGACGGTGGCGTTCGTACACGGTAGTCGCACCGTCATATATGCGCGAAAGCAGTGTTCCGGGCGCGACTTCGCATTCATAAGCGCCCAGTCGCATAGTGCCGCCGGTATTCTCCATGCCGTGCTGACCTTCCATGAAGTCGATAACTTTATCAGGAGAGTAATGATCAAACTCGCGGCTGTTTGCTTCAGGAAGCCCCGCAACATGCCTTGCAAATTCAATGACCGCTATCTGCATGCCGAGACATATTCCGAAATAAGGTATGCCGTTTCCCCTTGCGTACTGAGCGGCAACTATCATGCCTTCTATGCCTCTGTCGCCGAAACCTCCGGGAACGAGTATGCCGTCAGCATCAGCAAGACGCTCTGCACAATTTTCCTCATTGAGCTTTTCACTGTCTACCCAGTCGATATTGATCTTCGCGCCGTTGTGTATACCGCCGTGCGTCAACGCCTCGATTATTGACAGATAGGTATCGAACATATGCGTGTATTTACCGCATATCGCTATTGTAACTTCTTTATCGCGCACCCTTGCCTTTTCAAGCATGTTCATCCAATCGGTAAGGTCGGGTTTATTGTCCGGCAAACCGAGCAGACGGCTCACTACTTCGCATATCTTGCTCTCCTCGAGCATGAGCGGCGCTTCGTACAACAATTTGACGTTGCGGTTTTCTATGACACAATCGGGGAACACATTACATGTCAATGCAATCTTTCTCTTGATCGCGTCGTCAAGTTTTCCGTCACAACGACAAACAATAAGATCAGGCTGTATTCCGAGGCTTTGAAGTTCCTTTACGGAATGCTGTGTCGGTTTTGACTTCACTTCGCCGCTCGATTTTATCACGGGAACAAGCGTTACATGGATATATATGCAATTTTCCCTGCCCACCTCGTTTCCTACCTGACGAATCGCCTCGAGGAACGGTAGACTTTCTATGTCGCCTATCGTGCCGCCTATCTCTGTTATAACAACATCAGCACCGTCTTTTTTTGCAACGGAATATACAAATCGCTTTATCTCATTTGTTATGTGCGGTATTACCTGTACGGTTTCTCCGTTGTACACACCGTTACGCTCGTTATTCAGAACGTTCCAGTATACTTTACCCGTCGTAAGGTTGGAATACTTATTGAGGTTTTCATCAATAAAACGCTCGTAATGTCCGAGGTCAAGGTCGGTTTCAGCACCGTCTTCCGTTACGAATACCTCTCCGTGCTGATACGGACTCATCGTACCCGGATCTATATTGATGTAAGGATCCAGCTTCTGAGATACTACTTTCAGACCCTTTGCCTTCAGCAGCATTCCCAGACTTGCAGCCGTTATACCCTTTCCCAGACCGGATACAACTCCGCCCGTAACGAAAATGTACTTCGTCATAACCTCGCTACTCCTTTGTACACTTCTACGGCATCACCTGTAAGATATACGGTTTCACCCGTGTACTGTACGGTGAGCTCTCCTCCCTTAAGACGAACCGTCACCGAATCGCCGCACTTGAATTTGCCGAGCTTGGTAAGTGCAACTACGGCAGCACACGTTCCCGTTCCGCACGCATAAGTCTCGCCTGTTCCGCGCTCCCATACGCGCACTTTTACCGTGGCTTCATCCAGTACCTGTACAAACTCCACGTTCACGCGGTCCGGGAAAAGCGGATCGTTCTCTATCATAGGACCTATTTTTTCAATATCAACGTCATCAACATCGTCTACCGGGATCACGCAATGCGGGTTACCCATCGATACGCAGCTTATACGACGCTCTTCGCCCGCAAGCATAACGGGCATGTCTATCACTTCGCCGGAAAGCTTGACCGGTATTTTATCCGCGGAAAACTCGGGTGCGCCCATATCCACTTTCGCGCTGGATACTTCATTGTTACGCACGAACAACCAGAGTTTTTTGATACCGCTTCGCGTTTCTACAGTTATTTCCTTTCTGTTGACATGACCGGTATCGTAAATATACTTACCTACACACCGTATTGCATTTCCGCACATCATGCCTTCACTGCCGTCTGCATTGAACTCACGCATCTTGATATCCGCAACAGAAGACGATTCTATGAATACAACGCCGTCACCGCCTACTCCGAAATGTCTGTCAGAAAGGTTGACCGCTATCGATTCCATGTTGGTTATTTTATGTTTGCGGCTGTCTATATAAATATAATCGTTTCCGCAGCCCTGCATCTTGA
The DNA here is from genome assembly GCA_944362615.1 of uncultured Clostridia bacterium. Taxonomy (GTDB): domain Bacteria; phylum Bacillota; class Clostridia; order Christensenellales; family Pumilibacteraceae; genus Protoclostridium. The sequence continues at coordinate 94,037 of CALVTM010000001.1, forward strand.
TGAAGGATATTTTCTGCTTTTCCGTACGCATACGGTTGATATCAACAAGCTCTATATTGCCCTGGCTGTACTTGGAACGAAGAGCACCCGCAAGCGCATTTGCAGTATCCAGGCTGGTAAGGCACGGAATTGCAAGCGCGACAGCTTCACGGCGTAAGCGTACGTCATCTTCCGACGGGATACGGCCTTTGGAAGACGTGCATATAAGCAGACTGACTTTACCGCCCGTAAGCAGATCAAACGTCGTCTCGCTGCCTCCGTCGCTTATCTTATTAACGACGGTCACCTTCATTCCCGCCTTTCTGATAACTTCTCCGGTACCCGCAGTCGCGTAAAGTTTATAGCCCAGCTCACTGTACTCCTTTGCAAGCGCGGCTATCTCCGGCTTATCAACGTCGCGTACAGTGATCAGCACTCCGCTGCGGTTCTTTCTGTCCATGTCGTAACCGGCGGCGCACAATCCCTTATAAAGAGCTTCGTCCAGACTCTTGCCTATTCCGAGCACTTCTCCCGTAGATTTCATTTCGGGACCAAGATGCGTATCCAGGTCGGCAAGCTTTTCAAAACTGAATATGGGAACTTTTACCGCGACATAAGGGCTACGTTTATACAGTCCGGTGCCGTAGCCGAGATCCGCAAGTTTTTTGCCGAGCATACACTCTGTTGCAAGCTGGATCATCGGAACGCCGGTAACTTTGCTTATATAAGGCACGGTACGGCTGGAACGGGGATTGACCTCGATAACGTAGATCTGATTGTTTTTGACGATATACTGAATGTTTATCAGTCCCTTGGTCTCCAGTCCGAGAGCAAGCTGACGGGTGTTTTCAATAAGCTGCTCTATGATCTCGTCACCAAGGTGCTGAGCAGGATATATCGCTATCGAGTCACCGCTGTGTATACCCGTTCTTTCAACGTGTTCCATTATACCGGGTATCAGAATATCTTTTCCGTCGCATATTGCATCGACTTCGACCTCTGTTCCGATAACGTATTTATCTATAAGTATAATGTTATTCGGATTCTCGGTGAGTATGACATTCATATATTCGCGAATGTCGCTCTCGCCCCATGCTATGATCATGTTCTGACCGCCAAGCACGTAACTGGGACGCATGAGTACCGGATATCCGAGCATTTCGCCTACCTTAAGCGCATCTTCCGTGTTTGTTACGGTATGACCTGCCGGACGACGTATGTGAAGCTTTTCGAGCAATTCGTCAAATCGCTCCCTGTCCTCTGCCGCGTCTATCATATCTGCGGAGGTTCCGAGTATGCGCACTCCGGACTCACTGAGATGCTTGGTAAGCTTGATCGCCGTCTGTCCGCCGAACGCAACTACTGCGCCGTAAGGCTTCTCTGTCGCTATCACGTTGTCTACATCTTCCGGAGTAAGAGGCTCGAAATACAGTCTGTCTGCAGTGTCAAAGTCGGTGGAAACGGTTTCGGGATTGTTGTTTACGATCGCGACTTCACAGCCCGCTTCCTTGAGCGCCCAAACGCAATGAACGGACGCATAGTCGAACTCTATACCCTGTCCTATTCTGATAGGACCGGAACCGAATACTATAACTCTGCGCTTCTTCTTGTCACCGCGCTCTTTAATGAACTCATCGGCTTCGTTCTCGTCATCGTACGTTGAGTAGAAGTACGGCGTTTCTGCTTTGAACTCCGCTCCGCATGTGTCGACCATTTTATACACAGCTCTGCGGTGAGCAGGCAGTTTATTGCCGCTTATGCTCTGAAGCACTTTGTCCGGATAACCCAGTTTCTTTCCGCGGATGTACTCCTCTTTCGTGAGCTCTTTTCCGCGTATGGATTGCTCATAATCCACAAGGTTTGCTATCTTGGTAATAAACCACTTGTCTATCTTCGTTTCGTCGCATATCTCATCGACCGTACGCAGTTTACGCTTGAGGGCTTCATATATCATGAACAGCCTGTAGTCGGTCGCAGGCATGAGCGAGTTAACTACCTTTTCATCACTGTAATGATTATACTTAGAGTTATCAAGACTGAGACCTTCGCTTCCTCTTACCGCCTTCATAAGCGCGTTTTCAAAAGAAGGAGCAATCGACATAACTTCGCCCGTTGCTTTCATCTGAGTGCCGAGGTTGCGCTTTGCATAGACGAATTTGTCAAAAGGCCAGCGAGGAAGTTTGACTACTATATAATCGACTGTAGGCTCGAAAGACGCCTTGGTCTTTCCGGTCACGACATTGGGAATCTCGTCAAGATTATATCCGAGAGCAATCAGCGTCGCTACTTTTGCTATAGGGTAACCGGTCGCTTTCGACGCAAGTGCGGACGAACGGGATACACGAGGATTAACCTCTATAACAGCATATTCCATGCTGTCGGGCTTAAGAGCGAACTGACAGTTGCAGCCGCCCTCGATACCGAGCGCCGTTATTATATTGAGCGCCGCGCTGCGCAGCATCTGAAACTCACGATCGGCAAGCGTCACGCACGGAGCAACGACTATACTGTCACCCGTATGTACGCCTACCGGGTCAAAGTTCTCCATCGAACATACGGCAATTACATTACCTGCATGGTCTCTGATGACCTCGAACTCTATTTCTTTCCAGCCGGATATACATTTTTCGATAAGTACCTGCGTTATCGGGGAAAGATACAGACCACCTGCCGCTATTTCACGAAGCTGTTCCTCATTGTCGGCAATACCGCCGCCTGCTCCGCCCAGTGTAAATGCAGGACGGACTATAACGGGATAGCCTATCTCTCCGGCGAAATCCACCGCAGACTGAACGTCGTTTACAACTTTGGAAGGGATAACCGGTTGTCCGATCTCTTCCATCGTATCCTTGAACTTCTGTCTGTCCTCCGCTTTGTCTATCGTCTCCGGATTCATTCCGAGCAGACGTACGTTGTTCTCCTTGAGGAACCCGCTCTTATCCAACTGCATGGAAAGCGTAAGACCCGTCTGTCCGCCCAGACTGGGAAGTATACCATCCGGCTTCTCTTCAAGTATTATACGCTTGAGCACAGGAAGAGTAAGAGGCTCGATGTATATCTGATCCGCCATGGCTTTATCCGTCATTATCGTAGCGGGGTTGGAGTTTACAAGCACTACCTCTACTTTTTCATTCTTAAGCGTATGACAAGCCTGTGTGCCTGCATAATCAAACTCGGCTGCCTGTCCTATGGTTATCGGACCGGATCCTATGACCAGTACCTTTTTTATGTTCTTGTTCTTAGGCATTGCGCTCCTCCGTCATGGCAATAAATCTGTCAAATAAAAACTCTGTATCAAGCGGTCCGCCATGTGCCTCGGGATGGAACTGTACCGTAAAGCACGGGCGTTTGAGATAATCTATTCCTTCACATGTTTTATCGTTCGCGTTTATCATGCGCACTTTGCCCACATCTTCCGGTATGGACTTATTGCGCACCGCATAACCGTGGTTCTGACTCGTAATGTACACCTTACCGGTAACAAGATCTTTGACCGGCTGGTTCGCTCCGCGGTGACCGTATTTGAGTTTGTGCGTCTTGGCTCCAGACGCAAGCGCCATAAGCTGATGACCGAGGCATATTCCGAACGTAGGTATCTTATATTCGTTCAGCTTTTTGATCTGCTCCAGCTCGAACTTAGCGTCCATGGGATCGCCGCCGCCGTTGCTCAGCATTATACCCTGCGGCTTGTGCGACAGTATCTCTTCCGCGGTCATTGTGCAGGGCAGAACATGGACTTCACAGCCACGTGCCGCAAGCTCTCTCGGTATGTTGAGTTTTGCGCCGTAATCGATAAGGACGATACGGATGCCTTCACCAAGCACATACGGCTCTTTTACGGTCGTGTTCATCGGCGCATCTTTGACTCTGAACTTGCTTATCTCGTTCAGCTTATCCTTCATTCCGTCAAGAGAAGGCGTTATCATGCCGTTCATGACACCGTGCTCTCTTATCGTTCTTGTGAGTCTGCGGGTATCGATACCCTCGATGCCTACGACTTTCTGATCGATAAGCCAATCGTTGAGCTCACCGTCTTTGCGGAAATTACTGCCCATCCGGCAAAGCTCTCGTACGATGTAACCCTTGCAGTAAGCCTTGTCAGATTCATTGTCCGCCGGTATCGCTCCGTAATTGCCTATCAAAGGAAATGTCTGAGTGATGATCTGTCCGTAATAGGAAGGATCGGTCAGCGTCTCCATGTATGATCCCATGCCTGTCGTGAATACGACTTCACCGAGCGTTTCGCCCTCTGCGCCGATACCCGTTCCTTCGTAAACGTCTCCGTTTGCCAAAATCAAATACGCTTTTTTCATAATCCGTTTATGTTCTCCGATTTGGTTTTTCTCAGTCAAATTTATCTTTTTTACCGGCACCGGATACGTCTATCGGATATTTATCCGTAAAGCATCCCGTGCAGTATTCTATATCCGTTCCCTGCTTTATCTGAACCAGCCTGTCCACGTCCAGAAATACCAGGCTGTCCGCGCCTATCTTTTCACGTATCTCCTCTATGCTGCAGTTTGCCGCTATAAGGTTTTCCTTGCTGTCTATATCGGTACCGAAATAGCAGGGCGCTATAAACGGCGGCGCACTTATACGCATATGGATCTCTTTTGCGCCCGCATCCCGCAAAGATTTGATTATCCTTGCGCTCGTCGTACCGCGGACGATGGAGTCGTCCACAAGTATGACTCTCTTGCCTTCGATGGACGCACGAAGCGGGTTGAGTTTGAGACCGACGGCTCGCGATCGTCCCTTTTGCGTCGGTAATATAAAGCTGCGTCCCACATATCTGTTACGTACAAATGCCATTCCGTAGGGTACTCCCGATTCCATACTGTATCCATATGCAGCGTCAAATCCGCTCTCGGGTACGCCGCATACTATATCGGCATCCGTCGGACACTGACGCGCAAGCGCTTTGCCCATCTCCAGCCGCGCCTTATAGACACTCATACCATCGATAAAGCTGTCCGGACGCGCAAAGTATATCAGCTCAAATACACAGAGAGAACGCTTACCCGGCTTGACAAAATAACTTTCGCATTTGCCCGAACGGCTGAAACAACATATCTCACCCGGTTTTACGTCTCTTTCGTACACAGCGCCTATACTGTCAAAAGCGCACGTTTCGCTCGCAGCCACAACGGAAGTCCCCAGCCTTCCTATGCAAAGCGGACGGAATCCGTTGGGATCCCTGGCGACTATGAGCTTATCTTTCGTCATTATTATCAGCGAAAAAGCCCCCTGTATCGTTCCGAGCAGATCTATTACCGACTGCTCAAGACTTCCCGTCTTTATTATCCGGTCTACGATTATTTTACTGATGATCTCAGTATCGTTGGTAGTATAAAATACCGCGCCGCGCTCGTTGACCATATAGCTGCGCAGTTCATCCGCATTGGTTATGTTACCGTTATGACATACGGCAAAAGTCAATCTCGAATGGTGAGTGACAATCGGTTGTGTGTTCTCTACCGTATTTCCGCCCGTAGTTGAATATCTTACATGCCCGCACGCCATTTTTGTCATCGGCGCAGTTGCAAGAAAGTCATTGCCGAATACATCGGACACAAGTCCTACGTTTTTACGACACGCTATGCTGTCCACATTCTCAGAGTCGGTGAAATAAGCTATGCCTGCCCCTTCCTGTCCTCTGTGCTGAAGTGCAAGAAGCGCCGTTGCCGCAATATGCACACAAGGCTGATCCTGTTCGTCTATTATGCCGAATACGCCGCATTCTTCATTAATTTTTCTCATTACCGTCGATACCCTCGATGATCTCTTTTGCTATATCTTTTTTAGTACGCCGCTCACACATCGCCCTGCGCTCTATTTCCTTATGGGCTTGTTCCTCAGTCATTCCGCCAAACGCAAGAATACATTTCGCTCTCGATATGATCCTGAGCGTCTCCAGCCTGTCTTTAAGATCGGCGTTCTCCCTCAGCAGTTTTTCATATCTGTAAGCTACGCCGAGGGCTGCCCTTAGCGCAACGTATACCGTCGCTTTAGTCAGCGGCCGCTCCGCTACGAGCACGCCCCGGTCGTATAATTCATATAATTCGTCACCGCCGCTCTTAGGCAAAAATGCCGTTCCTACGCAATTTTCAGCCAATATAAAGCAGACGTCACGGAAACCGATATCCATGCTGTCAGCATAGATGACCGCCGCTCCGAATACACATTGCCCGATCAGCGTTTTTGCCTGCTGAATGTTATGCGCTCTTAACGCCCGGTGATTACCGCATACGGCAAGCAGCTGTAATACGACGGAATATACTTTATCGGATGAAGAAAGTACCAATACGTTCAAATATTCCCTCCCGTTTGCTGCCGCCTGCCGCGCATTTTAATATCCTGCCGCTATTATATCTTCTCTGCCTGTTCTGCTTGCTAATCTGCGTTTATATGCAAAATATTTCTCAAGATACTCTGCCGGCAGATTCCGCCGTATGAAATCCGAATTCTCAGCCGTGTCAAGTGCTGCGCTCAGAGACGTCGGCATCGGAACAGACTCCGGCAGTTTCTTTCCCGTCATTCCCTCTTCGCCTGCCGCAAGTATAAGCGCAAGCGAAGTAAACGGATTACATGCCGTGTCAGCGAACATTATTTCCACCTTACCGCCGCTCTGCACTCTTACCGCCGGCTTCCTATCGTCCGATCCGTTACCGCACGGAGTCGTCGGAAGCGCAAGTCTGTCATAAGAATTGCCTACGGGGTTTGTGAAAGCTGCAAGTTCACTCATGCGCGCTGTCACGCCTCTCGCAAACGCCTCCGCGTACTTTTCACCCGCCGGTTTACCATTATTATACAATGCCGCAACTATACGGAAATTGCTTCCGACTTCACCGTCTTTCGGGCATGGAGCAAACGACGCGTAAAGTCCGTTAGTATAAGCAATATTTCTTACGGCACTGCGGAACAGCATCGTGTTGACCGCGCTCATATACGGAACGCATTCACGGAATATTACCGCGTTCTGACCTCTGCCTTTTTCATGATGAGAGGATAGCGGCTGCATTCCCATGCTTTCGAGATTGAATACTATGTCACGGCGCAGATTTTCACATCTGTCACGCGGAGCCGCATCGAGATAACCCGCATTGTCCACAGGTATCAATGTCGGCTCGCCGCTCTCATCAGTGCGGAAAATGTAGAACTCACTTTCCGTCGTCATGCGCACACCGCATCCCGTACTCTCCATAAAACGCTTGTCCGCAAGCTCAACTATGTCTCCGCAGTCACAGCCGAACGGCTTGCCATCCACTCTGCGGACCTTACACATGACGCTGACCACGGCTCCTGACGACGGACGCCACGGCATAGTTGTGAATGTTTCCGGACGCGGTATCAGCAAAAGATCGCTATCCGCACCGAATACAACCGGATCGATTACAAACCCGTCCGCCGTTTCCGCAAAATGCGATGCATTGACAGATACGTTTCTGTGTCGTCCGAGCAAATCACTGAAAGATAACTTGACGAACTTTACGCCGTTATCTTCAATGTATTCGTGTATTTCGCTGATGTTTCTCATGTCATCTCCGTTTTTTATGCCGTTTATGTCCGTTATTTTGAGAAAAAATCACCTTACGGTGACTTTTCCCCATTTATGCGAATATTCTGTCAATATCCGAAACAGCCGCAGCAAACAACGCTGCATTCTCCTCTTCGTTCTTAGCCGCCGTAATGTAGAATTTGATAAGAGGTTCCGTTCCGGACGGACGAACTATAACGGTAAGTCCGTTATCCGTTTCATAAAGCATAACGTCCGCTTTGGGAACGTCGTACTCCGTCTGGTCAAGGAAATCTACCGCATGCACGACTTTACCGCCGCCTATCTGCGTGATAGGATTTGTACGAAGTCCTTCCATCAGTCCTTTCATTTTCTTATTTCCGGACGCGCCTTCGTATTTCTTGGAAATATTTTTGTGCTCATATTTTCCATACATGGAATAAATGCTATTAAGCTGATCAATGAGCGTTCTGTTTTCCGTCTTGTAATATGCTGCCATCTCGGCTATCATTATCGACGCTACGACCGCATCTTTGTCACGGCAATGCGTACCGATAAGGTATCCGTAACTCTCTTCGAAACCGAGTACGAATCTGTCGGCATTGCCCCCGTTAGCACCCAGCTTGTTTATGACATTACCTATCCACTTGAAACCGGTAAGTACGGGAACGACCTTGACTCCGAAATGAGCAGCTATTTTATCCACGAGCGACGTCGTTACGATAGTACGGACGACCGTTGCACCGTAAGGCAGACCCCAGCGCGCATACTTGGTACCGAGCACATAATCGGTAAGAAGTACGCCTACTTCATTACCCGTAAGAAGTACGAACTCACCGTTATGCTTTACCGCTATACCTACGCGGTCACAGTCGGGGTCCGTCGCAAGAACAAGATCCGCGCCCTCTTTCTCAGCCTTCTTGATCGCAAGCGCAAGCGCTTCCGGCTTCTCGGGATTGGGGAACGGGCAGGTCTTGAAATCACCGTCGGGATATCCCTGCTCTTCTACGACAGATACATCGTTGAATCCCCTGTCGCGCAACGCTTCAGGCACAAGATGGAATCCGGCGCCGTTGAGCGGAGTGTATACTATTCTGAGCGGCTTTGCGTCATTAAGAGACTGAGACTCGACCTCGCAAAGGAATGCGCTGTATACCCACTTATCAATATATGAAATAAGTCCCTGCTTTTCGTAATACGCAAATGTGCGCGTCTTTACCTCAAACGGATCTACTTTTTCCACATAAGCTATGATTTCTTCCGCAGCATCGTCCAGCACCTGGCAACCGGTATCGTCAAACAGTTTGTAACCGTTGTACTGCTTCGGATTATGGCTTGCCGTTACCATTACACCCATATCGCAGCCCAGACGCCTTACAGCGAACGAAAGGAACGGCGTGGGCGACTCCTCTGGAACTATATGTACCCTTATACCGTGAGATGCAAATACCTCAGCCGCCGTCTTTGCAAATTTGTTGCTCATGTTACGGCTGTCATGGCTGATAGCGACCGACGTCTTACCTGCTGCAACCATTGCAAGAGATACGCCTTCGGTAACTTTACGGATGTTGTATATATTAAGGCAGTTGGTACCTACTCCGAGAATCCCTCTCATACCGCCCGTGCCGAATTCAAGATCTTTGTAAAAAGCATTCTCGATAGCAACAGGATCATTTTCCATTTTTTCGAGCTGTTTGAGAAGGCTTTTATCAGTTACCTTCTGCTTCCACTCATTGAACTTTTCAATACTCTTCATTTTCGCCTCCATTTTTTAATGCCGATTTCACGACATAATATTTCCATCTTCCCCATGGATGTTCATTATAAATAATACCATAAAGTCAAACTCTTTGTCAATTCATTATAGCGGAAAATTAATAGCGTCCGTTATAATTTGTGCAACCGGAAAAAGGGAAACGGTCGTTTCCGTTTCCCTTTCAGATTATTTATTTTCGCCGTCAAACATAAGCCCGAGATCATGCAGTATTTTCTCCAGATCGTCATCCGGATGAGCCGCCGCATCGTAATCGAAACTCTCATCGTCTTCGGCACTTTCACCGGCAAGATGCTGCTCTATCATACCTACCGGGTCAAATCCCGCAGTACGCAGTTTGTCCGCCGGAACTTCATCTGATTCGCCAAGCAGTCTGACTATTTCCTCACCCAACTCTCCGGCATGTTCAAGAGTGTCGTCAAGCGGATACTTTTCAAGTATCCGCGCATAGTATCCCACCCAGCGACGATGGAACTTGCGTAACGATGCAAGTTCTTTGGCGACTTTTCGCCGGGTAAGCTTTTCTATTTCATCCGCCTTACCCAGTGCGGATTCTATCGCTTTACTTATCTGATCTTTTCTTTTTTCGTATTCCGCAAGCGCTGCTTCCGCTTTTGCCAGTTCATCTTTGAGTTCGAAAATCCTGTCTCGTTGAGAGAGCAACGTCTCATCATACGTCTCACGGACGCGTTTGAAATATTGCTCGACTTCTTCGGGATCGTACCCGTTCCTGACATTGCGGAATCTCATGCTCTGCCTCCCGTGTGTTCTGCGATCAGCCTGCTCTTAAGCTCGTAAAGCCCGTCCGAAAGATCCACCTTATATATCTCCGGATTTACATTACGCATATACTCATCCCAGAAAGACGCCTTCTCCCTCTCCGCGTATTTTGCGGATTCGGAAAGCGCGGGAGGATCGTAAACGCGTTGTCCGTTTTTGTAGACCGGTACAAGAAGTTTTCTCATTGAGTACACGTCAAGCGTCGTGCTCTTCCACCTCATCGTCGGATGAGTGAGCGTGAGCGGTTTCGTACCGTCATATATCTCGTCATCCAGAGATATAAGATCGGCAAACGCCTTGCCGTCTCCGTCATAAACGCGGTACAGCGTTTTGAATCCCGGATTGGTTATCTTATCGTGAGTGTCACTTATTTTGATCTTGGGGATCCTTACTCCGTTTTCGGTAAGCTCCGCAAGTTTGTACACGCCTCCGAGTGAAGGCATACTTTCACTGGTTATCAGACGTGTGCCCACACCGTAAGCATCTATCCTCGCGCCCTGTTCATTAAGCGACGATATTACATACTCGTCCAGGTCACATGACGCAAATATGATCGCATCCTTGTGCCCTGCGTCGTCCAGCATCTTTCTCGCCTTTTTGGAAAGATAAGCAAGGTCGCCGCTGTCAAGTCGTATTCCGACCGGCTTTTTACCTCTGCTCTTTAATTCATCAAATACCTTTATCGCATTCGGTACGCCGCTGCGAAGCGTGTCATATGTATCGACAAGGAGCAAAGTATTATCGGGATATATCTCCGCGAACTTGCGGAATGCCTCCAGCTCGCTGTCAAAACTCATTACCCAGCTATGCGCCATAGTACCTTTTATCGGGATATCGAAAAGCTGACCGGCAAGCACGTTGCTGGTGCCTCCGCAGCCGCCGATTATGCTCGCTCTCGCGCCGTATATTCCCGCATCCGGTCCCTGCGCTCTGCGTAATCCGAATTCGGATACGCTCGCATTTCCGGCGCTTTTCTTGACCCTGCTCGCTTTTGTCGCTATCAGCGTCTGGTGATTGATGATATTGAGCAAAGCCGGTTCTATAAGCTGCGCCTGTGACAACGGCGCGCGCACTATGACTATCGGCTCATTCGGGAACACAAGCGTGCCTTCGGGTACGGCAAATATGTCGCCCGTGAATTTGAAAGAACGCAGTTCGGAAAGAAATTTATCGTTGAAACCTGCAGCTTCTTTAAGATATTTTATATCTTCTTCATCAAAATGCAGATTATCTATATACTCAATCGCCTGCGCAAGTCCTGCGGCGACCGCATATGATATCTGACCTTGCTGGCGGAAGAACAAATCAAATACCGCCGTCTTTTCCGCGCTCCCGAGAACGGAATAACCGTTCATCATCGTAAGCTCGTAAAGGTCTGTCATCAGAGAGAGATTACGCATTTCTCATTCCTCCGTAGTTCCGCGTACGGCAAGCGCAACATAAAGCGCCGCAAGTCCCGCAAACATTATCAGCGCGGGAATTATTATACGCATACCCACCAGACCGAAAGACATCAAAGAAAGCAATACGGCAGGCACGCCGAACAGTATTATAAGCCGAATATGAAATTTATACTCGCCGCTCAGGAACATTGTCGCCACTGACGCTATCGCCGGAGCAAGTATATACGTCGGCCACAGTTCAGCATAACCTACGGCAGAATAATGCGCGACAAAAGATACGGCTGAGCATACAAGAAAAAGTATTGACAGATACATGGTTACCGTGTTGTACTGTATCACCGAACTTATAAACAGTATCAAACCGATCGCGGCAAGTATAACGGGAAGTATCAGCTTGCTCATATCTATATCCGTCGCCATGCCGAGCGCAAACAATACCGCACCGGTCGCTATGAGAACTACTGCCGCGGTTATGTTCGACGCAAGTTTTTTTGCGCGCGGTATCTCCTTATACGTCTCTTCATCCGTCATTTTCGTCTCCTTTCGTATCCGCGCTGACGTCCGGCGTCTTTATCGGATTGCCTTCTGCGTCAACATGAGGATGCGCGTATATAGTTTTATTATATTCAAAATATTCGTCGTTCAGCTTATCTTTGTCAACGGCGATCATTATTTTCTTCCTGGCAAGTACGGCGCGTATTATATATTGAGCTATCCATATAACTCCTGCCGCTATCATCAGTATACTCGTGAACTGAGATACTCCGAAGCCGTCTCCGTGTCCGCCCATAAGTTGCAGCTTCTGATCGCCTTCACGGAATGCTTCCAGCGTACATCTGCCTATACCGTACCAGATACAGTATACCGATATGAAAAATCCGTTGAAACACTTTTTGTCAGACAGCCGAAGCGCAAGCAGAGGCACGAACATTATGAAGCACCATATGGACTCTATAAACGGATTGCCGAGATGATACGTCACTCCGTTATCATATGAATACGAGAACGGAAACAACGCAAAGTCCACTTCTATGCCATAGCAGCAGTGAGCGAAATAGCAGCCGAAACGTCCTATGCACTGACCGAGAAGCACGAAAGGCGCAGCTATATCAAGTAACTGTGAAATACTTACTTTGGGGTGTTTCATCAGCTTCTGCCAGAACAGCATAGCTAAAACTATTCCTACCGCCGCTCCGAACAGACCGCCTATAACAGCCAGCCCGCCGAACTTGCCAAGTATTTCATTGAAAGTAAGCTCACTTAAATTTTTCGTGCCTATTATATTACTGATACCATAATATAATATCGCACCGATAAATGCGCATGGAACAGCGAAAATCACATAGTCAAAAACCAGATCGCTGTAGTATCCCTGCTTAATAGCGGCAAACATTCCCAGCTCAACACACAGAATTATAGCTACGGCTATGATATAACCGTACCAATTCATTTCGCCGCCGCCGTTATCGAACTTATTCATGTCTTCGGGAAACATATCGTTTATCGAAAGACATATAAGCACCAGCGTCATCAACGCTATAAGACATGCCGTTAAAAGAAATATGATAAGAAACCTTTCATTCAGCGAACGCTTATAAAAGGTGGCAAAAAATCCTTTTTTCTCCGGTGTCGGCTTTTCCTTAGCAGGGTCAACATTGTTTTTTTCCGGTTCCATCGGAAACCCTCCGCCCAATCCAATTATAGTAAGCACGGTTCCGTGCATCGTATAAAATATAGTATATAATAATGCGGAATGATTGTCAATCCTTTTTTTCAGTCAGCCGCCGGCGTTGTTACGGTGCGATGGCTATCCTGCCCGCAGCCGCCGCATAACTGTCAGACCTTATGGCGTGCTCCTCCCGTCTGCCGTCCGGATATTCTATCACCAGATACCCGTTGCTGCGGACTGCAGGCGCACCTCCGCTTATGCGTACTTTCTCCCCGGATGCCATGCCTTCCGTATATGTGCGTTCCGTATCTACGAATTCTTTGTCTGCAGGCCGCTCCCCCACACTGACGGTCTCTGACCGCAACGACAGTTTATACGGCAGCTGTGACGAGTATATCTCCGCGACGGCAGTCCCGCCTTTGGCATACGTTCTTACGAATACCGGACCGTCGCCCGTATTGATGAACTTCAGATCGCTACCCGATCCGTTTACCATAGCGTCGAAAGACGGATCAACGTAAGTCGGGACCAACGTATGCCTGTTGACTGCCGTTATTCGCATACCCGCCATTAATGCAGCATTATAAACCGTTGTGGACGCCTGACACACACCGCCGCCCACTCCTTCCGTGTACTCTCCGTCCATGATTATTTTAGCGCTTTCAAAGCCGTTTGCTGTCGTACGTTTCCCGACTATATTGTTAAATGAAAACGTCTGCCCGGGCATGAGCGTCGTACCGTTTATCTTAGACATTGCAAGAGCAATATTATGCGCACGGGAAGCTGTGGACGTCGAGTAGGAAGTCGTAAAGCGCGCCCGTAAACGTGTATATGCCGAAAGCTCTTCCGCCGTTACGGAAGGGAGTACGGCAACGGGAGATAATGCGACACGCTTTACGCCACGCCGCAATGCAAAATATATATCCGAGTAGACCCTGCTCTCTTCCAGGCGGTAACCGGGTACGCTCCTGCGTATTTCAAACATAGGCACGCTGTCCGGCATAAATCTTATCTCGCCGTCGACCGGTTCCAGGCGCACATCGGCAAGCGCTTTTTCCACAGTGCGTTCAAGCAGAGGAAAACAATACAGCAAAGCTTCTTTCGTATTGCTTCCGCCCGCAATAAGATCATCTACTATGCTCATACGTTCGGATAATTTCCTGCCTATCCCCCGCTCCTGATAATCCTCAGCTATCGTAAAATCCGGCGGGGACGGGTATTCATCCGTATATTCATACGCGCTTTCACCGTATTCAAGAACTATAAGTGACGTATTCGGGGTGAGCGCGGGAACGGATGACGATATTATTACAGCGATCATCGCCGCCGCTGCAAACGATATTAACGGTCTCATACCTATAATATGAGACCGCCTGACCGCAATTATTTATTATTTTCCGACATAATATTTCCCGATACCAGCCCTGCGTTTGCCAGTTTCATCAGCTTTTTATGTTTATTCAGTTCGGGAGTGAGCACGCACATATCAAATAACTCGTTCAGTTTTTCGGATATACTGCTGCCTTCGTAACCTACCGCCATCAGATCGGCACCGTTTATTTTGAGCGCCCCGAGCGACATAGGTGCGCCCGTCTCCTTAAGTTTTTCACGGAAAGCCCTGAAACGTACAGGAGGAGAAACTTCATCAGTTCCCCTGCCCGCTCTGTCCGCTTCGATAAGCAAAGTGAGATCGTCCACAATGTCCGCATTATGTGCCGTAAATAACATCATTTTACCGCTGCGCGTTCTTGCGTCCTTGTCATACATGTGCCAGCGCACTAACCGTGCCGTCCTCTCTACGATCTTTGCCGGAAATTTCATTCCGCTTTCCCCGAGTATACGCCTCGTCATTTCCTCACCGTACACTTCGTGGTTTATCATGCGTCCAGTACGCCGTACCGCCTCACCCTTTCCTATGTCGTGCATGAGCGCGGCAAGACGCAGTTCGGGAGGACATGCGCGCACTACCCTGAATGTGTGCTCAAGTGCATCGTACTTATGATGCTCATTCGGCGGTGCAAGTTCGCCAAGCGCGGCAAGCTCGGGTATTATGTATTGCAGAAATCCGTACTCGCGCAGCAGTTTCAATCCTCTGTAATGAGCATCCTCTACTCCGTACGTAAGATCAGCGTTCAGTATTTTCATCAGTTCGTCGCGTTTTCGCGTTCCAGTTATATCGCCAAGATATGCGGCGCGCCTGAACGCAGCATCCGCAGTGGTGCGTTCTATTCCGAAACCCGTTTCAGCCGCTATGCGCACCAGCCGCATGAGCCTTAACCCGTCTGATGAAAATATACGCTCGGGATCATAGGCACGCATGATACGGCGGTTTATATCCCGCACTCCGTCAAAAGGATCTATTATCTCACGCTTCCTGATGTCATAGTAAATGCTGTTTACGGTAAAATCCCTGCGCTTCGCGTCCGATTCGAGATCCGTATCGAATTTGACCGATATGGGAGTGTGTCCGCCTCCCGGCGCATATTCCTCCGTGCGGAAAGGAGTGTACTCCAGTTCTATGTCACTTCGGTAACGGCACTTTATAAGCGCTGTCCCCATTCGCCGGTATGTCGTGGCAAAGAAAAACCCCTTGGGGAGCTTAAGCTCGTTCGGAAGCGGCTTCCCCGCTATATCAATATCCGACGGCGGCAGCCCTCCAAGAATATTACGGACATAACCTCCCACAATGTAGATTGGGAACTCGTTTACTTCGGCAAATTTTTCCAGCCATTCCGGCACATGTATTTCCATTAACGCAGATTATATCACTATTTGAAAAAATTTTCAAATATTTTTGAAGCAAGTATAAATATTGTAGCATTATCTGTCACATTCTGTTGATAACATGTGAAAATAATGTTATAATGATTAAAAATATCAGCGCTCCGTACCCTGCTGATGCCGAAAGGATGATGATTCGATGTACAATTTTATAGTAAACAAACGCAGCGGAAAAAACAGAGGCGCAAATAACCTTAATGTTCTTACTAAATATTGTAACTCCAACGGTATCGACTATTCCGTATACGAAACCAACGCCCGCGGACACGCAATGAAACTTACGCAGATGCTTTGCGAAAACGGAGCGGATAATGTCATTGCCATAGGCGGCGACGGTACGTTTCATGAAGTGGTCAACGGCATAACCGATTTCGAGAAAATCAAGATAGGATTTATCCCCTCCGGCAGAGGAAACGACTTCGCGCGAGCTGCCGACCTTCCGCTGAAACCGCTGGAAGCTTTCGCGGATATAATCGCCGGCGAGACCAAACGTATCGACTACATTGACGTCGGACCGCGCAGATGCCTTAATATCGCCGGAACCGGTATGGATGTCGACGTCCTTAACGCCGTTGCAAATAAACGTAACGCTTTTTCTTATTACGCATCACTTGTTCACTGCCTGATCAAATTCGATCCATACCATGTAGTCATACGCGCAAAGACTACAGACGGAGAGATCGAACTCGTCAAAGACTGCATCATGGTGGGCGTTTGTAACGGAACCGACTTCGGAGGCGGTATGCATATCGCTCCCACAGCAAAAATAAACGACGGTAAACTCGATCTTATGATCGCGGAGAAACTGAATCGCGGTCCGTTCGGTATACTGTCAAAATTTGTCAAAGGCAGACACGAGAAACTGCCGGAAATCACCCATTATGAGATCACCGAACTTCAGGTGGACGGCGGAGGCTGCCCCGTTGAGCTTGACGGAGAAATATATACCGACTTCCCTCTTAACTGCAAAGTCATTCATAACGGGCTCATCACTTTCAAAACCGCAAAAGAGCGCGCTTCCTGCCGTTCTTAAATCATCTGCAGACGAACAACAGGGCTGTTGCATCAAAAAAGCAACAGCGCTTTTTCTTATAGCTCCGTAACAAGCTGATCCGCCGTCACGCAAACAACAGTGATATTATAAGTTTTACGGCAGATTAGTGGCTGTTCGCAAATCTAATAATGTCATATACGCCGTTATAAAATAATAAATTATGCTATGAACAAATTGGCAAAAGCGGTTTTCACACTGACAGCCTTTTCGGTCATTGACCGTGCTCTCGGCTTCGTGTTTAAAATATACCTGTCACGTGAAATGGGTGCAAGCGCTCTCGGAGTTTATCAGATCGCCCTCTCATTTTTCTTTGTGCTCGCAACGCTCACTACGAGCGGACTGCCGCTCATCACGGGCAAACACACGGCAAGTCTGATCGCAGAAGGAAAAGTGCACGACACAAGAGCAGTTGTCGGAGCGGGACTTGTAATAAACTGCGCAGTCTCTCTCATTCTCGGATGCATAGTACTTGCAATATCTCCGCTGCTGCCTGCGCTACTATCGGGAGAAGAAGCCGCTATGCTGCTTCTTCTCATGCTTCCGGCTCTTCTTCTCGGAGGAATTCAGGCGGCGTTCAGAGGCAACCTATGGGGACGGGAAAAATTTTTCGCCGTTTCGGCGATAGAACTGCTCGAACAGATCTTCAGGATCGCTATTTGCTTTGTCATGTTTTCGGCAGGAATGGGCAAAACCTTTGCCGCAATAATTTCCCTTGTGATCGCTATGGCGTTAAGCATGTCGCTTACCGTTATCGTATTCTTTGCAAGCGGCGGAAGAGTCGGTATGCCCGGAAGCCGGTTGAGACCTCTTTTCGCTCAATCAGCTCCTATCAGCGCGTTACGTGCATCCTCCTCACTGACCAGTGTGCTCATGGCAACTATAGTGCCTTTTTTATTCGCAACTTCAGGATATACCCACGAGCAATCTCTTGCGATGTTCGGCGCAGGCGTCGGAATGGCAATGCCACTGCTGTTTCTTCCGATCACGGTAATAGGCTCTCTCAGTTATGCGCTAATACCCGAACTGAGTAAAGCCGCCGCCGTAGGCAAGCATGACGAAGTGCGTTCCAGGACGGAGTCATCGATCAAGTTTTCAGTGATCATATCCGCCGCCTGCATACCTATGTTCTGGGGCGTGGGCGAAAGCGTCGGAGTGCTGCTGTACGATGACGCAGTAGCGGGCGAAGCTATCCGGCAAGGTACTTTTCTGCTTATCCCGATTGCACTTGAAAGCATAACTTCGTCAATGATGAATTCGCTGAATATGGAAAAGCAGGGCTTCGTAAACTACGTCATAGGCACTGCAGTGACAGTGGGCGTCATGTTTTGTTTCTATGGACACTTCTCTATTAATGCAGTATGCGCGGCAATGTTTGCCGGACTTGTACTTTCCACACTGCTTGACGTGCTCTGTATCAAAAAACACACGGGCATATCTCTTTCTTTCGGATTTACGATACTGGGCTGCTGTTTGCTCGCCGTACCGTGTGCTCTGCTTTCGGAATGGATAAACCGGCTGCTCTCTGCCCTTCCCGGCATAGTCGGGATACTTGCAGGTGCCGCCGCAGGTACTTTATCGATACTTGCGCTTATGTGGGCTTTCGGCCTGTATGACGGCTTCCTTATGCGCGGCAGAACTAAAAAACAAATGACGGTACGCCGAAAACACTTGCCAACAGACGCATAAAAGTGTATACTTTATAGGTAAAAATTTCATAAAAGCCCCAAGGAGGCCCGACAATGAGTAATGACAACACTCAACAGGAAATTGCCTCTCAGGTCGAAGCGGAAAAAATTCAAGCAACACCCGAGAAGCGCGAAAAAAAGCGCGGAAGTTATTTCACCGCCTCACGCATAGCTTCGATAGCGACGTTTACCGCTATTGCGATCGTATGCAAACTGATCGGAAAAACGCTGATGCTCACACCGTCGTTTACCGTATCTTTCATTTACCTGCCCTGGCTGATAGCAGGTGCGTATCTCGGTCCGTTGGCCGGCATGACCGTTGGTCTTGTATCAGACGTACTCGGTAATATGGTATTCGGTACGGCGCTGAATCCGCTTACAATGGTATCAAATACGTTGTTTCCGCTTCCGATCGCTCTGATCTTCAAGTTCTTCAAGCGCGGAAACGTCTATATAAAAACAATATGCGGAGCGGTCATTTCCCTTTTTGTATGCACGCTCGGCATCGGTTCGCTGGCGCTGTATCTGTATTACTACTCGGTGGATTATTCGTTCTTTGAGTATGTATATATTTACCGGTTGCCGCAGGTCGGCGTACTCGCCGTCAATATCGTGGCACTTTGTCTGCTGGTAAGTCCGCTGCAAAAAGCAAAGCTATACCCCGTTTCAGACAAATCAAAATATGACGCGCTTATCTTCGGACTGGGTCTGATCATAGCGTATGCGCTGTTTGCAGCCGCGCTTATCACAGTCACGGTCAATAAACTGGGCAATATACCGACTTACATTATTCTTTCCGCCATATACGTATTACTGAACCTGTTCCTGGTCAGCTCACGCGTACACGGGAAAGTCAAAACGGTATTGATACTATGCGAACTGCTCGCAGTGATCGTCGCAGTCATAGCGGCGTTTGATGTGAGCATTACGGAGATCTGGCTTAAATACATTCTCTCTGCCGCAGCAGCGGCGATAACGTTAGCCCTCGGCATCATCGTTGTCGTACTGCGCACGCGGAGAGCAAGGAGAAAATAAATATGATAACCGCTCTTGCAGGCGCCCAGTGGGGCGACGAAGGCAAAGGAAAGATCATCGACATTATGGCGGCTAAAGCCGATGTTGTCGTACGCGCTACCGGCGGCAATAATGCCGGACATACCGTCGTAAGTAACGGTAAAACGTACAAGCTTCATCTCGTACCAAGCGGTATTTTATACGACGGTACGATCTGCTGCATCGGACCAGGCTGTGTTGTTGACCCGCTTTCACTTCTCAAGGAAATGGATGAAGTACGCGCAAACGGTACGTCGCTTGACGGGCTGCGTATCGATTACCGCGCTCACATAGTTATGCCCTACCACCTCATTATCGATGAGCTTGCGGAACTTTCCAAAGGCGCCGGCGATATAGGCACAACAAAAAAAGGCATAGGTCCCTGCTATATGGATAAAGCCGAGCGTGTCGGTATCCGCTTCTATGACCTCATCCATCCGGACGTTTTTGCGGATAAACTGCGCATAATGCTTGAAAATAAAAAGAAATATATAACCGGCATGTTCGGTAAAGAGGCATATGAAAAACGCGCGGATCTACTGGACTACGACAAAGTTCTCGCGGCTTATAATGATGCTGCGGACAAACTTAAAGGCTATGCGGCAGACACTACGGTTATCGCATATAACGCAAACAAAGAAGGTAAAAACGTTTTGTTTGAAGGTGCACAGGGAACTTTGCTCGATCTCGATATGGGTACCTATCCTTACGTTACGAGTTCTCACCCCGTAACCGGCGGCTTCTGCGTAAGCGCGGGCATAGGTCCTACGCTTATCGATGAATGCATAGGTATCGCAAAGTGCTATACCACAAGAGTCGGCAAAGGTCCTTTCCCTACTGAACTGTTTGACGAAACAGGTGATTTTATCCGTGAAGCCGGCGCTGAATACGGCGTTACGACCGGCCGCCCCCGCCGCTGCGGATGGCTGGACCTCGTTATACTTCGCTATGCGGTCAGAGTAAACGGACTCACCGGTATCGCTCTTAATAAACTGGATACGCTTACAGGGCTTAAAGAAATCAAAGTCTGCATAGGCTATGACAACAACGGTCAACTGATATCCGACTTCCCTGCCGATATACGTGAACTGGAAAAGTGTACACCCGTTTATAAGATCATGCCGGGCTGGACTGAGGACATAACAAAGGCGACCAAACTGGAAGATCTGCCGGAAGCTGCTATTGAATATCTTAAACTCATACAGAGTGAGATCGGATGCAAGATAGCTCTTGTCGGCGTCGGTCCGGACAGAATTCAGAGTTTCCCCGTCTCGATAAATATCTGAGCAGTCACCTGCTTATAGTCATATTAATGATCAGACAGATAAAATATCCACGCGAACATAAACGCGTGGATATTTCTTTGCCGGTTCCGGAAAAATGAATAAGGCATGGCTCAAGCGCCATGCCTTTATGTTTTTGTAATGATCGATCGGCTGCATTACGGTGATTTACGGCAGATTTGTTTTAATGTAACACAAAACAGCGGCAAAATCTAAACCGCTTAATATTGCTATTAATAAAAACGCGCATTATAGCAATCCAAGCAAATAATCCACAGTAACTCCATAATAGCGCGCAATAGTAACAAGAAGCGAGATCGGTGGTTCTCTCTGCGACTTTTCGTAACGCAGATATGTAACCGTGCGAATGTTAAGATCGCTTGCAAGGCGCCGCTGTGTAAGTTTGCGTTCCGTTCTTAATTCTTTGAGTCTTTGTCCTAATGGTGTGTACATACGGAATGCGTGGCAAAAAGTAATTTGCGCCCACGCTTGCGTTATTTATTTTTGAAAACGGTATAATCTTTACCGTCTTTTTTATTATAATCCTATAAGCTCCCCATGTCAAGAAAATTCTGATGAGTTTATTTAATTGCAAAAGCAGCAAGTAACGTATCATGCGTTATTTGCTGCTTTCTTTGCCATGTATCGGATAAATGCTTACAGACATTTGGAAACAAATAACCTGATAAGCTTATCCGGATTACCTACTTTTGCGTTGAATTCCGGTTGGAAAGTGACTCCAACCCAGAATTTTTTATCCGGCAATTCAAATGCATCTATAAATCCGTCATCAGATCTGCCGCTAATAATAAGCCCGGACTTAACATATGCCGCTTCATACGCGGGATTAATTTCATAACGATGACGATGCCGCATTTTAATCGCCGCTTCTCCGTACGCATTATACAGTTCAGTGCCTGCTTCAACTTTGCTTATATGCGCTCCCTTCTTGAACAGAGTACGTCCCTCGCATACTACCGGTGATTTTGTGCTCTTACTGAACTCGCGGCTGTCAGCATCCGCAAGACCGATAACGTCGCGCGCGTAATCAACTATACCGGCATGTGCGCCGAGTCCGATCATAAGACAAGGAATATTCTTAACTCTCGCATAATGCGCTGCGGCTATCTTGCCTGAAAATCCGCGTTCACCGAAACCGGCGGGAATGATCACACCGTCATAACCGGAAAGCTTTTTATCGACATTCTCACTGTTTATACTGTCCGAACTTACGCCGACCGCTTCACAGTCAGAGCTGAGATCGTAACCGGCATAACGCAAAGCCTCGTAAAGAGATACGTATGCGTCGTGCATTTCCACATACTTGCCTACTACCGCTATGCGCACCTTGCGCTGCTTTTCCTGTTTGTATGCCGCAGTCGCCGCCTTTTCCCACTTATTCAGGTCTGCCTTACGATCCTCAAGGCGCAGCTTACGCAGAACTGCCGACGCAAAACCCTCACGCTCAAGTTCAAGAGGTATTTCAAGAATGTTATCTGTCGTAAGATTTTCTATTATGCAGTCCTGTTTCACATTGCAAAACGCCGCCATCTTCTTTTTACTTCCCGCTTCAAGCGGATAATCAGAGCGGCATACGATAACGTCGGGCTGGATTCCCATGTTCGACAGTTCTTTAACGGAATGCTGAGTCGGCTTTGTCTTCTGCTCTCCGCTCATTTCAAGGAAAGGTACATAGGAAACGTGAACGTATGCTATATTGTCGTTTCCCGCAAGGACTCTGAGTTGCTTGAACGCTTCAAGAAACGGAGTACACTCTATGTCGCCGACCGTTCCGCCGACGTCTACTATAACTATTGTGCCGTCATCCGGCGTAAGAAGCTGATTGCGTATTTCATCGGTAATGTGCGGTACTACCTGCACCGTGCTTCCGTCATACTTGCCCTCACGCTCATTTTCAATTACTTTCGCATATACCCTGCCGCTTGTGATGTCACTGCGTCCTGTCAGACATTCGTCTATAAAACGCTCATAATGACCGATGACCAGATCGGTCTCCGCACCATCATCCGTAACGAATATCTCACCGTGCTGATACGGCGAAAGATTGGACGAATCCACGTTGAAATACGGATCAAACTTCTGCAGCGTCACTTTGTAACCGCGAGCTTTGAGCAGTGCGCCCAGAGACGCAGCCGTTATTCCCTTTCCTATGCCGGAGACAACTCCTCCGGTTATGACTACATATTTTGTCATTTTTCCTCCTGTCCGTCAGTCCTCTGCTATAGCAAAGCCTATCTCGCTGAGTTTTTTACAGTTGTATTCTATTACGGAAAGCAGCTTCCCGAGTATCTTCTGAGCTTCCGCCTTGTCGGATATTCCGCGCGAACGACTGTCGGCAGCATTCTCTGAGTGTGTGTAGAAGTTCCGCGTCGCATAGTATTCCGTGTATAACGACGTCATAACTTCAGAATATACCACCGAGTTTATCCTCTTCAGATATCCTTTCTTCAGCATATATTTTCCGTCTTCATCCTTTTCATATGCTTGCCCTATCATTTTCACGTTTATCCCTTCCGCCTGCTGAAGGTCATATATGAGCTTTTCAAGAGCACGGTAAGGAGTAATCAGCAGTACGGAATAATCGGACAAGCGGGATATATTTGCAAAGTCAGTAAGACCGTTGCTGAGATCTATCCTGCTCGCTTCAGAGAGATATCTGAGCGAAACAGACAAGTATTTGCGCAGCAATTTCATATCGCATTTGCTCGTAAGTCTGTCCCGCACAAGTTTGATCAGCGGACTCTTTTTCCCTGTAATGCAGACTGACGTGCCTTCCATGCGAAGCTCTGCCGTGTTTTTATCCGCGTCCGTAAGCGTCCATGAGGCATTGCCGGTGTGCGCCGTTACTTTTATACCGTCTGAGGACTTCATGTCTTTAAGAGCCCAATCAAGTCGTTTGCGGGTTATGCCCTTCAGCGTTTCGGTTTCTACAGCCGGTTTTTCGGGCTTGCGTCTGGTCTGCTTTTTAGTTTTCCCCTCGCCACTGTCGGGAACCTTTTTCTGCGGTTGCTTTTCCGGCTTCGACTTCACGGCTTTCGGCGTCTGTGATTGTCTGACCGTCTGCTTCTGTTTTGCAGGCTGTTTGGACTGTCCCGTAACCGCCGCCTGATTCGTTTGCTGAGCGGCAACCTGCTTTGCCGGTTTCTGTACGCCTTCCGGAAGTATAGGACGCAATGCCGTAAGTTGTTCCGCGGGCGCATCTATCGTAAGTATTTTCGCAACGGTATCATATACCACTGTGATTTTCTCGCCCGCCGGAGATTGATACTGATATATCTCCAGATGACTTACTTCTGACGTCGGGGTATACTTTTTGCGGACATATCCCGCGCCTTCCATTTTTATAAATGCCTTGCTGACGGAAAATTCATCACATCCGTCTATTCGCAGACGTTCTATAACAGTACTCATAATGCTTCCTTTTCGACCGCTGAGGTCGACACTATCCTTTCGCCGAGCAATGATGCAAAAAGCGTCTGTCCTTCCGCTACGGGCGCGTCAACGCTGAGTTTAAGCAGCAGCCTCGAAAGCGGAAGTATTTTTGTGACGGCTATCGGATATGCTGTCTTTGCGGAAACCACAGGAGAACTTCCGCCACGCACGCGCACATTGAATGTCACCTCCCGCGTGGGGTTTATATATTCGCCCAGCGCATATTCTTTCCCTCGCGGACACTTATTACCGGAAATCGTTATCTCATAAAGATCACTGTCCGCCCGCAGTGTGCAACCGCGCTCACATGCCGTACATTTGATTTCTTTCATTGTTTCTTCTCCGCGCTCACAGTCAGACATTCGCCTTCTCCGATCTCTTCGGAGCTGAGCCGCAAACGTATTTCTTTACCGGCGTTCAGCATGCGCGGTTCCGTCTGCTTAACTATATTACCTGACCCATCACGAAAAACCAATGTTCCGGAGTCCATTGTTTCCGTTACCCGTATGCTCACGTCCGCATACCTGCCCGCTGTTGCCCGTACAGGCAGGACATACGCTATACAGTTACCCTTTCTGATAAATTCACGGCGATCAGATATGACGCCATGCCTTGCGTATTCTGCTGCGGAATAACCTGCCATTCCCCCTTCTGCGGCGGCACAGTCGCATAAGCCGCATGAATGCAATGCACCTCCGACTATAAATATCCCTGCGGTATCCGTCATGTAATGGGAGTCGACTTCTGCTATTCCGTTATCGTCACAACTGACGTAAGGTATCAATGAAGCGTCGGGCACTCTTCCCACAGCGCACACTACGGCATCGCAACGCAGAGAGAACTCTTTCTGCGGCGTACGCACCAATACCTCACGAACGCGTTTATCACCTTTCAGTCCCATTACTTCTGCAGAAACATAAACCGGGATGCGCAGATCATCAAGGCACTCTTGTCTCATTCTTGCACTTGTGCTGAGGAACGGTCGCCTTTCTATAACACCGGTTACCATTGTTCCTTCAAGCGCAAGTCTGCGCGCCACAGTCAACGCATCGCTGCCCGCACCTATTATTACCGCGCGGTTTCCTATACGCCTGCCATACAGGCAATGAGCGGCAAGCGCATCGGAAGCGGAATAAATTCCCTCAATACCGCTCGGACAGCGTATCCCGCATGCCGCAAACTGTCTGTCTTTACCACCGCTTGCTATAATAACCGCACCGGCTTTGAAAACGTTATTACTTGCTCCAAGCGTTTCTATTTCACGATCACGGCTTACCGATATTACAGAGGAATGAATGATTTTTACGTTGCGCATGCCACTGAGCATTTTTTTACAATGCGAAACAAATTCCGGTCCCGTCATCGTTTCGCCGAACATGCTTTCTCCGACACCGCCCTCTATGTGCGTCATCATTCTTCCGCCAAGTTCCGCCGCTTCCGCAAGCACAACATTAAGCCCGCTTGCTCCGGCTGAAGCAGCAGCAGCCATTCCCGCCGGTCCGCCGCCTATGATGAATACGTCCGTTGTACGCATTACACCTCCTTTGCGAAAAAACCGCTGTCAGAGCAGTATCTTTCCATTGCCGCCGCAAGTCTTGCACCGCCGCTCTCCCCCACGTGAAGCAACCGGCGTTCCAGTCCGTCTATGGTATCGGCACCGCGCAAAACGGCGTCTCGCACTTCGCCTTCAGTGACCGGTGGGGATGCAAGCACTATCGACGAATATGCTTTATCTTTACGCACAAGGGCTGCACGCTCCGATGCGGACAACGCTGCCACATGTACCGGCTTCGTGCGGGTTGATATAAAATTACAACGCTTTTCAAGCGAATATGAGCGGGCAACAGCCATAGCAAGTGCAGGAGCAAGGGTTATTCCCATGTCATCCATGCCTATAACGTGTCTTACTCCGTTCAGCTTACCCTTTCTGTCGATAATATCTCCGCCGTGTGCATACGAGTACAACCTGGCGTACCTGAGTACGGGTTCAAAGGCAAGTTCAACCGGACCTTCAAAGCTAACGCCGTCGTAAGGAATAACTTCCGGCACCATACGTCGGCTACTTACCCTTTCGCACACGGCAGCTACAGAATCGCCCGGGCATGGCAGTACGGATCTGTTTCCGCAGAATACGGGAATGCGCGGCGGCTGCTTGCATTTACTGACAACACAGTTTACGGCGGCGTGCTCAAGGTATATCAGATCACCGAACGCACGCGCCACCGGACCGCCGTTATTTCCGGAACAGTTTATGACATGATGTGCCTGTATACTGCGCCCGTCCGCGGATATTACGGTCACGCCTTCACCGTCCGTCGCTTTTTCTGCCTCAAATCCGAAATAAAAGTGCGTCCCGTTTATCTCCGCGTTTTCCCTTAACGCAAAAACAAATTCACATGCGTCTGTCAAACCCGCTTCCGGAAAATACAAATACCGCTCTTTTTCATTGCGCATCATAAGGTGCGGTTCAATTCTGAGTGCTTCATCGTACGCAAGCGTTTTGCACGATATTCCAAGGCTATTGCATTTATCTGTGATACGCACTGCGTCAAAACTATCGTCACATACGTAAAGGCATCCGGTACGCCTATACGTAACGCCAAGTGCGGCAGAGTACGACCTGAACATCTTCTCACCCGCCGCAGCGTATTTCACTGCTGAAGGACGATACGGAAAAAGCGCGCGTGCGGCACACACTACGCCGCCCGTACGAACTTCGGAAGAACACACGTCCTTTCCGGACTCCGCCACGGCTACACTTGCGTTGAATCTTGACAGCTCCCTCGCTATCGCGCAACCGATGACGCCTCCACCGATGATCAGGAAATCGTACATATATTGATTATACTACAAACAGTTTCTAATTTCAATTGTTTTTACAAATATTGCACAAGTTAAAAGCGCGCATAAGCTTTTTGCCTATACGCGCTTTTTGATTTATAAGGAATTAACTTATCTCTTATTGGGCTTTCTTCTTCTGAATCTGATGAGGTAGATTACCACACCCGCAACAAGAAGTACGCCGACGATGATAAGCACTACCGCAAGAGTAGTTACCGCACCGGACGAAGGAGAGGTGCTTGAGCTGCTCGATACAACGATCGTATACTTAACTACCGTCGAGTTACCTGCATCATCGGTTACCGTATATTCTACACGGTACTGGCCTGCAATACCAAGAGTATAAGAGCTGCCGTTGTTTGCAAGCGTACGGGAAGTAAGCGTTGCAATAACAGAGTTATTGGGATCGATAAGTTCCTTCGTGTAGCTGAATCCGGTCGAAGGCTCGTTTACGGTGATGCTTGCGAAGTCGAACGTGTCGCCTACGTTAGCAGAAACAGTCGTTCCGGTAACGCGGGTTCCGTTGATCGAACCTACTGCAACATCAATGTTGGGAGCAACTACGTCGCCAACCTTAATCGTATATTCGTCACTCGTAACAACGCGGTTGTTAAGGGTTGCGATGTAAGAGATCGTGTATACGCCGTCCTCGGTGGGTACGAACATAGCCATGTTGCCCTCAAACGTGATTCCCTTGTCTTCGCAGTATGCTTCGAACGCGCTTGCGTACGTGGAAGGAATGGTGTCTCCAGCCATGTATACAGCTGCGCTGTCGCCGTCTGCATCAACAACGTCTACTTCGATATCGGAAGCTGCGCCGTTGGTAGAGTAAGCTGAAAGGTTGGGAAGCACTACGAATACCTTATTGTCTTCAGCGTATTTCGTGCTGTATACAGGCATCGTGCCCTGAAGCTCGAATA
This sequence comes from uncultured Clostridia bacterium, assembly GCA_944362615.1. GTDB lineage: Bacteria > Bacillota > Clostridia > Christensenellales > Pumilibacteraceae > Protoclostridium. The sequence goes on from CALVTM010000001.1 coordinate 122,228, forward strand.
CTGCGGTAGAAGAGTCGGTTGCGTTGACAGTCGTCGTGCTTACTGCAAGATTTGCAGAAGATATTCCCTTGTAGCTGTAATCGCCGTTTGCGGTGTTACCTGCTGCGTTGCCTACAACTTCAGAACCATCGTTTCTGTTGATGTATTCATAGCGAATCATCGACTGAAGAGCATTGGATCCGGTGTAACCGTTATCAAGACTCTGCTCATATACATAGTCGGTGAACTCATAGTAACCGGTGGAGTATACGGTAACTTCATTTCCTACGACTGCAATCTTGCCGCCCTTTATGCTGCGTACGATACCGAACGTAGCGTCTTCAGACGTTCCGGGGATGCTGTCGGTGTTGACATTGTATTTGCTGTTGAGCTTGTAGGTCTGTCCTACCGAAAGCGTAGAAGGAAGATTGCTTGCTGCGGAAACTTCTATTCCGCCGCCGGAGTTACCGGTGATCTGTACGAACGCCATACGTACGTCGCTCTGACCGAGAACGTTGTATGCGCGAACCACTACCATGTAAATACCTGCGTTGGACGGAGTGAATCTGATGTTATCAATGTAAGTGCGGTTTGCAAGCTGGCTGTAGCCGTCTGCGTTTGCATTTGCGCTGTACGTTTCGAATGCAACGTCTCCGAGAGGATTCTCGTCAACTGCCTCGTTATCTGCGTTTGCAACGCGCTGAACGTAAAGCTCAAAGCCGGTGTAATCGCGGAGGTAGTCGGAACCATAGCTGATTACTGCGGAGCCTACTACGATCTCCTCGCCTGCCTTGCCGCTTACGTCAAGAGCGCCGAAGCTGATGGAAGGAGCTGCGCTGAACGCATCGCTGTCAACTACTTCAATAGGAGTTACAAGGCTTTCAACATTGCCTACGTCATCGGTTGCCTTTGCAATAACGTATACGGTAGAAGCCGTAACGGTTACGGTCACCTCATCGCCATCGGAGTTGATAACGGTAAGCTCGTTGCCGTTGCCTTCGTTGACAAGAGTGAGCGTGTTGGTGCCGAGTGCAGAAGGAAGCTCTACATAGCCGCCTTTGTCAGTAGCTGCGTCGTATTCGGTAAGATTGCCGAGTACGGTATCAAAATCAGGATTGGTTTCAGGGTCAACGGTGGACGCGAATACAAGGTAGTATTCAATGTCCAGTCTGGTGTCCTGGGTATCTATGATAGATACATCGTCGATAGTTACATCCGACTCATACTCTCTGAATACAAGGTAATCAGGAGCATCGAAATCAATGGTCGGCGTGCCGACATCACTGAGCGTGCTGCTGAGATTTATCGAGAAGGTCTGAGATCTGCTGTTTCCTATCGTATCACGCGCGGTGTAGCTTACAGAGTAAGAACCAGTGGTAGCAGTGCCGCGTGCAAAGTTGAAGTTACCTACGTATTCCTTGGTATCGGGATCGTACTTAACAAGCACATATACATCTCCGCTGATGCCTTCGCCGGTGATCTTGAAGTCATCGCTTACGCTGTACTTGCCGGACTCCCAGTATCTGAAGAATGCATACGTCTTTCCGTTATCATAGTTGGAATTGGAGGACGTTACGGACGACGAATACTCGGTAGCATAAATGTTCGTGAACGAAAGCAGAGTGTTCTTATCAGGATCGCTCATCGTGAAGGAAACACGAAGATCCGAATCGTTATCGTTATTATCGATAAGCTCAGGCATCGGGAATGCAATATCGGTGGACTCAAGCTTAACTGCTTCGTCCGCATTTCCTTTGTCGCCGTGATTCACTGCATCGTATGCTCTCTCTACGCTGTTGAGTCCCCAGTTGGAAGGGATTATCATCGTATCGAATTCATCGAACTGAGGCGCAGTCGTATCGGAAACGTTGATGCGGTAAGGATGTGCAGCTGTCTCGTTTCCGGACGTATCCTTCGCCTGGTATACAACGTTGTAAATACCCGTCTCGGTAGGATAGAAGCTCATGAAGTTGTCGTTATCGAACGTAACTACTACAGCCTCGGCAGGGTTCGTCGTGGTCTCACGCTTGCCTTCCGAATTATATGCGTATGCAGTATTGTCATCTGCAGCCGCTTTGTAGTAAAGTGCGTTTCCTTCACTGTCCTTCTTTGCATAACCGGTGTCAGCATCTATAACCGCAGCAACTACGTTACGCGCTTCGTTTTCACCCGCGTAAGTGTGCGTCACCGTGATGCTTACCTGTACACGCTCATCATAGTTATCCGTAGCCGTTGCTGCGGGAAGCGTGATCTCAGTGCCTATAGACTCCGAAGAAGATATACCGGATACGTTAAGGCTGGGCGCGGTATCATCGGAGAACTGCGTCTGCGCCTGCATCGTGTACTCTTCAGACATTACGTTCTTTCCGCCTGCAAGCTGTGCATAGTAGGTAAAGAAGTATGTTCCCGCCTGTTCGGGCTTGACGGTTACTCCGCCTGCGGGCCATGCGGTCGCATCAGCGTCATCTGCGTCATACATGTTGTAAAGAGTCGTGCTTCCGTCAGGATAAGTAACTCTGCAGTATACTTCGCTGCTGTCCTCTTCCATGTTTACGGGGAACCACTCTTCATCCGTTTCATCGTAGTAGTAAAGCGTAGCTTCGGGGATAACTATTTCTTCAGCGTCAGTACCGGACTGTACGAAAGTAGGAATGGAAGCGCCATAACCGTCTACTATAAATTTATAGTCATAGTCGCTGTAGCATTCTACATTATAGAAATAGCTGCCGGTGTATTTGTTGGAACCGGAATTCTCGGTGGAAGTACGGGTGTACGTCACACGATATACTCCAAGCTCGTCCGCTTTTACGGTGTATCCGTTTACGCCGACACTGCCGAGTGCCGAACCTTCAAGCACTACTCCGCCCGGCGTCTTTACGCTTACGGTAACATTATTACCGGGATCAGCAACCGTGAAGCTGCCGCCGTATTTGACTCTTTCGGTTATCTTGGTGTTTATAACCGTCTCTGCGCCGGCGCCATCCGCATTTGCGGTGTACGGTCCGACATAGGTCATGACCGTCGCGACAGCAAGAGCAAACGCAAGTACGAAAGCTATTATCATCGCAGCGGTTTTCTTTGTGATTCTTGACATCAGATGTCTCCTTCGGTTTATACTTGTTACAATATACTTTAATATACTTGTTACAATACTCCGTTTATTATATTATAATGCCCGCGGAGTTGTCAAACAAATTTTCGTATATACGCGAATTTTAATTATATTTTCTGCAGTCATGCAAGCACTCTTATCAGACTTTCCACCTTATTGGTATCGTCCAGATCTTCTATGTCCTCTACTGCCGCCATTATATCGCTTTCACTCGCCGTATGAGTAAGAAATACGATCGCAGCACCGCTTCCGAACGATCTCTGAGAGACGCTTTCTATGCTGACGCTGTGCCTTGCAAAAACACCGGTAACTGCTGCAAGTACGCCTGGTACGTCCTTGACGGATATCGACATATAATACTTGCTGCTGAAATCGCTCGCTATTACTATATCATCCGCTTTCTGACCGTTGTTCTCAAAATCGGAATAAACCGGCCCGGATGCTTTCGCCGCATACACAATGTCGCTCACTATAGCGCTGCCCGTAGGACGCGCTCCGGCGCCTCTGCCGTAGAACATAAGGTCGTCCACATAATCGCCGTTCACATATACCGCATTGAACGATCCGCCTACACTCGCAAGAGGATGCGCGGCGGGAACAAATGTAGGGTGTACTCTGACTTCTATTTCATTGCCCTTCCGCTTTCCTATCGCAAGCAGCTTTATGCGATAACCCAGTTCAAGACCGGCTTTTATATCCGCTTTGGATATCTTGGTTATGCCTTCGCGGTGTATCATCTGATACGGAACACATGTGTGGAAAGCAAGCGATGCAAGTATGGAAAGTTTATAAGCAACGTCAAATCCTTCTACGTCCGACGTCGGATTAAACTCTGCGTATCCGAGCTGCTGCGCTTCCTTCAGCGCATCATCGTAGCTCATACCCTCTTCCGTCATTTTCGTGAGAATGTAATTGGTCGTTCCGTTGATTATTCCCACAAGCGACGTAATGTGGTTCGCCTGCAGACCTTCCTGGAGTGCACGGATTATAGGAACACCGCCGACACACGACGCCTCAAAGTAAAGTCCGGCGCCGCCCTTCTTCGCCGCCGCCTCAAGCGCAGGCCAGTGCTTGGATATCAGCTCTTTATTTGCGGTAACCACGTTTTTGCCGGAAAGCAGCACCTTCTCTATGAACGTCTTAGCAGGCTCAACGCCGCCCATCGTTTCGACTACAATGTCTATGCTCTTATCTGCCGCTATCTCGTCCACGGTAGCTGCCGCCTTGTTTTCGGGTATTCCGAAATATCTGATACGATCGATATTCTTATCCAGCACTTTAGAAACCTGAAAATCTATGCCCTGTGTGCGCAGCAGAAAATCGTGATTCTTAGTCAGTATCTCGTAAGTACCGCCGCCTACAGTGCCTATACCCATGATTGCTACATTAACAGTCTTCTTCATTGCAATATGTTCTCCGTGTTTTTATCTTTTTGTCATACGTCCTCCGGAAATTTTATTCTCCGAAGGTTCGGTATTAAGTTTGTAAATAATATTAAGTCCGCGCAGCGTCAGCGTCCTGTCCATAATGTCAATAATGTCGCTGTTTTTATATATCAGCTCGCTTAGCCCACCGGTCGCTATCACCTTCGCTGTAAGATACCCGGTCTCCTCGCGCAGAAGTCGCACTACGCGCTCCGCCATACCTATATAGCCTTGTATCAGCCCCGACTGCATATTTGTTATCGTGTTCTTTCCGAGCACTTTCGCCGGCAGGATCAGCTCGACTTCGGGCAGCTTTGCCGCGGACATCGAAAGCGCTTCGGCTGCGCTTTTAAGCCCGTGTCCGATAACGCCGCCGAGAAATTCTCCCTTCTCACTGATGACGTTAAAAGTCGTCGCCGTTCCGCAGTCAAGCGTTATGCACGGACCACCGTATGTGTAATACGCAGCAACGGAATTAACTATTCTGTCAGCGCCCACCTCTTTGGGATTATCGTACTTTATGTTTAACCCCGTTTTTATACCCGACCCTACATTAAGCGGTTTTACGCCGAGGTAATAATCACACGCATGATCAAAGGTGTAATTCATTCCGGGATTTACCGAGGACATTATCGCACCCGTTATATCGGATGCGGTTATGCCGCCCGCACGCAAACGGTTCACGATATCCATACCGTATTCATCGCCAGTGCGTCCCTGTACCGAAGACAGTCTCAAAGACTGCACAAGGTTGTCCCCGTCAAATACACCTATCTTGACGTTAGTATTTCCTATGTCGATTGCAAGCAACATCAGCTATTCACTTCACCTTCCGTTATTTCCTGTTTTTTGCGCGGTTTTCCATCCACTCCCAGTCTGAGTCCTTTTCTTACGCCGAGTATCACAAACGGTGAGATCACCGTTGTTATCAATAGTTCCGGTAGAAAATTTATCAGCATCAGAGTGGCATATACTTCCGAAAGCGATCCGTATTTATCGGAGAATAAAAACATCATCGGGAGCACAAGCGCAGTGTTTGATACGACCGTAAAAAACGAGCCGACTGAAAGTGCAAACTGCTCCGCACCACGCTCCGTACCTTTTCCGAATATTCGTGCGCCGCAGGCAACGGCAAATCCGACCAGAAACAGTTCCGCAAGAACGCATATCCATAAAAGGATAAAAAATACAAAGCTGTCCATTGTGTTGAACAACAATATTATATAAACAACTATTCCCTCCACGCCGAGCACGGATATTATCACGGAAAGCGTAAACGGAAAACGAGTTATACGAGCAGCCGCGCTCAGTCCCCTTGCCGCAAATCCCGCCAGTTTATATGCACCGAATCCTATGATACATATAAACAGCCTCGGCAATACGGATACAAGCGGGTTCTGGAACAATACACTCTGAAATATAAACGAAAGAACAAAACTGGTCAGTCCGAAGATCGCGCCCGCCGCTATCGCATAAGGGAATTTATTGTATATAAACGAAAAAGTCGTTACGCTTACCAGTGCGCATACTGCAAGAGCAGCGCCGCTTATACCGAGTGACAAGCCGTATGAATACGTCTTATCAAGCAAATTAGCGACTATTATTACCGCAGTCATTACGCCGAGTGTTGCCGTTACGCGAGTTCTTTTACTGTTCATGATTTTTCTCCTGTCAGATCTCCGCAAACGAAGTATCTGCATAATTTGATATGTATACATAAAGCTGGACTTACACTGCGCATGATAGCCCGCATACGTTGATATTTTAACATTTTTCCCGCCGTTTTGCAAGTGTTTGCATGTAAAAATTGACCTCTCTGTCAATGGTGTAGTGTTTTATTCTTATTTAAAAAGGATAGAACACTACCTTCCTTTTTGGCGCTTGTTGCATAAGGCGTTGCCGTGAGTGGCGGCGTTGTAGTCACTCCCCCTTTTTGTACATTTGCCCTCGGGCTTTGTAAATATCATTTCATGTCGTAAGACGAAGGAGGCCATTATGGCAGAAGTAGAACTCTACAAGAAGAATGTTCCGTATATGGAGAAAAAAGGACGGAAAGGAAAAGACCGCGACTAATTTTTATATGCTCTGCGGCAGCGTATCCGTTCCCATCGAAGTAAAATTCTTCCCGAATGACGACGGTCAGGATCCGCGTTATCGCGAGCGCAAGACCGTTATGATAGCATTTGCGGAAGAATAGCCCGAAACAGAAAATAAGAAAGATTCCGCAAAAGCCGCGGCAAATGCCGAGATTTCGCATTTATGAGGTGTGACATATGTTTATCGAACCTACTATCGTTAAAAACGAAGAAAAGTTTTTGGTAAACTTGTCATGCCTTATTTTTATATCCTCGGCACGGACCGGAAGCTGTATACATACTTTTGACAGCGATACTTTTTACGTTAAAGAAGCATACGAGTATCTATGCGAAGTATGCCGTGCGGCAAACGAAGTTGAAAAAACGTGACAAAATGTCTAAAACGTCTAAAAGGTATAACGAAAAACAAGCAAATCTAAGTAGTTATACCGTTTACGTTAAAATATCGGCGTTAACGCACACCGCTTGGGGCTTGTCTAAACGGACAGGAGTAGACTATCAGACATTCAATAAAAATCGTATGTCGGGTAAACCATTGACAATGAAGGACCGAAAGGTTTTTCCAGAAGGCAGAGAACGGTTTTCTCTCGGCAGTCATGATCTTGCTCGTACTTTGCGACATGTCGGCAGAGCCGGCAATAAAAAGAAGAGAGACAAATAACTTGTCTCTCGTGCGGGTCGGAACCATGCCGACGACTGACCATATAGGTCAGGTTCGCTACCTTGAAAACAGTATAACTTATTCTACGACAAAAGTCAAATAAAAGTATTTAGGCAGGACGAATACACGTCTTAATAAATGGGATATGGCGAGAATACGTCGCGGAAAAGATAAGTCAAATAAAAAGTAACGGGCAACAAACTGTTACCCGTTAAATGCGAATAGACTTGAAATGTCCGGTCGGAATACCCCGACGTCGCATTATTATTATACGGCGCGTTATAACAAAAGTCAACCAAAAAAGGAACATCACATGAAGATATTCAAAAGCATACTCAAAATAGTTATTCTCGTTGCGGTGATCATTGTTGCCGGGTACTTTATACATACGGGATGCAACAGCTGCGGCATATGAAAGTAAAAGCATACACCGTTATATCCATAGCCATTACCGTCGGCATAGCCGTAGCGGCGTTTTTTTGTTTCCCGCACGCATTCGGCAGACTTGTTGAAAGCCTGCGAGATCTCGGCATGTCGTTTGTCTATTTTTTCACTTATTTATTCGGACATTCCGATGCCGTTACGCCAACCGTTATTACTTATCCGGATTACACTTTTCTTGCTTATTTCGGCAGCGGGAACGCTCCGAATACGGCGCTTGCAGAAACGTTTGAAGGTTTTGCGGAACAATGGATAATTTATTGGAAAACATTAATATCTAAGGCAAGCAAAATAAATAATATCTGAAAACTGTTATGTCATGTCGGCGTTAGCTCGCGCTTTGAAAACATCGTTAAAAGCAAACTACATCTTAAGATGAAAAAGGGAAGCGTTTCGCTTCCCTTTTCGCGTGCGTTTTCAGCTCTGCTTTGCGATATGTATTATTTGCAGCAGCAGTCGTTCTTATTGCAGCAGCAAGATATGAGGAGCCATAAGAATACGAGATCGCAACAGTCTATCTTCTTATCACAGCCGCAGCACGAACCGCATCCGCATCCGCCGCATGAGCCGCCGCAGCAGCACAGAAGCAACAGTATGACAAATATGTCGTTGCAGCCGCATCCCTGATTAAACATTAGTGTTTCCCTCCCTTTTGTGTATTTGAACATCCTTCCGTCTTATGTGCAGCTCCGCCTCACCGCCGCATACGGCGACGTCTTTCCGGACGCGACGGCAGGCCTTTTCTTAAGCTTATCGATTTTTTATCTTTTGTCGGAGGATATCCTACTTCATACTACTCCGCACTCACCGTAAATGTTACTACGTACACAAAAACTCAATTATTTTTATTCGTTTATCCATGCCGCCCCGTCGCTTGCTTGACAGAATACATAGTATTTGATATTATATTACGGCAATAAGCAAGGAGATATCATTTATAATGAAAGCTACGATGGATAAGCTCGTAAATCTCTGCAAGGGCCGCGGAATAATTTTCCCGGGTAGCGAGATCTACGGCGGCATGGGCAACACCTGGGATTACGGTCCTATCGGTGTGGAAATCAAAAACAATATCAAGCGCGCATGGTGGAAGAGATTTGTTCAGGAAAGCGACAACTCATACGGTATCGATGCCGCTATACTTATGAACAGCCGTGTGTGGGAAGCAAGCGGCCATACTACGTCGTTCTCCGACCCTAAGATGGACTGCAAATTCTGCAAGACCCGCCACCGCGCGGATAACCTTATCGAAGCGCATTCCAAAGGCAAAGTCAATCCCGATACGATGACGAACGAAGAAATGGAAGCGTATATCCGCGAACATCACGTTACCTGCCCCAAGTGCGGCAAAAGCGACTTTACGCCTATCCGTACGTTCAATCTTATGTTTGAAACAAGCAGAGGCGTTACAGAGGAAGGTCAGAACACAATCTATCTCCGTCCGGAAACCGCGCAGGGTGAATTCGTCAATTTCCTGAATGTACAGCGCACAACCCGTGCAAAAGTACCTTTCGGCATAGGTCAGATCGGCAAGGCTTTCAGAAACGAGATAACACCGGGTAACTTCATTTTTCGTACTATTGAATTTGAGCAGATGGAACATCAGTGGTTCTGCAAAAAAGGTACGGACAGCGAGTATTACAACTACTTCAAAAAAGCTGCTTGGGATTTCCTTCTTGACCTCGGTTTTGACCCTGAACATCTGAGATACAAGGACCATGATAAGCTTGCGCATTACGCAAAAGCGGCGTGCGATATACAGTACCTGTTTCCCATCGGCTGGAGCGAGCTTAACGGTATACATAACCGTACCGATTATGACCTCAGCCGCCATTCGGAATTTTCGGGCAAGAACATGGAATATACGGATCCTGTCACCGGAGAAAAATATATTCCCTATGTCATCGAATATTCGATCGGCGCAGATCGCCTGATGCTTGCAGTTCTTACGGAAGCTTACGACGAAGAGACGCTGGATAACGGAGAGACCCGTGTCGTCATGCGCTTCCACCCCGCTGTCGCAGCTTACAAAGTCGCAATTCTTCCCCTTCAGAAAAATCTCGGAGAAAAAGCACGCGAAATTTATAAGAAACTCGCTAAGTCCTTTATGTGCACTTATGACGAAGCCGGCTCTATCGGCAAGCGCTACCGCCGCCAGGACGAAATCGGTACCCCGTTCTGCGTGACAGTGGATTTTGATACGGCAAACGATAACACCGTTACCGTACGTGACCGTGACACCATGGAACAGATCCGTATGCCCATCGATCAGCTGGAAAGTTATATCACAGATAAGATCAAATTCTGATCGGAATCACATGAATTCGCTGAAGCGCTCTGACTGAACAGGTCAGAGCGCTTTTTATAAATAAAAAAGAGTGAAATCCCAGAACTGATATGCACCTCCAAAAGCTGTCCAACTTTTGGGGTTCACTTCAAACCGGGATCTCACTCTTTTTTCAATCGCTTTTCAGAACGATCATTTCATTGAAGATATATAATCCGTCATATCGTACATACCTGCTGCTTTTCCGATAATGTACGATGCGGCTTTTATCGCGCCTTCCGCGAATATGTTTCTCGAAAGCGCCGTATGCTTTATCTCCACTATCTCATCTTCGCCTATAAACATTACGGTATGCTCACCGACTATTGTGCCTCCGCGAAGCGCATGAACGCCTATATCTCCCTTTTCGCGCTTACATGAACCGCTTCTTCCGTTCACTATATTCGGAGTGTAATCCAACCCTGTTTTTACCGCCTCAAGCATCTGAAGGGCTGTTCCGGACGGAGCATCTACCTTGCGATTATGATGTGCTTCCACGATTTCTATGTCAAATCCTTTGAGCGCGGCAGCAAGAGCGGGCAGTACGCTTTCTACGACATTTACGCCAAGACTCATATTTGCAGAACGGAATACGGCGACTTTTTCGGATAAAGCCTTTATTTTCTTAAGCTCGTCATCCGTGTATCCTGTTGTCGCCATTACGGCAGGTACGTTTCGGCTGACTGCGAGCTTTATCACCTCGTCAAGAGTGGACGGACGCGAAAAATCAATGATAACGTCAAAATCAACGTTCACTTCGTCCGCCGTCTTGAATACCGGATATTTGACTCCCGGCACGACGTCTATGCCTCCGGCAACCTCTATCCCCTCGCGCTCGGCACACTCGCAGATAGCTCTGCCCATCTTTCCGTTAATACCTATCAGAAATATTTTCATAGTTTACAACCTTATATCTATCGTTATTACTTTATTTGCCTGCATCTTTATGTCGGTGATAAGTCCGCGCTCCTGGTCGAACTTCTCTCCGCCTTTACCCGGACGATATACAGCGCCTGCCGGTATCTTCACACAGATATCGCGCGCCTTACGGGACTTGAGTTTTATCGTCGCACTGTTCTTCTTGTTGTTCCAGTCAAGCGATACGACTTCCACGCCCGCACGAGTCATAAAGTTGCTTATGCTGCCTGCCGCAAACGACTGAGGTTTCGCCGGAAGGATGCTTATGCAGTTATCAAAAGACTGAACGAGCATTTCCTGAAGCGCATTGGTAACGCCCATATTCGGCTCTATGGAATATGTCGCCCATACGTCGCTTACTCCCATTCCCATTCCGCGCCAGTCGCTGAGCGCAAACACAAGATTGCTCATGCACATCGTCCTGACCATCCGAACGATCGCATTATAAGCTTCTTCGCCGTCTCCGACACGCGCAAATATATTGGCATAACGCGCAATATAAGCGCTCGTGAAATTGCGTTTCGCCGTATCGAACTTCTTCTTCGCAGTCATAGCAAAGCCTTTAAGCAGCTCGGGCGTAAGCGCGTTGATCTCCGTGCCCGGGAATACCGGATAATACAGCAGAGTGGACGGCGAACGGTCATTGTCCGCATACGAATTATCTATGTATTCTTTAACCGTTCCGTACGCATTGAACGCATATGCGGGAATACATGTAAGCATATATTCCCATTTCTTTACATCATCCTTATAAAGACCGGTTATCGCGCTGCCCTTTATCAGATCACCTAGCAAGCCTTTCAGAACGGCAAAGTCTACAGTGGAATTACGCGCTATCTTGAGTTCGTCATCGCCTATGGCATAGTTGCCGGGTGTAGTCTCGGGACTGTATGACGGGCAGGATTCGTATCTGCCGTCTTTAAGCTTGAGAAATTCCTCGTAAAAGGTCGCAACGTCTTTCATGAACGGCATCGCTTTGGATTTAAGGAATTTTTCATCGCCGGTATAATTGTAATAATCATAGAACAACCGGCATACCCATCCGGCAGCAGCCGTGAAGTGGATTACTCCTGGATCGACTGAACCGAGCGCGCCCGTGCCGTGCGCTATGACCGAAGGTATCATTATTCCCCTGCATCCGTACAGACGGCTGGCGTTCTTTTTAAGATCATCAATTACATTGGAATAATAAGTATATATGCTTTCTATGTACTCGCAAAGATTGCCGGTGAATACCTGGTTGTACATCGACTGCATGCTTCCGGATGCATCAATATGTGAAAGCGGAGCTTTATAATCGCCGCACCACAGTCCATATGGCGCCGAAGGCAAAGTTTCGGGCGTGGAAGAGGTTATGAGCAGGAATCTGCCGAATCCCCACAGCTTCTCTATCAACGCTACGGGAATATCTCCTTCCGAAAACGTCCTGTCAAGCAGGTCTTCTACAGCCTCGTCTCTGCCGTCCGCATTCAAGTCGAAGTCCGCCGAGCCGAAAAGCTTGGAGTGGATCGCAGTATGTTCTTTGAGCAGTTTGTCGTATGTAAGCTTGACGCCGGTAAGTGCGGTCTTAAGGTTCTTCCACTCTTTCTCACGCTGGCTCTCTATGAAAGGACGGATAAGCACAAGCACTTTATCTGCACCTTTTATGGTTATGCCTTTGACCGGATCTACCGATTGCGTTCCTCCATAATAGCTGATACGCGCAGTGCAACCGAATTCCGTTCCGTTATCAGAACGAGCGGAAAAATACATGAAGTAATTTTCGTATTTTATATTGATACCGTCCGGCAGCTTGCTAACCGATACCGGAGTACGCACATTAAATTTATCGTGAAGCGAAAAAGAAAATGTTGCTTCTATCGTCTTACTTCCCGCTTTTGTTATTTCATAACATAATGTGTTGTTCGCACGGGAAACAAAACACGAGCGCTCATACCTCGTCGTACCGTCGCGATATGTAACAGTGATCTCTCCATTATCCATATTCAGAATGCGTTGGTATTCTCTCGCGGGTTTATCAAGCGGGAAGTCAATATGGAAATCACACAGAGGAAGCGGATACGCCATCTGAGGACGGTAATTCTTCGTTATCAGAGCGGAAGACAAAATATCCTGCGCTGCAGCCGGGTTATCTTCATCCATTTTCTTACGTACCGTCTGGATTTTGTCAACTACATCCTGAAGCACGCCTACATGACCTTGCCACCATAAGTCACGATGGTTGAGCATCACAACGTCACTGCCTGCGCCGCCGTAAACTGCCGCACCGAGCACACCGTTGCCGGTCGGAAGCGCTTCACGCCAGGTAGACCCCCACCAGGATGCCGGCTTGTTAAACCTTAATGTGTTCTTTGGTTTTCCAATTTTTGCCATTTTCTCATTCTCCCTGCCGTACATGACGCCGCTAAGCGCCGCTGTTCCGACAAATATATTATAACAAATACACCTTATTTTGTCCAGTGCTTATACATTAAAAAAGACGGAAAAAACTTAATCGATTTTTTCCGTCTTTTTAATCAATTTTTAATTTCTGACTAGCGCATAACAGCTATGTCTTTTATCAGCTTGCAGTGTCGTAAATGATTTCCGCATATCTGAGCTGATAGCCGTATTCGGAGTCAAATCCTTTTGCAAGATCATTGTATTCTCTGACCGCACTGGATATTGTCGGGTTGTCCGTTATGCTGTAGCTGTATCCGCTTACGCTTACAGAAGATGTATCAGTTTCCACGTACATAGAGCAGTCACCCTGACCGAAAGGAAGCACGATCTCAGTGGAGTCCGAAGCAGCATTCAAGGTTATGCTGTATACTATTTCGGAGGCGTCTATCGAAGATGGATCGGAGGTATGATGACCGTTGTATATCGTGATCGTATCTCCGTCGTTCACACCGCTTACGTTTATCGTAACCTGAGACGATGCTCCGTCAATAGGCGCTATGTGTACGATGCTGTATCCTTCAAGAGCAGTATCCGGACGTGTGAGCAGGCTAGACGCGCTGTTTGCGTCACTCGTGTTCACGTACTTGCGGTATTCGCCGCCGAACGTATCGTCCCAGATCCAGTTCCAGTAATCGAAGTCGGAGTTTCCGAGATACTTGACGTTTCTGTAAACAGCTTCATCTTTAATCAGCCATGAGTAGCTGCCTGTCGTGCTAGTATTTGCATCAATGTAACATACGATCGCGTTATCGAATATGCTGTCACGAATGTCAAAGTTATTGCTGCCGAGAGCAGTCGTTCTGTTCCTCGAGAAGTCAATGTTCGCATATGCGCCGAGACTGCACGAAAGTACAAGTGCGACAGTCGCAACAATAGTTATCACAAGTACGCCGAACCAGTTATGGTATCTCCACGCAACCTTATGCTTTACCAGTCTGTCCTCGGTAACCGTCGTAAACTTACCTTTCTTTGCCTCGTCCTCTACTTCTTCCGTCACTGTTTCGATAACAGGTACAGTGTGCTTCGGAAGCTTCTCGAACGCATCGGACATCACAGGCTGTACATAGTCAAAGTAAGGAGTGATGGTCGTAAGAAGCAGCGTTACCGCAAGCATCATGAAGATTACGGATACCGTTGCAACAAGCGTACCCATGATCAGCATCGTATGCATAAGTATGGGAAGCACGAACATTGCCGGTATGGTGTAAAGGAAAAGTCTCTCTATGCCGAAACCGCACTTGTTGCGGAATGCGCCTTTAAGCAGCGTGCTGATCATCATTACAGCCATGAATGCTATGCCTGCAATAACGAACGGAAGCGATGCCTGAGGATAAATGAATCCGAATGCCGCGCCTATAACTGCCGTAAGAAGCGCGCCGCCGCGCACACAATCGGACGCCTTTACTTTAAATCCCTTTTTGATGAGCGGGAATAATCCGCAGCTCACTGCTGCCGCGAATATAACAGCGGGAGCCAGCAGTGCGGGGCTCATCATCTGAGCGGTCACAAGCATGTTTATCGTTATCACGCCGAACGCCGCCATAAGTGAACCGAGTACAAAGTATGCCGCCGCAAACGCTGCAAGCGAGAAGCCCATTACCACAAGCACTCCGCTTGCCGCCTTAAGTGCGTTTACTATACTGAAATCCTTGAAACGTGCCGCAAGAAGCAGCGCCGCAACTATCATTGCCACAAGTACCGCGCTCATTACATAGATCGCAGGTCCTGTCGCTATTCCGCTGAGACCCATCCAGCTGAACGAGCCCGCGTTTGTTATCGACGAAAGGCTTGCAAGGTCTACGTTTCCGAAATGCTCCGCAAGCGCCATCATCTCCGCAGCGAACTGCGAAGTCGTATCGCCGGAAAGCCATGCGTTCTTAGCCGCAACGGTCGCCGGAGACGTTTCCGTGTAATTACCTCCGGTCACCATTATGTTGATAGCCGGGAACATCCACTCTTCCTGATAGTCAAGGTAGAACGCATTCATGTCAGACATGTTGTCGTTCTCGTAAAGACCCATTACAGAGCTATCCGTACGTGCAGTGCCGCCGGACGCCATATATGCGCCCATTATACCGGAATCCGCATCAGACGTACCTACTATGGTAAGCGTGCCGTCCGACGTTACCGCGTCAAAGTTGAACGCAGTACCTATTCTTTCCACAACATTGCCGAAGCCCGTAAACTGATACATAAACGCGTAAGCTCCGACACTCGATTCATATCTTCCGTCAGTTATTACAAAAACAAGGTCGTTCTCGTAATTTGCACCCGAAGATATGATCTCGTCGATCACGGATACCATTGCGGAAACCGACGACGCGCCCGCATAGCCTGCGCTGCCGCTGTCCGAGTCATAATGCGTCATAAACAGTACCGCATCGCCGTATTCGCTTACTGAAGATGCAGACCTCGTGACGCTGCCCGGTATTACAACTACAAGGTTGTTCGGCTGTCTGCCCGCAAATATGTTGGCTTCGTATCCGGATTCATCACCCGTCGTCATCGCATATACCGTATCGTTATCAACCGTATAATCGATCTCGGGATCGGAAAAATCCTGCCAGGTATATGTCGCGGTCACGTTGCTGCCGCTTACGGCAAAATCAGCGGTTATATCCATATCCGCACCGTCTGTTTTATCAACGGTTTCATTTGCCCTCTTCGCTGCAGCTTCAGTCAGTCCGTCTATCTCCGCAAGCCAACCGTCTATAGTTTCGGCTGCACGGTCAGACGAATTGCCCGTTTCGATGAACCAGGAATTGCGCTCTCCCATATCGGCAAGCGCTTCCGCTCTTGTCGATGCTTCCGCCGTATCAAATCCGGCATTTGTCGAAGCAGTCGACATATAGTAAGTCACAAACGAAAATACCAGCAAAAGAACCGCAACTATTGCAAGCAACGGGTAATAAACTTTCCCGAAAGTTTTAAGCGCGGCAGGCTGTTTGCTGCTTACGTTTTCCTCTTTGTTCATGAAGTAGATTCCTCTCTTTATTGGACATACGGAAAAAATTTCCGCTATCCGTTCTATTTTAGCACAAAGCCCCGTGGATTCAAAACAAATTCACGTACTTTTTTTATTTTATATATAAAAAATTATGCGCCGGCATACGCCTCCGCTATCTTGGCAGCTTCGGATGACACAAGCTCGGCTATCCTGGCTGGGGACAATACCCTGACATACGAACCGAAAGACAATATTTTCCTCACCAGCTCGCCTCCGCCGTATACCCTTGCCCTTGCCCGCGGAGGATCGCTCTCGGTCACCGCGCCGCTGCCCAGCCATTCTTCCACGCCCGCACGCGCGTTTTCATCAAATTCTATTTCCAGATCCACCGATCCGCCGTCCAGCATAAGCGCGTTATGCACGTCAGCTCTGTCATCCCGCGTGAACGCCATATCGGTAAGAGCGACGCTCCTCACTCTTGCAAGTCTGAATAATCTGAAGTCATTATGTACATGACACCTGCCGTAGACATAACGCACACCTTCTTTAAGAGCTATGCAGTACGGATCAAATAACCGTCTCGAAACAGTTCCGCTTTTGTCGGCATACTCCATATCCACGCTTACACCGTTCCGCATCGCCGCCGTCATAGCATCCTCTTTTGCGGATGCGCCCTCTCCGTTCCAGTTATCAAAATCCACCACGAGCTGTCCCGACGTATCGCACCCGGAAAGTGCTGATAGTTTATCCAGCACTTCTTCTGTAAGGTTGTCCTTGAATGTTCCGGACAATGCGGACAGACATGTTCTAATCCTTTCAGTGTCTTCAGCTGTAAGCAGAGTGCTTGTCAGTTTGAACTCACCCGGTATACTGTATCCGCCGCCTTTGCCGCTTTCAGATACGACAGGCACTCCGGATTCCACAAGCGCCGTTATATATCTCTGCACGGAGCGTTCGGATATTTCCGCCTTTTTTGCCAGTTCCGTGCGAGACATTTTGTCGTTAGCTATGAGCGCAATCATTATACGATACATTCGTGATATGTCCATAGCCGTATTATACAACACCTTTAAGTAACAGTCAATTAAAAACCCAGCGCACGCGCATATACCCTGCTCGCGAACAGCACTCTTTTTATATACTGCGCGGTTTCCGGATAAGGATCCCAGCCGTCACGCAACCAGCGCTCCGCATTGGACGGTCCGGCATTATATGCCGCAAGAGCTACGCGCACGTCGCCGAACCTGTCGAGCAGGTATGCAATGTATGCCGCGCCCAGCCTGATCTCACTTTCGGCACTTCCGTCCGCCTGTATGCCCGTGCGCTCGGACATCATTTCCCGCACCACCGGCATAAGCTGCATGGGTCCGCTCGCCCCAGCATGACTGACCGCATTCACATCGTACCGGCTCTCGGCAAATATCATCCCGCGCAGCAACGCCTCGTCCACGCCGAACTCTTGCGCGGCAAGCTCCGTTTCGCGCGACAAACTGTCCGGGAATATTTTATTGAACGCAAAACAGCATATCGCCGCGACAAGCACGGCGATAAGAAGTATCAGACTTTTCCTATGATTTTCAGCCACTCTGTATAAAGCTCCTTTGCCTTTTGTGTGAGTGACGATAATTTCCCGTCGTTTACCACAACGATATCCGCTTCCTTTTCACGCATATCGTCCGTCCATTGAGATCCAACGACTCTGGAGAACATTTCAGCCGTCATTCCGCTGCGGCTCTCTGCGCGCCGCATCCTTTCCTCTTCCGTCGCCGATACTGTCACGGTTATGTCGGCAATATCCGACATACCGCTTTCGTACAGCAGGGGTATTTCATATACCGTTATCGGCGCGGCTTTTTCCTCGGCGCGGCGTATCATCTCCGCCTTGACTGCCGGATGCACTATACTCTCCAGCAGCCTGCGTTTTTCCACGTCAGCGAACACCTTTTCCGCAAGTATCTTTCGGTCAAGTTTTCCGCCGTCTGCGCAGACGGGAAACGCCGATACTATCCGCTGATATACTTCCGTGCCCGGCTCTTCAAGTTCTCTCGTCACTTCATCGGCGCTTATAGTATATGCGCCAAGCTCCGCAAGCATACCGACAAAAGTGCTTTTGCCGCTCGCTATACCTCCAGTCACGGCAACGGTTATCCGCTGAGGAGTGCATCCGCAGTAGCTTTGTCTGTAGATATCATATTTAAGGCACAACTCTTTCGTACGGTCACAACCGTTCCTTTTCTTAAGATCTCCGTGCAGCCATTTTACGCCGCATTCTGCCGCCGCACGTTCTCCTGCCGAGTTTATGAAGTCCGCATTTTTCATACGGCTTGCCGTGAGCGTAGTTCCGCAATACTCTATTCCCAGCCGCGCGCACTCTTCAGCCGCCGCTTCCAGACGCGCCGCCATGCAAAGCCGGCACTTCTCGCCGTGCTCCTTTCCGCTTTTCTGATCGCCTACCGCCTTACAATATGCGGCGGGATCGTATCCGCCGTCTATAATGCGTACGTCCGGGCAGATCTCGGCGACGAGCTTTTTTACAGCCGCAAGCCGCCTTTCATATTCCGAGCGTAAAATGAGATTGGGATTATAAAAATATATCGTAATATCAAAATATCCGATCAGCTCCTCTATCCCCGCGCTCATACACGGCGCGCAGCATACATGCAGAAGCAGACTCGGTCTGTGATCGGATATTTCCGGCTTTTCAAACTTATCATGTAGCAAATGCCGTCTCATTCCTTTATCTCTCCCAGCCTTGCCGCAACGTCGGCAACGCGTATCGCCTCCAGCATACCGCCAATGTCCCCGTTCATAAAGTCCGTTATGTTGTACATTGAAAGTCCTATGCGGTGATCGGTCACTCTGCCCTGAGGGAAATTATACGTCCGTATACGTTCGCTGCGATCTCCCGTGCCTACCTGACTGCGACGCATATCCGCCTGCTCTTTATCCGCGATCGATTTATAATGATCGTATACGCGCGCTCGGAGCACCTTCATTGCCTTTTCTTTATTCTTCGTCTGGCTCCGCTCATCCTCACAGCATACGACGATACCTGTCGGCAAGTGAGTTATGCGCACTGCAGAATCAGTTTTGTTTATATGCTGTCCGCCGGCGCCCGAGCTGCGGTAAGTGTCAAGCCGGAGATCCTTTTCCGATATCTCCACATTAACATCCTCCGCTTCGGGCAGAACTGCCACCGTGACGGTAGACGTGTGGATACGCCCCTGCGTTTCAGTCTCAGGCACTCGCTGGACACGGTGAACTCCGGACTCGTATTTCAGACTCGCATAAACGTCTGTACCCGATATGGAAAACGACGTCTCTTTGACTCCGCCGAGTTCCGTCGCGTTTACGGACAGCTCCTCCCATTTCCAGCCTTTTATATCCGCATACATTTTATACATACGCGCAAGCTGAGCCGCAAACAACGCCGCTTCCTCGCCACCCGCGCCCGCTCTTATTTCCATTATTACATCGTGGCTGTCGTCCGGATCTTTGGGCAGGAGCAGTATGCGCAACTCCTGCTGCACGCGTTCCATGCGCTCTTTACCTTCCGCTATTTCCTCTTCCGCAAGCTCCCGCATATCCGGATCGGAAAGCAGTTGTTCCGCTTCACGCACGTTTTTTTCAGCTCGCTTATATTCGGCGTATTTCTCGACAACAGGCGAAAGAGAGGTGTGCTCTTTACACAGTTTGCTCCACCTCTTCGCGTCGGCTATAACCTCGGGATCAGCTATTTCCTCTCCGAGCGCCTCGTATTTCTTTACTATATTGTCGAGTTTTTCGGTATTCATTTCTTTATCGCCGTCACAACGCGGTCTCTGCCGCCTATGTCTTTTATTACGTTTATATCCTTAAAATCCGTTTCAAGAAGCGACGTGACCACATCCGCCTGATCGTACCCTATTTCAAGCACAAGTATACCGTTATCTTCAAGCTTATCCGGAGCGCCGTCCGCTATTGCTCTGTAATACTTAAGTCCGTCCTCACCGCCGTCAAGGGATATGCGCGGCTGACAAGTCACTTCACTCTGAAGTCCGTCTATTTCCGCACTGCGGATATAAGGAGGATTGGACACGATCATATCGAATCTGCCGTCTATCCCGTCAAACACGTCCGCCTTTACCGTTCTTACACGTTCAGGCAGGTTTTCACGCGCGATCGCAAGAGCATCCTCGCTTATGTCCGATGCGGTTATTTCCGCATCCGTCTTTTCGGCAATAAGCGCAGCTATGCAACCGCTTCCTGTCATAAGATCGAGCACGCGAGCTCCGCTTCTGCCTTTTATCATACCGACAGCGGTAAGCGCAACCGTTTCAGTTTCCATCCGCGGAAGATGAACACTCTCGTTTACTTTAAGCCTGATCCCGTAAAAATCGCTCTCTCCGGTCACATAATCAAGCGGTTTACCTTCAGCGCGTTCATTCGCGTATTTTTTCAGAAGCGCAGTCTGATCTTTATTCAGTTTATCACAGTGGGCAAGTTCCGCGCGTTTTACTCCGAGAACGGCGCACAGCATCCAGTCCACTTCGCTTTTATCGTCTATGCCCGCTTCAGAGTATTTCTTTTCAAGGAACTTACGCGCGTCTTTTACCGTCATTTCATAGAAGTCCAGTACGGGGACGGATGCGTCTGCGTCCATTTCACGCACCTTTTCAAAAGCTACGATCGCCGCTTCCGCCATACCGTCGTCCGGCTTTTTCGTCGTAAGCGCCTGAAGAGCAAAACCCGGCGCCTTGAATATCATGAAGAACGCATTATCCGGCATTTTTGCAACAAAACGCAGCAGCTCATATGACAGTCCGGCTATGACCGGAACGCAGCACAGTCCTACGCCCATTACTATCAGATTGTATACGAACTGTCCGGCGCCGCCGATAAGCTCCTGCATTCCCGAATTGGTAATACCGGCAAGAGACAAAAGCCATGTCACAAGAGCCATTACAAGCACGCTGAGAAATACGGTATAAAATATGAAAGTGGTACCGCAACGCGCATGACGTGTGGAACACTTCTGCACATTCTCTACCGTGAGCTCCATGTTATGCTCAAAGCAGTTTATCGTTCTGTGCTCCGCTCCGTGGTACATATATGTGCGGCGTATATCACTCAGTCTGCTCGTAAGCAGCAGGTAGATTACCAGCACGATCACTTTTATCACGCCCTTGAACAGACTCATTACAAGCACATATATGCTGTCCGAAAGTACGTTATCGAGATCGAACAGCAGGTCTATTATCAGCCAGTTGAGCAGTCCGGGCACAACTATAAATAAAGCAACGGCAAAGATCAGGGCTATAAAAACTGCGAAGAACATTCCGCCTTTGCCGAGCTGGGCATCCTCATCGTCTCCGGCAAAGATCTCGGCAGACTTGCCGATATACTTCACGCCCGTTACAAGAGAGGAAAAAAACGACACGACTCCGCGCACGACAGGTACTTTATAATACCACTTATTTCGTGCGGCATTGCGCTCTGTATAAACAACCAGCTCGCCTTTTTCATCGCGGCAGCAGACTGCGGTGCTCGTCGCACCGCGCATCATCACGCCTTCAAGCAGCGCCTGTCCGCCTATCGAACATGGTGTATATTTCCCGGGGTTCTTCCACTCCGATCGTTTGTTTTCAGCCATTTATACCTCTTGGACCTTTCGGCAAATAAAAAAACCATACCTCGTGGGTGACTCTGAAAAGCCGCGTGCGCAGGTATGGTTTGTTCTCTATTTATTACTTGTTAGCGTTTGCGTATCTCTTGTTGAACTTATCGATTCTGCCGCCCGTCTCAACTCTCTTCTGCTTTCCGGTGTAGAAAGGATGGCACTTCGAGCAAACGTCCACCTTAAGGACGTCACCCTTCTTGGTCGTGCCGGTAACGAACTCGGCCCCGCAAGCGCATACGCACTTTACTTCATGGTAATCGGGATGTATCTTCTCTTTCATAACAATCTCTCCTGTTTAATATCAGCTTTACTATTATACCGATGACTTACAATATTGTCAAGCGTTTTTACATTACAAATATTATTTTTTAAAAACCATACTGCGTATGTCTTCAACCGCAGTCTTTATACGGGATGCACTGCCCATGAGTCTCTCTATCTTATCGCGTGCATGCATTACCGTCGTATGATCTCTGCCGCCGCAGATGTTGCCTACCGTTTCCAGCGGCATATTCGTCATGTCCGCCATAAGATACATGCAGATTTGTCTCGGCTCCACTATCTCTTTATTCTTTTTCTTCCCGAGCAGAACGTCACTCGTGAGTCCGAAATACTTGCACACGCAGTCTATGACAACGTCCGGATTAATCTTTTCTTCGGTGACGTTGCGGTAATCCTTAAGCGTATCGCGTACCAGTTCTATCGACGGCGTGGCTCCCGTAAGACCGGACAAGAATACCACTTTATTGAGCAGACTCTCCATCTCACGGATATTGTTGTCTATTTTTTCCGCCATGAATGTAAGTACTTCAAGCGGTATGTTGCACTGCAATTTCTGAGACTTCTTCTTAAGTATAACTATACGCGTTTCTATATCGGGCGGCTGTATGTCAGTTATAAGCCCCCATTCGAAACGGCTCCGCAGTCTGTCGGAAATATCGGGGATCTCGCCCGGAGTACGGTCGGAAGTGAATATAAGCTGTTTGCCCGCATCGTGCATATCGTTGAACGTGTGGAAAAGCTCTTCCTGCGTGCGTTCCTTGCCGGAAAGAAGCTGCACATCGTCTATCATGAGTACGTCAGCGTTCCTGTATTTATCGCGGAATGTGTTCCTCGACGCTTTACTGTTTCCTATCGCCGTTATGAAATCATTGAGGAATTTATCACTTGTGACGTATATGACTTTCAGCTCGGGATGAGAGACGAGCAGTGAATTGCCTATGGCGTGCATTATATGAGTTTTGCCGAGACCGGAGGCTCCGTATATGAATAACGGATTGAACTTCTGCCCGGGCGCTTCGCTTACGGCATGTGCGGCTGCTACCGTCAGCTCGTTGCTCTTACCTACAACAAATTCTTCAAAATTGTATTTCGGATTTATCGGCGTGCCTATTCCGTAAAGCGACTCCTTGCGCATATTCTCTTCCGCCTCACTATCCTCTTTGACGGCAGCGGAATAGTCTTCCTTTTCACTGTCTTCAATCACTACTATATCGGTAAGATAAGGTGCGACTTTCTGCGCTACGAGTTTTATTGTTATCTTCTGACCGGAGTTGACTTTGTGCTTGTGCTCGCTGTTCGTCGCTATGAGTACGAGCCGGCTCTGGTCGTCCACGCAGTACGGAACAAGCGTCTTTATCCACACGTCAAAACTGACGGCGCTGAATTCCGTTTCGAGATCGGAAAGCATATCTCTCCATATTTCATGTGCAGTCTTCATCTGTTATCCTCTCATTTTAAAATCGCTGAAGAAAAACAGCGTGATTTTTTGTATCATCCCGGTGAATTTAGGCTCGTCCCATTCCATGTTAAGCAGTTCAAGCAAACCTGCAAGGTACCCGTTGGCTACAACTTTAGCCATGACCCACTCCGAATCGTTTATATGTATATTGCCGAAATTGCGCTTTATTATTATATCGCGTATAAGTTCGTTTATCGATTCCCTGAAGTTTTCGTATTCGGTTCCTGCACAACGGTACAATAAAATTATAAGCTCGCTGCGGTTTCTCCAGAAAACGCGGTACAGCTCTTTCGCTATGAATGACGAAAACTGTTCAAGCGGCATGTCAAGCACTGTTGTAGTGCCTGCAAGATCGGCTATGAATTTAGGTATGAAAGCATATACCGACCCGACCAATTCGTCAAGCAGATTTTTTTTGCCGGTAAAGTATCTGTAAAAATTACCTATCGGTACGTTTGCACCTTCGGCTATTCTCGCGACACTGCTGTCATGATAACCCTTATCAAGAAATTCCTTTTTGCCCGACTCAAGTATTTTATCCTTAATCGGCTTTTTTTTGACCTGCATTGTTTTCCCCTTATCGTTAAATAATTCCCCGTATCACACGCTCGAGTTTTACTTACATTTCAGTTTTGAATATATTTCGCTCTTTGAAACGCCACGGTCTTTCGCTACCGCTTTCATCGCTTCTTTTTCATCCATTCCCCGGCGTATATAACTGTCAAAATGTTCTTCCACCGTCAAATCACACAGAGTACTGTTTCCGGAAGCGCCTTCGACAACAAGCACCATCTCGCCTTTAACGGTAATGTCTTCCGGCAGCTCCGTAAGCACAAACCGCACACACTCCTCGTGGAGCTTGCTGATCTCACGAACAAGCGCGGCACGCCTGTCACCCAGTTCGGAAGCAAGATATCCGACCGTCTTTACAAGATCATGCGGAGCCACATAGAATATCAGAGTCGCTTTAAGGTCACGGAAACGGTCTATCATGCGCTTTCTGTCCGCATTCTTGTCCGGCAGAAATCCCACGAAACAAAATGCTGACGAATCCATTCCGGAAAGCACCAGCGCGCTTATCGCGGCGCATCCGCTGCCTACTACGGTAAACTCCAGCCCTTCCTTTATCAAAGCTTCCGTGAGCACCCTGCCGGGATCGCTGACAAGAGGTGTTCCGGCATCGGATACCAGGGCAATGTTCTTGCCCGCTTTCAGCTCCCTTATTATGCTTTCGGAAGAGCGTGCCTCGCCGAACTTTTCGTATATCCGCACCGGCGTGGTTATGCCGTACCTCGCAAAAAGTATCGCCGTATGACGCGTATCCTCACAGTACACAAAGTCCGCATTTTTCAGAGTCTCAACCGCGCGGTATGTTATATCGCCGAGATTGCCTATCGGCGTTACGACTATGCTTAGCATTGGTTCACCTCAATCGGGATAATCATCCGCCGTAGTGCCGTAAACGGTGCGCTCCGGCAAAACCGTCAGTCCGTCTTTTCCGCCTGCCGCGCATTTAAGCAGGAACAGTTTCGGCGGCTTGCCTTCCGCCGGCCGCAATATCTGCAATACCTTGGGAGCAAGTCTGCGCTCTTGGCATATTCTCATGATCTCCGCCATGCGCTCGCACAGATGTACGATATAAAACTTTCCGCCCGTTTCAAGCAGCGCCGCAGCGGCATCCACCGCTTCCGCGGCGGTAAGCTCCGTTTCATGTCTCGCTATGCGCACATACGGGCTCTCACTCTGCATACCGCTTCCCGCTTTCCTGTACGGAGGATTACATGTCACGATGTTGAATCTGCCTCTGCCGAACTGCGCAGGAGCGTCCTGAACGCGCATCGTGAATATCTCTATCGGAAGCTTGTTGTATCCGGCGTTACGACGAGCAAGCTCGGCAACTTCCGGCTGAAGCTCCACGCCTGTCGTCGGAATGCCTTTTTTCCCGGCAAGCAGAACAGGCACTATCCCCGTACCGCAACAAAGATCTATCGCTCTGTCATCCGGATTGCCGTCAACGAAATTTGCCAGCTCTACTCCATCCGTTCCGAACGGGAAAAAATCATCCCTCTGGATGAATTTAAGCCCGTGCGTTTGCAGATCGCATATTTTTTCCATCACAATGAATAAATCCCGTCAAGATTGCGCCATTTCTGATCGTTATCCAAACCGTAACCTATTATATAGGGATTTCCGGTCAAGGTAAACGCAGAAAAATCCGGTTCTATATCCTCTACACGGCAATCGGGCTTGTCCAGCAGCGTCGCTACACGCACCCGCCATGCTTTTTTCTCTTTAAAGTACATTTTAAGCGCGGCTATCGTTCTGCCGGTGTCCACTATGTCTTCCACTAACAGGATATCCGCGCCGTCTATCTCTTTATCAGTCAGCGAACAGTATCTCATATCCACACTGCCCGCGCTTACCATCCGTCCGTCGCCGCTCTTATACGAGCTCGCGCTCACAAAAGCAAAACGTACGTCCCCACGCATTCCGCGAACAAGATCCGCATAGAACAACGCCGCGCCCTTAAGTACGCATACGGCATAAAGCGGCTTGTCCTTTTCTATCGTGTCGGATATCTCGCGCGAAATACGGCGCACACGCGCCGTTATCTGACTGTGAGAATAAAGTTTACTGCGTCCAATCATTACCGGTGTCCCTTCCTGCCGTAAGACGTACGGCATATTCGGTGTCGGCGTCGGTCGCAAGTACTCTTCCAGTCGCCATTCCGATCACCGCAAGCACCTCGCTGCCGCTTGCAATGTACAGCAAACGCGCACGCAGATACCTCGGCACTTTTTTATCTATAAGCCAGTCGCTCAGTGACTTTCTGTTACCGCCGTAAGGAATGAATACGTCCCCTTCACGCCGTGTACGTATCACTGCATCGGCAGGCAGTTTCGCAAGATCGATTATACTTCCGTTAGCGTCCGCTCTTTCATCCGTCCGCTCGGCAAGTACATATCTTCCGCCGAAGAACCTGGTCATTCCCAGGCTGAACGGATGCTGTTCGTCAGGCAGGCTTACTTTCGCAAATATACGTATGCCGTCCCTTTCCTTTTCGGCGCGGTAACCGTGCGGAAGATCCACCCCGGCTCCGGTACGCGCTTCCGAAAGCGCAGTTATCGCTTTTATGTGTTCGGACGTATAGTCAAAATCCAGTCCTGCCGCAAGCAACGCGGCAAGTACCGTATCGCCGTGTACATTGCCCGGCGCTATTATCGCACAGCCGTCAGACACCTTTTCGACTCCTGCCGCTCCGCCTACACACTTAGCAGCATTCCCCAGCCTCGTGACCGCTTCATCCACTCCCGGATACCTACTGCGGATCAGAGGCAGCACCTTATTCCTGATGTAATTGCGGGCATAATCACTGTCCGCATTCGTGCTGTCTTCGGAATAAGGAACGCGGTAAAGCCGGACATATTCGTTAATTTCCTCTCTCGTGCATCCGATAAGCGGTCTGATTATTCCGCCGTCGCATTCGGTGGGACCGGTAAGCCCGTTTATTCCGCAACCGCGGAAAATGTGCATGAGCACAGACTCTGTTCTGTCCGACATGTTGTGCGCCGTCATGACGCGCAAGCCCGATTCCGCGAATATTTTTTTACGGACTATGCGGGCTTCCGTCTCCAGACTTCTTCCGTGCTCCTGCGCAAGCGCCGGAACGTTTACCCGGAAAGACCGGCATACTATTCCATGGTCGCTGCACCAACATTCCACCAACTGCTCATCCGCGTCAGCTTCAGCGCCTCGTATCATATGGTTAACGTGAAGCACTGTCAGATCGCAGGACGGTATAAGTGAAAAACGAACGATACAATCCAGCAAACACATAGAGTCGCGTCCGCCGCTCACCGCAACCGCTACCGCGCCATGCACATAAGTGTTTATTATTTTTTTGACTTTATCCGTCAGATCCATAATCCTTTACGGTTTGGGAGAATAGTTCGGAGACTCCTTGGTTATCGAAATATCATGAGGATGACTCTCTATCAGCGATGCATTCGTGATCTTGACGAACCTGCCGTTCTTACGGAGATCGTCAATCGATGCCTGACCGACATATCCCATACCGCTGCGCAAGCCGCCCATGAGCTGATATACGATCTCGGCAAGTGCGCCGCGGTAAGGCACTCTGCCTTCCACGCCTTCCGGCACGAACTTGTTTGCCGACGAAACCTCGCCCTGGAAATATCTGTCCTTGCTGCCGAGCGGCATTGCTCCGAGACTTCCCATGCCGCGATAAGACTTGAAGCTCCTGCCCTGATATATCTCAAGTTCGCCCGGGCTTTCCTCCGTTCCGGCAAGCAGGCTTCCGAGCATTACGGCGTTTGCGCCTGCGGCTATCGCCTTTGTTATATCTCCGGAGTACTTGATGCCGCCGTCGCCGATTATCGTCTTACCCATCTTATCAGCCATCTCGCCGCAATCCATGATAGCGGTTATCTGAGGCACGCCTATGCCGGCGACGATTCTCGTCGTGCATATGGAACCGGGTCCCATGCCGACTTTGACGATATCCGCACCGCGCTTTATCAGCGCTTCAGTAGCCGCAGCCGTAGCGACGTTTCCGGCAATCAGCGTAACGTCGGGGAACATATTCTTTATCTTTTCTACGGCTTCGAGTACCTTGTAGTTATGACCGTGCGCCGAGTCAAGCGCAAGTACGTCTACACCCGCTTTGACAAGCGCGGTCGCACGCTCTATGCTGTCCTTGCCGCTGCCTATTGCCGCTCCGCAAAGAAGTCTGCCTTTCGCATCTTTTGCGCTGTTCGGGTATTTGATCACCTTTTCGATATCCTTTATCGTGATCAGACCTTTGAGCTTGTAATCCTTATCAACGATAGGCAGTTTTTCTATCCTGTGCGCTGCAAGTATGTTCTTTGCCTCGTCCAGCGTCGTTCCCTCAGGCGCGGTAACAAGATTGTTTTTCGTCATTACCTCGTCTATCTTTTTGTCAAAGTTCTGCTCAAAACGCAGATCTCGGTTGGTAAGTATGCCGACAAGCTTTCCGTTCTTATCAGTTATAGGTACGCCGGAAATACGGTACTTCTGCATCAGCGCAAGCGCATCGGTAAGTTTGTGGTCGCGGGAAAGTGAGAACGGATCATTTATTACTCCGTTTTCACTGCGCTTTACCTTGTCAACATGCTCCACCTGCTGCTCTATCGTCATGTTCTTATGAATGATACCGAGACCGCCTTCACGAGCCA
Source organism: uncultured Clostridia bacterium (assembly GCA_944362615.1). Taxonomy (GTDB): domain Bacteria; phylum Bacillota; class Clostridia; order Christensenellales; family Pumilibacteraceae; genus Protoclostridium. The sequence goes on from CALVTM010000001.1 coordinate 151,190, forward strand.
TGGCTATCGCAAGCTTGGATTCCGTAACCGTATCCATAGCAGCAGAAACGATAGGTATGTTCAGTTCAATCGTCGGCGACAGTCTCGTTTTGAGGCTGACGTCACTGGGCAGTATATTGCTCTCCGCAGGAATGAGCAGCACGTCATCGAATGTAAGTCCCTCTTTAACTATTTTTTCCATGGTCCCTCCGTCAGAATTTCGTCTTCTTTATTCTCGTCTTTATATTTTCTTTATCGTGTCCGCAAACGCGGAAAATGCCGCGCTCACTCTGTCCTGAGTCCAAACCGACTCAAATATGTTGTCCCCGGACGCCTGCTCCATAGCAGACGCAAGCCGATATATCTTATATTGCATGTATGCTTTGGCAAACCCGTCCTCCATCTGAGCAGCCACGGCTCCGATCGTATCGCTACCCGCGGCTATCAGCAGAGAATAAGTCTGCAGAACGGATATATCGGAAGAGTTTTCCGCATACGCCGTGAGCCCTTCAAACGAATAATACATGTTTTCGCTGATGAGATCACCTGCCATATCCACGACAAGTATGCCGAGCGCGTCTCCGAACGTTTCGCATTCCGCAAAATCCTCACCCAGATCTCCGGCATACGGCTCGTCTGAGAGCGCACACATTGCGGTCACTCTCTGTCCGAATACATAATAATCGTATCCGTATATCGTACAAAGTATCTCCGGAGAAGATGAATATTTGTCCGCGTAATACGCATCCATTACTTCAGAATGCGTGGTATGGCAGTTCGCCGTCTCATATCTGCGCGTAAAACCGTAAAGGTATTCGGCATGTGATACGGAATCGTTTTCCGTGAAAGCTACGGAAGATACCTCCACACCGTCCGCTATCAGACGAATGTATTCGCAATCGTCAGTACAGTCGCCCGAGTGGTCCATACGATCAGCAGCCGCATCCGCATAGACCGTCGCCATGCCGTACGCCCCCATTGAGCGGTACATTTCCATGAATACGCGCGGCGCAAGACTGCCTACCAGCGATACAATAAGTACGAAAATTGCAATAAATACGAAAAACGATACCACCGCCGTCCTGATCACAAGAGAACGGAGCGAACCGGATACTCGTGAAGTTTCAGCCCGGATTTCTTCGGTAACGTCATTATTATGCTTGTCGAACCCGTCTTTGTCCATTGTTACTCTGTATTATATCATGTCCGGAGTTTTTAGTAAAATGTTTTTTATCCCTTTATAAAATTTTCAGCAATTATACTGCGCTTTTATGTTCTGACGACCCTCACTTCGCCGCTCTCCGCATCTATCAGCATGGATGAGCTACTGCTTTCCGTACGGAAAGAAACGTACCAGTATCTGCCGTTGCCCGTAACGCTGTTACGCGTAAGACGCAAAATGATTTCGCCGTCGTCCGGCAGAGTTTCGCGCGCAAGAGTCAAAGCATATTCCCCGTCTACTCCGGGTAGCTGACTGCTTGCCGTCAATGTTTTACCGTTGACGGTAATATCCAGCTGACATGTGTCGTCATCCAGTCTGACCGGTATCTCTGCCGAATAGCCGTCCCGGAACGGATGGGGCGACAACATAACCTCCACCTCCCTGTCTCCTGCAACAAATGAAGCCGGGATCTCTTCGGAAGAGCCGGGACCGGTTAGTGTTATCACCGTATAGTCCGTTTTTTCCCTTGAGCTTTTACCGTCTGCGGCATAAGGATCCTCACGTACTCCGCTTATTACGGTAACGCGCATTCCGTCCCCTTCGCCCTCCAGCATTACCGGACGGTAATCCGCAATCCGCGCGTAACTGCGCTCAAGCTCGGTTTTGCCGCATGCAGTCATGAATACAACCGGTATCGCGGCAATGATCAGCAAAATTAAAAATATAGCGGTATGTTTTCTCATACCGCAATATATTTCATAAAATCTGATTTTATGAGGAAATACCTCAGGAGTTCTTCTCCGCCGCCATCATTTTATTTATACGGCGGGTATGTCTTTCCGCACCGGAGTACGGCGTCGACAGGAAAATATCCACTATCTTCAGTGCAAGACCTTCGCCGGTCACGCGCGCACCAAGCGCAAGCATGTTCGCATCGTTATGCTGTCTCGTAGCTTCCGCAGAAAAACAATCGGTCACATGGGCGCACCGTATACCCGGTACTTTGTTTGCGCACATGCTCATACCTATGCCCGTTCCGCATACAAGTATACCCATGTCGCATTCCCCGCGTGCAACGGCTTCGCTCGCCGGAAACGCATAGTCGGGATAATCCGCCGTGGGCAGTTCTTCCGAAAGTCCGTAGTCTGCAATTTCATAACCTTTATCTTCAAGATGCTTTTTTATCACGTCTTTAAGCTGTCTGCCTGCATTGTCCGCACCAAGTGATATTTTCATATGTCCTCCTCAAAGTTCCAGCTTGTGTTCGTTCTGAAATTTGCGTACCGCCGCCTCAAGAGGCGCGCATAATTTGGTTATAAGTTCCGCCGCTCTGCGGTACGCGTCCATTCCCCTGCCATACGGATCGGGGATATCTTCGCCTATCAGCTCTCCTGCCGTGCCTACTATTCTGAAATTACCGTCGCTCGCCGCGTAGCCGTATGCGGACGAGTACATCAGTTCCGTGCGATTCTCTTCGGACATACACACGATTATATCCGCATTCTGAAGTATGTCCACAGTAACACGTCTGCTCTTGTGCGGACGTACGGTCATGTTCATCTCACTGAGTACGCCGACAGCTTCCGGCTGCATCGGACGATTATTATCCGCAAATACACCGGCGCTCGATACGTCCGCCATCGATGCGCACTTGTTCCTGCGAAGATAATCGGAGAATATCTGCTCCGCCATTGGCGAACGACAGGTATTTCCGGTACATACGAATAATACGTTTACTTTTTCTCTTTTGCCCTGCTGCATGTTGTTACCGTCTCCGTGATGGCGGTCAGATCACTTTACCGCCGCTCAGCTTTATCAATCGGGAGAGCACCGTGGTTCCCATTCCGCCCATTGGCACTCCCTCCGCAATGATCAGATTATAATCAAGGTTTTCCGCTTCGCGTATGCGCTCAAACAGAAGCTTCGCATATTCCGCAACGCTTTCGCCCATAAGCATGACATTTCTGCCTTTGTACTTATCCGCGTTGAAGTTCATACAAAATATGACCGGACGATAGCCGTGTACGTTTTTGTTCGAATCGTAGTACTTGTTTATGACGTCGCTCATGTTGTCGTAAAAAGCAGAGAACACAAGCTCAGCCTTGGGTACGTATCCGACTGGCACCTTGAGCGCGGCAAGAGTGTCCACCATCACCTTTTCCGTGTCAAGATCGCCTATGACTTTTGCGACTTCGTCTATTTCAACTGCCCCGGCACGCAGCACTTTCGGGGGCGTCTTGGTCATGTCGACAATAGTGCTCTCCAGTCCGAGAGGACACATCCCTCCGTCAAGAATGACCGGTATCTTGCCTTTAAGGTCGTCATAGACATGCGACGCACGCGTCGGTGAAGGACGCGCACTCGTATTCGCCGACGGCGCACATACGGGAACGCCCGCCTTGCTTATAAGTTCAAGCGCCACTTTGTGATCGGGCATACGCACGGCAACGGTATCGTATCCCGCCGTGACTATGTCCGGAACATTCCCCTTTTTGGGAAGCACAAGCGTAAGTGCGCCGGGCATAAACGTATCGATCAGCTTACGCGCGCCTTCGTTCACTTCCGCTACCGAATAGATCTGCTGCTTATCAGCAACATGTATTATAAGCGGATTGGTCGCCGGTCTGCCCTTGGCTTTGAATATTTTAGCTGCGGCGACCGCGTCCAGAGCGTTTGCTCCAAGACCGTATACCGTTTCGGTCGGGAAAGCCACCACTTCCCCTTTCTTAAGCATTTCCGCGCACTTAGCTATATTTTCTTCATTTGCTTCAAGAATAACCGTGTCCATTGTATACCTCTTCCATTGATGGTTATAATCTTCCGTATGAATATAAGCAGGTTTACCGACAGATGCGGATTGAGACTGCTCATCTTTCTCGTCTGCTACATGATCACCGGACTGAATTCTCCGTCCGCTCCGCTGCATATAATCGCAGCAACCGCAGCGGCGCTCGCTGCCGCAGGCGCACTTGACTCGCTCCTGTTCAAAGACCTGAGCGCCGTCGGGGTAAAACCAAAGTTATCGCCCGCAATGCTGGTCAAATCCATGCTCAGACGCGAAAACGCCAAGAGGTTCATCACAGCCGCAATCATACTCGGCGCGTTGTCAGTCCTTCTTCCCTTTGCCGTCTGGTACGTCGTCTCCGCATGCTGCTGCGCCGTCATCGCCGTCATCTGTCTTGCCGCCAAAAACTGAATCGTCTGCGAAAGCATCTACGTCCGCATTTGTGACGTCTTTGTCCTCGGATTCGTCGTTCACGGGCGGCTGATCGTTACTTTCTTCCCATTCACGCACGCGCTTGTTAAATACATATGCCGGAATGAAAAATATCAGAGTCGCCAAAAATAACACTAAAGTCAGCGTTCCGAGAAAACCGCCTATGCTCTCGTTATCCAGATTGAACAGGCTCAGGCAAAGACATACGGTAAATCCCGCGGCGCACACAAGTCCTATTATGGCAAGTATTCTGCTTATCAGTTTAAGTTTCTTCATTTAATTATAATAACACAAAAAAACCAGAAAAAGCAAGCGAAATAGGCTTGACAACATATGTTTAATATGGTATCATCAGTGTATATTTCGATGAGGAGCGTCGAGCATCAGTAGCGACCGGAAAGCACTTCCGATGAGTGGGTCGCAAAAGGGCATCGTCGCCGAGATCGCACCGCATTTCGGAAGACGGCGCGATCGGTTGCCGAAGATAATATCGCGGCGACTGTCACGCACTGCGTGGAGAGCATTGGAAGCGCATATGACGTTTACGATCCTTGTCGAACATGACAAGGATATTTTATTTTCGGAGGTAATATGAAAGAATACAAAGTCGCCGTCGTCGGCGCAACCGGTATGGTAGGCAGAAAGATGCTTCAGGTCCTTGCTGAGAGAAAGTTTCCCGTCGGTGAACTGATCCCCTTTGCTTCGGCTAAGAGCGCAGGCAAAGAAATTGAGTGGTGCGGCAAGAAATACACCGTTGTTGAAACCAACGAGGAAAATATCAAACGTGCAGCTGCCGAGATCGTAATTATGAGCGCCGGCGGAAGCGCAAGCGGTAAGTTCTCACCGATGTTCGCCGCTGCAGGCGGTATCGTTATCGATAACTCCGCGTTCTGGCGTATGGATAAGGACGTCCCTCTCGTCGTTCCCGAAGTCAATCCGGAAGATGCGTTCAATCACCCGAAGGGTATTATCGCAAACCCTAACTGCTCTACGATCCAGGCTATGGTCGCACTGAAACCGCTTAATGACGCTTTCGGTATCAAGCGCGTTATCTATACGACTTTCCAGGCGGTTTCCGGCGCCGGCGTAAAGGGATATGCAGACCTTGATAACGGCATGAAGGCTTATGCGGAGGGCAAGAGTGATTATGAGCTTCAGAAGTTCCCCCGCCCTATCGCAGGTAACTGTCTGCCCGAGATCGACATATTATTGGATAACGGATACTACAAGGAAGAGCAGAAGATGATCGACGAAACGCACAAGATCCTTCACGCTCCCGATATGAAAGTTACCGCAACGTGCGTGCGCGTTCCCGTGTTCTACGGTCACAGCGAAAGCGTCAATATCGAATTCGAGAAGTCTGCTTCTCCTGAAGATGTACGCGCCGTTCTCGAAAAGGCGCCCGGCGTTATCGTTGTGGACGATCCGGCAAATCACGGATACCCTACCGCTCTTGAATGCGCGGATAAGGATGAGGTCTTCGTCGGCAGAATACGTAAGGATTTCACCGTAGACAGCGGCGTGAATATGTGGATCGTTGCCGACAATATCCGCAAAGGTGCAGCTACGAATGCCGTTCAGATCGCACAGCTGCTTGTCGGAAAGGATTGCAACAGGGGTTAACACCCTGCCTGCAGGGATCAATGCCCTGCTCCCCGTAAGGGAATAAAGGAGTTTATCATGAGTATTTTCAAAGGGGTGGGAGTTGCGCTCGTAACGCCCATGGACGAAAACGGAATCAACCTGACTGAGTACGGCAAGCTGATCGACCACGTTATCAACGGCGGCGCTAAAGCCATATTCGTCGGCGGAACTACCGGCGAACCGTGCACCATGACAACGGAGGAGCGTATCCAGATGTTCCGTTTCGCAGTCAAGCATACGGCTAAGCGCGTTCCCGTCATAATCGGTACGGGAAGCAATAACACCGCAAATGCCGTCGAAATGAGTAAGATAGCGGAAAGAGAAGGTGCGGATGGTCTGCTCGTTGTTACCCCCTACTACAATAAGTGTACGCAGAACGGACTTATCGCTCACTACACAGCAATAGCAGATGCCGTCAATATCCCCCTCGTACTGTATAACGTACCTACCCGTACGGGCGTGCGTATACAGCCGGCTACCGCGCTTAAACTCAGCGAACACCCCAACATAGCAGCAATCAAGGATGCAAGCGAAAATATAGACGACCTGCTCGAGATGTGCAGAGTCTGCCGCGGAAAACTGGATATCTACAGCGGTAACGACAGCTATACGGTTTTCCTTATGGCTCTCGGTGCAATCGGCGTTGTGTCCGTTGTCGCAAACGTAGTCCCCGATCGCATGACGGCAGTGACCGATGCATGCTTCGCCGGTGACTTTGCTAAAGCACGTGAACTCGCGTTCAATCTCGACCCGCTCGCCAAAGCGCTGTTCTGCGAAGTAAATCCTATTCCCACGAAAAAAGCACTTGAATACATAGGTATAAAAGCAGGTAAACCCCGTATGCCGCTTACCGAGCTTGAGCCCGCTCACGCTGAATCGCTCAAGAAAGTTATGACAGATCTTGGTATTATCGGGTAAAATTAAACGTTTCACGGACGTACCCGCTTTTGCGGGTACGTCTTTGTTGTTTGACGAACTGCCGCTGCCGGCGTTTTATTTTACCCCGGCATGTCGAAATTTGTCGGATTTTATCAATAGCATGGAGGGTCTTTACATGAAAGCAGATATGAATATCCCCGGAGGAGGACTTCCGCCGTTCTGGCAGATAGCTGAAAATCCGGCGCCTGGCCTCGGTTGGCCGAAATACGGGCTGATACATTGGGCATGGCTGTTTGCCGGCGCCGTGACAATCTTCCTTTTGCTCATGTTGTACCGGAAATTATCACCGAAAAGCAGAAAGATAATGGCATGGTTGGTCGTCAGTATTCAGCTGCTTAATGAACTCGACACGCAGGTCATGCTTATCTCCACCGGGCAATGGACAATTTCCGATCTGCCCCTGCATATGTGCAGTCTCACGGAGATCGTATTCCTTATCCATATCATTCACCCGTCGCGCATGATGTCTGCCATTGTCTATGCTATAGCGTTCCCGTCAGCAATACTGGGACTTTTTCTCCCCACCTGGAGCGTATTACCATTATGGAACTTTGCGGCAATCCACAGTTTCGTATTCCACTTTACAATGATACTCTATTCGCTGATGTTGTTCGTCGACGGTTACAGACCACGCCTTGCGGATCTGAAAAAAGCCTTGGTTCCTATACTGGCAGTCAGCGCTGCGGTGTTCATATTCAACAAAATCGCAGGAACGGACTTCATGTATACAAACGGCGGCAAGGGAGTCGGATTTCTTGAAGCGCTCGTAGGTGTGCTGGGCAATTACGGATACCTGATCATATTCCCCGCGCTGCTCGTTGTCATCTGGGGCGTGATGTTCCTTCCGTTTGAAATTTATGAACGCAGAAAAAAGGATACGCAGTAAAGCAAATGATAAGTATACCCTTTATAAGAATACAATGACAATAAGCAAACAAAAAAAGTGAAACTCTTTGCGGAGTTTCACTTTTTTGTTCATGAACTTTCTTTCGCGCTTATTCTATCGTAGCTTTGATACGTCTGATTCCCGCGCTGGAGGATTGCTCTTTCAGTATTCTGAAATGTCCGAGATCACCGGTATTTTCAGCATGAGGACCGCCGCATACTTCGGTGGAAAAATCACCCATAATGTATACCTTTACGCGCTCTCCGTACTTGCTCTCGAAGTGTGCTTCGGCACCTATCGCCTTTGCTTCATCCAGCGTCATTTCCTTGCATACGATGGGGACTTTTGCCTCTATGGCTCTGTTAACTTCATCTTCGACCGCTTTGAGTTCTTCGGGTGTAAGCGGACGCGGGAAATTGAAGTCGAAACGCAGGCGCTCTTCGGTTATATTGCTTCCCTTCTGTGATACGCCCTTATCCCCAAGCACTTTTTTAAGTGCGGCATGGAGAAGATGCGTTGCGGTGTGGAGCTTAACCGTGCGCTCACGGTTGTCCGCAAGACCGCTCTTGAACTTATGCTCGGCACCTGCCTGGCTCTTTGCCTGATGCTCTTTGAATGCTTTTTCAAACCCCTCGACATCCACTTTGAGCCCGCTTTCCTTTGCAAGCTCTACGGTCATCTCAATAGGGAATCCGAAAGTATCATACAGTTTGAATGCGGTGACGCCCGCTATCGTGTCGCCTACAAGATGATCGCGGATAGCTTCAAAACGTTTCATACCGCTGTTTATCGTCTTTTCAAAACGCTGCTCTTCGGAATTTATCTCGCCTATTACGCGGTCGGCATTCTTGCGGAGCTCGGGGTAAACGTCCTCGTATTCGCTTATTATAACTTCGGCAACCTGACCGAGTATACCTGTTCCGGCGCCCAGCTGCTTGACAAATCTGATAGCACGACGGAGCAGTCTTCTGAGAATATAACCCTGGTCTACGTTGGAACATACAACGCCTTTTTCATCACCGATTATCATTACGGAAGTACGTATGTGATCGGCAATAACGCGTATTGCGCGCGTGGTGTCCGCGTCAGAGCCGTACTTTGCGCCCGTAAGCTCTTCTATCTTTGCAATGATAGGAGTGAACAGATCGGTATCATATACGCTGGAAACGCCCATAAGCGTCTTTACCGTACGTTCCAGGCCCATTCCGGTATCCACGTTCCTCTGCTTGAGCGGCTCATACTTGCCTTCCGCCGTCTTGTTGTACTGCATGAATACGTCGTTCCATATCTCAAGGTACTTTCCGCAGTCACATGCAGGAGAACACTCGGCAGAGCATGCCGGTTTCCCGGTATCTATAAACATTTCGGTGTCAGGTCCGCAAGGTCCGGTCGTTCCGGCAGGACCCCACCAGTTGTTGGACTTCGGGAGGAAGTATATGCGTTCGCGCGGAACGCCCGCCTTTTCCCAGTACTCAGCCGATTCTTCATCGCGCGGGCAGTCGTTGTCTCCTGCAAATACCGTCACGGAAATCTTGGTGGGATCTATACCAAGGTACTTTTCATCAGTAAGGAACTCGTAGCTCCACGCTATCATCTCCTTTTTGAAATAGTCGCCGAGAGACCAGTTGCCCAGCATTTCAAAGAACGTAAGGTGCGAATCGTCTCCCACTTCCTCTATGTCGCCCGTGCGTACGCACTTCTGTACATCGGCAAGACGATTGCCCTGCGGATGTTTCTGTCCGAGCAGATAAGGCACAAGCGGATGCATGCCCGCCGTAGTAAAAAGTACGGTGGGATCGTTTTCGGGTATCAGGGATGCGGAACTTATCAGAGCATGTCCCCTCGCCTTGTAAAACTCCAGCCACGTCCTGCGCAGCTGAGAAGATGTCAGTTTATTCATTACTTTTCTCCGTAAAAAGTTTATAATGCGTATTTTCCGTTACCGAGGACTATGTCCGGCAGCTCTCTCGGGTCTGCTATCTCGAATGCAGGCGTTATCTCGTCCGTGTCCCCGGGTGCGCAGAAACCGTAAAGCGCGTATATGCTGTCTATACCCGCATTCTTAGCCGCCGTAAGATCATACACCCTGTCGCCTACCAAAACGGCAGGCGTATCCACTATCGCGGCAACCGTCTGTTTCGTTTTATCCGAATATTTCTTGGGCTTCTCCGTGCCTTCAAACTTCAGAAAGTACTTACCCAGTCCGGATGTATCGAGTATCCGGCGTATACTCTCTATCGGCTTACCGCTTGCTATAGTACACTTTACTCCGGCTGCTGTCAATGCTTTTAACGCATCTTCCACTCCGTCGTAAACACGATACTGATCAATGCCCTTTTCAAAATACAGCTGGCGGTATATCGCGTACCCGCGCTCGCTCTCTTCGTCTGTTGCTCCCGCATAAGTCCGCAGAGAATACATAAGAGCAGGACCGATGAAAAGTCTGTACTTTTCCTCGGTCAGCTCGGGCAGACCGAGCCGGCTCACCGTCTCTCTCGCACAGCCTATTATGCCTTCGCTGTTGTCGATGAGCACTCCGTCCATATCGAATATAACATTACGGTATCTCATGCTTTTGGCTTGTAACTGTCTTTCAGTCCGACTATGCGGTTATATACAATGCCGTCCGAGCCGGTGTCACGCACGAAATATCCCGTACGGACAAACTGGAACGAGCTGCCCTTTTCCGCATCACCGAGCATGCGCTCAGCCTTGCCCCTGAACACCTCGAGAGAATCGGGGTTCATGCGCTCCGAAAAGTCCTCATGCACGCCGTCGTAAGGCAGAAGCAGATAATCGTAATATCTGAATTCGGCATCAACACAATCGGATGCGTTCACCCAGTGTATAACGCCTTTGGCTTTAACGCCCTCAACGTCTGATCCGTTGGTTCCGTCCACCGCTTCGCAGTAAACGGTCCTGACTCCGTTTTCCATGCCGCAGCCCGTACATTTGACAATATATGAGCTCTTGAGTCTTATATACGCTCCCGGCGTCATGCGCTTGAATTTGGGAGGCGGCACTTCGGCAAAGTCACCCGATTCTATCCAGAGGCGTTTGCCTATCTTCAGTCTGCGCGTACCTTCCTCCGGGCGGTTCGGATTGATCTCCGTTTCACATTCTTCCTCCCACCCATCCGGACGGTTTGTTATAACAAGGCTTATCGGATCAATGACCGCCATTGCGCGCGGCGCCGTATCGTTCAGCTCGCTGCGGATGCACGCCTCAAGCTGCTCAGGCGCACACTCGCTATCCGCCTTTGCAATGCCCGCTTCTTCAACAAAGCGCAGTATCGCACTCGGAGTATACCCTCTGCGGCGCAACCCGCAAAGAGTGGGCATACGCGGATCATCCCATCCGTCGACAAGCTTCTCATCCACAAGCTTCTTAAGATAACGCTTGCTCATTATGGTGCGCTCTATATTAAGACGCGCAAACTCGCGCTGTTTGGGGGAATTGGGAAATACCTCTTTGAGGTTATTCGTCACCCACTCGTAAAGCGGACGATGATTTTCAAACTCAAGGCTGCAAAGCGAATGAGTAACCCCTTCTATCGCGTCCTGCAAAGGATGAGCAAAGTCATAAAGCGGATATATGCACCACTTGTCGCCCTGACGATAATGCCGAGCATGGATTATCTTATAAATAACCGGGTCACGCATGTTGATATTCGGCGACGACATATCTATCTTAGCACGGAGCACGAGTTCGCCGTCCCCGTATTTTCCTTCACGCATTTCCGCGAACAGACGCAGGTTCTCTTCAATGCTACGATTTCTGCATTCGCTCTCTTTTCCCGGTTCCGTAAGCGTACCGCGCATCTCACGCATACGATCGGCAGGAGTGTCGTCCACATACGCAAGACCTTTCTTTATCAGCAGTACGGCGCATTCATATGTCTTCTCAAAGTAGTCGGAAGCATATGTTATCTCACCTTCCCAACCCAGCCATTTTACATCGCGTATGATCGAATTGACATATTCATCATCCTCTTTTTCCGGGTTGGTATCGTCAAAGCGCAGATAGCACTTACCGCCGTATGCTTTAGCGGTCATGTAGTAGTTTATATACACGCTCTTTGCGTGTCCTATATGAAGATAGCCGTTCGGCTCGGGCGGTATACGCGTCACTACGCTTTTTACCGCCCCGCTCGCAAGATCCTCATTGATTATGTCTTCGATAAAGTTTGCCATCAGAACAGTCCTTTTATCTCTCCGCTTTCGGTGTCTACCGTCATTCCTTCCGCCGCGGGCGTCTTACCCAGTCCGGGCATCAGAAGTATTTTTCCGGTCACTGCCACAATAAAGCCTGCGCCTGCACGGTAGTACACTTCGCGTACCGTGATCTCGAAATCCGTCGGACGACCGAGCTTTGTCTGGTCATCGGACAGGCTGTACTGCGTTTTTGCTATACATACGGGAAGCCCTTTGCACTCTTCGCACGCTTCAAGCTTCGCTATCGTACTCTCCGCTTCAGGAGTATATTTAACGCCGCTTGCGCCGTACACTTTCGTCGCAACGCCCGCTATCTTATCTTTTATGCTGTCTGTAAGCTCATACGCATACGAAAGCCGCGCTTTCCCTTCATCTGCCTTTTCGCATACTACGCGCGCAAGCTCTTCAGCGCCTTCGCCGCCCTTTGCCCACACGTCCGCAAGCACGCATCCTGCGCCGCGCTCCGCGCACATTTTCTCAAGCAGAGCTATCTCCGCATCGGTATCCGTAATAAAGCGGTTGATCGCAACGACGCATGGCATACCGTACACGCCGGTGATATTTTCTATATGCTTCATCAGATTGGATGCGCCCGAACCGAGCGCGGTCAGGTTCTCCTTACCCGTTTCCGCTTTGGGTACTCCGCCGTTGTATTTGAGCCCGCGTACCGTTGCGACAAGTACTACGCACGACGGCTGTATGCCTGCCGTCCTGCACTTTATATCAAAGAATTTTTCAGCTCCGAGATCTGCGCCGAAGCCAGCTTCGGTAACCACATAGTCCGCATAACTTACCGCCGTCTTGGTCGCTATCACGCTGTTGCATCCGTGAGCTATATTCGCAAAAGGTCCGCCGTGAACGAACGCCGGTGTCCCTTCAAGCGTCTGTACAAGATTGGGCTTGATCGCTTCGGAAAGAAGTATCGCCATCGCTTCATCCGCCTTGAGCATGCGAGCGGTGACGTTCCTGCCTTCATTGTCCGTACCGATAACTATATCGCCGAGACGCTTTTTAAGATCGGCAAAGTCTTTTGCAAGACAGAACACAGCCATGACTTCGCTCGCCGCAGTTATATCAAAATGATCCTCTCTCTCGTTATAACCTATACCGCATCTTACCGTTCTCAGACTTCTGTCGTTGAGGTCCAGGCATCGGTGCCATGTTACATCAGCTATACCGAGTGCATTTCCCTGGAATATATGGTTATCGATCATTGCGGAAAGCAGATTGTTGGCAGACGTTATCGCATGGAAGTCACCGTTGAAATGCAGGTTAATGTCCTCCATCGGCGCTATCTGCGCTCTGCCGCCGCCAGTCGCGCCGCCTTTGATACCGAACACCGGACCAAGTGAGGGTTCACGGAGCGCAAGACATACACGCTTGTTTATTCTTGACATGCCGTCCGCAAGTCCGATGGAAACGGTCGTTTTACCTTCACCGGCAGGAGTGGGGTTTATCGCAGTCACAAGAATTACTTTTCCTTTTCTGTTCCCCGATGAAGATACTTTGGCTTTGTATTTTCCGTAATACTCAAGCGCGTCCTCACCAATACCCAGTTTTGCCGCTATCTCAGCTATAGGCTGCAATTTGGCTTCGCGTGCTATCTCAATATCCGTCTTCATGTGTTCGTACTCCTCTATAACTTTGTTCGCGTGTATATTATACCTCAACGCATGCGTTTCGGCAAACGTTTTTACCCTTCAGGATCGTATTCTTCTTCCACTATTCCAAGCAAATTCATTTTATTTTCCGCCTGGAGTATGAATTCTTTCAGCATCGACCAGCGTTTACGTATAAAGTTATTTCTGACCATACGCGAAACCGTGTCCTCTGTACCCACGATTACTGCCAATCGTCTCGCTCGCGTGACCGCCGTATAAAGCAGGTTGCGCGTCATTATCATATAATTATTTCCGGACAGAGGGATTATCACGCCCTCGTATTCACTGCCCTGACTCTTATGCACGGTTATCGCATACGCAAGCATAAGCTGTGACCTGTCCTCACCGGTATATGTCACGCGCCTGCCGTCCTCGAACTCCACTATTATCTCGCCGCTGTCCGGCAACGCTTCGAGAACGGTACCCATATCGCCGTTGAATATGCCCTCGCCATGTTCATTTGCGCGCGTCCAGCCCAGACTGTAGTTGTTTACCACGTGCATTACCTTATCGCCTGCCGCAAACGCATTATCGCCTACGCGCACTTCACGCTGTCTTTCGGAAAGTATCGCTTCCCTGAGCAGTCTGTTCAGCTCTACTCCTCCGGCTTCACCGTTCTTGACCGGGCACAGAACCTGAAGTTTAGTCGGCTCGCAACCGAGATATCCGGGCAGTCTTCGCGTCACAAGATCGCGTACCGTCATCGCTGCTGTGTGCGCGTCCGCCGCACGGATAAAGAAAAAGTCTCCGCTTGAGTTTTTCAGGTCAGGCATTTCTCCGGCGTTTATTTTATGCGCCGCGACCGTAATACCGCTTCCCTCACCCTGACGGTAAATGTGCGTAAGGAACGTTACGGGAAATCTGCCGCAGGAAATTATATCCGCAAGCGCGTTGCCCGCGCCTACGCTCGGAAGCTGATCGGCATCCCCGACTATGACCAGCGTCGCTTCGTCCCGCATTTTACGGACAAGTGAGTACAGCAGTCCGACATCCACCATGGAAAACTCGTCCACTATGACCGCGTCTTCAAGTATGCCTTCGATACACTCCTCGCTGAGCAGAGCTCTGTGTATCGTAGTCGCGTCCGCACCGGTACTGTCACTGAGACGCTTTGCCGCGCGTCCCGTCGGCGCCATAAGACGCACGGTCTTTCCGTGCCGCGTAAGAAGCCGGAGTATACAACGCACTATCGTCGTCTTTCCCGTTCCGGGACCGCCCGTTATCACGGATACACCGCCGCCGAGAGCGGACGTTATCGCAAGCCTCTGCTCCGGATGGAACGTCACGTGTTCTATACGCTCAAACTCGGCTATCTCGTCATCACACTCCGGAAGTGCTCTGTTCGCGCATTCGGACATGCGGCAGAGCTTGACTGCCGAACCGCATTCCGCACGGTACATACTGCGAAGCATGACAGCCGCGCCGCCTTCGTACTCCGTTTCTTTAAGACCGCTTTTCCCCGACGTGATGATAAGCTCGTCTATACATTCTTCCAGTCTGCCGCAATTCTCTTCACCGAGAAGCCCGCGCGCATCCTCTATCAGCTGTTCTTTCGGAAGAAACGTATGCCCGTTTTTTTCGGCATTTTCACCGAGCACATGTATAATGCCGGCGCAAATGCGGTATTTGCTGTCGGCAGGGATCCCCATTGCGCGGGCTATCCTGTCTGCCGTCACAAATCCGACGCCGTGGATGTCCTCCGTAAGCCGGTACGGGTTCGTGCGTACGAGAGCTTCCGTATCACTGCCGTACTCGCCGTATATCTTCATTGCAAGGCCGCTCGTCACCCCGAAATTCATCAGAAAGGATAGAGCATCGCTCGCCGCTTTTACTTCGGCGTATGACGCCGCTATGTCCTCCGCCATGCGCGCGCTTATGTTCTTTACTTCTCGCAGACGTCCGGGAGTCTCCTCTATTATCTTCAGCGTATCCTTGCCGAACTTCTCCACAATAGCTGCCGCACGCTTCTCACCTATGCCTTTTATCAGTCCGCTCCCGAGGAATCTCATGATCCCGTATTCGGTGTCGGGCTTATCCAGCTTTACGACTTCAGCTTTAAGCTGTCTTCCGTATTTTGAGTGGTTTACGTATACCCCTTCGGCGGATATATAACTGCCTGTTTCGACGGGCGGAAAAACTCCGACAACTACTTCCACGTCGTTGTCCGTTTCCACTACGGCTATCGTATAGCCGTTTTCATCGTTACGGAAACGTATGTCCGCAACCGTGCCTTTTATGCAGTCGTTCATCCGGAAGGATATTCCTCCTTAAGTCCGACGGCGGCGCTTCCGCGCCGCCCTCCGTCAAAGCATTTTCTTTACGTCTTCCGCTCTGTCCGTCTGCTCCCAAGGCAGTCCCGGCTTTCCGAAATGTCCGTAATTAGTCGTCCGCGTATATATCGGACGGCGTAATTTGAGCTGCTCTATTATCGCACCGGGACGGAAATCAAACAGCTCTGTTATTATTTCAAGCAGGCGTTCGTCACTCACCTTTCCGGTCCCGAATGAGTTTACCGCTACAGATACGGGATTCGCTTTGCCTATTGCATATGCGACCTGCAGCTCCAGTCTGTCCGCCGCTCCGGCGGCAACTATATTCTTACATACGTATCTCGCGTAATAGCTTGCGGATCTGTCCACTTTCGTAGGATCCTTTCCGGAAAAAGCTCCGCCGCCGTGAGGTATCACGCCGCCGTATGTATCCACAACTATCTTACGCCCGGTAAGGCCGCTGTCACCTGCGGGACCGCCTATAACGAACCTTCCGGACGGGTTTATAAGATACCCCGTATTTTCATCCGCATAGTCCCCGAGCACCTCGTCTATCACATACTTCCTGAGATCGCTGACAAGCCGGTCATGAGTCACTCCGTCGTCATGCTGAGTGGACAGCACGACTGTCTCCACGCGCAAAGGTCGCGCTCCGTCGTATGCAACAGTCACCTGTGCCTTGCCGTCCGGACGCAGATAAGGAATAAGTCCGCTCTTGCGCACCTCTGCAAGATGTGCGGTAAGTCCGTGGGAAAGCAACGCAGACAACGGCATATACTCCGCCGTTTCCGTGCAGGCATAACCGAACATCATGCCCTGATCGCCGGCGCCCAGTGTTTCTGTTTCGTTCATACTGCCTTCACGGCTCTCCAGCGAACGGCTGACCGATTCACCTATGTCCGGTGACTGCCTGTCCATGCGCACTTCTATCTTACAATTACGCGCGTCCAGACCTTTTTCGGCGCTGTCATAACCTATGCCGAGCGCACAGTCTCTTGCAATCTTTTCTAAATCGATATCTCCCGCGCACGTCATCTCACCGAATATCATTATAAAATCCGTCGTTGTGCAGACTTCTGCGGCTACGCGGCTGTAAGGATCAACGGCAAGCGCCGCATCCAGTATGCTGTCCGCTATCAGGTCGCATACCTTGTCGGGATGACCTTCCGTTACGCTCTCGGAAGTGAAAAGTCGATATTTCTTCATTTCGTAATTTGCTCCGTATCAGATATCGTACTCGGAAAGCATCTTTCTTACGAGTCCGGCTATCTTGTCCGCCGCTTCACCAACGGCGAACTCCGTCTTTATGCTCTTGTCTCTTGTGCTTACCTCAATTACCCCGCGCTCCTCAGTCTTCTGGCTTATCACCGCACGGACGGGTACACCGAACAGATCGGCATCCGCAAACATAAAGCCCGGACGTACCTCTCTGTCATCGTAAAGCACTTCAACGCCCGCTTTCTCAAGCGCAGCCACAAGCTCTTCCGAACGTGCACGCACTTTGTCGTCAGTTACGCGCAGATTGCAAACTTCCACCTGCCATGGAGCAATGCTTATAGGCCATATAGGGCCATATTCGTCACAGCTCTCCTGACATATGGACGCCATAAGTCTGCCTACGCCTATGCCGTAACAACCCATTATAGGATATTTCTCGGTATTGTCGCTGTCCAGGTAAGTCATACCCATAGAGCGCGTGTACTTATCTCCCAGCTGGAAGATGTTGCCCACTTCTATGCCCTTGCTTATCGTAAGGCGCGGCTTTCCGCATACCGGACATATACCGCCGCTGCGCGCCTTGGCTACGTCCACATACTCGAACGGCTTTTTATAGTCGCGGTCAAAGTCGAAGCCAGTATAGTGATAACCTTCTTCGTTTGCGCCAGTTACAAGGTCGTGCAGATCTTTAAGCGATCTGTCTACGACTACGGTTACTTTATCCGTAAGTCCGACGCCACCTATGAATCCGGGAACTATGCCGCTCTCTTCGTCGATCGCAGCCGCAGGGTGTATCTCCCTGCCGAGAAGATTACGGAGCTTGGTCTCATTGACCTCAGTATCCCCTCTTACGAAGACTACTATATTTTCATCGGTATCGTTATACGCATACACTACCGCTTTTGCCGTCTGTTCGGGCTTTTTACCGAGGAATGCGCATACCTCTTCGATCGTCTTTGAACCGGGAGTCGCAACCTTGACAAGAGGCGCAGACTGCGTTTCCTCGTTTACGGTTATACATTCCGCAACTTCCATATTTGCGCTGTAACCGCAATCGGAGCATATCACGAGAGTATCTTCACCCACGTCCGAAAGCAGCATAAATTCATGAGAAATATTACCGCCCATCATGCCCGAATCGGATTTGACGGCTATCACGTTCTTCGCGCCTGTGCGCTTGAAAATACGGACGTATGCTTCATAAGCACGCTCATAATACTTTTCAAGATCCTCCTGAGAAGTATGGAAAGAATACGCGTCCTTCATCGTAAACTCACGAACGCGGATAAGTCCGCCGCGGGCACGCGGTTCGTCGCGGAATTTGGTCTGAAGCTGGTATATCATAAACGGATACTGTGAGTACGACTTCGCAATATGATCCGCCATGTGTACTGCCGCTTCCTCGTGCGTCATACCGAGTACCATCTTGTTTCCGCCGCGATCCTCAAAACGCACCATTTCACTGCCTATGCTCGTGTAACGTCCGGAGCTTTGCCACAATGTCGCGGGCATGACAACCGGGAACAGTACTTCCTGACCGTCTATTCTGTCCATCTCCTCGCGTATAATGGACTGTATTTTTTTGGAAATACGTTGTGCAGGCGGTAAAAGTGAATATATACCGCTTGCTACGGGCTTCATATACCCGCCTTTAGTCATTAATATCTGGCTTTCTATCTGACTTTCGTCCGAAACATGCTTGAGTCTTTCACCGAGAAGATTTCTTACTTTCATCTGTTAGCTCCGCTTTATTTTGTTAAACGATTATACCGCATTGCTGCGGAAATTGTCAATTCTTTATCCGTCATGCGTTCAGTCGGCAGGTCGCACTATGCCGATCTGGCGTTCAAGATTGAATATGTTCCACGGGTATTCATCTGGCGGGAATACGCGGAAGATCATGCGCTTGTCCGTGGTCGGATGACGGAACGACAAGTCGTATGACCACAGCGCAAGATGCCCGTACTGCTGATCGTTGCCGTATCTTATATCACCGTATATCGGACAACCTATCGTCGCCATCTGCACTCTTATCTGATGACTTCTGCCGGTGAAAAGTCTGACATCGGCAAGATACAGCCCCTCTTCCTCACGGCTTTCAAGTACGTTGTACTCAAGCACCGCTTTCTTTGCACCTTCCGTCGTCATCGGCACTACGCGCACCATGTTCGTCGAGCTGTCTTTAAGAAGATAGTGGACGAGCCGCGCCTTTCTTTCCCCGGGTCTTGCCGTTAGCGCAGCAAGGTACTTTTTACCGAACGAGCCGTCACGGATCTGTTCGCTGAGCCGCGCTGCGGCCTTGCTCGTTCTTGCAAACACCATGACGCCGCCCGTCGGTCTGTCCAGACGATGTACGAGCCCGAGATATACATTGCCCGGCTTTTCGTACTTCTCTTTTATATAACTTTTCATCATGGACAGCATGTCGCCGTCACCGGATACGTCGCTCTGACTGGGTACTCCCTGCGGCTTTACCGCGACGATCACATGGTTGTCCTCGTAAAGCACTTTTATGTCGTTATAATCCATTTTAAGTTCTCCACAGCCCCGTGCATCCGCAGGGCAGTTTTATACCTCTGTCACCTGTAGGCAACGTAAGTTCGTATGCTTCCACCTCGCCTTCCGGCAGGTATACTCTGAGTATGTTTTCCAATACAGTGGGCTGCAGACCCGTAGTATATGAATTTATCAGGAAAAACAACGGGTCTTCGGATAACAGTCCCGCCGCTTCGGATACAAGCTCGCAAATGTTATCTTCCAGTTTCCACATTTCTCCACCCGGACCTCTTCCGTATGACGGCGGATCCATCAGAATCGCGTTATACCTGTTACCGCGGCGCTTTTCACGCGCAACGAATTTGGAACAGTCGTCCACTATATACCTTATTCCGTCCTCAGGACACGCCGACAGACGCGCGTTCTGTCCGCAGCGCTCAACCATGTTCTTTGCGGCATCAACGTGCGTGACTTTCGCTCCTGCCGCAGCCAAAGCGACCGACGCGCCGCCGGTATAGCCGAACAGATTGAGCACCGTCGGTCTGCCGCCCGCGTTTTTCACAAGCCCCGTCATTACGTCCCAGTTGTACGCTTGCTCGGGAAACAGTCCGGTGTGCTTGAATCCCATAGGCTTTATAAGGAATTTCAGAGAACCGTAGCTCACCGTCCATTCCTGAGGCATTCTGCGCTTTATGTCCCATCTTCCGCCGCCCGTGCTTGAACGCACATAACGCGCACAGAGTCCCGGGTATCCGGCAAGCGGGAAAGGCGCTTCCCAGATCGCCTGCGGATCCGGGCGCAAAAGCACGACGTCTCCCCAGCGTTCCAGTTTTTCACCGCCGCCTGTCGCTATTATTTCATAATCAGTCCACTTTTCAGTCTGCATATCAAATACCGTATATGCCGCTTCAGCCTATGAATTTGGATATATCCGACTTACGGCACATTACCATAAGCCGCTCTTCCGTATCAAAAATATGCTCCGCACTCGGCAGAGGTATCAGCTTATCTCCCTTCTTTACCGCAAGTATGTTAAGGTTATACTTGGAACGCACGTCTTTTTCGCGTATCGATTTACCCTCCCAGCCCTTCGGCATCGGTATCTCGTATATCGCATATTCGGGCGTAAGCTGTACATAGTCGAACATGTTGTTCGCACTGTAAAGCACCGCGGTGCGTTCCGCCACCTGCTTCTCGGCAAACACTACTTCGTCCGCACCGTTGCGAAGTAAGAATTTTTCCTGTATTTCCGTGCAGGCGCATGCAAGCACATGGTGCGCTCCGCCCTCTTTCAGCAAAGACGTGGTCTGTAGTGAAGACTGGAAGTTTTCACATATAGCAACTACGCATAAATCAAAATTGTCTATTCCCAGACTGTCAAGCACCGATTCTTTTGTCGCATCGCCTATGCGCGATGTAGTAACGTACGGGGTGATCTCGCTGATTTTTTCCTCGTTGATATCCATCGCCATGACATGATTCCCGAGATCGGTGAACTTCTTGGCAAGGAATTTACCGAATTTTCCCATTCCGATTATAAGTATGGATTTCATTCTGTCTCCTTATATGCGCATTGCGCTTTACCAGATCGCCTGCCCGCTATGCGACGATCATCCGATTCTGACGCTTTCCATGGGAAGCATTGCAGCCGGCTCGGACGGCGCCTTGAAACACAACATGAACGTAAGACATCCGACTCGTCCCAGATACATAAGCAGAGCTAACACTACCAACGACCCTTCGCACAAGTACGGGGTTATTCCGAGAGTAAGCCCTACCGTTCCTATTCCCGACGCAACTTCAAAAACCACTTCGGTCAGAGTTATCGCATCGTTGTTCATTTCCATAAGACTTATGATTATCACTGCAAGTATTGCCGTGATAAGATACATTGTAACGAACTGCGTCGCCGTTTTGATATTCTGCTCGTCGATACGTCTTCCGAATGCTTCAACCGAGTTCTTTCTGCGCACAATGGAAAGCAGCGACAGAAACAATACTGCAAACGTATTGACTTTTATTCCTCCGGCAGTAGATCCGGATGCGCCGCCTACCACCATAAGTATTATAGTTATAAATACCGTTACATTACGCACATTACCCAGGTCAAGTATATTGAAGCCTGCCGTTCTCGGAGATACTGCGGTGAAAAAAGATGAGAATATCCTTTCCTGCAGCGAAAGATCCGTCTCCGCGCACATTATGATGAGTGTAGGTATAATGATAAACAAAGCTGTTGTGATAAGCACGAGCTTTGTGTGCAGACTGTAATGCGAAACATGATGACGGTTGTTCCGTATGTCCTGCCATACAAAAAAGCCCAGTCCGCCGATGATTATCAGCAGCGGCACCGTGATGCAAACTATCGGATTTCCGGAAAACTCCGTGAGCGATATGAATTCGCCGTTACCGCGTCCGCCCATAAGGTCGAAACCCGCATTGCAAAACGACGATATGCCTATAAATACGGCAATCCATATACCCTCCGCCCCGTATTTCGGAACGAACGCGAAACTGAGCGCAAACGCGCCGAGGAGTTCAAACACAAGCGTACCGACAAATATCGTACCCGTAAGCCGCGCCATTCCGCTAAGCTCCGGTGCCGCTACCGCTTCCTGCATTACCGTTCTGCTTTTCAGGCTTATCTTCTTTCCCGCAAGACGCAGAAAACCAAAAACAAACGTCATAAATCCTACGCCGCCTGTCTGGATAAGAAGAAGTATGACGATCTGTCCAAATAATGACCAGTGTGCATTTGTATCTACCGGTATGAGTCCGGTAACGCACGAAGCGGATACCGTAACGAACATAGCATCGATAAACGAAGTCATTTCTCCGCTTTTCGATGATATCGGCAGTATCAGCAATATCGTGCCTACAATTATAATCCCGAGGAAACCGAGTACAAGCAACCGTGCGGGTGTCATTCGGATCTTATGCAATATACATCCTTCCTTTTACGCAGCAAAGCTACGTTATTAAAAATTATATCATATAGCCGTCACATTTGCAATCAAAATAACATATATTATTATTTAACGAAATATACAGCCCCTTTATGTATTTTTCAGCTTTATGTATCACCAATAACTGTAAAGACAAAAACGGAGGCGTCAGCCCCCGTCTTCATCGTTACTTTTTACGGCGCAGTCCTATCGTAACCTTTTCGCCGTTTATATCCCATTCTTTTATAAAATCGCCGACTTCGGACATTCCGTCGCAAAGCACGTCCGACTTTATCTCATCGATATACTTCTCGGACGCTTTGAGCACCGTTTCGCTGCCCGTAAGACTGAGAAGTATATGATCGGTCACTTCAAAACCGCTCTCTTTACGCATCGTCTGTATCTTGCTGACCAGCTCACGGACATAGCCCTCTTCCCTGAGTTCGGGGGTTATCTCACAGTCAAGTACGACCGTAAGACCTTTATCCGACTGGGAGTTGTATCTTCCGCCAGACGAAGCGGATATGAGCATATCCTCTTCGGCAAGGCTTACAGGCTCGCCGTTCACATAGAAGTCATAGGTGCCGCCGCCCCTGACCGCAGCTACCGCTTCGTCCGGATGTCCGGAGAGCTGTGCGCGTATTCCGCCGAGCAGTTTACCGTACTTGGGTCCTACTGTCTTGAGCTGAGGCTTTACTTCATAAGTAATGTACTCTTCAGCGCTGTCCGCAAACTCTATCTTCTTGACATTGAGCTCGCCTTCAAGTACTTCGGCAAGTTCCTCGTCAAGCGCGTTCGCATCCGATCCGCAGAGTATCAGACGGGAAAGCGGCTGACGGTTCTTTATCACCGCTGCATTGCGCGCAGCACGTCCGAGATTTGCCGCCGTGAGCACCAGCTCCATACCGCGCTCAAGCTCCTTGTCCACTCTCGACATATCCGCTACCGGATAATCGCATAAGTGTACGGATGCGGGAGCATCGGCATTTACGCTCTTCACTATATTGCGGTATATGCTCTCGCTCATGAACGGGATAAACGGAGCCGTAAGACGCGCAAGCGTTTCAAGAACGGTGTGCAGCGTCATGTACGCAGCCTTCTTGTCCTCCGTCATACCGCCGCCCCAGTACCTTTCACGGCAACGGCGCACATACCAGTTAGACAGTTCGTCCGTAAACTCCTGTATCTCGCGGGCAGGCTCTGTTATGCGGTACTCATCAAGGCACTTGTCAACATAAGCGACAAGCGTATTCAGTCTGGAGAGCACCCACTTATCCATAAGAGACAGTTTGCAGTCCTCAAGCTTATACTTGCTCGGGTCGAATTTATCTATCTCTGCATACAGCACATAAAATCCGTATGTGTTCCAGAGCGTTCCGAGGAACTTTCTCTGAACTTCACTGACCGCCTCTCCGTAAAACCTCGACGGGAGCCACGGATTGGATATCGTATAGAAATACCAGCGCACGGCGTCCGCTCCCTGTTTGCCGAGTATCTCGAAAGGATCGACGACGTTGCCGAGATGTTTGCTCTGCTTTATTCCGTTCTTGTCAAGGACGTGACCGAGAACTATGCAGTTCTTGAACGGCGCTCTGCCGAACATAAGCGTGGACACCGCTTCAAGAGTATAGAACCAGCCGCGGGTTTGGTCTACGGCTTCACTGATGAAATCCGCCGGGAACGTCTCATCGAACAGATCTTTGTTTTCAAACGGATAGTGATACTGCGCGAAAGGCATCGAGCCGGAATCGTACCAGCAGTCGATAACTTCGGGAGTGCGGTGCATAGTACCGCCGCACGAACACTTCCACGTGACTTTATCCACATACGGCTTATGAAGCTCTATGTCCTCTTTGAGTCCGCCTTTTTCACGCAGCTCTTTACGGCTGCCTATTGCTTCCATCTTGCCGCACTTGTCGCATACCCATATCGGAAGAGGAGTTCCCCAGTACCTTTCACGCGAAAGTCCCCAGTCAATGACGTTCTCAAGGAAATTGCCCATACGTCCGGAGCCTATTCCGGGCGGTATCCAGTTTACCGTATTGTTATTAGCAACAAGCTCGTCGCGCAGCGCCGTCATCTTGATGAACCAGCTCGAACGCGCGTAGTACAGAAGCGGCGTGTCACAACGCCAGCAGAACGGGTAGCTGTGCATGAACTTGAGACGCGACTGAAGCAGTCCGCGCTTTTCAAGATCGCTCATTATTGGCGCATCGGCTTCCTTGCAGAACATGCCGGTGAATTCTCCGCAGCCGTCTACAAACTTACCGTCCGGTCCTACCATCTGCACGAAAGGCAGATCGTATTTCCTGCCCACCTTGCTGTCGTCCTCACCGAACGCGGGCGCTATGTGAACTACTCCGGTACCGTCTGTAAGCGTTACGTAATCATCGCAGGTTACATAGTATGCCTTCTCTCCGCTCTTGAGTTTATAGAAGTCGAAAAGCGGCTCATACTCGGTGTACTCGTACTCCGAGCCCTTCTTAACGCTTATCGTATTGTACGCTCCGAAATGTTTGTCTACGAGCGCAGTCGCAAGAATATAATGCTTTCCGTCACACTCGATCTCACTGTAATCCTCGTTCGCGTTCATACAAAGCGCAACATTGGAAGGAAGCGTCCACGGCGTTGTGGTCCATGCGAGTATATAAGTATTATCTCTGCCCTTTACCTTGAAACGCGCGGTGCATGACGTTTCCTCAACGTCCTTGTATCCCTGAGCGACCTCATGAGAAGCAAGCGCCGTTCCGCAACGAGGGCAGTAAGGCACTATTTTATAACCCTTATATATCAGTCCGCGGTCGAATATGCTCTTAAGGCTCCACCACTCGGACTCTATATAATTATCGTCATAAGTGATGTACGGATGCTCCATGTCAGCCCAGTAGCCTACCATGTCGCTCATCTTTTCCCAAAGCTCTTTATACTTCCAGACGCTCTCTTTGCACTTCTTGACGAAAGGCTCGATACCGTATTTCTCTATCTGCTCCTTTCCGTCCATGCCGAGGGATTTCTCCACTTCCAGCTCTACAGGAAGTCCGTGCGTGTCCCACCCTGCCTTGCGCAGAACGTGGTATCCTTTCATCGTCTTGTAGCGCGGTATTATATCCTTCATGACGCGCGTAAGAACGTGACCTATATGCGGCTTTCCGTTAGCCGTCGGTGGTCCGTCATAAAAGGAAAACTCTCTTCCGCCTTCGCGGGAGGTTATACTCTTGTGAAAGATGTCGTTCTCTTTCCAGAATTCCGTTACCTGTTTCTCTCGCGTAACAAAATCCAGATTACTGTCTACTTTTTCGTACATATCGACTTTTTCCGTCCCGATTCAATATAAGTAAATTTTATGCAAAATCAGCTGTTTTGTCAATCATTTTGATTTACAGTAGGCAAAATAGCACGCTGCATATCATAAGTACGCTTCCCGCAAGCACAAATAAGTGCCAGATTGCGTGGTTGTACGGTATTTTGTCTATCTTGTAAAAAGGCACTCCCGCCGTATAAGCTATTCCTCCGAGCAGAAGCAGCACAAATGCCGAAGTCGGAAGCGCAAGCACAAGATGATATACTCTGAAAATTATCATCCAGCCCATGACGATATATGCTATCAGCGTGAATATCTTGAACTTTTCCACGCTGACCCCGTTAAGCGCTATTATGACTATCGCAAGCACGCCTTCTACGGACGCTATCACTATCCCCCAGACGGTATCGGCAGGCTGATCCGTTCCGCGGTTTATCAGTCCGACTATCGAGTATACAAGATATGATCCGGCTATCAGCAAAGCTATCGAGCAGTGATCAAATCTGCGCATGACAGCGCGCGCCGTCGTACCGGGCTTGCAGCTGTGATATATCGCGCTCATGATATAAGTTACCAGAAGAGAAAAAGTGAATATCGCCGTACCGACGATTGCCGAAGCGCCGTACTCCCCGCCGGCTACGCCGATACAGGATTTTATTATCATGAGTACGCCGAAAACGCCGCACACCGCTGCTCCGAAAATGTGCGTCGCTATATTGAGTTTCTCTTCCTTCGGAGAGTATACCTTTTCCGCCTTCTTAGGCTTCTTGCCGCCTTTACGATCTTCCGGACGCCCGGTAGTCTCGTTAATGTTTGTATGCGCGGTTACGTCATTCATATTCTGCGATAACTCCTGCCGCATCACCGATCTAACAGTTACGCCCGGGGCATCCGCGCCGCAAATGCAGCGCGGTGTCCTTACGGGTTTTATCACTGTTTTACATTCTCTTCAAGATATTTTACAAGTCCGCCTACCGTTTCAAGTGATTCCACTACGTCATCCGGTATGGTTATATTATATTCCTGCTCAAGAGCAAACAGAAGCTCGACTACGGTGAGTGAGTCGGCATTAAGATCCGTTCTGATATTCGTGTCCATTGTTATTGCGGACTTGTCTACTTTAAGATATTCGGACAGCTTGTCCACGATCTTTTCAAACATGGTATTCTCCTTTCGACATTTTTGTTATTATATCATTTCCGCCGCTGTTTGGCAAGCGGATATACAATATTTTAAGCCATATCCGTGACCACGGCATACCCGCCGCCGCAGAAATTCACCTCTCTGCCGTCAGAAAGCCCGATCGTAACGACGCTCCGGGTATCATAATAGCCGTCAGTCAAAGCCATGCCGTTATAGAATCCTACCATAACGTCGGAAACAGAATCGCTTACCGGCTGGTCGCCGAATTTCGTGATGACGTCACCCGCCTTGACCGGACTGTAAGCGCCCGCACGCGTCACACGCCAGCCGTGATCGGACACATTTGCGGTAAACCCTATGTCATGCAGTTTTCCGCTGACGTTCCAACTGTAATAATTACCGAGGAACACAAACTCCGTCGCAAAGTTATCGTAATCGGCAAATAACCGGTAGTACCCCTCTCCGAACAGATTGACCTCTTTCCCTTTTTCCGCCCCGCTGCCTATTGCGGCATTGAACTCGCCGTTACGCGCCGCCGCATATACAGAGTGCGCTATGCGCGCATCCACTCCGTAATAGTTTTTGGAGTTTTCCATACGGTATGTGCCCACGCCCGTGATATTACCGTTGCCGTCCGCTATCGGACAACCGCTCATGCCGCTCTCTACGCTGCAACTGTACTCCGCAACAGGTACGCACTTGATCGCCACTTCATCATACGCATCGTACCAACCGAGTTTTTCCGTTTCCACAAAATGAGTTTCGTCCGTAGTTTTTCCTGTGCGGAAAACCTTTTTGCCCAATCCATACTCATTTCCCATCGAGTAAGCAGCCTCGTCGTACGTCGGAGAGATGAAACGCTCCTCATCTATCTGATTAAACTGAGCGTCCGTATCCAGCGCTATCACAGCTATGTCGTGATATTCATACCACCCAACGACACTCGCATGACACGTATTCTCATTGTCTTTACCGTAGTCGACAGTCAGCAGCTTTGAATCCGCAACAACATGATAGTTGGTTATCGCGTATACTCCGTCCTCTCCCGACTCAACGACAAAACCAGTTCCTGCAAATGATTGTCCGTCTTCGGTTATATTGTTGACGATAAGCGTATTATCGTAAATATACTCGACAGCTTCGGGCATATTGTATGCCGCCATCATGCACGCCGCATAACTGCATCCGGAAAAGACCACCAGCAAAGCGGTAAGTGTGATCGCAACGATGCACCTGTATATTACGTTAGTTTTTTTAGTCATATCAGCCTCTTTCTATACGCCCTTTGCCGGAATAGTACTCCGGTTTGTCGTATGCTCCGACATCCGTCCAGTCTATCGGCTTCATTCCGTTCTTCTCAAGAAAAGCATTCGCACGAGAAAACGGCCGCGAACCGAAAAAGCCGTTATAAGCGCTTAGCGGAGACGGATGAGCGCTCGCTATAACGCAGTGATGCGGCGCTATGTACGCGCGCTTTTTCTGCGCCTTTGCTCCCCAGAGTATGAAAACCATAGGCTTTTCACGACTGCCCAGCTTTTTTATGATGCTGTCGGTAAACGTCTGCCATCCGCATGTAGAATGAGCATCCGACTGCCCCGCACGCACGGTAAGAGTAGCATTGAGCAAAAGCACGCCCTGTCTCGCCCAGCCGATGAGTTCACCTCCCGCTCCGCTCATGTCTACGCCGAGATCTGCGGACAGTTCCTTATAAATGTTCACCAAAGACGGCGGAAGCTTCACTCCTTCGCCGACCGCAAAAGCCAATCCGTTAGCCTGACCGGGATTGATGTACGGATCCTGACCGACGATCACTACTTTCACCTCGGAAAAAGGCACATACTTAAGCGCCGCGTATATCAGAGAACGCGGAGGATATATGGTATAGTGCGCATATTCGTTTTCGATAAAAGCGCATATATCGCGAAAATACGGCTTATCCGTTTCTTCCGAAAGAAGCTTGTCCCAATCGTTTCCTATGTTCAGTTCCATAATGAAATTTTATCAGCATTCTTTCTTAAATGCAAGTATTTTGCACGCAAAGTGAAAACTGCACGGCTTTAAGCCGCCCTTAGTCGCGTACGGCTTTTCGCTTTTACGTCTTATCCGGTATTTACGTTATGAATCCGGAAATAATGAGCTGTTCGTCGTCCCGGAGTTGCTGCCCGAGTTTAAGTTTCCGCAGTTGCTGCCGCCGGCAAGGAATGCCATGATCATCATAGTATTCAACGTGCCTGTCACGTTGCCGCCGTCTCTGTCATTGAGAAGCAAAAGCATGAGCATTAAAAGTCTGAAGATTTCACTATTATCAGTCACGATATACTTATATGCGACAGATCTCAACATTGTGCGTGTGTTATGATATTTCCATGAT
Organism: uncultured Clostridia bacterium; assembly: GCA_944362615.1. Lineage (GTDB taxonomy): Bacteria > Bacillota > Clostridia > Christensenellales > Pumilibacteraceae > Protoclostridium. Next base: position 180,636 of record CALVTM010000001.1, read on the forward strand.
AATCAGAGAAGACCGCCCGTTCGGCGCGGAACGCCGGACATCTTTACTTGACCCGCGCTCGGAAGCGCTCGTGTTGAAATATCTGCCGTCCTCTTCCGCCCTTATCGGTACGGCGGAAACTCTTGCCGCGCTCGCCGATACGGGCAGGCTGCGAATCATATCGGCACTGTCCGTATGTGAAATGTGTGTCAGCGACATGTCCGCATTGCTTGGAATAAACCAAACAACCCTTTCCCATCAGCTTCGAATGCTGCGTGCTGCCGGGATAGTCAAGTTCCGCAAACAGGGAAAGACAGTCTTCTATTCGATTTCTTCCTCCGATGTTCCGGAACTTATGTTGCTTGCAACCCGCCTCGGCGACGGGCAAAGCGACTTGTGACCGCAAAAAACCCGCCTCAACCGAGGCGGGTTTTTTGTATAAACCTGTTTTTGAATTATTTGCCGAAGTATCTCTTGAGAAGTCCTGCAAATGCCTTGCCGTGACGCGCTTCGTCGCGTGCCATTTCATGAACGGTATCGTGAATAGCGTCAAGACCAAGTTCCTTTGCCTTCTTCGCAAGAGCCGTCTTGCCTGCGGTCGCGCCGTTCTCGGCTTCCACTCTCATTTCAAGATTCTTTTTCGTGGAATCGGTAACGACTTCACCGAGCAGCTCGGCGAACTTCGCAGCGTGCTCAGCTTCTTCAAAAGCTGCCTTTTCCCAGTAAAGTCCTATTTCGGGATATCCCTCTCTGTGCGCTACGCGCGCCATTGCAAGGTACATGCCAACTTCGGTGCACTCACCAGTGAAATTTTCTCTGAGACCGTCTATGATCTCCTGATCAACGCCCTTGGCTACGCCTACAACGTGCTCAGCAGCCCAGTTCATCTCGCCTTCCTTCTGCTCGCTGAACTTGGAAGCCGGCGCCTTGCACTGAGGGCAATTAGCGGGAGGATTCTCCCCCTCGTATACATATCCGCAAACCTGGCAAACCCACTTTTTCATAATGTTTACTCCTTATTAATTCATCAATTGATTATCATCTCTTAATGATAATCATTACTAATTATTATACACGAATTTATGTATTTGTCAAGCGTTTTAACGCAAGAGATAAAAAAACAATAAAATATAGTGATACCAAGGAGAAAACGATATGAACTACTGTCCCTTTTGCTCGTATATCCGTGAGGAGTGCTACAATAATTACTGCCCGACGAAAAGAATACGCCCGCATCCGGCATGTCCGCACCATGAATGCGAACGATGTCATAACCCTTGCGAGTGCCGTGAGTGTACGCACGATTGCGGAGGTCGCAGAAAGCCGGAATATGTCTGCGAATGTCATCCGGCATGCAATCACGGTAAGCCCGAATATATCTGTAAATGTCAGCCTGTATGCGAACACGGAAAACCCGAATTTATCTGTAGGTGCCAGCCGGACGACAACTGTTGCCGGAAGCCGAAATGTGATCATAACCGTAAATGTGGATGCGGCTGCTGCGGCAGTTGTCCGTGCTGCAAAAGCGCGCTTCTTGCACTTACGTTATTCCTGATGATGAGATGACGGAGATCAGACGACGAGCCACTCCGTCCGCGCCGTCATATACGCGGCAATGAATATACGGCGTCAGATGGGCATAATGCGAACAGCCCGTGACAACCGCATCGAATCCGCTGTACTTGGACAGCGTGTGTTTTGCAAGAGCGTGGAGCGCGGAGGGGCAGCCGTATGCCTTTTCAACGTCCGAAGCAAGTTCCCGTTCAACGCCCACTATCACCCTGTCGGGATACGTCTTATGCCTTGCGGTCACTGGCGTCGTAAGAAGCAGTACTCTGCCCCTCTCGCTTCTGAGAGCGGGCAGTACTGCCGGTTCAAGTCCGAGTATGATTTTGTCCGGATACCGTTTGCGCAGCACTCCGGCAGCTACCGCCGTCGCAGTATTGCAAGCTATGACAGCAGCATCGCATCCGGCAGAAAAAAGTATGTTTATACATTTATCCGCGGCTGCTATGATCTCTTCATCCGATTTTTCCCCGTACGGAGCATCGGGGGCGTCGTCCAGATACAGGTAAGATGCACGTGGGATCAGCCTTTTACATGCCGCCATTACAGTAAGTCCTCCTACTCCGCTGTCAAACAATCCTATACGCATACTCCGTTATATGCGTTTCAATGCCGCGTTATAACTCCCGCATGAGTTCTATCGCCTGAGCTATCACGTCAGCGGCGTCCTTAACGTAAATATCCACCTCTTTGGGCGTGACGATCAGAGTTTCACACCCCTCATCATTTCCGCCGTATTCCCGGATGATCGTGGAAGCGTATACGACAAGCGGTATACCCAGTCCGATGACACGCACGCCGAGCGTATCTTCCGAAAGTTTACGTTTATGATTAGACACTCCGCTGCCCGGCGTTATACCGGTATCGCACAGCTGAACTACAGTTGCAAGTCTTGACACCGAAGCAGCTGCAAGACTATCTACCGCAATAACCAGCGTCGGACGCACTCTGTCGCATACCCCTTTTACAACGTCAAAACTCTCAATGCCGGTTATGCCCGGAACGCCGGGTATCACACACATTACGCCGTCTCCCGCGCTGAGAGCCGCGCATGTCTCAGCGCCTAGGGCGTCAGCGGTCATACGGGTATTGCCCAGTCCGACCACGAGTATACGCTCAGTATCCGGATTGAAAGACATCATACTGCCGGCAAGCGCTTCCGCCACGCGCCTCTTGCCGTCTTCGTTCCCGTCTGCTATAGCAGTCGTTTCTATCGTTACATATCTGCCCGCACTCTTGCCGTAATATCTTGCGGTTTCTTCATCGAGAACGGCTTCGCTTACCTTACAGACATCGTCTGAATGCAGAGTTACGGGAGTCACCAGCTCTCCGGCAAGGTCTGTTCGTGAAAAATTTTTCATATTATTGATATTTTACTCCGAAAAATCGTTATTATTTGCTTGATTTACTCGTCGATTTGTGATAAAATTAAGCGGTTAAAGAAACACAGACTCGAAATAATAAATCCCAGGAGAAAAATCGTGCCCAATATCAAATCAGCAAAGAAAAGAGTGCTCGTTACTGAAAAGAAGGCTCTCGAAAATAAGATGCTGCGCTCCAAGATGCGCAACTCGGTAAGAAAGTATAATGACGCTATCGACACGCTCAGACTTGAAGATGCGGAAAAAATGCTTCCCGCAATCATGAGCGTTATCGATGAAGCTGCTTCCAAGGGCGTTATTCACAAGAACACCGCAGCGAACAAGAAGTCTCGTCTTTCCGCACGCCTTTCCGGCGTAAAGAGCGGTAAGATCGTTATCAACATCAAGAAGGATAACAAGGCTATCGCAGCAGAAAAAGCACAGGCTGCCCGTGAGAAAGCGGAGGCTGAGCGTGCTGAGGCTCTCAAGAAGATGCAGGAAAAGGCAAGCGCTAAAGAAGCTGAAAAGAAAGCTAAAGAGGAAGCTGCTCTCGCTGCAAAGAAAGAAGCTAAAAAGGCAAAGAAGACCAAGAACGCAGAGGAAGAAAAATAATTCCCTGCTTTTCAGGATAAACCTAAAGCCATCCGTTATGGATGGCTTTTTACTTTTTTAAATGTGTCGCCGTACCTGCCGTACCGTTTCTATGAAGCCTGCCCTGCCGTGACACGACTTATACGTTCCGTTTAACGGCTGATAATAATAACTTATACGTTCCGTTTAACGGCTGATAATAATATTCTTACTCAAAGTTTCAGACGCAAAAGCAAAGCCGCCCTTGACGGGCGGCTTTGCCGTTTCCGGACTATATGCGCGCTTCCGGCTGCCCTTACACTGCGACATCCGTTTGAGTTATACGCTCGCCGCATTTTCGCATATATCCGCGGATCAGGTATTTATACGGGATATCTCGGTATATGTTCCCGTATCTTTTTTTCACATCAGCCGTTTTTGCGTATTCTGCGCACTACGAAGAATATCCATACGCCGAGTCCGATAAGAAGCAGCGCTTCGATACCTACTATTATCCATACCCAGCCGTATTCAAGTTTTACAGAACATACGGTTATATCCACAGGCTCGCCGCCCGCTTCAAGACGCGCATTCTCGGTCGACACGTAAGTATAAATTATATTCTTGCATGCCTGACGCGCATAGTAATAATAGGTGTCGCTCTTGCTGTCGGCGTGGTTGAGGTCAAGACGGTGGAGCCACAAGTCATTACCCGCTTTCAAGCCGAGATTGACCGGCATATACGAGCCTACCCAGTCGGTTATCACGGAGCCTTCAAATCCCCACTCTCCGCGGAGCACATCAGTAAGCAGAGCGCGACTGCCGCCTGCCCATACGGCGCCGAGACGGTTCATGCTCGTCATAAGCGCGTTACCCTCACCCGTCTTAAGCGCTATCTCAAACGGCTTGAGGTATATTTCACGGAGCGTCTGCTCGGTAAGCCATACGAACAGACCTTCACGGTGGGATTCGTTTTCATTTGCCGCAAAATGCTTGAGGTAGCAATACATGCCCTGATCTTTTGCGCCCTTGATCGTCTGTCCCGCCATCACGCCGCTGAGCAGCGGGTCTTCGCTGTAGTACTCATAGTTGCGGCCGCCGAAAGGACTGCGGTGGAGGTTTGCAGAAGGCGCGTACCAACCCCATACGCCTGCGTTTCTCGCTTCCTCGCCCACTTTGGAGCCGAAATCGTACGCAAGCTGTTTGTTCCAGGTCTGGGCAAGTATCGTTTCGTTCGGATAAGCAACAAACGTACACTCCTTATCGCCAGCCTCACGGGTATTAAGTCCGGTGGGACCGTCAAAGTCGATGACCATCGGTTTCTTTATGCTGTGAACTTCCGCAGTCTTGAACGCGCCGTCAGTAATAAGCTCCGTCATTTCAGCATATGTCATCTGGCTGAGAAGCTCATCCCACTTTTCATCATCCTTATATTCAACGCCGATCATATCCTGAACGGTAAGCGAACCGCCCTGACCCTGCTCGAATACTTCTATGCCGCTTTCCTGCGCGCTTCCGTCGTCCCACGAAATGTCAATGGCTTCTTTCGTCGCCGCACGCGCTTCCTGTCTTACCGGGAATGTTCCCTCGAAGTCAGCGCGCGTAAGATATTCGGGTGCAACAGTTTCTTTAGAACCGTCAATCGGAACTGCGTTTTCGTCTACGTCATCTCCCGTAAAGCGGTTTTTCACTTCGCCGCCGCTTGTACGGTCGGTATCGTAATTATGCACTTCATCCAGCGTGTAAACCAGCTCGCTGCCGTACTTGCTGTCCGCCGCTATGTTTCCCGCATAATGAGAATCCTTCATCAGCATCACGGAGTATTCACCCGGGTCAAGCTCATAACCGGTGTGTCCGTTGCCGTTGTCGTCATAAGCATCGTAAGACGCCATGTCCTGCACATAAAGCTCGAGAGTCACTTCATCCGAACTGCCAGGCTGTATGACATCCGTCTTTGCAAAGTCACCGAGTACGACGTGCGACTTTTCTACTGTCGAACCGTTAGTCGTATCATCGCCGTAAGGTGCGGAGTAGTAAAGCTCTACAACGTCCTTGCCCGCGACGTCGCCCGTATTTCTGACCTCAACGGTAACGGTTATTTTTCCGTCGGTGTCCAGCATGCCCGGTTCTGCGGATACGCTCATGACATTCCATTCAAAATCGGTATAAGACATGCCGTAGCCGAACGGGAACTGCACGTTTTCCGCATACCATTCCTCAGCGTTCGTTTCCTGCTCCGCATAAGCCGTCTCGTAATAACGATAACCTACATATATACTGTCGGTGTAATCCACATACCACGAATGGTAGTTATAATTACCGCCCGCTTCGCTCGAGTACGACAGCACGCCTTCGTTTGTAGACGTTGCATAAGAGGGCGCACTCGTGAAATCACGCGCGTAAATGTCTGCCGTTCTGCCCGACGGATTTACTTCTCCGGAAAGCACATCGACAACGGAACGGATACCCGTAAGACCGGTGGTGCCTACAAGTATGCACGAATCCACGCCGTATGCGGGATCATCAAGGAAATTCAGCTCCATGGCGTTGCATATGTTGAGCACTACTATGACGTTGTCGCAAGCCTCGCTCGCTGCCTTGATCATCTCCTCTTCCTCGGTGGAAAGCTCGAGATAATGACGGGAAGTATCAACTATGCCCTCAGAATCATCACCGTTGATCTGCGGCTGCTTCGTCTGCTGAGCAAGCAAGTCGTTACCTTCACCGCCCACTCTGCCGAGAACGACAAGAGCGGTGTCGGAAAACTCACGGGCGTTGGCTATGACCTTATCGGTGTAATACTCCGCGCCCGGCTCGTGAAGACGGAACTTCTTATTGTTTCCTATATCTATATCGCCGCGCTTCTCATCCCAAGTTTTACCGTATGCGTATGCGGACTGAGAAAAGAAATCGGTATACATCTGTTCGAGTTCCTCGTTCCAATCTATGCCCGCTTCCTCAAGCGCCTCATACAGCTTCATCTTCTGCAGAGACGTGTTGCTGAATCCGGAGCCGTAGCCGCCTGCAACCCAGTCAATCGACGCCCATCCAAATACGTTGATTTTGGAATTCGCACCGAAATCGCTTAAAGGAAGCGACTTTTTACCGGTATCTTCATCGATTACATCGTTCTTAAGAAGTACAATTCCTTCGCCGACAATTTCCTCGCCGAGTGCGCGGCCTTCGTCTATAATCGTCTGCGTCTTTTCATTTTCTACGAATTTGTATCCGTGCATGACTATGCTTATCAGCTCGGACCAGGCAGACGCGGCAACGATCACAGCTATCATCACGCCCAACAGCACCACCATAAAAGGTACGTTGAGAGCAAGATAAACTTTGTTCGACATCTTCTTTTTCATTTTTTACCTCTCCATACGTCATTTTCCGCCTCGGGCGCATTAACGTCCCCGGACAGTTATATTACGTTAATTATACAGACTGTTCCGGATTATTACAAGACCCTTTTTCCAAACTGAAGATATTTTACCTATTTTGCATAATCAGCTTAAAAAAAGCGGGAACGGCGGAGGTGCTGACTCCTGCCGTTCCCTATTCCCTTTATTCCCACGGCTATTTGCCTGTGAGTCGATATTATACTGCGCCGCCGATGCAACGCTCTTATGCGCTTATTTTACAAATTCATTATAAAGCGCGGCGATTGACTTATCGTAATCCTCGTTCTCCACGGCAATGATTATATTCATTTCGCTGGAGCCCTGGTCTATCATTCTTATATTTACGTCTGCATTGTACAGACTGCCGCATACTCTGGATGCAGTACCCTTAGTGCTCATCATGCCGTGTCCGACTACCGCTATAAGAGACAGCCCTTTATGCACTTCTATCGTATTCGGGTGGCATCTTTCACGGATATCCATAATAGTCTCTTCAAGCACGCTGTCCGTTACGCCCGCCGGATCTATGATCAATGTGACAGTATCTATACCCGTCGGCATATGCTCGAGCCGGATATTACGCTCGCAAAGCACATCGAGCAGAGTTTTGCAGAATCCGATCTCGGAGTTCATCATCTCCTTCTGAATAAAGATGCCGACAAAGTCCTTTTTGCCCGCTATGCCTGTGATGACATGCTCGCCGCGCTTGTATTTCCCGCTCTCAAGATCTTCATAGCATACGATCATCGTGCCTTTCGCCGTCGGGTTGAACGTATTGCGTATGTTTATCGGGATACCCGATTTATTGACCGGGAATACCGCTTCGGGATGAAGTACGCTCGCTCCCATATAAGCAAGCTCGCGCAGCTCACGGTAAGTGAGCATTTCTATGATGCGCGGGTTCTTTACTTTGCGGGGATCGCACACCATGAATCCGTCGACGTCCGTCCAGTTCTCGTATACAGATGCGCCTATGGCTTTGGCTACGATCGCTCCGGATACGTCCGATCCGCCGCGCGAAAAAGTCTTGACCTTACCTTCAGCGCTCAGTCCGTAAAACCCGGGAATGACGGCGCGCATCGCAACACGCAATCTGTCTGATGCAAGGCTCTGAGTAAAATCGTCGTCCAGTCTGCCGTCTGCTCCGAAACGGATTATTTCGGCAGCGTCGACAAATTCATAACCGAGCAGCTTTGCAAGTATTTTTGCGGAAAGATATTCGCCGCGGCTGACCACATAGTCGTATGAACCGCTTTCCTCTCCGCTTATCAGGTCTTCGTATTCCGCCGACAGGTCGAGATCAAGTCCCAGTCCGTCGATTATCGCGTCAAAACGCGCCGCTATCTCCGAAAGTCTGGTACGTCTGCGTTCTTCGTTACTTTCGCCGTAAAACGCTATAAGCATATCCGTAACTTTGGTGTCTGACGGTTCGCGCTTACCGGGCGCGGATACGACAACGTATCTCGCATCGCTGTCCGCAAGTATGATGTCTCTGACCTTGCGTATGCTGTCGGCATTTGCCATTGACGTGCCGCCGAACTTAAGTGCTTTTGCCATGAATATATATCCTCTCGAAAAAATTTTATTCGCTTCTGCCGTCTATGAGCCGGCATTCCATATAGTAACGCTTATCTTCCGCTTCGCCCATCGAAAACGACTTGCGCGGAAGTACGCCGTGCAATGCAATGTAGTCAAACAGTCCGGACTTATCAAGCGGGGGCATAAGTATGCCAAGAGCATCCGTTCTTTCGCCGCATATCCTGCGTATCTCATCATCGCCGTGTATGTAATCCACTTCCGCTCCCGACTCGTCTATTATACTCTGAACGGAGGCATAAGCTTCAGCCGGCTCGGACGGAGCTCTGACTTCAATGCACTCATCTCCACGGACAAGCGTGATATGTCCGTCACCGCCGAGACTTTCCAGTCTGCCCGCAAGTCCGGGCATTCCGTATATGATACGGTGGATGGGAAGGAATACGACGCCGTCCGAACGCACGTTCTCCACTTCAACAAGCGCGTATCTCGCGGACGCCGCACGCTCGTCTCCGCTGCGCTTATAGCTTTCATAAAGCGCTTTTGCCGCCGCAAGAGAGTGATTGCCGTCCCCTACGAGCACAAACGGTCTGTGCTCTTCCGAAGCCTGTTCCTGGAGCCGGTCGAGCGCGTCTGAGACACTTTCTTTATCGGATATAAGTCTGCCCTCCAGCCTGTCTCCTCCGGACAGCTGTATATCGTACAGCAGCTCTCCTTTCCCTTCAAGCGGCTCAATTACCGTTTTACCGGGATCGTCTATCAGACATATTACATGCGACACGTCAAGCACGGATGATTCACGAACCGCGAGTCTCGGCGGTATACGCTCCGTCACGGTACCCTCCGTCGCACGGATGAGCGACCCGCACGAAGAGTAATCGTAACATTCCAGATCCGCAAGGCACACGATGCCACAGCGGCTTCCTCGCTTTCCGGTACGTGTGACAAGCACTCCTCCGTTATATTCCTTGAGCACTCTTTCCGCATAGTCGCGCGAACATGCGTTTATGTCCGCCATGCGCTTATCGGCTTCCGTTAAAAATGCTTCCGGGCATATAAGACGGAGTGACGAAGGCATATCCCCTACGCGCTTATCTTCATTCATCCAGTACTCCGGACGTGATGTATATTGATCGCATGCTATGACCGGCCAATATGATATATTACAGCGCGGCAGCATAAATCTGCCGAATCGGAGTGCGCTCATGCGTCGTGATCTCCCTCATTACCGTTATCCTGCTTCATACGCAGTCTGAAACGCCTTTTCTTGCCATCGGACTGAGTAGCTTTCAGTCCGTAAGTCTGTTCTATGACATCGGTGAGCATGGAAGCGTCATAATAACGCTCGAGCTTTCCGTCACGTGCAACGCTTATTACGCCGGTTTCCTCGCTGACAACTATAGTTATGACGTCATACTGCTCACTGAGTCCGAGTGCCGCGCGATGACGGGTTCCCAGCTCTTTGGGCAGGTTCTGATTCTGCGACAGCGGAAGGAAACATCCCGCGGCAAGTATCTTATCGCCGTGTATGAATACCGCACCGTCATGAAGATCCGCTCCCGTATTGAAAAGACATTCTATAAGCGGTTGGGAAAGTTTTGCGTTAAGATCAGTACCGCTGTCAAGTATATGCTGAGGTACAGACTGAGTCGTGATGACTATAAGAGCGCCTACGTTGTCCTTAGACATGTTGAGCACCGCTTTTACTATTTCGCTTACCGCTTTGCGCAATTCCTCTTCCGTGCAGTCATACTCGACATTGAAGGTTTCCGAACCGGTTTTGCTCGCAAGCTTCCACATGGTACGACGGAGCTCCTGAGGGAACATGATCAGCACAGCTATGAATACCAGCAGTACGCCGTACGAGAATAACGATCCCATGACAGGGAAATCAAACAGCGCACTTGTAAGAACTATTCCGACAAATGTTATAAGAACGAAAAATTTTATTATCGGGAGCGCATTGTTCTTTTTCAGAAAGTATATGATGAAATAGACCAGACATATAAGCAGGAAAATATCCACAGCACTGACGATTATGCTTCCGACTGAAAGCCCTCCCGTTTCGGTTGTGAATTCCTCGATTATGTTGCTCCAAAATGTCCTGAAAAAATGCTCGTCAAGAGTGGCTGTGTTGTTACTGTCAGCAACACCCAGTCCTACCGTAACGATCCAGATAAATCCGCCAATGATTGCAGCAAGCAACTTGAATCTGAAATCACTGACAAATATTGCTTTCATTACTCTTGTAAAAGCGTTTCCGCTTTTCTTTTTTTCAGGTACGCCGTTCATATTATTTATTATATAACTTTTTTATCATTATTTCAATGATTTTAACGCACGAGTTTGCCAAATTATTTAATTTTTCGGTCGGACATACCAAAAACCTCCGCCTTGCAAAAGCGGAGGTTTTGAAGTTATTGTTTCTTATCCTCTCCGGTATCGAACGGATCGTCTCCGAAAGGATCGTCCGGAACATGCTTTCCGGGATTTATATCCACATATATATCCCCGTCCTCCGGCTTCTCATAGTCCATGCCGAATACCGCAACTTTGATATTGCGTTTCACATCTGTGTCCGCGTATTTCTTGCGCAAATGCTTTGTCATCAGTATCGTGAATATAAGCACACCCGCAGCAAGTGCGCCACCCGTTATATATGCGGCAAGACGACTCGTCATCCAGCGGTATGAACCTATATTTTCCAGACTCGTTTCACATGCCTGTGTGAATCCGCCGCACATTATCGACCTCGTAAGCACTTCAGCAGTTATAAGAAGCTGATCGGCATATCCGGGATTTGCGCTTTTAAGCGCGGCAAGAGTATCTGAAGTGGTGCCGGAAATGTTCTCTCTTCCGTAACCGTCCTGATCGTAAAGCAAAAACGTAAAATCAGAACCGGTGGTGACAGAGCATACATTGGTTTTGCCGAAATACACTGAGGACTCGTTCATAAGTGAGTATGGCGTGTACGGCAGCTGATCGGTGTATATTGCGTCCGGATCAGCCTGAGCGACCGGAGGCTCGCTTATATATTCACCGTATCCGTCTTTCTGAGCAACGCCCATTATAAAATCACCGTGCTCGGTAGGCTGTTCGTCGAAATAGAACCAAAGTTTATCGCCGCCGAGCTTCGTAAGCGTCGCCGCCATAAGTACGTTCTGTCTCTCCTCGCTGCTAAGCCCGTAAAAATATTCGTCCGCTCCGCCGTAATCAATACAGCCCATACCGTAAAATACAAAATCAATATCCGTCTCAAGCGCTGCCGCGTTTTTCCGGAAATACTCGCACATGACCAGCATGACTGCAACGGCAGCTCCGTTATCCATTGCACCTTCGGCTCTCGTTCCGGTGAAATAATAACCGGCGCCGTTTGCGGTTTCACAACGCGTGTACATATTGTCGTAATGTGCGCCGATCACAACCCGCTTACCTTCCGGATTGTTCTCTGCCGGGGATTTTACGGAATAAACTACGTTCTGTGATTTGAACGTATCCATGTACACGTCCCGCTCAAACGGCTCAATTTCTCCCCTTACGCCCGTCTTTTCTTCCAGTCTGCGCGCTATCCATTCCGCCGCACGGTACTCTCCGTTTCCGTCCTCCGGACTGTTCTCGGGCACAAGACACGTTCTGTCGGCGTTAGCCGCAAGAAAGGCGTTCAGCTCCTCTTCAAACGCATCCGACGATTTATAATACATATTGGCGTTATTGTACGCCGACGTGTAATCCGATGCACCGCATCCGGAAAGCATCAAAGTACATGACAGCAACACAACGCTTATTAATACTGATAAGACTGCTTTCAATTCACCCTCCTATCAGAACCAGAAGTTCCGCTATGCAATATATCAGATAGATAACGGAAAACATAATGCCGTATGAATACAATGCAACGGCACGTCCGCTTTTGGGCAGATTGTGCCGGCATTCGAATACGACGTACAGCGATACGGCTGCGGTCATTATTATAAACCTTACTATTACTTCGCCGTATAACTCGAGCATGGGTACCGCAAAATACAGCATGCTGAATGCTCCGTATACGAGATATCCGAGACCGTAAAAAGTACGGAACACATATGCCTGATCCGCTATCGAACGCGCTCCGCCCGCAAGCATCATGCGATATGTAAACCGGGTGATTATGAAGTATACGAGAAACGGCATTATACCGCCCATCAGAAAAGCAACTACTTCGTTGCATATGATATTGCGGATGATGTCCGGCATGTCAGTGAACAGTACGGCCTGCGCAAGCGCACCGCGCATAGCATACCACCCGCCGAAACACAAAAAAAGCCCGAACAGCACATACTGCAAAGGCAGCGGTATGCGCTTTTCAAGCAGAATCCGCGAAGGGAATGAAGCGCGATTTCTTTCCGCGTTTTCCATTTTTGCTCCGGTTGTCACCATTTGACCGTTTTGCCTCCTGCGGCAGCAGCTATGATCACCTGCACTGCCGCGTCACGAGAAAGATCACCGCTCTTGAGATCTCTGTCCGTCGCCGAAAGTTCAAGCAATATATCTTTCAGTCGCGTCGCGCCTATGCGCGCCGCTTCACGCTTAACCGCATATATCGATTTTTCGCTCATCTCCAAAATCCTCACAAGCATGCTTTCATCAGGAGTCACGAGCGTATAAAATAATTTTCTGAAGTGCTTGTATAATAACGAAAGCAGCATTTCCGGTTCGGACAACGATTTCTCCGATGCCCGCAGTATTTCATAAGCCTTTTTCGTATCACCGGACGCCGCGGCTGAGGATAATTGCCATACGGCGTATTCCGCCGACGGCGTAACAAGCGCACGCACGTCTTCCGCAGTCACCGTCCCGCCGCTTCTGTATGAGCACAGCTTGTCCGTCTCTACGGAAATAGTCGTCATATAACCGCGGCAATACTGCCATAATAGCTCCGCTGCTTCCGCCTCAATACCTGCGCCGTATTTTTTGCCTTCCGCCGCGATCCACTTGAATATAACCGATTTATCAACAGGCGAACAGTCGACTTCGGTCAACCCCGAAAGAAAAGAAGTAAGCCGGGCATCCTTTTTATCACCGCGCTTACCCTTGCTCCTGCCGCACACTATCAGCGTGCTTGCCGGATTGGGATCATCCGCATACGCAACAAGCTCTTCAGCTTCGGTAAGCATGCGCACGATTACATACCGCCTGTCGTTCATAACCGGTAACGCGTTCAAAGCATCAGTTACTTCTCCGGATGACGGCTGATCCATTACGACGACATTAAATTCCGGAAAATTTACTCCTTCCGTTATTATGTCGACCGCTCTTGACCGCACATATTCATCATCTCCGGTAATGTAATATCCGAAGCCGGATGAACCTGACGTAAGCGAAGATTTTAGATCAGTGAACTTCATACGATAATTTTAACACTTACGCTGCTGTTTTGCAACACTTTCAAACAAACTATGTTAAACATTGCTGCTATTATATATTACGATTATGGCTCACTTATATTAAATAAACGTGAATTGATCGGAATTAAAAAATGTTCGCCAGGTGCGGTATTGATTCGCGGGCAAGTCTCTCAGCCGCACGCCTTGCTCCGAGTATTGCCGAACAGGCGTCTGCATTCTGTCCCGCCCGGCTGTAAGCTAAAGCCTGAGCGGCAAATTCACTGACCTTTTCGGTGACGTTGGTGTTCCCGAGCAGCCCTACCGGTAGGCTTGCAAAGCTCTGTATTACGTGCTCCAGTATCTGCCCGGCGTCCTCGCATACGGAGTCCTCCGGCGTCTCCGTCAGTAATTCATGTGCCTCGTCGAGAAGTTCGCATACTTCCGTATAGTATTTATCGCACCACACGCATTCGGCTATGCCCAGCCCCGCAACAATGATAAACAATATCGTTATAACGGCAAGTTTTTTCATGCCCAACCGCCTTCCCTCAGATGAAGTTTACGGGTATAGCACGGCGTGGACGACGGACTTACATATACGGTACCGTCCCGACGCACATCCATATACAGAACGTCTTTGAGCCCTTTACAGCCGCCTATCACCTGGTCAAGCTGCTTATCTGTGACTCCGCACAGCTCCAGGTTGCCCTTTATCGGCTTGCCGTCTTCAACTATCGGAACAGGCAGCCCTACCGCCGCGTTTTCCGCACCCGGCTTGGGTATGACGGAGAACTTGCCGTTCGGCTCAACTATTGCGTAAGCCACTAACGAAAGATCCGGCCATCCGCAACTCCGGCAGCTCATTACGACGTCATCTACGCTCATATTGAGGCGCGCAAGATTCTTGCCGGATATTCCGTTGCCGTCTATGACTATTACGCTTCTGCCATCCGCAAACTGCCTGAAAGTACGGCTTTTCCTGCCTACGAATGTAAGCACTATATCGAGAAACGCAAGCGTTACAACAGGTATCATGCCCGTGTAAAGAGGTATCGCCGGATCGTTCATCGGAAGACACGCGACCTCCGCAAGTATCATAGTTATCACAAACTCAAACGGCTGCATCTCGCCTATCTGCCGCTTTCCCATAAGACGTATCACGAAAAAAACCAGCAGCACTGTTATGATTGTCTTTATTAAAACGATAAGCACACGGATATTGTGTGCTTATCGTCGGTTATTATGCTTAAAGTATGTTCCGCTGATTATTTGTGGGTAAACGTAAAACAATTCACATGAAACAAGTTGTCCATCGCCGCATGGATCTGCCGGCATTCCTCCGTATCGCCAAGCTTGTACAGCATCTCTCTGCCCTCACGCCGGGAGACTATCAGCCCGGCGGTCTTGAGCTGCTTCAGGTGATGCGCAACTGCCGGGCTGGACATCCCGATCAGACCGCCGAGACCCTGTACGCATTGTTCGCTGTGACAGAGTATCCAAAGTATTTTCAGCCTCGTAGGATCACCCAGCTGTGAAAATGCCGCACTGACATTTTCGCACTGCTCCGCCGTCGGCATGTTCGCTTTTATGCGTTCGTTGTCGTTTCCGTGAGTATGGTCGTGTAACATGCTACCTTCAATTGCCCGGCACAAAGCCGTCGTTATAAATGTATGCGCCCGTAACATCCAGTTTACCCTTGAATAACTGTCTGCCGGCATGCGTCCTGTTTTCTATGGAAATATCTTCCGTGGAAAACGCCATAAGATAATGATCTTCCTCTTCAAGCACTATCTTGTAAGGCTCCTTTACATATGACGCGAAAACTATGCTCGTTCCGTTAGTCTTGCCGAAGTCTATTATCTTCACACCCTTGCGGTATCTGCTCATTACATCAATAGACGCGCTGAGAACGCGCTTTCCGTAGCCGCGGTTCGTAAGCACTATGATCTCTCCGTCCGGGGTTATCTGCTTGATCATGACGCAGCTGTCGCCGTCGCTGAGCTGTATTCCTTTGACTCCCGCGGCTATCCTGCCCTGAAGCGGTATGTCCGACATGTCTGCGTTAAGGCACATTCCGCTCGCGGTCACAAACATCAGCGTGCTTCCTTCGACATACTGTTCAATACCTATGATCGTGTCGCCGTCGTTGACTTTGCATACCTGGAACGCCGATTTGACTACGCCGAACTCTTTCCAGTCGCTCCGCTTGACCATACCCATACGGGTATAGAACAACAGACTCCCTCCGGGCAACGTTTCTTCAATCGGAAGCATGTAAAGTACACGCTCTCCCTCCTGTGCGTCCTTGAATATCTTATCTATGGGCGCTCCGTTATCCCTCCACTTCCCGTCGGGTATGGACTCTATGTCCAGCTTATAGCAATTGCCGCGGTCTGTGAAACAGTATACTCTGTGTTCGGTATCCGTCTTTACGATGGAAGAGCATATCTCCTTTTTGGTGGAGTTATCAGTAAAGTCCTTAGTCGCAAGATTGAAACTCTTGACCGGCATCTTCTTGAGATGACCAAGCGCATTAACCGTTATCACGATCTCTTCAACGGGCTTTGCGACCGATTCGTCCGGGACCTCGTAGTTCTCAAGCGCTCCGAGCACCTCAGTCTTCCGCGCTTCCTTGTATGTGCGCTTTATCTGCTGCATCTCCGTCTTTATCGTTTCCATCTGCAGCTTTCTGCTTCCGAGTATTGCCTGCAGTTTGGCAATGAGCGCACGCACTTCCCTGAGCTCCTGCTCCAGTTTGAATACCTCAAGATGAGTCAATCTCGCAAGACGCAAATCAAGTATCGCCTGAGCCTGCACTTCGCTCAAGTCAAACCGCTTTCTCAGACGCTCACGCGCATCCGTAGTCGACGAACTGTTCTTGATTATTTTTACGACTTCATCGATATTCTCTACTGCAATGACGAGACCTTCGAGTATGTGTTCACGCTTCTTCGCAGCTTCAAGGTCAAACTTCGTACGGCGGACGATTATATCCCGCTGATAATCCACATAGTACGCTATGATGTCGATCAGCCCCATCTGCTGAGGCTTACCGTTAGCTATGGCTACCATATTGATGCCGAAGCTCGTGGAAAGATTGGTTCCCTTGTAAAGCAGCTCGAGTATCGCATCTATGTCGCCGTCTTTCTTTACCTTGATCACGGCGCGCATTCCGTTTCTGTCCGATTCGTCCGTGATGTCCTGTATGAACATAAGCGGACCTTTCTTTTCCTCTTTCAGTTTGAGTATGCTTTCAAGTAACGCGGCTTTATTGACCTGATAAGGCAGATCATCTATCACTATGAGCTTCTTATCGTTATCATCTGACTCGATATGGAGCTTTGCGCGAAGCGTTACTTTGCCCTTACCGGTCTCGTAAGCCTTTGTAAGCTCATCTATACCTATGACATAACCGCCGGTCGGAAAATCCGGTCCTTTGATGATCTTCATCATTTCTTTCAAGGAGATCGTCGGTTTGTCGATAAATGCGCATACGCCGTCTATCGTCTCTGCAAGATTGTGCGGGGGTATGTTCGTCGCAAGTCCTACCGCTATGCCGCTCGCGCCGTTTACAAGAAGATTGGGAAATCTTCCCGGAAGCATATCCGGCTCTTTCAGCGTATCGTCAAAGTTGCAGCTCCAACGTACCGTATCCTTTTCCAGGTCGCGCAGCAGTTCCAGCGAAAGCGCAGTGAGCCTCGCTTCCGTGTATCGCATCGCCGCCGCACCGTCACCGTCCACGCTTCCGAAGTTACCCTGACCGTCAACCAACGGCGCATTCATATTGAAAGGCTGAGCAAGACGCACCAGCGCACCGTATACGGAAGTATCACCGTGCGGATGATATTTACCGAGACAGTCTCCTACTATTCTCGCGCATTTGCGGTACGGCGTGTCGTGCCTGATACCGAGCTCGTGCATGGTATACAGTATACGGCGCTGAACGGGCTTAAGCCCGTCTTCCACCCGGGGAAGCGCACGATCGAGTATAACGTATTCGGAATACGGGAGCATGGACTCGTGCATGACGTCCTCCATGCTTTTGGTTATTATATGCTCCTGCGCTATGTTTTCAGTTTCTTTTTCATTATCTGCCATGTGTTTCCCCTTTTATGCGTGTTGTCTTCCCGCTTCTTTGACAAACTCGTCCACCTTGTTGAAGTTCGCGTGCTCCACAATATATGCACGGCGCAGGTCTACTGAGTCGCCCATCCACGTCGTAACAAGTATCTCGGCATTCGCAGCGTCCTCCAGCGTTACCTGCATAAGCGTGCGCCTCTTGGGATCCATCGTCGTCTCCCAGAGCTGTTCGGCGTTCATCTCGCCCAGTCCTTTATAACGCTGTATCGTGCATCCCCTGCCCATCCGCGCTTTGCAGTCTTCAAGAAGCTCATCGTTGTAGACGTATTCCACAACGTCTTTTTTTGCTACTTTATAAAGCGGAGGCATGCCTATATACAAGTGACCGTCCGTTATCAGCTGCTTCATGTATCTGAAGAAAAACGTAAGGAGTATCGCGCGGATGTGTCCGCCGTCCTGATCCGCATCCGACAGTATCACCACTTTATGATAATTGAGATTGTCCAGGTTGAAATCGTCGCCTATGCCTGCGCCGAGCGCGGAAATTATCGTTCTTATCTCTTCGTTCTGCAGAACCTGGTCTATGCGCTTCTTCTCCGCATTCAGCGGTTTGCCGCGCAGCGGAAGTATCGCCTGGAAGCTGCGGTCGCGCGCCTGTTTACAAGTGCCGCCCGCACTGTCTCCCTCGACAATGTACAGCTCGTTACGCTCCGGCTTCTTGCCCGTGCATGACGAAAGCTTGCCCACAAGATTGAAGTTATCCGCCTGGTTTTTAAGACGCGCCTGCTCCTTGCCCTTTCTTACGGCTTCACGCTCCTTTGCCGCGCTTATGCCCTTTTTCAGTATTACGTCCAGTACGTCGGGATGCGCTTCCAGGTATTCCGTAAGCTTCTGATAAACGAGAGCATCCATTGCCTGACGGACAAACGGATTTCCCAGCTTCGTCTTTGTCTGTCCTTCAAACTGCACGTTCTGCATCTTTATCGCAAGTACCGCGGTAAGTCCCACGCGGTAATCATCGCCTATAAGGTTCTCGTCCTTCTCCTTGAGCACTCCCGTCTTTCTCGCGAGATCGTTGAGTACGCGGGTAAGCGCCGTCTTGAATCCGGTCTCATGCATACCGCCTTCGGGCGTGGGTATGTTGTTTACAAATGAGAATATGTTTTCGGAATACGTGTCAGTATACTGTAAAGCCAGTTTCATAAGCACGTTATCTTTCTCACCGTCCAGATATATCGGCGGCTTGTGCAGAGGTCCTTTGGTCTCGTTAAGATATTCGACAAAATCGGAGATACCGCCGGTATAGCAGTACTCCCTGCGAAGCGGCATACCGCCGCTGACTACGCGCTCATCGGTAAGAATAATATGCACGCCGTCGTTGAGAAACGCCAGCTCTTTCATCTTTTTGGATATTACGTCAAGATTGAATACCGTCGTTTCAAATATGTTTTTATCCGGCATGAAACGTACGTACGTTCCGTGCTTTTCCGTGGTTTCTCCGGTTTCAAAAAGCGGCAGTTTCACGCATCCGCCATGCCAGTGCTCTCCGTCAAAACGACTCTCGAATTCAGCACGGTATACTTTGCCGTTTTTGTAAATTTCCACGTTAAGCCATTCGGAAAGCGCATTCGTTACAGATGCGCCGACTCCGTGCAGACCACCGGAAGTTTTGTAGTTTTCGTTGTTGAATTTACCTCCGGCATGCAGTTTGGTGAAAACCACTTCCACACCGCTTACACCCAGCGTCGGATGCATGTCGACAGGTATTCCTCTTCCGTCATCAAGCACGCTCGCACTGCCGTCCGAATGTATGGTCACCTCTATCCTGTTGCCGAACCCGTTAGCTATCTCATCCATGGAATTATCTATTATCTCCCACAGAATGTGATGCAGACCCTTGACGCCGGTCGAGCCGATATACATGCCCGGACGAAGCCTTACGGCATCCAGTCCTTCAAGAACCTGAATGTCCTGCGCTTTGTATTCTTTAGCCAATTTCTCATCTCCCTTTTATCTGTCTTACGCCGTAAATCCGGCTTCCGTTTCGCATATTATACCACATTTATTGATGAATTTCAATAGTTTTTATACAAGTTTTTTTCATCATTTTCAGTGTCAGACGCTTTGTAACAAAAAAATACGCATAATTATGCGTATTATCGTATAAATATACATAAGCAAAACTTCATATCGTATGAATATTATACGGCTGACGGGAATAATTATCGGTATGAGAAAAAAGATCGTTATTACGGGCGGCGGGACAGCCGGACATGTAGTTCCGCTGCTCGCGCTGCTCCCCTTTCTGAGCAGCAGATATGAAGTGCATTTCATCGGCAGACGCGAAGGCATCGAACGCGAACTTGCCGAAGCCGAAAACGTCGTTTACCACGGCATCGACTGCCCGAAATTCACGCGCGGAAAGTTACTCGCTAATTTTGCCGTGCCGTTTTCTCTGCTACGCGCAAGACGGAAAGCGGCTGCCCTTCTTGAGGAAATATCCCCATCCCTCATACTTTCAAAAGGCGGTTATGTTTCACTTCCGGTTGCCCTTGAATGCGGGGACATTCCGCTCGTCATACACGAAAGCGATACTTCCCTGGGACTGGCAAACAGACTTGCGGCAAAACGCGCTTCCGTCATCTGTTCTTCATTCCCGCTGCCCGATTTCAAGGGCATCAGAATTACCCGCACCGGCAGTCCGCTCCGGAAGTCGATATATTTCGGAGACAAAGAAAAAGCCATGCGCATGTGCGGATTTTCAGGCAGAAAAAAAGTGCTGCTGATAATGGGCGGAAGTCTGGGCGCCAAAGCGGTAAACGACGGTGTTGACGCGCACATAAGAGAGCTTACCTCGGCATACGACGTCATACATCTGCGCGGAAGAGGAAACCGCGCCGCTCCGTTTGCCGGTTATTTCCCGATCGAATTTACGCCCAAGCCCCAGGATCTGTTCGCCGCCGCCGATCTCGCAGTGACGCGCGGAGGAGGCAATTCGCTGTTTGAGCTCGGCGCTCTCGGCATTCCCATGCTCATTATTCCGCTGCCGAAAGGAGCAAGCCGCGGAGACCAGGTCAATAACGCCGAGTTTTTTTCGGCGCACGGTCTTGCGCTCACACTTGCCCAGACGGAGATCGATCGCCTGCCCGAAAAACTCTCTCTTCTCGAATCAAAGTCGTATCAGCTGACCGCAGCCATGCAGGGATTCGGATTTGACGGAACATCGGAAATAGCCGATATCTGCATACGACTTGCCGAAAAGCCTTAAACGGCATGCAGAAAACGCGCACCGTTAAGTTGCGCGTTTTCACATATTATACCTGTCGGTATATGTACTGCCGGTATTTATTTCTTTCTGTTCTTTGCCCACGCTTTCATACGCAGCTCAGTGTCGAGTATACGCTTACGTATGCGCAGCGAAAGCGGAGTGACCTCAAGAAGCTCATCGTCCGCAAGAAATTCTATGCACTGCTCAAGGCTGAGTTTTTTGTATGGAACAAGACGGAGCGCTTCATCGCTCGCCGACGAGCGTGTATTTGTGAGCTGCTTGCGCTTGCATACGTTTACCGTTATATCCTCGCCCTTGGGAGATTCTCCGACGACCATGCCCTGATACACCGGCACGCCCGGACCTATAAACAGAGGTCCGCGTTCCTGCGCGTTGAACAGACCGTAAGTTATCGACTCGCCCGTTTCATGAGCAACAAGCGAACCCACTGCGCGACGGTTTATCTCGCCGCGGTAAGGTCCGTAATCGTCAAATACGGAGTTCATTATACCTTCACCCTTGGTGTCCGTCAGGAATTCCGATTTATAGCCGAACAGTCCGCGCTCGGGAACGGTGAACTCCAGGCGCATACGCGAACCGCGCGGATTCATAGCCACAAGTTCGCCCTTCCTTGAGCCCATTTTTTCCATGACTATTCCCACACTGTCTTCAGGCACGTCCGCGACAAACCTGTCGATAGGTTCGCACATTACCCCGTCTATATTGCGGAAAAGCACCTTGGGCATGGATACCTGAAACTCATATCCCTCGCGGCGCATATTTTCTATAAGAATGGAAAGGTGCATTTCTCCCCTGCCGCGCACGATAAACGAATCAGCCGTGTCACCGTCCGATACGCGCAGAGATACGTCTTTGATCGCTTCACGGTACAGTCTGTCGCGAAGATGACGGCTCGTAACGAACTTGCCGTCCTTACCGGCGAACGGAGAATCGTTTACCATAAACGTCATCTCCACGCCAGGCTCGCTGATCTTGGGAAACTCTACCGGCTCCGGAAATTCGGGATCGCAAAGCGTATCGCCTATTGATACGCCCTCCACTCCGCTGACGCATACTATATCGCCTACAGTCGCCACTTCAACCGGAGTGCGCGCAAGCCCCTCAAAGCTGTACATGTTGGTTACCTTGGCGCGCAAAGGCGCGTGCGTATCGTGGTAGTTCACGAGAACGACCTGCTGACCCTGTCTGAGCGTTCCGCGCTCTATACGTCCTATGCCTATGCTTCCTACATAATCCGAATAATCGAGCGCGGAAACCAGCATCTGTACGGGCGCGTTTTCATCCCCTTCCGGAGGAGGAATATGCTTTATTATCGCATCAAACAATGCGGTAAGATCGGTACCGGGTTTGCCCGCTTCGGACGACGCTATGCCAGACCGCGCGCTGCAATATACTATGGGACTGTCAAGCTGACAGTCATCCGCTCCGAGATCGAGCAGCAGTTCAAGTACCTCGTCCACAACCTCTGCCGGCCGCGCATCCGGACGGTCCATCTTGTTTATGACGATAACTACAGGCAGACCGAGAGCAAGCGCATGCTCAAGCACAAAGCGCGTCTGCGGCATCGTACCTTCAAAAGCATCGACAAGCAGTACGACTCCGTTCACCATCTTCAGTATGCGCTCCACCTCTCCGCCGAAATCGGCATGTCCCGGGGTGTCCACTACATTTATCTTATAATCGCCGTAACGCACGGACGTATTCTTTGCAAGTATGGTAATGCCGCGTTCGCGTTCAAGCGCGTTGGAGTCCATCACACGCTCGGCGACGGTCTGCCCCGCACGGAAAGCTCCGCCCTGCCTGAGCATCTGATCTACAAGCGTCGTTTTGCCGTGGTCGACGTGAGCTATTATCGCTACGTTTCTTATTTTATCGTTTACCATATTTATAACCCCGCAAGCTGATCGGTACTGTCAAGGAAAACTCTGCCGCCCGCAGCTTCAAGCTGCGGGCGGGTGCGGAATCCCCACGTCACACTGACTATATCTATGCCCGCCGCACGAGCCATTGCTATGTCCGGCTCGCCGTCGCCTACCATAACACAGTCGTCCTTTTCGCTTCCGAGAGCGCGCATAGCGGCAAGCAGCATGTCCGGTTCCGGCTTCTTTCTGAGTCCGTTGCCTACGCCGTAATACAGCGTTACATGCGGTGCAAAGAACCTGCCGCACAATACCTGCACAGCCTCGTGACCCTTGTTTGATACGACTGCCATCTTCCTGCCCTTTGCGGCAAGTGCCGCGAGAGCGTCAATTACGCCCGCGTACGGCTTCGTGTTGTCCTCAAGGTGCTCGGCATAATACTCAGTGAAGTACTTCAATGCCTCTTCGCTCGGCTTGTCTCCGCATGCCCTCTCCATGAGCACCACATACCCGTCGCCGAGAAACGAACGCACTTCGTCCGGCGTGCGTGCAGGCAGTCCCACCTTTTTCAGTGCAAAGTTAACTGACGCCGTGAGATCGGTGAGCGTGTCCAGCAACGTACCGTCCAGATCGAATAGTATCGTGTTTTTCATCTGTATATCCTCTTTAAAATTAATTCAGCAATCGTTTAAGAAACATGCCCGTATACGACTTTTCGCACTTCGCTACCTGTTCGGGCGTACCGCACGTGACTATACGTCCACCGGCATCTCCGCCCTCTGGTCCGACGTCCACTATCCAGTCCGCCGTCTTTATTATATCCAGGTTGTGCTCGATGACGACTACGGTGTTTCCGCTCGCGACCAAACGCGAAAGTATGTTTATCAGTTTTGCTACATCGTCCGAATGCAGTCCTGTCGTCGGTTCGTCAAGCACGTACAGAGTACCCGACGTAGAACGCTTTGACAGCTCGGTCGCAAGTTTGACTCTCTGCGCTTCGCCGCCTGACAGCGTCGTTGCCGACTGTCCCAGTTTGACATATCCGAGACCGACGTCGTATAACGTCTTGATCTTGGCGTATATCCCCGGCTGATTCTCAAAGAAACCGCACGCTTCCTCTACCGTCATTTCCAGCACTTCATATATATTCTTACCGCGGTATCTGACCTGCAATGTTTCGCGGTTATACCGCTTGCCGCCGCACACCTCGCACGGGACATATACGTCGGACATGAAGTGCATTTCAATACGCTTTATACCGTCGCCTTCGCACGCCTCGCAACGTCCGCTTTTGACGTTGAACGAAAATCTGCCCGGTCCGTAACCG
Organism: uncultured Clostridia bacterium; assembly: GCA_944362615.1. GTDB lineage: Bacteria > Bacillota > Clostridia > Christensenellales > Pumilibacteraceae > Protoclostridium. The sequence continues at coordinate 204,964 of CALVTM010000001.1, forward strand.
CGTTCCTGAGCATCGGTAGTGCGCGCAAACAGTTCGCGTATCTGAGTGAACGCCCCGGTATATGTCGCCGGATTTGATCGCGGCGTTCTACCTATCGGCGATTGGTCTATACATATCACTTTATCCAGATACTCAACCCCCTCTATGCGATCGTACTTGCCCTCGACAAGCCTGCTTCCGCTCACACGGTTGCTTACAGCCGGGTACAGTATCTGATTTACTATAGAGCTTTTTCCGGAGCCGGAAACACCGGTAACAGCCGTGATGAGTCCTATCGGGAATTCCACGTCTATTCCCTTCAGGTTGTTCTGACGCGCCCCGAAAATCTTTATGCTGTGCTCGCCGAACTGCCTGCGCTCACTCGGAACAGGTATCTTCTTCCTTCCGGACAGATAATCCCCGGTTATGGATCGCTCACACGCCGCCACCTCTTCCGGAGTTCCGGCAGCTATAACCTCGCCGCCGTGCACTCCCGCGCCCGGACCTATGTCTACAAGAAAATCCGCCGCACGCATGGTGTCTTCATCATGCTCGACAACTATAAGCGTATTACCGAGATCCCGCAAATGCTTCAGCGTATTTATCAGCCGTTCATTATCACGCTGATGCAGACCGATGGACGGCTCGTCAAGGATATATACGACTCCGGTAAGCCCGCTGCCTATCTGAGTCGCAAGACGTATGCGTTGCGCCTCGCCGCCTGACAGTGTCGTGGCGCTCCTTGACAGCGTAAGATAGTCCAGCCCGACATCACATAAAAAACTCAGCCGCGCGTTTACTTCTTTGAGTATAGGCGCCGCTATGACGGACTGTGATTTACCGAGAGTAAGTCCGGAAAGGAATTCGGAAAGCTCTCCGACAGGCATGGAACATATCTCCCATATGTTCTTGCCGCCCACCTTTACTGCAAGCGCTTCCGGTCGCAGTCGCTTACCTCCGCATGCCGAACACGGCAGATCACGCAGGTATTTCTCTATTTCGCGGCGCACGGACTCGCTGTTTCCGGTATGGTACCGGCGCTCGAGATTGGTCACGACTCCTTCGTATTTACGTTTATACGTGTATGTGTAATTATCACTCGACAGCGTCATTTTTATCTCGCCGTCATCACCGTAAAGCAGTATTTTCTTTATGTTTTCCGGAAGGTCGCGGAACGGAACGTCAAGCGAAAAACCGTACTTCTCGGACAGCGCGGTAAACATCTGAATGCTCGTCTTTGCCGAATCAAAATTCCACCCGGTGACCGTTATGGCGCCTTCGCGCAGAGACAAACTGCCGTCGCCGTAAATCAGTTCCGGATCAATGACCTGTTTGAATCCCAGTCCGCCGCATTCCGGACAAGCCCCGAACGGCGAATTGAACGAGAACAGCTTCGGCTCTATCTCGGGTATGGATATTCCGCAATCCACACAGGCGTATTTAGTACTGAACAGCGTCTCCTCACCGTCAACGTCCACAATTACGATACCGTCCGCTAATTTAAGTGCATTTTCAAGAGAGTCGGATATGCGCTTTTCCATTCCTTCATGCAGTTTTATGCGGTCGACAACAACGCTTATCGTATGCCGGACCTGCTTGTCAAGCGATATTTCCTCATCAAGATCATACACCTCTCCGTCTATCTTGACCCGGACATATCCCTGCTTCTTCAGCCCCGAAAGCTCTTTTTTGTATTCCCCTTTCTTGCCGCGGGCAATCGGAGCAAGTATCATCATACGGGTGTCATTGGGATGTGCCGTCACGGCATCCATAATCTGATCGATCGTCTGCTGTGAAACAGGCTTACCGCATTTGTAACAATATACGTCACCCGCCTTAGCATAAAGCAGTCTGAGATAATCGTAAATCTCAGTCACTGTTCCTACCGTTGAACGCGGGTTATGCGACGTCGTTTTCTGGTCTATGGAAATAGCAGGAGAAAGGCCGTCGATGGATTCGACGTCCGGCTTATTCATGATCCCGAGGAACTGCCGCGCATACGACGACAGGCTCTCCACATATCTCCTCTTGCCTTCTGCGTATATCGTATCGAATGCAAGCGAGCTTTTTCCGCTGCCTGACAGACCGGTAAATACCGTAAGACTGTCGTGCGGGATATCAAGATCGATATTTTTCAGGTTATTTTCGCGTGCTCCGCGTATTCTGATGTATTTAAGCATGTTTTTCTCCGCTCTATATTTTACCACCGTTCAGGCGTTTACGCAAGAATTTTGCACCCGTTTTTATTAAATATAACATTATGCGAAACACCGCTCATACTCTTTTATGCGCTTGACATAATATGCGGAAAACTGTTATAATTTTTATATGAAAACTCCTATCATTACAAAAGAACAGGCGCTGGAGATCAAGAAAACTTATCCCACTCCGTTTCATATCTACGATGAAAAAGGTATAGAGGATAACGCTAAAGAACTTCTGGCGGCATTTTCCTGGTGCAAGGATTACAAGGAACATTTTGCGGTAAAGGCTACTCCCAACCCCACAATAATGAAACTGCTACATTCGCTCGGCTGCGGTATGGACTGCTCGTCGATGACCGAGCTTATGCTCTGCGAAAAATGCGGCATAACCGGTGACGATATCATGTTCACCTCTAACGAGACGCCGGCAGCAGAATTCGAATACGCGCTCAAACTCGGGGCAACTATTACGCTTGATGACTATACTCATGTCGATTTTCTTAAGTCGATAGCCGGAGACAATATGCCCGAATGCGTTTCTCTGCGTTATAACAACGGAGTGGATTTTGCCGTCAATAATATGATAATGGGCTCGCCTCAGGACGCAAAATACGGCATGACGAGAGAACAGCTTACACTCGCGATCAAAAAACTGCAAGGCTACGGCGTCAAACAGTTCGGTCTGCATGCGTTCCTCGCTTCCAACAATCTCGGTAATGACTATTACCCCGTACTCGCGGGCATCCTTTTCAATACCGCAAAAGAACTGCATGAGCAGACGGGCGCACAGTTTAAATTCATCAACCTTTCCGGCGGCATAGGTATACCCTATCGTCCGGAGGAACAGAAGCCGGATATAAATATAATTGCTTCGCGGATCAAAGATGAATATGCCAAGGTGTTTGACGGAGATATGAAACCCTCGCTGCGCACCGAACTCGGAAGATATATGCTCGGACCTTACGGCAATCTTATAACTACCGTCGTTCACTTCAAGCATATCTATAAGGAATATGCGGGCGTGGATGCATGCGCCGCAAACCTTATGCGTCCGGCAATGTACGGCGCATACCACCACATAACCGTGCTCGGCAAGGAAAACGTACCTGCTACCGTCAAATATGACGTGGTAGGCAGTCTGTGCGAAAATAATGATAAATTCGCTGTCGACCGTATGCTCCCCCCTCTTGAAATCGGAGATATACTTGCTATTCACGATGCGGGCGCTCACGGATTCGCTATGGGATATAACTATAACGGCAAACTCCGCAGCGCGGAGCTTCTGCTCAAAAAAGACGGCAGCGTACAGATGATACGCCGCGCCGAAACTCCGGACGACTATTTCGCTACAATGATCTTTTAATCGCTTACAGAGGTACTGACTTTTATGAAAATTGCATTAATAGCACACGATAAGAAAAAAGCCGATATGATCAAGCTTGCCGCAGATTACAAGGACGTGCTTGCAAAACATGATCTTTACGCAACCGGCACTACCGGTACGATGATCATGGGAGAAACCGGACTCAAGCTCACAAGAATGAAATCCGGTCCTCTCGGAGGAGATCAGCAGATAGGATCCATGGTCGCTGACAATAACCTCGATATGATTCTCTTCCTGCGCGACCCCCTTACCGCCCAGCCTCATGAACCGGACGTTTCCGCACTGCTCCGCCTTTGCGACGTTATGAATATCCCGCTCGCAACAAATGTCGCAAGCTGCAAGATATTCCTCAATTACCTTGCGGATATGGATAAGGAAAATTAAAGCAAAACAATTACATACACACTGCACTGAAAGCCCGATGCATATGCTGCGTCGGGCTTTTATATTGCAGATTATTCCGCCTCCTACACTTACGTGCGTCCATGGCATCATGTATGACTCGATTTTATCGGACTTTTAATTAATTTCATTAAAAATGACATTATTGTATTATATTTCATATCGGCAATTCAGCTGGTTTCACAATTTGTTTATTGCATTAATTAAGATTAGTACGGATTATGTAAAATAGTAAAATTTACCATGTGTGCCGGAAATATGTTCTACTGTGTCACTTATATTGACTTAACTTATTTATAAATATATACTAAAACTTAATAGAAATATTACTTGGCGCTATGCCTTGTAATAGGATATGGATAATAAGGAGGTTAAAAATGAAGAGAAAAGTTTTAGCAGTTTTAGTTGCGATCGTGGCACTGGTTTTGTGCGTATGCATGGTCAGTGCATGCTCCTGCGGTCCTACTGAAACGGAAACTGAGAAGTACACCGTTACGTTCGACGCTAACGGCGGTACTTTGACCGGTAACGCCACAGTGGAGGTTGAAGAAGGCGCTAAAATTACCGGAGCACCCACGGCAAGCAAAGATGGTTTTACGTTTGACGGCTGGTTCGATGCTGCTACCGGCGGAAACAAGATCAATCTGTCCACCTATACCGTTACTAAAGACGTAACTATTTATGCACAGTACACCGAGGACAGTGAGCCCGAAGTAACTACGTTTACCGTTACTTTCAACGCTAACGGAGGTACGTTGGAAGGCAACACGTCGGTAGATGTCGAAGACGGAGGAAAGATCACCGGAGCACCCACGGCAAGCAAAGATGGTTTTACGTTTGACGGCTGGTTCGATGCTGCTACCGGCGGAAACAAGATCGACCTGTCTTCTTACACCGTTACTAAAGATGTTACCTTGTACGCGCAGTATATCGAAGATGAAGAATCCGAGCCTGAGCCGGATCTTCCCGACGATATCAAGGTAGAGGCTGAAAGCGCTAAGATCGAAGGAACTCCTTCGTACGGCGACGGCTTTATCGAAACAGCAGCTAATGCCAGCGGCGGACAGTCTGTCGGTAACTTCGGTACGGCAGGCAATACCATAACCTTTACATTCGAAATGGAAGAAGCTGCTAACGGCGAGATCATATTCTATATGTCCAGTACGAATATGGATTTTATGTCCGGTATGATCGTTAAAGATCAGGTTGTCGACAGCAGCGTTATCAAGGTTTCGCTGAACGGAAAAGATATCAGCTTTGACGCTCAGACCATCCGCGGCAGCGGACAGGCGCTCGTTTACAATACTTACTGGGATCCCGTTTCGATGGGTACTCAGAGTCTTGCAGCCGGAACGAACACTGTCGTCGTTACCGCACAGGGACAGGCTCCCAACATGGACTACATGCTTGTTACCTTCGGCGGCGGTTCTTCCGAACCCGGCGGTGAGGATCCCGAGCCCGAAGACGTACCTTATGAAAAAGACGTCACCTTCGACATGATCGTAGGCTCTTACGCCGGCGGTCCCGCTATCGAAAAAGCTGTAATTCACTTTGAAGACGCTATCGATGCAAGCGCTTTGACAGATGACCTGTTCAAGGTTTCTTTCACGAGCCAGGGTTGGTTCGGACCTCAGACAGCAACGCTCGGTCAGGGTTCCGGTCAGACCGTTTACCTCTCTGATGCTGATGGCAATAAGGTCACCGCAAGCTCGGCTAACTATGTTACGATAGAGTACGCCGTTTCTTACGGTACGTGGTCGTTCAACGGAAATCTCTCTCCGTTCACCTATCAGACAGTAAATACCTGGAACAATTCCACCACATACAACCTTGACATTAACGACGGTTCCGCTCTTAAGATCGGCGGCGTTGACTACACTTCGCTTGATGCGGTAACGGCACCTGCGGAATGGACTGTTCCCGATCTTGAAGCATGGGATATCACCGGTACCCATACCGAAGGCGACATTACCCTCACCTACGGCTCGTACGGCACCGATGCTATGAAGAACGACGGCGTGAAGAACCCGCTCATCATCTGGCTCCACGGCGCAGGTGAAGGCGGAACCGATCCTTCCGTCGCCATCCTCGGCAACCAGGTCACCAACCTCGCGAAGGACGTTGTTCAGAAGTATTTCGTTACGGATACAACTAAGGGCGCTTACGTGCTTGCAGCTCAGACGCCTACGATGTGGATGGACGGCGGCGACGGAGAGTACTCCAACGATGTTGCTTCCCAGTACTATGTAGCTGCTCTCAAGGGTCTTATCGACGCATACATTGAAGATAACGGTGATATCGATACCAATCGTATTTATGTCGGCGGCTGCTCAAACGGCGGATTCATGACTGTAAACATGATCTTCAATTACAGCGACTTCTTCGCTGCTGCATTCCCTATCTGCGAAGCTTATCCTACCGGTGACGTTTCCGCAGAGAAGGTCGAGTCCGTAAAAGATATGCCTATATGGTTTACGCACTCCACCAACGACAATACCGTTAGAATCGCAAACAACGGCACTCAGCAGGATGCTTACACCAACGCTCTGTACATTGACCTTATCAATGCAGGCGCTGAGAACGTACACTACACCCTGTTCGAGACGGTTAACGTTGACGGCGTAAACTACGACGGTCACTGGTCCTGGATCTACACGCTCCGTGATGAGTGCGTGAATGTTCAGCCTACCGAAGGCGCTGACGGAGATCTTGCAATTACCGATCTTGATCCCACCAGCACCAACAAAGTACAGGTTGGCGGTGAAGATGTTACCCTCTGGGGTTGGATCGCCGCTCAGTCCAAGGCATGACCCGCAGATACCTTAAGATGATTTGTTAATACCAGTTGCACTTCAATCTGAGGTTCTTTGAATAATCCGACGTTTAGAAGATAAACGGTTAAGCCCGGTGCCTGACAGGTGCCGGGCTTTTCTTGTAAGCAGCTATTACGTATCGTGTGCGGACTTATGTGAGTATACGAACGTAAACTTTATCAGCTGATTTTTTGCGCTCTGCTTATCCGACAAAACGATAAAGAAAAAGCCGCTTTGTTCTCCACATAGCGACTTTTATCCGTTTGTACGCTGCAATGACCTTTACGCTTTCATATTCTTATCCGGTTTTTCTCTTCTTTCGGCATGTCTTGACTGCAACATTCCGCTGACGGCACGGCGCACGGGAAATGCCACAACCGTCGCAACTGTTATTTTTATACTGTCGCCTATCAGAAAAGGCAGCACGCACACTCCGAGGGCAGTGACGATGTCCGCGCCCGTACTTATTACATACCATCCGGTACCGAGCGCATAAAGTACTGCCGTGCCGGCAATAAACGCAAGCGGATATACCCATATACGGGTGCTCTTACCGAACAGATCAATGATAAGTCCCGCTATGAGCGCAAGAAAAATATAACCTATGATATAACCGCCTGTAGGACCTGCAATGACGCCGAATCCGCCTTTGCCTCCGGAAAACACGGGCAGCCCTATACCGCCTATCAGCACGTATGCAAAAGTCGCTGCGGAGCCGTAACGGAAATCGATGACGCCTGACGCCAGATATACGCCAAAAGACGCCAAAGAGATCGGTATTATCCCGACAGGTATTGTCCACGGAGACAGCGCACATATTATCGCAGAAAGAAGCGCAGTGAACGCTATTGCCTTTGCCGTTATTTTCATAATTTCAGACTCACCTCTCCGGCAGAAAAACGCACCTGTTCTCCATCGTCTTTACGCAGTATCAGCGAACAGTCTTCCGCTATGTCCTCAGCCGTTGCCTCGTACATTCCGTCCACAGTCACGCGCCTGCCTATCACGCACGATCTGCTAACGTATTCTCTTACAAAATCATCCGGCAATCCGGCATCAAGGCATGAAAGCTCGTCAAGTATCGCCGCAGCCAGTCTGCATCTGTCGACAGCCCTTCCGCTTTCGTTTTCTATTCCGGTCGCACGGGAGGACAGCTCGTCCGGCAGACCGTCGCATCTGATGTTGACGCCTATTCCGATCACGGCATAAGCCAGTTCGCCGCTTTCCATGCCGAATCCGCCTTCAGTCAGAATACCGCATATCTTTTTACCGCGCACGTATAAGTCGTTTACCCACTTGATCTCCACACGTAAGCCGCTTTCTCTTTCCACACCGCGCGCCGCAGCTACCGCCGCATATGCCGTTATTTTTCCGCATTCCGACGCCTTGACATGCGGTCTCACGACAGCGCTGAGATACAGCCCTCCGGCAGGCGAAAAAAACGTCCTGCCCAGTCTGCCTCTCCCGGATAACTGAGCGCCTGCAATAACGGCGGTCATATCAGCCCCGGCTTCCGCAAGCACTTTTGCTCTGTCGTTGGTGGAAGTCAGACTTCTGTGCGTTTCCACAGTCCAATCTGTCGTAAGGTAGTGGCGTACTCCGGCTTCCGATATAAGATCTCCGCCTTCAAGTCTGTATCCCTTACGTGATGACCGTATCCTGTAACCTTCAGCAGATAACTGTCTGATCACTTTCCATACCGCCGCACGCGTCATTCCGAGCTCCGAAGCAAGCTCCTCTCCGCTCACGCTTCCGGCATATAATCTTGAAAGTATTATATCACGAGTGTTCATAGCTGTTATTATAACAGCACGCATATAATATGTCAACTTCTAATTTCACGAAGGTTTACCAAATTGTAAAAAAATTGCAAAAAATTTTTCGCTAACCTATTCCATTTTTCGCAATTATATGATATAATATATATTCGGAAGAATTCGGAGGATTTCACCTCAATGGAAATAGACGACAATAACCTGGTCAACAAACTCATATTACTTTTTATATTCGACAAAATGGGCATGCCCGTAACTGAAAAAACTTTGCTTGAAATGTGCGCAAGCAGGAATAACTGGATCAACTACATGGAAAGCATTGAGTGTCTCGGTGGCCTTGTTGATGCGGGTTTTGTCTTTCGGGCAAAAAGCGAAAGAAGTGAATATTATACGATCACCACTTCCGGCAGAGAATGCCTCGATAACTTTTTCACCCGTATCCCCGCCTCCAAGCGTACGGAAATCGCCGACTACATCAAGGCGAATCGCATGATGTATAAGCGCGCACAGGAGTATTTCAGAGGCTATTATAAAAACGACGACGGCTCATATACCGTGCATCTGAAAATTCTTGATCCGCTTCGTACGACAATGGAACTCAAGCTGAATGTCGCCAACCGCGCCGTCGCCAAAACGGTGTATAACAAGTGGGACAGTTCCGCTGCGGAAGTGTACTCAATGATTTACGAAAAACTTATTGACTGACAAACAAGGGAGGAACGGTATAATGGAAATATACAACACTACCGGCACCTGCTCCAGACAGATCATTTTCCGTGTGGACGCAGAAAACAGAATTTCCGAGGTTAAATTTATAGGAGGATGCTCGGGCAATCTTCAGGGTATCGCGCGCCTTGTGGACGGACAGAATATTGACGACGTTATTGCAAAACTTAAAGGTATCATATGCCGCAGCGGTACGTCCTGCCCCGATCAGCTGGCTAACGCGCTTATAAATTACAAAGAGAAAAAAGCAAAAGAAAACAGTGCTGATAAATAAACTTATTTCTCTACGCCGCATCAAAATGCTTGACAAACGCGGCTGAGAGAATTATATTCTTATACAAGAAGCAAATAAAAGCAGGTGCGGGATCTGTTCCCGTGGAAGCGTTGGAATGTACGGCTTTAACAAAACAACATTCGTTCGGAGCCGCATGGCAGCCGAACTTTTTTTATTCAGGAGAGCAATTATGGATAATTCAGACAATGAAAATCCGGTAAACAACAATTTCCCGTCCGGGAATGAAGCGCAGATCAAGACGGACAGCGTTCCCGCAGAAGAGGAAACCGCCAATGCACAGAGGAAAAAACGACTCAGTGAGATCAGATTTTCCGAATGCGGAAGCGGCGGTCAGAGGTTTGCGTGGCTGATGAATTACATTTTCATCGACGGTATGAGCGGCATGGCGCTCGGTCTGTTCGCAACTCTTATAGCAGGTACCATCATCTGGCAGATCGGCGACCTCATAGACTCGGGCGGAAACAACTTTTTCGGGCTTGCGCTTGAAGCTATAGGAAAAGTCGCGCAGGTATCTATGGGCGCCGGAATAGGAGTCGGCATTTGTCTGAAGATGAAAAAGACTTCCCCGCTCGTTGTCGCTTCGGCATGCGCTGCAGGCATGATAGGCTCTTATGCGGGAGCAATCATCGGTTTTTCATACAATTACGAAACCATGGAATACACTACCGGCGGCGGCATTATGGGTGCGCTTGAAAGCGGCAACGCTTTCGGCATCACGATCAGCGGCGCAGGAGATCCTATGGGCGCGTTTATAGGCTCCATGTGCGCCATGTCGCTCGGTAATCTCGTTTCAGGTAAGACTAAGGTGGATATTCTTGTTACGCCGCTTGTTGGCATACTCGGCGGTGCTATCGGTGGTCTTGCGCTCGGCTTCCCTGTATGGCTTGCGCTCAATGCGCTCGGTTCATTCCTTATCTGGGTGCAGGAACTCGGTCAGATCGCCGTTGCAATAACCGGACTTATCGTTGCAGTTATCATGGGAGTGGCGCTTACTCTGCCTATATCGTCGGCAGCTATCGGTATTGCCATCAATCTTTCCGGAGCCGCGGCAGGCGCAGCTGTCGTGGGCTGCTGCTGTCACATGATCGGATATGCGGCAATGAGCTTCCGCGAAAACCACTGGGGAGGCGCGGTTGCCCAGGGACTCGGTACCAGCATGCTTCAGGTGCCCAACCTGTTCCGTAAACCTGTGCTTTTCCTGCCGCCGATGATTTCATCTGCCATACTCGGCACGCTCTCCACTTTCCTGCCCAACGGCAGTGATACTCTCGGACTGTTTGCGACTAAAGTCGGAAGCGGTATGGGTACAGCCGGTCTTGTAGGTCCTATCGACATGCTGTTTGAAATGATAGGCACGAGAGAGATGAGTGTTCCGCTTACGCTGCTCTGGGTCGCGCTGTTCTGCTTTGTGCTGCCGGCAGCGTTGACGCTCGCTATAGGAGAACTGTTCCGCAAAACGGGTATCATGAAATACGGAGATCTTAAACTTGAACTGAAATGACCGTTTATGGCATACGGTAAAGCGGAGCTAAGCCGACGGCTTAGCTCCGCTTTCTTATATTCTGTAAATGCCGCCGCATTGCTGCGGAATTAAAAAAAGGAGACGACGTCTCCTTTTTTTGTCTTTAACGAATCACTGAGAAACCACTCCCGCCATCTTGTAGAGGTCCTTACGGAATTTACGGGGCATTGCAAGCGCTTCCATGATGTCATAATCCACGATCTTCTCTTTGGAAATACCTACGACGCGATTGCCGATATCCTTTTTAAGAAGACCTACTGCATGATAACCGAACTGCGTTCCGAGAAGTCTGTCGCGCATGGACGGTGAACCGCCGCGCTGCTGATGTCCGAGGACTGTTGCACGAACGGAAAGATTAGTCTCTCTCTGAAGGAAACGCATGAGCTCCTCCGCTCCGCATACTCCCTCAGCAAGCACCACCATACCGCTCGTCTTACCCTTCTGGGACGCTTCGATAAGGCTCTTTTTGATCTCGGAAAATTCCATCGGAACTTCGGGTATTATTATCAGCTCCGCGCCGCCCGCTATTCCGGTATACAATGCTATGTCACCGCAATGTCTGCCCATAACTTCTACTATGGTGATGCGGTCATGAGACGAGGAGGTGTCGCGTATCCTGTCTATTGCTTCCAGACATGTATTGCACGCCGTGTGGAAGCCTATCGTATAATCAGTGTAAGCAAGGTCGTTGTCTATTGTACCCGGTATGCCGACTGTGGGAAAGCCTTTCTTTGATAACGCTTCAGCGCCGCGGAAAGATCCGTCGCCTCCGATGACTATAAGTCCCTCAATACCCTCTTCACGCATATTCGCTATAGCTTCGTCCTGGCATTCGGACTTATGAAAATCCATACAACGCGCAGTACGCAGTATCGTTCCGCCTCGCTGCACTATATCAGACACACTGCGCATGTGCATTTCACGGAAAGCCTTATCCAGTATTCCCTGGTATCCGCGTTCAATTCCGACTACGCTCATTCCGCCGCAAAGCGCCGTTCTTACAACAGAACGTATCGCAGCATTCATTCCCGGGGCATCGCCGCCGCTTGTAAGTATTCCTATTCTTTTCATAACCGACCATTCTCCGTTTTCGAATTTATCATCAAATTCGCTTAATATTATATCATTTATCGACGAAGATTGCAATAATTTAAGTCAAATAATCCTATACTATTTTTACGTTATTCTCTCCCAATAACGTCACAAGCTCAGCGCGCGCATGACGTGCGTTCAGTTTTATCGCAGAGCGGTATAATGTGCCGTTATCCGTATCTTTGATGTACAGCATATCTTTACCAGGGTATGTGCGGGCAATATCGAAAATACCGTTCATAAGCTCCGAATCCAGCCCGCCGCTGAGATAGCAGCATATCCTTTTCGATTCCTCGGCAGGCTGTTCCTGAACGCTCGCGTCCTGCCACTCCTCTATGGACGTAACCCATACGCTCGCCTCTCTGTCACCGCTCGCGGATATACGTCCGGTCAAGCTCACAAGTTTATCCGGAACGAGCATGCTCTTAAGTGACTGCCATTTCGCAGGAGCTACCATGATATCAACCGTTCCCATAAGATCTTCGAGAACGCCCGCGCCGAATTCTTTGCCCGCTTTCGTGAACTTCTTTTCCGCGCTAACTATCATGCCGCGCAGTTTTACGGTAGACCCGTCCTGCAATTCGCTTTGCTCGGTCACCGTATCGCTCTCTTCATCAGTGGGATCCAGTGCATGTATGTCCGACGTATTGTACTTCATCTCAGACAATGCCGCAGCGCACGACTGGAGCGGATGGCCGGTAAGGTATACTCCGGAAACTTCCTTCTCCTTACGCAGTTTATCGCGCAGAGAGTACTCTTCCACTTCCGGGTAAACAAATTCATCCATGCCTCCGTCCGCTTCGTCAAACATATCAAACATGGACAGCTGCCCGCCTGCCTTAGCTTTATTATCCGCAGCGACGCGGTCCTGCAACAGCGGATATGCCTGTATCAGTACGCTGCGCGCTTTCCCGAAACAGTCAAATGCACCGGCGTATATCAGACTCTCGATCACACGGCTGTTCAGTTTTACGTTATACATACGACTGAGGAACGCATACAGATCGCGGTAAGGACCGTTTGCCTCACGCTCGGCGACCATCTCCTCCATTATCGACGAGCCTACGCCCTTTATCGCCGCAAGTCCCACACGCACGCAATCGCCCTCGACGGAAAATCCGACTATCGATTTATTTATATCCGGCGGAAGCACTTTGATGTCTTTTTGCTTGAGATACATGAGATAATTCGTTATCTCTTCTATCTTGTTTATACGATTGTTAAGTACGGCAACGATAAACTCTTTGATGTAGTGACACTTAAGATATGCAGTCTGGTATGCGACGTATGCATAAGCCGCGGCATGCGACTTATTGAATGCGTACGATGCAAAGTCCATCATCTCGGAAAACAGTTTATCGGCATCCGCTTCATCCATGCCATTTGCAACGGCGCCGGCGACCTTGACCGTTACGCCCTTTTCATTGGTGAATGTACCTCCATGAACGAACGTCACGCGTTCAGCCGCAAGAGCTGCTGCCTTTTTCTTGCTCATCATTCGACGTATGGAGTCCGCTCCCCCCATAGAATAACCGGCAAGCTCGCGGCATATGTTCATTACCTGTTCCTGATATACCATGACGCCGTATGTGGCTTCAAGGTTCTTTTTCAGCGCAGGATGCTTATAGACTATCTCGTCGGGGTGTTTTTTATTGTACACATACGTCTTTATATACTGCATGGGCCCGGGACGATAAAGGGATATTCCCGCTATGATATCCTCTATGCAGTCCGGCTTAAGATCACGCATGAAGCTCTTCATGCCGCCGCTCTCCAGCTGGAACACCGCGTGAGTATCTCCCTCGCCTATCATCCTATACACTTCCGGATCATCATACGTCATCGAGTAGAAATCTATTTTTCTGCCCGTATCCTGCTCTACAAGGTCAACGGCTTTCTTTATATCCGTAAGGTTCATCAGTCCGAGGAAGTCCATCTTGAGCAGACCGAGTTCCTCTACCTGTATCATATTGTACTGACACGCAACTATCCCCTGAGCATTCATCGACAGCGGTGCATGACATGCTATCGGATCACAGCAGATTATAACGCCTGCCGCGTGCAATCCCGTCTGTCTCGGCATTCCTTCCAGCTCAATCGCTATATCAATGACCTGCCGGAGCGTAGGCTCGGTTTCATACAGCTCACGCAGTTCGGCTATTTCATGATTGACGCCGTCTCGGTCCAGCTTCTTTCCGAGAACATGCTCTATCGTCAGCTTGCCCATCATCTTCGGCATGAGCTTGGTTATCTTGTTCATCTCGGAAAAAGGTACATTGAGGACTCTGCCTACGTCCTTTATCGCAGCCTTCGCCGCCATTGTTCCGAACGTGCATATCTGTGAGACATGATCATCTCCGTATTTTTTACGCACATAGTCTATGACTTCGCCGCGGCGCTCGACGCAAAAGTCGATATCAAAATCCGGATTTGATACTCGCTCCGGATTCAGAAAGCGCTCAAAGAACAGGTCAAAGCCGAGCGGCTCGATCTTGGTTATCCCTATCGCATATGCTATTATACTGCCGGCTCCGCTTCCTCTGCCCGGGCCCACCGGTATGCCTACGCTTTCGGCATAGTTGATAAAGTCCCAGACGACAAGAAAATAATCGACGAACCCCATCTCGCTGACTATCCTGAATTCATAATCGGCACGCTCACGCACGGCTTTCGTTATCGTTCCGTACTTCTTTTTCAGACCGTCTTCCATGAGCTTGTGAAGATACTCGCCGCTTGTCATGCCGCCCGGAGGATCATATACCGGATACAGCATTTTTCGTTTGAAAAACGGCAAACAGTCCTCACATTTGTTCATGATCTCAAGCGTATTATCCAACGCTTCAGTAAGATTGGGAAATACAGTTTCCATTTCCTCGCGGGACTTCAGGTAGAACTCCTTTGTCGGGAAATAGCTGTCGTCGTCTACTCCTTCCGCACTCTCCGTTATCTCCGCTTCCTTGTCCTCGTCCGGCGGCAGGTTGTCACCGAACGCTATGCACTGAAGCACTTTCTGCGAACGCGAATCCTTTTTCCTGAGGTAATGCACGTCGTTCGTCGCAACTAATTTGACCCCGTTTGAACGCGCAAGGGAAATCAGATATGGCAATACGGTTTTCTGCGAACGCAGGTTATGATCCTGTATCTCGATATAATAATCGTCTCCGAAAAGCGCTTTGTATTTCTTCACTACGGCATCCGCTTCCGCAAGATCGCCTGCAAGTATCGCCTGAGGCAGCTCTCCGGCTACGCAAGCCGACAGACAGATGAGCCCCTCACTGTGCTCGGAAAGCAGAGAAAAATCAATACGCGGCTTTCTGTAAAAGCCTTCGGTGTAACCGGCAGAAACAAGTTTGATAAGGTTGTGATAACCCTGCTCGTTCTTGCAGAGCAGTATCAGATGGTTCGCCTTATACGACTTGTCCCCAGGCGCAGGCCTTGCCTTGCGGTCGGGCGCGGTGTACACTTCGCAGCCTATTATCGGTTTTACTTTGAATGTATGCTCTGGGTCTTTGTTGTACGCGGACGCTTCTTTGAAAAATGACATTGCGCCGTACATATTGCCGTGATCTGTGATCGCGACAGCAGGCTGTCCGAGCTCCGCACACCGTGCGAAAAGTTTGCTTATTTTTGTCGCTCCGTCCAGCAATGAATATTCGGTGTGAAGGTGCAGATGCACAAACTGTTTATTTTCGCTCATTATCGTCTCCGTTTTTCTTTCTCAGGTCTTCCGCTATCTTTGTGAGCTTCGCAAGCCTGTGGCTTACGCAAGATTTGCTTACGCCCATCGCCTCGGCAAGCTCGCCCATGCTCATCTCCGGCGCCGATGCTCTGAAATGCGCCGTCGTTGCAAGCTTATCATCCAAAGTCTCCAGACCTATCCGCATATCTATATATCTTATATCGTCTATCTGCCTTACCGCCGCTTCCACAGCCCTGTCTATATTTGCAACGTCACAGTTCTGCGCTGCCGCCGCGCGCTTGCCCATGTAAGAATTTATCATTTCTTCCTGCACGGAAAGCGCAGCTTTCGTCGCTCCCATATATACGAGCACGTCGCTTATCTTTTCTTTGCTTTTCAGATAGAGCGTATGTTTATCGCCGCGCATCCCTCTTCCAACGCCTCGCGTCACCTCATCAAGCAGAGCTCCGACGTCATCGCGCAGCACTTCCCCGGAAAACGCAAATTCCATATGATTGTTTTTACCCAGCGAAAGATAGCCTCCGCCGAGAAACGCTCCGCGAAGATAACACTTTTTTGAACTGTCGCGTTTTATCAGATCAGGCAGTATGCCGTCTATACTGGACAGATTGCCTCCGTTCTCACTTAATATACCCAGCCGCGTGAGCAGCATGATCCCGTCCTCAAATATCACTTCGGTATGTTTACCCTTGTGCACTTTCGGAGCAGGTAAAAGCAGAGTAAGTGACAACGCCTTTATCAGTTTCGGCATCCCCGGATTATCCGTTCCGAAACAAGCCTCACCGCTTTTACCGCTTATTCTCAGACTTCCCGCCGTGTGCATTATTGCGGAAAGCTCTGCAAGCGCGTCCCCCCTGCTGCCCGGAATTATTGAGGCAAGCTCCCGCTTTGCCCGTGTACTCGGTGTGATCATCGTCATTTATCAGCTCTCTTTATCCTTTTACCGCAAAATTCCGGCGTGCCGTCAAGATTGGTTATCAGCTCTTCCGGAAGCCCCGACATTTCCCATACGCTTTTTTCGCAAGACACATCTCCCACTCTTTCCGGCGCATGCGCATCCGAATCCATTACAAATCTACAGCCCAGTTCCGCCAACCGTACGAGCTCTTCAGGCTTAAGACTCACCCTCTTGCCGTTCAGCTCTATCAGCGTTCCTTTCTCCGCCGCCGCTCTTCCTACCGCGTCAAGATCTATCCGGCAGTCGTGCATCGGATGAGAAAGTATGTCTATATCATTCTTCATGATCGCATTAACATATGCGTCCGTATTGCGCACAAGCGTCCTTTTCCCGTTCTTTGTTATCAGATTGCCGAGAAAAAATCCTATGTCTCTCACCTTTAACGGACGTATGCCTTTATGATAGCCGCATACGACTATGTCCAGCTCGTCCGCGTACTCTTCCGGAAGATCAATCTCACCGCGCGGGGAAAGAAAATTGCACTCCATTCCCGCAAGTATGCTTATCTGCGGATACTTGTCCCGCATGTTGCGTATATCTCTCAGAAAATCAGGTATGCGACGGAGTTTTACGCCCGCAAGCAGATGACGCGGTCCGTGATCGGTGATCGCTATCTCCCTGAGCCCTGCCGCTATCGCCGCTTTTACATTGTCCTCCACACTGCCTTTTCCATGGCTGTATGTCGTGTGAGTATGATAATCTCCGTACATCAGAATTCACCTATATAATTTATCTCTTCTTTCAGTCTGACCCCGAATTCCGCATACACTTTCAGTTTTATCAGATCCGTAAGCAGACGTATATCATTAGCGCAACCGCCGTCCACTATTATGAAATTAGCGTGCTTATCGCTTACTCTTGCTCCGCCTATGCGCGTTCCTTTCAGACCCGCGCGTTCTATATAATATCCCGCGCTGATCCCGTTACACGCAAGGAACGTACTTCCGGCGCTCCTGCCAGTCGGCTGGGAGCTTCGTCTGCGCTCGTCATATCCGGCAGCGCATTCCGCAAGCATGACCGGATCCGCACGTTTTAATCTGAATACAACGCCGGTTATTATACCTTCAGGCAACCCGTCTGTTTTTCTGTAGGAAAAATGCAGTTTATCTGCGCCGATACAGACAATGCCCCGTTCGGTAAGCACTTTTACTTCCGACACACTATCGCCGACCGCTCCGCCGAATGCCCCGGCATTGCCCACCACAGCTCCGCCTACGCTTCCGGGTATGCCTACCGCCCATTCCAGTCCGCCCAGTCCGCGTTTTATCGTCGCACGGGCAAGCGCGGACAATGACGTACCGCTCTCTGCGGTAACATTCACTCCGTCAAACTCCGCTCCGATATTCCGCATGACAAGTACGCGGGCATCTGTCCCGAGATCAGATGCAACGGTATTGGTACCGCGTCCGAGTATGATATCGCCGCGGTGATAAGTAAGCCCTGCCGTCATGCGGATGATCTCCACTTCCGCTTCTCCTCCGACACCCACAGACAGGAATCCGGACAAAAATTTTTTACTCATACAGTATACTCCGTTTGCCGATTTTTTTCAACTGTTTAAAGGTAAACGCCGAAAAATGCCGACAGTATACTTATTATCTATGCCGTTTCCCGCCTCCGCGTTAAACCCGTTTATGAAAAACAGCTGCCGTATCACTCATATACGACAACTGTTTTTTTTGTTAGTTTTACCGCTCCGTTATACAGGCAGAACGGCTGTGGCACAATATCTGCGCACCGTTTCTATCGCCTTTACACACGACGGCAGAGAGTCATACGATTCGCCCATACATATCACACTCTTACGCGCATTGCGCAGTTTATAATAGTAGCGACCGAACTTGTCGCGGTCTATGACAAAATTGCCGTCCGCCGCATTCTTTTTTATCGATTCCACTACCGCTATCGCCGTTCTTTGCGACGATACCTCTTCAGTCGTAAGCATAAGCTGTCCGTTAGCCGCATACAGCTTTGCGCGGAACATTCCTCCGCTCATGCTCTCTATCTGCCATCTGCCTGGAGCGGCATCCGGAGGTATCGTCACCGTTGCGGGAGAATATTCTATATACTCATCGCTCTCGGACAGTCCTCCGGATACAGGCGCCGTCGGTGCAAGCCTCTTTACGCTTTCCATCGCCTTTTCACACTGATCTTTAGACCTGTATGTCTCGCCTACGCACAAGAATTTATTGCCTGCCGTCTTGAGCTTGAAATAGTAATTATCATTCTTGTCGCGGTATATGACAAATGTCCCTCCGCCCGTTATGTTCTTCACTATCGTACCTATGCCCGCTCGCGCTCCCTCCTCGGTGGAATACGTCTCACTCGAAAGCATGGGTTCGCCGTTCTTTGCGCACAGCACCGCTACATATTCACCAAGCCGTTTATATTCTACTGTCCAGCTTCCCGCCGCCCTGCGTGACGTACGCACTCGCGACTCCTTCTGCTTCTTAACGGGCTGAGCTTCCTCCGGATCCTCCTCAGGCATATCCGCCTCCGGCTGAACTTCCGGCTGAGCTTCCGAATCGCTCTCTATTTGTGTAAACGACTCTACCGATACATCTGTGACGCTGTCACAGGGCGCGCTTTCACTCATATCTTCGGCAGTCCGGTCTTCCGGCACGGAAGCGCCGCCGCTGTCGTCTCTCACACTTTCATCGTCAGCGGTCTGCTCTTTTTTGCGCTTTGCTGCGGAGCGTTTGACAAGTACTGCGGCTATTATTACACCGACAAGCACGACGACCGCTACAACTATTCCTATGATTATAATGCTGTCCGGGATCTCTGCGGCTGATATGATCATGATATTTTCTCCTTATGTATATTTCATAATATATTATATCACAATACACGCCGCATTTCAATAGGTTATCCGAAAATCATACTATAAACATGCGTAAAACGTCAGCGACTCCTTCTTCGCTCGCCGGTGCAGCTATGATACGCGCCGCCGCAAGACACCTGGGCATTCCGCCGCGTATCGCAACGGGAAGCCCGGCTTCCGCAAGCATATCCACGTCATTGTCGGCATCGCCGAACGCCGCTACGTCAGAGCGGTCAAAGCCCATGCGCGCAGTCATGAATTTTACAGCGCCGCCCTTGCCCGATTCCGACGGTACGAGCTCGAGATATGTCGGACCGCTGAACATAAAACGTGAACCGGTCACGGGGATGCCTGTAAGCTTTTCCATATACTTTCTGTTCTCCGGCGTCGCAAGTATCATCATTTTATCAAACTTTCCGTCAAACGTACGCGCTATGCTCCTTCCGCTTTCGTCATATATGATCGGACATCCGGTCAGCTCAGCATAGTTTTCGGTGACCGGCGTTTTACGCTCTGAATAAACTTCGCCTCCCACATGAAAGGCACACTCGTACCCGGCGCGCACGGCTTCATCGCTCACACGCACTATATCGTCACGGCTCACCGTCAGGTGACGCAACTCATTGCCGTTTTCATCCACTATTGTGCCGCCCTGAAAGCATATGTAAGGTATGCCTTTTGCACTGCCGTAAACCGCCGCAAGCCGCTTTTCCAGGCTCACCCGGCTTCTGCCCGTGCATATGACAAACGTTCCGCCCGCTTCACGGTAATCCGCTATCGCGCGACGCGTACGTTCGCCTACCGCACGCCCGCTGGCTACAAGAGTATCGTCAAAATCACAAAATACCAGTTTATACGTTACCATTCCCGTCCTCCGTATCTCCGTGGAAATGCCGGTATACCGCAAGCGCGGCTACCTTGTTCATCCCGGCTGTCGTCTCCAGCGCTTCAAGCGGCAGACTGCGTATGCGCTCCACCGAGCCGTACGCTTTAAGCAGCAGCTTACTCTTCTTTTCGCCTATGCCGGGTATGCTCACCAGTTCGGTGTTTATATGCTTCATACGAGTATTGCGATGATAAGTTATTGCGAACCTGTGCGCCTCGTCGCGCACTCTCTGAAGCAGCTTAAGCGCCGCACTGTCACGCGACAGTATGACGGGGTCCGGTGAATGCGTCGTGAATATCTCCTCTTCACGCTTCGCTAGTCCTACCATGGGTATATCAAATCCCGCTTCTTTCATCACGGCGTACGCCGCATGCAGCTGACCTTTGCCGCCGTCTATCACTATCAGATCGGGCAGTTCGGCAAACTTCTCATCCTTTGCCCGGGCATGGGCAAGCCTGCGCGTAAGCACTTCAGCCATACAGTGAAAGTCGTCGTTTCCTTCCACTGTCTTGATTCGATACCTGCGGTACTCCGACGCCGCTTTGGCTCCGTTTATAAAACATACTCCACTGGCTACTTTATCCGTTCCGGATATGTGTGATATATCGTAACACTCTATCCGTCTTGCGCTTTTAAGTCCCAGACGGTCGCACAGCATATCGCATGCGCCGAATGTGCGCTCGCGTTCCCGTATCTCCTTGTCCGCCGCCTTTTCCATACATTCGCGCGCGTTTTCTTCCGCCGTGCGCACAAGATCACGCCGCATTCCCTTCTGCGGTACGCGTATGTGAACCGGACCGCCGCGCCTGTCCGCAAGACATTTTTCCAATGCCTCTTCGGCTACGCGTACATTTACGAATACGGATAACGGAATGGGGTTGTTTTCATAATACTGCATGATAAACGATGCAAGCGCTTCGCCGTCCTCACCTGCATCAGCCGAAGGGAAATTGCCCGCAGGCAGGAGTTTGTTTCCGCGTACCGGCATTACCGATACGGCAGAACGCAGACCGTCAGTTACATAGCCGAAATAATCAGAGTCCTCCATGTCGATATCGGCAAGCGTACGTTCGTTCATCGTTTTTATGCCCGCAAGCAATCCGCGGTAATGTATCGCCCGCTCGAAATCTTCCGCTTCAGCGGCTGCCGCCATTTTTTCCGTAAGTATTCTCTCGGCGGAATTATCCCGTCCGGACAGAAAATTGACAGCTCCCCTTACCGCCTCCGCGTATTTCTCCCCGCTCACAGCCCCGGTACACGGAGCAAGGCAGAGTCCTATGTGCCAGTCAAGGCATTCGCGCTTCGCACGCATGGCGCGCGGACATGTCCTGACACCGTATACTGACTTTATCACGCTTACCATGCCCTTTGCCGTAAACGCCGCACCGAACGGACCGAAATATCTGGCTCCGTCACGCTTCGGATGCCGCGTGACCTCCATGTTCGGATACTTTTCCCTGAGATCCATGCGTATATACGCCGCCTGACCTTTATCGTCTTTGAGCAGTATGTTGTAACGCGGCATATGCTTTTTTATAAGCGTTGATTCAAGTACAAGCGCATCCGCTTCGGTAAGCGTTACGATGTACTCAAAATCGTCGACGTTGTCCACCATCGCCTGTACCTTTACCGGTTTGGGCGCCGAGCGAAAATATTGCGTCACTCTGCGCTTCAGAATAACGGCTTTACCGACGTATATTATACTGCCGTGCACATCCTTCATAATGTACACTCCCGGCTTCTCGGGCAGATCTTTGATTTTCGGTTCTACTTTACTACTGTTGAACATATCTCACTTGCAGTCCAGCCAGCTCTTACCCGTGCTGACTTCTGCGACAAGCGGCACCTTGAGAGTGACCGCGTTCTCCATTTCCCGTCTGAGCAGCTCTGCCGCGCGTTCTGCCTCTTCCACAGGCGCATCTATTATCAGTTCATCATGTACCTGAAGGATAAGTCTGGAACGCATTCCGCTGAGCGCGTTATATACCCTTATCATCGCTATCTTGATTATATCCGCTGCCGTCGACTGCAAAGGCATATTCATTGCCGCACGTTCACCGAAACTGCGCCGGCGGTAATCATTCGACTTCAATTCGCTTATCACTCTGCGTCTGCCGAACAGACTCTCCGCATAGCCCTTTTCTTTCGCCCCTTCAACGACTTCGTCAAGATACTGCTTGACGCGCGGATAACGGCTGAAATATTTTTCGATATACGCTCTGCCCTGAGCCGGGGATATCCCCAGTCGTTCGCTGAGACCATATGCGCTCATTCCGTATATTATACCGAAATTGACCGTTTTGGCAACACGGCGCTCGTGCGCCGTTGGCTGATCACAACCGAACAGCTCGCGCGCTACTGCCGAATGAATGTCCTTGCCCGCTTTATACGCCGCTATCAGGTTCTCGTCTCCCGAAAGATGCGCCATTACCCTCAGCTCTATCTGTGAATAGTCGGCGCTCACAAGCACATTACCTTCACGAGCAACAAACAACGCTCTCAGCGCCTTACCCTCTTCCTCCCGCACGGGTATGTTCTGAAGATTAGGCTCTGAACTGGAGAGTCTCCCCGTTGACGTCTGCATCTGATTGAATTCCGTATGAACTACACCGTCTGCTCCCACCATCTTTGAAAGTCCGTCAAGATAAGTGGAACGGATCTTCGATATGAAACGGTACCTGATAATCTCATCTACAATGGGATGGGCATCGCGGATCATGCCGAGTATCTCGACTGAAGTGGAGCGCTCTGACGACCGTTTGGGATACTTGATTCCAAGGTCGTCGAAAAGTATAGCCGCAAGCTGTTTGGGGGAATTGATATTGAAGCTCTTTCCGGCAAGCCCGATTATGCGTTCGGTACTTTCAGCCGCAAGTGCATCATACTTACGCTTAAGCTCCGCAAGCAGATTCACGTCCAGTCTGAAGCCCTCTTTCTGCATCTCAAATAACACCCTGGGAAGAGGAAGTTCGATGCTTCGGTAAAGTTCTGTCATTCCCTGCTCTTTAAGCGCCTCGGTAAGCTTTACAGCCGCAACCACCAGAGCCGCTGCCGCCGACTGCCTGTTCATTCCCATAGCCTCGGCAACACCCTCCGCCGATGTGTACTTGAAAGCCGGCTTGGCAAGATACTCCATAAGCGCTATATCTTCATATCCGTTTAATTCCGCCTTATAGTCATACAGCCGGCGCATCACGGCTTTGGCGTCGTAAACGTACTTTATTTTACCGGGATCGGCAAGCGCACCTTTAATCGCCTCCACCGCCTCTTTCTCAGTCGCGCCGCCAAGCAGATCGTTACTGACGTGCAGTTCATACTGCGTGCATCCGTCCGTTGATACAGAGACCTTTTCGCTCCCGAAAGTTATTGCAAACGACTCAGCCGCATCGGTTATTACGGCAAGTTCCCCGGGCGCGGACAGTTCATAAATATTCACGTCACCGCAAATAGGCGCCGTATCAGCGCCCTCGCCGAACAGTTCGGTGCGACGCGTCAATGACTTGAACTCCATACGCGTGAAAAACTGC
Source organism: uncultured Clostridia bacterium (assembly GCA_944362615.1). GTDB lineage: Bacteria > Bacillota > Clostridia > Christensenellales > Pumilibacteraceae > Protoclostridium. The sequence goes on from CALVTM010000001.1 coordinate 229,051, forward strand.
ATTACTTCATCTGAAAACGGAAATCTGTAAGTAAGATCGGAAAGAGGTACGTCTATATCACATTCGGTGTCGATTGTTGCAAGAGCGTATGAAAGTTCACACGACTGTTTCCCGTTCTCAAGATTTTCACGGAGTTTACCCTTTATCTCATCTATATGCGAATATATTGCAGAGACGGATCCGTAAGTTTTGAGCAGGTCCGTTGCCTTTTTGTCGCCTATACCGGGTACGCCGGGTATATTATCCGATGAGTCACCCGCAAGCGCTTTATAATCTACTATCTGCGCGGGAGTCAGTCCGATCGTTTCCATAAGCGACTGCGGAGTCATAACCGCAACGTCCGTGATACCGCGCTTGGTGAAAAGCACGGTCGTAGAGTCATCTATAAGCTGAAAACTGTCACGGTCGCCAGTCAGGATATAAGTAGGAAGCGCATGATGCTTAGCAAGCGTTCCTATGATGTCGTCCGCTTCTATACCCTCCCGTTCGATGTACCTGATGCCTATGATATCCAGCATTTCCTTGAGTATGGGAAGCTGAGAAGCAAGCTCATCCGGCATGCCTTTGCGCGTTGCTTTATAGCCGTCGTACATTTTGTGTCTGAAAGTCTTTGCTTTCATATCGAACGCTACGGCAATGTATTTCGGAGAGTATTCCTCTATCAGCCGCACGAGTATATTTGCAAAACCGTATACCGCATTGGTATATACGCCGCCATTGCCCGTGAGCAGAGGAAGCGCGTAGAATGCACGGTTTATAAGACTGTTGCCGTCTATGAGTACAAGTTCGTCTTTGAGTTCCATAGTTTTATTATACCTGCGTGAGAGCTAATTGTCAACACTTATCCGGTTAAAGCCGTTGCCATGCCGTTTTGTCCGTTTCCGCAGTTCCGCACCTGCCGTAAACCAGCGCATGCCCCGGACCTCTGCTGATCCTCACCACGCCTGCCGATAGCCGGAGTATATTTATTATCATACCCGATGTGCGAAAGAAAAAACGCACGACATGCGTGCGTTTTTTCACCGAGAGTCTTTTGATGATGAATTTTATATAAGGGTCGTAAAACCTTTATGCCGATTTATGCTTATCCGGTTTCTTTCTGCTTCCGCAGTTGCCGCCGCAACATGAGCAGTTACCACCGCATCCACAGTCGCTTTTCCTGCCCGTCGCTTTTCTCCATATCGCAATGCCGATCACAAGTCCCACTACAAGTACTGCGGCGACTATTATGATTATTTCAATCGGTCCCATGTGTACCTCCGGTTTATGCCGTCTTTATCTTCTTCTGTTCTTCTTTGGCTTTAAGACGCTTATTGATGATGACTATCACTGCTACGGCTATCGCCCACGCTGCTGCCCATACGGCTACAGGCCAGATGAATTCACCTATCGTGTATATCATTGACGAAACCAGATAACTCGATCCGAGCCAGAACAGAAGCGTCCAGCGGAAGCTCTTTTTGGTGAGCTCTCCTCTTGCCGTCGCAACAGCTGCAAAGCAAGGAATCGTAAGCATATTGAAAGCTATAAACGCAATCAGTCCGGCGCCGCTTATTCCGGTAACTCCCATGAGCGCGTCTATCGCGGCTATACCGTCCTCTCCCGCCGCCTCAAGATCAAAGCCGGCTACTACTGCTGCGGCAAGCGTTCCGAACGTCGCTATGACGTTTTCCTTCGCTATCAGTCCGGTTATAGCTGCTACCGCGAATACCCAGCCGACAGCCCCGAGCTGTGCGCCAAAACCTACCGGAGTAAACAGAGGCTGTACCAGCTTACCCAGACTTGCAAGTATACTGCTTCCCATATCTTCGTCCGAAACAAATCCCCAGTCCCATGTGAAGTGAGAGAAAAACCAGATTATTATCGTGGACGCAAGTATTATCGTGAACGCCTTTTTGATGAAGTGCTTTGCTTTATCCCAAAGGTGGAGCATCGTGCTCCTGAAGCCGGGACGACGATAGTTGGGAAGCTCCATTATGAACGGAGAGAGTTCTCCGCGCATCGTCGTACTGCGCATGAGTATTACGGAAACAAGCGCGACGCACATACCCAGCAGGTACATCAGCATTGTTATTACATCCGCATTACCGAAACCCGATGCCGTCACAAGCGCGCCCGCACATCCTCCGAGAATAGGAAGTTTGGCACCGCATGAGAAAAACGGTATTACGCGTACGGTCGCCGTCCTCTCCTTTTCATCCGCAAGAGTACGCGTGTTTATCATTGCGGGTACGCTGCATCCGAATCCCATTATCATCGGCATGAGCGCGCGTCCGGATAATCCGAGTTTGCGGAGGAGTCTGTCAAGTATGAACGCCACTCTTGCCATGTATCCGCTGTCCTCAAGCAACGAGAAGAAAAGGAACAGAACGAGTATCTGGGGAAGGAACCCGATCACGGCAAACAGTCCGCCGAGCACACCGTCCACTACGAAACCTTGCGCCCAGTCGGCAGCCCCAGCTGCCGCCATGCCTTCGCCTATGCCGCCCGATATCGCTCCGGTTATGCCTTCAATGAATTTCTGAAGTATCACACCGGGAGACGATATTCCGGCGCTGCTTCCGAACAAGCCCTCAAAAGGCGTGCCTTCAAACATCGTCCAGTCCCCGCCTGCGCCGAGTGCGGGGGCAAGGAATAAGAGATTTTCAGAAAAGGTCAAATGGAATATCACGAATAATATCACTACGAAAAGAGGTATACCCGCCCACTTGTTTGTCAGCACTCGGTCGATCTTTTCCGACATTTTAAGCCTCTTACCCTCGCCCGACTTACGAGTGAGCGCAGGAGAATAATTGGCAGTTATGTAATCGTAACGCGCATTTGCAAAGAACGCTTCCCAGTCATTGCCGAATGTTGCGTCCTTCATTCCGCGCGTGTAGTTGTTGACGAACGCCGCCGTCTTTTTGTGGTTTTCGCTTTCCAGACTGTCACCTTCCGTGAGCTTTATCGCATGGAAGAGCGGAGAACTCACTCCGTCGTCGCGCATACGCACTGCGGCTTCTTCGATCGCAGGCGCAAGCATCGTGCTTCCGAGTACGCTCACACCCTGACGTTTGCGTTTTGCCGCGGCTATCGTCCTGTCTATCAGCTCTTTTATGCCTTTGCCCGTGACCGCGGATACGCTCACTACCGGCATATCCAGTCGCTCCTCGAGCAGCTTTACGTCTATCTTGTCTCCGTTCTTTTCAAGTTCGTCCGCCATGTTAAGCGCAACTACGATTGGAACGTCCATCTCCATAAGCTGGGTCGTAAGATAAAGGTTGCGTTCGAGGTTCGTCGAATCAACTATGTCGATCACGCAATCCGGTTTATTGTCCAGTATAAAGTTACGCGCAATCACCTCTTCCGGCGTGTACGGCGAAAGCGAATATATGCCGGGAAGATCCACAACCACAAACGGTTCGCTCCCCTTTTTGCATACGCCTTCGCGCTTGTCTACGGTCACGCCCGGCCAGTTGCCTACATGAGCCGTCGCGCCTGTAAGCGCGTTGAACAGAGTCGTTTTTCCGCAGTTGGGATTTCCGGCCAGTGCTACTCTTATCATTTCTTTACCTCCGACTTTGCGGATACATCGACGTCCACAAGATCAGCTTCACTTTTCCTGAGCGACAGTGCATAACCGCGCAACACAACTTCTACCGGGTCTCCGAGAGGCGCGCGCTTCTTAAAAATTATCGGAGCGCTTTTCGTAACACCCATATCCAGCAGCCTCTTTCGCGTCCAGCCTTCGCCACGCGTCTCTACCACCACGCCGCTTTCGCCAGGATGCATTTCGCTTACTTTTTTTATCATAGGATTGTCCGTCCCCTTCGCCGCTTTTACGGCAGCTTAAATTTAAATATTAACTTTAGTTAATTATTTGGCTCGTATTAACGACCGGACTTTGCCCGATCGATATTTACGCCAGCTCATTGACACACTTATTATATTATTTGTAAGATCAAATGTCAACAAAATTAGCCGGGGTTAATAAATTTTTTTTCAGTTTTTTTCTTCCTCATTTAGGAACTTTTTGATGGCGTCATAAGTTTCATCGCTTATGATATGTTCTATCATGCACGCATCACGCTCGGCAAACTCGCCGCCTACCCCGAGTGTGACCAGAAATCTGCGAAGTACCTTATGCTTTTCGTAAACGCTTTCAGCACGCACCTTCCCCGCATCGGTAAGGTATATGTGCATCCCTTCGGTTATGACATAACCCAGTTCTTTAAGCTTTCTTATCGCTTTTGTGACCGCCGGCTGCGATACGTTCAAACGACGAGCAACATCCACCTGATGGACCTGCGACTCGGTCTGCGAAATAATATGTATAGCCTCAAGGTAATCTTCTACACTCTGTTCTATTCTCATGGTTATAATATATCACATTATCGGCTGATTGTCAACACCTCGCCCGCATGACCGTTCCGCATTGCCTGTCCGTTACAAAATATGCGTACAGGCAGATTATTATTCCCGGACATACGGCACGTCAGCAAATAAAAGCAGCCGCATGCATATCAGCAAACGACTGTCGTTTATCTGTTAAAATGCGCACGAAGCATACGCCCCTCCGGCAAGCTGTTGCGCAAAAGGGGTCGGTCCGAAGCTTTCGACACATAGCAATAAAGTCTTGCGTCAGCGCAGGATCAGTATTTATTCTTTCGGAAATCACCCGAAACTTTATGTATCAGTACGTTGCCGCCGGTGCTTGCGGCGACTTTTTTCGCGTAATCGATCGCTTCCTTTTGCGTAGCGAAAATTTTCAACGCCTTTTCCGCCTTGGCTGCTTTCACCTGCCATTTACCGTCCTCGCGCAGAGCGACGTGATAGGTCTTTCCGTCTGCCATTGTATTTTCCTCCCTTTAGTGTAATATATAAGCGGCAAAGCACATTGCTTCGCCGCTCGAAATTACTTGATATTGTTTTTATCGCCGTTTAATGGCGCGCCGCACTTAGTGCAGTAGTCGCCGTCGCAGGGCACGAATGCGCCGCAGTTCTCACACGTTCTGCGCAAGCTCTTTCCGCACTTCTTGCAGAAATAGCTGTCTGCCGAATTGACCTCGCCGCACGTACATGTTATCGAGGCTTTGACGTTGCATGCAGAAGTCGTCTCTCTGCTTCCCGTATTGTCAAGCGACGCGAATTCATTGAACTGTTCGGAAATTACGTACCTGACAACCTCGCGCTGAAAGCTAAATACAAACAGGAATACTCCGACAATTATAATAGGTATTCCGACAAACATTATATACCAAAGCGGACTGCCGTCTCTGACAAGTATTGCGCCGGCAACGGTCAGGGCTATGCCGAAAAGCAGGAGCAATAATCCGCATATGCGCAATATGGTTTTAGCGTGCGGCGACCCGCCGCCTTTTTTGTTTTTTGACATATATATTACCTTATTTGTTCCCTTTTGATTGTATGCCGATATGTTAGCACAATTACGCGGATTTGTCAAACACATTCCCTTTAAGTTGCGCGGCGTTTTCACTTCCGTGCGTCCGCACAGTGAAACGCAGTATATTTTTACGATGAAACACCGCGCTGCGTAATATGCCGCGCTGCGTAATAAATACGGCGCCTGCGGGTACGACAAATGTCTGCCCCTCAGGCGCCAAGAGTGGAAGGCTGATAAAATAATTGTTAATTTATTGACCCTATTTTTATATGTGTATATGAAGCAAGACCATACTTTCCACGATCACTACCCAAATATTTTACATAATTACCTGCCAGATGGTCGCATATACTGTTTCTATTGATTAGCGAATTATCGTCGCCGTTATATATTGAAACTCCACTCGGTATTATATTATCCACATATACGGTACGATACCAATTATCGCCGCCGGCTACACCTATTCCGCCGCCATTGACACTTCTTTCTCTATCTTTCTCAACCCACAATGAATCATCCCATTCTTTTCCAGCAGTTATCGGCTTCGCCTTGCCGCCGTAGAATTCACCGCCAGAGATTTGGACTTTATCGGCAGCGGGCGTGACATCGAAATACAATCCGGCGCGGTCGCCTTTTTCCTTTTCTCTGGAAACGCTTATCGTGCCGCCATATATATTAAGTTTACTTGTACTGTTGCCATACCAGATTCCGTCGTTATAGTCAGTCGGGCTGCACCCGCCCTTGTATTCCCCCTTGTGTATCGTTATTTCGCTGTTAGATCCGACATTTTTATATTTTTCCACCGCAATGGCAGCCTTGGTACCTTTAACGACAGGAGCGTTAACTGTTATACCCGAGGGCAATTCCTCATCTTCGGGTACATCACCACCAAAAGTAACAATAGATTCTCTCATTATCGAAACGCCTATCCTGCCGGTGGCGTTGAACGTGCCGCCGTAAATATTAGCTTCTGCGGTTGTGTCATCCGTGCCCGTTATAAATGCGCCGCTGCCTGCATAAGTGAAGCCATCTATCTTTGCGCTGCCGAAAGTACCGCCGTAAATATTGAGCGTGCCGCCATGCATACGCATTCCGTAAGAAGCGCCGGAGCCTGCGACAAGATCTCCGTTATATTTATAAGGATCGTTACCGGCATAAGTACCGCCATAAAGATTTGCAGTACCGTTGCTGACAAGTATGCCGTTGCCGAATTTTGCCGCATAGGTACCAGAATAAACCTTAAGAATGCCGCCTTCTATCTCAACAGCATGTCCACCGGTTTTGTTTTTCAGATAGTCCCAGTTGCTGTTCGTAGAATCGGAGTCGGGATTTCGGAAATAACCTCCACCTGATGGCTTTATATAATCTTCACCGTTTGTCTTTATTATAAGATTTTTTTCCCCGCTTGCGCTGCCGAGCAAGACGGAAGTATCGGGGTTAGTTCCGCCGACATAAAGCCCGCCGCCGATTTCATTTATAAGCGTTCCTGCAGATATTTTGACATCCGCTTTTGTCTGCGATGAAGTAACACGAACGGCGAAGCTATTTATCTCAAGCGCGTATAAATCGCCGCTATAATCATTGTCAATTCCCGTATGCGTCACATTTAACACAGCGCCTTCTGCGTCGAGAGAGCCGCCCTGGACGCAAATGCCGTCGTAGAATGCCGTCGTGCCGTTCCAAGCATATTTACCCGTAATGGCCGACTCCACATTAACGGTCCCGGAAGCGAACTTTATGCTGCCGCCGTTGACATATATAGCAGTGCCATTTGTGGTTACTACGTCATAAGTATATTTGGGCCCCCCTTCTTCGCCGAAAGCTATATCGCCGCCGGATCCGTCCTGCGCCTGCGCGGTTATTCCGAGCCCGTCGGACTTAATCGTCGCTTTGCCGTTCAGCATGACGCCGCCGCCCTGCGTGCTTATCGCAGTGGACGTGAGAGTTCCATTATTGAGCGCACCGGAAACATTGATGAGCGCACCGGAAACATTAACAGTCAGCGAAGGAGCTGACTCATCGGCATTGACAGTATCTCCGGACACATCGGCATTGACAGTATCTTCGGAGTTATATGTTATATTATAAGTTTCGCCCGAAAGTACGGCAGAATCGGGGGAAGACGCGTATATGCCGACGGAATGCGCGCCGACGACATTTAATTTTACGTTTTTGCTGAGTTCGACCGTGCCGCCGGCGGCAAATATGCCGAAATTTTCGCTGCCGGACGTTACGGAGTCGTTATTCTTCATATCAACGGTCAAATTGGCTGCTTTAACGGTTCCGCCGGACGCATAAATGCCGGTCGAGCCGTTCAATTCGCCGTTATTACCCGAAAACGCAATATTTGCATTGGATATGTCGATCTCTCCGCCGTTGGCATAAATGCCGCGCGCATATGAGCCGCTGATTTTTATTGCAATTTCATCATCGGAAGACATGTCGAGTCTGCCGCCCCCTTCAATGCTGAGCGCGGCGCTTGTCATCCTTTCACCGTCTTCTATCTTTTCCGGCGCGCCGGTCGTGTCCTTTTCGAAGCTGCCGCCGGTGACGACCATTTCGCCGCCGCTGACGCGGACGGTGTCGCCGTAATCGGACGAGAATTTTCCGTCGGAAATGCGAAGATATTCGGACGAAGACTGAGAGTCGTAATCGCATGCGACGCAAACGCCGCCCTCGATCGTCTCAAACGCGCTGCCCGACTCCACCGCCATATAGCCGCCGGACGCGTATATGCCGTAAGTGTGCTCGACGCCGAAGTAGGAATGGTAAGCCCCGCCGCGCGCGTACATGTTGCCGCCCAGCATCTTGATCGTCGCATAATCGGGAGTGACTCCGCTCTCGCCCGCTGCGCTTTTCTTGACTTTGTAATAGCCGTATACGGTGACTTCGATGACGCTTTCGCCGTCTGCCGGTCCGCTCACGACGCTCGTGTAATTGCCCTTATTTATGCAATACGAATAATAGAAATCCGCGCTGCCCGAAGAAGACGAGATCGCCGCGTGCGAGACAGTGTCGTCGTCCACTACATAGTAAAGATAGGTGTCTTTGGGAATGAGATCGGCGTTGCCGCTCCACCCGGACGTGAAATACATATTGCCGTTGACGTACGGATGATCGTTAACGGTGGAAACGTGAGGACTTATCACGGGCACGAAGACGGAACTGCCCGCCGCATATCCGTCGCCCGATTTTGTGTACACTATAGCGTCAGTCGATTTGCTTATGCTGCCGCCGGTGTGCTCTGATGCCACCGCGCTCTCATACTCCGCTTTTTTGGGGCCGCTGACGAAATCGCCCGCGGCAACGGTCAGCGTGCCGCCGTCTATTTGCAGAACGCTGCCGACGGGGTTATAGAACGAGCCGCCGCCCTTGGTGTCGATAACCGTCATACGGATGCCGTCGACGATATTAAGCATAGGCTCGCGGTTGTTTCGCTGGATCTCGTGACCGTTGAGGTCGAGAATAAGGTCGGAACCGACATCGGTAACGCCTTCGGTTATGATAAGCGGGTTATCCACTTCGTCCGCGATCTTGATGTTGGAATAGCCGTTTTCCACCGCCGCGACAAACTCGTCGGCAGTGCGGACTTCCACCTGTTCGGCAACGATATATTCAAGGTCGCCGTCGAATATGTCGGAAGCATGCTCCGCCTCTTCGGAATACCGCCCCTGCGTGAAAAGCACGCCGAGCATCGTCGCAAGCAACAGCATAAAGAGGATGAAGACTATGAATCCGAATTTATTTTGAACAGCTTTCATTTTCCCTCCTTACGCATTAGCACCGGGCACTTCTGACGACTGAACGAACAGCACGTTGAGACGGGTCGTGTAACCCTTGCCCAGCGCCTTGGCAATCATATAATCATTTTCCTGCGAGTCGAAAGACGAGCGGCGCGGGTCTTCCGTCACGCCTTCAAGCGAGACATAGCCGCTATTACCGCCATTGGCGCAGGTGCAATACAAACTCTGCGCGTCATCTGCGGTCGTCGGCGCGTCTGCCGAATTGTATGAACCGCTCGAGAACTTATAATAATTTTCCATGGCGTGGACGATCGTCGCCGCGTTCTCGGACAGCGGCGCGACGTGCTCGAAAGTCAGCGAGCCGCCCAACGTTTTGCTTATGCGCACCGTCGTCGTCTTGCCAGTGGGACTGCCGGATGCGTCATAGAGCGGCTGCTCGCGGTCGTAATGATAGCCGGTGATCGTCACGCCATTGCGATTGACCGGTTCGGTCGCGCCGAAGATATTGTTCCAATCGGCGTCGGTGATAGTCCGGTCGAAATCCGAGCTTACTATTTTTTTAACGGAAGTTACGAAAAGGACAAAAGTCTTTTCCGTCTGGCTGCCGCCGGGAAGCGACATTTCGGGAAGGGAGATATCCACGGTCAGATAGTTCTCTTGCTTTTCGCAGTCGAGATAGAGCTGCGGCTCCAAGTCTTTGATTATGGTTTCGCCGCCGACGGTTATCGGCGTGCCGCGCATGAAGCCCACGGAATAGCGCGTCGTGCCCGTCTCGCGCGACAGAGTAACCGTGCCCTCGCCGCCGGGGCGCTCCGCGATTACCGCTACGGATGAAGAACGGGACAACGTAAGGATCTCGTCCATGGGTGAGGAAAGCCCGTCGGTGCGGTCGTTGTAATCCCTCGAATCCATTGTGTTGAATGTTCCCTTGTCGGCTGCACGCCAAATGTCTTTCAGAACATACTGCGGAGTGAGCACGACGGGGTTTGAGCCGTTCATCTCCGCTACCTGCACGGCGAGATTTTCGGCAAACTCTAAGGGAGCGTAAAACCTGATCGCCCCGTCAAGATCGACAGCGCTGACGCGGTCGGCTCCGCCGCTTGCCGCGCTCGAATCGCTCACGCTGTAATTACGCATGACAAAACGCACGCTGCGCGCGGTGTTGCGCGGCGCGGAATCGGAAATTATGTTTCCGTTTTCGTCAGTCTGCCAATAATCCATGTTGGAAAACGTCAGCGACGACATATCTTCTATTTCGTAAGAGCAGTACAGACCCGCGATATTCACGTCTCCGCTGACGTTCGACGAACTCGAATAGCGCGCGAGAGATACGCCCGTAAGCAGTATGCCTATGAGAATAAAACAGCACAAATAAACCGATATGTGATAGCTTTCAGCCGTCTTTTTTGCCATTTCCCGTTCCCTCTCCGGAGCTGCCTGAAGTACCGTCCGCTCCGCCGTTATCTTCTCCGTGCGGGCGGAAAATAAGTCTCGGCAGGTATTCGGCAGCCGCCCACACGCCGACACACACCGCCAGCGCCGTCATAAGCCCCGCCGGACTGCGCAGAAAGGAAATAAGATTTCCCAGTCCGTTCGCAACCGCGACGACTTTGCCGACGATCATGTCGTTCGTTACTGTAATATTATCCTGAATGTTGTTAGCGTCCCCACGGGTGACGTAACCGCTTTCCGCCTTATAGATTATGCGGTGGGTTATATATTCCCCGACGGACGCGTTGTAATACGTCACAATGTCGCGCTCGGTATAATCGCTCTGCGCCTTTATGACGATGAAATCGCCTTTCTCGATCTCGGGAGACATGCTGCCCGACGTGACGGACGCAAAAGCGTACCCGAAAACCGTGGGCATTCCGACCCCGAACGCATAGCGCGCAATGAGGACGTAAATGTTATAAACAAGCAGCAGACCCGCAAGAACGGTCACAATAACTTTGAACGTTATGCCCGTTATTTTAAGCGCCTTGCGCGCGCTGCCGTGATTGTCGTTTTTATTCGCCATTACCGGGCAAGAATCTCCGCCGTCACCGAAATGTGAATGGTGTAATCGACTGCCGCTATGCCCGCGGCGGTATCGGTTTCGTCGTCTCCGACATAAGGCCAGTTCCAGGAAAGAACGAACGTCGTGGACGAACCGGCGTTTATCGTAAGGTCGCTTATGCCGAGTTCTTCGATCGGCTTGCGCTCTTCTCCGGATATCTCGGAGCCGTCGCGCTGCAATCCGTATACTATTCCTATGTCGTATTCGCATTCCTCTGCAAACTCAAAGGAAAATACGACGTCGTCATCGTTGGCGTTCTCCACGCTGAAACGATATTCTCCGCTTGTTCCCGGCGCGATCTTGCCGTCCGGGCGTTCGCTTTCGAATATCGGCAGATTTTCCGTCTCCGACCAGTCCGCGCCGTCGGCGCCGAATACGAATATCGTCGGAATATACGGCTCTCCGCTGCGGTTGAGCGAACAGGTAACGATGAAAAGAGTGAGCGCGGCAATCGCAAGCAGACAAAGCAAAATCATGACAAGCGGATACAGACGGCGCTTTACGAGCGTCGCTACATACATTCCCTCGCCATTTACGATATTGCCGTGCACGTCGAGATAGCCTATGTCTTTATCGTCGCTGCGAAGTAATATACCCCGATCGTCACGGATAAACTCGCCGAGTTCCGTGCCGTCGTAGTCCACCCACTTGCCGTTGCGGACAAGGCCTATTCCCTCTTTGTTCCCGTCATATACCCTTGCCCTGGCGGGAAGCTTGGGCTCGGGATAACGATTTTCTTCCTGTTTTTCCGTCATACGTCCCCCGTTTACCGTCCGGCGCCGAATTTTATGCCGCGCCGCGCACGAGTTCAAGTATCCCTCTCCCCGTGCATCCGTGATGCACGGGGCGTTGTCGGGAATACTGTTTATTCGGAATCATGCGGGGTCATTCCGCACGCCCGCGCGCCCACCGCGCGCCGGTTGCCGCCGCCACATAGCGGCATATCCCGTCGATTATCCGGCAATAACGCCGGAAGCCTGTACCCCTTTCCGTTTGTTCTTATCAGGTCGTGGGTAGCTCGGAGCCCTGAACGGCGCTGAATGTAAGCGTAAACTGAATGCCGCTGATGTGCGTACCAACCCAGGTATCAAGCGCGTCGGCATTGCCTTTAAGCAAAACGTCCGCAGAAGTCCAGGTAACGACCGCATAGATATAAAGGTTTTCACCGCGTTGAAGCTCTATGGCAGTTGCTCCTTTAATCTCAGTGACGCTGTCGGACGGCCTACCGGTTTTGTTGTAGTAAAGCGTTACGCTGAAAAGGTCTGCGACGTCCTTCTGCGACGGTGCGCCTTCCTGGCTTACTTCCGTCCATTTGTTTTGATCCGCGCCGATCGTAGTATCGAAGTTTCTCGTATCCTCTTCGCTGAACGTAATCGCGCCTGCGGTTACCGTTACGTCCGCTACGACATCTGTATCGTTGCTGGATATCGTCGCGACATGTGTCTTTGCGCTTTCTTTCGATCTTACTTCACCGCCATCGGTATATTCCTTCTCGGACGGAGAAATCATGCCGAAATCGACGACCGTGGAGGTAGAGCCCACGTCAAAAGACACATTCCACTTCGCGACCTGGACAGTGCCGCTGCCGGAAGCGCCGGAAGCATAACGAGCGAGAGTGGTTCCCACAAAGCAAAGACTGAGCACTGCCGCGATAACGAGAGCGAATATCAGTTTGGAAACTATTCTTCTCTTCTTTTCCATTTTTTCCTCCTGTTTTATTGTGATCACAATATATATGTATCGGCCGTATTGTGGCAAACGACCGCGACATACCCTTATTATTCCCTTATTTCTTATTCTTTTTCCGCTGTTTCGGCGGCGGAGCCGTCATCGGTCGCGCCGCTTTCGGAAGAGTCCGCCTCTTCGGCAGCGCTTTCTTTATCCTCTGACAAAGCGTTTTCAGCCGGAGCGGCGTTCTTTTCCTCAAGAAGAGTGCGCAGTCGGCGGATCTCCTCGTCCTTATCCGTTTCGGAAGGCGCTTCGTCCTTAGCCTTGCGGCGGGCAAGCGTTATGCGGATCACGTCGTAAGCGATATACGCCGCGACGGGTACGCCCACGAGCACGAGAATGCCGACGGGCGTTTGCAGGAACATCGAAAAACTTCCCAGTCCGCCGATACTGCCCACGCACATGCCGACTACGTTTTCAACGGGAATCGCTCCGTCAGAAATGTTGTTCGCGTCGCCCTTGGTCTCCACCGAGACAACGGCTCCGTCGGACAAAGTCATGTCTATTATGCGGTGCGTGACGAACATACCGTCGGTGCGGTATGTCACTATATCGCCCTTTTCAAGCTGCTGCTTGTCCTCGTCGCCGAGAATTTTGACAAATATCAGCGAGCCGTCGGCAAAACTGTCGTCCGCTTCGCCGTCCATCGATCCCGTTGCCACAGCCATCGGCGCAATGCCGAATACGCTGGGCGGCACGTCGCTGCGCACTGCGCCCTTTATGATAAGCGTAAGGTTTATCACAATGACGGGAATAAGCAGCACCGCAAGAACGATGAGAACTATCATCGCTGCCGTATCTCTTTTTGTTCGCATTTTCCTTCTCCCACTCCGTTAATGATTACAATCATTATTGTATTATAATATAACATACTACCCCCCCCCATGTCAATACCTTTGACAGTATTTTTCTGTAAATTCACGGAAAATACGTTTTATCCCGCATTTCGGTGACAAAATCGGACAGATATGTGCGCTTTTTTGCCTAAACATAACCCACTCGGCAGTCGTTTAAGTTGCGCGGTGCTTAAAAAGGCCGCGCAGCTTTATGGAGCTGAGCGACCCGAGGTTTCCCTGCGGGAAACTCGGTTCGCACCTCAGATCAGCGGCGACAAAAAGCGCACGACCCCTTGCGGGTCGTGCGCGTCGGTCGGGGTAACAAGCGTTCTTCTTTGAACGCTTGTTGGCGTTCGCCGCCCTTTCAGGACGGCTCGGCTGAGCGAACTTTCGCGCGTCCGTTTTTCTGCGCTTTCGTCGCTCGTGCTTCGCGCTCACGGTTCAACGTCGCCAACGTGCACAAAACAAAAAACGCAACACCCTTTCGGGGTCGCGTTTTTTGTTTTGGTGCCGCCGGTCGGGGTCGAACCGACACGGTATCACTACCACCGGATTTTGAGTCCGGCGCGTCTGCCAATTTCACCACGGCGGCAGGTGTGCGGATACTTGAGCATCCGCACGCTGTCTTATATTATCATAAATCTTTATGCGTGTAAAGCGTTTTCAGAGCACTTCCACTCCGAGTTTTACAAGCAGCGACGCCGCTTTATCTGCATCGTTCGTCTTAAAACCGATATGTGCGCTGCCGTTGTCGCTCGCAAAAGAATACAGGTATTCTATGTTCACGCCCGCTTCGTCAAGCGCTATCAGTATGTCTGCAAGCGCTCCCGGTCTGTCCGGTACACGCATCGCTACAAGACTTACCATTGCGCACATAAATCCCGATCTTTTAAGTACTTCAAATGCCTTATCGTTGTCATTGGTCATCAATCTGAGTATTCCGAAATCCGTCGTATCGGCAATGGACATCGAGCTGAGATTTATTCCTGCGTCTCTGAGTACCTTGCAGCAATCGCCTATCCTACCCTTTCTGTTCTCCAAAAATACGGCTAACTGATTAATCATCATTTTCCTCCCTTTTTATTTTCAGATCTTTCTTCTGTCCGTTATACGTTTGGACTTGCCTTCGCTGCGCTCTATCGTTCCCGGAGATACAAGCGTGATCTTTGCGCTTACGCTTATACCGGACGCCATTTCTCCCGCAAGTTTGGTGCGTATAGCCTCTACGTCAGCAACGGTATCAGAGAACGCATTGGGCGACAGCTCCACTACTATCTCAAGCGTATCAAGATTGTTTACTCTGTCTACGTTTATATGATAGTGAGGCTGTACCGCCGGGTTCTTCAGAAGCACGCTCTCTATCTGTGACGGGAATACGTTTACTCCGCGTATTATCAGCATGTCATCGCTGCGTCCCGTTATACGCTTCATCTTGATCGTCGTTCTTCCGCACGGGCAAGGCGAATCGTCAAGCGCTGCTATATCACGAGTTCTGTAACGGATAAGCGGCATTCCTGTTCTGTCCAGAGTCGTGATCACAAGCTCTCCGCGTTCTCCGATAGGAAGCGGCTCCAGAGTCTCGGTATCCACTATCTCGGGGAAATAATGGTCATCCTGGAAGTGCATACCACGCTTGTATTCACAGTCATTTGCAACACCAGGACCGGATATTTCACTGAGTCCGTATATATCGCATGCGTGAATGTTAAGTCTCCGCTCTATTTCGTTACGCATCTCTTCAGTCCACGCTTCCGCACCGAAACATCCGCCTTTGAGCACTATATCGGTACCGATCTTTAATCCTGCCTTTTCTATCTCTTCTATAAGATATATAGCGTATGACGGAGTGCAGCAGATTATGTCCGCTTTAAAGTCGGAAAGCAACTGCAACTGACGCTGCGTGTTTCCGGCGGATGCGGGAACGGCTATCGCGCCGAGTCTCTCCGCTCCGTAGTGCATTCCGAGACCGCCCGTGAATAATCCGTATCCATAACATACATGTACTATGCTGTTCTGATCCGCTCCCGCCATTACCAGCGAACGCGCCGCACAGTCTGCCCATATATCTATATCATTCTGAGTGTAACCGGATACAGTAAGTTTTCCGGTGGTGGCACTGGACGCATGCAAACGTACAAGGTCTTTGCGGTCTGCCGCCATCATTCCGAACGGATAACTGTTCCTGAGATCGGACTTCTGAGTGAACGGCAGTTTCCATATGTCTTCTATACCCTTTATGTCTGAGGGACGGAGCTTGATCGCATCCATCTTCTCACGATAGGGCTTCTGACGCTCGTAGACGTATTTTACGGTCTTTACAAGCTTTTCCGATTGAAGTGCCCGCTTATCAGCAAGGCTCATCGTTTCGAGTTCGGGCTGAAAATATTTCATTCTCTTTCCCCTTTTGTTGATTTATTTTACTTTTTCATATCCGAGGGCAAATGCCTTAAGATTAGTTTCTGCAAATTTTTCAGGTACGCAATCAGTAACCGCCTGCATCATCTTTTCTTTGTCAAATCCGAACAGACGACACATAGCGCCCAGCATTACCACGTTTGCACTGCGCGCATCCCCGGCTTCGGCAGCAATACTTGCCGCAGGGATGAAGAATGCTCCGTTGATCTCTTCAAGCATGTCTTCCTTAAGACCTTCCGGATACTTGGCTGCCCCAGTGATCACAGGCATAGGAAGCACTTTTACATCGTTGACAAGAAGTATTCCGCCGGGGCGCAGGAAATGCTTTACACGCGCAGCCTCAAGCACCTCAAACGCAAGTATAACGTCTGCCGCCCCTGCCCAAATGACAGGAGAATGTACTTTATCGCCTATGCGGACATGTGTGGTGACACTGCCGCCACGCTGACTCATACCGTGTACTTCGCTGAGCTTGCAGTCCTTGCCGCAAAGTACGGCGTACCGCCCGAGTACTTTACTGGCAAGCAATGTTCCCTGTCCGCCTACACCTGCTATCAGAATATTCATTCTCTCACTCCCTCCTTGATCGCGCCGAAAGGACATACCTCAGCGCATACTCCGCATCCGGTACACTGATTGGGGTCTATCGTCACGCCGCTGCCCGAACGAGAAATGGCAGGGCATCCGAGCTTCATGCACTTTCCGCAGTTGCGGCATTCATCCACCTTCATTACCGGCTTGGGCCCCTTATTAAGAAGCACGCACGGACGCTGCGCTATGATCACGCTGACATTGGGAGATTCTATGCCCTTCTTTACTGCTGATTCCACTGCCTTGAGATCGTAAGCATCCACGATCTCGATCTCCTTTACTCCGCATGCACGGCATATCTCGTCGAGAAGTACGGCAGGGGCTTTCTCACCCTTGAGGTTCTTCCCCGTCGCAGGGTGGTTCTGATGACCGGTCATGCCCGTCGTCGAATTATCCAGTATCACAAGCGTTATGCCGCTCTCGTTATATACTGCGTTGATAAGACCGGTGATACCACTGTGTATGAATGTGGAATCGCCGATGACTGCTATGTTATGGCTCACTCCCTTGGTCGCTTTTTTGAATCCGTGCGCCATGCCTATCGACGCGCCCATGCAAAGTACGGTATCGACAGCACTGAGAGGCGCAACAGCACCAAGCGTATAACATCCTATGTCGCCGTTGACCGTAAGCTTCAGCTTGCCAAGCACATAGAATACTCCGCGGTGAGGACAGCCCGCACACATAACGGGAGGCCTGCCCGGAACTTTTGCCGCTACAGGTACAGGTACGGAACGATTGAATTTCTCCAGTATCTTAAGCACACTGAGCTCACCCTGCAGTGAGAATATCTCTTTACCCTTGCACTTGATACCCGCTTTCTTCAACTGGTTCTCAATATAAGGCTCAAGCTCTTCAATGACATACAACTGCTGTACGGTAGTTGCAAACTTCTCTATCGCTTTGATAGGCAGAGGATATACCGTGCCTACCTTGAAAATACTCGCATCAGGAAGAGCTTCCTTGACATACTGATATACAACGCCCGAACATACAACGCCTATTTTGTTTCCGCGTCTGCTGCGCTCTACCTTATTGATGTCCAGCGTGTTTACCATGTTTGCAAGCTCTATGTCGCGCTCTTCGACGACCTGGTGACGAAGTATCGCGCTTGCGGGCATCATCGTATATTTGGTTATGGACTTCTCGTAAGGACGAAGCTTTACGTCCTCACGGTCGCATAATTCCACAAGACTGCGCGAATGTGCAACGCGCGTAGTAAGACGTATGAATACCGGAGTGTCATATTTTTCGCTGAGCTCGAATGCAAGCTTTGTGAAATCCTTGGCTTCTTGCGCGTCGGAAGGCTCAAGCATCATAACATGAGCACTGCGCGCATAAAATCTCGAGTCCTGCTCGTTCTGGGACGAGTGCATACCAGGGTCATCTGCAACGACAATGACAAGTCCGCCGTTTACACCGGTGTACGCAGACGTGAACAGAGGATCCGCCGCAACGTTGACGCCGACATGCTTCATGCACGCCATGGCACGTGCGCCGGCTACCGATGCGCCTACGGCAACTTCAAGTGCCACCTTTTCGTTAGGCGCCCACTCGGCATATACTCCGTCGTATTTTACAAAACTTTCGGCGATCTCCGTACTGGGCGTTCCCGGGTATGCGGAAAGCACTCTCACTCCCGCTTCGTACGCACCGCGTGCGACCGCATGATTTGTCAGCATCAATTCTTTCATATTATAAGCTCCGATCAATATTTTCTCAGGTCTATTACTCGCTTGGCTTTACCCTCACTGCGGGCAAGGCTCATATGCTCGGTTATCGTAAGTTTAGCGTCTATCTGAAGAACTGTGCGCAACGCGTGGCGTATGTTCTTTGACAGCTTTTCTATGGCGCCGTAATCACCTACTATCGAATCATCGATAAGCTCGACTTTGACTTCCAGCTTGTCCTGATAATCCTCTCTCGTGACTACTATCTCGTAAGTACTGCCTATCTCCTTGAACGTAAGAAGTACACCCTCTATCTGTGACGGGAATACGTTTACGCCTTTTATGATAAGCATATCGTCCGTTCTGCCTTTGAGTTTAGCCATGCGAGCAGTCGTTCTGCCGCACTTGCATGGCGTATAGTCTATCTTGGTTATATCCTTGGTACGGTAACGTATCATCGGCATTGACTTCTTCGTCAGCGACGTAAGAACGAGTTCGCCGTAATCGCTGCCGTCCGTAGGCTCAAGCGTCACGGGGTCTACTATCTCCGGATAGAAGTAATCCTCGTTGATATGCATTCCGCATTTATATTCGCATTCGCCGGATACGCCCGGTCCGATAAGTTCGCTGAGCCCGTAGTTGTCTGTCGGGAACAGATGCAGCTTCTCCGCAAGCTCACGGTGCATCTCTTCCGAACTTGCTTCGCTTCCGAACATTCCTACGCGGAGTTTCAGATCTTCCGGCTTCACACCTGTCTTTTCCATAACTTCGGCAAGATGCAGCGCGTACGACGGCGTTGCGACTATCGCAGTCGCACCGAGATCCTTCATCAGCATGATCTGCCGCTCGCTGTTGCCCGTGCTCGCGGGTATAACCGCCGCGCCTATACGCTCCCACCCCTGGTGCAGTCCGAGCGCACCGGTGAACAGTCCGTAGCCGAAACAAATCTGGACTATATCATCCGATCTGCCGCCCGCAGCGACAACAAGCCGTGCAACGCAGTTGGTCCAGTCTTCCATGTCCTCTTTGGTGTATGCAACCACAGTGGGCTTTCCACTCGTGCCGCTCGACGCATGTATACGCGCAAGCTCGCTTACAGGCACCGCAAGCAATCCGTAAGGATAATTCTCACGCAGATCCGCTTTCGTCACAAACGGCAGTTTGTTTATATCTTCAAGCGTCTGAATATCAGAAGGCTTTACGCCGGCTTCGTCGTATTTCTTCTTGTAAAACGGTACGTTATCATAAGCGTACTTTACCATTTCTTTAAGCCGTTCGAGCTGCAAAGCACGCATCGAACTGCGATCCATAGTTTCGATCTTCTCGTCGTAGATCTTCATCACCGATCTCCCGTTTACCTTATTTCTTACTGTTTATAAATCCGTTGAAACTGCCCGTGCAAACTATATTGCCGGCATCGTCTCTTACCGTCACTTCAACTACGCAGTTGTGCCCGCTGCGCACTATTTCTTTTGCTGTCGCCGTTATGCGACTGGTGTATGCTGCGCGTATGTATGTTATCGTTGCCGTCTGCGTCACGGTCACAGGGTGAAGCATGTTCGTCAGTACCGCAAACGCAAAATCAGCCGCCGTGTAAAGCATTCCGCCCTGCACTGCTCCGCCCGCGTTAAGATGCTCTCCGCCTATTTCCGCGCCGACTACGGCATAATCGTCACCTGTTTCAAGTATGTCTATACCCGCAAGCCCGACAAACTTGTCAGCCTCAAAAAATTTCTTCAGTTCAAGCAGTTTTTCATCGCTCATACGGAATATTATATCATACTGCTTCGCTACCGTCAAGGCTTTTTGCAAAATACCTCGGCGCCGTATTAGCCCGCATTCCCCGCATTGTCGTCAGAATCATTGTCGCCGGCGTCGCTTCCCGTATTATCGGCAGCATTTGCACTCACGTCCGCTTTCATTGCACTTTTACCGTCTTCCGTTCCGGCATCCCCCGTTTTACCGCCCTTGCTCTCACGCCTCGCGGAGATCATCGATACGACTATCGCTATCGCCACAAGCACCGCGGCTATGATGCAACAGATTATTATCGTTGTCGTTGCAGGTTGTATTTCATTTATCAGAGTCATGGTCTTTTATTCACTCTCCTTATAACCTGATTATAAACCAGTTTACGCTCGTTTTCAAGCATATTAAACGCATTATTGATGAGCCGAACCGTTTTTTTCATTGCAGGACAGCAGCTTCTCTCTCGCAGATAATATCTTCGGCAGACGTATGAAAAACGTCAGTGCTGTTACTATACCTGCCGTTATATCCGCTATACCTTCGCTGAGGAATACCCCGAATGCACCGAGAAACTGCGGCAGTATAAAGCAAAGCGGTATCAGAAGTATTATTTTTCTTAAGCACGCAAGAAAAATAGACGTCTTTGCCTGCCCGAGAGCTATGAACGCGTTTTGCAACGTCATCTGTGCAAAGAACATGACCGTCCCCATCATAAAAAACGGAGTGTACCTGCACACTATTTCCGTAACCGGCTGTGTCGCGCTGAATATGAAGGCGTAAACCTGCGGCACAAGCAATGACACCAGCCATACGCTTGTGCTTCCTATCGCCGCTATCACGGCTATCATGCGTATCGCGCGCTTCACTCTTTCCATATTACCCGCGCCGTAGTTATAGCTGATCAGCGGCTGTACACCGGTACCGAGACCGTTCAGCGGCATCGTGATCATTTGCAGCGCACTCATCATCACAGTCAGCGCCGCCGTATAGCTACTGTCGCCACCTGTGCTCATCTTCAGATTTATATTGAACACTATCTGTACGGCGCTCTCTGTCGCGGTCATTATGAACGGCGACATACCGAGCGCAAGCACGGATAAAATTATGCCCATACGCGGCCGCATATCCTCAAGGGCGAATCGGAAGAGCGAACGCCTGCGCATAAAAAACGTCAGCGCCCACACCGCACTCGCCGCCTGTGATATAACCGTCGCAACCGCCGCACCCCTTACACCCATACCGAAAGCGTATATGAATAACGGATCCAGCGCTATGTTCAATGCCGCACCGAGCAGTACTGTGAACATAGACATGACGCTTCTGCCCTGAGCGGTTATGTATGGGTTCAAGCCTACCGTGAGTATAACGAATATGCTTCCCAACGCATATATGAACAGATAGTCTGAAGCATACTGCTTACAGTCGTCCGGTGCGCCGAACAACGTCAGCAGTGCGTCGCCCGTCATAAGCACGACTACCGTAAGCAAAACTCCGAATATCACAAGCATTATGAACGCATTGTTGAATACTCTGTTCGCCTCTTTCGCATTGCCTTCGCCCATGCGCATGTTTGCAACCGGCGCGCCTCCCAGTCCGATAAGATAGCCGAATGCCGTAACGATCAGCGTTATCGGAAATACCACGCCAAGCGCGGCAAGCGCCTGCGTGCCTATACCGGGCAATGCTCCAACGTACATACGGTCAACCAGATTGTAAAGCAGGTTTATAAGCTGCGCCGCTATTGCGGGAAGTGCAAGCTTGATCACAAGACCACGCACGGGATCATTACCGAGATCGGGCAATCGCCGCTGTTGTTTATGTCTTTCCATTATATCGTATATGTCAAAGGGAGATATTCAGACGTAATGTCCGATCTCCCTTTCTCTCCGTATTTTCCGACTTTGCGGTATTTTATTCCGCCGTTTCGCACGACGGCTGTTCTCCGTACAATCCCTCTTTATTCTCTTTCGAGCGAAGGAAATTTTTCATTTTTTCGCTCTTGGGGAAATCGAAAACTTCCTCAGGAGTTCCCTCTTCCTCTATCACTCCGTCTGCAATAAAGATCACTTTATCGGCTACTTTACGTGCAAATTCCATTTCATGTGTCACGACTATCATCGTACGGTCGCCGCTTTTAAGACCGCGGATAACTTTAAGCACTTCCCCCGTAAGCTCCGGATCGAGCGCGCTCGTCGGTTCGTCAAAACACAATACATCCGGAGTAAGAGCAAGAGCTCTCGCTATCGCAACACGCTGGCACTGTCCGCCCGAAAGCTCACACGGATACGCGTTGATCTTATCGGACAGTCCGACGCGCTCGATCAGTGCCACGGCTTCCGAATTGGTAGCTTTTTCCAGTTCCGCCTCAAATGTCCTGATCGCTTCCGCGACCACGGACTTAGGCATACCGGAGGAGATCAGCTCTTTACGCTTGTTCTTTACCGCCTGTTTATCCAGCAGACGGCGAGCAAGAAGCACGTTCCCGAGCACGTTATACTGCGGAAACAAATTGAACTGCTGGAAAACAAGTCCGAAATGCAGCCGCTTCATGCGAAGATCGTTATCGCTGTAATTATCGTTTTTTATCTCAGACGCATCGAACAGTAATTCATCATTCAGATAAAGTCTGCCCGAATCGGGTATTTCCAGAAAGTTGATGCAGCGCAGCAGAGTCGTCTTCCCTCCGCCGGACGAGCCTATTATAGCAAGTACCTGCCCTTTTTCCAGCTCGAATGATACGCCCTTGAGCACTTCCGTGTTTCCGAACGATTTTCTGTAATTTTCCACTTTCAAAAAGGACATAAGTTACACCTTAAAATAGCTCAGCTTTTTTTCAGCCAGCCTGAACAATATCGTAAGTACGCCGACAAACACAAGATAAAATACGGCGCTGTAGAACAAAGGCCATATCAACCCTTCCTTCATAAAATCTTCTGATTTACCGATTATTTCTTTCACAAGTATAACGCGGGCAAGCGATGTATCCTTAACCAACGTCATTATCTCATTTGACATGGGAGGTATTATCCGCTTTATCACCTGCACAAGCACAACACGGAAAAATATCTGCGCTTTCGTCATACCGAGCACCTGTCCGGCTTCATACTGACCCTTAGGTATGCTCTCAATACCGCCTCTGTAAATTTCCGAAAAATAACACGAATAGTTTATGCTGAATGAAACGAACACGGCAATAAACTGCCAAATGTCACGTCCGAACGGAGTAACACCAAACACAAATCCGGGCACATAATATACAACCATGACCTGGAGCATCAGAGGTGTTCCCCTGATGATCCAGATCACGGTTTTAAGTACAGCCCTGAGCCACTTGAAACGCGACATGGTACCGAACGCTATCAGCAGTCCGAGCACTAAAGACGCGGCAAGCGTCACTATGAAGATATAACATGTCATGCCGAAACCTTCGAGCAGCGACAAAGTTACTTTCCAAAACATAAATTATGCCCCGTCAGCCACAGTATTTATTGTAAAGTTCGTCAAGCGTTCCGTCCTCTTTGAACTCCGCAAGCACTTCGTTTATCTTTTTGCAAAGCTCGGTATCCTCTTTTCTCATACCGATACCGTATTGCTCTTCAGGGAAGCCAACGTTCTTGTATGTAAGATTCGAAAAGTCCGTTCCCTCTCCCGTCATGGACTGAGCCATCGTTATATCGATAACCGCTACTTCACTCGTTCCTGCGTCAACTTCCAGAAGCGCGCTTGCCTGGGAGGTAGCGTTTACAAGCTCCACACTTGACGGAAGCTCCAGTTCGGATACCACTATCTCAGCCGCGCTGCCGCCTTCATATACGATGGAAGATGCATTTACAAGATCTTCTTTTGTCGTATATTTAGATGCATTATCGCTTCTTGTAACTATTACCTGCTGATTGATCATGTAAGGATCGCTGATAAGTATGGACTCCTTAAGCTCATCAGTTATCGTCATTCCGTTCCAGATAAGATCTATGTTATTGGACTCAAGCTCCATCACCTTATAGTCCCACTGAATCTCTACAAACTTAACTTCATATCCGAGCTTTTCGCATACCAGTTCCGCAAGTTCGGTATCATGACCGACAAACTCGCCGTTATCATCGTAATAATTCATCGGCGCATATATAGTGTAACCGACTACAAGCGTATTCTCATCCTTTCCGCAACCGGTAAAACCGAATGACAGAGATGCAACTACGCTTATGCAAAGTATCGCGCTGAGCACGAAAGAAAGCACTTTCTTCATTGTTCATTCTCCTGTTGGTTGATTTATGAGTTTATTATACTTTATTTTGATAAATAAATAAAGCGTTTTAACGCTCTTTTCATAATAAAAAAACAAAACCACACGTTTTTGTCGCACAAAAACGCTTATTATCCCAAATATGATGACCCGGCGTCATACTGTCGTATGACTGCCGGGTCATTGAGAATCAAGATGTATGTTTCCGCATCAGTTTACGGCAATCTGCCGCCGCGAACTTTTTTCGGAAATTTTATTCTTCCGCCGTCTGCTGCTTGCGCGCTTTTCTGTAATTGAGCAAACTCAGTATGCCGAATACAACGCCGCCGACCACAAGCAGTCCGTCCATGACTCCGACTAACGGAATCCACCATGCAAATACGTCTTTCTTGTTTCCTATGAATGTAGACAAATCAAGTCCTGTCGAAACCTGCGCGGTATACTTCGTTTCAAGGTAAGTGTACATGATATTCTTTGCCGCACGTTGCAAAGCTATGATCGCTGTAGCACTCTTCTGATCTCCGAAGTAACCGGGATTTCCGTTCGGATCAAGCATCAGATCATTACCGGCACGGATACATTCGTCCGCGTCGTGCACCACACCCGCATTATAATAGTCGGTTATGACTGCACCTTTAAAGCCCCATTCGTCACGCAGTACCGAGGTGTTAAGCGAAGAAGATCCGGATGCGCGCACGGTGCCGACGCGGCCGTAGGAGGTCATGATGGCATTTGCGCCGCCTACCTTTACGGCTATTTCATAAGGTCTGAGATAGATCTCACGCAGCGCCTGCTCGTTACAGAACTGATACATGTACGTTCTGCCAGTTTCATTCTCGTTAAGCGCAAAGTGCTTGATCCAGCAGTAGACGCCGTTTTCTTTACATCCGTATACGGTGTATGCACACATTATACCGGATATATACGGGTCTTCACTGTAATACTCAAAGTTTCTGCCGTTGAGCACGTTGCGGTGAATGTTAACTGCAGGTCCGTACAGTCCGTCAACCCCGAGAGCATTGCCCTCAGCCGACAGTGCAAGTCCGAAACGATAGGCTATTTTCCAGTCCCACGTTGAGGCTATCAGCGTTTCGCACGGGAAGTTTGTCGCGCTTTCCGTACCGCCTCCGCTGCCTGTTATGAGGCTGTTGAAGCCGCAAGGTCCGTCCTTGTCGGTGGCGCCGGGCTTGCCTACGGAGTCTATTCTTTGCGTGCCGAAGCCGCCGCCCGCCGACAGAACATACAAGTCATTAAGACTCATCTGACTGACTAATTTATCCCATCTCTCATCTTCATAAGGTACAAGTCCGTAAGTCTTGTTACCTTCTTCATCCAACACAGGATTGCCCTCGTCATCCGTTATCTCGTAGATAAACTCAAGCAGCTGATAATTGGTTTCTTCCGAGCCGTATACCGGCATCACGTCACTCTCCACAACTTTAGGCGTATTTACAACGTACGTTTCTTTGTAGAATGACGTATCCATATGCCGGGGGTACGATGAAACAAATTCCGGGAACGTTCCCGCAAAATCCGCACGGGTCATATAATCGAACGCATAAGGCGTATCGCTGCCGTCTACGGAGTACGCTTTAGACGCATCTGACAACGCATTCTCCTGAGTGACGGACGTTGCACCGGAAACAGGATTAGTGTAATTGGTAAATCTGTTCTCCACCTTGTTTCCGCTTACGGGGTCGTTTTCCATTTTGTAGCCGCCGCCGGGTACTTTGTAAGAAATTGTAGCGCCATACAACCCTTCTACTTCCGCTATCTCATGCGCGTTCTTCCTCAGACTGAGCACGTAATCGCCTATTCCGCCTTCGATCTCATAACCCATGAAACCGTTATTATTGGAATCATATACGTCATAACTTGCAAAGTCTGTCACTTTGACGGAGAGGGTAAGCATTTCTCCCTCGCCGGGATCAAGCTGACTGGTCTTCGCAAACGCAACCAGTTTGACTGCAGGTTTCTCAATACTGCCCGCTTTATAAGGTGCTTCAAGGTATAACTGCACCACTTCCTTACCGCTGCGCTCGCCGATATTCTGTACAAAGACTTCTATGCTTATCTCATCAGTCATGCTGACAGTCGCGCCGGGAGCAATGGAGACATTTTCCACAGACCATGCAAAATCAGTGTACGAAAGTCCATAACCGAACGGGAATTGCACCACGTCGTCATAGCCGTTCTCTATATCCCATTCATCCTCCGCAAATTCGCTCGTCCAGAAGCCTTCTTTATCGGCAGTTTCATACCAGTAATAGCCCATGTACATTCCTTCGGCATAGTTGGATATGTACGCCTTTTCACTGCCGGAAGCATTTATCGTATGAGTACCGTCTACTCCGGCATTGGGCCATGCGGCAGATGTCGTAAGATCATATGCCCACGTGTCCACAGTCCTGCCCGAGAAATTCGCTTTACCTGAAAGCAGATTGCCGAGCGCAGGTGTGGCTTTTGAGCCGGGAGCATACATCGCTATCGCCGCATCTATTTTTTCGTTTTCCAAAAAGCCCGCTTCCATAACGTTAGTAGTATTGAAAACCACGATGACTTTATCGAAATTGGCGGTTACCTTTTCTATCATCAGATCTTCCAGCGCGCTCGTTTGTGAATACATCCTCGAGGAGTCGCGTTTACCGCTGAGGCTCAGCTGATAACGAGGAAGATCGGACGTTTCGCCGCCCCTCCTGCCGAGCACGATAAGTGCGGTATCCGAAAATGCCTTGGCGTTGTTCATAAGCTCATCAGTATAGAAGCTTTCGTCACCTTCGGGCAGCTTGTAATAATCCCACCCTTCACGCCTGTAAGACATATCATTATACTTAGCCGCAAGTTCTTCGTTGATCTCAAATCCCGATTGACGCAAACCTTCGTATAATGTAGTAATATCCGTATCCGTGCCGCCTCCGCTTCCGGCGCCCTGATGAACGAAGCCATTATCGCTTCCGCTCCATCCGAATACATTGAGTTTCTTATTATCTTCCGCCAACGGTAACGTGCCGTTGTTTTTAAGTAGTGTCATGCCGTCTTCGCCGATTTCCACACAGAGTACGGCGCTGTTTGCCGAAGCGGCATCCACCGCTACTTCATCAACTTCAACGCCTGAACCGCAAAGTGCAAGCGTTATTGTTCCCGCGAACGAGTACAATACGAAGTTTATAAAAATCAACACCACTAAAACCAACCCGATAAGCGAGTATTTAACAGCCAAACGTTTGACGCCGACGAAGAATCCATTGCCCGCGCTTGCTCTGCGAGCAGTTACGATCAAGATAATCGCCGCCGCAATTACTCCGACTATTGCTATGCCGGTAATAATCACAAACGCGAGATTATCTCGTATAAATTGTACTAAAATCGGATTCATAGAGTAATCTCCCATTTGGTTTTCATGTGAAAACGATTAATTAATCCCTTTTTCAGTCAGCCTCTGAGCTTTAAGCATGAATGAAGAAATAGTCACCCATTGCCGTAGGCTCTTCGGTTTCCGGCTTACGAAGAAGATCGTGCAAGTCGCCCTGCATCTTTTCCTGCGGCATAGGCGTTGTGTCGGATGCACCCGGCGTCGTATTTTCGCTCTTAGTGTAATACCATCCGTCAGTCACCTCAAACGTAATCGACTCTATACTCCTTCCGGCATAGAAAGCATTGCTTCCGAAATACTTGAAGTTTTTACCGAATACTACGGGAGCGGCTATATTAACACAATAGTAGAACGCTTCCTTTCCGAGGTATTCAAGGTTCTTCGGGAAATTAGCTATAGTAATGTAGAAAGATGCCCAGAATGCCGAGGACTCGATACGGGTTATCGAATCAGGGAAATACAGATCCGTTATTGCAGGACAGTCAAAGAACGAACCGTTGCCTATCGTAGTCATTCCTTCAGGGAATATAACGGTTGTAAGCGAGTGGTTCTCTCTGAGAAATCCGGTGGGAACTCCAAGCTGTCCCTGAGGGAATTTGAAAGTAGTAAAACCGCACTGCTGGAATGCTTCCTCACCCGAATAAGGATCAAACGGTCCCCCGAAAGTAACATCCGTAAGCTCATAGTTGTATGCGAACGCTTTCTTTCCGATAATCTGTACGGAAGAAGGTATCGATACACTGCGTATTACACAGCTCACTGTTCCCGCATCAAAGTTATCCTGATTATAACCGCTGAACGACTGCTCTCCTATCTCAGTTACAGGCAAGCCCTCGTAAACGGTAGCGATCTCAAAATGCGTATCAGTAACACCGTCCTTAGGACCTATGGCTATATACGATGTACCATCGTCCGAAAGCGTGTAGTCGATATTGTCAGTACCGCCGATGGTCAATTTCATTGCCTCTACCTGTTCACCGAGTCTCTCCACCTCTTCTTCGGCTTCTTTGAGTTTCTTCTCTGTCTCGGTAAGCTTAGCCGTCAACTCTTCGATCTTCGCTTTGTCTTCTTCACTTGTTCCGCACGCGCCGAATGCACAAGCAGATACAACCAACGCTACCAAAAGAAACAGCGTGATCAGAATTTTAGTTGCCTTTTTCATCCTTGTTTCCTCCTATAAAAATTTATTATTAGCTAAAGCCTTTAGCTTTATGCCCGAAACCGATGAGCTTTAACGCCCGAGGACGAAACAGTTTTTTTTGTCAATAAAATTCCCGTTGCTGATTTTTAATTAAGCTTTTTTATCGTTCCATCCTTCATATCAAGTGTAAATTGCATCCACTGATTTGTCAATACGATTTACGCAACCCACTGTTTTAACGGCGTAAGTCAAGAAGTGTCACCGTATCGTATACTAACGGTGACACTCAGAGCAAATATATAATGATTAGGCTCAACGCTTCTGCGCTGTCGTTTTATGACGAAAAGAAAAGCATATCCACGCTAAAAACATTACCCTCAGTGGAAACTACAAATTCACCCGAATAACGTTCGACTATTTCTCTCATGCTGATCATACCGAAACCGTGATATCCGTCGGACTCACGCGTGCTGCAGGGAAGACCGTCATCTTTGAACGACAACTCCCCTTCAAACCAATTCCTTATGTCAACTGAAGTCATGCTCCCCTTCTGCTTTACCGATATCGATATCGCACGCTTACCTTCTTCCAATGCTGATACCGCGCGCATGGCGTTGTCAATCGCATTTCCGAAAAGATTGTATACGTCCGAATCCTTCATGAATCGCAAAGGTATCGTATTTGAAGCGCACGTCAGCCTTATTCCCTGCGCCATACATAACAGACTTTTTTCCGTGAGGATTATATCCAAAGCATCATTTCCGGTTTTAAACGTGGAATCGTATATCGATACGGCATTTTCTATCTCTTCCAGTACTTCTCCGTCAAGAACATTCTTACCTATGGCGCGTATCTGATGCTTCAGGTCATGACATTTCATGTTGATCAGACGCACGTTCTCCTGTGATAAGGCGTATTGCTCTTCTTCCACTCGCCTGAGACGTTTCTCGACATCAAGATCACGTTCAAGATTTCTGAAACGCAGCAGCTTGAACTGAATATACATGGTGAGACACGAACAGAAAATATTATAGAAGGCAAGCATCATTAATGCGTCACGATTGTACGGATCGTAACAGGTATATGTCACTATCGAGCTCAGCACGATATTTGACAGGCTTATTATTATGACGACGACAAGTAAAGTTATGTTCTTCAGATCAAGCAGCATATTTTTGCTTATACGTGTGCCAAAGATCAGGTACATAAAGAAGTACAGGAATAAATGACAACCTACGAAAGTCGTAAAAGTAGCCGCATTGTCAAGGAACGTCAGCGTACCGTTCGACACATACACGGAAGCGGAAGGATTAAAGTGAAAAGCAAGACTTAAAATATCGTATGTCTGAAACGCCACATGCTGCACACCGTATCCGGCAAACGCACAGAATAGTATTCCCTTCCAGCTTTCATTGAAACAGAATTTCATGAAAGGTATCGTTACCGCGAACATGGCAAAGAACATAAGAGCGTTATAAAATGCGTCGTAACTCACAATCGGAACTAAAAAACTGAAACGGAAACAGAATATTACCGCTATCGCCAAACGAAGCGGAAAATATGTCTTACGCTTTATTCTCAGACAGAACAACGCTTCGGCAGCCAGCAACTCGAGCATAAATATCGGTCGATACCAGAATAACTGTGAAGCCGTATTGTACCATGTAAGCAAAATGCTCGGCATTATATGTTACCTCCGAAATATTTTGCAAGCGCCTGTACAAATTGTTTGCGCTTCGACTGGCTTATCTGTAATACTTCTCCCGTGGTAAGTTCAAGATCAAATCCCTTAACGCCTGAAACATACGAAAGATTTACAATATAGCATGAATTGCAACGCGCGAACATGCTTGAGGACAGTGTCTGCTCAAGCTGCTTCAGTGAACCGTATGTCGTCAGTGTTTCTCCGTCTTTGGTGTGGTAATTAAGGTAGTGGTTTGCGACTTCCACATATACTAAATCTTTATGGCTGAGCCAATGCTGCTCACCGTTAAGCATGATCTTGAGCTTATCACGTCCGTCAGTCATGCGTTTGAAAGCCTTGTCTATTTTCAGTCTGAATTCATAGTAGTCCACGGGCTTAACTATATAATTGAACGCATTGACCTCATAGCCCTCAACCGCAAATTTTGCCATGGTCGTGACAAAAATAAGCATGACCTCATTGTCGATCGTCCGCAGTTTATGAGCCGCAGTCATGCCGTCCGTACCTTCCATACATATATCCATGAATATAATATCTGCGCCGCCGGCATAATCCTTAAGAAATGAATCAGCGGATGAAAATATGCGGATGTCTGCCTCCATACCTTCTTCTGCGCAGTAGCGTCTCAGATAACCGGTGAGCATTTTGCTGCACTCTTCTTCATCTTCGACAACATCGATTTTGAACCGTTGCATCATCCCCCTCCTTGAATAAAACTACGGTTGATTTATTCTCTGTACACATTATAACAACCATATCCGGTTTTTGCAATACCTTATTTCAAAAAAATTTTCCGAGCAAACGGAAAAAATACGCCTCCTATGGTCGGAGACGTATTTTTTGAAAATATTTTTTATTCTTTTTCCGTATATCCGTAAGGATTCCGGGACTGCCATCGCCACTGATCAACGCACATACGCTCAAGATCATACTCGGCATGCCATTCAAGATCCCGCGCCGCTTTGTCAGGGCAGGCATAGTTTGCATCTACATCACCCGGTCTGCGCGGCGTTATCTCGTACGGCAGCGCTTTTCCGCACGCCTTTTCAAACGCGTGAATGAGATCGAGTACGCTGTAACCTTTACCAGTACCGAGATTGTAAATATGTACGCCCGGTTCAGTGCAATGCGTAAGCGCGGCAATATGTCCGCGGGCAAGATCAACAACGTGTATGTAGTCGCGCACGCCCGTGCCGTCCGGCGTGTCATAGTCGTTGCCGAATACGCGGATCTTATCCAGCTTACCCGTTGCAACCTGCGCGACATACGGCATGAGATTGTTGGGTATGCCCTTGGGGTCTTCGCCTATCAGCCCGCTTTCATGCGCACCTACCGGATTGAAATACCTGAGCAGAATGACATTCCATTCGTTATCCGCTTTCCAAACATCGGTAAGTATTCCTTCAAGATAGTACTTTGTCGCGCCGTACGGGTTGGTAACTCCGCCTGTCCGGCAGGTCTCATCCAAAGGCAGACGTTCGGGCACCCCGTAAACGGTTGCGGACGAGGAGAACACTATCGTTTTTACGTTATGAGCGCGCATTACCTCCAGAAGCACAAGCGTTCCGTAAATATTATTATCATAATACTCCAGCGGTTTACGGCAGCTCTCTCCGACCGCCTTGAGCCCGGCAAAGTGTATTACAGCGCCTATGTCGTTTTCCGTAAATACCTTTTCCATTGCATCGCGGTCTCTTATATCCGCATTGTAAAACCTGAAATCCTTTCCGGTTATAGCGCGTACACGGCGCAAAGCTTCTTCGCACGAATTGCACAGATTGTCGACTACCGTGACGTCATACCCGCTTTCAAGCAGTTCTACTACGGTGTGTGATCCGATAAACCCGGCTCCGCCCGTAACAAGTATAGTTTTCATATCCTCTCCTTTGCGGGGCTTTTGTCCCGCTTTTATCTAAGGTCAAGTGCAGTGCGCACGAATTTTTCAAACGCTTCTTTGCCGTGCGCATCCTCCTTGAATACCGCCGTATTGAAAAGTATGTTCTCGCATGCGTTGTTTACCGCGCTGCGCACAGCGGCGTCCGCCTCTTCCCGAGTCAGCGACATACCATATGTGGATATGAGCTGCTGCGACATATTGCGGTGTACCGCTATATCCTCACCTATGTCAGACCTCTCACCGGTCAGAAGCTTAGCCACTTCGGCAAGCTGTCTGTCCAGGCGCGCCGGAAGTATGAACATACCCATTGCCTCTATCAGACCTATCGACTCGCTCTTGATGTTCATATACTCCGGATGAACGTGGAATATTCCGTCCGGATATTTTTCGTTGCACCTGTTATTGCGAAGTATTATGTAAAGCACATACTCACTGCCGTCGCGGCGCATTATCAGTGTCGACGTATTATGCTGCTCCCCGTCGTTCGCTATTATGTCCAGCTCGGGCGCGTCATAGCAGTTCCACGCGTTTATTATCCTGTTTCCGAGCGCGCGCAGTTTTTTTCTGTCGTGAGTGCGGATAACAACCACGCTGTTGTACCAGTCGACAATGCCCGCTTTAGCGCCTACAAGAGTCCACTCTTTGCGGTTGCCGCATCCGAACATGGGGAAGAAATACTTTCCGCCCTGGAAATGCTCGTGCGCAAGTATCGAACCGCCGACTATCGGAAGCGGCGCATTGCAGCCTATAAAGTACTGAGGGGCAAAGTCTATGAAGTCCGCAAGCTTGTCTACCGTCGTATCGTCCAGCGTCATCGGCGTGTGTCTGCGATTGATCGCTATGCCGTGCTGATAGAAATACGCATACGGGGAGAATTGCCAGAACCACGGCTCACCGTTTATCGTCAGCGGAATTGTTCGCAAGGTCTGTCTCGATCGTCCCTGTCCGGCGTACCCCTCATTCTCCGCGCATATCATGCACTTCGGATACCCGGCGCTAACGCTCCGCATCTTCGCCGTCTGCTTATTGTTCTTTTCCGGCTTTGAAAGATTTATAGTTATCTGCACTTCTCTTTCTGAGCCTTCGGCTATCCAGAATTTATTTCGCGCTATCGCCGCGCTTTTTACATAATCGCACGAAACACAATAGTCATAGAATTTGTCAAACGCCTTTTCCGGATCGCGTCTGCGCCGTCCGTTAAACTTACGGATGACCTCGGACGGAAGTGCGGACACACAGTCGAACAGCTCGGTCTGCACCCATTCCTCATCGGCTTCCGGATGTACTGTCATTGCTATATCACTGATAGGACGTATGACTTCAAGTGCGGTCGCGCTGTTATCTATACCGGGCGCGCATTCATTATAACTCTCCTCACCTATAAATCTCAGTACACGATTTATGGCATATGTCCTGTCCGCTCCGGCAAGACCGAGTTTTTTGCCCGCGTAACAGATCAGGTCAGATATATACTGGTCGACGAGCCGCTCATGCTTTATTCCGTCGTCTGTTTTCGTTGTGTAGAATGTGGGGGCGTAGCCTATCGCCTTAGTATATCCGCTGCCTACCCGGCGCATAAAACTTCTGACCTTATCTTTACGCACGATGGAAACGGCGCAGCCGCCGAATCCGCCGCCTATCATACGTGAGCCGAGGCAACCGTCGCTCGTACGCGCAAGCTTCGTAAGTATATCAAGCTCCTTTCCCGTTACTTCATACAGCTTGCTCAGAGATTCGTGCGACTCATTGAGAAGCGCACCGAGAGCGGATATGTCTCCCGTTCTCAACGCTTCAGCCGCCCGCTTCACCCTGTCGCATTCGCGCACAACGTGTTCCACTCTTTTTTCGACAACCGGACTAAGCAGATTGCGCACCAGCTCAAACGATTCGGGAGTAACATCCGCAAGACATCCGACGTCCAGCCTGCTCTTTATTATCGCAAGCCCCTCTTCCGTTTCCTTGCGACGCTCGTTGTACTTGCCGTCCGCAAGACTATGACGCTTGTTACTGTCCGTTATCACCATTACATAATCGCCGAACTCGATCGGGACATACTCGTAAGCAAGCGTTTTGCAGTCGAGGAGAACCGCGCAGTCCCGCTTACCCATCGCACTCGCGAACTGATCCATAATACCGCAATTGACATTGCAGTATTCACTTTCAGCCCGCTGAGATATTATCGCCGCTTTAACAGGATCCAGCTCCGCGCCCGACATTGCGGCAAGTGCAACCGCCGTCGCCACCTCTATCGCTGCCGAACTGGACAGTCCGCTTCCGAAGGGTATGCTGCTGTCGTAAAGCAGATCACACCCGGCAAGAGGATAGCCTTCCTTCTGCATCATGTATGCGACGCCTGCCTGATAATTACCCCAATCCAAACTTTTATATGACTCAAGCGCGCATATGTCAAGCGTTTCAACACGTCTGAAAGTTGTTGCTGCTATCCTTATCTTATCAGTGCCGTTTTTGCGCGCGTATACTTCGCAGCGCATGTCGAGCGCAGCAGGAAGTACTTTGCCGCCGCAGTAATCTATATGCTCGCCTATGATATTGACTCTGCCTGCCGCAGAATAGACGTCCGTACACGCAGAACCGAACAGCTGACAAAAGAGCTTTATATTTTCATGCCTCGTCATATTTTCACACTCCTGTGTTACCGAGTATTTCTATTTCAATACCGGTAGTTTTGCTTTGTCCGCGCTCCAGACGGTAAACGTCCTTACGCTCGCTCCAATCCTCTGTCACGCCGTCCCTGCCCGGCAACGCCGTCATAGGTTCAAGGCACAGAAAAGGAACCTCTCGTTTTTCCAGATGCCACAGACCGATATACGGCATTCCCGTGTAGCGCAGAGCCAAAGCCATACCGCCGTCTTTTTTCAGTATAACCGCCTCGCCGTTTGTACCGTCCAGCATAAGCGCATCGTTATCGAACAGTGAGTGTCGCAGCTTGATCCCGTTGCCGCAAAGCGCATACTCTTCACGTTTGCCTGTATCCAGCACGCCGTCGCTCATTACGCATTTATGCACATCGCCGGCTTTCGGAAAACATACAGAATACTCGGAAAATTCATGCCCGCTTTCTATCGGAACATTCAGCCATGGATGAAAGCCCATTGTATAATACATTTCCCCAACGCCCGTGTTCGTTACTGTCGCGTCCACGTTAAGACACTTTCCGGTCACCGTATACGTTACGCGCATTTCGAAAGGGAACGGATATATTCCGTCCGTACCGTCGCCGCTGAGCGTAAGCACAAGTGCGGACGAGGACTTATGTTTCAGCTTCATTTCCGATGTATACGCAAACCCGTGAAGAGGCATGGCGTACCTTTTTCCGGCATAAGTCATCTCTCCGCCGTACACCCTGCCGCTTGTCGGGAAAAGTATCCCCGCTCTGTCCGGCCAGTAGCAACAAGTATCCTGCCAGATGTATTCCCGCCTGCCGTCAGTCAGCCCGACTATCTTTCCTCCGTATGTGTCTATCGTCGCACGCAACACTCCGTCGCTTATACTGATATTCATACTCCAACTTCCGTTATTTTTATTCTACGTCTACCTTCGCTTCAGCTTCTCCGTATTCGCTTACGGCAGTAAGTTTTATTCTGCCTTTTCCCGTAGGTTTTACGACCGCAACGGCTTCCCCGAGATAAGTGTCCGTATCGCTTCCGCAGAATCCGTCCGGATTGAACGGACATGCGTGTCCGAGTCCTATTAGTTCGCCGCCGTCTGCTTTTACGCTTATCCTGCCTCTTGTCATCGGTTTTACGATACCGTGACTGTCTGTATACTTCAGACGGATATATGCAAGACCTTCAGCGGATATATGACTGTCTTCCGGAAGCGCCGTCAGCATCGTTTCCTTTCCCGCCGTCGTAAGCGACGTGCGCGCAAGCTCGTTACCGTTCTTATCATAAGATACAGCAGTCAGCGTACCGCTCTCGTAGCGGACGGGTATGACCGCGCGGCAGTCGTTTTTGAGCTTTTTGCTGCCCACCTTTCTGCCGTTGAGCAGTAACTCCACTTTATAGGCACGCGCATAAATTTCAGCTTTCGTACGCATACCTTCGCAACCGTCATAAGACCAGTTCTCCATTGCATTCGTGTGCTTCCATGCGGACGGCGAATGCTTTTTGCCTGAGTGGTGTACCGGAACGACGGCAAGACGTATCTTATCCAGCTCGAACGCGACACGGGTATATCCCGCCTCTCCGAGCTCTCCGCCGGTGATATCCACTCTTCCGCTTCCGGCAGTAAGCCAGCCGACTCCGAACGAAAAGTCGCTCGTGTGGTCTTCGTATACCCAGCTGCCTACGCCCACTTCACCGAAATAGTCCATGCCCGCCCAGACAAAGTCGCCTATAAGCGCGGGATGAGTCTTCGCGAACTCCCAGAACTTATACGCATCCGCACAGAATGTCTCGCTTCCGAGTATTATGCGGTCGGGATATTTTTTTACGTCCTTCTTATATCTGTTGATGCCGTAATTATATCCCGCTATATCCATTTTTGCATATGCGTCGCGCGTCTTTCGGTCACTGCCGCGTAACGTTGCTCCGAATTTCATGAAACTTGCGCCAAGCAGTCCGGCAAGGTTATTGAAGAACTCACTTCCTACAGCTTTTTTCTTTTTCTTCTTTCCCGATTCTTCCGCCTGCCTTTTGGCGTTCTTTTCAGCTTTCTTATCGCTGTACTGTCCCATTCCGAGAGAGTAAAGGAAGTTGAAGAATATATTAACGCCGCACGTCACCGGTCTCGTATCGTCCATCGAGTGCAGGTATTTAGTCATATCGTCTGTGAGTTTTATGCCGCGTTCCTCACTCGTTTCGGCAACTTCGTTGCCCGTCGAGTACATAACTACGGACGGATGGTTGTAGTCCTTTTCGACGATGTCTCTGAGGTCGCGCTCCCACCAGTCCGCATGGTGCAGGGCGTAATCATATTTGTCCTTGTGAATATACCACATATCGACATATTCGTCAAGAACATACATTCCCAATTTATCGCATGCGTCCAGCATTGCCTTTGAACACGGGTTGTGCGCCATACGAAGAGCGTTGTATCCGGCTGCCTTCATCAGCCGTACTTTACGCTCTTCCGCAAAAGGATGCGCTATCGCCCCTATAGGACCGTTATCGTGATGTATGCAAGCTCCGCGCAGGACTTCCCTTCTTCCGTTCACTTCAAAACCTTTCTCTGCACTCCACTCAAGCTGACGGAAGCCGAAACGTATTTCCCGCGAATCGTCGCCTAATTTCACGCGCAGAGTATACAGCGACGGTTCGTCCGCCGACCAGAGTTTCGCTTCAGGTACCGCCCCCGTTATAACCGTCTCTCCGTTTACAGTTCCCGCACTGCCTTTCCACAGGACTTTATTCCCGTCCGCTATTTCTGCACTGACGTTTCCGTCGGCGTTTGTCCGCACGGTAAGCTCAAACGCACGTGCGTTATAGTCGGTAGTCTTTATACGCACCCCGTTAGGCAGTATGTGCTTCTCAGGCAGGACATAAAGATACGCCGGACGGTAAATGCCCGCACCGGTATACCAACGGCTGCTCGGCTGCTCGGCATTGCGGGCTATCACCTTTATTTCATTATTTTTGCCGTACATCAGCTTTTCCGTAAGATCCGCCGTTATCGGAAGATATCCGTAAGGGCGGTACGCTATCTTTTCACCGTTGAGATATACTTCCGCGTCATGATATACGCTTTCCAGTTCAAGGTATACGAAAAAGCCCTTCCATTCACTATCCGGAACAAAGGTCTTGACATAGATATAGTCAAAGCCGGCAAAGTACGCTCCGTTCTTACCGCTCGGATTGTCCTCCGATCTCTCTTCACAGAACATTGCGTCATGAGGAAGAGTTATCTCCCGGTAGTCGTCCTTTCCGTAATGCGCATACTTCCAGCCGCTGTTGAAATCGATTTTTACCATCATTATTTCCCCTTTGTAAGTTTTCATTGTCATCATATCATACCGGCGTTCTGAATTAAAGAAATTTATTGACAAGATATTGACATTTATTGACCTGTAATGTATAATTTTCTTATCGGAGGTATGCCTTATGTCTGCCAAACACGAGCTGAGAAAATACGACGGCGATGAAAAAGTTTGGGTGGGTAAATACCGTAATTCGCACAACCTTCTGCACTGGCACAGCGACTGCGAGTTGATATATGTCGAGCACGGAAGCATTGACGTGTTCTGCAGCGGTAAAAATTATCTGCTTACGCCGGGGAAAGCCATGTTTATACAGAGCGGCGAGATCCACTACATGAAAGCGCGGGAAGAAACTTATCTGCTCGTATTCATCTTTGACGAAAGCCTTATGAAAACCGCTGCCGGTGCGCAGAGGCTGGACTCTCCTCTGCTGTCCGATGTATATTCCATTCCTACGGCATACAACGAAATCAAACGGGAGCTGTCCGATAAAAAACCGTTCTATGCGCAAGCCGCGAATAATCGCATGACAAAACTGCTCATCGACATACTGCGCGGTGAACCGCTCACACTGATGTCGGCGGCCACGGAAACGGGGTTGAAAACACTTAAACGCCTGCTTGACGACGTCGAGGATAAATACGCGGACTACACGTTTGAACGCGCTTCGGAATTCGCAAGCTTCAGCGAAGCATATTTCTCCCGCCTGTTCCATAAGCAGATGGGTATGACGTTCTCTCAGTACCTGAATAATGTGCGTATCCGTCATGCCGTTGAGATCATGCGCAACGAACCAAAAGTCTCGATGACCGAACTTTCCATAAAAACGGGTTATACGACTATTCGCAACTTTAACCGCATGTTCCGCACGATCACCGGCTATGCTCCGCGCGAACTGCCGGAAGATTTTCACTTCGAGGATAAATACGGATCCGAGGACACCGATCCTACGCTTGAAGGCTGCACTCTTGTCGAATAATATTGCGTTTATTGCGGAATAATTTTGTTTTTGCTCTTGAAATTTTCACATAATATGCTATAATATTTAATGATAAGGAGGGTAATATTATGGTTATAACTATAAGCCGCGAATACGGCTCCGGAGGAAGCGAAATAGGTCACAAGGTAGCCGATCAGCTCGGTATCCCCTGCTATGACAAAACGGTAAACGAACTTACTGCCAGTCTTTCGGGATTCCCCATCGAAACAATAGCGGGCAGCGAGGACAAAACCTCAATGGGGCTGGACTATTCGGGATATGTCTACGGATACGGGCTTTTCAGCGCAAACCACTTTCTGCCGATATACGACCAGATATTTATCGCGCAAAGTAACGCCATAATCAAGCTTGCGCGTGAAGGCGACTGTGTGATTGTGGGCAGGTGCGCGGCTGAGCTGCTCGGCAAACAGAATATCCCCTGCCTTAATGTCTTTATACACGCTCCGCTTGATGAGCGTATCGCACGCATACGCACCCGTCATAACATAACGGAAGCGGAGGCGCGCAGGTTCATCAGAAAAAACGACAAAGCGCGTGCCAATTACCATAAAAAATATGCCTTTACCGAATGGGGCAAAACACAGAATTATCATATGACGTTATCCAGCAGCATCGGTATCGACAAAGTCGTGAAGATCATAATAGAAGCCATCAAATAAAAAACGATCACATAATCTTATTACACATATAAAAAACCACCGGTAGCTGAAATGCACCCCAAAAGTTAGACAAAACTTTAGGAGGTGCATTTATTATGGAAAGAAAGAAGAAACACAACACAAAATACTCGCCGGAGTTCAAAAAATCTGTTATAATGGATATGCGAGAAAACCATTTGGCGTATAGAGAAACGGTGCGTAAGTATTGGAATACACGATCACGCGCCGAAGAAGATTTATACGTGCATACCGTAAAGAAATGGGAATGCATATATCTGACGGAAGGAGCAGAAGGATTTATGACAGAGCGCCGAGGACGGGGATCAAAAGGCAGACCGAGAAAGAAGCCGTTGCCGACGGAAGTCGAGAACGATCTCATTGCCGAGAACCAAAGACTGAAAGAACGCAACGAATATTTGGAAATGGAGCTTGAATACTTAAAAAAACTCGATGCCTTAGTTCGAGCGGAAGAGGAACGGAACGGCAGAAAGCCGAAATAGTATCTGAGTTAAGGCATAGATTTCCGCTGAAAGCATTATTGAAGTTGTCGGGTTTGGCTCGCAGTACATATTACTACTATCTCAAGCAGCAAGGAACAGACAAGTACTGTGTCGTTAAGCAAAAGATAGAAAAGATATTTACCGAGAACAAGCAACGATACGGCTACCGACGGATATTGCTTGTATTGCGTCAACAAGGCATAAAACTCAACCATAAAACAGTGCATAAACTAATGCGAAATATGGGATTACACGGTAAACGACGCAAAAGCAAGTACAAATCATACAAAGGCGAAGTGGGAAAGATAGCGGCGAACATACTAAGCCGTGACTTTGCGGCAGATAAACCTTTCGAGAAGTTGGCGACAGACGTGACCGAATTTGCCGTATGCGATAACAAAGTATATTTGTCTCCGATCATAGACTTACATAATAAGGAAGTGATCAGTTATTCGATTTCAGCAAGTCCCAACTTTGCGCAGACGCGAGAAATGTTGCAAGGATTGTTCGATAAGTTACCGCAAGACGCAAGACCGATACTGCATTCCGATCAAGGCTGGCAATACCAAATGAAAGAGTTTCAAAGGCAACTGAAAGAACATAATATAATCCAAAGTATGTCGAGAAAAGGCAACTGTTTGGACAATAGTGTAATGGAGAACTTTTTCGGGCGGTTAAAGGTGGAGATGTATTACGGCGAAAAGTTTCAGACAGTGGACGAATTCGTCCACTGTCTGAAAGAGTACATTCATTACTGGAACCACGAGAGAATTTCTCTCACTCTAAACGGAATGAGCCCGGTACAGTACCGAACTCATTCACAAGCTATTTAGTTATTTTATTGTCCAACTTTTGGGGTTCATAGCAAGCGCCGGTGGTTTTTGTATCATGTATATCGTAAATGATCATACCGCGGAAGTTACGGAAATCTCTGAAAACAGTATTTCATGCTCTGTCAGGGCTTCGTTTTCGGCTACAAACTGCAATGAGACAATATCGTCCCAACGGAATTCACCGCGCGGGCTGAGAAATTCACTTGTTTCACTCAGCCATGCTCCCGACTCCCGCATATCCGAAAGCCGTATCGAAACCGTCTGCCATCCGTCATCCGCGCTAAGCTTCACTTCACTTTCCATGCGCCATGGAATCTTGCCGTTCTTTTCACCGTCTAGCAGGCGGATGTTGAAGTTTGTGTCGCGATCGGTTTTTACAATCATCGTTATACAATATCCGCCGTCGCGTAACGACACAAAATCGATTTCCTGCCTGAACGATATATTTATATTGCCGTATCTGGCAACGTCCGTCCACTTCAGCGCATACGGCACGCCTTCGCCGTAATAGTCTATCGCACAGTTGACCGCGGAAATACCTGCATATTTTTTTACCGGTCCGTTGTTGTATATATCAAAAGCGGACGTAACAGGCTCGCGCTGTTTCTGTTCGGGCGGATTGAAACCGAGCGCCTCGGCTATATCCGTATCGAGATCGTATTCGGCATCGCCCCTGCCGCCGCCGTACAGTCCGAAACCGCCGTAGTAATCCCAGCAGGTGTACGTTATGTTCCGGACACGGAGAAGCTCTGATACTATCTGATACCAGCGCACTCTGTCCTCGTGCATGCTGTTGCGCGTGTATACGCCGAACTCACCGCAAAATACCGGTACGTTATTTTCGTTGGCGAACTCAACCGCTCTGTCCAGACTGTCCTCCAGCGCAGACACCGTCGCCACCTTTTTATAATCGTCATACTGACCTTTGAGCCATGTGTCCTTCAGGCTGTCCGGCAGCTCGGGCATTTCATGCGCGTCCGCAGGAAAAGGAACGTTCTTTAAGTCCAGCATGTTCGGTTCTGCCCAGGACTGACCCTGATGAGTGAACAGATACGGATCGTAGAAATGGAATGAGTAAATTATATTGCCGTAATCGTATTTCGGCAATGCGCGCATACCGTTTATCGAGCTGAAATCTGTACCCGTCACAAGTATACGGCAGTCGGAATCGATGCTCTTTATTTCCTCAATGACGTCCGCCTGTATCGATGACCACAACGTCTGGTCTATCTCGTGAGGCTCATTCTGCAATTCATATATAAGATGATCGTCTCTGCCCTTGTAACGCTCGGCTATCTGTCTCCATACCGGAATAAGTATCTCGCCCACATCGTCCGACGTGCCTATGACCGGCGACCACGAATGATTGTCAAGTATCAGATACAGTCCGTGCTTTTCCGCAAAGCCCACGATAACATCCAGCTTTTTAAGAAAATCCGGATCAAGAGTCTGCGCCTCCGTTCCGTCCGTCATATCGTGAAATCTTATCGGCACGCGCACAACGTCCACGCCCATATTTTTAACGTCGATGAAGTCCTGCTCCGTATAATATGTCATGTCAATCTGATCGGCGGAGGTCTTTTCAAACCATGCCGAAAAATTTACGCCCTTTGAAAACGGCAGATCGACTTTTACCTGTTCGGCATTGCGGTCTATCTGCGCCATGTAGTCTTTCGGACCGTTATCGCATGCCGTCGTCACCGTAACAACTGATAATAATAAGGCGACAATCAGCACTGCCGCTACTATCCCGGCTCTTTTCTTCATAAGCCTGCCACCATTCTATCCCTTTGAATTTTCTGCCGTGCCGCCGGTTTACACACGCGCACCCGGTTTCAGCCGCATACGATCCTGCGGCTGCAGCACATAT
This sequence comes from uncultured Clostridia bacterium, assembly GCA_944362615.1. GTDB lineage: Bacteria > Bacillota > Clostridia > Christensenellales > Pumilibacteraceae > Protoclostridium. The sequence continues at coordinate 272,384 of CALVTM010000001.1, forward strand.
GATAAACGCTTATATCCATTTTGTCAATGCCGCATGCGCGTTTTAACATGTTATTTCGTAAACTGCTTTTATAGCCGCGTCCGCTTTCCGCAGTAACATATGTAAAAAGGAGAGAAATTCCATACGGGATATCTCTCCTTTCAACATTGACTCCGGTGACCGGTGAATTTTTCTGCCAGGCGCGTAAGATCAGTAGTTTATCAGAACGGGTTCGGTTATAGGTTTCGTAACCCCCAACATTCTGCCGCCATAACCGTATCCGTAATAGTCTGCGACAGGCTCGCCGTTCTGCACGAGCATAAGGAAGTACTTGGTATCGCCGCGATTTAATGAAAGCGGATTTTCATTCTGCTCGAATAACAGACGACCGCTTACCATGTGGAATTCACTTGCGTAAATTATGTGATCCTCCACTAATTTCGGCGTGTCGCCGGTCGTGTCAAACCTGATACGCACGAATCTGCCGTTTACAGATGCCGCGCCGCTGCTGTACTGCTCCGCGTCAACAAACGCTATGATCTCGCCTCCAAGCATATATCCGTCTTCACCGTAAGCCGGGAAGCTGCCTTCCAGACGGGAGCGGGCATGCATCGTGCCTTCATCGTCCAACTGCCATACTTCGCCGAACATCGAGAACACATAGCCGTCCTGAAGCCGGTATACTACACCGTCGTTGACAAAAGTAGTCCTGCCGCCCAGCTCTCCGGCTATCCCCTCCATAGTTACCTGTGTTCCGGGCTCGACCGTATGCAGAGTGAAATCCTCTCCGAAAACCTTGAGCTTGCCGTCGTCAAACGCATATATTCTGCCGTCCGAACCGTACATCAAACCGTTAACTTCATTGAATATCAGCGTATCGTCATAAACGGTATACTCCGGTACTTCCACGATACCTTCAGTCACGCGCGGAAACTCATTCACATCAAGCGCTTCGTCCCAGTAGCCTTCAAGCAGATATGTCTGACCATATATATCGCGGCGGACCGCGTCTACATTATATGTGAGCGAATACGTCCGGAAAACCTCTTCCGGTATCATAAGTTCGTAACGCAGTTTATCCTGCGCTTCATCGTATACGACGTTATACCACTGCGGAATATAATTTCCGTACATAGGTCTTAAATACAGATAGTCATCCTTGAAAGGCTGCACCTGCATCGTGTGATTCAGATCGCCGGACAAATCACTTACCTGAGATATAAGATCGTTAAGTGCAAATACCTTTCCCGTTTCGTTGTGTATGACTATAGTCTGCTCTTTCTCATGGTGACAGCTGAAACTGCACGGCTGAAGCGCCTCATTCATAAAACTCATATCCGTCCAGAACTGCCACCTGTCATCGTTCACATACTTCACGTAAGTATAACTCTTAGATACATATACCGCCGCTACGTTTCCGAGCGAATCCTGTCTTACCTGGCCGCGCCCGTTCGTACGCTCGTAGATCACCTCGCTGACCTTGCCGTCTTCGCCTATCGATATAAGCACATTGGCTTTAGTCGGATCCCAGTCGTAATCAGACTCCCAGTCGTAACGGTCGTCATCGCTCCAGTCGCCCGAGATTATATCGTCATCGGAAGTATCTCCTGAGGCTGTTCCGTTTTCATCCGGAACATCGCTCTCTTCCGCGCCATCCTCGGACTCACCGTCCGCTTCTGCCTCATCATCTTCCGAGTAAGCGGAAGTGCGGACATATGACACGGACGAAATGTGTCCTGACTCTTCCGCTGAATCGGGCGCATTCCACAAACCGAATGCCGTTATGCCTTCCATGTCCACATATGTGTCTTTAAGCAGTCTCAATATGTCCGGCGAACCGACTGACCTTATCACCATCGTTATTGAAAACGCCGCAAATGTTACAAGCAGAACGATCGCCGTAAGAAGAGCGATCCCCCTCATGCCCGCAAAAAATTTCCCGCGCACCTTTACCGCGCTTGCCGCGCCGTTCCCCTCCTGCTGAATGTCATGATCGGCATTCTGAGCGGCTAATATCCGCTCTGTGCGCTCCTGCCTAATCTTATCATCCGATTTTAACGAGTCGAATGCCTCGGTATATTTCGAGCCCATGATTGATCATTCCTCCAGAAAATCTTTTAATTTTATCCGCGCCCGAGCTATCCGCTTTGTCACAGCGCGTTCTTTGTCTCCGGTTATTTCCGCGATCTCCTTTGCCGTGTAACCCTCGTAATAATGAAGGTACAATGCGTTGCGGTCGCGTTCGGACAGCTTACCGAGAGCCTCAAATACTTCGCTGTGTTCGCCATGCGGTTCAGGCTGCGCATAATCGTTCAACAAAGTCTCACGGCGTCTCTTCTTCGCGCGGAGGAAATCCTTGCTCCTGTTGATCGTCACGCGGATAAGCCACGCCTTGAGCCTGTTGTCATCACCCGTCTGAAAAGCTACGAGCAGCTTCAGAAAAACATCCTGCAGTATGTCTTCGGCATCCGCCCTGTTTCCGGTGTACTGATAAGCTACGCGAAAAACCGTATCGGAAAACTTATTAACGGCATCCGTTATGTACTTTTCATCCGAATAATTTATCATGTTTCACCTATATAACGTTTCTCAAGCCCGAAAAGAGACAAAATATTAAAAAATTATAATTTCGATCTTATTATTCTTTAGCGCCTGCCTTACACATGAGCGAATATGCCCGCATGGTATATAATATATATATCACATTATTGGCAAACGGTCAATACCGCATTCATTGTTTCATGACGTGACGCTCTGCGCTGTCGGCGCTCTTTATCCGGTGCGGGACATCACTGCAAAGTAAAACCGCCGGCATGACTATCATGCCGGCGGCTCCGGATCATCTTATTCAAAGTTTACTGTACAACTTTTCGGGAACGGGTTCCAGCCATTCGTTAGCGGTATTTTCACCCGGCATCTCAACTGCAATGTGAGAAAACCAGGTGTCTTTTTTAGCGCCGTGCCAATGCTTTACGTTTGCAGGTATTTCCACAACGTCGCCCGCTTCAAGACTTCTTGCCTCTTTTCCCCATTCCTGGTACCATCCGCTGCCGGCAACGCAAAGAAGAATCTGACCGCCGCCAGCTTCGGCGCGGTGGATATGCCAGTTGTTTCTGCACCCGGGCTCAAAAGTCACGTTCGCAAAGAACGGTCTGACGTTTGCGGACGTAAGCGGATTGAGATACGAATTCCCCACGAAAAACCGCGCGTATGCGGTATTTTCTTCACCTTTTCCGAATATATTCTGTTTTTCAAATTCCTTTTCAGTCATCTCTTTTCGCTCCTTTTTCAAGTATGTCTTTGGAACAGTTGAGCGCATTAAACAAACGAGGCATTCCCGTATACGGCATTGCATGTGCAAGAGCGCACACTATTTCTTCCGCCGTGCTGCCGCTTTTAAGCGCACCGATGATATGTGAGCGAACCTGCACCTCCGCGCCTCCCATCGCCGCAAGCATTACCACGATAAGCAGTTCCCTCGTTTTTCCGTCAAGACCTCTGCGCGTCGCAAAATCTCCGAAGCAGAGCTCTGTCAGCCATTCGGGGATGCTGTCGCAGAATCCTCCGGGCAGCCACTTGTATCTGTCCGCTATTTCATCGCCGTATAACGGGCTCTGCAACTCAAAGCCTTTTTCAGACCTCGTTTCTTCAGTGACCGTTTCCGCGTTTTCAAGCGGCAGGCTGATCCCGTTTGCCTCGAACACCTCGTTCATTGCCGATATCGCATTGAGCGTTTTCGGAAATCCGGTAAAAGGCGCCGTCTGGTAAATCGCCTCCCTTATCTCAAGAGGAGATATCCCCACGTTAAGACATGCTCCGACGTGAGCTTTAAGCTGAGGTAAAGTCTGGTTTACAGAAAGCACCGTTATGGTTATAAGCTCACGCATACGGTCATCCAACGATCCCGCATAGCACACCTCACCGAAAATAAAACGCTGAAGTATGCGCATGAATTCCGGATCTGTTCCTTCGTCCCGTACGGGTCTGCCGCCGAATAAGCTTTTGAACTTCTCTTCGGTTTTAGATATTCTGCTATTACCCAAAATGTCCGCCCTCCTTTTTTTAAGATTAACATAACTTCCCTGAAGTGTCAAATGCCGGTTTTTCATACCGTTCCATAAGTAAAAAACATAACGTGCGGTCTTCGCGGGTAAATACGACGCTCAGATCAAATATTTCATTTAATTGTCAGACGCCTGCCCTGCGCATACTGCCGTCTGCGGAATACTATCGCATGAGCATAACCGCATCAATCAATAAAAATTAAATTTATCTTTTAAATTACTTGACAATATATACTACGCATTGTATAGTATTACATATAAAATAGTATTTCGGAGGATTCATGGACAGTCAATTAAAAAAAGGATTACTGGACGTATGCGTACTGTCCGTGCTAAGACGTGGCGAGTCTTACGGATACAAAATACTGTCGGATATTGCGCCTTGCATTGAAATGGCGGAGTCTACGCTGTACCCCATTTTAAAAAGGCTGGATGCTGCCGGATACGTGCAGTCACGCAGCGAAGAACACAACGGACGATTGCGCAAGTATTTCAGAATAACAGTACAGGGTGAAGAAAAAATCCGCGAATTTTTACATGACGCGGAAATGCTGAAAAAAATATATACGTTCATAGCAAACGGAGGTATGGTATGACTCGCAAACAATGGGATAAAAAATTCCGTAAAGCGCTGCACGGATTGTCCGCACAGGAAAAACAGGCAGCTGCGGATTATTATGCGGAGCTATATGATGATAAACACGATGCGGGCATGAACGAGGAAGAGATCATGGCCGAGTTCGGGGATCCTGAAAAAGCAGCGCACCGGATCCTGGAAGAAGCCGGCATATCTGAAACCGAAAAGCGCACGGCAACAGCGGCGGATACGGCTGCACGCGCCGCATTAGTCGTTATATTCGGAATATTTATCGGGATTCCCCTGCTCTCCGTGATACTGTCCGTTATTGTAACAGGGATTGCCGTGGCGGTCAGCGGTGCGGCTTGCGTAATAGCAGGTATCGGACAGTTTTTCTTTTCCATAGTTCTTATGGTGACGGAAGGTGTGACGGGCGCACATATAGCGCACCTCGGCATAGGCGTTGTGGCAACGGGTGCGGGGATGATCATCATCCCATTATTCGTATATCTGTCGTTACTGTGCATCAAACTTTTACGCGCATGCTTTATCCGGATAAGTAATTTTATAACGGGAAAAAGGAGAAATAATCATGCAAAAACTTAAATCGATCGGAAAATGGCTGTGCATAATCGGCAGCATTATTCTGCTTGCCGGCGCTATTGTTTTTGTATGCGGTATGGCTGCGGAAAACTGGGATTTTTCAAAACTGGCAACCGTACGCTATATCGAACGCAGTTTTGAACAGAACGGAGAAACGATAAATGCAGTCGATCTGGACTTTCGGAACGTAAATGTAGAGATAGAGATCTCCGACAATGTTCAAGGGATATCGCTTACCTACCCCGTGCGCGAAGGAAACGATGATACCGCAGCCGCAGTGAAAGACAACGTATTGACTCTTAAGGATGAAGCCTGGAATTTCAGTCTCTTTGCATGGGATTTCGGTGCGCCAGCCGCAAAACTGACACTGCCTTCACATTCAGCTGTTCCTGTCGATGTATGCACCGGCAACGGTGATGTTAAAATAACCGGCGGCTATTATACGACGCTGAAAATCCAAACCGGCAACGGCGATATCACGCTCGACAGCACAAGATGCGCATCACTGTCAGCTGAAACCGACAACGGTGATATTACAATGAGCGGAGTTTGTTGTTCGGACGATTTAAGCGCGGAAACCGATAACGGCAATATCACCGCTACCGGCGGGCTTACCGCATCAAGTGTACGCGTATTCAGCGATTTAGGAGATATAACGTTTACCGGCGGCACGACCAATGCGGAATACATTGAAATAGCTACGAATATAGGCGACGTAAAAGCAGAACTTGCCGGTAATGTATGGGATTATACAGTAACCGCAGTAACGGATATCGGAAACAGCAATATATCAAGCGGCGGCAACGGGCAGTTCATACTCAAAGTGACGACAGATATCGGAGATATAAATATAACTTTTGAAAAATAAAATTCTATACTTAAAGCCGCGATGCGAATATCGTACCGCGGTTTTTTATTTCCCCTGTCTGCAAAAGTGACCCGGTAACATATATTTTAACACAGAATAAAATATATCAGGGGGTTGCTATGGAATAGATAGAATTAACAAATGAAGAAAATGGTACAAAACCTACTGAAGTTGTACTTGACGTCAACGATGACACCACTACGGATATAAAATTTGACAGATGCGAAATACGGCAAAATGTGGAGCTTGACGCGCAGAAACTCAGCGGTATCGGCAGATACCTCGAGTTGTCTGTTACCATCCGCAGTGTATGCCCTAATAAGCGCATAGCCGTCGGACTGGCACTTTATGAAAAAATCGGGAGCTGCAATAAAGTGCTGAAAGGACATAAAGCATTTGTCGCAAGCCACAGTGAACGCTGCTGTTCGGATATAACACTGAACAATATCCATTTTATTTTGCCTGAAGAAATAGCGGAAACATGCGATACTTCATCTCTTTGCCATAAAAGAAATTTTGAGCTGGAATTTACTTCGTATTATATCGATATGTAGCAGTCCGACTTTCAGCGCAAAATAAACGCGCACTAATACTCGTGCGCATTTATTTTGCAGTCTTATTTATAAAAACCATTTATTCAGAAATATATCTATATTACCGCATAAATTTTGCCGCAGCCGAAAAAAGCATGAAAAAAGGACGCATTTTTGCGCCCTTGATATGGTCTGGTAGGGACGATAGGGCTCGAACCTATGACCTCATGCATGTGAAGCATGCGCTCTGACCAACTGAGCTACGCCCCCGGAAGTATATTTTATCTTTACTTTTTTCAATGAAGAAAGGGCGCATTTATGCGCCCTTTTCCTCGATATGGTCGAGGCGACAAGACTTGAACTTGCGACCTCACGGTCCCTAACCGTGCGCGCTACCGGACTGCGCTACGCCTCGGATCTTTGTTAGCTTCCTTATTCGGCTTGCTTTACAAAATAATATGTAATCGCTTCGCCTTCCTCCGATGAATCGCTGTCGTCAGCCGATACGCCTACATTCAGCGTTATCGTCAGAGACATCACATCTTCGCTCAGTATGTCGAGCGTGTATATCGTCTGTCCCCAGCGATTGTCCTTTTTAAGAGATATATCGTTTCCCGTTATAAGATCGTAAAGCGCATAATAGCTCTCTTCATAGCCGGGAACGATCGTCAGGTATGCCCAAGGCTCACCGTCCTTCTCTCCGAGCGTTACACCGCAGTTGTAATCGGTTATCGTTTCATCGGGATTCTCGCTTTCAGCGGAATAATTGCCCGCATGATACCAGTTACCATACAGGTCGCTTGCCGTGGCTACATTCTCCACGCATGCTGTAAAAAGTACGGCGCATGCCATAAGGACTGCAAATATAAATATTACGGACAACTTTCTCTTCATAAGCTAAATCATTATAGCTTATCCGTTCGCCGTTGTCAAGCAATTTTACACTATTTCATCACCACGTTATATCACCTTTTATTCTTGCTTTTTATAACGCCGGATGATATAATAACCGCGGAGGAATTATGAAAAAACATATCGAGGTCACAGGCGCACTTTTTGTCGAAAGCGGCAAAGTACTCGCGTTTGAAAAGGGCGAAACAAAGTATCCGTATATATCGCATAAGTTTGAATTCCCGGGCGGGAAAATAGAACCGGGCGAAACTCCTCGCCAGGCTCTGAAGCGCGAACTGCTTGAAGAGCTGGATATGACAGCGGAAGTTTACAGCATATTCGATACGGTCACCTATGAATATCCCGATTTTATCATCACCCTTTACGTATGCCTGTGCCGCCGCCTGTCAGATTTCAAACTGAAAGAACATGTCCGCGTCGAGCGCATTTCCTCTTCAGACCTGATCCCCGAGCAATGGGCGCCTGCCGATGCGCACGTCATAAACAAGATAAAGACTCACCTGCTTTAATTCCTCTCTTATTATATATGATGATTGCAGCTACTTGTATCTTATATATATGATTGCATTTACTCATATCACATATGATCAATAAATCACGTTAAGGTTGCGGCTATGTATCCGATCGTCACGCGGATCTTAAGGCTGCGGCGGCTTATTCATCATTGTAAAAAATCATAAGCCATACATGTGCGGCATAAGACGGCAGTTTTACTTCCGGTTTGAAATATTATTCCGATCAATAAAAAAGTGAAGCGCTTACAAATGCGCTTCACTTTCTTATTTTACTGTCAGCTTTCTCAGACGTCCTGCTTAAAACAGATAAGGCTGTCGAACACTCTCGTGCCGTCCTGTTTGTCACAGTACACATACCAGCCTCTGCCGTCTTCCGTTTTTCTGCGGTATACTCTAAGCTCTTCTCCCTCATAGCACTGCGACTTGAACGCTATTTCATACCTCAGCATATCAGATGACAGCTCTCCGGACGAAAAGGCGTCCAGTCCCAAAGTGATATATGCGACGTTATTGAAATGTCTGTTCAGATCAAGATCGCTTACCCGCGCGACATGAGAAAATACAAAATCATTTTCGTCCGTAGTAAGCCGCATGGGCGTGTAATCGATCATGACAGCTCTCTGCTTATGCGGATACTCAACGGGATAGCCCACCTGCGTCGGGCGTCTGGGCCTGCCCGTCGCTCTGTCGAGCACGCACCATTCTGAACCGAGCATGGCGAATATCTCTCCGCTTTCCCTGCGGAACACCGCTTCTCTTTCCATTCGCACAATGCCGGGCGCAAGCGGGTACGTTTCCGCCGAAACTGTATCCTTCCACTTCGGCATACTTCCCGTAAACGCTATGCGCACACGGGTTATTATCCACATCGCACCGTACTTTTCGCCTATCATGTCGGCATCTATTCCGTATATGGTCGACTGCTTGCCGGCTATATCGTGGAAATCGTTCATAAGGTGACGCAAGTCGTACCTCTCTTTAAAGTCCACTCTGTCGCTGCTCACCTCATATGTCTTTTTAAAGGTCTGTTCAGGTATGTTTTCCATTTTTATTTTTACGGCAATATGCCGGTAAGTTCAAGAACATAAAGCGCAAGAAACGCGAGCGCCAACACTCCGTATATGATCGCGAATACAAGGTTTGCCCGCTTCCTGCTTATCCTTTTCCATACGGCAAACTGCAATATGAATGCAAATGCCCATATTATTGCTATCTTATCAAAGACACTGCCGTTCAGCACTAACGCAAGTACGGCTATGACTACGATCAGAAACAACGCACCGAATGCCGCCGCCAGTACCGACTTATCCGAAAAAAATTCCGCGACTATATTCCGCTTTTCTTCTTCCGGCTCAGCCTCATTATTTCCGCACTCTTCGGTCACGTCTTCAACAGGTCCGACGTCCTCCCTGTCATTTTTGCGTCCGTCTTCACTCATGATCGCTGCTCCAATGCTGAGGCGCTTCACCGGACTGCGCGCTTACCGCAAAAGCAACAGCACCGAGCATTACCGCAAACGGCAGACATCCGAGTGATTCCGCTATCGAAAAATCTCCGGTAAAATACGGCACAAAAGCCGCCACAATTGAAAGCACACTTGCGCTTCCGAGTACGACTGTCGCTTTAAAGGGGCTTGTGATGCCCCAGGAAGTCAAAGCAACGGCTATCACGGCAACTATTGAAAACACAAACAGCAGGATCTCTATGCTCATGTGAAAGCTTCCGCGCACTAAAAATGAAAATATCATGTTGAGTAAAAATCCGACTGCAACCACGCATAACGGAATGAAAAGCGGAAGCGATCCCATTCTGCCCGAACGGGTTACAAGCAGCATCGCGGCAAAAGCAAGCATGCCGAGCGCCGCTGTTATGCCCGACGCTATATACAGCGCATCGTAACCGACAATGTCATACACGAACATTTCCGTTACAGCCGATACGCGAAAGACCATATCTGCCGCAACAGCGGCTACCGTCAGCATGACCGCGACTATACATGCGAAACTGTCCTGCCGCACTGCCCTGCCGCCCATAATAAAAATTCTGTTATCCATAATTATATTATACCACTGAAGTCCGTAAATGTCCAGCATATGACCGGCAATACATTGCCGGTCATATGCGTCTGCACGAAAGAAACAGCCGCCGCACAAAAGTGCAGCGGCTGCATGCAAGTTTTTTACAATACTGTAATCGTCAGTTGCTATGGATCTCCTCATTGGTAGGGATATAGTCGGTCATCTTACCGCTGAGGTATTCATCATAAGCTTTCATATCGAAGTAGCCTGTACCGGTGAGTCCGAATACTATAACCTTTTTCTCGCCCGTCTTCTTGCATTCAAGAGCGGCGTCTATCGCTCCGCGAATAGCATGCGCGGACTCGGGCGCGGGCAACGTGCCCTCTATACGAGCGAATTGAACTGCCGTCTCAAATACCTGCGACTGCGTATAAGATACAGCGCGCATGTATTTGTCATGATACAGCTGAGAAAGCACGGGGCTCATGCCGTGATAACGCAAGCCGCCCGCATGGTTCGGACTGGGTATAAAGTCGCAACCGAGCGTATACATCTTGGCAAGAGGCGTTGTCTTTGCCGTGTCGCAGAAATCGTACTTGAATTCGCCGCGAGTGAGCGAAGGACAGCTTGCCGGCTCTACCGCAACTATATCCACATCTGATTTTCCTTCCAGCTTCTCTGCAATAAACGGAGCTATAAGTCCGCCGAGATTGGAACCGCCGCCTGCGCAACCTACTATTATATCCGGCTTTACGCCTATCTTATCAAGCGCCGCCTTGGTTTCCAGACCGATGATCGACTGATGAAGCAGTACCTGGTCGAGCACCGAGCCGAGTACATAGCGCACTTTTCCGCCCGGAGCCGTAACTGCGGCTTCCACAGCTTCACTTATCGCACATCCGAGAGAACCGTTCGTTCCGGGGTGCTCCTTAAGTATCTTTCTGCCCGCTTCCGTCGTGTCGGAAGGAGAAGGTACTACGGATGCTCCGTATACGTTCATTAAGTTACGGCGGAAAGGCTTCTGCTCGTAAGACACTTTGACCATGTATACCTTGACAGGCATATTGAAGTATGCGCCTGCCATTGCAAGAGCAGTACCCCACTGTCCCGCGCCTGTTTCGGTCGTGACAGAGTCAAGCCCCTGCTCTTTTGCATAATACACCTGAGCAGCAGCGCTGTTGAGCTTATGCGAACCGGAGGTGTTATTTCCCTCAAACTTGTAGTAAATTTCCGCAGGCGTTCCGAGCGCCTCTTCCAGTCCGTATGCACGTACAAGAGGACTCGGACGGTAAAGCTTGTAGAAATCCATTACAGGCTTGGGTATGTCGATGAATTTGTCCGTTGCGTTAAGTTCCTGCTCGACAAGCTTTTCGCAGAATACCGGCGTAAGATCTTCCTTGACGCACGGCTGCATAGTCGCAGGATTGAGCATCGGAGCGGGCTTATTCTTCATAAAGCCCTTGATGTTGAGCCACTTACGAGGCAGCTCTTCCTCGGTGAGGTACACTTTGTAGGGAATCTTCTTTTCCATGATTCGTCTCCTTGTTTTTTGTCGAAGACTAACAAAATGCCGCCCTCGACAATTTTTAGTCAAGGACGGATAAATCCGCGGTGCCACCTTGTTTCGGAAACACGTTCCGCACTTTCTTAATCGTTACGCCGATCACACGGCGCGGCATTTCCTCCGCGCGCCTCTGCGGCCCATAGATCGCTGCGCAAACATCGGTTCTCAGCCACCCCGATTCTCTGTAAAATCGCCTTGCGTTCATCTTCCGCTTCTCAGGTTTGGTCTATTATAAACACGTTTATTTGTGTTTGTCAAGCAATTATCAAAAATTTTTTTTCAAATATCTTTTGCCATACTTTGCTCATCAGCGTACACGGATATTTCAGACGGTTCGCACTTTACATACCTTACATATTGGCAATCTGATAATTCGCTGCGTTTTTTCATCGCCTCATATACCTTGCTCCTCAGCATTTCCCTGTTTTCGGCAAGGCTCAGAGATCCATCCGGATAGAAAGGTCCGTCAATGTATACCTCGCACCTCGGTCTTGAACGGAACTTACGCTTACGGAATACGGTAGTCGCCGCATATACCGGAGCATTCAGCTTGACCGGATATAAAAACGACGCCGCGGGATACTCTCTTATACCCGTGTAGTACGGCCATATATGAGCCTCGGGATATATGTATATACATCCCTTTTCTCCGATGCGCGTTGCAAGTGCGTCATTGAATGCCTTATATCCCGATCTTTCGGACGGAAGAGGCAATGCACCGAGCATGGGAGTCAGCTTTCCCACTCCCGATATCGTAACACTGTCGGTATTCGTCACTATGTATGTCCGGCGCGGAAATACCGCCATGCTCGGGAAAAAAGCGTCGCCTGCCGCAAGCGTATGGTTTGCATAAACAAATATGCCCTTATCTTTGCATGCCTTAAGCGCTTTTCTGTTTTTTACTTTCAATCCATGTCTTATCTTTGAAAACAGAAATGCAACCGGCGTCGCTATCAGACGATAAAGTACGAATGAGAAAAATCTGTAAAATATATTTTTATGAACGTATTTATAACCATGCGGCAGCGTCTCGCGTTTTATAGACATTCCCGCAAAATCATCATTATGCTCATCTGTATAATAATTGACACGATCTTTCATTCGCAGTCTCCACGATTTTTCTTCCGGCGACATCCGCAAACATACGCTCCATGTCGTCCATACATTCCTCTTTACGACGGGCTATGCCGCTTTCAGCATAGAATCTGCCAGCCTTTTCCCTCTCCTCCGGGTGCTCTATCCAATAGTCTATACTGTCTGCAAGGCTGTTTGCTTTGCCGTTGCGGAAAAGACCGCGCTCGTCCATTACGAACGTCCGCGTCGCGCTCTTCGCGGAATCCGATACCACTATGGGTCTGCCGCACCTTATCGCTTCCAGACAGGCGATGCCTTCCAGCTCAGCCTCAGCCGGGTGAACGTAAAGATCACAGCAGTTTACAAGTTCGGGCATATCTTTACGAGGTATAAACCCTAACCTCATATCGCATACCCCCTCTCTTTCCGCAAGCTCACGGTAATGCTCCTCAAGCGGTCCTTGTCCGGCTATTATAAGCGCTATTTCGCTGTTATGAGCACTGCGGCCTACCGCGCGGATAAGTACGTCATGGCACTTTTCACGAGAATACCTTCCCGTGGACAGTATTACGAATTTACCTTTCAGAGCATTCGGCTTCGCAACCGGTTCGCACCTGAAGTCATCACCCACTCCATTGCTTATGACTCTTCCGTTCGTCTTATCCGTAGCATTCTCGAATACGTCCCGGATAAACTGCGACGGATAATGTACGCAAGCCGCATGAGAAAAAACTTTATTGTAATATCTGCGATAGACGTAGTTGTTCAGCAAAGCGAAGTTCTTCATGAAAAGATGCTCGGAAAAGTTCTCCGCCTGGCAGTGGAATCCTGCCGTTACGGGTATGCCCAATTCCTCCGCTATGCGAACAGCGTTGATGCTCAGCTTGAACGGCAGCATGCAATGCACGACGTCAGCGCCCTCTATACCTGACCTCAACATATACTCGACGGGTTTCGCAAGTGATATTCCCATTTTACTTACGTATCCGTCAAAAGGTCCGAATGAACGCTTCGGAAGCACATAGTAATCCTCGCATCCCATGCGCGTTTCATCACAACATATAACATTGACGGAATGTCCCCTTTTCCGCATTGCTTCGATAAGATTGTTCGCCGCGACGCTGGTGCCGTTATTGCCTGCACCGAGCACATCGCACACTACTGCTATTTTCATAATCTCTCCTTTTGTGAGTATACCTTAATTTTACTCTTTTTATCGAAAAATGGGCAGAGAATATTTGTCTACCCACAGTAGAATATCCGTGTAATCGTCCACTTGTGATGGATTTGTGAAAATTAAGTGCAAACTTACGCGCATAATTTTCTTTTTTCTACACAAAGTATATCCACTATGGAACTTATTTCAAGCAAAACCTATAAGAATCTCGCAAAGGCTTTCGCCGGCGAATGTATGGCGCAAAACAGATATAAATATATCGAGTACGGCGCAAGACAGAAAGGTTATAAGAACATTGCTTCGATCATCGACGAAGTGGTCTACCAGGAATTCAATCACGCGCGCATGTTCTATTCTTTCATACAGTCGGCTACGGACGAAACAATCGATAATATCGATATTGCTTCGGGTTATCCGTTCAGACAGAAATGGGACCTTACGAATAATCTGATTTTTGCGGCTGAAGATGAAAGAAACGAAGCTCAGCGCATTTATCCCGAATATGCGGCGACGGCGCGGCGCGAAGGGTTTGATGATATCGCCGGTTTGTTCGATAATGTCGCAGCGGTCGAACAGCGTCATTTTGAACTTTTCAACCGGCTCGGAGAACAGCTCGGCTCGGGCAAACTTTACAAAGCAACTGAACCCGTCGTATGGAAATGCTCAGACTGCGGATATGAGTACAGCGGCAAAACCGCTTTCAAGATCTGCCCGCTCTGCCAGGCAAAACAAGGCTCGATCAAAATCGACGGCTGAGCTATTGCACATGATGCGGTAAACCCAGCGCGGACAAATCACTGCCGCGAAAACGGTATACCCGACACAAACAATGTACCGCCGCGCAAACGGTATACCCGACACAGACAGGGTTAATGCCGCGCAGACTAACAGTAACTGAACCGGCATTCATTAAGCCATACCGGAAGCAACCGATCCGGATATGGCTTTTTGTCTGTGCGCTTCCCGCCGCCGGCACGCCGAACTTTCCGTTTCTGCCGTTATTATGTGATAAGATGTTCAAAGTAAAACAGTTTTGCCGTACCCCCTTGCAATCAGCATGATACTGTGATATAATTACTGTTATGAGAATAGATAAATTTCTGAAAGTAAGCCGCATACTTAAACGCAGGACCATTGCTTGCGATGCCTGCTCGGGCGGAAAAGTATCCGTTAACGGAAAGCCGGTCAAACCGGCATATCAGGTAAAGATCGGAGACGTCGTATCCGTCGGGTTTGCCGGCGGCGAAGTCAAATTCCGCGTTATGTCGCTTAATGAAAAAGTAAGCGCCAAAGATGCGGAAACATTGTACGAGATAATCTGACGGAGCCATTATGATATACAGAGACGGCAGTAACAGACGCACCGCGGCAGTTGTGCTGTGTGCGGGCAAGGGCGAACGTACCGGCCTGGGGTATAATAAAATGCTCTACCCGGTCATGGGTGAACCTGTCGCAGTACATTCAATGAAAGCTTTCATAAAAGCCGGCGTTGATGAGGTGCTGTGCGTGATCTCCCCTTCCGACGACGATACCGTGGGCGAATACGCACGTGAGCTCGGAGCGCATATCTGCACGGGCGGCGAAACGCGTACCGAAAGCGTTCGCGCGGCATTGTCCGCTCTTGACGACAATACCGATATTGTGCTGATACACGACGGAGCACGCCCGTTTGTCACTACGGACGTCATTCTTTCCGCCGCCGAAACGGCGGCTGCATTCGGAAGCGGCATAGCCGCCGTTCGCGCCACGGACGCGATCAAGGAGGTAAAGGACGGCATCATTACCGCATCACCGGACAAAAGCTCTCTTTATAATGCCCAAACTCCACAGGCTTTCTGTTTTTCAGAGATCAAGGACGCATATGACCGCATATCCGGCAATTACGGCGACGATGCCGAAGTATACGCGCTTGCCGGATACCGTCCACGCATTAGCGAAGGGTGTTATTCAAACACCAAGATTACCACACATACCGATCTTATCGAACGCAGCGACTTAAAAACAGGAGTGGGTTATGACGTGCATGAACTTGTGAGCGACAGGGATCTTATACTCGGCGGCGTCTACGTGCCTTACGAGAAAGGATTGCTCGGACACAGCGATGCGGACGTTCTCACGCACGCCGTCATGGATGCACTGCTCTCTGCCGGCGGTCTGCCGGATATAGGCAGGATCTTTCCGGATACCGATCCGGCATATAAAGGGTGCTCGAGCATACTGATGCTTGAACATGTCGGAAAACTTCTTAAACGCAGGAAAATGCTTCCGCGGTATATCTCGGCTGTCATAATTGCAGAAAAACCGAAGCTGGCTAAGTTCATTCCGCGAATGCGCGAATGTATCGCACGCGCGCTCGGTATCTCCCCTTCCATGGTCAATATCAGCGCTACGACAACGGAAGGGCTCGGGGTTGTCGGAGAAGGACGCGCAATCGCATCGCAGGCGTTTGCTCTTGTCGGCGCGTAATGCATACGTCACGAAGTCGGCTTTAATGACTTTACGTGCATAGAATCTTTCTTTTCGATTTTCACCGTAATATATGTGACAGATAAATGAAATTACCGCTGTTTGATAAATATTATACTATTTTGACGTTTTTGCGCGTGTTTTGAGAGTACAAATAATTGACACAACACCTAAAAAAAGTTATATTATTATTGGATGGATAGTACGGACTGGTTGTATTCGTTATACGGCAAGTCACCTCCAATATGACGATTAAGAGGTCAATATGGGTTATCTTGAAATAGCTATGATTATAAGCGGCTCATTAGGCGCAATTTTAGGCTTGATGTTGCTGCATTTCATAATCTATGCATTAGTAGGCGTTTTTGCCCACAAAAAATATCCGGCGACCGAGGAACGCCTTAAATACGGTATTATCATCTCCGCAAGAAATGAGGAGAAAGTTATCGGTAAGCTGATAGAAAGCATTCGCAAGTGCCGCTATCCTCAGGATAAAATTGACGTCTTTGTCGTTGCGCATAACTGTACGGACGCCACGGCAGAAGTCAGCCGAAAAGCCGGAGCAATAGTCTACGAGTACAACAATCCGGATGAGCGTACTCTCGGTTATGCGTACAGACACCTGTTCGGAAGAATCAAAGAAGATTACGGCACGGAAAATTACGACGGATTCCTCGTACTTAACGCCGACAATATCCTGACGGAAAATTACATCGAAAAAATGAACGATGCTTTCGTCGCGTGCGGAAAGAAAAAGGTCATTACTTCTTACCGCAACTCAAAAAATTTCAGTGAGAACACCATGTCCTGTCTTTACGGGATCTTCTTTCTCGCCATGTGCCGCTATGAGTCCAGAGGCCGTACCGTTTGCGGCTGCTCCACCCGCATATCGGGTACCGGTTACCTGATGCCGAGCGAATTCGTTGCGAACGGCTGGGAGTACGTTACTCTCACGGAAGACTGGGAGTTTTCCGCCGATCAGGTAACTCACAGAAACAAGATAGTTTACTGCGACGAAGCTATGTTCTATGACGAACAGCCCACTACATTCAAAATAATGATGAGACAGCGCATGCGCTGGGGCAAAGGTCATATGGACGTATTCTTCACGCGTTTCAAACAGCTTGTACGCAGCATATTCACCCGCAAAAAGAATAAGGACGAGGAAGGCAACTTCATGTCCGCTTACAACATGGCAGTAGAGATCATGCCGCTCGGCGTCATAAGCGTCGCCCTGTGGATACTGCAACTCGTACTTATCGCGTTCTGTCCCCTGTTCGGCTATGACCCCGCCGCCGTGTGGAGTATGTACTTCACGATATTCGGTATATCGCTCGGGACAAGTTATGTGATAACCGTGTTCTCCGCCATCCTGCTCTTTATTCTCGAACATAAGCGCATAGGCAAGGTCGGCTTCTTCACAGCACTGTCCGCGTTCCTGCTCTGGCCCCTGTTCCTGCTTGTTACCGTATTCATTGATATCGCCGTGCTGTTCATCAAAAAACTTGAATGGAAACCGATACCCCATTCCTACAACAAGGAAGAACCGAAAAAGGAAATCTGCGAAATAGAGAGATCCTGACGATCACAAAAGATTATACGTATAAAACAAAAACCCGGAATATTATATCCGGGTTTTTTATTTGGCTTATGTTTATTCGTTATTCAGCCGTCAAGTTCTTTTAATCTCTGAAGAATTCCGATTAATAATCCGTTGCTGATCAGATCGAGAATTATGCCTTCTAAGAAATATTCCTGCTGAACAAAACATGAAAGACATGCGCAGGCATCCTCTGCACTCATCGTCGGGGTGGCATTCTTGAGCGCGCCTCTGTCTACCCATCCTTTTTCACCCACGATTTCCATCGCATTCGGATTCATAAATCCTGACTGCGAAAAATCAGATACAAATGAGCTTATCTTTTCTTTTATTTCAGGGTCAGCTGCGCCTTTTGAAAAAGTATCAAGATAGCCCGTGATTTTTTCGTACATCATTAATTTCCTCCTTTGTCAGATTATACCATATCGAAAATATAATGTCAATACATAAAATAAATAAAAGCGCTCACGCTTTTGTGCGTGAACGCCTTAAATTTTTTATTCAGTTGTTTTCGTTTTGGTCTTTGTCTTTTGCCTGCACTCGGCGGCTTAACCTTTCCCTATCTCGCCGTCGGTGCATTGGATTGTATAGTAGTTTCTACCTGAATCCCAGTCACTACTTTTTACAATAGCATCCCATTGCTCCTTTGTACCTTTGAATGTTATTTTCGTAGGCATAAGGCAATTAGCGAACGCCTCACTACCGATACTCGTTACACTGTCGGGAATTGTGATACTTGTAAGACGACTGCAATCAGAGAACGCATAATCACCGATAGTCGTTACGCCGTTGCCGATTGTTACGCTTTCAAGATTACTGCAACCAAAGAACGCAGAACTACCGATAGTCGTTACGCTGTCGGGGATTGTGATACTTGTAAGAGCACTGCAACCAGAGAACGCAAACCTACCGATACTCGTTACGCCGTTGCCGATTGTTACGCTTGTAAGCGAACTGCAATTCTGGAACGCAGAACTATCGATAGACACTACGCCGTCGGGGATTGTGATAGTTGTAAGAGCACTGCAATTATAGAACGCCTCACTACCGATACTCGTTACGCCGTTGCCGATTGTTACGCTTTCAAGCGACTTGCAATTCTGGAACGCAGAACTACCGATAGTCGTTACACTGTCGGGAATATACACGCTTTTAAGACTACCGCAATAAAAGAACGCAGAACTACCGATAGTCGTTACGCCGTTGCCGATTGTTACGCTTTTAAGCAAACTGCAAATCTCGAACGCATAATCACCGATAATCGTTACACTGTCGGGAATTTTGATACTTGTAAGAGCACTGCAACCAAAGAACGCAGAACTATCGATAGTCGTTACGCTGTCGGGGATTGTGATACTTGTAAGAGCACTGCAAATCTCGAACGCAGAACTACCGATACTCGTTACGCCGTTGCCGGTTGTTACGCTTTCAAGATTACTGCAATAATAGAACGCATAATCACCGATAATCGTTACGCTGTCGGGAATTGTGATACTTGTAAGGTTACTGCAATCATTGAACGCCCAAGAACATATAACTTTTGTCTTGCTGTTGATTGTACAATTTGTAATCGACGTATCTTTTGCTTTTATCAATACTACATACGGGTTACCGGCGTTTCCGAGATAATATGCGTTATCATGTTCGTTATATTTCAAACCACCGCAATCATAAAACGCTCTATCACCGATAGTCGTTACGCCGTCGGGTATCGTGATACTCGTAAGAGCGCTGCAATTCTCGAACGCAGAATCACCGATACTCGTTACGCCGTCGGGTATCGTGATACTTGTAAGAGCACTGCAATTCTCGAACGCAGAATAGTATATAACTTTTGTCTTGCTGTTGATTGTACAACTTGTAATCGACGTATCTTTTGCTTTTATCAATACTACATACGGGTTACCGGCGTTTCCGAGATAATCTGCGTTATCATATTCTTTATATTGCAAACTACTGCAACCATCAAACGCAGAATCACCGATACTCGTTACGCCGTTGCCGATTGTTACGCTTTCAAGATTACTGCAATAATAGAACGCATGATCACCGATACTCGTTACGCCGTTGCCGATTGTTACGCTTTCAAGATTACTGCAATAATAGAACGCATGATCACCGATACTCGTCACACTGTCGGGAATATACACGCTTTCAAGATTACTGCAACCAGAGAACGCATAATCACCGATACTCGTTACAGGTTTGCCGTTATATTCGGCGACAATCACAATATCCGCAACATCCTGGTTTATCCCTGTTACGGTATAACTTTTGCCATCATCATTCAGGGTGTATTTCAAGGCGGGTTTCTTACCGCATACAGCGCAGTCGCCGTTCGTAAAGTCGTGTTCGGCATATCCGTCTTTTTGGGAATTATCCGTTACGGTACAGTTTTCTGCCGTGCAGTTGTGCCAATGGTGCGTTTCGTTTCTTTCCCAACTTTGCGACCAAATGTGGGAATGTTGCGTATTGCCGCCCCCGTCACCGTCGCAAGCCGCCAAGCCCAATGCGCAAGCCAAACAACTTACTACCGCTAAAAGAGTGATTAACAGTTTCCTTTTCATCACAAAACCTCCCTCGACCTTGTAGTTTAAGTGTACTTTTACTACAATGCCGAAAAATAACGATTTTACCCTGCAAACAGATTATATTTGCCTATTTATTATAGCATATCCGCCGCAAAATACGCAAGCCGTTGTATGTAGTAAAAGTAAACGATCATTAAAGAAACTTACAAGCGGCGATTTGCTCGTCATAAAGTCTATTGACAGGTTAGGGCGCAATTACAGTCAGGTTATCGAGGAATGGAACAGAATAACGAATATAATCGGCGCGGATATTTTAGTTTTGGATATGCCGATACTTGACACGCGAACGAAAGCGGATAATTTGGTCGGAAAGTTCATTTCGGATATTGTGTTGCAAATATTGTCTTTCGTAGCCGAGAATGAGCGGGAAAACAACAAGGTGCGGCAAGCCGAGGGAATAAAGATAGCGAGGGCAAAGGGCGTCCGTTTCGGTCGTCCTTCGTTCGTTTATTCGGACGAATTTTTATCCGTCGCTAACGACTACCTTTGCAAGCGTATCAAACTGAAAACCGCTTTGCAGTTATTGAACATAAAACAGGACAATTTTTTCTACCATATCTACAAAATAAAGAAAAACAAGAGCATTTTACAATAGGCACTTTTATTTATAGGGTGATACTGTACGACGATAAAATGAAAGTGTTGTTCCACCTTAAAGGTGGGCAACAGGGCGAACTGCTCTTAAATCTGATATTCCCCGATTATCCCGACGGACACGGCGACGACGGCGAGAACGCCCAAAAAATGCCCGCAGCCGAGCAATCGCAGATTGCGAACGCCACGCAGTTAAATGAAAAAGAAACCGACAAAGCGGTTTCTTTTTCTGACATAAACGCAGAGTGTGCGTATACGTCGCGTTTGGGTTTAGTGAATAAAAATGCTGCCGCAAACCGAGCAGAAGGGTTGCAGATTGCGTTCTTTCAAATGCGAGGGCGAGGGAGTTTACTAAAACGTAAATGACCGAAGCCCGAGACATGAAGAAAGGGCGCAAGATGCGCCCTTATCCTCGGTTTGGGTTTAGTGGATAAAAATGCTACCTTATAAATATAGTAACATATACTTGGATTTACATTATTATTTGGCAAAAATCTATCGCTGTTCAACCATTATTGGTTTGGATTACCACAGGCGTATCAATTTCTTTAATATTTATTTGACAATTTCCCAACAACAACTATCAAAACTAAAAATAGATCTGGTTGTACCCCTGTTTAATTCCATTACGCTTCTACCAAGCTTACCATAAACATTACCATTTTCCTCAAAACTTTTTTGAGGATCTAACTCAAGCAAAACGTACCA
>CALVTM010000002.1 GCA_944362615.1 uncultured Clostridia bacterium
ATTGAAGGTAGAAATGTTCTACGGAGAGAAGTTTGCAAGCGTGGAAGACTTCATACAAAAGTTGCATGAATACATATTTTACTGGAACAACAAGAGAATTTCTCTCAAACTAAAAGGAATGAGTCCGGTGCAATACCGAACTCATCTCAAAACAATTTAATTATATTTTTGTCCAATCTTTGGGGTTCACTTCATAAAGGAGCTTGTTTTTATTCGCATTATATGTCGCTTAATCGCAAAACTTATTATTTTGCATAATCGACGCTTCTGAGTTCCCTTATGACATTCACTTTTATCTGTCCGGGATACTGCATCTCATTTTCAATCTGCTTTGCTATATCTCGTGCAAGGAATACCGTAGCTGCATCATCGACTACTTCGGGCTTTACAATTATACGCACCTCTCTGCCGGCTTGAATTGCAAAAGATTTTTCAACTCCAGCATGAGCATTCGCTATACTTTCAAGCTGTTCCAGTCTCTTAACATAATTCTCAAGAGATTCACGGCGAGCTCCCGGCCTTGAGCCGCTTATAGCATCTGCACACTGTACGATAACTGCTTCTATTGTTTGCGGGTCGATATCGTTATGATGCGCCGCAATACAATGAATTACGTCATTGTTTTCCTTGTACTTTTTCGCAATATCGACGCCTATCGAGATATGCGTGCCTTCCGTTTCGTGATCAATCGACTTACCTATATCATGCAACAAGCCGGCACGCTTACAAAGATTCACGTTTGCGCCAAGTTCCGAAGCCATATTTCCCGCCAACAACGAAACTTCAATCGAATGTTTGAGAACGTTCTGACCGTAACTGGTTCTGAATTTAAGTCTTCCAAGAAGCTTTATAAGTTCTGAGTTAAGGTTAAGGACACCCGTTTCAAACATTGCATTTTCGCCGGCATCTTTAATCTGAGTGTCGATTTCCTTTGTTGCTTTTGCAACAACATCCTCGATTCTTCCCGGATGAATTCTGCCGTCAGAAATAAGTTTTTCAAGCGTTACTCGAGCTATCTCTCTGCGAACAGGATCGAATGCAGAAAGAACAACCGTATCAGGCGTATCGTCTATAATAAAATCAACTCCGGTAGCCTGCTCAAGTGCTTTTATGTTTCTGCCCTCTCTGCCTATTATTCGTCCTTTCATCTCATCGCTCGGCAACATGACCGTTGAAACGGTAATTTCGTTGCTCTGATCGACGGCACAACGTTGTATTGCAAGCGCGACTATTTCTCTTGCTTTCTTTTCGCCGTCCTCTTTAGCTTTGGATTCGATTTCTCTGACTTGCTTAACGGCGTCACGTTTAGCCTCTTCTTCTATCGCATCGATCAACTGAGCTTTCGCATCTTCCCTGCTGAGCTGAGCTACTTTTTCAAGCTCTTCTACCATTCGTTCATGCGCTTCGTTTATTTCTTTCTTTTTTTCGTTAAGCTCCTCCTGCTGTGCGGCAAGATTCGTTTTGATCAATTCAACATTATCCAGCTTTGCGTCCAGATTAGCTTCTTTCTTATCGAGCATTGCCTCTTTTTTATCAAGAGAAGCTTCTCTCTGCTGTAATCTTTGTTCAGAACGCTGAATCTCCGCATTGTGTTCGCGTTTCTCGTTTTCAAACACGTTGCGCTCTTTTCTGACTTCTTCTTTGCCTTCGGCAATAGCGTCTTTTCTTAATTTTTTCGCCTCTACTATGGCTTCTTCGACCATTTTATTGGCGAGCTGCTTGGATTTATCAGTCTTACTTTTTAATGCAAAATGATATATCGCAAATCCGATGCAACAACCCGCAATAATTGCAATTATAGGTAATATGATCGCAAGTACTACGGAAGCTGATGCTGCGGACAGTATAATTGCTCCCATTTCGAATTTATATCCTCCTTTCGGTTTTATATAGTAAAATTGCTATCAGAAGCTTAATAACATACAAAATTATAAAACATTGCGTATCTTTATGCAAGCGAATTTACACACAATCAACACGATTTTAATAAATAAAGTACATATGATCAAACTAATTCGGCTTTTTTCGCTTCATGCGCCTGTCTGATCTTTTCAGATACCTCATCGGCAAACTCTTTATTTGTTTCAAGCATTGAGCGTAAACGTTCCTTGCCCTGGCATATGCGTTCACCATTGTACCCGAACCATGATCCGCTTTTTGTAAATATATCGTACTCAAGACCAAGATCTATGAGACAACCCTCATTACTTATACCCTTACCGTATATAATATCAAACTCAGCTGTTTTAAAAGGAGGAGCCATTTTATTTTTAACAACTTTAACTTTCACACGGCTTCCCACAATATCAGAACCGTCTTTTACGGAATCCGTCTTACGTATATCAATCCTTATTGAAGTGTAAAATTTAAGCGCTTTTCCTCCGGGAGTGGTTTCTGGCGATCCAAAAAATACACCAACTTTTTCACGAAGCTGATTAATAAAAATTATACATGTTCCCGTTTTTTCCGCAGGAGCTACAAGTTTACGCAAAGCTTTTGACATAAGACGCGCCTGAAGTCCTATCTGGCTGTCTTCCATTTCGCCGTCTATCTCTGCTTTTGGAGTGAGCGCAGCAACTGAATCGACCACGATAACGTCAAGCGCACCGCTGGTAACAAGTTCCTCTACAATGTTGAGCGCTTGTTCACCTGAATCCGGCTGAGATATATAGAGTTCATTCAAATCTATACCGAGATTTTTTGCATAAGTCGGATCAAGCGCATGTTCTGCATCGATAAACGCCACTTTGCCGCCCATTTTCTGCGCCTGTGCGATAACATGTAATGTAAGCGTGGTTTTACCACTGGATTCCGGACCGTATATTTCTATAATTCTCCCTTTAGGCATCCCGCCTATACCGAGCGCAAAATCAAGAGGAAGGCAGCCGGTAGGAATTACATCCACTTTACGAACGGCTTCCTCAGACATCCTCATTATCGATCCTTCACCATGTTCTTTTTTTATTTTCGCGATAGCCAGCTCAAGAGCTTTCTCTCTCTCTGCATTTATCGTATCTTTATCTTTTTCCATTTATTTACTCCTTAATTTATTTCTTAAATATTTGCCAAGCTCAAAAAGAGCCGTTTTAATGCCGGATTCAGTTATTTCGCGACGAATTTCCTTATCTGATTTATTCTCCGCATTATCAGGAACATAAAAATTTTTGAACACATGGAGATCATCTCTGTCACCTACGGCGATGTAATACAATCCTACAGCATCACCTTTTTCCGCAGTAGGTCCGGCATTTCCGGTTGTCGCAATAGCAACGTCGCAATCAGAATTTGAAAACAATCCGTTTGCCATTTCAAAGGCACAATCGTCAGAAACAGCTCCGAGTTTGGATATAACGTCGTGCGATACGCCCAAGCGGGATTCTTTAGCCGCATTAGAGTACGCAACGATACTTTCAAGCAAACATTTGCTCATTCCCGGACGGGAAATAAGTGCGGAAGCGACACCGCCTCCGGTAAAAGATTCTGCTATCGAAAGTTTAAGACCTGACCGAAGAAGTAATTCGGCTGTACTTTCCGCGAGTGAAGTATCATTGAGCGCATAAACATAATCTTGAAGTGTCTCTCCTACTGAGTTTATAAGATCATTTACAGCGATTGACGAAGTATTTCGCGAATACCGCACTCTGATTTCGCATTCTTCACCGTCCGGATAAAAGTTAAATATTATTTTGTTTCTGTTACGGATCTGATCACGCAATAATTCGCGCAGCTCTTCTTCCCTTTTTCCGAAAGTCCTAAACACTACGGTATTAAAGCATTTTTTACTTTTTATGTTGAGAAGAGGTATTATTACTTCTTTTATTTTCCTTTCGTCAAACTCGGGCATGACTACAAAAGTACGTTCACCCCGCCTGAAATAATCCGCTTGTTTCAAACCCGTTTCGGCATCGCCCAATGCATGAAAAAGATATTCGGTTTCTCCGATCACGATAATCATATCGTCATCGTCGCACATACCGATTATCTCATTTATTTCATCCGTCGTATCCGCACAAAAAATATGCGTTATTTCATAATCGCGGTCGGCAAGAAATACGGCAAGTCGATTAAAATCAAAATTTCCGCATATCAAAGTATTTTTTCCGATCACGAGTATGTTTATATTCATCAATTCTCCTTGAAATTGTCCTCTTCAGGTACTTGTATCTCCGGAGCCTTTTCAGACATTACTCCGGGATATTTTATCACATAAAGTACGCAGGATATAACTGCCATTACCGCGCCTAAGGCAAGCAATGCAAACCCCGCTAAGAATGTTATTTTAGCGGCTGTTACAAGTCCGTCTATACCATTTGATTCTCCTATTGCATACAAATCAGGAGCAAGCATAATAACGACTATACCGAACATCTGAGCCGCTGCTTTGATTTTTCCAGGCATGTCCGCAGCTATTATTATATTTCGGCTGGCCGCTACGGAACGGAATGCCGTCATAAACATTTCACGGCAAATTATAAGTACAACGAATAATGTCAATATTATGAGAAAAGCCGGCGTTTCTGATATAAAAGTCAACGGACAAACCACTGAAAACACATAAATAAGAAGTATCAGCGCACTACCGCAAAGTAACTTATCTGCCGCAGAATCGAACAACTTACCAAAATCGGTTACCATGTTCCATTTCCTTGCGAGTTTTCCGTCAAGAAAGTCAGTAAATGCGGCTATTCCGAATATCAGAACCGCTAAAAAATCATTAAAATATGCAAATGTATCAACTTCTATGAACACAAGTGCTACGTAAACAGGAATTAAAAGCATACGTGCCATAGTTAATTTATTAGGAATATTCATACTTTTTCTCCAATCAAATCGTATCCGTCATATCCGGTGATTTTAACTGCGTAAACACTTCCTACTTCACAGAAATCCCCGTTAAAATACACCAGTCCGTCAATTCCGGGAGCATCAGCTTCCGTTCTTCCTACGAACATTTTTCTGTCGTAATCAATATCTTCATAAATAACCTTTATCACGTTTCCGACAAGAGATGCATTGCGTTCTTCCGCAAGACTTTCGATTATCTTTCCCAACTCGTCGGCACGCTTCCTTTTGATCCTTACGGGTATCTGATCCTTCATCCGTGCTGCCGGCGTTGAGTCCTCCTTGCTATACGCGAAAACTCCCGCATGTTCGGGCTTATAATTATGCACAAATTCAGTAAGCTCTTTAAACTGTTCATCAGTTTCACCGGGAAAGCCAACAATAAAAGTCGTTCGTATAGCTATTCCGCGTGCTTTAAGTTTATCAAAAAGCGTTTTGATTTGTTCGGAATTTGTACGACGCCCCATACGGCGCAATACCTGATCGTTTATATGCTGCAACGGCACGTCTATGTAGTTCGCTATACGGTCTTCGGACGCTATAAGATCAATAAGTTCATCTGATACCAATTCCGGATAGCAATACAACAGCCTTATCTTTTCAAACGAGCATTCATTCAGCAGTCTTTTAAGCAGCGAAACAAGCAGATACTCTCCGCAGATATCATAACCATATCGGGTTACGTCCTGCGCAACGATAATAAGCTCTTTCACGCCCATGTCGTCAAGATATGCCGCTTCTTCCAACAAACTGTCGGAAGTACGTGATTTATATTTTCCTCGTATAGAAGGTATTGTACAATAAGTACAATGATTATCGCAACCATCAGCTATTTTCAAATACGCATAATGAGGCGGCGTTGATAAAACTCGCTTCGACGTCTGAATATAGTTTCCGCATAAATTTATACGCTCTTTGCGTTCGATTATAGCACATATATCAGCATAATCGTTCATTCCGACGAAACAATCCACTTCTGGAAGAAGCTCGGCGAGCTTTTCCCGGTAGCGCATCGGCAGACATCCGGCGACAACAAGCGTTTTGCATTTCCCGTGATCTTTATACCAAGCCGCTTCAAAGACAGTGTCTATGGCTTCTTTTTCAGCTGCCGTGATAAACGCACAAGTGTTTACGATAATTATATCCGCATCTCCCATGTCATTGGTGGCAATATACCCACCCTTACCGAGATAATACAGAATATTTTCCGTGTCAACTCTGTTTTTGTCACAGCCCAGAGAAATAATGCAGACTTTTTTTGCAGTTTTTTCCATTAAATCACTCATTAAACGGTTCGCCGAATATGGTTTCGAATTGCTCTACGGTCATATACACGTCTCTTGCCTTGGCATTCATTGTAGGAGGTCCGATCCACTTACGCGTTTCCAGGATATTTATTATACGAGCAGCTCTTGCATAACCGAAAGAGAATCTCGTCTGTATCATAGAAGTGGACGCTTTTCCGCGATTGATAAAGCAACGCATAATATTCGGTAACATTTTTTCATCCGCGCTTTCTTCGGAATCAGAAGAAGCCTGAACTGCTTCCTCGGGTTCACTCTGATCGACAAGTATGCTTTTTTCTATTTCCTTATCGAAAATAGCTTTATTATTCTGCTTGATATTAGAGACTATGTTACCGATTTCCTCATTGGAAAGGAACGCACCCTGAAGGCGCAAAGGTTCGGAATTACACATCAGCAGCATATCACCGCGACCGATAAGTGACTCCGCCCCGCCCTGGTCAAGCACGGTGCGCGAATCGGCATTTGAAGTAACTTTAAGCGATATTCTTGAAGGCAAGTTGACTTTTATAGATCCGGTAATAATATCGACCGACGGTCTCTGCGTAGCAAGCACCAAATGTATTCCAGCTGCACGAGCCTTCTGCGCAATACGACGTATGCCGTTTTCAACGTCCTTCTTTCTTGTAGTCATAAGATCGGCAAGCTCGTCTACGATCATAACGATATACGGAATTTTTTTTGCCTTACCGCTGCGTACAAGATCGCACTTGTTATACTCCTCCAGATTTCTGATCGCATAACCGGACTGAGCCATACTGTTGAACAGCTCATATCTTTTTTCCATCTCGTCTATAAGATAATTGAGAGCATTAACCGCATGATTTACTTCAGTAATGGGATTTTCAAGAAGAAGATGAGGCAATCCGCGATAAGGAGTAAACTCTATATGCTTAGGATCAACAAGTACTAATCTCACATCTTCGGGAGAATTTTTATATATGAGACTTATTATGATCGTATTAAGACACACGGATTTACCCATATTGGTTGCACCGGCAACAAGAAGATGAGGCATCTTTTCAAGATTCCGCACGATCGCATCTCCGCCTATGTCCTTGCCGAGCGCAAGCGGCAGCATACCTCTCGAGTCCTTAAACGCCGGGCTGTCGATAATTTCACGCAAAGCAACGGAAACGGGATGCTTATTCGCCACTTCTACGCCTACTACTTGTTTATTGGCAACAGGCGCTTCAATACGTATAGCGCCGCTTGCAAGAGTAAGCTCCAAATCTTTATCAAGTGCAAGTATGCGCCTTACAGGTATGCCCTGGGGCGGCTGCAATTCAAAGCGAGTAACAGAAGGACCCACTATGACATTACATACTTTTGCCGGGAACTTCAACCCGTTA
The DNA here is from genome assembly GCA_944362615.1 of uncultured Clostridia bacterium. GTDB lineage: Bacteria > Bacillota > Clostridia > Christensenellales > Pumilibacteraceae > Protoclostridium. The sequence goes on from CALVTM010000002.1 coordinate 7,499, forward strand.
AGTATTTCCTCTATAGCCTGTGTCTTACCCTCAATCTCAGCGCTGTCAACGACACTGTCCTCTTCAGGCTCGCTGAGAAGATTAAGTGGAGGTTTAATATAAATATATGGCTCATCAGCCGCAGGGGGAATGGGCTGCGGTTCCGGTTCCTTAACAGTTTCGTTCAAACGAGTATCATTGGCGGGAGTGGAATGGATAACCTCTTTTACCGGCGGTTGCGGTTTTACTTCTTCCACTACCTGGGGCTCTTCATGCGTATAATATCCGGTATGATCTTCCCCTTCAAAAGCAGCCTGCTCTGTTTTGTCCTCTACTTCGTTATCTATGATCAGATCATTGCCGTCATTGTTCTCGACGGGCTTCACATCAGATATTATCGGGTTCTGATCTTTTTCCGCATTACCCTCTTCCGTCTTTACATTTTCTTCTGTCTTATTGTTGCTGTAATCGTCAGAATGATCTGATACAGTGCCGTGTACGTCTGCTTTATTCGACATTTTTTCAAATGTTGACATATTCGTTATCGGCGGAGCATCAGAGAATGAAGTGAACACGCGATCATCGTTTTTAGGATTTTCTGGTATGATAAACGGTTTAAATCCTACTCCGTCATCCTCATCTTCAGTTTCCTCATACACATTTCCGAACCATCTTGCATTGGCTATGGGAGAATCGTTTTCGGCAATATTTCTGTTAGTGATGCCGAAAGACGCTTTATCCAGTCCGCCATAACCGTCATAACCGGATTTACGCGACTCTGATTCCCCTTCTCCGGGTTTTACGTCCTGCTCTTCTGCCGCTTCGATTTTCCACGAGTCGGCAGATATAATGCCGCTGTCATCATTTTCCGCAGCGTTATTCGGCGGCATATACGAATTGAAATTACGGCTGTTTACGTCGCCGAAATTGCGTGTTTCCTGATTATCGCGATTATTCCGAGAATCCTCTCCGCGAGTAAAACCGCTTCCTGCTTCATTCCCGAACGCAGCAAAATTAGACGTATTTCCGCTGATACTTTCAAATGCGTTCGAATTCATTATATTGCCGTCATCATTTTCTCTTTCAGGCGATTTGATTGTAGGTAATGTGAGATTACTGAATCCGTTATTTGCGCGCGGAGAATCGTGAAGGATTTTCTTGGGTTTTTTGCGCTCATCCGACTGTACTTCATGAATATCCGGAGAAGCTTCAGCGCTTGCCGGAGCCGGACGGACATTCGGCTGTTCCTCTTCCGTACCTTCGTAATAGCCTCGTCCCATACTTCCTTTTGCATCGGCTTCCTCTTCCTGACGTTTATTACCGCGCTTTATGGGGTCTTCGATAGTAGTTTCAAATGACTTATAGAGAATGTCCGCAGCTTCCTCCTGAGAATATCTTTTTCTTCCCATAATGTTAAGCTGACCATAATCATCATACAAGCCGTACGTGGATTCGCGAGATGTGCCATTTTCACGCTCAAATCCATTACCGGATACTTTTGCAACAAACAAAGAAGCCGCGTTATTGCTTTTATCCACCCTCTGTTCAAGCGTGTCTTCTTCGTCGTTGTATATGGAAAGCTGTTCCGGCTCACCACTGGTCTTATGCTTAGCCGGATTGCGTTTTATCACTAAAAGTCCATTGTCCTTTATAATGAAGTACACCAAAAGAGCGATAAAACCTGCAAGCAACAAGCTGACTACAATGTATGCGCCTACTACGCTTATAAGTGCTTTGATCCCATACGCAATAAGACCGAATATAATTCCGCCTGCCGTCCATTTATTTGCATATACTTCAGATATATAATCGCCGAAACTTTCGGATAAAACCGAATTGGTCGTTATAAGCTGAAGAAGTACCATCAGAAAAACTGCGATACCTGCTATAGCTATTATTTTTTTTGCTGAAACGCTTATCTTTCTTCTCAGAAGTAAAACAAGCCCTATCGCAAAAACAAATGCAAAAAGAGCATAAGCAAAAATTCCAAACAAACCAAGACATACTGCTTGTATTGCACTGCTTACCGGACCGAATATTACGGGTATCGCGGAGCATAACAAAAGGAATGCTGATATTATCATCAGCACTATTCCGAGTATATCGTGATCTTTATCCGTACGTTCGACGCTATCGCGTCTCTTATAATTATTCATAATATACAGCCGAACCTCACAGGTATCCTGATATATAGATTATAGCACAAACTGCATGTATATTTCAATAGTTTTAAGAAGATTTTAAAAAATAAAATAAGCGTCCGCGCACAGTTTACGCGGACGCTTTTTTTAATTGCCGGACAAACGAGCATTAAAATCCGTATACAGATCCTTTTTGTCGATAAACTGTTTTTTACCGACATAAGCCATTGATACGGGTTTATCGAATACTCCGCTTCTGCAGAAGTCGGAGACATCCTTGATAGTTACTTTCTCAACATCCTCTATGTTTTTATCTACATCATATGCTTTCCCGGTATACAAGGCATATTTGCCGCATGTGCTCATTACTGAAAGTATAGATTCGATACTGAACAGCGCAGAGCTTTTAAGCTGTATTTTTGCGCGCTCAATCTCATTGCCGGTCAAACCGTCGGAAACAAGTTTTTTTACTTCATCAGCAACAGATATGATTGCGTTATCCACATTACCACCGCTTGTATTTAGATAAATCCCGAAATTTCCGTTATTCATATAAGATGAACAAGAGGTGTATACGTTATAAACCAATCCCTGTCTTTCGCGTAAACTCTGGAATAATCTGGAGCTCATACCTGTTCCCAGACAAAATGATACGATATTCTGTACTGCAAAAAGTTCGCTGTCAAATGAAATCGAAGGAAAGCCTATTCCTATATTGACCTGTTCAAAATCTTTTTCGCATTTGGCAAAACCGCCTCCGACAACATTTTCAGGATATACTTTACTGTTCTTTCCATTGCCGCAAAGCGGAAGAACGTATTTTTCAACAAGACGGATCGCATCTTCAAACCGAATGTTTCCGACAATAGCAATTACGGTATTATCCGGTGTATACATCCTGCTTACATAACTGCGCACGTCGTCGCCGCGAAATCTCAATACATTTTCCACCGGACCAAGTATTGTTTTTGAAAGATTTGTTCCGGCATACCGCTTTGCAGCCAGTAAGTCATAACATATCTCTTCCGGCTCATCTTCAACCATATTTATCTCTTCAGCAATGACTTTGCGCTCTTTATCGAGCTCTTCATTGTCAAATAAAGATTCATAAAGTATATGCGAAAGTAAGCTGAAACAATCGTTTATCTTTTCATCAATACATTTAAAATAGAAACAAGTTGCTTCTTTGCTTGTGAATGCATTGAAGTTTGCACCGTAGTCTTCAAATTTCTCGGCGATCTGCGCAGCCGTAAAATTTGCCGTGCCTTTATACATAACGTGTTCGGTAAAATGTGAAATTCCGTTTTCGACGTCTGTTTCAAAAGCACTTCCCGCGCCCACCCAAAAACCTGCGGCGACGGAACGGAAAGACGGATAGTATCCACTGACCAATGTCAAACCGTTATCAAATTTAGTTGATTTTATCATAATTTTCTCCGCTGTATATTTTACCCTTATTCTGCGGTAAAAATCCACTTGAATCAAGTTAAAGAACTTCAGATACACATTCGGCTTTTAATCCCTCTGCATCTATTCCGTCCAGTATCTGAGGCAGAGCCATAGCCGTAGCTTCAGTAGGATGCATCAAAATCATATCGCCCGCCTTTAGATCTTTTGTTGCTCTGTTTACAATAGTGTCGACATCATGATCCCGCCAGTCTATTGTATCTTTAGACCATAGAACAGTGACGTATCCCATATCTTCAGCTGCATCCAACGTATTCTGAGAATACGCGCCAGACGGCGGAGCAAAAAGTTTAACATCTTCACCCGTGATCGATCTTAAAAGTCTATGAGCTGCTTTCATCTCTTCAAGATTTCCGTCATAACTCATCTGTGAATGATCCCTGTGCAAATAGCCATGACTCCCTATTTCATATCCGGATTCAGCTATTTCAGACATCAGGTCAACATGTTTTTCTGCCCAGCAACCGCCTATGAAAAATGTTGCGGACGCACCTTTGTCGCTTAATACTTCCATTATTTCCGGTATAAATTGCTCTCCAGAATATACATTGAACATTAAAGCTACAGAGGTTTCTGAAGATCCTGAGTAAATTGCTCTCGGATCAGTAGAAACGCTTATACTTCCAGGAGATGTTGCCCATATAGCCAAAACACCGCCGCAAACAGAAAGACAGATCACACCTGTAAGTATATAACTGATAAATTTATGCCGCTTAATCATACAACACCCTGTGTTATGAATATGCACGGGGTGTTGCTTTTAATTCGATAAAAAATGAAATTTTTATTCAGCAGACGAAGCTTTTGAAAGAACTTCAACCAGTTTAAGGTCGATCCTTCCTTTTTCATCTACTTTGATTACTTCCACTCTTACGACATCACCAACATCAATAACATCCGTAACCTTTGCTACTCGTTTATTGGAAAGTTTGGAAATATGAATCATGCCGTCTTTTCCAGGAGCGATATTGACAAAAGCACCAAGCTGCTGAGCCTCTTCTTTCTTTTCATCCTTGGACTCTTTCTCATGCTTTCCGTCTCTTCTCGGCTTACGATCTTTTCCGCCCATTCTGTCAGGATTGCTCATAAGAATCTTAACAACCGGACCTTCGTATACCTTACCTACAACTACGTCCTCAACAATGGAAAGAATAATGTTCTTTGCTTTTTCTCCCATCGCGACATCCATATATGCAATATATACGCTTCCGTCTTCCTCAATATCAATCTTCACGCCGGTATCTTCAACGATCTTATTAATCGTCTCGCCACCCTTACCGATAACCTTACCGATCTTATCGGGATCGATCTTGATGACGGTAATCTTAGGCGCCCATTTAGACAATTCCGCACGAGGTCCGGGTATAACATCAAGCATCTTACCAAGGATAAACAGTCTTCCCTTACGTGCCTGCTCAAGTGCCGTAGTGAGTATTTCCTTATCTATTCCCTTGATCTTGATATCCATCTGGATCGCGGTAATGCCCTTACTCGTACCAGCGACCTTAAAGTCCATATCTCCGAGGAAATCCTCGAGGCCCTGAATGTCGGAAAGTATAGCGACTCTGTGATGCTCAGGATCTTTGATGAGACCCATGGCTATACCTGCAACAGGAGCCTTGATAGGCACACCGGCATCCATAAGTGCAAGGCACGAACCGCATACGCTTGCCTGCGACGTTGAGCCGTTAGAGCTTACGATCTCACTTACTGTTCTGATCGCATACGGGAAATCTTCTTCAGAAGGTATTACAGGTTCAAGCGCACGTTCAGCAAGCGCACCGTGACCTATTTCACGACGGCCGGGAGCACGAAGCGGTTTTGCTTCGCCGGTAGAATATCCGGGCATATTGTACTGATGCATGTATCTCTTTCTGACGTCATCTTCATCAAGATTTTCCAGCTTCTGCGCATCACCTATCGTACCGAGAGTACAAGTCGACATAGCCTGCGACTGACCTCTCGTGAACACAGCCGAGCCGTGTACTCTGGGAAGAATACCTACTTCGCACCATATTTCACGGATTTCATCCAGCTTTCTGCCATCCGGACGTTCGCCGTGATCCAGTATCTTTGCGCGAACCTTTTCTTTTGTCATGTAGTAAAGAGCATCTTTGATCTCACGCTCTTTGTCGGGATACTTTTCAGCAAAATGCTCTAAGGTAGCTGCCTCTACAGCATCCTGATTATTCTGACGCTCTGTGCGATCGTGTGTTTTAAGCGCATCGTCAAGAAGCTTATCTGCAAATTCGCGTACGTCGGCATCGATCTCTTCGGGAACATGATAATATTCCATTTCAAGCTTGGGTTTGCCGACTGCAGCTGCGATCTCATTGACAAAAGCTACAATCTTCTTGATCTCTTCATGCGCATAAAGTATACCGCCGAGCATCACATCTTCACTTACTTCATTAGCGCCCGCTTCAACCATCATGATGGCATCAGCAGTTCCGGCAACGGTAACATGCATACTGCTTGCCTCTCTCTGCGCGCAATCAGGATTGATCACATACTGTCCGTCAACATATCCGACAACAACAGCACCGGTAGGACCGGCAAACGGTATATCGGAAATTGACAATGCAATCGATGAACCAACCATACCCCATACTTCGGGCGGAATGTCCGGTTCAACGGAAAGTGCAGTACAAACTACGGTAACGTCATTGAAAAGTCCCTTAGGGAACAACGGACGTATCGGACGGTCAATAAGTCGCGACGTAAGAATAGCTTTATCGCTGCCGCGTCCCTCTCTCCTCTTAAAGCTTCCGGGGATTTTGCCGATAGCGTAAAGCTTTTCTTCAAAATCCACACTCAACGGGAAGAAGTCCATGCCGGGTCTGGGAGCATCAGACATGCAGACGTTAGTCATGACCATTGTATCGCCGCATCTCACGATGCAGTGACCGTTTGCCTGCTCTGCGTACTTGCCCACTTCTACGGATACTTCACGCCCGCCGATCACGGTCTTGAAAATGTTTCCTTCTCTCATTTCTCTACTATATCTCCTATAATTACTCTGCTGTTTACGAACGTGCGGGTACTATTTCCCGCTTTTTAAGAAAAAGGAGCGAACTTTATGTCCGCCCCATCAGATATTTTTTATTTTCTAAGATCCAGATCGGCGACGATTTTTCTGTATCTCTCTATGTCAAGAGACTTGAGATAGTTAAGCAGGCTGCGTCTGGAACCTACCATCTGAAGCAGACCTCTGCGCGAATGGTGGTCCTTATTATGAACCTTGAGGTGCTCAGTCAGGTGATTGATTCTGTAAGTAAGAAGTGCTATCTGCACTTCAGGGCTGCCCGTGTCACCGGGATGCGTTGCGAATTTGGCGATAATCTCCGCCTTTACTTCCTTATCCATTTTTTTATCCTCCTATGGACATTATTCGCCTCGGACCTAAGTTATCCGCCTGGAGAGCGCGGTACCTGCGGTGTCGAGGTATAACAAATTTTTACGCAGTAAGTATATCACATACATTTGCAAATGTAAAACAAATTTACCGCACATTATACAAATTTTGTCTGCGATTTTATCGTCGGTTATTAATTAAGTTCCCAGACGAATGTATCATTCAACCCTTTCGCCGCTAAGAAACATTAACTTTTTATCCGTCCTTTCTTTAAGTTCATCTATATATAGCCCTACATCTTTGGGCGACGCAAACCTGGAAATACATTTCCCTACGCGCTTTGATATGCTTCCTGCTCCACATGCATAAACCGGGACCATTTCTTCCATTACTGTGATATTATTTACGCATTCTTTCCCTTTCTTGCAAAATCCTACATTTTCAAGATTGCCTACCATATTTTTCTGTCTGTATAGATAGTATGGTTCATAATCGGAAAAACGCATAAATGCATAATCCATCATACGTTCAATATCCGGACATGACAGTTCCGTATCCGCAAGCAATGATGCTCGTTTCCGACTGAGCGTATGCACAGTTACATTTTCCGGCTGAAGTTCAGCTATACTGTCCGCCGTATGCGCAAAATCGCTTGGAGTTTCTCCTTCCAAGCCAGCTATTATGTCAGTATTAATATCAAAGCCAGCTTCTTTTGCCGTAAAATAAGCCTTGTAAAAATCCGAAGCAGTATGTCTGCGCCCTATGCGTGCAAGAGTATCATCATTCAACGTTTGAGGATTAACGCAAATACGAGTTACCCCGCCCGCTTTTAGTATTGCCGTTTTTTCACATGAAAAACTGTCCGCTCTGCCTGCTTCAAACGTAAATTCGCAATTGTCTGCGGCTATCGCGTTTAACAAACGTTCAAGGTCATTTTCTCCCAGTACGGACGGAGTTCCTCCCCCGACATATACAGAAAATATACTTTCGTTGCGTACAGCAATGAATTTTTTCATTTCTGCAATTTCAGAAATAAGCGCATCCACATAACGCGACAAAAGATCATTGCTTCCTTTCTTACTGATATCGACGCTCGGAAATGAACAATAATTGCATCGCCCGTCACAAAATGGAATATGAACGTAAAGATTTACCGCGCTATCAGGCATTTGCGAAAGTGCGGATCTCTGTGCTTTTATTATGCGTTGAAGTAAATTCGCTCTGTGACTGCTTACCGCAAAAGTGCTCTGCATATAACCGGAAACATTATCGACTTGTCCGCCTTTGGCAATATAAGCATACGCGAGCTTTGTCGGACGGATTCCGGTAAGACTGCCCCAAGGCAATTTAATGCCGGAAATTTCAGATAAAGTCATATACAGAGAATGTTTCACGAAACGCTTTACCTGCCGTTTTATTTCGATTTCATCGCCGTCAGGCAATGCCGCCGTATAATGCGAGAGTATATCGCCAACAGTTACATCCGTATGCATGTTTTCGTCATATGTCAGACATACTTCTATATCAATATCTGAAAATTTTCCGGAAAATTGCCTGATTTCGTCAAGCAGATCTACTCTTAAAAACTCTGCGTTTGTTGTAAGTTTATAATTATAAAGATATGACATAACATTAAATTTCAGCTAACATGTTATGTTCCTTTTCAAAGGAAAGCGCCGTAAGTTCACCATGTCCCGGGAAAACCGCAAAATCACCTTTTAATTTGAATAATATATCCCGTACGGAATGCTCCAATTCTCTGTAATTTCCCGTAGGCAGATCAGTGCGGCCTACACCTAAATAAAACAAGGTATCTCCGGTAAATAATTTATCTTCCGTTATATAACACACACTGCCCGCGGTATGTCCCGGCGTATGAATAACCTTGAAACTCATCCCGCATTCTTCTATCGTTTCTCCCCCGTTTAAAAGTACATCAGGAGTAAAAGAATTAAACGGACCTCCTGTAAGCTCCGACATATTAAGACGGGTGCGGGTCATTATCTCATCAGCATTGTGCATGTAAATTTTTGCGCCGTCCGCAGCAAAAGCCTTTGCTGCATTACAATGATCAAAATGCCCGTGCGTAAGAAGTATTGCTTTCGGAGATAAGCGTGCTTTGAGCAGCTCTACACGAATGCTCTCCTCATCATCTCCCGGGTCTATGAGAACCGCGTCGTTCCTTGTATCGTCATGAACTATATAACAGTTGGCTTGTAAAAGCCCTACAGGTACCATTATTATCTTTATCATACAGTATTACTCCTGAATACCTTGCTGACAGCAGGAAGCTGCTGAAGTTTACTTACAAGCAGGTCTATTTCTTTAATGCTGTTTACATTTACACCTATCGTAAGTGTTGCCATTTCATTACGATCCACTCTTCCGTTTATCGAATGTATGGATAGTTTAAGCCCAGAAATTATAGTAGAAACATCTACTATCAAGTTATCGCTGTTGTTTGCAATAATCTGAAGCGAAACCACGAACGAGCTGTCTGTCTTATCTCCCCATGATGCGCTTATGAATTTTTTTGCATCTACTCCTGCAAGATTGGGACACCCTCTGCGATGAACAGTAACACCTCTGCCGTTAGAAACATAACCGACTATATCATCCCCGGGCACAGGACTGCAGCAACGCGCTATACGGCAAAGAAGATCGGGTTGTCCGTCAATAAGTATAGCTGCCGCATTTTTTCTGCCGCTCCCATTTGGATTCTTACCAAGTATCTGCTCTTTGGCTTTCTTTTCCTTGCGGTAAAAATCAATCAGTTTGGGTAAAATCTGATGAACCGAATATCCGCCATAACCTATTGAAGCGTAAAGATCGTCAAGTGAAGATATCGAATATCTCTGCATAACTACGTTAAGCCATTCGGGAACAAGCAATGATGGCAAATTATAGCCAAGTCGCTTTGCTTCCAGCTCAAGCATTTCTTTGCCTTTGCGGATATTCTCTTCCTTCATCTCCTTTTTGAACCACGCTCTTATTTTGGTACGTGCCTGAGTTGTTTTAACGACACGAAGCCAATCGCGGCTAGGTCCTTTTGCATTGTTGGAAGTTATGATATCGACATAATCTCCTGTCTGCAATTTCGTTTCAAGAGGAACTATTCGATTGTTTATTTTGGCGCCTACACACCTGTTACCTATTTCACTATGTACGCTATATGCAAAATCGATGGGCGTGGATCCTTCTGGAAGAACAACAACATCGCCTTTAGGCGTAAATATAAAAACCTGTCCTTCATACAAGTCAACCTTAAGTGATTCATAAAGTTCCTGAGGATCAGCAGCCTCTCCCTGCGCATCCATAACTCCACGCAGCCATGTAAGCTGTTCATCGGAATTTGTTAAATCAGAGTGACCTGCCTGTTGCTCCTTATACTTCCAATGTGCCGCTATACCATATTCAGCTATACGATGCATCTCATAAGTTCGTATCTGGATCTCAAAAGGCGTGCCAAAATTCGTCATGACAGTAGTGTGTAATGACTGATAATTATTGGGCTTAGGCACCGCTATATAATCCTTGAATCTTCCAGGTATAGGCTTCCATTTTGAATGGATCAGACCGAGGACCTCATAACATGCTTCAACATTGTTTACTATAATCCGAACTGCCGTAAGATCGTATATCTGCTCAAACGTCTTATGCTTTTCAGTCATTTTTTTGTAAATGCTGTAAAAATGCTTCGGTCGTCCGCTTACCTCACCCGTCAAGCCGTGTTCCTTCATCATGGCACGCAATTCAGTGCATAATCTGTCCACTATTTCTTGCCGTTCGGCTCTTTTGAGCGATACTTCTCTTACAAGCTCTTCATATGCTTCAGGATGAAGGACTTTAAGGCATATATCCTCCATCTCGCACTTCATATAACTGAGACCGAGGCGTGATGCAAGTCTCGAGTAAATTTCCAGGGTTTCATTTGCAAGTGCTTCCTGACGTTCACGGGAAAGTGCTTCTACGGTACGCATATTATGCAACCTGTCCGCCAGTTTTATAATAAGCACGCGAATATCTTTCGCCATGGCGAAAAACATCTTTCGGAAATTTTCCGCCTGCTCTTGCTCTTTTGATTTGAAAGATATTTTTTTAAGTTTCGTGACACCGAGGACTAACTCAGTTATTCCATCTCCGAACTTCGCTCTGAGGTCTTCTTCCGTAGCATCGGTATCTTCTATAACATCATGAAGGAGCGCGGCACAAACAGAGCTGTAATCCATACCTAGATCAAGCAGAATATTTGCGACAGCAATCGGATGCGTAATATAGGGCTCTCCCGAAACACGCTTTTGATCACCATGTTTCGCCGTAGCATAACTCAAAGCTTCTTCAACTGTTTCCCTCTGTTGCTTTGTATATATCAACTGGCATCTGGCTAGCAATCTTTGCATACCGTCACCTCCTTGAATATAATTTCCGATAAAATACCGAATCGCTCAGCGGTCTGCGTACCCCGTTTTTTATTTTCAATGCGTTTTCAGAAAATTCAAAAAAACCAAGCTCACAAAAAACTGATAAACACGCTATAAACTGAGCTGCGGTGATATCTGAAATATGCGGCCGTATTTTTTTATAAAACACCGTCAGATTAGAACTTGCCAGACCGGCATGTGCAACTACTGCGGAATAAACTGTCGCAAAAATTTCTCTGTCAGTACGCAGTGATGCATATAAAGACATATCCTCATCTTGAGGAACGTACACCTCGGCATTACAAATCGACTTTATATATCTGATAACACCGGTTGCAGGCGGTTTGTCCGCAAAAACGATTCTTTCATAACCGGCTAAAGACATACTTTCAAGATTGGGAGCGACTATTATGCCGGTATAGTTGTTCGGCTCTGCCTTAGTCATGTAATCACAGGTTATAAAGTGCGCACCCGAGTTCATTATTCTGTTGAATGAATTGCTGTCAGCACAAATACATAAAGTTCCGTATATGTTATCTGAAATCAATGCAGAAATTTCGCCATTTTTATATTCTATATAATCAACATTTTCAGAGCCATAGCGTGCAAGTCCGATAAAGTTAGCTTGAGCCATTTCATCGTTACAAGTAAAATTATCAGAGCCAACAGCTTTTATATAGCCAGATACACCTCCATTAAGCCCTGCTGTCAACTCAAGTACAATATCTTTTTTACCGTTTCCGATAAGATACTGATTTTTATTGTAAAAATTAAAAGCGTAAGTCTGCAATCCACCTATCTGAACGGAAGTGTGCGCCGGATTCTTGCACGGTGCAATACGCACTTGATCTACGCTCAGCTTAAGTAATGGCTTTTCGTTTCCGTGTCCGGTAGGTTCAATTAGTTCTAAAGAATCAAGTAAAGTTAAATTACATTCCGATTCAGTAACTTCAATGTCATATTCAGCCTGCGGAAGAAAGTATTCCGTAGGTAAATTTTGCATATACTCGTTGATACGTTTACGGAACAACGGTATATTATCTTCGGCTATCGAAAACCCGGCGGCGCCCGTATGTCCACCAAATTCTACAAGCAGGTCTGAACAATAACTGAGTGCGTCAAAGATATTTATTCCGCTTATTCCCCTTGCGGTACCCTTATAAATTCCGTTTTCATTTCTGTCTACGATTATAAACGTAGGTCTGTGATATTCGGCGGTAAAACGTGCCGCAGCAATACCGGTAACACCTTTATACCATTCGGGATTGCATAATATAATCGCGCGGCTGTTTACCATATCTTCAAATGCAAGATCTTCTACAGCCTCATCGTATATATTATTGCAAAGTTCCTTACGCCGTTCATTATCTTTGTCAAGTTCGGCTATAAGCGATTTTATTTGTGATTCGTCATCAGATGTAAGAATCTGAAAAGCTCTGTATGCGTCTCCCATACGGCCCGCAGCATTTATTCTGGGAGCTATTTTATAAGCAATATCGGTAGACGATATCGCTCCGCTAATACCGACAGAACGAAGCATAAGCCTTAATCCATAGTTATACTTCCCTTCTGCAATATTGCGTAGTCCAAGCTGTACGATAAGTCTGTTCTCATTCAGTAAAGGCACTAAATCCGCTATTGTGGCAACAGCAGCAATATCAAGAAATTGTTTATAAAAATCTCCTTCGGTTATTGCCTGTACAAGCTTAAGCGCTACTCCTGCACCGCAAAGGTACTTATCCGGATATTTATCACCCGGCTGCTTGGGATTAATTAAAATGCAGTCTGGTAATATCTGCCCGGGTTCATGATGATCGGTTACTATAATATCCACACCGAGATCTTTACAGTGCTCGACTTCGTTTATCGCCGATATTCCGCAATCACACGTAATAATAAGATCCGGCATATGCGTTTCTATGATTTCTTCTATAGAGCGCACACTGAGTCCGTACCCGTCTTTTATCCTGTCCGGTATATGCACTATAACATCAGCGCCTATAGACTTAAAACATAAAGATAATATTGCGGATGCGCATACGCCGTCAGCATCATAGTCACCGTAAACAACTATTTTTTCTTCGTCATTAACGGCTTGCTTTATTCTTTCGGCAGCCTCTTTCATCCCCGTCATAATAAACGGATCGCTAAGACGCAAAGCATCAGGATGTAAAAAATCAAGTATCTTTTCTTTCCCTACGATACCTCTCATCGCCAGAAGTTCAACAAGACGCGGATGAATAGAAAGCTCTTCGGAAATAGCTTTGATATAATCCGCAGTCGGCGCTGCGGCACTTTTTTTTCTTATTATTGTATTCATAGATTCAAAATACTCGGTAATTCGGAAAATAAATCAAAAGCCTTCGTTTTATAGAAGGCTTATTGATTCTAAATTCTTTTATCAGAGCGTTTTGTCCGATTCATCGTCAGAGACCGGAACCTCTGAACTTTCTGCATTATCTTCAGGCGTTGCCACCGCATCAGCCGTAGGCTCGGAACTGTCTTGAGCAGCTTCGTTTTCAGAAACAGTACTCGTTGTTTCCGCTTTTGTCATATCATCGTCACCGGAAAAGAAACTTTCAAGATTTGTATCTTTTACCGGAGCTGCATTAGCCGTCTCAAGTACGGGTTCTGCTTCACTCACAATCAACGGCTTTGATGAAAGTTTCTTATTCTGCTTCTCTTTAAGCATTGCCCAAAGCGAAGGAGCGATAAGAACGGATGAGAACATTCCGGCTATCAAACCTGCCATAAGAGGCAAACAGAAATTAAGAAGATCTGTAACCGAGAATATTGCACTCATTATAGCTATCATAGCTACCGTGATAAACGTAGTTACAGTCGTGTTTATCGAACGAGTCATCGTATCTCTTACGGAAATATTGGCAGTTTCTGTCGGAGAAAGATTGGGATTTGTTCTCTTTTTGTCCCTGATCATATCAAAGATAATGATCGTGTTGTTTATCGAATAACCGAGGATAGTAATTAACGCCGCGACAAATGTACTTGCGATTTCGATATGGAATATGCACATAAACAAAACCATAATCACGACATCGTGTACCAGGCATAACAACGCTACAAATCCGCTCATCAACTCAAATCTTACAGCAATGTATATGAGCATAAGCGCTAACGACATAAGTACACCGCATACTGCAGTTATTATAAGTTCCGTACTAACTGTCGCTGTAGTTCTGTCGCCATTCCCTACCTTAACGCCATATATATCATTTTCTTCATGCAGTTCATTATAAATAGCGTCGCTCAAATAATCGATAATGCCCTTACTGCCTTCATCGTTAGTCCCAACCATTTCTACGTCGCTGTAACCTTTGGCTGTAAACTGAATTCTGAGCGCTCTATCAGTACCTTCACCCTGAGCAGATATGTCGCGAACAGTAAATCCGCTAACATTCATTTCCGCCAGGTCTTCGGAGTATTCGCTCGGATTTTCTATTATATCCGTTATGCGTGTCTCGTAGTCATTGCGAGTAGCTTCGTCGTCCAAGGATGTTCCAAGCGTAACGGTAAGCGTATAACCGCCAGTGAAATCAACACCCACATTGAATACTGCTCCGTTAAATATTATACCGTAAACAGTACCCATTATTATTGCAATAATTAAGACGACAAGCGGAATGAGAAACCACTTCTTTTTATTCTGTACTACCCGCATATCGACGGAATGGAAATCAAAAGTCTTCACTTTTTATCACCTCCGTCAAATGATCCGAATATATCATCAAAATTTTCTGCACTATTTGCCTTCTCAGCCGAATTTTTCTGAGGAACACTTTCCTGTTTCTCTGCTTCAGCTTCGTCCTGAGCAACTTCGTCAGGATCTACTTCTACAGCTATACCATTAGGCATAACCACTGCCTTACGCTTCTTTTCACGTCTGGGCTTAGGGATATATTGTTCTTCATTCGCTTCGTCAAAGCCAGGACGACGCTTAAGACCATAAAGTCCGGGATCCTTATCGCCGAAAATTGCAATCGTCCATTTAAGCAAGAATCTTGTCAGCACGAGTGATGCGAACATAGAAAGCACAAGACCGATAAGCAGCGTAACTCCGAATCCGGAAATCGTTCCTGTTCCGAATATAAGCAACATAACTGCTGCGATAATCGTCGTGACGTTTCCGTCTACTATCGCAGATACAGCCTTACGGAATCCTGCGTGATATGCTGCCAGTATAGACTTACCGTTGCGATACTCATCTTTGATTCTCTCGTAAATAATAACGTTTCCGTCAATCATCATACCGAGAGAAAGAATTATACCGGCGATACCGGGAAGTGAGAGCTGAACCAGCGGGAATACAGCAAGCAGGAACAACATAAGCACTGAATATGTTAACATTGTCACGCATGCCACCATGCCCATCATCTTATAGAAAACAGACATGAATACCATAATGAGCAATATTGCCACAATACCACCGATAAGACCGGCAATAAGAGCATTGCTGCCAAGCGTAGGATCAACTACTGAACAATCGATCAACGAAAGCGGTACCGAGAATGTTCCGCTCTTAATACGATCGGCAAGAGTCTGCGCGCTCGTTGCAGTGAAACCGCCCGTAATCATAGCCTGTCCATTGGTGATGGCCTGCGTTATGGTTGCTGCGGATATAACGGTTGCAGAATCGTCTCCATGCGTTTCGCATATCAGTATAAACGTTCCGTCTCCGGCATGCGCAGATGTTGCATTCGCAAATATCTGTGCGCCTTGACCGTTAAGCGTAAGATTGACAACGTACTGATTGTCCGAAACAGCGGCTACGGCATTTGTAACCACGTCGCCGGAGAACAAGAATTCGTCATCCGACGAAAGCGATGCATCTTCCGAATGATAGAAAGCCAATTCGGCAGGATCGCCTATTATGTTGAATATTTCCTCCGGATCGTCAACGTCAGGCACTTCAACTCTTATACGCGATGTACCTTCTCTCACGACAGTCGCCTCAGTATAACCCTGATTGGTGAGCATGTCCGTCAGCTGCGTGACTGTTCCGTTCATACTTGCGTCGTCTGGAGTCTCGCCGCTTGCCTCGTAAACGGCATAAACACCGCCCTCAAGGTCAAGACCGAGATCGATAGCATGGACAAAACCGTTGTAATTCCATACATTGCCCCCGATCGTATTGAACGAGAAGCTAACGAAGGACGCTACAAGCCCTATTGCCGTTGCTACGAGCACTAATATGAATTTTACCAGTGATGATTTCCTTTTCATTATCTATTTAACTTGCCTTTATGATGCGTCGACGCTCCTTAGGCGAAGCGCTAACGTACCATAAAATTATATACAAAACGTCCTTTTAAGTCAACCGAATATGTAACAATATCGGCAATTTTTTTCATTAAAATTACAGACTTTTGTTAGCATTTTCTATCGCGGCTATTGCAAGCGCACATTCAACGCGTTTTCGCATGAGCTCACAACCGATTTTATAAGGTTTTGTGATACCTCCTGCAAAAAATATAGAGTTTGCAGCACATCCACCGCTACAGTAATATTTTGCCCAACATTCATTGCATTCTTCCTTTTTGGTCAAATTGCACGAGTTGAACATGCGTGGCAGTTTTTCATCGAATGCACCTGTGTTTACATTGCCTATCACATATTCCGGCATACCGTCAAACCTGTGACACGGATAGATATCACCGTTCGGCGCGACAGCAAGGTACTCGTCACCGGCGTTGCATCCGACAAGACGTTTAGATGCGCACGGGCCATGATAAATGTCTATATTAAAATGGAAAAAGCCGAATTCTCTTCCGGACGCGCGACGTTTTAGATATTCCTCCGCCAATAACTCATACTGTTTATTCAGCTCTTCCACATGTTCGGGTTTAAGAGCAAGAGGATCGTTATCGGGAAGCACTACGGGTTCCAGAGATACCTGCCCGAAACCATAGTCATTAAGTGCAAGCACGTCTGCCGCAAAATCTCTGTTTGCCGCCGTATACGTACCGCGAACATAATAACTCTTATCTCCGCGTTTGGATATGAGCTTACGGGCGTTTTCAAGTATTCTGTCGAAAGACCCCTTGCCTGCCGCATCCTTACGGACATTATCATGCACGCTCTTTCTTCCGTCAATGCTTATAACTACGTTATACATTTCTTTGTTAAAGTAGTCGATAAGCTCGTCATTCAAAGCAAGAGCATTTGTCGTTATTGTGAAGCGGAACTCTTTTCCGGACTCTTTTTCAATAGAACGCGCGTAGTCTATAGTAGCTCGCACCGCATCCATATTCAAAAGCGGTTCTCCGCCAAAAAAGTCTATTTCCAATCTGTGTCGCGGTCCGCTGTGAGCAACGAGAAAATCGATGGCATTTTTTGCGGTATCCGCGCTCATAAAATCTACGCCGCCGTGATATTGTCCGTCACCGGCAAAACAATAAGTGCATCGCAAATTACAGCCATGCGCTATATTCAGACATAACGCCTTTACTATTCCCTTGTAAACCGGTTCCGGATGTACGGGCTCTTCAGTGAACAATACTCCGTCTGATATAAGAGAATTTATCTCAGACTGGATTTCCATATCCTCATCAGAAAAATCTCCTCTTGCGTCCGCAACAGGAGATCTACGCTTTTCTATCAGTTTTGCAGTCCGTTCGTCCGTTTCGAAAAAGGATCCGCTCTCGACGTCAAGTACAAACCAGCGTCCGAGGCATTTATATACATGTACCATAAATTACGGAAATTATTTCTCTATTACTTTTTCCGACTTATTGGTCTTTTTCTGCTCACAAGACTGATTTCCTACAGTGCAGCTGGTTTTGCATGCGGACTGGCAGCCCGTCTGGCATTCGCCGCATCCAGTTCCCTTATCTTTACAGATAGTATTCGTCGCGATAACTTTGATGTGCTTCATGTATTCCTCCAGATGCCGCATAAAGCGACAATATGTTTTTCTATATTATACATGATTGCTTATAAAAACGCAAGTGAAATTGTTTATATTAACCAAACAGTTTGTCTTTTTCAATTTCTCCTGATCACCATTGCCATAATGCCGCTTATCAGACCCGCCGCCATACCTACTGCCGTATTGTTCAGAATGCTCAGATCCCATGTAAAGCCGTCGCCCATGACTGAAAACAACACAAATGCAATCGCAGAATACAATAAGCCGGATATGATACCGCGCAACCAACCGTGTCCAGGACGGCGCAACGCTATAAGACAGCCCAGTAATATACTTAAGGATCGAATAACCTGATTGATTATAGGGACGACTCCGACCGGAATATTGAAAAATTTAATTGCAAACGCCGCTACAAGAACAAATACAAGTGAAAAAATCAAAGATATTATCACCGCTTTTATTATTTCGAATACATACCATTTTTTGTCCGACACGACACTCGTTTCATTTTCATCCATGAACAATAAAACCTCCGCAAGATTTATTATAACCTATGCGGAGATTTTTCCGGATATTAATATTTAACAGACCTTACCGTGTCGGTTAATGCTGTCATTTGTCTTTTTTACTATTTGACATCGTACCATCGTCCGGCTTGTTCACATCAGCATTGACCACTTCTTTATTGGACTTACCGTCCGATGCTGCGGAACGCGGCGGATTCTTCTGATATATCACACAGTACAGCGCCTGAACATCAACGGTAAGCGTAGTTTTTCTGCCTTCTTCACCGGTCTCTATAATAAATTCCTTACCGACAGACGAATTACGCGTTGACACTATGGTCCCGATTATACCGCCGGCTGTTTCTATGATATCTCCCGGCGCAAGCGAATCTAGCATTTCTTCTTTCTTTTTTGCTTGTTTTTTACGCGAAATGTTAGTAAATACCAGCATTGCAATGACAGCAACAGCAACAACACCGATTATTACATATAATACTATATCGGACCCTGCAAAATTTTCGTTCTGCGTTCCTTCCGTGCTCAAAAGCACGTTACTGATTATACTTTTAATCATAATATTTTCTCCACAATTTATTATGAACATTATATACGACTGCGCGCTATTTTGCAAGTAAATTTTTGACAACTATTGTAAAATATTAAATGTAGCGTCAAATATATTGCTTAATTTACGATATTTGTCATCAAACTCAAATCCGCTAAGTATCGTTTCATAAGGGGCAAAATCGATAAGTCTGCAGATAAGGTCATCAAACTTTTCAAATATCCTTTCTTCCCTTCCGGATTTACTGGTTTCTACAAGTCTATATTTACCTCCAAAACGATAAACCTCAGCGCGCGCTCCCTTTTTCTTTTCGGAGTCCACGAGATACCGTATAAGGTCATACAACGTATCTTCGTTTCTGAGGAACTCACTATGTCTCCCTGCAAGAGAGCACATCTCATCCCACCGCGAATAAAGTTCGCTCATTCTAAAGTACCTGAATCCGTCAAGATCAAATTGTTTGCCAATATGCAGTTTATTATCAAGTATAACCTTTTCCGTATCCCTGTCAAAGCCGGCAAGAGCGTGAATAAGAATGTTCCTTGCAAAACTGCAGATTTTGATTGTATTTATTTTACGGGCAATATAATTCGTTTTTATTTCGTTAAGAATAATATTTTCAACAGACTTCACAATAAGCTTACGTATACCGGAAATATTACTTTCAGCCCCTATGTTCAGATAAGCTTTATTTTTTCCGACCGAACACACCGTCACAGCCGTTATTCCGCAAGAATTTATATCGCTTTCGATTTTTATCAACCAGCCGAGATAATCTGCCCCAGCTCCGATCATCATTTCATACATATTCTTTAATATTGTATGCACGGCGTAAGTTTTTACACACGCAGGTTTTTGCGAAAATTGACAAATTCGAATAAGATAAGAAAAATATAATAAATTTTGCTTCAAACACTTGCATTTTTTATGTTGATTTGCTATATTATATAAGCGACTGCGAGATGTTATCCTGTCGGGCAGTAATATGGTACCATAGCCAAGTGGTAAGGCACGAGCCTGCAAAGCTCCGATTCCCCGGTTCAAATCCGGGTGGTACCTCCAATAAGCCCGAATGGCGAAACGGCAGACGCGACGGACTTAAAATCCGTTTGTGGAAACACAGTGTCGGTTCAAGTCCGACTTCGGGCACCACCCGACGGTATCGCGATTATACTCGCAGAAAAAAACGGTACGCAATGCATACCGTTTTTATTTTTTGCCTATCAGCATTCATATTACAGATAAATTAAATTATCCCCTTTCCCAGCCCGCATTCGGACAAGTCATTTCAGCAATTGTATTGCCGCTTTCACTGAAAGTATATCTTACTACAGCAGCTGGACTTTCGTAAACCATGCGATTCATATCACCGTCTACTGGAGCGGCAAGAACATGCGAATCTTTTTCAAGCGCGACGATTTCCAAGCGATACTTTCCACGTTTTATTATTGTTTTGATATCACTTACAGTAGCTTTTGCAAAATTATATGTTGCCATACGATACTCTTTCCCTGAAATAACTACCGAACATATACATCCGGGAAATTTCAATCCCATATAAGGTATTTTGGCCACTGCCGCAACTACCGACATGTTGCCGTCAGATCCTTGCGTCCACATGTATTCGGACGGGAAAGAAATTCCCATATCTTTTTCTATATATCCGATTCCGTCGTCAAAAGAATATTTTTCATCGTCTACAACAAGCTCACCCGATAATCCATGTGTCATGGATATCACTCCGTGCTTGCATTCCATAAAAGGAAATGAAGCAAAAGGTCCCATTATATCACGTTTCAGCGGTAACATTTTGCCGAAAGTTATTTTGCCTTTTACTGAATGTCCGTTCTGAGAAAAATCAATGTCCAGTCCGCGGCAATTCACAACAGACTTACCCAATTTTACATTAAAATGATCCTCGTCCGCTGAAAAATCCGAAGCGGCTATTTTTTCACAAAATCCGTTTTTCCCGGCGACCTGCAACATTGCATATTCAGTACCCTGTCTGTCCGCGTGATAAGATATTATTAATGCAATAGTCTTTTTATCCACTCCGGTGAGTTTTACGTACCAACCCTCAAAATATCTTTTTCTTTTGTATTTTCCCGTAAAATAAAGCGTCACTCTGTTTCCGTACTTTATTCTCCCTATAAGCCAGAATAAGACAGTTAGTCCCAAGAACACAGCCACGAATACATTAAGCGTTTCAGGAGCGCGTAAAATTATAAGCGCCAGATCAGCGGCAGTCGTATACAGTATAACCGGAATCCCAAAATTCAATAACCCTCCCGATCTATAATATACGGACATAAGCGCTGTAAAAACAATAACCAGTAATATCGAAGTTATTACCTCCAATATCAGATACGCATATCGGATAGCTCCGACAGTACCGTAAACTACAGGTATCGCCATTGAAAAACAAGCTAAATATAAATAAGAAATGATCAGCCTTCCACGAGTAACATCAGGTCTGTTCATATAGCCGCCGTCTATCATTCTGAGCATCAGGGAAATCAACAAGCAGGCGTAGGAAACAAACTGAACTCCAAGTAATGTAAATGTCGTATGAGCCATTCCTCCGAGCAAAATAAGCCCCGCATTAACGGAAAGCATTCTGAAATCTATGAGATCATAATCAGCGCATCGGCGTGTAAACAAATAAATAAAAGCTGTTCGATTTATTGTAAAGGCAGCTATTAGCGATGAAACAAGCGCAACGATCGTAATTATATGCGCATACCACTGAGCCGCATTGCTCCCGGTATAAAAAGGTTCCGCTGATGTAAACCCTATAATCACGGCAGCCAATCTTTCAGCATAAAGTATTACAATGTAAACAACACAAGACAGGATGACTGAATATTTCAGCCATCCCGTCTTAGAGTTTTTAATTATCCCCGTTTCCGGAATAGTTTCACCCATTGCCAATCCCTCCGATAAATTATCTGATTTAATATAATTTCCTGTATTTCAAATTAAATACATCAGACATTTATCTCTGTTTCTTCTTCAGAAATTTGTTCGGAACGTAATACCGGAATAATATGCTCGTTTACGAACTCCTCAGTTTGTGCTTCTGCTCTGCCAATGAAATTCTTCGGATCCATAATATTATCGATATGATCCCAAACCGCTTCAAACGCCTTGTCCTTTTTGATCCTTTGTATAAGGTCGTTATCACCGCCCTGTTGTTTGACAACAGCTCCCGCGTCCATTGAATGACAGCGAATAAGTTCATGCAATTCCTGACGATCACCGCCCGCCTTGACGCACTCCATAAGAATGGTTTCCGTAGCCATAAACGGAAGTTCCGCTGCTATATGCTTTGCTATTACTTTATCGTATACGACCATGGCGCCCGTAATGTTAACATAAAGATTAAGCAAACCATCAGTTGCAAGGAAGGCCTGAGGAATAGTTATACGCTTATTTGCGCTGTCATCCAAAGTACGTTCAAACCATTGTGTAGAAGCTGTAATTGCTTCATTTTCCGGAAGCGTGATAACATAACGGGCAAGCGCACACATTCTTTCACTTCTCATAGGATTGCGCTTATATGCCATTGCCGATGAACCTATCTGATGTGCTTCAAAAGGTTCCTCCATTTCTTTCATATTCTGCAGTATACGAAGATCATTTGCAAATTTATAAGCACTCTGCGCTATACGCGAAAGCACCGACAACACATTATAGTCCAGTTTTCTTGTATAAGTTTGTCCGGAAACGGCAAATGCTGAAGTAAAGCCCATTTTTTCTACTACTATCTTTTCAAGAGCTTTTACTTTTTCGCCGTCGCCGTCAAAAAGAGTCATAAAACTTGCCTGTGTTCCCGTTGTTCCTTTAACTCCGCGAAGTTTAAGACCGCTGATCATTGCAGTAAGATCCTCGTAGTCCATAAGAAGATCCTGAAGCCAAAGGCATGCACGTTTGCCAACCGTCGTAAGCTGCGCTGGCTGAAGATGCGTAAAACCAAGCGTAGGCATTCCTTTGTATTTAAGCGCAAATGCCGACAGCTTTTTCATTACCTGAAGCAGTTTGCCTTTTATAAGCTCAAGTGCTTCTCTCATCAATATAACTTCCGCGTTATCCGTAACGTAACAACTTGTAGCCCCGAGATGAATAATAGGCTTAGCGGCGGGCGCTTGCTGCCCGAAGGCATAGACATGTGCCATGACGTCATGACGCACTTCTTTTTCGCGTGCTGCCGCTACATCGTAATTTATATCCGAAACATGGGCTTTCATTTGCGCTATCTGTTCATCCGTAATATCCAGACCGAGCTCTTTTTCGCCCTCAGCAAGTGCGATCCATAACTTACGCCACGTGGTAAATCTGTTGTCATCTGAGAATACTCTCGACATCTCCTTAGATGCGTACCTCGTTATAAGCGGATTTTCATAAGTGTCTTTCATATTCTACTCCTGAATTGAAGAAATTTTTTCACATTACCGCAAAATATTGCGTCTATATCTTTATCGCTTAAGCCTCTTTTGTTGAGGTCATATCGTAAAAATTCAAAGTCTGAATACCTTCCAAGTCCGTCAGGATAATACTCAGTACCGAAAAAGTCAGTTCCTATTGCCACGTTATCAACGCTTGTGACTTCACACAGGTGAATTATGTGATCGGCATACCTGCTACGATGACATGTTTCACCGTATTGCAATTTATCGTCAAGGAAATTCGGCACGGCTGCTACGCCGATTATACCGCCTGCCGCCGCTAATAGCTTTGCCATTTCATCCGTAATACAGCGCGGGTGATCCGCAAGTGCTCTTGATGCGCTATGAGATACCATTACAGTACATCTGCAAGCCGTCGCACAATCAAGCGCCTGAAAAAATGATTTATCGGATAAATGAGAAAGATCCAATGCTGCGCCGCTTTCAGCTATGTGTTTAACGGCTGTGATTCCGGCACCAGTTAAACCGCTGTCGCTTCCGCAACCTCCCGCCAATGCGTTTTCACCATTCCATGTAAGAGATACGTATACAGGACGCATTCTTTCAAGAATTTCTCTTATATCATGTGATATAAGCCCGCCAAGATCCTCTATTGCAAGTCTGGCATCATACGGCACTGAAGGTAAAGAATAACGATTAAGCTTCTTATCTTCGTTTGATAAACAAGTAGTCCATATTGCAAAAATAATTCCGCAAGGACGGTCCGTTTCATATTCCGCAAGCGCTTTAGTAATGATTTCAGCATTTGCCGCGGTCAGCATATCGTTATGAAGATCGTATATCATAATGAATATTTATGACATTGACTTCAAATCGGTGTTCATACAAGCGTAAATATCGGTCAAAGCTGAATATTTGGGTACTTTTTCGATCTCTTCCAAATTATACCCGAACATATATAAAAGATCTTCTGCTGCCTGACGACCCGCTTTGATCAAACGCACTCTATCTCCGAGTCTGTGCGACGTATACGGAACAATTTTAGTAAGTCCAAAAGCACTTGCGCACACTAATGCATACAACATATTCCGATAATGAAAATATCGTTTATTCTTACGCATACGCGCGTCTTCTATTTCCCTGCGCATACGCGGCTCCTCTTCATTATACCTGACCCTTACGAAATCGAAAAGCCGTTCATATATTTTTTCCAGCCGCTCATTTAACAAGGATTTATCTATTTGCTCCATTTCAGATAAAAATGTATTGAATTTCCGTGAAAATTCAATAAGAGCCGAATAGTTCATCGCAGTAATATCCACATCTCCGTCTGCATTGAGTTCCGCACGAGGCAGTAATAATTTTTCTGCAAAAGTAAGCGCATCACAGATAAGCTCACACTCTGATTTATTCCCGGTTCTTCCTCCGGGACACACGAATATCGTATTGTAAATATACTCATAAGCCGACTGACATTGATAAATCATCTTGTTATATTCGTTACACTGTGTTATCAGATACCGTTTTGCATTTACTTTATTAATAAGAGAATAAGCTTCTATAGATGAAAACGCTTCTTTATCATATGCTTTTACATCAGCATATACCTGTCCGCATCCGGCAACACGATATCCTGTACGTACCGATCTCAGAAAATGAATAAAAACACTGTAAAGCGCTTTCGCCTCATCACAAGTTTCAGCCGATGGTTTATTAAGTTCAATACCTCTCGGTATAAACGAAACAGCACGTTGTATGGCATTGATCGCAATTTCACATATTGAAATTACATGTCCGCTTACTTCAGAATCATCCAGCATCGCTGCTTCCCTGTCGATCATAGTAAGTCTGCGACAGTCTCTGCCCATTATCAAATACTCTTTACGCGCAGAATCTATATCGCCCGAGTTTCCGTAAATTACACCTATCGTATCATACAATGCATTCAGCAAAGATTCCGCCTCGGAAAATGCATGTAGCAAAAACCCGCGTTTAACACTGATCGGTTGACATGCCGCTTTCATTTTTTCGACAGGTTCCATTAAAAGCGCAATTACAAATTCGGCGCCGCAAAGTTTTCCTTCCTGACGTTTTCTGCGTATGTCTGAAAGTCTGTAATAATACTCGGCAAAAAAATTATTCCGGTCTGTTTCTCGTACTTTATCGAAATATCTTCCTGCCATAACAAAATCGCCGGATTTAAAGTACTCATATGCTGCTGCATAATCCGCCTTTGCCTGCGCAACATTTACGACATTGCCACGAGCAACAAGCTCATGATAAGTAAGAGGCTTTCCGCAATTCGGACAGAGAAAATCTCCCCTGTCCGCATTTACAAAAATGCTCTTACCGCAATGATAGCAAATGGCATGAATAGCAGGCATCCCGCGCCTCCGTTGTCCGACAGTATGATAAAATATTTCTTAGTTATTATACTATATAGCCCGCCATTTGTAAAGAGCTTTAGTAAAAAATCAATACTATGCCTGACAGACCATACAAACTTTAAATAAAGTTTTATATATTATTTACATAAATCATGGGACTGATATTTTTTTGGCATGATAAAAGCGGACCAGATTCAGGTCCGCTTTCAATCATTAATTTTTTATTTTTTAACTTCAAGATCTTTGAGCAGATCAGCGAAAGGATTATTTCCGGAATCCTCACTCCATTCTGCTTCAGCCGTATCTTTCTCGGCTTCTCTCTTTTTGGGTGCGCGAGGCTTTGCATCTTTCTTTTCAGGCTTAGAAGGCTTTTCCTCGGGTGCAAGCTCAGGCATGCATGCTTTAGCGCTGAGAGTAAATTTCTTGGCATCTGAATCAACAGCCAGAACTTTAACTTCGATCTCATCGCCTACCTTGTATATATCATTGATATTCTTTACATAGGTATTGCTTGCTTCGGAGACATGGACAAGACCTTCAACGCCGGGTTCAACTTCAACAAAAGCACCGAAAGGCATTATTGAAGTTATTTTACCCGTAAATACCGATCCTACAGGATGGTTTTCAATAGCTATATCAAACGGATGCTTCTGAAGCTGCTTATATCCGAGAGATACTTTTCCTTTTTCTCTGTCAGCCTTAAGCACTACAAAATCATACTTCTTGCCGACCTTAAGGACGTCTTCAATGGACTTGAATTTAACCCAGGAAATATCACTGATGTGAACAAGGCAGTCATAACCATCAACGCTTACAAAAGCACCGAATTTGCTTATGCTCTTTACTTTGCCGTTAACGATAACTCCGGGAACTACGTTCGCCCAGAATATCTCTTCTCTTTCCTTGCGCTCACGCTCAATAATAACTTTTTGGCTTGCAACTATTCTCTTCTTCTCGTCGTTGATCTCAAGACTTACGAGGCGAAGAGTCTTGCCGATATAAGGCTTGATATCGCTTACGTATCTCTCTTTGATCTGAGATGCGGGAATAAATACGGTGTAAGTTCCGAGCTTACCAAGAAGACCGCCACCCTTTTTCTTGGCTACGTCGCGTTCTACGGCTCTGTCAACCTTAAGCTCAAATTCCTCTCCGTTGCGTATGGTATCGACAATTTTGTCGCCTTCTTTAACCTCATCTACGGCCTTCTTAGAAAAACGGTATACTCCGTCCTCTGTTCTGTTGCCGAGAAGCTTTACCTCAAGCTCCATATCCGCGGGGAAATTCGCGGGATCATACGTACCATCCAACGTAGCTTCTTCTGCGGAAATAAATCCATCCACTTTAGAATTGAAAGCTATGGTTATTCCCTTTTCATCTGCAGAAATAACCTTGACTTTCATGATTTTGCCGCTGCTCAGTTTTTTGCCGCTTGTTTCATCGGCGCCGACCGCCTGCAAGAACTCCTCATTCGTTGCTTCGGTGAAGTTGTTGTCCATGTATTGAAGTACCTCCGTTATCGACTCATCCGGAGCCGATGCGCCGGCGACTATTCCTATCTTATCGTCGGCATTAAATTTTATTCTTGTCAGATCCTCTGCCGAACCTATAAGAAAAGCGCTGCAAAATCTTCCGCATATCTCTTTCAGTTTCAACGTGTTGGAACTTTCAGCGTCTCCGATAACAAAAACCTTATCACAAAAACATGCGATAGCTTCTGCCTCTCTTTGGCGCTCTTGAGTAGTATAACAAATTGTGTCAAATATTTCAACTGTTTTTAATCTATGTTTAGCAAATTTCTCAGCAATATTTGCAAATTTTTTTGCAGATGCGGTAGTTTGCGACACCAAACACAGCTTTTCATGCTGTAATAGCGAATCTAATATCTCGTTTTCATCTGAAATTACCGTTGCGGTATACTTGCATATGGAATTGATCCCTATTACCTCAGGATGTTCGGCTTTACCGAAAATAACTATCTTATATCCGTCAGCATACTTCTCTTCTACAATTTTGCGTGTACGCATTACAAACGGACATGTGGCATCAACTATTTCAAGACCGGTATTTTTCGCTTTTTCTATCTCCTCGACCGGAGCTCCGTGAGAACGGAGTATAACAACAGACCCGGGCTCTGCTTCAGACATATCATTGATTGCATGTATCCCCATTTTTTCCAATGCGGCAACCATGCGTGAATTATGTATCAATTTACCGTACGTATATACTTTTTTGCCGTAATCCCGGTTAGCGAGAGAAATAGAACGCTTGACTCCATAACAAAATCCGAGATGATGAGCTTTATAAATTTTCAATTCTTCTTCTCCGTTTCGTCAGTCTGTTTGTTGCGGATGCGTGCTTTCTCAGCTTTACGCTGTTCGGCTTCAGCTTTCTTCTCTTCCGCACGGCGAAGTTTTTCCAATCTTTTCTGCTCTTTCCTGCGTTGCTTCATGCGTTTCTTTTCCGCACGCACTTCTTTTCCGTAACGCTTTTCACGCATTACCTCGCTGAGATACTCTTTTGCGCTTTCCATTCCTTTTGTGATAACGTCCGCAAGTTCACCTAATTTTTCGGCGGTAAGAGGTCCGCTTACCATAGAAGCAAGATCAATGGGCTTACCGATATACATGTAAGTACGCCTGAAAAATTTAGGTCGGCGATAAATATATACGGGCAATACTTTTGCTCCACCGCGTACCGCGAACATAGCTGTTCCGTGTTTGACCTTCAACATGCTTTCATCACTTGCATCTTTGTTGCGCGTTCCTTCCGGGAAAATACCGAGTATTTCACCACTTTTAAGTACTCCGACTACTTTTCGTATTGTGGACAGGTCTATATTGTCGCGATTTACGCCTATGACTCCCAATCTGGGAAGCAGCCATCTGAAAAATGCACTGTTATAAAACTCTTCCTTTGCAATAAAATGCCAATACATGGGAATAGAAGAGAATGCCGCAGGCGCATCGAGCATGCTCCTATGGTTAAAGGACATTATATAACCGCCTTTTTCCGGAAGATTTTCCAGACCGAGCGCTCTGCCAGGCAACATGATCTTAAGCAGCGGATATAATATTCCTTTTAAAAAGCGAAACCATGCCCTGTAATTGCACTTTTTATCTATCGCCGCACGATATTTTTCATTTTTCAATACGTCACTCATTTTTTTATAAAAGCCATTATCCTTTTAGCAACTTCTTCCGCCGTCATATAATCAGAATTGATTTCCACGGCATCATCTGCCTTACGCAAAGGCGAAACCATTCTGTTTATGTCGCGTTCATCGCGAGCTGTTATATCAGCTTTGATCTCATCATAATTTACGTCAAGACCTTTTGCTTTGAGTTCATTATACCTGCGATGTGCGCGATTGTCAACAGACGCGGTAAGAAAAAATTTATATTCTGCATCAGGAAGAACACATGTGCCTATATCTCTTCCGTCAAGCACGGATGAATTTTCTTCAGCAGCTTTTCTCTGTAATCCCAACAATGCCGAACGGACGCACGGCAATGCGCTGAAACGGCTGCCGTAATCGGATACTCCGGGAAGCCTGATAGCTTCAGTAACATCTTCGCCATCAAGATACATACGTTGTACTCCGTTTTCAAATTTTACTTTAATGTCCGTTGATGCCAATGCTCCCGACACAAAATCGTTATCTTCATGCCAACCGGAACGCATTGCCTTAAGCCCTACCGTACGATACAAAGCTCCTGTATCGAGATACATGATGCCGAGTTTTTCCGCCAGTAATTTTGCAACAGTACTTTTACCCGCGCCGGAAGGTCCGTCAATAGCTATATTATAAACTTTCATCGGCGAACTCCTTTCTGAGAACTCCAGCGCCACGCATATATACATGCACCGGCTCCGCCGTGTCAGCATCCGCACAGACTGTTATAAGTACCCTTATGCACATACGTAATGACCCCGCTATTTCAGGCTCCATACATGAAAACAGCGGTGCAGGCATTACTCCCGATTCTCTTATCGCTTTTGCCGGATAAGACGCAGTAATATCCGATGTCGTCGATATTATTATACTTACGACACTGTCAAAAGTGTTCTTCTCTTTTATTCTCTTTACAAGCTCAACTGATCTTGCGGATATTTCTTCTTCCGTATCCGCGTCAACTGTTATCGCTCCTCTTATAGCATATACTTTCATTGTTCACTCCCTGCCGCTATTCCTGCGCTTCTTCCCATTGCAAACGCGCATTGCAGATTGTATCCGCCCGTAAGAGCATCTACATCAAGTATTTCGCCTGCAAAGTAAAGACCTTTAACAAGTTTGCTTTCCATTGTCTTAGGATCAATTTCTTTGATATCCACTCCGCCGGATGTTATTACAGCTCTTTTGATATCATCTAATCCTGTAGGTGAAAAAGTAAGATTTTTAACCGTATATCCAAGTGCGAAACGCTGATTGCGCGTGATGGAATTTCCCTTCACCGTTCCCGGAACCCCACTCTGTTCAAGCACATACGGAATAACCGCTTTCGGCAATAATGTCGTAAGAATGTTTGACAAATCCTTATTCCTCATT
Organism: uncultured Clostridia bacterium; assembly: GCA_944362615.1. Taxonomy (GTDB): domain Bacteria; phylum Bacillota; class Clostridia; order Christensenellales; family Pumilibacteraceae; genus Protoclostridium. The sequence goes on from CALVTM010000002.1 coordinate 38,158, forward strand.
TCACCGAAATCACTCATAAGCCGCTCATCCAGCGTTTCAGGTGATAATGCCGGTTTAAAATCGATAATCAACTGACCTTTACCGACATTCAGTCTGTTCACCCTGCTTGACAAAGTAAGTATTATAGGACCGCTCACTCCGTTTGCCGTAAACAGCATTTCACCGAATTCCGAATACGCCTTTCCGTCAGCCTTTATCGTAGCCTTTACGTTTTTTAAGCTTAACCCTTCAAGGGGCTTTACGTCGTCGCGCAGTAAAATTGCCGAAAGCGCAGGTACAGGCTGCACGATTTTATGCCCGAAAGAACGTGCTATCTCATAGCCATCTCCGGTACTGCCTGTCGTCGGATAACTGAGACCGCCTGTTGCAACGATGACTTTATCAAATTCCAAATCACCGCGATCTGTTTTTACGGTAAACGTATTTTCGTACTTTGTCACACATAGTACTTTTGTATTAAGCAGTATTTTCGCATTATTTTTTTCCGCCGCATAAACAAGCGCTTTTATGACATCACTGGATTTATCGCTTACCGGGAATACTCGACAACCTCGCTCTGTCTTAAGCCTCAACCCGTTCTCACCCATAAATTCCATTAAGGCGGGCGGCGGAAACGCGGTAAGCGTGCTTATCATGAATTTATCCCCATGAATTATATTGGGAAAAAATTCATACAGCGCGCAATTATTTGTAAGATTGCAACGCCCCTTACCAGTTATATAAAGCTTCTTTCCCGCTTTTTCATTGCGTTCTATAACAGTAACCTCACCTTTACAAAACGCCGCCGCCATAAGACCGGCAGCGCCGCAACCTATAATACCTACTTTCACAATGAAAACTCCTTTCTGAGCGTTTCAAGCAACCGATAATCATTCATATCCAGAGTAACAGGAGATATAGTAATATGACCGCGTCTGACTAAAGAAACATCTGTTTCTTCACCCGATTCTTCATCCAGCGGTTCTCCTCCTATCTGCAGCAGATCTTTACCAACCTCATAAAATCTGTCGGTATATCTGTTACGCCCCACAGGAACTACCGATACTCCCGTATGTTTTTTCCCAGGGTAATTGATATTCAGCGCAGTATAATCCGGCATATCGAACGAGGAAAGCATACTGAGATTTTCAGATAAAAACTCGGCAGCCAACGCATAACCGTCCGAAAAACTTCTGTCTGTATTACTTATAGCGACAGACCGAATACCCATATATGCGCCCTCAAGTGCCGCACTTACAGTTCCGCTGTAAATTACATCGCTACCGACGTTTGAGCCTTCGTTGATACCCGATATAACCAAATCGGGCAGTTTGTCTTTCATAAAGTACAAAACTGCCAGTTTGACGCAATCTGCAGGCATGCCGTCCACGGCAATTCGCAGACGGCATCCTGACGGATCAAGCATTTTATAGGCGAGCGGAGAATGTACTGATATGCCATGTCCCGCAGCGGATTTCTGCGCTACGGGAGCTATGACATATACTTCATGTTTATTACTGAGCAAGTCTGCTACTGTTTTTAAGCCTACAGACTCTATTCCGTCGTCGTTTGTTATAAGTATCCTCATAAGGGATGAACTTGGTTCTTATCGTCAAACACGGACATGTCAACACCGTGCTTACGCGCATAGCGCGCTTTGAAGAAAGGCATGGACACCTGAGGGAAAAGCGCGTAAGTAAGAACGTCTTCTTCCTGCTCATAGTACATTCCGAGTTCATCACGAAGCTTATCCAGCTCAGGAGGAAGATCGTGAGGACTGTACTTGATGGGCTTATCGTTTCCGAGTATCTTCTTAATAACATCGTCCGTAGGCTGTATGGGAAGTTTGCCGTATTCGCCGCGAGCCATGCCCTTTGTCTCTTTCGTTACCATCTTGTATCTCTCACCCATGATAACGTTAAGGACTGCCTGCGTACCCACGATCTGGCTGGACGGAGTTACAAGCGGAGGATAACCGAGATCTGCTCTGACTCTGGGAACTTCCTGAAGCACTTCTTCCAGCTTTTCGCTCTTACCCTGTTCCTTAAGCTGATTGATAAGGTTGGACAACATACCGCCGGGTACCTGATAAATAAGCGCATTTACATCCACCTTGAGGACCTTGTCGCTGAGGTAACCGTCTTTCTTAAGTCTGTCGGCTACGCCACGGAAGTAAACGGTAAGCTCGTTGAGCTTCTTAAGGTCTATACCGGTATCGTAATCAGTACCTTTAAGCGTTGCCACAAGCGGTTCGGTCGCAGGCTGGCTGGTGCCGTTACCGAGAGGTGAAAGCGCCGTATCAACTATGTCGCAGCCTGCTTCTATCGCCTTAAGGTTTGTCATATCACCTATACCTGCCGTATTATGAGTATGCAGGTGTATAGGCATATCCACTTCATCTTTAAGCTTCTTGACAAGGTCATATGCGTCATAAGGAAGAAGCAGGTTTGCCATATCCTTAATGCACAGAATATCCGCGCCCATAGCCTTAAACTCTTTAGCAAGTTTAACATAATAGTCCATGGAATACACGGGACCTGTCGTATAAGATATAGCCGCTTCCACAGTACCGCCGAATTCTTTCGTTGCAGTTATTGCCGTTTCAAGGTTGTGAGGATCATTGAGCGCATCGAATATACGAAGCACGTCAATACCGTTTTTAACCGTCAGCTCACAGAACTTACGAACGACATCATCACTGTAATGACGATATCCGAGAAGGTTCTGTCCGCGGAGAAGCATCTGAAGTTTGGTATTCGGAATTGCTTTTCTTAAGGTGCGCAGTCTCTCCCACGGATCTTCGCCGAGGAAACGTATGCAAGAGTCAAATGTAGCTCCGCCCCATGCTTCAAGAGCATAATAACCTATCTTATCAAGTTTATCCGCGACGGGAAGCATTTCGTCAATACGCATACGAGTAGCCGCCTGCGACTGATGCGCGTCGCGAAGTATCGTCTCCATTATTTTAACGGGTTTTTTTGCCATAATTTCATCTCCTTGATTATGCGAAGAACGCTATCAATACGCCTGCCGCAACTGCCGAACCTATGACGCCCGCAACATTGGGACCCATAGCATGCATGAGCAGGTAGTTATCGGGTACATACTGCTGACCGATTTTCTGGGATACGCGCGCCGCCATAGGAACTGCGGACACGCCCGCGCTGCCGATAAGAGGATTGATCTTTTCTTTGAGGAACAGATTCATAAACTTTGCGATCAGCACGCCGCCTACAGTACCGAATGCAAAAGCAGTAAGACCAAGTAAGATTATTCCAAGTGTTGTGGCCGTCAGGAACATACTTGCAGTCGCTTTGAATCCGACACATGTTCCAAGCAATATGGTTACCACGTTGCACAGTCCGTTACTTGCCGTATCAGCAAGACGTCCGGTCACTCCGCTTTCCTTAAGCAGGTTGCCGAGCATCAGCATTCCGAGAAGAGGAAGAGATGACGGCAGGAACAATCCGCAAAGTACAACTACGACTATAGGGAATATTATTTTTTCCCTCTTGGGTACACTGCGCATCTGTTTCATTCTTATGCAGCGCTCCTGCTTTGTCGTAAGCAGCTTCATTATCGGAGGCTGGATAGCAGGAATCAATGCCATATATGAATAAGCAGCTATGGCTATTGCAGACAAATGTCCGCCTTCCGCCGCCTCACCCATTTGCGTCGCAACATATATAGCGGTAGGACCGTCGGCGCCACCGATTATAGCGACTGCGGATGCGAGCTGTGTATCGTTTCCGAAAATGAAGTATCCGGCAAACAAGGTTACAAATATACCGAGCTGCGCACCGGCACCCATAATAAGGCTCTTGGGATTTGCAATCAACGGTCCGAAATCCGTCATTGCGCCGATTGCAAGGAAAATCAACGGCGGATAAATAACGTAATTGACACCCATTGATAAATAATAGAACAATCCGCCGGCTTGCATAGGTTCTTCTACAGGAGTTTTGGAAAGTTCTTCATAAGCGCCGGGAATGTTTGCGAGCATTACACCGAATGCAATAGGTACGAGCAGCAGAGGCTCAAACCCTCTTGCTATGGCGAGATAAAACAATACAAACGCCACAACAAGCATGATGTAATTCGCAAACGGAAACGGCGTACTATCGACAGACTGAGCGAATCCTGTTGACTGAAGCAGTTTTACCATGCTTTGTCCGAGGTTTTCCACTCCGTCCATTGCCGCAGAAGGAATTACCATAAAAGTATCCTCCAGCAATTACTTTATATATGCAAGCACTGCGTCCGTTTCTACGTTCGCACCTACCTGCACGGCATAAGTTATCGTACCGTCTGCCGTAGCAACAATATCATTCTCCATTTTCATTGCCTCAAGCACTGCAACAGGCTGACCAGCTTTAACTGCAGCGCCGTCTGCAAATGCAAGTTTACGAATAACGCCAGGCATAGGAGACTTTACAGGCATGCCGCCTGCGGGCGCAGCTACAGGCGCCGGAGCTGCCTTGGGAGCAACGGGTGCCGCAACAGGAGCGACGGGAGCTGCTGCAGGTGCGGATGCTCCGCCTACTTCATCTACTTCCACACTATATGCTTTTCCGTTTACGGTAACATTGAATTTACGCATTTTATATTTCCTCCGTTATAATTTTTTAATAGATCGTATTACGAACGGAACGGGCATTACATCTGCCTTTTCCTCCGATTTTGCATTGGTTTCATAATAAGCCATAAGAGCAGCAGTGATAGCAGCTACTGTTTCGCTGTCTTCCTCAGGCGATACCTCTTCGACAGTTCCTGTTGCCGCGACATCCGCTTTTTTGCGTTTCAACTTTATTCCGTTAAGAATTTTGGAGAACACAACAAGAAGAACTATCAGTATAATAAGAACTGCAATTACAAGCAGAAAGCCTATTATACTGTAAAGCGCCATAGTGCCGGGTCCGTATACTTCTTCAGCCCCTTCTTCCGCTGCGCTCATCAAGGCCATATTTGCCATTTGAACGAACCTGTACATGCGATCACCTCTTTATCATCGCCTGCATCGATGCAATCAGGTACTGTCTGGAATGCGCCGGATTTATCACCATATCGACATATCCTTTTTCAGCAGCTTCCATGGAGCTGTTCGCATCTGCATATACGTCTTCAAATTTCTTTTCAGCAGCTGCCTTGTCAGACGCAGCAGCTATTTCTTTACCGTAAAGCATATAAGCCGCAGCTTTGCTTTCCATCGGAGATATTGCCGCATTTTCCCACGCTATAACATAATCGCACGCGCTCTTGGATGCAAATATCGTATAACCCGAACCCGCCGTCTTACCGCAGACAAGAGTTACTTTCACCACATCCATATTATTGTAAGTGTATATCAGGTCGCTTACGTTTCTGATAAGATCTCCGGTTTCTTCCTTGGCATCGGCAACAGTACCTGTGCAAGCCACAAGGTTTACCACGGGAACGCCTGCATTATCGGCTGTATTAAGAAAATCGGTTATTTTAGCCGCGCCGCGAGCAGTCAGTTTGCCCTCTGCACCTACGACAGCGACAGTAACGCCGTTAAGCTTTGCGAACGCCGTGATCGCCTCAGACGCAATGCCGCCTCTGAGTTCAAGCACACTGCCTTCATCAAAAGCGCATGCGAGCACATCTTTGACGGATGAGGCATCGGAAAGATTATCGCAAACTCTGTTTGGATCATCTTCAGTGTCTCCCACAACGTCACACATACATTCAAGAGCCTGTGTTATCACTGTACGCAATTCTGCAACGTTCTTTACAATGTTCGTTACGGCACCGCTTGTCTTATAATGGACGTCGGCTCCGGACACGTCTTTTCCGCTTTCTCCGGATATGATAAGAGGAGCGGATGTCGAGATCTTCGCTTTATCCACAGCAATAAACAAATCGGAAAATCCGGATACATAGGTAAACATTCCGTAACATTTACCGGTAACGGCAGTTATTACGGGAACATTTCCGTATGCCTTACCGTAAGCGCTGAGGATAGCGTCATAACCGTCAAGAGCATCTACTCCGTCAAGGACACGCGCGCCGGAAGAGTCGATAAACGATACAAGCGGAAGTCCCGCATTACATGCACGCTTAACCAGATCCGCGATTTTTTTAGCGCCGCGTCCGGAAACACCTCCCGAAAAAACTTCGGGGTTTATTGCAAGAACAGCGACATCTCTGTCGTCGATCGTTGCCAGACCGCAATACACTCCTTCGCCTTTGTACTCCCCGAGCTCGTTCGTTCCGCCGATAAATGCATTGAGTTCTACAAACGATTGCTTGTCTATTACTGCATCTACGACTTCACGGACTTTTGTTGTTGCACGGGCATAAGAGCCGAGCGCATTCTTCAATCCGGTACTCATATAGTAACCTCCATTTTTATTTCCCTTAATTTCCTTTGCCTGAATTATACACTAAAAAATAATGAAAAACAAGCGAATAACCGCCGTTTTCCATTATTTAAACGCTTATAAGTTTTTAAGATATTCAACTTCTTCTTTAGTAAGCTTGCGGTATGAACCTCTGTCTACTCCGCGCAGACGCAGATCGCCTATTGCGACTCTTTTAAGAAATGCGACATTTTTACCTATGGATTCAAAAATGCGTCTTACCTCACGATTCATTCCCTCTTTTATTGTGATCTCCACCGTGGAAATATTGGTTTTATTATCGTAAGCAATGAGTCTTGCGCGGCTTTTACCGGTCATGCGCCCGTCTATTTCCACACCTTTACGCACTTTTGCAAGGTCATTTTCAGAAACCGTTCCCTCTATCTTAGCAACGTACATTTTTTCTATTTCACTGCTGGGATGCGTCAAGCGGTTACAAAGATCCCCGTCAGTCGTGAGTATCAGCAGGCCTTCGGTATCATAGTCAAGACGTCCGACCGGAAACAAACGAGTGTCGGGATAATCGGCTTTTACTATATCGATAACGGTTTTTCTGCCTCTGTCGTCAGAAACAGTAGTCACACAGCCTTTCGGCTTATTTAGTATAAGATAAACATGTTTGCTTACCGGACTGACTTTTTTACCGCTGACCGTAACGGTGTCAGAATAAGACACTTGCGTGGAAAGATCGGTTACTACTTCCCCGTTGACTTTTACTTCACCGTTTATTACATACTCTTCACATTTACGCCGGCTGGCAAGACCGCATTCAGCCAAATATTTATTGATCCGCATACTTGTATTTTAATACAATTTACGGTTAAAAGCAAGTTATTACGACAAATTATCAGCTATTCTTCATTTTCCATAAGTTTTTCAAATGCTTCATCAATAAGATCACGACTTTCCTCAAACATAGGGCCGCAGTTAAGAACTACGCAGATGATCTGCTTACCGTTACGCTCGGCGGAAGATATCAAACACCTGCCCGCCGCTTTTGTATATCCTGTTTTAAGCCCGTTTCCGCCCTCTACCATATTCAGTATTTTGTTTTTATTCAGGAAAGTGCGATTGCCGCCGTCCGGTGAAGAACAGTCTTTGTAAATTTTAGTGGATACTATTTTTCTGAATACGTCGTTTTTCATTGCATATGCGCTTATCATCACCATATCTCTTGCCGTAGAGTAATGATTGTCGTCAGGAAGTCCGTGAGGATTGCAAAAATGCGATGAGCAAGCTCCGGCCCGTTTTGCGGTCATATTCATAAGCACGGAAAAATTTTCAACGCTACCGGATGTTATACATGCTAAAGCTACGGCGCAATCATTTCCCGATCTCAGCATAAGTCCGTAAAGCAGATCTATCACACGCAATTCCTCACCTTTCCTAAGATATATCGAGCTGCCCTCAACGCCCACGGCTTCATCCGGTATTTTTATCATTTTTTCAAGATCGTCGGTATTTTCCAAAACCGTTATTGCGGTAAGTATTTTCGTAGTGCTTGCTATCTGACGCTTCTCATCCGCATTCTTTTCGTAAAGTACTTTTCCTGTATTACTTTCTATAACTATTGCACTAGCGGCGCTCGTGGAATAGGCAGAAACGGGAGTTATACTTTTTCCTGTGCTGACCGTAATGCCTATAAGCAGAAAAACTGTCAGTGTTAAAAGTATTACATACTCAGATTTTTTTAAAAACCGCAGCATCTGCAATCGCCTCCGCTAAATCAGGTATCAGAGACAACGCTTTTTCTATCAACGTACTGTCTCCCAATCTTATTACCTTATATCCGTCACCCTTTCTTACAAGAAAACCGATGGGAACCACACTGGCGCCTACACCACTGCCGCCTGCAAACGGATAATCGCCTCGCGTTTCCGCACCGCCGTACTCGCCGCCGCCCGACAACATTCCCAACGTAACCCTGCTTATCGGGATCACGCTTGTGCCGTCATCAAGTTGTAACGGTTTTCCTATTACGGTATCTGCGTCTACCAGATTTTTAATTTTTGTAAAAGCAGTATCCAGCACCCTTTCAACAGGCTTCTGCTCGGTATTCAGTATCATTTTTACGCTCCCTTTACACTGCGTCTTACAACTTTTTTTCGGTTATGCTTTTCGAAATAAGCCGCAATGAAACTGTATATAATATTTGCAGGTGTTGCACCTATTATCCCAAAAATATAAATGCTTAGCGAATCTTTTCCGAAAACTGCCTTGACATTTCCCGCAAAATCCAGTTTCTGCATGCTTTTAAGCCAAGATACACATGATGCAAGCGCCATACGCATAAACTGAACGACGAGCGCAGACTCCGAATCGAATCCTGCCGCACCTATCAGCGCATCTGTCCGTATATACTTTATGTCTACCGCCTTTGCAATAGGGTTTGACATATAGTGAGCTATGGAATCTTTATTGTTTTCGTCAAAAGTAAGAGAAATACCCATTCGCTTGTCATTGATTTTTATCCATACATATTTTAATGATGGAACAAAACCGTCATAAGATATGTTAAGCCGAATAATACTTATTCCGAATATATACATACATACGTTATACTCGTTACGCAGCACATTTGCTGCAACTGTAAATGAAATTCTCCACTCTCCGCAAAACAAAATCAAAACTATTATCACGACAGCTAAAAAGACCGGCATACTCATAGTATGTCGGTCTCATTGCTTTATTTATACAAAACATCATTGAACTATTTGCTGCTTTCCGCCTCAGCAGCCGGCGTAAGCGCGGCAGCAGCTTCTACCAAAGGAAGTTCTACTTTTTCCACTTTCTCACCCTCAAGAAACTCAGGTACCTGCTCCTCAGGAATTTCAAATTCATTGTAAAGACTGTCGCTTTCTACACGCCTGTTTTTAAGCTCTTCGATACTCTTAAGAAGATCCTCATAATCCGGCAATTTATCAATGCTTTCCAGTCTGAATCTCTTTAAAAATTCATCTGTAGTCCCATACAACTTCGGATTACCAATAGCCTCTTTTCTGCCCACAACTTCTATCAGACCAAGACTGAGCAGAGTCTGCATAGTATAGTCGCAATTTACGCCGCGTATGGTTTCCACCTCAAGTTTTGTTACCGGCTGTTTATACGCGACAATTGCTACGGTTTCAAGCGTAGCTTTTGAAAGTTCTTTTTCTCTTATCGGATTAAGCACGGTAGATACTTCTTCTTTATAATCGGGATTCGTTCCGAACTGCAGCTTACCGTTATATTCGAGCAGATGTATACCGCATTTTCCGCCGTATTTCTTTTTTAAACGCGTAATTGCCGGTCTGATTTCGCTTTTCTGAAGATCAAGCATTTCGGCTATCGTTTCAGTTTTAAGCGGTTCACCTGACAAAAAAAGCAGCGCTTCAAGTACATTGTCTATTTTTTCTATATCCATACGAATAATTCGTCCTTAATGTTTTATTGATTGTTTGCATTTTCAGTGACTTTATCACCGATACTGTCATGCAGCCGGACAAGATAAATGTCACCGAAGACCTCATTCTGACGCGCAGTAAGAAACTGCAGTTTCATCAATTCCAGAAGTGCCTGAAAAGTTGTTATCACTTCATTTTTTGTCGCATCTTCGTCAAATAACTGATTGAAATGTACGCTATCTTTTTCTGTCAGAGTTTTTACTATATACGCCTGCTTCTCTTCAACGGTAAACGGATCGCGCACTATTTCTTTAGGCGTTTTATCCAAAGATCTTTTTTCAGCTCTCTCAAATATTTTTTTCAGAGCTTCATAAAGACCTTCCATCGTCATATCTTTAAGTACTTCCCTCTCATCTCCCACGCTGAGATCGGGTGAACGCGAAAAAGTATCTACGGTTTCACGCTCTTTAAGTTTCTCCATCTCTCCCTTATAAAGCTCGTACTCTTCCAATCTGCGGATAAGCTCGCTGCCGTCATCTTCTTCAGATTCTCCCTGGGATGTTTCCGGCTTAGGAAGCAAAGACTTTGCTTTGATCTCAAGCAGATACGCCGCCATACCGAGGAATTCGGACGCCTTATCCAGATCAACATTATCTATATCTTGCTCGATAAACTCCAAAAACTGCCCGGTAATATCGGATATAAAAATATCACAGATCCTGATCTTGGAGCGTTTGATCAGATGAAGCAAAAGATCGAGCGGACCTTCAAACGAATCGAGCTTTACCCGGTATCCGCCGCCTTCTTCAAGCGAATCCTCGTCAAGCTCGTAGTCTTTAATCTCATCATCCATGCAATTTTACCCCTTTCACGCCCGTCAGAACATTATCCATCCGCTAATACCAAGTCCGAATATAGTGTTAAACAGCTGCTGTACGCTTCCTGCTATACCTTTTGAACCGTAATTTAAGTAAAGCCCGAGAATATCCACGTATTGCAACCATGACGGTACTGACATATATGCGCTCATATAATACACAAGAAGGTGTAAAACAAACAACGCTATCAGTATATAACTGCCGTATCTGCGCAAAAATCCCACAAATTTATTGTCTCTGTTTGCATAAGCCTCTATTATCTTAAATCCGTCCAGCGCCCCGAGAGGTATTATGTTAAAAAGGAAAAGCATTACGTTTATCGAAGCGCTGAGATAGAAAAACCAATAGAAGAAATAGTAAAAATATAATGCGAATTCACCGCCTAATGGACCGACAAACATAATAAGAGCCAGAAACAAACAACTGATTACCATAGCCGCAAGATTATATGTTACTCCTGCAATAGCCGTCATAAACAGACCGCGGCGAGGAACTTTGAAATTATAAGGATTTACCGGAACAGGTTTTGCATAACCGAAGCCCATAAAAATCAGCATAAGAAAACCAACCGGATCTATATGTGCGATCGGATTGAGCGTAAGTCGTCCGTTCACCTGAGCAGTGAGATCACCGTTCCATTTTGCAGCAAGTCCGTGGGCTATCTCGTGCGGTACTATGGCAAAATAAATCGCCAGTATATAGGCAATCAATGCGACCACTGCCAATTCAGGTCCGTATATATTAAATATGTCTATTACAAAATACATTAAAACTCCAGTTGCGCTTATTTACCGTTGCTTGAAAGTATACCACTTAATTACAGATTAGTCAACCGCTTTGACAATGCACCGTTCTATTTGCCCTGTATGCAGTAAGTCGATATTTGACGACTAAAAAAGCAAAGCCTTATCTTCTTCTTTCTCGAAGATAAGGCTCTTATGATCACCAAAAATGTGAAATTGTATTTTGCAACCTTTTCATTGAATGCAATATCGCTCGTGTGTTTTCATCGGATATATAATGTTTGTTTTTATCCATATCACATATTATCCAGTAAGTTTTTCAAAATATCGAGATATGTCTTCTCATTAAGATCCGTTTTTGTTATCAGATCACTCTCAGCGACCACTTCTCCGTCTGCGCTTGCGGTTATCTTACCTATCTTGCTTCCTGCAGGAAGAGGCAACTCCACATCATAAAACTCGTAAAGATATTCCACTTCTTTATCAGAACCCCTTTCAGTCAGCATATATCCGTTACGTGCCGGAGCAACGCCAGCAGAACCCTCACGAGATTTTTCGACTTCCAGCTGCGTATCAAGCTCAACGCCTTTGAAGATCACCTGTCTTACAGACCAGCCCGCAAAACCATAATCAAAAAGCTTAGCCATTTCGGCATTACGTACTTTTGAGGTCTCGGCTCCCGTTATTACTCCGATAAGCCGCATATCTCCTCTTTTCGCAGTTGCACTGAGACAGTACATCGCTTCATTTGTAAATCCCGTTTTTCCGCCGTCGCATCCCTCATAAGAGCGTATCATTTTGTTTGTGTTTGTCAGCACAGTGTCTCTGCCGGAAGGATGATGGAAATCAAACATCCATTCCTTTGAATAATCAAAAAATTTTTCATGTCTGATAAGTTCACTGAACATAATCGCAGCATCTTTCGCACATGAGTATTGATTGGGAGCAGGCAAACCCGTACAGTTGACAAAGTTAGTATCGCACATATTAAGTTCTTGTGCACGGTTGTTCATGTCCTTTACAAAACCATCCACACTGCCACTGATCTTTTCAGCCAACGCCACACATGAATCATTTGCAGAAGCCACTACTACCGATCGTATCAGATCAGATACGACATATTCGGAATGAGCATCCAGGAATGCCTGACTTCCACCCATGGAAGCAGCATTTTCACTTACTGTTATAGCTTCGCTTTCATTAAGATGACCTTCCTCTATATTCTCAAACGTAAGCAGCAACGTCATTATTTTCACCATGCTCGCAATAGGACGATGCTCCGCTGCATTCTTTTCATAAAGCACACTACCCGTTCCTGCTTCAATCAAAATCACAGACGGAGAGGAATATTCCGTTGCGGCAGCGGCAGAAAATATAGGCGCGGAGCTGGCAATAAGTAACGCCGCCGCGCATAATGCGGCTATGGATATACCAAATCTTTTTTTCAAATCCAAATCCTCCTTACCTGAGGATTATGCGCCGCTTAGTGTCAATTTATGTAAACTAAAGAAAAAACGAAAATAAAATGAGCAGCAACGATTTCAGAAGAACTAAGATTATACATAAAATGCCTATGACAACTGCTCTTCTGAGCACTTTTACAAATGGAGTCGAACAACCGTATTTGCGCTTATCGGAAGCCACTTCTGCCAAAATTGCAAATAAAGCGAAGAACAGAAAGTCTGACAGCAAAGAGCATAATGCGTAGGCTATGGAAAAAGGAACTGCCAATATACCGAACGACCGCACCACAAGCACGATTGTCATACCCTGATAAAACCCGATACAAACAGTGCATGCAGACGTCAAAATCGTAGAGTACATATACCTGCCGACAAAACAGAATACAACTACTGAAAATGACGTAAACAGTGTCAACGAAAAAATATATCCTGCGTATGAAGCGTGCGCAATAACGCCAAAAATACCCGCATTTACATCGGAAAGAGTCTGTAACGGATCAACAGGTTTTAATGAGGATAAGATCCCCATTACAGCGCCTAAGATAAAGAAGCAGGCAAAGAAAATCAATCGAGGCAGATTACATCTGATAAAATGCGAAAAGCCATCGAGTTTTGCCGTAAAAAAATACTTGATATTTAACGCTGACATGCTACATATTATGTAAATTTTGCGTATTTTATGATATTTTTTAATGTATTATGTCTGTAATATGACGTTTTATAGCATCCACTCAGCGTATATGCCATATCCTCGTGTGGGGTCCTCCGTAAAAACATGCGTTACGGCACCCGCAAGCTTACCGTCCTGAAGTATAGGACTTCCGCTCATACCGCGTAATATACCACCCGTCTTTTTCAATAATTCACTGTCCGTTATACGAATCACCATGCTTTTTTCTCCTGGTGACGTCTTTTTACTCACCTTGATTATTTCTATCTCATAGAATTCACGCTGTTCTTTAACGGTAGTACAGATAAATGCTTTTCCTACTTTCACTGAATTGTGAGAAAGCACCTCGCACACATCACCGCAATGAGGAGAGAACATCTGCCCTTCTATACCAAATGTATCGTTTGAAATTATGTTGCCAATCGGATCGCGCCCTGCTCTTCTGCCTATTAGTCTCCCGGCAGTTCCGGCAGAAGGTAATTTTGCTCCTATTATTTCCGAATCGTATACGTATCCGTACACATCAGACAAGCACTCTCCTTTGTCGGAAGCTACGGCATGACCTAACGCGCGATATGTTCCGTCAAAACGCTCAAAAGTCACTGTGCCGAGCCCCGACACACCGCTTTTACTGATAACCTGTTCATCAGAAGCGGCAGGTATATCCATATCGCCCAATGACGATATAACGCCGCTTTCTGTATATAGTTCAATATTAACCGGATATCCTCCCAGGTAAACTTTTACGGTCTTGGATTCCTTTGCGGAAACATTTATATCATTTACCGGATACAAAACCACGGTAATTGCCGCAATCAATATTATTAAAAATCTGAACTTCCCGGTTACCACAATGATAGTTATGCCGACTTATCCGATCCGTATTCCATTAACACTGTGGAAAATTTTACTTAATTTACGGTATGCGGCTTCATAAAAAAACAGCCTTCATATAAATGAGGGCTGTTAAAAGTACATTTATCACTATAATTACTGACTGAGCGAACTTTTATAATTATCGCTCCACTGCTTCAATTCCTCAGCCGCCTTACGAGCATTTTCACTTACACCGCCCGCACCAGACAAGCGAGTTATTTCCTCGATCATACCTTCTCTGTCCAGTTTACGGACGCATGTACTTGTTGTGTACCCATCCGTCGTTTTTTCTATATAATGCTGACAATCTGCCATTGAAGCAATCTGAGGCAAATGCGTTACGCAAAAAACTTGACTGAACCTTGAAATATCCGCAAGCTTTTCGGCGACCTCAAGACCCGTTTTTCCGCTTATTCCCGTATCTATTTCATCAAAAATCATAGTATCTATTCCGCCAAAACGCCCGGTTATCACCTTTAAAGCAAGCATAAAACGTGACATTTCACCGCCGGAAATTATTTTTATAAGCGGAAGCAGCGGCTGTCCGGGATTAGGAGATAACATAAATTCCACGTCATCAGCACCTTTCGCTCCGAACGAATTTTCAAATTCGTCCCTGCCAGGCAATGCGGCAAACGCGACTTCAAACGCCGCATCCGCCATTCCGAGTCCCTTAAGCTCTTTTTTCACTTCATGTTCAAGCTCGACCGCTCCATTACGGCGCAATTCGGATAATTTCTCACATAAAGAATAACATTCATCCAACAAATGCGCCTCCTCAGACTTCAGCCGTTCATACTCTTCATCGCCGGAAGCAAGCAACGTATACTCGGCATTTAATTTTTCAAGCTTTTCAGGAAGTTCATCAAGGTTTCCGTACTTCCGTTTCAATGAACGCAATTTTGCCAGACGGTTCTCTGCATTCTCAAGATCACTTTCATCGAAATCCACATCCTTAAGCAGCGCTTTTACCGTATGGGACAAATCTTCAGCTTCTATCGCAAGATTGCCTACTCTGCTGTCAATTTCACCGTACGCTTCAGATAAACTTGCAACAGTCGATATATTACGTTGCGCATCATATAGTTTATCAAGCACACAACCGTCGCCCGACAAGGCGTCCTCAAGACTGCTGAGCGCATTTTTTATTTTTTCAACGTGCATCGCTCTGTTTCGGAATTCTATAAGTTCTTCCTCTTCCCCCGCATGAACTGCCGCCGACTCTATCTCATTAATCTGATACGAAAGCATATCCATGCGTTGTAAGCGCTGTTCCGAATCACCAAGCTCTGCCGCCTTCTTTTTTACATGATTTAATTCCGAATACTTATCCGATAATTTGCCGAGTAATGCCGCCGATCTTTCCCCGAGATAAGCGTCAAGTATAGCGCAATGCTCACTTTTATTGCCAAGTATCTGATATTCATTTTGTCCGCATATGTCTACAAAATGACTCATAATAGAGCGTAGCATCTTTACCGTAGCACTGCGCCCGTTTATTCTTATGTCGTTTTTGCCGTCAGCGGAAAACTTACGCAAAACTATAAGCTCGTTATCTGCTTCTACGCCATATTCTTCAAGCAGTTTTACTTTATCTTGCGATGAAAATACAAAAAGCCCTTCAACCAAACCGTTTGAAGCGCCGTAGCTCAGCATCATCTTATCGTACTTTCCGCCCATAAGCAGCATCAATGCATCAACGATTATAGATTTTCCTGCGCCCGTTTCACCGCTAAGGATATTAAGCTTATCCGAAAATTCCAGTTCGGCGTCACGGATCAACGCTAAATTTTTAATTGAAATGCGTTTAAGCATATCACAGCATCTCCATCAGCTTTTCAGCTATCTCCTTAGCTGCCTCATTCGTGCGGGCGACCGCAAGCAACGTATCATCCCCTGCAACACATCCGAGAATTTCAGGCTCTTCCAGTCTGTCCACGTTCATACCGACGGTAGACGCGCCTCCCGGAACAGTCTTGATTATTACTAAGTTCTGTGCTGAGGTTATCGAAAGTACCGCGTTACGATATATATTAGCTATGTTAGAAAGGTAATGTTTCTCTTTATTGCCCTCCTTTACATACCTCTGTCTGCCGCCGTCGCTTACTTTAATCAGACCTAATTCTTTTATATCACGCGATACCGTTGCCTGAGTAACATTAAAACCGGAAGCTACAAGCGCATTTGCAAGTTCTTCCTGGGTTTCAACAGGCTTTTCCGATATTATTTCAAGTATTTTCAAATGTCTTGCGTTACGTGCCATATCTTCCCCTTTCCTTTATTTTGCCAAACCTAATTTTTGCGTAAGCCTTTCATAGAAACCGAAATCATTCAATGTGACTAATTTTGCGGTAAATTCAGACTTTACAATAACAATGCTTTCAACGCCGTCCTTAATGATCTTTCCGTCCGCTATCACACTGCCTGCTTCGCCTCCGGTTACAGTTACAGGCTCACTGTCGCAAGCTATAACCGGTCTGGCAGACAACTGATGACAATTCATCGGCAACAAAAGCAAACAATTTATGTCCGGGCTGATTATAGGTCCTCCGGCGCTTAATGCCCACCCGGTAGAGCCGGTCGGCGTGCTAACGATAAAACCGTCAGCCTTGTATTTTGCGACATGCGATCTTCCGACTTTGACTGAAACGTCCACGGTTTTACCAAGGCTTTGCTTGTAGAAAACTATTTCATTCAAAGCATAATAATTTTTATTATCGAGACGCACACAAAGCATTGACCTTTCACTGACCGTAAAATCCCCTGAAAGCAGAATATGTACGACGCTTTTGACTGCATTGTCATCCGCAGTCATAGAGGTCAGAAATCCCATTCTTCCAAGATTGATGCCCATTACCGGTATGCCGGCAGGAGCCGCGAAAGCAATCGCAGAAAGAATAGTCCCGTCACCACCCAAAGAAACAATAATATCCGGCTTCGGATCACACGCACTCCCGAAAGAACGCGCATTCTCAATATTACGGCATACAGAGTCATGTATGACGCAGTCAATTTTCTCGCTTTCAAGCTCTCTTTTTAAACGCTTTGTAAAAGCAAGACCTATATCTCTTTCCGCGTTTGCATAAATACCTATCAGCATAGTGAAATTATACAATATAATTTATAATTATTCAAGATTTATATTATATTTTTTTAAATTTTTTTATTATTGGAAATAAAATCAGATATTTTTTTATTCAATCTTTCGCGAGTTATGCCGTTTTTTTCAAATGCGGAAGATATGGATCTGCAATCACATATTTCGTCATTAAAAGCAAAACTTTCAAATTCACATCCTGCGCCCATAACATTCAATTCATGAAGCACGCTTTCTCCGAACCCACCGCTGCCTACATTTTCTTCCATTGTTATAATCAGGTTGCCATTATTGGAAATTTTGCGCAAACATTCCGTATCCAAAGGTTTGACAAAGCGAGCACTAATAAGTCCGCAATCCGCGCCGCGTGCCATTTCCACCATATTTGGACCTACAGCTATAACATAGACTCCGTTATCCGAATCTCTCAGCATTTCCCACTTTCCATACGCTATATCCTCCGTTTCCTCGTCGGAAGATTCAGCATATCCCTTAGGATACCTTATGGCAAGCGGACCTTCATTGTAGTTTAAAGACCATTCAAGCATCTTTTTCAGATCTTTTCCGCACCTCGGCGCCATAATGCACATTCCGGGGATAGTGTTGAGATATGACAGGTCGTAAAGTCCCTGATGCGTTACCCCATCAGATCCTACCGCACCAGCCCTGTCAATAAGTAATCGTACGGGTAATTTGTTTATAGAAACATCATGTATAAGCTGATCAAACGCGCGTTGCAGAAAAGTTGAGTATACCGCAAAATACGGTTTATATCCCGATGACGCAATACCGGCACACATGGCGGCAGCATGTTGCTCCGCTATGCCCACATCATAACACCTGTCCGGAAAAAGCTCGCGAAAACGCTCCAGTCCCGTGCTGGGCAACATAGCAGCACTTACACAAACCACCTTATTATCCCTGCTTCCCATGTCGGCAAGAGAACTGCTCACAACATCAGAAAATTTAAGTACGTTATCCACTTTCCCGGTGACACCATGATACTTGACGGGATCACATTCAGCTTCGTATAATCCGCTTCCCTTGCGCGTTACAATATGAAGTATTACCGGAACATTTGTAGGCTTTACCCTATTCAAAACGTAAACCAGTTCGCCTATGTCATGACCGTCGAAGGCTCCGTAATATTTGATTCCGAGCTGTTCGAACATGCGAACGGAAAGCACCTGCTTCTTTACGGCTGATTTAATTTTTTCCGTAGCCTTTACAAGCGCGCCCCCTATCAGAGGAATACCGTTTATTCCGCGCTTGAAACGAGTTTTGAGTACCTTGTATCTGCGGCTGAGTCTCAGCTTCCCGAGATATGACGAAATAGCGCCAACGTTTCTTGTGATAGACATGGCGTTATCGTTAAGAATTATTATCATACGGGCATGAGAAGCTCCGATATCGTTCAACGCTTCATAAACCATACCGCCGGTAAAGGCGCCGTCGCCTATTACCGAAACCACGTTGTAATCATCACCGGACAAATCACGCGCACGCGCAATACCCAGTCCCACCGAAAGCGACGTACTGCTATGACCCGTGGTAAACGCATCATACTCGCTTTCAGACATATTTTCAAAACCGCTTATCCCGTCGTCGCTGCGAAGTCGGGCAAAAGCGTCTCTTCTGCCAGTTATTATTTTATGGGTATAGGACTGATGTCCTACATCAAATATAAATTTATCGCGCGGGCAATCGAATACATAGTGCATGGCTATTGTCAGTTCGACAACACCAAGATTAGAGGCGAGATGCCCTCCCCTATTTTCAACTACTTTTACTATATACTCCCTGACCTCTTTAGCATACTCTTTCAGTTCAGAAATAGTCAGCTTCTTAAGGTCATCAGGCGAATTTACCCTTTCGAGATACGTCATTATACTTTATCGGAAGTACGGAGCAACATTACATCTGTAAGTTTCCGTAAAAATTCCGAGTCACCTCCGGTCATAAGCAGGCATTCATCAGCTTTCTGTCTAAGCTCATCCAGTTCCGTTTCGGCAGACTCTCCGAGTGCCGCCGCAAGAGAATATTCTCCGCCGCTAATATCCATAAGATCATCCCGCAACTGAAATGCTTTACCCAAAAGCACGGCATATTTTTGCCATTTTTCAATAATTTTTTCTTTGCCTGCGGACATGCATCCGCTCAATATCGCAGCTTCCAACAGCTTTCCTGTTTTGAGTGAAGCTATTTTCCTGAACAGATCGGCATCGGCAGCTGAAAGATCACTTTCAAATTCCAGAGCCTGACCTCCGATCATACCCTCAGCGCCAGCACAATCCGCAATTATTTTCATTATGGGAGCATATTTTGCATCGTTGCACGCACAATCGGAAAGCAGACAGAACGCAAGATTAAGAAGAGCATCCCCGGTCAGAAGAGCAATGGCTTCGCCGAACACTTTATGATCGGAAGGCTTCCCTCTCCTCATGTCATCATTATCCATTGCGGGCAGATCATCATGTACAAGAGAATAAGCATGGATACATTCAATAGCCGCCGCCACTTTAAAATCGGCACACGTTGGAATACATCCGTAAGAATCCAGCACGGCAAGATAAAGCACCGGTCTGAGCCGCTTACCACCGCCAAGCAGAACGTATGACATACTTTCTTTTAATTTTGCCGGTACGTTTTCAGGCAGCACGCTTTCCAATGTTGTGTCGCACACTCTTTTGAATTTCTCGTATTTATCCTTAAAACTACTCATTATTCTCCGGTAGGATCATACGGCGATTCGGTTAATTCGTCCATATGCTTTTTGAGCTCCGTAATTTTCCCCTTGCTTTGTCCGAGAGCATCCAGACATTCTCGCGTAAGTGCTATACCTTTTTCAAACAGCTCTATTCCCTGTTCAAGTGACGTGCCTTCACGCTCAAGTTCTTCGATCAGCTTTTCAAGCTCGCTTATCCTGTCTTCCAATTTATCTTTCTTTTCGTTCGGCATGTGTCATCACCTCACAATTCATTACTTCCGCATTAAACTTTCCGTCATGCATGGTTACAGTAACTATATCTCCTGCTTTTAAAGCACTCATACCGGTAAGCTCGCCGCCTTTGCAACTGACTTTTGCATAGCCTTGCGAAAGGACTTTAAGCGGATTAAGTTTTTCAAGTGCCGCACATGCTGCGGCAAAACGTTCACTTGCAGAAGACAGCAGACTGTCTGTGCGCGCCGCAACTCCAGATATAAGCTTGTGTACATAAGCCGCACGACGTTCTGATAAGCGTTCACACAAAGAAATAACACGCATAGCGTTATATATTACCTGCTGTCTTTTTACGTCATACAGCCGTAATATATCCGCCTCAAGTGTATGTGCCGCTGTAAATAAACGCGTTGTCATCATGGCCGCGGGTGCGCATATCATACTTGCTGCGATCGACGGTGTTCCGGCTCTGGCAGTTGCGCAAAGATCACACAATGTATAATCCGTTTCGTGTCCCACCGCGCTTATTACAGGTAATTTACTGCCTGCAACGGCACGCGCGACCGTCTCCGTATTATAAGACTGAAGATCGGAAGCCGATCCGCCACCCCGGGCTATTATTATGACGTCCGCATCTTTGCAATGTTCATTAACGTCCCTTATTGCTTCGGCAATCGTATCGGCACTGTCCGACCCCTGGACCCGGACATCGCATAAGCATATGTCGATAGCGGGATATTCTTTATTACACACGGAAAGAATATCGTGAAGGACCGCACCGTGCTCACTTGTTATCACAACAGCCTTGCGGATAAATTGAGGCAAAGGTGGACGATTCGCAAAAAGACCTTCTTTCCCGAGCGCTTCTTTAAGCTTTTTCAGCTCAGCTAATAATACGCCTTCACCGGTTACCGTAAGGTATTCGGCAACAAATGATACCCTGCCGCTTTTTGCATAAAACGTAACCGTTCCGGTAACATCGACCTCTGCGCCTATATCTACATTTACGGCTGAAAATGTCACGCAGTTCAGCGTGCAATCCCCCTCTCTCAATGTAAAAAACGTCCGAGCCCCCATTACCTTGAGCTCAAATATTTCTCCGCGGACTATAACGTCATGAAGCACAAACTCATCTTCAAAGACTCCGGAGATATACGCATTCAACTGCGAAACCGTTAATTTTCTTTGCTTTCTTTGCATCTGAACGCCGCTTCAACGGTATTTTTAAGAAGCATGGTTACCGTCATGGGTCCTACTCCTCCCGGCACGGGCGTGATATAACCGGCTACCTTTTCAGCTTCCGGGAAATTTACATCACCGTACAGTTTTCCGTCCGCTCTGTTCATGCCTACGTCAATAACGATTGCACCGGGCTTTATCATATCACCGGTAACAAATTCCTTGATGCCTACTGCGGCGACAAGAATATCCGCGTTCCGGGTATGCGACTTAAGATCCGCCGTCCTCGAATGGCATATTGTCACAGTTGCATTCTCAGCAAGCAATAACATTGCACAAGGTTTTCCGACAATGTTGCTTCTGCCGATAACTACAGCGTTTTTGCCGGCAATTTTAGCGCCCGTTGATTTTATGAGCTCTATTATGCCAGCAGGAGTGCAAGGCTTTGTGCACGGAAGACCAAGCATCAAGCCGCCGGCATTCATAACGTGAAATCCGTCTGCATCCTTTTCGGGGCGTATACGCGCAAGAACTTTTTTCTCGTTGATATGCGCGGGAAGCGGAAGCTGTACTAAGATACCGTCTACTTCTGGATCTGCATTAAGAGCATCTATAAGCGCCAAAAGGTCAGCTTCGTTTTCATCTTCGGGAAGATTATGCGAAAAAGATCTTACCCCCACTTTTTCACAAGCTATAATCTTGTTGCGGACATATACTTCGCTTGCGGGATTGTTCCCTACTTTTACTACAGCAAGCCCTACTTTTCTGCCGTACGTGTCTTCGAATTTTTTCGCCTCAACCGCTATATCTTCTTTCAATGCGGCAGAAAGCGCTTTTCCGTCAATAATTTCAGCCATTATTTTTCTCCTTTATAACGGATGCAAGCAAACCGTTAACAAATGAATAACTCTTATCCGTAGAATATTTACCCGCAAGCTCGGTTGCCTCGTTTGCGCTGACCGAATCAGGTATATCATCCCTGTACATTATCTCATATACAGCAACCATAAGTATTGCTAGATCGACTTTATATATCCTGTCAAAAGCAAAACCGTGACTGTTCGATGAAATACGCGAAAATATTTCGGCTTTGTGCTCGAGTATTCCGTTGTATGAGGACGTAAAATACTCTCTGTCATCATCGTTCATGCCGCTGCTTATTAACGACAACGTAAAATCATCCCTCTCTTCTCTGACAGTGTATTCGTAAATAATTTTGAAAAGCGATTCCCGCGCAGTCGCTCTGCTCATAATACTCTCCATTGTAATAATTGTACAGAATCAGGTAAAATAAAACGGATCCGACAAATAACGTTTGCGGATCCGTTGCATTGTTCTTGCCCGATATACTCCGCATGCAGAGTATACCACAGAGACAGATTATTTTCAATCTTTTTTGCGTCATTCAGTTGGAATTATTCTCAAATTTAACGCACTGAGTCCGGTTTCAGTCACAACTACCTCTTTTATCTGGGCTGCCTGCGTTCCGGTAAGCTCCGCACATTTGACTATTACGTTCACATTCTCCGTTGTGCTCGTAACTATAGCGTCTTCAAAACCCAGCGCCTTGATAAGCCCTTCAAGCGTAAGCTCCGTTTCCATGTCCTGCATAAGCTGCAAGCGCGATGCCTCTGCTTCTGCTTTGGCGTCCGCAGATGTGGACTCTGATGCTATTATTTCATCATAATACATCAGTGTCTGCTCGCGCGACTCTGTCCTGTAATCACGGTAAGACGTGAAAAAATCGGTATACACATCCGTACCGCTTACATCAAGTACATCTCCGTCCGCCGTGAGATTAAGGACGATGTTCAGTACGCCCGTGAGCACGAGCAATGCGACCATACCCGTCAGAATAATGATCTTCTTTTTTTTACTTGTCATAAAAAAATACCCCCGAAAAATGGTTAATTGCTTTTTGCCAGCACGTTGATCTTATTCTCGCTTATTCCGAGATAGGCGGCAACCGATGATATCAGTCTCATTTTTACCGCTATATCGTTGCCTCCGTCGCATATTATAATTACGCCCTCGGGAACGTAGAGATTATCGTCGCCTTCTGCCGTTTCTTTCCAGTAAATCAGTACGGAAACTTCACCTGCTCCCTCAGACTGAGAAAGTTTCGTTTCCAGCTCCTTGACCACGCCTGCACAATAATCATACTCACCGCTTTCGCTATTTATGCTTGCGTTTTGTGACGAAGAACAGGAACTTCCGAAATAAACAAGCAAAATCAGTCCTATGGCAACAATTGCTATTATCAGTTCAACGTGTCCGACCTTCTTCAGCTTATTGAAAGTTTCAACCGCTTTACTTTTTATTTCATTCCAAATAGACATAAATCAGCTCCGCACTCGTATCAAGATATTCGGACGCAAGTTTTTTAATGCGCAATATTTCGGACGAACTGTCCGCAAATTCTCCGTATAAAAAAATATTTACCCGGGTCAATGTGACAGTCGAAGAATATATAGTGCCTTCCGCTTCACTCTTTGTGTCATATCCGTTATTTTTCAGCTCGGTGTCCAACGCCTCCGAAACAAGCGAAAAATATGCATCGTCGGTTATATCCGCTATCTGATCGTCATAAACAACGTCCCCGTCAAAATTACAGGAAAGCGATTCAAAATTGCCTGATATAATCATAGGCACGGGAAATATCACGGCGAGCACAAACGCATATATACAGGCTGTTTTTACGGCTTTATGCGCTTTGGTACCGGACGTAAGGTGATCTATCAACGCGCCTATAACGCCTGTGCCGAGTATACTCAATATCCAAGCCGTCATACAAAAACATTCCCTGCTGCCATAAGGATCAGCACAAAAACAAAATATAAAAATCCAGCACCGAACATCAGCCCTCCGGCAAGTGATACTGTACTGCTCATGCTGCTTAGCATTCCGCTCATTTTACTGTCGCCTAACGGCTCTACGATCGCAGCAGCCAGCTTCAGACATAAAGATAAGATCGCTATCTGAAGCACTGCCGGCAATACGGTAAGAATGATAAGCACCAGAGCCGTATAGCCGAGAGTGTTTTTGACGGCTATACTGCCTGAAACTATCAGATTAAACCCTTCAGACATGTAACCGCCTATGACAGGTACATATTTTCCTATTGTGAATTTAGCACCTCTGACGCCTAAATTATCGAATACAGATGCTGTTATCCCCTGTAAGCTCATGACGGCGGTAAGCAGAAAAAATCCAGTTCCGAACAGCCATTTTACCGTGCTATGCAAGAATGCCGACATCTTTCCCATACCGCTTTCAGAAGACATATTACCTATTATCCCGAATACGAAAGCGGCAATAAGCATCGGCACCAGCACGGATGAAATAAGATTGAACAGGCCTCCGGTTATGACAGCTACCGTAGTGCTGAATACAGCGGCTGTGCCTGTTCCGCCGACACCGGCGATAAGCGTAAGTATCAAAGGCGCGATCACATTTATTTGCGTTGCCATTGATGACAATGTTTCCGCGCACATCGCAAACATGGCGGTAACCGAAACTCCCGCAACTGCGGTAATACATCCGACAGAGGCGAAATGTACAGCCTTGACAACGCCCTCGCTATGTCTGCCTCCGCTGACGGCTCCTACCACCGAATAAATAACCGAAATCGCTATTATTGTCCCGAGAAGCGCAGTCAAAGCCGCCAGACTGCTGCCCACCACACTGAGCACGAATGACAGCAGATCTGAAAAGTTCAATGTGAGTTCTCCGGAAAGTATGCCTTTGACTACCGATATGAAATCTCTTCCGCCAAAAAGTTCGGATTGTTTGTCCGTCAAACCGGCAAGGAGTCCGTTTAAAGCATCTGTGTCCAGTGCGCCTATAAGATCATCTGTATAACTTGTACCATCAGTGATTGCCATTTTACAGCCCTTTGCAGTTCCGCTCAGGTTTGAGAAAGCAGCTTCAGTATCACATCGATAATCTCCGCTAAAAGAGGAATAGTCATGACAATTAGTAAAAGTTTCCCGGCTAAGGACAAACTGCCGGATAACGACGGCATCTTTGCTTCTTCGGCCGCTCCGCAGGCAAATTCTATTATATATCCGGCTCCCGCTATTTTCATCAGATAAACTATTAGCTCTCCTCCTACGCCTGTTTTTTCCGCAAGCTCCATCAGCATAGTCGTCAGATCAGTTACGCCGTCTATAACGGAAAGCAAAATTGCCGCACCGCCGGCTATTCCTATGGCTACAGCTATATCGGGACGCTCTCCTCTCACGATCAGCGCTGAAATTACCGCAACCATACCTATAGCAACGATCTTGATTACCATCAGAACGCGCCAAATACCGATTGCAAAGCTATAAATAATTGCGAAAGCATATCGATAACAAGCAGTAACACTATCACAAGTCCGACAAGTGTAACAAGCGTCGCTATCTCATCTTTGTCTGACTTTTTTAAAATCGTACCCACCATTGCCGTGATCAGACCTACGGCAGCTATTTTGAAGATTATCTCTATGCCCATACATCCCTACCAACATAATACCGCCGTAAGCATACCGGCGAGAAATCCCAGTTTTACAGCGACTTTGCCGGATCTTTCATAAGAGTTTTTCGCTTTGACAGCATAACCATCCAATCTCTGCCGATAATTTGCGACCGCGCTGCGCTCACTCGGAACCGAGCGTGACCCGAGGTCACACAATAAACGACTCACAAAAGTGTATTCTTCCCGAGATAGACTGCCTGACGGTAAATCCGCTTTTTCTCCGGAATTTATTGCATCGGCGCAGGCTTCAAGCTGCTTTTGCAAAAGCCGGGTGTGCGTAGCGTAATTTTTCATTATACCCGGAACAGTGTCCAGCGTAAATGCAAGCGAGTCGGAAAATACAGAAAGAAACCCGTCAAGATCAGCGAAATATTCCGCGCGCCGTTTCATACGAGAACATATTGCAAAACCTATAAGCGCGCCCAAGCAACCCAAGCACACAGTTATAAGAAGTCTGTCCGTCATTATCCGTCACTACGATAATTTATTTCAGTGACTGTCATTTTTCCTGACTTTCCTGTTATGAAGCATTGCCTGTCCATAACCCCTGACAGTGCGCCGCAGATTTCTCTTTGAGCGAAAGACTCCGGAGATGACGCATGCGCTGACGCAACTACAGCAACTCCGCATCCAATTGCCTCCTTCACTATTTTTGCGTCGGCGGCTCCGAAAAGTTCGTCAGTAATAATGACATCCGGTCGCACGGAACGCATGGCACATTCAAAGGCATGAGTCTTATTGCTTCCGGTTATAACGTCAGTATGTACTCCGACATCCATTCCGGGCACACCTCCTTTACAACACGCTATTTCCGCTCTCTCATCCGCTATCAGTACATTATATCCGCCCTCATCCGACAATCTGCGCGACAGATCTCTCAGTAATGTGGTTTTTCCGCCGCCCGGAGGAGATAATATAAGGATATTTTGCAAATTTGATACTATGCCAGGTATAATACATTTTGAAATACCGGGAATTTCATGAGGAAATCTTATATTTATCGAAGAATAATTTTTTACTGTCAATATTTTTCCGTCATCTGTGACTACTTCTCCGCAAATACCCAGCCTGATGCCGCCCTGAAGAGTGATAAATCCTCTGTTTATATCATCGTTATATGCGTATACCGAATGTTCCGATGCCCCTATCACACATGATCTTATATCCTCTGCGCCGCATAAAATTGCAGCGCCTGCGTCATCAGATAAACCGCTTCGAGTAAGAAAATATCCCTTACCGGCATACCAGACGGTTACGGGACGCCCAGCCCTCATACGCACTTCCCAAAGCTTTTCCGAATCGAGATTTTCGGATAACGACATGAGTACCTGCGCCGGAAAAATTGATTTTAGTTCCTGAAATTCGATCATACCGAATTATATTAGCCCCGGACGAACCGTATGATAAAAACGTAACACATCGATCGCTTTCGACATAAAAAGTAATTATGAGCGCATCTGAATATCTTATTGGAGTCAATGACGAACATGGACTGGATCCACCCACAAACGGGAAACGCACGCCCATAATGCCCTATCTTGACAAAAGCATTTATGAAAATGAATTCAATCGTCCGGCAAAAATATACTGTGCTATAGCGTTACTGCGCAGCGGATTCCGGACTTTCGATTTGCATCCGGAAATACAGGATATTTCTGTATCGGTCCGCGTAAATCGTGCAAATTTCGCACGCTGTGACCTTCTCGTCACATTTGCATACAATGCCTTTGGCAGCGGACATTCTTTCAACTCAGTCAGCGGTGTTCTTACATATTTTTCAGATAAATCATATTTTGCAGAAAATTCGCAAACTTTATCTGAGGATGTATACTCTGCTATTATTGAAAAGTCATTGCAAACAAACGGACGCGGCGTAGGCGTACTTTCTGATGTCGGAGTATTACGTTCCGTCAGGTGTCCGTCTACCCTGATCGAGGCTGGCTTTATGACAAACCTGCGCGAAGCCAGGCTGATGCTTGACCCGGACTGGCAAAAATCCATAGCATATGCAGCGGCAGCCGGTATTTGCGATTATACAGACAAAGCATATACAGGTGAAGGAAATCCGGCCGATTATCCGACAATAATGCGCGGCAGCGAAAACTTTTACGTTAAAATCGCGCAATATTTATTGAATTTACGCGGATATCCACTGGATACTGACGGAGTCTTCGGAAGTAACACTCAAGCCGCAACTATAGAATTCCAAAAGTTCAACGGTCTGACTGCCGACGGAATTATCGGTAAACAGTCATGGAGCAAACTCGTGCTTCAATCACCTTCCATCTACATTCTGAAAAAAGGCAGCACGGGTAGCGCCGTTCAATATCTGCAATATAAACTGCTCAGCAAGCTGTATCCGCTTGACGCAGATGGAATTTTCGGATCTGAAACTGAAAATGCCGTAAAACTTTTTCAAACGGAATCGGGACTCGTACCTGACGGTATTGTCGGACCGATCACCTTTTCCGCGCTGCTTCCGTTGTCCTCACCCAGAGACCCGGAACAATAAACTTAAATGGCGGCAAGTATATGCCGCCATTTTTTAAAAAAGCATATTGACATACCGTTATTTTCATGTATAATAAAATATATAATTCATCTTACTATCGCGATTCAGAATGACACACAGGAGGATCATCATGGCAAACAATATATTGGTCGTATACTTTTCATGCAGCGGAATAACTGCAAATGCCGCAAAAACTCTTGCAAAGGTAACGGGCGGAGAACTGAAAGAAATTATTCCCGCCGTTCCTTACACAAAAGACGATCTCAATTGGATGGACAAGAACAGTCGTTCCACGATCGAATGCCGTGACCAGGCATGCAGACCCGAAATAGCTGAAAAAATCGACATAAATGGATATGACGTCATTTATGTAGGTTTCCCTATATGGTGGTATAGGGAGCCGAATATCATCGATACTTTCCTTGAAAGCAACAATTTCAGCGGAAAAACCATAGTGCCTTTTGCAACATCCGGTAGCAGCGGACTTGGAAAATCAGCCGCGAATATTCGCAAATTGTGCCCCAGATCAACGGTAAAAGAAGGATTTATGCTTAATCACAATCCATCGACGGAAGACGTTAAAAACATACTGATTAAATTTGATTTATAAATGAAAAAACGCCGGCATGCCATATCTTGCCAGCTTTTTATATATGTTCAATAATCAAAGGGATATCAAAGTAAATTTTCAAAAAAACTGATCGGCTTTACCTCGTAACCTGACCCGTTCATCGGTAAAATTGCTCCAATGCCATCCGTTTTCAGGCTCAGGTTCACCATTTATATAACTTAAGACGGCGCGATATAAATACAACTGACAGCGATCGACCGTACAACCGCGCAATTCGCATTCACGGGCATAAAGCTCCTCCGCACTTTTTCCCATAATATCATCAGCAGTATAGTAACCCATTTTATTTAAATTACTTTCCGTCACTTTACCTATATTAGGAATTTTTATCAGTTCGCCCATATCTCTCCAAATGTAAAAAGAGCCGCCGTTGACGGCTCTTTTTAATTATTTTATTCTGGACATATACTCGCCTGTTCTTGTATCAACTCGGATCTTGTCGCCGATATTGATGAACAGAGGAACCTGTATTGCAGCGCCCGTCTCAAGCGTAGCGGGTTTGTTTCCTGCTTTTGAAGTATCTCCCTGAATGCCGGGCTCCGTCTCGGCAATGGTAAGCTCTACAAAGTTAGGAGGATCTACACTGAAAGGAACGTCTTTGTACGACTGAATGGATACCATCATCTCAGGTATTATATACTTGAGAGCATCACGACAATCTTCAATATTTATATTGATCTGATCGAACGTTTCCGGATCCATAAAATAACAGAAATCATCATCAGCATAAAGAAACTGATAAGACTTCGTATCTATCCTCGCGTCAAGGAATTTTTCCGTCGGGCTGAATGACTCCTCAAGTACCTGTCCGGTCACAACGTTCTTATACTTGGTTCTGACGAACGCTGATCCTTTGCCGGGCTTAACGTGCTGAAAGTCCACAACGCGGAAAACCTTGCCATCCTTTTCAAATGTAGTGCCTTTTCTGAAATCGCCTGCTACCATAAAAATCTCCTTAATTTTGGTCTTTTCGCTCGGGGCAACCGCACGCGCTCGGCGCGCTCTTAGACCGCCGATTATATAATAATACTTTTAGCAAAATTTGTCAAGTTCTCTATGCCGTCTTTTTTAATAACGACCATATCCTCTATACGGACACCGAACTTTTCAAGGTATAAGCCCGGCTCTACCGTTACTACACAGTTCTCCGGCAATTCGTCATAGTTGCTCGCAGAAAGTCTCGGATTTTCATGTATATCTATTCCGACACTGTGTCCCAAAGAATGACCGAATTCACGATCATAACCATTAGCTCTGAAAAGTTCACGTGCTATGCTGTCCGCTTCCCTGCCGCTCATGCCGGCTTTAAGAAATTTCAGTACATTCTGTTGTGCATTAAGCACAAGTTCGTAAATCTCACTGAATTTCCCGGACGGTTCTCCGAATACAAACGTACGCGTCATATCCGAGCAATATCCGTTCGCTTTCGCACCTATATCAAAAAGTATTACATCACCCTTTTCAAGCTTTCTGTCGCCCGCTATATGATGACAGTCAGATGAATTTTCTCCGAACGCAACAATATTATCAAAAGCAAGTCCGTCCGCGCCGAATTTAAGAAATCTGTACGTTAATTCCGCACTTATATCTTTTTCAGTCACACCCGGCTTAAGCAACGATAATACGGCGGAAAGCGCTTTTTCGGTTATTGATTGAGCCTTTTTTATATGTTCTATTTCAATGTCAGATTTGACTGCTCTTAACTCAGCTATTTCGTTCGCAACAGAATGGAAAGTATAGTCTTTAAGATGCTTTTTTATTTCTTTAAAGCCTGCTACAGTTACATAGTTATCATCAAAACCTACGTTTACAGCTCCCGCCTCGCGCAATCTGTCGTCAATCAGCTCATATAACTTTTCTGGCGTTGTAATAACGAGCTCATATCCTTCCCTGATATTGCGTGCGGCCAGTTCATACCGGAAGTCAGTGTAAAAAAACTTCCGATCCGGCATGATAAGTACACAGCCGAAAGAAGTTTCCAGCCCCGTAAAATAAAATCTGTTTGATGATCCGAATACAATTACGGCATCATTGTTTTCAAATAGTTTTTCGTACATACTCTTTTAATATATTATATCACCATCAATACGAAGTGTAAAGCATATGCGACATATTATACCGCATATGCAGAATGCATCCTTTTCATACGAAGCGCATCTTCCGCCTGCGTTCCGTCTGATTCGCAAATAATATAAGGCGATATGCGGTATTCATCAATAACCCGCGCTAATCCCTCGTATTCGGGTCCGTATTTTTCGTCTTCAAAAGTCAGGTGCTTGAGCTCCCCTTTATCTCCGTACATGATCTTGGAAAAATGTACGTGGAATGCAGACGCCTTTTTATCACCCAGCTTATCAGCCGTCTTGTCTATTATCCGCTTATAATCGTCGTATCCTTTGATCCCGCCTTTAGTGTAGCTGTTTATATGACCAAAGTCAAAACAAGGATACAATCTGTCATCCAATGTACAGAAATCCAGAATTTCATCCACAGTACCTATCTGGTTCAATTTACCCATGGTCTCCGGGCAAAGTATAAAATCAAAACCGATATCGGACAACGATTCTATCAGCTTACCTATATTTGCTTTCGCTCTGCCAACAGCTTCTCTTCTGTCCGCCTTTCCGCATGATGCAGGATGAAAAACCGTGCGTAATCCGCCGAATGCATTTTCGGCAATTATGGTCTGCCTTACATAATCTATTGACTTGGCTATCATCTCATCATCCGGATTAGCAAAATTGGTATAATAAGGAGCGTGTGAGCTTATCTCAATTCCGTATTTTTTAAATTCCGAAGCTATCTCTGCCGCTGCTTCCGCACCTATACGCACACCACGCCCGAATGAATACTCATAAGCATTGAGCCCCATGCCATTCAGCCATTCAGCAGCTTCCTTAGTGTGCTTATGCCCCTGGTCGTAAAATGAATTTGAATTGCCGCTCGGACCTATTCTCAGCATAGATCAGTCCACTCCTTATCCTTTTGTATGCGAGCTACAAGCTCTTCAGCATTAGCATATTTTCTTATCGGGCGCAGGTATCTGTAAAAATACACTGTTGCAAACTCATGTAATAAACTGCCGCCATCATAGTCAATTAAATTTGTTTCTACAGCCGGCTTATTCTGGTAAAACGTCGGGCGCGGACCAACATTCGTTACAGACCGATACAGCTTGTCCCCGATTTTCGTATATGTACCGTAAACACCATTTTTTATTTGGGTAATTCCGATCGGAAAGCGGAGATTGATTGTAGGTATACCTATATTTCTGCCTCTTCCGTCACCGCTAACTATATCTCCCTGAACATGATACGGCACAACCAGCATTTTGCGCGCAGCATCAACGTCACCCGATATCAGGAAATTTCTGACTGCCGTACTTGATACTTTCACTCCGCAATACAATACTTCGGGCACTACGGTAAGCCCTACAGCATATTGATCACATAAAGCGGAAAGATCGGCAACTTTAAGTCTGTCGCTCCCGAATGTATAATCGTCGCCGCATACCACATGCTTTGGAGCGTATAATTGCATAAGTTTTTCAAAAAACGCTTTGCCTGTCATATGACATATAGCTGAGTAATATAAGGTCAGGCAAACTTCGGCACCGCACTGCTCGTACAGTTCCTTTCTGTCATGATAAGCGTATATCGGAGTTTTTTCACCCGGGCTATCAGCAAAAGTAGAAATTGAGGGTATACAACCGAGCTCTTTTGCTTTGTCTAAAGTTGCCTGCATTATTTTGCGGTGTCCCAAATGCATTCCGTCAAAATACCCCAGAGCAAGGCATATCTGTCCGCTAAAAGATTTTCCGAATTCAACAACCGTCATTTCAGTCCTCTTTAAGATAAGTGATAATTTTTACACCACGATCCTCAAGTCCGGCAATGCCAAGCAACTCTCCGGCACAGTAAAGAACGAATTTACCTGTCGGTGCGTTATCTATCATTACGGGAACACCGTTAGTCAGTTTACCATAAAAAGCCTCAGGTGCCTCAAACTCAGTCATCCCTGCCAATGCCTCTTTCGGGGATTTAACGTCACTTGCTGTGACCGCTTCCGGACTTACCGAATCTTCGATAAAAAAATTACCGCATCTTGTGCGCTTTATCGAAGTCATTGTCGCAAGCGAACCGAGAGCAGTCGCAAGATCACGGCATAATGACCGTATATATGTACCGGACGAACAGTCTATTCTGAATAAGTACTCATTTTCGTCCGTTTTTTTCAGAAGATCAAATGAATTCACTTCAATCTGCGAAGCTTTAAGCTCTGCTGTCACACCTTTTCTTGCAAGATCATATGCCCGTTGCCCGCCTACGGATTTAGCACTGTACTGCGGCGGCATCTGCATTTGTACGCCGATAAACTCTGGAATTCGCTGTACTATGTCTGTCATAGTAGGTATATCGATCGTTTGCGCTATTGTTTTACCCGTTATATCAAGCGTGTCTGTCGAAAAGCCGAAACGAAATGCCGCTTCATAGGTCTTAGTTTTTCCCAAAAAATAATCAAACAGCCTAGTGCATTTACCGACCCCCATGAGAAGCACTCCTTCACCCATGGGATCAAGCGTTCCCATATGCCCTATTTTGCGTTCACCAAGCGCCCGCCTGACTTTACTGACTGCCAGAGAGCTTGATATGCCGGAGGGCTTATTTATGTTCACAATGCCGTTTATCAAATTTATTCGGTGTCCCTTATAGCTTTCAATAATTTATCGATAACGTCTTCCGTCTTTCCACATATACGGCATCCGGCAGCATAAATATGTCCGCCTCCGCCAAAAACTGCGGCTATTTCATTTACATGTCTTGTGCGCGATCTGAAGCTTACTTTATATTCATTTTCCTTTTCCGCGCACATGCTTATACCTATCTCTACCCCATTGATCGAGATAGCATAATCTATTATTCCTTCCGTATCATTAGAGCTGATGTTGCATTCATCGAGCAGTTCCTGAGTCATGGGAATAATACATACCGTATCGTTCATAAAAAACCGCATGGCTTCAATGGATTTTGCTATCAGCATGGTTTTATTGCGGCTTCGACTGCGATAAAGCTCAGTAGCAATATTATGACATTCGGCTCCCAGACAAGACAATCTATACGCTGTATACATTACTTTTGAATCCGTATTGCTATGCATAAAATGCCCTGTGTCGGTAGACAAACCGATGTAAAGATAATTAGCTATTTCCCGTGTAATTTTACCTGTAGGTTCGAGCAGATCAAAAACTATTTCGCATGTACTTGAGGCATAATTTTTTACGAGATTGACATCCGCAAATCCTTCATGCCCCTCATGATGATCTATGCAGACAGTACGCGGCGCCGAACGGAAAAAGCCTTCCATTTTTCCTATCCGATCCTGGGTCGCACAATCTACCGCTATAAATAAATCGTATGTTTTTCGCGATAATACATTGAACTTTTCGCTCTGTCGCATAAACTTATACGATTCAGGTATCGGCGACGGGCTGCAAACATCGGCGCTTTTACCCAACCCGAGGCAATACTCTCTCAATGCGAAAGCAGACCCAAGGCAATCGCCGTCGGGTCTGACATGTCCGCATATCAGAATAGTCTGTGCGTGTTCGATTTCTTCAAGAATGGCATTCATTTTCGGATATTTCCTTTAAAATCGAGTCGATTTTTCTTCCGTATTCACCGGATGAATCAATTTTAAATGTAAGTGCAGGTATTACGCGCATATTGCGTAAACTTGACGCTAATTCATGACGAATAAAGCCAGCAGATGAGTTAAGCGCAGATACAGCTTCTTCATTGTCCCCTATCACACTGACATAAATCGTCGCATATTTAAGATCCTTTGAGACTTCTGCGGAAGTTACAGTAGTCATAACCGGAATTTTGGGATTATGAACCTTATCCCGTATAATTCTTGATACTTCTCTTACAATTTCGCCCGCTACTCTATCCGGTCTGTAACTCATTTTATGCGCTCCAATACATATGCTTCGATCTCATCGCCTTC
The DNA here is from genome assembly GCA_944362615.1 of uncultured Clostridia bacterium. Taxonomy (GTDB): domain Bacteria; phylum Bacillota; class Clostridia; order Christensenellales; family Pumilibacteraceae; genus Protoclostridium. The sequence goes on from CALVTM010000002.1 coordinate 73,414, forward strand.
CATGAAATCCGAGTAACCGTCGATAAGTATACCGCATTCATAACCAGCCGCAACTTCCTTAACATCGTCTTTAAAACGTTTAAGTCCGCTGAGCTTACCTTCATAAATAACCTTTCCGCCGCGCTTTACAATAACTTTTGAGCCACGCTGTATCTTTCCGTCAAGCACATAAGAACCCGCTACGGTACCCACACTGGAAATCTTGAAAATATTCCTGACTTCCACTTTACCAGTGTACTTCTCTTCATACTTAGGCTCTGTCATTCCGTTCATGGCAGCTTCTATCGCATCTATCGCATCATAAATAACGCTGAATGTGCCGTTTCTTATTCCGGAATGCTCAGCTATTATACGTGCCTCCGCATCCGGTTTCACGTTAAATCCGATCACATATGCGCCTGTAACTTCTGCGAGCATCATATCGGACTTATTGATCGCGCCTACGCCGCAATGAACTATATTAACCTTAACTTCCTCATTGGCAAGTTTGGATATGGATGACTTTAATGCCTCTGCGCTACCCTGAACATCCGCCTTAATTATTACGTTCAGATCCTTAAGGGTATTTGTTTCAAAGCTCTTGATGGCTCTGTCTGCGGCATGTGCAATCTTATCTTTCTCTATTCTGCCGTCAACTATTTCTTTTGCCGTCTTTTCATCATCAACGACCCACATATCGTCACCGGCATTCGGCACTCCGGAAAGTCCCATTACGGATACAGCGGTTGAAGGAAGTGCGGCATTAACCGTCTTACCGCTTGCGTCAACCATACTTCTGATTTTACCATAGGTCAAACCGCACACAACAGCGTCACCACTGTGGAGAGTACCGTTCTGGACAAGTATGGTAGCTATAGGACCCTTGCCTTTATCAAGTCTCGCTTCAATGATCGCGCCCTTTGCCTTACGGTTTGGATTAGCGCGGTAATTATTACAGTCTGCAAGGAAAAGTATCTCTTCAAGCAGAGTATCTATGCCTATATTTTTCTTGGCGGATATAGGCACCATCTTTGTCTCGCCGCCCCATTCATCAGTAATAACTCCGTAATTGGAAAGCTCTTCCTTGATCTTTTCAGGATTTGCCGTGGGTTTATCGATTTTATTTATAGCGACTATCATTGGAACTTTTGCCGCTTTTACATGATTTATCGCTTCAATGGTCTGAGGCTGAACGCCGTCATCAGCAGCAACTACAAGGATAACAATATCCGTTATTCTCGTTCCACGCGCACGCATTTCAGTGAATGCTTCATGACCGGGCGTATCAAGGAATGTGATTTGACGCTTCTTATTCTCATATTCCCATGTGACGGAGTATGCACCGATATGCTGGGTTATTCCACCAGCCTCTCCGCTGACCACATTCGTCTTACGGATTGCATCAAGCAAGCTCGTCTTACCATGGTCGACATGACCCATGACGGTGATAACCGGCGGTCTGGGAAGAAGATCCTTTTCGTCATCAGCCTCTTCATGGAGTGCCTCGGCAAGCTCTTCTTGAGACTGTGCGACCTTCTGGTTAAGCGTTACTCCGAAAGAATCAGCAACAAGGAACAAAGTGTCAAAATCCACAACATCATTTATTGACGTTACCGGAGTTCCGCCCATCATGAGCATCTTTTTCATTATTTCCTGGGCAGGTACACCTATAAGTTCGCTGAGCATTCTGACCGTAACCTGATTTGAAGTTATGGTTACGTTTTCAATTACTTTGGGCGAAGCTATGGGCTGATCGTTCTTTTTCTTATTCTTAAGCTTACGTATTCTTACTCTGTCGTCATCCAGTTCATCCTGAATGAATCCTTTTCTTATAAGAGTACGTTTGGTCATTGCCTTCTTTTCTTCAAAAGGCTTTACCGCATCCTTTTTCTTCTCGCCTGTCTTTCTCGGCTTTGTCGCACTTATCTGTGACGGCGGAGGCGTTGTCAAACGCACGGAAGACGCAGGTCTTTCCGCAGGCGCTTTTGTATCCGGACGATAAGGCGGTTTCCCCTGCTGCGCAGCAGGCTTTTTACGAGGCTCCGGACGTAACGGAACGTTCGCCATACCACGCACATAATTTGGAACCGGCTTTGTTTTCTGTCCGGTCGCCGCAGGCGTCGCTGCAGGCGTGTATTTTTTAGTTTCTTTAACAACCGGGGGCTTCGTCGCGGGAGTCGGCTGAGCCGCCTGTGCTGGCTTTACCGGTTGCGATGGCTGGGCTGCCTGAACCGGAGGAGCGGGTTTCACCGCAGGCTTCTGCTCTTCAGAATTTACCGGTTTTACGGGAGCAGCTTCCGGAGCCGCAACTATCGGCTTTTCGGGCTTTGGCGCCATTGTCTTTTCCACTCCGCGAGCAACTTCTCTGCATGCTCCGAGCAACGCGCTCATTCTGCTCTGCAGTTTTTCAATCTCAGAACGGTAAACATAAAAATCGCCCTTGTCGTCTGTTTGAGCATAAAGTTTTCTCAGTACGTCAGCGGTTGTTATCTGTTTTTGTTCCTGTTCCATACTACCTCCCGATAGCTTCCGTAACCGCCTTTGCAAGATTTTCATCAAGCAAGGCGAGCGCTTTACAATTACGCTTATATATCATATCCTCAAGCGGCTCTTTTGTCACGATAAGCGGCAATCTTCTTTTCTCGGCAAATCTTTTCACCTTTTCGGAAAGATTTACCGCCGCCGTCGGACAGAGCACTAACGCATATATGCGCTTTCTGCATTTTTCTATGTTGTCTATGCCGTATACTACTTTCATAGCCTTGACGGCGAAACCGAGGTATACCGATGCGTCAGCCATTGTTTTCAAATGCGGCATCAAGCGCGTCATAAACCTCAGGCGCAACTTTCACCCCGAGTGCCTTGGAAAGTAAATCAGCTTTTCGTGCCTTTTTATGGCACTCCGGCGATGAACATATATATGCTCCTCTGCCGCTTTTCTTCCCTGTCAAGTCTATTTCCACGGTATTTTCAGGCGTCACTCTGCATCTTACAAGCTCTCGCTTATCTTTCATCTGACGACACGCGACGCACATCCTTTGCGGGGTCATTTGTTACTTTATTCTCCTTAGATAATTAATTATCCTGATTCTCATTCCGGGAAACGGTTTCCGCTTCCGACGCATTGTCTTCTGTACCTGCCGCAGCAGAAGCATCTTCCTCCTCTTTCTGCTTCATATATGCAGAGTAAGGACGGACATCTATTTTCCAACCGGTAAGACGTGCGGCAAGTCTTGCATTCTGACCGTCTTTGCCTATCGCAAGGCTGAGCATATCGTCCTTGACAATAACTTTTGCATTGCGCTCTTCTTCACTGGCTTCTACCATTATTACCTTTGCAGGAGACAGAGCACGTGCGATGAACTCAAGTATGTCTTCACACCAAGGTATGATCTCTATTTTTTCTCCGCCAAGCTCAGCAACAATGCTGCTTACACGCAAGCCCCTGTTACCGACGCACGCTCCGACAGCATCTATATTGGGATCCTCGCTGTATACCGCCATTTTCGTGCGATAACCAGGCTCTCTGACAAGTCCCTTAATAACGACCTGACCGGTCTTTATCTCAGGCACTTCCATCTCAAACAGTTTACGTACAAAACCGGGCGCGGTACGCGAAACCTGTATCATAGGACCGCGGCTGCCCTGACGGATCTTTTTGACGTATACCTTTATTCGCTCGCCAACGTAAAACTTATCTCCGGGCAACTGATCGTTAGGTGCAAGTACGGCTTCCAGCTTTTTGATCTCCACATATACGTATTTACCGTCAATACGCCTTACAACGCATGTAAGAAGATCTTCTTCTTTTTCCGCAAGTTCTTCATATGCGACGCTGTTCTCTACATCACGGAGCTTCTGCATTATAACCTGCTTAGCATTCTGAGCAACTATTCTGCCAAATTCCTTACTGTCGATTTCCTCGGTGATCCTGTCGCCCACCTTGTATTTACGATCGATAAGCTTGGCGTCTTCCAGACTGATCTGAGTATCTTTATCCTCCACCTCTTCCACTACGGTAAGATATGCATTTATTTTAAAAGCATTCTTTTCCGGCAGAAGCAGCACTTCTATAGCTTTAGAAGTACCGTATTGCTTTTTATACGCAAGAGCAAGCGCATTTTCCAGCGTTTCGATAAATACCGACTTGGGTATTTTCTTCTCTGTTTCAAGCAGGTCGAGTGCTGCAAAAAACTCCTTGTTGATCATTATATATTCCTCCGGAATTAATCGAATTTAACCAGCGGTCTTACCGCAGCGATTCGCGTGTTTTCTATTTTTACTTCCTTACCGTCACATTCTATCAGCGTGTAGCCGTCCGTATGTTCCTTAAGGACACCCTCATAAGTCTTTACTCCTTTTATAGGAGCATAAAGTTTTATTTCAGCCTCTTTACCGTAATTGCGCTCATAGTCTCTCTGAGTTTTGAACGGTCTGTCCAGCCCGGGCGAAGAAACTTCAAGTACATACGGTTTTCCGCCAGTAGGATCCAACTCATCAAGTAACGGTTCTATTTCATAGTGGATGCGTTCACAGTCATCCAGGCTGATACCGTCCGGCACCTTATCTACATATATCGTTATATGCAGTTCGCCATATTCGTTACGGCGTTCCACATCTACAGTTTCATAACCAAGCTCACGGATCTTTGCATCCACCGCATCAAACACAACGTCTTTTTTTATCATGGTGTCACCTATAAAAGTTAAGAGCGGGATTTCAGCCCACTCTTATAGTCCATACTATTCAAGTAATATTATTTTACCATATTTGCAGGACGTTTGCAAGCGTTTAATGCTGTTTTGTTAAAAATTTTGCATATGCCAGCGCGTTCGGCAACGCTCTGCGAGTATTTTTAGCGCCGTTTTTGCGCAATTCTTTTGCATCGGCAAATGTGGTCATGTCCACAGTTTCCGGTAAAGGGATATGCAGCTTTTCGAGATAGCTTTTAAGGATATTCATATTAAAATCGTGCGGGAAAGCAGTTACCGTCCTGCCGCTCCAGAACCGATAGAAATCAGGCAGAATCTGCTCAAAATACGGCTTACCCTTGAGATCGGAGGAAACTAACCCCACATCCCCGCGCTCCGCGTCCGTCATATTTCCGTGCGGGCATATCAGCGATGACATAGTTTCGCAAATCTTGCCGTCTTCTATGCGCACAGCAGCAATTTCAATGAGTTCACCGGGACGATATTTATTATCCGAAACCGTCATCAATGAAATTATTATGAGAGGTTCATCAGTAAGCGGTTGATCATTTTCCCCGTATAATGATGACTGTTCCAGCGATACATACTCTTTCGGATGCACGTATCTGTATTCGGGGTCCGGAAGGCGTACGACTTTATTTATTTCAAACTCGGCTTTTTCGCAACCGGTAAAACGTCTTACGGACATCTGAAGACTCCCGTCATTCATTCTGGAATCATAATCAGTTCTGCCTGACATTATAAAATACGAGCCGTTTTGCAAATATTTTATTGCATCTTTATTATCACTTGTCGGAAACCATACGCATCTTATTTTTCCCGTACCGTCATCCAATGTAAATGACGCATACTTACGCGTAGTTTCTCCCTTTTTTGGCCTTCGCGGTGCATATTCTCTCTCATGCAGATCAGAAAGTGAGCCGTATACGACAACATATTCAGGTTCTATACAGTCGCATATATATTTTGCCGTGCCGTCTATCTGAGCACCGCACATCGGAGTTCTGCCCGTCGGATTTATAGCTCTTCCCTCGTTCGGCCGCTCATACGCGAATGTAGGACGATAAATACGCTCGTTAAGTGTACGCCTTATGGCATTAAAATCCTCTTCACGCAGTTTTATATTTATGCGCACGTCTATAAACATACGCGCGTCTATATATTCTTTTAGTCTTTCGCAAAGTTTTTCCCGCTCCGCATATTCACGCACGGCAGGAGTGAACGTAAAAGTTACGGAAGGAGGATCCCCCATAAGAACGGATATATTATCACCGTCAGATGCAGACGCAACGTATGCGCTTTCCTTAAGCAGAAAATCCCTCGCACAATGAAGAAGTTCTCTGCTGCCCGTCCGCGCAGCAGAAGCATTGATATTTACATCGGCGTAAGGCGGAAAAAGAGATGCCGCCGCCTCACGAATACGTTCACGGGACTTTTCGTATTCTGCCTCGCAAGTCCTCTCATATACGGCATACAATGTCACTCTTTCGTTATCCGCATCTATTTTTGCAGATAAAAAATGAATATAATCGAACTCAGGTGCAGCTTCTGTGAATTTTTTGTTGAAATCATTCAACTATAAGCTCCTCCACTAACTTTAAAAAAGTTTCTTCGGCTTCCTTTACCGGCATAGTCCTGATGACGCTTCCCTTGCGGAAGAGCACCGCTTTATCCTTTCCTCCGGCAATTCCGACATCTGCATCCGATGCTTCTCCGGGTCCGTTCACGACACAGCCCATAATTGCTATTTTCAACGGTTTTCTTACATTTTCGGTTATCGCCCTACACCGTGTTACAAGACTTTCAAGATCATAAAAACAACGCGCACACGTGGGGCACGAAACAACTTCCACATAGTTTTTATCCAACCCTACAGCGTGCAATATACTGCGCCCGACTTCCACCTCACGGACGGGATCACCAGTCAAAGAAACTCTTATGGTATCGCCTATACCGTCAAGCAGTAAACTTCCTATGCCGGCGGCGGATTTTACGATAGCGTCCTGTCCTGCACCGCTTTCAGTTATTCCGAGATGCAGCGGGTATCCGCACAGCTTGTCCAGTTTTGTATAAGCATCTACGGTAAGCCTCACATCGCTGGCTTTAACAGAAATAACGATATCAGAGAAACTTTCACGTTCAAGCAGACGTATGGTCCTTATTGCGCTTTCGGCAAGCCCGTCTGCAGTTATACCGCCGTACTTTGCCTTAATGTCTTTTTCAAGTGATCCGCCGTTTATTCCTATACGTACCGGACAGCCGTTTGCTTTGCATGCGGCGACAAGTTCCCGCACTCCTGACGATGAAGTATTTCCGGGATTAAAACGCACTTTTGCAAAACCTATATCTGCACATGCAACGGCAAGCCGATAATCAAACTGTATATCAGCTACGAGCGGCATATCGAATTTATCTATATAAGTCTTGCATGCTTCGACATCGACGGCATCGCGCACTGCTATACGTGCTATGTCACAACCGGCGTTTTTAAGCGCATTAAGTTGCTTTATCGTCGAATTAATGTCCGCAGTATCCGTATTCGTCATAGACTGTACGGAAATCGCACTACCGCCGCCTATAGTTATATTACCTGCTCTTACTGCTCTTTTTATCATAATATATACCTCGCCGCCATACCTATAATATCTATAACTATAACACATACAATAAGGACTATCAGTCCTATCGCATGTATCATGCCCTCCACCTTTTTATTGATTGGTTTCCCTCTTACCCACTCTATAGCGGTAAAAACGATCCTTGCTCCGTCCAGAGCAGGAAAAGGCAACAAATTGAATATTGCAAGATTGCTCGCTATCAGTGGCAAAAACAACAGGAAATATCTCGGGTCGCTCTGTGCATATGTCGCAATCGTTGCCACAGTTCCTACGGGTCCGGTCACATCCGTAACGGACACACCGCCCGTAAGCAGCATTCCGAAAGAACGCAGTATCAGCCATGAAAGTTCAAAAGTATACGGAAAGCTGTAACCAACCGCCTCAACAACGTTGACGCTTCTGCTTTCATAGGACAGAGTAAATCCGAATTTTTTATCTTCGCCTATCTGATGCTTGGATGAAACGATATCCAGCTCTTTTCCATCACGCTCGATCGTAAAAATATTGGCGTCATCGTTTGTTTCGGAAAATAACTCGTTTGATGACTTCAAAAAAGTTATCTTCTCTCCGTTTATCGCCGTAATCACATCCCCCACTTCAAACATGACCGCATACGGCTCTCCCGTGACAGGATCAACTGAAAGATCTGTAATAACTGGTACCGCATACCCTACAGCCAGAATATATATGAACGAAAATACAAACGCCGACAGCAGATTGAATAACGGTCCCATCAGAAGCACGATTATGCGCTTCCATGGTTTCTGTTCAAAAAACAAATGCCTGCCGGAATCAATACTTACGCTGTCTTGTTTATCCGTCTTTTCACCGGAGTTTTGTTCGTTCGAACAGGATTTTTCTGTTTTGTCAATGTCTGATCTGCGGTTATCAAAGCTCAGACTATCATCATTTTCTTTTGCTTCCGCACCGTCATCTTCTCCGGAAAACGCACAGTATCCGCCAAGCGGCAATGCGCGCAAGGATACTTCTTCACCGGTTTTTAATCGTTTGGAAATGATTTTAGGACCAAGCCCTACGGAAAATTCATTTATACCGAATCCCAACAATTTTCCTGCCGTATAATGTCCGAGCTCGTGGATAGTTATCATCAACAGCAGAATTAAAACAGCCAGAATTATATAAAGAATTATCATTTACAGACTTTAAACTCCAAAATGTCTTTTTATGGAATCGGATAATTCGTATAACTGGTTTGCCGACTCCACCTTTTCTATTTCATTTATGCACAAAGCCTCTTCAATTATTCCCGTAATATCAGTAAAACTGATCAGTTTTTTCATAAACAGAGAAACGGCGACTTCATCCGCTATACTGTAAATCGCCGGCGCAGTTCCCCCTTCTTTCAGACATCTCCTGGCAATAGCCGGCGCAGGAAACCGCGTCTCATCGCTGGGGATAAACGTCAGGGGACGTCTGAAATCAAACGGTCTCACTCCGTCGTTTTCCGCTCTGCGCGGATAAGTCATGGCGTATTGTATGGCAAGTTCCATATTCGGATACGACATCAGTGCAAGCGTTGAGTTATCGGTAAATTCCACCATTGAATGGATTATACTTTCAGGATGTATGACATAGTCCACATTCGTTATTCCGAACAGTCTTCCGGCTTCTATGATTTCCAGTCCCTTATTGACCATAGTCGCACTGTCTACGGAGATTTTTGCCCCCATATTCCATGTAGGATGCCTGACGGCGCGTTCAGGCGTAACAAGCGAAAGATCTTCGGATGAAGTGTAAAACGGCCCGCCGCTTGCCGTCAGAATTATACGCCTTACATCTCTCCGGTCTTCATTTTTCAAACATTGGAATACAGCCGAGTGTTCACTGTCTACAGGGATTATCTCCGCTCCGTTTTTCTTCGCTTCGGAAAGGACTATATCACCGGCACACACGATTGCCTCTTTGTTCGCAAGCGCTATCCTTTTACATCCGGTTATCATAACGAGCAAAGGAGCTAACGCAGCAAGTCCGGATATCGCCATTACCGTAATATCAGCCTCAGTTTCTTTTGCAAGGCTGACGCATGCATTTTTTCCGACAAACTTTTTTGCGTTTCCTCCGTCAAAGTCCGTATTTGCAGCAACATAATCAGGCTTGAATTCCGCAACCTGACGCTCAAGCAAATCTGTATTGTTTCCACCCGTAAGAGCAACTACATTGTACTCATTGGAAAATCGGCGCACAACATTTAATGTCTGTACGCCGATGCTGCCGGTACTTCCGAAAATAGCTATTCTCTTCATAAAATCTGACCTCAGCTTGTTACATATACGAGCACTGCCATGTAAATGTAAGTTACAAATGCCGCAATCATCATGCCGTCTATCCGGTCCATTATACCGCCGTGACCTGGTATCAAAGTACTGTAATCCTTTACTCCGCAATAACGCTTGATATACGATGCCATCAGGTCTCCGACCTCTGTAGCAACACCTATACAAAGCCCCAGGGAAAGATACAGCACGAGGCTGATCCATACGTCATTATGCAAACCGGTAAGACCACCTACGCCCGTAAAAGAAATTCCGAATACTATTGCACCGCCTATGATTCCGCCAAGAAATCCTCCCATGGCTCCCGCTATCGTCTTCTTTGGACTTATCATGGGAGCAAATTTAGGACCTTTTAACGTGCATCCGAAGGCAAACGCAAATATATCACTTGAAGAAGCGGCAACAAATACCATTATTATCGAAATTGCTCTGAAATTGGGAGTACTTGATTCATATACCCAATCAGTAAAAGCAAGACCCTTTTCTGCTCCCGGAAGATGATTGATCGCGATCAGGAAAAACATTATCATGACCGGATATATCATGCAGAAAATTGAAGCTATAACACTTTCGCCAGTCCTTCTCGATGACGCCATATTGGCTACGAATATTATGATCGCCATACTGACCAAAGCAATAAAATATGCCATTATCGCATGAAAGCCATATGGATCATTGTTGAAAGTTAATACGCTTACCGTTTTAAACAATGCATAACTAACCAGTATGGTTATCACCTGCATGAGGAATCCCGGCTTATCAAACTTATATGCAAGTGCATTTGTCATTTCATGTGCGGCAAGTATCATGAGAATAAGTATGAAGATATCATATACCAGCCCGGATACATAAAATGTAAGAATCAGTACACTTGCGCATATGATGAACATTACTGTTCCATATAATAGTCTGTTTTTCATAACTTCAGTTTTTACCGATCCCGCCAAACCGTCTGTCCGTACGCGCGTACGCAGCAAGGATCTCATCTAACTCCTTTTCCGAAAAATCTGGCCAAAGAGTATCCGAAAAATATAATTCGGAGTATGCCATTTGATATAATAAGAAATTACTTATACGATGCTCACCGCCTGTACGCACAACTATATCCGGATCGGGTAAGTCAGCCGTCTGCAAATATCCTGCAAATTCCTCTTCGTTAACCTTCTTACCTTCCTCGACACATTTGTTTACAGCCTCTACTATATCAGCTCTGCCGCCGTAATCAAAACATACCGTAAGATTACCTTTATCCCCTCTCTTAGTTTTTTCATACGCGTCGCGGATGAGCTCTTTCAGTTCATCACTCAGACCTCGGGCTGAACCTATAATACGAAGTACTATACCATTCTTGACAAACTTCGGAATTTTTTTGACCAGATAATTGGAAAGTAGCGAAAGCAGCCCGGAAACCTCGTCTGCCGGGCGCTTCCAGTTTTCAGTTGAAAACGCAAATAAAGTAAGATATTTTATTCCTCGGTCAAAAACACAGTCGGCTATGCGGTCAATGGTAACCACCCCTTCTCTGTGTCCGAGTTTACGCGGAAGCAGACGCTTTTTCGCCCACCTCCCGTTGCCGTCCATTATGAACGCGATATGATTTGGTAAACCGGTATCAGATCTCAAGGATCTCCTTTTCCTTAGCTTTATAAAGCTCGTCTGCACTCTCTATATACTTGTCAAGAGATTTCTGAACTTCTTTCTCAAAAGATGCAAGCTCATCCTCAGAGAAGTTCATATCCTTTTTCATTTTTTTTGCTTTATCAAGTATATCTCTGCGCTCATTGCGAAGGGCTACTTTGCTGTCCTCAGACATTTTTTTCGCTTGCTTAACGAGCTCTTTTCTGCGCTCTTCGGTAAGCTGCGGAAAAACAAGTCTTATGACTTTTCCGTCATCAGTAGGATTTATTCCTATATCGGATGCGGCTATCGCTTTCACCGTTTCCTTAGTCGCGCTTTTATCAAACAAATTTATTACAAGCATACGCGCTTCCGGGACGGTTATGTTTGCCATTTGTCTTAATGGCGTCGGCGTTCCGTAATAATCGACAAATATGTTATCGAGTACTTTGGGGTTAGCACGTCCGGCACGAACTGCAGCATATTCGACCGAAAGATGGTTTATAGCTTTTTCAAGGTTTTCCTCAAGCACAAGAAGTTCTTCTTCAAGTTCGGGTAACATAATAATATTCCCTCCGTTATTTTATACAGTGATTATAACACATAATCCGTGTCCGATACAAATGTTTTTTAGCAAATTAACCTATATATGTTCCTATTTTCTCCCCCATCGCAGCTTTTATAATGTTTCCTTCTCCGGCAAGATCAAAAGTTATGATGGGAATATTATTTTCCATGCAGGTCGTTATTGCCGTTGTGTCCATATGCGCCAGACGAAGATTTATAACATCCAGATAGGAAATTCTGTCAAACTTGCGTGCATTCGGATTTTTCTTCGGATCACTGTCATATACCGCATCCACATTCTTTGCCATCAGAAGAACGTCTGCGCCTATCTCCGCCGCACGAAGCGCCGCGCCGGTATCCGTAGAGAAATAAGGATTTCCCGTACCGCATGCAAGCAGTACAATACGACCCATTTCAAAATGTCTCAGCGCTTTTCTGAGAATAAACGGTTCTGCAACAGACGGTATGGAAAGCGCCGTCTGTAATCTTGACGGTACATTCTTTTTCTCTATCGCATCCTGAAGCGCAAGACCGTTCATTATCGTAGCGAGCATTCCCATGTGGTCAGCAGTGACTCTTTCCATGTTAATACCTTGCCTTCCTCTCCAGAAATTGCCTCCGCCCATGACAACGGCTACTTCTATTCCTCTGTTATGGATCTCGATTATCTGATCAACTACGTGATTCACCATCTTCGGATCGATTCCTATTCCATTCTCACCGCCGAGGGCTTCTCCGCTTATTTTCAAAAGCACTCTTTTATACATTCTGTTACTCCCTTTGATGTTCTTCTTTTAAGAAAAAGGAACACCGAAGCGTTCCTTTTTAATTCTTATTTACCGGACATTTTAGCAACTTCTTCAGCTAAGTTATCCGTCTTCTTTTCAAGACCTTCGCCCATAACAAGTCGAACGAATTTTACTATCTTTATATTCATTCCCGTGGACTTGGATACGTTTGCTACAAGCTGAGCAACGGTGATTGAAGAATCTTTCGCAAATGCCTGCTCTACAAGGCATATCTCTTTCAGACTCTTCTGAAGTCTTCCGACAAGCATCTTTTCAAGAATTGCATCCGGCTTGCTTGCGTTCTTTGGATCGTTCTTTGCCTGAGCAAGAAGGATAGCCTTCTCTTTTGCAATATAATCCTCAGGTACTTCGCTCTCATAAACGTAAGCAGGAGAGAATGCTGCAATGTGCATAGCTATGTCATGCGCCATGGCCTTTACTTCATCGTTAGCGGGCTTATCGGTTTCTATTTCGATCATAACGCCGATCTTACCGCCGTTATGAAGGTATATCTCCTCAACACCTTCACCTGCAAGCGTAAACTTTTCAAAACGACGAGCGGTGATCTTCTCTCCGCACTTGGAAGTTTCGGAGTTCATAAGTTCGGTAAGAGTCGTACCGTCAATATTGCACTCCTGCCATGCAGCTACGTCCGCAGGATCATTATCAGCTACAGCCTTTGCTGCCTTGGAAACAAGTGCGCGGAAACCATCGGTGTTTGCGACAAAGTCCGTTTCGCAGTTAAGCTCTGCAAGTACTCCCGTCTTGTCATCGGTATAACCGCCGATAAGACCTTCGCTTGCAATGCGGCTTGCTTTCTTTGCAGCTATACTTACACCTATCTCTCTGAGGTATTCGATAGCTTTTTCCTTGTCACCCTCTGTATGAGTAAGCGCCTTTTTGCAATCCATCATGCCGGCGCCGGTAATTTCACGAAGTTCTGCAACATCTTTAGCCGTAAAACTCATTATTTATAAATCCTCCAATTATTCGGTAACTTCAGCTTCGGCTTCTTCCGCTTTAGCTGCCGCTGCACGCTTCTCAGCAAGCGCTTCCTCGCCTTCTCTTGCTTCGATAACTGCATCTGCTATAGCGCTTGCAATAAGCTTGATTGCGCGGATAGCATCATCGTTGCTCGGAATAACATAATCAACTACATCGGGGTCGCAGTTGGTGTCCACCATACTTACGATGGGAATACCGAGCGAACGTGCCTCGCTGATAGCAATATGCTCTTTCTTGGGGTCTACAACGAAAAGCGCACCGGGAAGCGAACGCATCTCTTTGATACCACCGAGATTTGCTTCAAGCTTATCTCTCGTCTGGATGAGTTTAAGAACCTCTTTCTTGGGCAGAAGAGAAAACTCATTCATGCTTTCCATCTGATTGATGTGATTAAGCTTGTCGATGCTCTGACGGATCGTTGTAAAGTTAGTAAGTGTACCGCCAAGCCAACGCTCGGTAATGTAATACATACCGCAACGCTGTGCCTCACTTGCGATGGCGTCCTGAGCCTGTTTTTTCGTACCAACGAAAAGTACAGACTTACCACTTGCAACAACGCTCTTTATGAAGGTGTACGCCTCGTCAATGAGACCTACGGTCTTTTCAAGATTGATGATATGAATATCATTTCTTGCCGTGTAGATGTACTTCTTCATTTTGGGATTCCACTTTCTCGTCGCGTGACCGAAGTGGACGCCCGCTTCCAGCAGCTGTTTCATAGAAACAACATTAGCCATTTTATCCTCCTGTTTTCCTCCCCGCACGATTGGTTTTACCCGGATAACGGATCTCTCCGCACAGTATGGGTGCGTACGGGTGTGTATTCAAACGTATGAATTATATCACAACGCAACGCGAAAATCAATCGAATTACATGATTTTTTTTCGTGTACGCCATTTTTCTTACGCATTTGCGTATCAGTTTCCTTCTTTATCTTCACAAGGCGCATCGCAACCGGAGCAATCACCGTCGCATCCGTCTGCCGTTGCACGAAGATATTCCTCGAAAACCGCTTCCTGAACAGCTTCGTCTTCTACAGGATAGAAGAAATCCTCTTCCTCATCTCCTTCAGCATCACTGTCGATGCGGAAAATAAGTACTTCGTCTTCTGCAATACCCTCTATCTCCTCTGCAGGCTGAAGTAATGCATAAAGCTCTCCTTCATACTCGACAACCGCTACTTCATAGAAGTCCATGGGATTGTCATCTTCGTCAAAAAGCGTGATGATCTCCTCATCATCGATAAGTTGAACTTTTTCGTCTGCCATGATTATCTTCTCCTCGCCTTTGCGGCGTTCATATAGTCTGTAAGTATTATCTGCGCGGACAGTTTGTCCGTGTACTTTTTCATATCCTTCTTCTTTACGCCGCCTTCAGACAGATATTCTTCCGCCTGTACAGTCGTAAGACGCTCATCATAATATTCAACAGGAATGCCCGTCACGCCGGAAAGGACCCTGCCGAAAGCGCGCGTTTTGCTCGCTCTTTCGCCCTCAGTTCCGTCCGGCATCAAAGGCAAACCTATAACCAGCAGTTTAACGCCATCCCGCACGGCTATCTTTTCTGCCGCGGATATTGCTTCACGCATACTTTTTACACGCACGGATTCAAGCGGATATGCGAGTATCTCTTCATCATCGCACTCCGAAAAACCTACATACCTGTCTCCGTAATCTATGCCGAGCATTTTCATCTTTTATATAATATCATACATTGAACTCCTTGTAAATCAAATTGACATTAAAAAAGCGGAAAACGCCTTTGCGTCTTCCGCTCAAGTGTGCAACGGCGAAAAACGCCTTTGCACATTTTTCCGATGTTATTAGTTATCCGCAATCTTCGCTGTCATCACAGTTACATTGCATCCCGCATCCGCAGTCCTCGCCGCATTCGCATTCTGAATGCCCGGAGCTTTCGCCTGACGCATTTTGTTTTTCATGCTTTATACCGACAGCCTCGCCGGCTTTCTTGGCAAGTTTGCGCACTTCGGAAAAGTTCGCTGAAATAAATGCTCCTGCCGCCATTCCCGCGGCAAGCCCGATCACAAGTCCTTTCATAAGACACCTCCGTGCTTATTTTCCGCATGACCGCCGGCAAATATTCCATATTTTATTTACTTATTTTTCCTTAGCTTTTGACCTTGCTTCGCATATCGCACGTATAAATATTTCAGCAGCTTCCGTTATTTCCACTTCCGAAGTGTATCTGCCGAAAGACACCCTGACACTTGCCCGCGCTTCTTTCTCCGCAAGTCCCATTGCAAGAAGCACATGCGACGGCTCAGTCGAGCCGGAAGAACATGCCGCACCTGCGCTGCATGCAACTCCGCCAAGATCCAGTAAATGAAGCAAGGACGCATCGTAAATGCCGTCTGCGCGTATATTTATGATCCCGGGCAGGCGCGGCGTGCCGCCGTTTACTGTAATTCCTCCAGCCTGTTCAGTTTTCCGCAGAAATTTATCAGACAGATCCAGAAGTCTTTCATTTTCCTTATCTCTGAGCTGTAAGGTGATCTCAAGCGCACGCGCGGCACCGACTATCCCGGGGACATTCACGGTACCGCCGCGCATTGTACGCTCCTGCTCTCCGCCCTCTATAAGTCTTCCGGGTTTGACTCCTTTCCTGATAAATAATATTCCCGTTCCTTTAGGACCGTAAAATTTATGAGCGGATAAGCTCATCATATCAGACAAACCGGCAAGTGTCTTAAGATCGAGCGAGCATGCCGCCTGTACCGCATCTGTATGAAATAATGCCCCATACTTATGCGCTATCACGGATAATTCTTTTGTCTGTTGTATACATCCTGTTTCATTGTTTGCCGACATTACAGATACAAGGACAACGTCACTGCCCATGACCCGATCAAGCTCTTCCGGCAATATCATTCCGCATTTGTCTACGGGCAAATATGTGACGGATGCGCCGTATGATCGGGCATGCTCAACAGCCGCAAGTACTGATGCATGTTCTATGACAGACGTAACAATTCTGTTTTTTGCGGGATTTTCGCTTATTTTTTCCAAAATACCTTTTATTGCCCAGTTGTTGGCTTCCGTTCCACCGGATGTAAAATATATCTCAGACTGCTTTACACCGAGAAGTCCCGCAATCCCGCGCCTCGCTCCGTCCACAGCGGCAGCCGCTTCCCTGCCAAATGAATGCACCGAATCCGCATTACCGAACATTTTTCCGTAATACGGCAGCATTTCAGATAATACACGTTCATCTACAGGTGATGTTGCTGCATAGTCAAGATATATATGCTTCATAATTCACTCCGAATAAAAATATCGCCTGCCGCTTCTCTTGCGGCGGGCGCATCTATTTATTTAACCAAGATCGGGATAAAGCGGGAATCTGCTGCAGAGTTCCGCTACCTGCGCGGACACATACTCAAGTGCCGCTTCCTTTTCTTTGATCACTTTGCTTATAAGCTGTGCGATCTTTTTCATCTCAGGTTCTTTCATTCCGCGTGTCGTTGCCGCAGGCACTCCAACACGAATACCGCTCGTAACAAACGGCTTCTGAGGATCGTTGGGGATCGCGTTCTTGTTCACGGTTATATGACATTCATCCAGAAGATGCTCAAGTTCTTTACCGGTAACATTATTCTTAACAAGCTTGATAAGCATAAGATGATTATCAGTACCTCCGGATACCATATCAATATCCTGCGCCCTGAACTCTTCAGCCATAGCACGCGCGTTCTTTATCACCTGCTTCTGGTACTCTTTGAATTCATCGGACAGCGCCTCTTTGAATGCTACAGCTTTGCCGGCTATAACGTGCATAAGCGGACCGCCCTGCGTACCGGGGAAAATCGCTTTATTGATCTTCTTGGCAAGTTCCTCGTCATTCGTAAGTATAAGACCGCCGCGGGGTCCGCGAAGCGTTTTATGCGTGGTAGTCGTAACAACGTCCGCATACGGGAACGGAGACGGATGCTCTCCTGCAACTATCAGACCTGCAATGTGAGCAACGTCCACCATGAAATATGCACCTACTTTGTCGCATATTTCACGGAAACGCTTGAAGTCAATAACACGGGGATATGCACTTGCACCTGCAAGTATGAGCTTAGGCTTACACTCAAGGGCAAGGCGCTCCACTTCATCATAATCTATTGTCTCCGTTACGGGGTCAAGACCGTAAGGCACTACGTTATACTGTTTACCGCTGTAATTTACGGGGCTGCCGTGCGTAAGGTGTCCGCCGCACGCAAGGCTCATTCCCATATAGGTATCGCCCGTTTCCAGAAGAGCAAAGAATGCCGCATGGTTCGCATTTGCACCGCTGTGAGGCTGTACGTTTGCATAGTTGCACCCAAAAAGCTGTTTTGCGCGCTCTATTGCAAGATTCTCCACTTCGTCCACATATACGCATCCGCCGTAATAGCGCTTGCCGGGATAACCCTCTGCGTACTTGTTCGTAAGATGAGAGCCGACCGCTTCCATAACAGCGCGCGAAACAAAATTCTCACTTGCTATAAGTTCAATGTTGCCCTGCTGACGTCTGAGCTCACGAAGCATTGAATCAGCAACTTCTTTGTCTGTTTTCTCGATTAGTTTAAGATCCATCATTTATCTCCTGTTATGCTTGCGGTGTATCTATTTTAAGAGCAAGCTCTTTTAACTGTTTTGCTTCTACGGGCGAAGGCGATTCACTCATAAGATCAGAAGCGTTCTGAACTTTAGGGAAAGCTATAACGTCTTTTATATCCTCTGTTCCGGCAAGAAGCATTACCAGTCTGTCAAGACCGAATGCAAGTCCGCCGTGAGGAGGCGTACCATATTTAAGCGCAGTCACGAAGAAACCGAACTTTGCCTGCTGCTCTTCCTCGCTGAAGCCGAGCAGATCGAATACCTTGCTCTGTATTTCCTGAGAGTGAATTCTCACACTGCCGCCGCCTGCTTCATAACCGTTGATTATGAAGTCATATGCCTGCGACCGCACTTTGGAAGGATCGGTGTCGAGCAAAGGAAGATCCTCTTCCATGGGCATCGTGAACGGATGATGCTCTGCCACATATCTCTTCTCCGTTTCATCATAATGGAACATCGGGAACTCAGTTACCCAAAGGAAATCGTAAGAGTTCTCGGGGATGAGGTTGCCGATTTTCGCAAGTCTGAGACGAAGAGCTCCGAGTGAAGCGAATACTATTTCGTCAGTATCGGCGCCGAAGAATATTATATCGCCTACTTCAGCATTAGCACGCTCAAGTATTTTTTTGGTTATATCGTCACCGAGGAATTTGATTATAGGCGACTGAAGTCCGTCCTCTTTTACGGCTATCCATGCAAGACCCTTTGCACGATAAGTCTTTACAAACGGCAGCAGCGCATCAACATCCTTACGGGAAAGTATTGCCTGATCGCCGCCCTTGTAAAAGCCCTTTGCGTTTATAAGGCGTACACTGCCGCCGCGTTCAATAGCGCCGGAGAATACCTGGAAGCCGCATCCTTTTACTATATCAGTAACATCAACGATCTCAAGACCGAAACGCGTATCGGGTTTATCCGAACCGAAGCGTTCCATCGCTTCCTTATATGTCATACGGCGTATCTTTTCAGGAAGGATTATTCCCTTTGTTTCCTTGAATACACGGCGCATCATACCTTCCGCTATTCCCATAACATCTTCCTGATCCGCAACAAACGACATCTCCATATCAATCTGTGTGAACTCAGGCTGGCGGTCGGCACGAAGGTCCTCGTCTCTGAAGCACTTCGCTACCTGATAGTACTTGTCCATACCGCTTATCATCAATATCTGCTTATACAGCTGAGGAGACTGAGGAAGCGCGTAGAACTCGCCTTTATGAACACGGCTGGGAACAAGATAGTCTCTTGCGCCCTCAGGAGTCGAACGGCACAGGAAGGGAGTTTCTATTTCTATAAAACCGTTCTCATCCATGTAGTTTCTTGCCGCGTGACAAATCTTGCTGCGAAGCATGAGGATCTCCTGTAAACGAGGAGTGCGCAATTCAAGGTATCTGTACTTGAGTCTTGTAGCATCGTTAACCGTTGCTGCTTCAGATATACCGAAAGGCAGGTTTTCCGCTTCGGAAAGTATTTTAAGCTCACTTGCAAGAATCTCTATATTTCCCGTCTTAAGGCGAGGATTTATTCTCTCGTCGTCACGCATTCTTACGGTACCGCTGACTGCAATAACGTATTCCGTACGAATAGCCTCTGCTTTTTCAAAGCCCTTTTCTCCTATAGCCGAAAGATCGAATACCACCTGCATGATACCGCTTCTGTCACGAAGATCGATGAATATAAGTCCGCCGTGATTACGCCAGCTGTCAGCCCAGCCCGTTACGGTAACTTTTTTACCTACATCTTCCGCAGTAAATTCCGTGCAATATGCGGTTCTCTTCATACCGCTCATCAGTTCTGCCATTGTTAGTTCTCCTTTATTCGTGCGGCGATCTCATTCATTCCGCACTCTTCTTCCTTACCGTCCGAAAGTCTTTTTATTTTAACTCTTTGAGTTTCCAGTTCATTACCGCCGATAACTACAGCATATGCGGCGTTCTGTTTATCGGCGTACTTAAACTGCGCCTTCATGCTTCTGCCTGTCATTTCGGTATCCGCGCTTATTCCCTCTTTTCTGAGGTCAGACACTATAGCCATACATGCTCCTTCAAGCTCTGGCGACTGGCTGATTACAAATACGTCTATACCCGTTCTGCCAAAGTCCACGCCATGCTTCTCCATAAGCATCAGAGCTCGCTCCATTCCCATGGCAAATCCGACACAACCGGTCGGTTTTCCTCCTATCGACTGCACAAGATCGTCATAACGTCCGCCGCCGAGTACAGTTCCCTGTGCTCCGAGCTCATCGGTAACAAATTCAAATACAGTCCGAGTGTAATAATCCAGTCCGCGGACTATACCTGCATCAACCTCATACGGTATGCCGCTCGCGTCCAGGAGCCCGCAAAGCTTTTCATGATGCGCCTTGCAATCGTCGCAAAGATAATCAAGTATAACAGGTGCACCTTCAGCTATTTTTTTACACTCCGGATTCTTACAATCAAGTAATCGGAGGGCGTTCCTTCCATAACGCTCTTTACATGTGCCGCACATGTCTTCAAGGTGATCAGCAAAGTATGTGCGCAAAGCTTCCACGTATTTTTTACGGCAGTCGCTGCAACCTATAGAGTTAAGTTTGAGCCGCACGTTGTCCAGTCCGAGTGCACGCAACGCATCATATGCGAACGAAATGCAATCCAGATCAAGATACGGGCTTGTCGCACCGTAAATCTCCACACCGAACTGATGAAACTCACGCAAACGCCCTGCCTGAGGACGCTCATAACGGAAAGCAGATATTAAATAGTACGTTTTGAGAGGAAGCGACAGCGAGTCCAGCGCATTTTCCACATAGCTGCGGGCTACCGGTGCCGTGCCTTCCGGACGCAAAGTAATGGATCTTCCGCCCTTATCCTCAAAAGTATACATCTCCTTGGAAACAACGTCCGTTTCATCGCCTATCGAACGCACAAACAATTCGGTGTGCTCGAAAGTAGGAGTTCTTATCTCTCTGGCGTTATATAACGCCGCGACTTTACGCAGCTTCCCTTCGGCATACTGCCATTTATGACTTTCTCCGGGAAGTACGTCTTTTGTGCCTTTGGGTATGTTTATCATATCAAATTATATATCTCTTCAGATTAAGAATTTTTGCTTCTTTACCAAGATGCTCAAGTACATAGTTTTTATCTATTTTGACTTCAACCATAGGATGATCGCCGCTCGCATTGAATGATATATCATCAAGCAGACTTTCCATTACAGTGTGAAGTCTGCGGGCGCCTATATCTTCCATAGTCTCGTTTTCCGCTACGGTTATGCGCGCTATCTCTTCAATTGCGTCATCGGTAAAAGACAGATTAACATTATCTACCTTGAGCAATTCCGCATACTGTTTTGTTATGGCGTTTTCGGGTATGGTCAGTATCCGGACAAAATCGTCAAATGTCAGACTTCCGAGTTCCACTCTGATCGGGAATCTTCCCTGAAGCTCTGGAATGAGATCCTCCACTTTCGCAAGCATAAACGCACCGGAAGCTATGAATAATATGAAGTCCGTTCTTATACTGCCGTATTTAGTCTGTACAGTCGAACCTTCCACGATAGGAAGTATATCACGCTGTACACCTTCGCGGCTGACATCCGCACCGGAAGAGACATTCCCTTTGGAAGTTATCTTATCTATTTCATCAATAAATATGATGCCTTCCTGTTCTGCACGGCGCAGAGCTTCCGTGTTTATAGCCTCCTGATCAAGACGTTTTTCACTCTCTTCTATCGTAAAAAAGTGTAATGCTTCTTTTACGGTTATTTTATGCGGCTTCTTACGCTTGGGCATAAACCCGCTCAGCATTTCGCTGAGGTTTATTTCCATACCCATACCGCCCGGCATTTCTATGGGCTTCGGAGCCTCTGAGATCTCTACTTCTATAATAGTGTCGTCTTCGCGCCCTTCCCTGATTGATTTGAGGAGTGTATCGCGCATCACCACTGAAGAGCCGTCCGTATTATTGCGCTTTCTCTCAGCATAAAGCACGTCAAGAACGCGCTTTTCCGCCTCAGCCTTGGCAACCGTCTCCACTTCCGCCATCTTTTCATCTTTAACAAGATGTACGGACGTTTCCACAAGGTCGCGTATCATGGACTCCACATCTCTGCCGACATATCCGACTTCGGTAAACTTCGTGGCTTCCACTTTTATAAACGGTGCCTTGACCAGTTTCGCAAGACGGCGTGCTATCTCCGTCTTACCTACGCCGGTAGGACCCTTCATGATAATATTTTTAGGGGTTATTTCCTGTCGGAGCTCTTCGGTAAGCTTACTTCTGCGGTAACGGTTACGCAAAGCAATCGCGACTGCGCGCTTCGCCTCAGACTGACCTATAATGTATCTGTCAAGTTCCGCGACTATCTGTTTGGGAGACATGCTCATCGCTTTATACCTCCTCTACCGTTATGTGATCGTTCGTGAAAATACAGATCTCACCTGCTATTTTCAGACTCTCTTCCGCTATCTGCTTAGCAGTCATATCGGTATTACGCATCAGAGCGCGTGCGGACGCAAGAGCATAATTTCCGCCGCTGCCTATAGCGCATACGTTTTCAGGTTCTATTACATTTCCCGTTCCGTCCACAAGGAACATGGACTCTGCATCCGCGACTATCATCATTGCTTCAAGCTTGCGCATGATCTTATCGCTTCTCCAGAGCTGGGCAAGCTCTACAGCGCTTCTCATGAGGTTACCTGCGTACTTGCGCAACATTTCTTCAAACCGTTCGCACAGCGTGAACGCATCCGCTACCGAACCGGCAAAGCCTACGACTACTTTGTCATCATAGAGTCTGCGGACTTTGACTGCATTGCTTTTCATGATCGTCGTCTGTCCGGCGGTCACCTGTCCGTCTCCGGCAATTGCCGTCTTACCGTCCTTACGAACGGCTACTATAGTTGTTCCTCTTATTTCCATAAATAACTCTCCGTATACTTTTTCATATCTTCGAGCGAACGTCTGCCGTACGCCTCTTTCCTCATGCGTTTATCCCGCGGCAGCTCTTTGAGCGGAGGAAGTAGTCCGTAATTCGCGTTCATTGGTTGAAATTCCGGATTGGGCGTTGAAATGTATGCCGACAACGCACCCATAACGGTAGTCTCCGGCAAAGGCATCGGCTCTTTGCCTTCAAGCATTCTCAAAGTATGTATGGCAGCCATTTTTCCGGAAGCAATGCTTTCTACATACCCTTCCACTCCGGATAACTGACCTGCTATCATCAGTTTTTCATTCCTCTTGGAACGAAAAAATCTGTCTATTGACGATGGCGCATCTATATATGAATTGCGGTGCATAACACCGTAACGCATATACTCTGCATTTTTCAGCGCCGGTATTATACCGAATACGCGCTTTTGTTCACCGAATTTCAGATTGGTCTGAAATCCCACAAGATTATACATATCGCCTGCAGCATTCTCTTTACGAAGCTGCAAAACAGCGTATGCCCGTTTCCCCGTGACCGGATCGGTAAGCCCTACCGGTTTCATCGGTCCGAAACGAAGCGCATCCTTTCCGCGGGCAGCCATTACCTCGACAGGCATACAACCCTCGAAAATCTCGCCTTTTTCAAACTCATGGGCATCTGCACGCTCAGCGTTTATCAAAGCATTGTAAAACGATTCATATTCTTCCCTGTCCATAGGACAGTTGAGGTAATCCGTATCGTCGCCTTTGCCGTACCTTGCCGCAAAAAACGCTTTGCTCATATCTATGCTTTCGGCGCTTACTATAGGCGCCTCCGCATCATAAAAATGCAATCTTCCGAAGTTTTCTGAAATGAAGACATCCATAGGAGGAAGCGTCAAAGGACCGGTAGCTATTATCGTATATCCGTCATCGGCTTCACCCGCAAGTTCGCATCTGATGTCACCGATACAATTCTTAAGCCGCTGTGTAACACGGCGAGCGAACATATTGCGATCTACTGCAAGTGCAGACCCGGCAGGAACGGCGCTTTTCTCCGCTTCTTCGAGTACTTTACTGCCGAGCATACGCAGCTCCGCTTTTAACAGACCGTGAGCGGTACATTCGTCGGTACTTTTAAGAGAATTGCTGCAAACCAGCTCGCAAAAATCTGTATTTACGTTCGCCGGACCGAGTTTGCCGGGCTTACAGTCTATAAGAGTAACATCAACGCCGTTTTCGGCAAGCGTAAGCGCAGCTTCGCTTCCCGCAAGACCTGCTCCTATGACGGTCACTTTATTCGGCATTCTTTTCCTCCTCGGTCTTTTTTGCCGAGTAATTGCAATCCTTATCCGAGCATCTGTAATATATGCCGTCTTTTTTTACTTTTTCAAGAAGCATGCTTCCGCATTCGGGACACTTTTTATCCGTCGGTTTATCAGTAACCGAGAACGTACATTCAGGATATCCCGTGCAACCGTAAAATACACTCTTCCGGTAATTTATACGGCGCAGAGGTTTTCCACACAACGGACAAGGAGGAAGAGGCTCTTCCTCTCCGTATTCCTTAGTATTCTTACACTTGGGGTAGTTCGGGCAGGCAAGGAATTTACCGCGCGCACCCGTCTTTACCACCATTCGTGCTCCGCACTTTTCACAGATCACGTCCGTCTCAACGACGGGCTCTTCCGCTTTAACTTTTATATTACCGTTTTCGTCCAGCTGCTTGGTATTTTTGCACTTCGGATATGCGGAGCAAGCAAGGAACTTTCCGTAACGTCCTTCCCTGATGACCATATCCGCACCGCATTTATCACACTTATACTCAGTAACCTGAGCAGGCGCCTTCATCTTATATCCATCCCCCATTGCTTTTTCCAGCTCTTTTTCAAAGCCGTTATAAAACTCACCTATCAGCTGCTGCCATACCTTTCCGCCTTCCTCAATCGTATCCAATTTGGATTCCATATCGGCAGTGAATTTGACATCCATTATATCCGGAAAGTACATAAGCAGCATGTCGCACACCTTGCACCCAAGTTCGGTGGGTTTTATCGACTTACCGTCACGCTCGGTATATGCCCTCTTCTCTATCAACGATACCGTAGGCTGATATGTCGCAGGACGACCTATGCCCTTTTCTTCCATTGCTTTTATCAGCGTAGCTTCGGTATACCTTGCCGGAGGCTTTGTGAATTTCTGCTCATATGAGTATTCCACAAAATCCGGTCGGTCTCCTTCGCAAAGATCAGGCAGTTTCTTCATGTCGTCATCGTCTTTTTCCTTGTCCTCATACACTTTCGTATATCCGGGGAAAAGAGGCGTCCTGCCCGTTACTCTGAATCCGTAGTCTCCGCAATCTATCTCAGCCGCCAGTGAATTATACTTAGCTTCACTCATCTGGCTCGCAAGAAATCTTTCATATATCAGTTTATATAACCTGTAATGGTTGCGCTGAAGCACATCTTTAAGACTGTCCGGCGTGCGATCCACGGATATAGGTCGTATCGCCTCATGCGCATCCTGCACATTACCTTTACTTGCATAAACATTCGGCTTTTCGGGAATGTAATCAGCTCCGTAGTTTTCAACAATATATTCCCTGGCAGCCGTCTGCGCTTCCGGTGATACGCGCGTAGAGTCCGTTCTTATATAAGTTATCAGTGCAACTTTGCCTTCACCGGGTATATCGACACCCTCATAAAGCGACTGTGCCGCAAGCGACACCTGATTAAGGCTCATGCCGAGTTTATTTATCGCATCCTGCTGCATCGTACTCGTTCTGAACGGAGCGGGTGCATGGGCTTTTGTGACCGTCTTTTTTACACTGCTTACAATGTACGGTTTTCCGTCCAGTCCGCGTATAGCGTTTTCTACTTCTTCCTTGCTGCTGAGTTTGCACTTCTCACCCTTGTATGTCGCAAGAGCCGCTTTGATCTTACCGCCGCGCTGCGTAAGGATCGAGTAGAACGGCCAGTATTCCTCGGGTACAAAACTCTGGATCTCACGCTCACGTTCAACCACAAGCCTGAGAGTAACGCTCTGAACACGACCGGCAGACAGTTTACTCTGTATCTTTCTGCAAAGTATAGGAGATAACTTATAGCCCACAAGACGGTCAAGCACTCTGCGTGCCTGCTGTGCGTCTACCAGATTTTTATCAATGACCCTCGGATTTTCAAGCGCTTTTGTTATAGCTTTCTTGGATATTTCATTAAACGTGATCCGCGCTTTTTCGGATTCGGGTATTCCGAGAATGTTTGCTATATGCCATGAAATAGCTTCGCCTTCACGATCCGGGTCGGTCGCAAGGTAAACTTGCTCGGCAGCTTGCGCCGCTTTTTTCAGTTCGGAGACGATCTCCTTTTTATTCGGCATTATAACATAAGTGGGCTTAAAGTTATGCTCCACGTCCACGGAAAGCGTCTTTTCGGGCAGATCGCGTACATGACCCATCGTCGCAAACACCTTGAAGTCTTTTCCGAGATATTTCTGTATTGCAGGGCGCTTGCCCACACCTTCGATAACTAAGAGTTTCAAACTTACCTCACGAGCAATGAATAATAATTCATCATTTTTCGTTCAATCAGACCTTCCATTTCCATATCGCCGAGTAATTCTGCGGTCTCTCCCGCACTCTTCCCGAGCATTGCGGAAATATCATCAAAATGTATATCGCCGTCTCTCAATATTTCTGCAACTGCCGCACGCTCACCTGTAAGATTCACTGAGTGTGCTGTCAATCTGCTTTCGTATCCCATATCTTCCAGTATGTCGTAAGGCGATGTTGCCGCCGTAGCTCCGCTGCGAAGCAATCCGTTGGTACCGGCAGACCGCGTGGAATTGACACTGCCCGGAACGGAAAAAACCTGTTTACCCTGCTCGGCTGCAGCGCGGGCGGTTATCAGAGCGCCGCTCTTTGCTCCCGCTTCCACAACAAGTACTCCGTCCGATATACCGCTCATCAGTCTGTTACGCTCGAAATACACATATTTATTCGCACGCGCGTCCGGTCTGTACGCACTTATGATCAACAGCCTGTCGCCGGCATCTTTCATATAATCGGGAAGTTCGAATTTATCATGCCCGCAAGCCAGCACGCATATCGCATTCCCGCCGGCAGTCAATGCCGATTTAAGCGCATAACTGTCTATTCCGGTGGCATGACCGCTTACTATTACAAATGTTTTTGCCAGTTCTTCCGTCCATTCAGTCGCAACACGCTTCCCATAATCAGTGGAAGCCCGACTGCCGACTATAGCAAGCGCCGGTTTTGAAAGTAATTCACAATTCCCCTTTACATAAAGTATAAACGGAAAATACTTTTCACACTCCGTCAATTTTGCCGGATAACCGTCGTTTCCCGCAACAAGCAGACGCAACTTCTTTCTGCTGACAGAATACAGCTCATTATTTATAAGCTCTTCGTCCGCTCTTTGAGCCATACGCTCGTATGCGTTACCGCAAAATTCTCGGAGCTTATCTGACGAAAGATCGGAAATTATATCACACGGAGCACCGTATATATCATGCAAGACATGCTGGCGGCGCAGAGATAACCCACTCGTATGCAACCAATAATATGCCTTGCGTTCATCCTTCATATTATACGACTCCTGTCAAGACTCCGATACTGCACGGCTTCAGCTATGTGTTTCTTAAATATACGATCGGAATGATCAAGATCAGCTATAGTACGCGCAACTTTTAATATACGGGTGTAAGCACGTGCGGAAAGCCCCAATCTCGTAAAAGCCGAACGAAGCAGTTTTTCACTGTCTTCGTCTATCGTACAATATTTCTGCACTTCGGCATTCGTCATCTGAGCGTTACAATGTATCCCGTTGCCCGCAAAACGCACTTGCTGGATCCTGCGCGCTTCATCCACGCGAGCTTTTACGTCTGACGAGCATTCTCCGTAATCGGAGGATGAAAGTTCGTCGTATGTGACACCGCCTACTTCTATATGCAGATCTATTCTGTCAAGCAGGGGTCCGGAAATGCGTGACATATATTTATTTATCTGTGTCGGTGTACAGGTACATTCAGCGTTTTTATTGCCGTAATTGCCGCAAGGACACGGGTTCATACTCGCAACAAGCATGAAGCGCGCCGGATAATCCACCGAACGCGCGGCACGTGATACCGTTATCCTGCCGTCTTCGACCGGCTGGCGAAGGATCTCCAGAGTCGAACGCGGATATTCGGGGAGTTCATCAAGAAAAAGTACTCCGTTATGAGCAAGAGATATCTCTCCCGGCCTTGCATTTGCTCCGCCACCGGTGAGCGCTATCCTCGATGCTGTATGATGCGGCGATCTGAACGGACGGTAATAAACTATACCATCCCCGTCCAGCATACCCGCTACGCTGTGTATTTTCGTGGTTTCAAGCATTTCTTCCGCACTCATGTCCGGAAGTATGGACGGCAGGCATTTGGCAAGCATGGTTTTTCCGCCGCCCGGCGGTCCGATCATAAGCATATTATGACCGCCCGCTGCCGCTATTTCCATTGCACGCCGAGCCGCATACTGACCTTTGACGTATCTCAGGTCTTCGCTCTTACGCTTGAGCCCTATGACTTGCGCGGGATCCCGGAACGATACCGGTGAGGCTTCTGCGCCTTCAAGGTACGCCGCAACATCCCGCAGGTTATTGAACGCATAAACATCTATGCCGGATACGTATGATGCTTCATCCGCGTTGGCGGACGGTATTACCGCCCGCCTGTATCCGCGTTCTTTTGCTGCTAATATGATCGGAAGTATTCCGGTTACTTTTCCTATATCGCCGTTAAGCGACAGTTCGCCTACGAATATAACATCTTCCGTTCTTTTACACGAAAGCTGCTCAGTTGCACAAAGAATGCCCAGCGCTATCGGAAGATCAAATGCCGACCCTTCTTTACGCATATCGGCGGGCGCAAGATTTACGGTTATACGCTGAGGAGAAAGTCTGAAGCCGCTGTTTTTCAGCGCACTCCTTACCCGCTCTTTAGACTCTTTAGTAGCGGTGTCGGGCAGACCCACAATGTCCATCCCGGGCAATCCGCTCCCGATGTCTATCTCTACGGAAATAACATAACCGTCAATGCCGCTTAACCCGAAACTGTTTATTTTCGCAAGCATTATTTCCCCTTATCTTATAGTTATTCCGAAGATCGGCTTCAGCTTCTTACCCAGTTGCCCATGCACTCGCCGAAACTTGCCGTACGGTCCGTTATAAATTCCTTTCTGCGCTTTGCTACCGTGATATCAAGAACTGCTACCGCGTAGTAAATATGCACGAGAACGGTAAATACGGAAAGCAATATGGAGAATACTCCTACGGCTCCGCCTGCAACCGCCATGTTATTTGCATCGGCATCCGTTATAAGATCGCCGGATATCATTCCGCCGCAATACAACGAAAGCAAAGCGTTGATGACTACAAACAACGATGTTGCCGCAAATACCTTGAGTATGCGTCTGTCTTTTGTCGCAATGTATGCAGGCAAAGTAAGTACAAGCGCAGGTACAAGAGACCACTCATTTGAGCCCATCATATATACGGCAGCAGTAAATGCCATAAACGAAGCAATGAGAACGAGATTTGCACGGTTGTGCTTCATCAGATAGAACACTATCGTAAATACAGCCGTCATTGCCGAGAATATTACCGCAAACAGAACAAGGTTGAACTGAGGTCCGAGCGATGCAAAGTTATTGGTTATTACAGTATAAATGCTGAGTCCGTTAGTAGTGTAGTGAGATATAGCAGAGCTGTCCGACGTGAAAGGCATTACGAAAAGTCTGTTGTATACTTCCGCAAGACCTACGCTGCCATCCGCATAGTACGCCGGCAAGCTGAGCAGATACATAAGAGCAAAACCTATTATAATACACAGCGGAGCGTAAAATACGTTGGAATATGCGGAATCACGCATTACCGAGTCGAAAGAGGGCTTTGCCTTTACGATATTAATTACGGATTTTACTATGGAGTATACCGCATAGAAGCCTACTACCGGAACCACGAATACCGCATACGAGCTGACAAGACAACTTACACTTGCAGCCACGCACATTCCGAACATGTTCTTGGAAAGCACAAACCAGAACGTAACGACAAGCGCAAGCGCAAGTATGATCATTTCCGATCCCCATACAGACGACATTACAAAAGTAAGCGGGTTAAGGAAATAAAGTACGGAAACGGCAATTGCAACATAACGGTTGCAATACTTTACCGCAAGCGCATATATGACTCCGGCAAGGGCTATATCCGCAAGAAGGAAGGGCAACTTCATGAAAAGCTGCATCGCAATATCCGCCTGTACAAGACCCATGGATCTTCCCCATCCCACGAATAATGCGTAAAGATATCCGATTATCGGAGATAAGGAACGATAAGAAGTGAATCCGGTAAAACCGTCGCCATCCACTACTCTACCCGCAATGTCGTATGCCGTCTCATAATTCGGACCGTAACCTTTTATCGTAAAAGTCAGAATGAGTCTGACAACGATACCGACCGCGAGTATTATAAAGAAAACGTGTATGGGCTTGATACTGCCGACAGACTCGGTTTCTTCGTTTTTAAGTGCGTGATACTTACCGATAAGAAATACGGAAACAAGTGAGATCGCTGCAGTCAAAATGACAAAAAGCACGATCAGCACTATGTTCGCCGCCATTATATCGGTGTTAATTTCTGAGATGTTGCTGAACAAATCAACCTCCGGAAAAAGCACGAAAAGAGTTTGGGGAGCCCAAACTCTTTCGTACCTTTATTTTGCTTCTTTGAGCTTCGCGGCTTTGCCGGAAAGCTTTCTAAGGTAATAAAGTTTAGCCCTGCGTACCCTGCCCTTTCTTACAACTTCAACTTTCTCGATACGAGGCGAGTGAATGGGGAAAGAACGCTCGATACCTACGCCGAAAGACACTCTTCTTACGATGAACGTCTCTCTGAGACCGCCGTTTTTACGTGCGATTACCGTACCTTCGAACGCCTGCAGACGCTCTCTGTTACCCTCGACGACCTTAACGTATACTTTTACGACGTCGCCCACTTCGAACTGAGGTACATTTTCTTTCATGTACTCTTTTTCGATTTCATTGATCAAATTACTCATGACCTACTCCTATAATTTCATATGTGTTCACGATGCAATCTCCTGCATCGGCGGACCACATAAGTCACTAACGGAAAGTTTATCATAAATAATTGCTGTTAGCAAGCGATTTTAACTCACTTTCGGCAAAATTTATCATTAAAATTTCCCATTATATATAATTGCATTTATACCGGACATATAAACGCAAACCGAAGTGCGCATCACATAAAAACCAAATTACACAAAACCGACAGCTTATCCGGTTTTTTAGGATAAAAACGTTTTTTCCAAAGCGGCAGGAATCGCAATGCCGTTACAAATGATCAGCTCTTTATCGTCCAGCCCGTAAACGAATTTATCCGCTCCCGAAACCGCTGTTGCATCCGCATCAGATGAACCGGGCATGCCGTTGATTACCGAATTCTCTCCGTAACTGTTTTCCGTAACGGTACCGCTTACAAGCGCAAAAACATCTTTTTGCACTGTATCCGGATCTGTTTCTTCAGTTATAACAATGCCGGTTTCCGAATAACAGTTCGAAATATAAGAACTATGCAAATCAACCGCAAATCCGGCAACTTTGACAGCTTCTCCGCTTACGCTTATGTCTGAGTATGAACAGCATTTATTTATGTTCCCATAGTAGCATCCGCCTGCAAAACCTCCGGCATTCAGAACTGAAGCCGCAGTTACTGTTATTTGCACGTCCGATACGCAATTTACCATACTGCCGTATAAATTGCTGTCGCCTATCGTTCCTGCGACTCCGCCGGCATTCACTTCGCCTGCAGACCTTATCGTCACGGTACCCGTTACCATACATCCGCTGATCGCTGTTTTCTTTACGGTACCCGCAAGTATTCCGGCGGATAATGCCGAAGTATCATCGGTTAAGGAAATTGTGATCCTGCAATCACGGATATAAAGGTTTTTGACTGCGGCGACAAGATCTCCGCCGCCTGTTCCGGCTATCGCTCCGAACAGTCCTGCCGATACATGATTTTTTCTGGTCACCGAATCAAATTCTTTTTCTGCTGAGTCAATATAAAGTCCGGTTATTTTATGACCATTGCCGTCAAAATTTCCTGCAAACGCATACTTATCGTCGGTCCCGTCGGATGAATAATGCCCTGTCCCTATCGGAGTCCACGGAATGCCGTTCAGATCGATATCTTCAGCTAAAATAAAATATCTTCCCGCATATCTCTCACCGGAATTAACCGATGCTGAAAGATAAGCAAGCTCAGACGCATCGGTTATCACATAAGGATCCTCTGCCGTTCCGGTACCTGCGCTGAA
This sequence comes from uncultured Clostridia bacterium, assembly GCA_944362615.1. Taxonomy (GTDB): domain Bacteria; phylum Bacillota; class Clostridia; order Christensenellales; family Pumilibacteraceae; genus Protoclostridium. The sequence goes on from CALVTM010000002.1 coordinate 105,884, forward strand.
TCCGTCCGAAACGCTTCCGTCCCATGCGTTCGTCAATGTTTTGCCACACACTATACATGATCCGTCAATAAACTCATGCTCCGTCGTTTTATACGGCATTCCGCACACCGTACAGATATGGTCATAACCGTAAGTATGTCCGGTATGTTCATAATCGCAGATATCGCACACATGCTCACTGCCGTAAATATGCTCTTTCGATCCGTATTCATATCCGCATATTATGCAAGTGTGCGTTTCATCAAAAACATGTTCGGCTGAAGATGCACTGTTCCCACAGATCATACATATATGGCTCTCATCATATTCATGCGCGCATATCTGTCCGCACATTATACATTCTCCGTCTACAAAATCATGCTCAGTTTCCTCATGACCGCACACTGTGCATATATGACTGCCGGAATAAGTATGGCCTTTAATCGGACTATGTGCACCGCAGATCCGGCATAAATGATCTTCACCATACTGATGTGACGGATCTGACCATTTTGCATACAGATCAGTATTTCCGTTATCCGGAGAAAGAGATATTACCCTTTCGGAATATCCGGGATCGGTATACCACCCTTCAAACGTATAACAGTCACGATGAGGATCGCTTAAAATAATCTGCGACATATCCGCATTAAATACTTCCGGATTATACGATGAATTCAATCCGCCGTTCAGATGATATGTTATCGTATAATTCACCGCCATATATGTGGCGACAAATACGGTATCTCCATACAAAGTGTACGGCATCGTCACGGCAGCACCGTCAACACTCCAACCTGTAAACACATAATGCTTCCTGCCCACCTCAGGTGCATTCACTTCGCTGAGAGCTTCAGCACTGCCCGAAGAGATCGTTACACCATCAGAAACAAATGAATACGTATATGTCATTTTTTCATATATCGCCGTAAATTCAACGTCTTTTATCAGAGTATACGGAAATTCAGCTATACCTTCTCCGTCATACCATCCTATAAATCTGTAATGCTCAATTACGGAAGGTTCAGGCGCCGTTATTTCCGTCAATGCATTTTCCGCGCCTATGACCGGCAATGCGGATACTCCGTCCGAAAATGAATAGGAATATACATTTATATCATACTCGGATATAAACCTTATATCACTTTCCGGCGTATATGGAAATTCAACATAAAAGCCGTCTGCCGACCAGCCCGTAAATTCATAATGCTCGTGCTCTGAGTGATCAGGTGCACTTTTAATGCTGTCACCTTCCTCTATCTCTCCGCTCCATAAGATCTTCTCTGTCACTCCGTCCACAAACTCCACAGTAAAAAATTCCGGCTCCGGCTCATCATCAGGCTCAGGTTCAGGCTCAGGCTCAGGTTCAGGTTCAGGTTCGGGTTCAGGTTCGGGCTCGGGTTCGGGTTCGGGCTCGGGTTCGGGCTCAGGCTCGGGTTCGGGCTCAGGCTCGTCATTATCTCCGGGCTGCTCAAGCGGAGTTTCGATAACCGGATCTTGACCGCTGTCTTTTGTTAGAATAAAAAAGACCATTATCGCCGCAAGAGCTATAATTATGATCGCTTCAATTGCTGCAATAATGATCACTGCTTTGTTCTTCATCTTTTCTCCCGGATAGATTTTCTTTTGTATGTAATCTGACGCATGTATGTAGCATTTATATTGAACTTGTCGTTAAATTAATAAAGTCGCACAGCTGACGCAATGCGACCCGTATATTAATCCATTCTGTCCAGCTGTATTCCCGCTTCCCTAAAAAGAGTGAGCGCAAAATCATCCGGGTAGCCGTATTTATATACCACTCGCTTAATTCCGGCATTGATGATTATTTTAGTACAGATTATGCAAGGCTGATGCGTGCAGTATAACGTAGCTCCGGAAATGTTGATTCCCATTCGCGCCGCCTGCGTGACCGCGTTCTGTTCTGCATGCACTGCATAGCATAACTCGTGCCTCATTCCGCTCGGTATATTCATCTCTCTGCGCATACATACTCTTTTTTCAGCACAGCTCTTTATTCCTTCCGGCGCTCCGTTATAACCCGTTGTCATTATACGCTTATCTTTGACTATAACAGCTCCGACATGTCTGTTCTCCTGCCAGCAACTGCTCCAAGAACCTACCGTTTCGGCAAGCTGCATAAATCGTTTATCCCATTTATCAAAATCCATGCCTTCCATATAATGCAACTCCTTTTTGTTATTGTATCATAAATACATACAATCGTCAACAGATTAACCGAATTTTTTGTCGAAATTACCCGAATTATCTTTTTTAGTATCTCCTTTCACAGCACGGAGAGTTCCCGAACTTTCTTATAAAAAAATATTTTACTTTTTTTTTGAAAATTTCAGGCAAAAAACTTGACATTGCTATTATTCAGCGTTATAATACGCTTGAAAGTCAAAGATAGTCAAAAATGTTTAGCTTTCAACTTTTCGGCTTAAGCAATATGAAAATTTGCATAAGAATTAAATTTTAAGGAAATAAATTAATTGCAAACGGCATTATAACATTAAAATAAGCATAAAATGAAGAAAACGCGCTTCCCCGCTTGACAAACATTTTTATACATATTAAAATGATTGCCGTAAGTAATTAAAGTAATTACATAGAAAAAATTCAGGAGGCATATATGACTATTAAACCTTTGTTTGACAGAGTTGTCGTCGAGCAGATCGACACTGAAGAAACGACGAAGAGCGGCATTGTTCTTCTCGCAAAGGATCAGGAAAAGCCCCAGATGGCTAAAGTTCTTGCTGTAGGTCCCGGAGGCGTGATCGACGGCAAAGAAGTTGTAATGAACGTAAAGGTCGGAGATAAAGTTCTCTGCTCCAAATATGCGGGCAGCGAATTCAAAATTGACGGAAAAGAAGTTACCATTCTTCGTCAGAGCGATATACTCGCTATCGTAGAATAATTTCGGGAGGCTTAAATTATGGCTAAACAGCTTAAACATGGTGAAGATGCAAGAAAGGCTCTTGAAGCCGGTGTTGATACACTTGCAAATACAGTTAAAATAACCCTCGGTCCCAAAGGCAGAAACGTAGTTCTCGATAAGAAATACGGCGCTCCCCTGATCACGAACGATGGTGTTACCATAGCTAAGGAAATCGAGCTTGAGGATCCGTTCGAGAATCTCGGCGCACAGCTTGTCAAGGAAGTATCCGTTAAGACTAACGACGTTGCCGGTGACGGTACTACGACCGCTTGTGTGCTTGCTCAGGCAATAATCAAAGAAGGTCTTAAAAACGTTGCTGCTGGTGCTAACCCTATGATCGTAAAGAAAGGTATAGCTGCCGCAACCGAAGCTGCCGTCGACTACCTTAAGAGCATCTCCAAGGAAGTTGACTCCAAGACCGGTATACAGCAGGTAGCCAGCATATCCGCCGGTGATGAAACCGTCGGTAAGCTTATCGCTGAAGCTTTTGAGAAAGTCGGCAAGGACGGCGTTATAACCGTTGAAGAATCCAAGACCATGGATACCGTTCTCAACGTTGTTGAAGGTATGCAGTTCGACAGAGGCTATGCTTCCAGCTACATGGTAACTGATACCGACAAAATGGAATGCGTACTCGATAACCCCGTTATACTTATAACCGATAAGAAGATAAGCAATATTCAGGAGCTCCTCCCTCTCCTTGAGCAGGTAGTACAGAGCGGACTTAAGCTTATGATCATTGCGGAGGATATCGAAAGCGAACCTCTTGCAACTCTTGTTGTGAATAAGCTGCGCGGAACATTCAACTGCGTCGCCGTCAAAGCACCCGGCTTCGGCGACAGAAGAAAGGAAATGCTTCGTGATATCGCCGTACTTACCGGCGGTACCGTCATCAGCGAAGAAACCGGTCTCGAGCTTAAAGATACCAAGCTGGAAATGCTCGGCAGAGCTAAACAGGTCAAGGTCAGCAAGGAGAATACGACGATCGTGGAAGGCGCGGGAGATCCGGCTGCCATCAAGGATCGTATCAAGATGATCAAGTCTCAGATCGAAGCGACTACCAGTGATTACGATAAGGAAAAGCTTTCCGAGAGACTTGCCAAACTTGCAGGCGGTGTTGCCGTTATCGGCGTCGGCGCTGCTACCGAAGTTGAAATGAAAGAAAAGAAACTTCGTATCGAGGATGCTCTTGCAGCTACCCGTGCAGCAGTTGAAGAAGGTATAGTCCCCGGCGGCGGAGTCGCACTCCTCTCTGCTATCCCCACTGTTAAAGCTCTTGTAAAGAGACTTGAAGGAGATGAAAGGACCGGCGCGGCTATCGTGCTCAGAGCACTTGAAGAACCTATCCGTCAGATCGCAGTCAACGCAGGTATTGACGGCGGAGTCGTTGTAAATACGATCCTTACTTCCCGCAACAAAACCAATTACGGTTACAACGCGCTTAAGAACGAATACTGCGATGTCGTTGAACAGGGCATCATCGACCCGACTAAGGTCACGAGAAGTGCGCTTCAGAACGCAGCAAGCGTTGCCGCTACACTGCTCACCACCGAAAGCATAATAACCGATATCCCCGCTCCCGAGCCTGCTGCTGGCGGTAACCCCGGCGGCATGGGAGGCATGTACTAAAATACCTGTCCGGCATTGTTAAATTAATGCCGATAAATCAAAACCCGTTTCGAATTTCTCGAAACGGGTTTTTTATAGCTTGGTTTATAACTTGAAACAAATAATTTTCAATTTTTCTACACGCTATATATTTTATATGTATATTAGTTAAGACTTATTGCCGGGTTTAAAGCAGAATTTTGATAAATGCAATCAAATCTAATTGATACGATCAGAAACAATGGCGGGTCCGTTTATACGAACCCGCCATTTATATACTAAGGCTATATTTATCGTTAAGTGAGCAGCACTGCTCCGGAAGGTACTCCGCCCATGCCGGACATTACCCTGAAACCCGAGAAGTCCAGACTTTCATCCGGTATTACATAAATTCTTTTATGCAACCAAATTCCTGACGAACACTCCTGCGAAAAAGCTTTATGCTCTATCATATGGTCTGCAAGTACAGGATGAGCGTATATCAATGCAATGTACACCGCATGATTCATGAATAACTTTTTAAGATTGTATTTAATGCGGCGGGATATGTACGCATCTACAAGCAGAAATCCGGTACCGCCGCAGTATGGACATTTATCCTGACTGACAGAGCCCAGCTCCTTGCCTACTTTTTTGCGCGTTATCTCTACAAGCCCAAGCCCGGACATATCAAGTACCCTTGTTTTTACACGGTCAAAAAACAATTCGTTTTTCATTGCCTCAACTACAGATACTTTGTGCTCGGGATCTGTCATGTCGATGAAATCAACGACTATAATGCCGCCTATATTCCGTAAACGCAACTGACGGGCTATTTCTTTTACCGCTTCCAGGTTAGTACTGTATACAGTATCCTCACGATTGTCTGTACCTACATACTTACCTGTGTTGACATCTATTGCCGTGAGCGCTTCCGTCTTTTCAATAACTAAAAAGCCTCCGCTCGCAAGCTCTACGCGCGGCGAATATATGGCAGCCATATCTTCGCCTATGCCGTAATAATCATAGATGTCCTCTTCGTTATCATAATATTCTACAGTACCGCGAAAATACGGGCAAAAGACCTCGACCATCTGACGTATGTCATTTGCCATAACTTCATTGTTGCACACGATACTCTCTGTCATATCGGTCAACATATCGCGTATAGTCCGGTACAGTATATTGCCCTCATTATGTATAAGAGCAACACCATCTGTTTCTTCCCAACGCTTCTGTATGCGTTCGCCGGCTTTTATCAGAAATTCAGCTTCCTGAACTATTTCATCATGCGTAGCCGTCAAACAGTTGGTTCTGGCAATAAATCCGCCTCCTTCGGGGGCTAAGCTTTTAAGCAGCTCAGTAAGTTTGTCTCTCATCGTCGGACTGGTTATTTTGTTGGAAACTCCGACGAAAGGCAGATTATAAAGATATACGACAAAATGTCCGGGTATCGATATGTTAGACGAAAGCTTCGGCCCTTTCAGATCGGTACCTTCCTTGATCGCCTGTACCATTACATAATCGCCTTTTTTTGCAGATATTTTATGGGGCAATGCATTCTGCTCGCCAAGTACTGATTTATGATCGAGCGTTTCGTCTATATACCAAAACCCGGTACGGCTCAGACCTATATCGACAAATGCACTCTGCAATCCATCGACAACATCCGTTACCCTACCTTTATAAATATTCCCGGAAATCTGACGTTCTTCAGCTGACTCACTGTATAGCTCACTGAGTCGCCCGTTTTCTATTAAACCTACTGTAGTATAAATTTTCTCGCTATCGACTAAAATAATGTTCTTCATATTCTTTGTCTGCATAACGAGGAAAAGTATAACATATTTATTAAAATTTTGCAACAGAAATTACCGCATCGGAACAATTAAATTGAGCAATAAGTCTTTCAAGACGGCTTTCATCTATAGAAAAAACAGGTCTCCCGTTCTTGTCACATACGATAAATTTTGTATATCTGTCTGGTCTCAGCATGGAAAAAAGTTCGGTAAGCGTACAATCACCGTCTACCATTATCTCGCATACTTTCAGTCCGCCGTGCAATCTTAAACGCATATTTTCCATGCCATATATCCTCCCGTAAGTATCGGTTTCGTTGTATGAAAAAAGCGATGTCAAAATAAAGATGCCGAGAGTTGCAAATGTATAACTTGCCCCAGTAAGAAGCATTGCAAATGCGACTACAATAGCTGCGACACCGGTGACAATCCCCACAGTACGTATCACAGCTTTTACTTTTCGCAAAGATAATCTGCTTCTGAGAAACCCCCGAAGCACTCTTCCTCCATCCATAGGAAATATCGGAAGCATGTTCAGGATCGCTGTAAACAATGATGCTTCCGCTATGCCTTTTGTCGCAGAATAAGTTATCGGAAAGAACCACCACAGCGAAGCACACAGTAAAAAAAACAAAAAATTGACCGCCGGTCCCATGACAGCGATCCTGATCTCATCTGCAGGTTTTATATACTCATAATCTCCGGATAAAGCAATACCATAAGGCATTATACGCAGACGTTTTACTCTGTACCCGAGTTTTTCTCCGACAAACGCATGGGCAAACTCGTGAGGTATCAGCACGGCAGCATACGAAAGAACAGTTATTCCATAGCCAAGTAAAACAAGCGCAATTAAAGTTATCAATGTGAATGGGGAGATTGATATCCCGTCAGTATCAGCCTTCAAAATTTTCGGCATTTTCACAGTAAATTTTATGTGTATTATGTCTGTAATAGTACATATTATTTTTATTTTACGGAAGTTTCAAGCAATTCTCCCGCGTCATAAACCTCGTCTGCTTTAAAATCCACATGAAACAGCACTTCATTCCCCATCTCATCTATATCGGCGACTATATGCATTTCCCCGGTAAGTTCCATGTATTCAGACAATAATTTGCGCAGATCTGATTTCATTGCGGCAATAACAGAAGTCATTGATTTTACTTTCATCCCAAGCAAATAATTTTTAAGTTTTTCCGATACGTCAGTACTCATGTATTTCTTTTCATCCTCCTCTTTATACCACCGAAAATTCCGCGATACTTTTTCGTAAGGTCATAAACTTCAGGAACACCTGATAATATTCCCCTGGCCAATGCCCTGCACGCGGCAAAACCGGAACTTAATCCGTAATTGAACGCGTTACTTAAAAGATTTATTCCGTCATCCTCAGGAATCATTCCATACACTTCAGTGCCAAGTAATCTTTCAACATCGTTTCTTGATAGCATTTCGCCGGAAAGCACAAGATCACCGCGAACACGATTCACAACGGTGTAAATATTATTTATACCACTTTTTTTCAATAACGTAAGCACGGTCTCGGCATCTCTTACGCTGCTTATGTGCGGCGTCGTCACAAGTATCGCCTCATCACATGAGCTTACTGCACGCCGGAATCCGGCTTCAATCCCTGCAGGACAATCAACTAAGACTATATCGAAACTACGTGAAAGCCTGGAGACTATTTCACGCATGCTCTGCGGATCTATTGCCGATTTGTCATAGCTGTGTGCTCCAGGCAAAATATACAGCTCAGGCTCGTCAGTATCGCGGATCAATGCTTGCCGCATACGGCACTTCCCTTCCGCAACATCCACAACGTCATAAACTATACGTGAATCGGCTCCGAGCAAAACATCAAGATTGTTAAGCCCGAGATCTGCATCAAGGGCAACCGTGCGTTCTCCCATCGACGCAAATATGCGCCCTATGCACGCCGTAACGGTCGTTTTGCCAACCCCGCCTTTTCCGCTTGTTACAACAAATGTCCTCGCCATATCTTTTGCAATTATAACAAATTACGTCTGGTGAATAATCGCAATTTCCGTCCTTTTACGTCGTTTACTGAAGATTTGCAATCCCTTGTCTTTCCATTAGCATCATCATGATTTTACAAAAAGAAAAAGGCGCGATACGCGCCTTTTTAAATCAATGCAATTATTTATAATTTATCTTTTTCCTATTATTTCACCCAATAATACTGAGTTCTCAAGCAACTTTCCGCCTCCGAGCACAGTAGCGTACTCAGCATCGTCATGTATTATTATCGGAAGGTTCAGTTTGCCGAACAGCAGTTTATCCAGCCCGAGTATCTTACTTGCACCGCCGGTCACATGTATGCCGTCCTCACTTATGTCTGCTGCCGTTTCAGGCGGAAGCACTTGTAATATACTGTCAATGGCATCCGCTATGCGAAGATAATACGGCATAAGCGCTTCCATTACGTCAGTTGCCTTGACTCTGAAATTTGCCGGAGCACGCGCCGCTATATCTGTTCCGGAGACAAGAAGCCCGGTCATATCGTTTGAATACAGACTTCCTATCCGACTTTTTATCCGTTTGATCGTTTCGGCTCCGACATTCAGACTGTATTTTCCCATAATAAAGTCGCGCAGCGCCTTATCCATCATATCACCGCCGACGTTTATCGAGCAGCCGTTTATTATAGCGCCCAAAGATACAACGGCTATTTCCGTCATGCCGCCGCCTATATCAACAATCAATCCGCTTTTGTGAGTATGTATCGGCATGCCGGCGCCTATAGCTGCAAGCAAGGCATTCTCTATCATAATAACCTGACTGCATCCGACCTTTGCAAAGACGTCGTCATAAATGCGGCGCTCTTCCATCGCAAGCCCGACCGGTATTCCGACTATCGCACGGATGCGTGGTCCGAAAATACCCGGACGGACGACTTTCAATAAAAATGCCGCAAGCATATCTCTGCATGCATCGGCGTTCGCAATAAGTCCGTCTTCCAGCGGATGGACTATCGTTATACTGTCCGGAGTACGTCCTTCCATTGCGGCGGCTTCCTTACCAACCGCTTTTATGCGATGCGAATCAGCCCCTCCATGATACGCTATTACAGTAGGCTCGCTGAGCACTATCCCGTTTCCGGGCATAAAAATAGACGTATTTGATGTACCGAGCGATATGGCAAGCTCTTCAGTCATAAAAAATTCTCCCTGAGCAACTCATCGACCAGTTTTACCGGTAAGCCGACTACGTTGTCGTAATCTCCTGTAACTTTTGCCACAATATCTGCAAGCTCCTTATCCTGCACCCCATATCCGCCAGCTTTATCAAAAGGCTTGCCTGTGGCTATATATGCACGCACAATGTCTTCATTGAACGGATTAAAAGTCACTTGCGTTTTTTCCACTGCTTCTGCGACTTTGTTCCCGTCAGTCAGACATACGGCAGTAATAACTTCATGCGTCCTGCCGCAAAGTTCCCTTAACATGGCAAAAGCCTCCTCTTCCGAGTGCGGCTTACCAATGGGTTTATTATCCATGGATGAAACTACGGTATCTGCTCCAAGTACGATGCAGCCTTCAGGCTTTACAGACAGCGCTTTCAATCTGGCATTCGCAACAGCCGTCTGCTCAGCATCGGATAACGTCACTTCCTCAGCGGATGTCGGATGTATTTCAAAATCAATACCGAGTTTCTGCACCAGTTCCGCTCTTCGCGGAGATGCGGAAGCAAGCAAAAGTTTCATCAAAGTATATCGAGATTCTTCTTATACGCTTTTGCAAATTCTGCACGCGCAGTAAGCGCATCCTTTATTTCAAGAGAGCAATCCCCTTCGGCTTCCGTTTTCATGATAACGGAATCACCGAGCACGTCACAATTTATGGATTTTATTCCGCCACTCATGGAACGGTCAAGCGATTCTGCTATGCGAAGGATAACGGAAAGCTTCATAACTGCCGCAAGATCTTCTTCCTGAACTATATCTTTATACTTATTCCATTCCTGAATATTGAACTCAGCCGGATGATGCCCGTATGCAACGAACGCGGCAAGTACCATATCCCTGTGCGAAAGTCCGTATAACGTGGAATTGAGTATAAAATAGAACGAATGCTTGTTATGCGCATAATATTTGAGACGTACGCCTATGTCATGCATAAGCGCCGCGACCCTGAGCACTTTCACATACATTCTGGGCAGTTTGTGCAGAACGCGCAGCTGCTTATATAACATTATCGACAAGTTGCATACCTGCTCGCAGTGCTTGATATTCTGATCACAATAATAAAGCTGCGTATATACTGAATGCGCAACTATATCACTTATCGGCTTTTCAAGGGTAGTCGGGACCGCATGATTGAACATGATTCCTTCTCTGATACCGGAAGCAGATACAACAACACCGTCAAAATTGGTGTTATCAAAGAACGATTTCATTCCGGCAAGAGCCGAAACAAATATATCCGCCCTCTCCTCATTAAGCCCTTTGATCTTCGCACGCTTGTCTACAGGCAGAACACGTATCGTATCGTAAATATTCAGAAACTCTTCTTTGCTTATCGAATAGTTATGGATCGCCGATATAGGATAACGACGGAGTCTCTGGCTTATGGCAGCAAGATTACGGAAAGAACCGCCGACTCCGATAAGCTGAACGTCAGACTCGATTTCCCTGAGCCAAGGTATCTCCGCAAGCTGGTTTCCGATGTATTCTTCAATCAGTTCGGAAACACGCTCCGGCGAATTAGTGCCGTCATTAAACAGATCACTGAGCGTTATCGCGCCAAACGGCAACGTCGTACGGTTCAATATATTACGTCTGTTATACTGCACCAGCTGGAAACTGCTTCCGCTGATATCAATTATAACTCCCTTTGGTATATCTAACGAATTTATGACACCATGATAAATAAGCTGAGTTTCTTCCTCCTCGGAAAGCACTCTCAGCTTGAACCCGCATGTGGCGTTTACTTCTTCAAGAAAGCTCTTCTGGTTCTTTGCTCGACGAACAGCATTAGTAGCAATGGCATATACCTTGTCCACATTATTCGTATCGCACAATTTTTTGAACATTTTAAGCGTCTTTACCGCCTGCGCGATGCGAGATGGCTTTATGTATCCGTCGCGCTCCATATCCTGTCCGAGCCTTACCGTTTCCTGTAATTCATCGAACACAACGAAGTGCCCGTCATTATGACCATCCTCGAGCACATATGCAAGTATAAGTTTAGCAAGGTTGCTGCCCATGTCTATTACGGCAATTTTTTCCATATAGCTCCTTTTTTTCCTCTATTTTGCCTGATTCTACCACCACATTTACCGATATCATTATATCATACAAGTTATCATTTGTAAATACCTTTTTGAAAAATAATTTATATAATATTTGCGAAATCGTTTACAATCGCCAGCTATTAGTGTTATAATTTACAAATATGAGAAATGCAGAAAAAACCTTTATGTCCGTACTCGCCATACTTATTACCGTCATGGCGTTTTTTGCAATGTTTGCTTATCCGGACGGATTTTCCGCACAAGCCGATTCATCCGAAACATCCTCAAAACCGCTTTCTTACAGCTATATCATGGGAGCGCCAGTCTCAACAGCAAGTTCGGATGAAGGGATATATATTCTTGATGAGGACGGTTGCGTTTCTCTCGTTTCAAGCTCAGGCGATCTGTCCCAGATCGACTCCTCCGGCATAAATTATGTCGGCAATATAAGCCAGTCCGAAGCAAAAAGACTTGCTGTATGGAATGATCAGATATTCTTATACGGCTCGGACTATGCCGCGGTCACGACCGGTAATGCGGGCATATACGAAGTCACTTCCGACTCTATATACCTCCGCACAAGTATCGATGAGCGCGCCGCCGTTTCTTTGTACGGAATAGATGGCGATATGGTAACAGCAGCCGCTGACGGCGATATATTGTATGTGATCTCCGCTATCGGCGAAAGATATTCGCTGTATTCGATAAAAGCCGGTATTATAACTACTTTAGTTTACGATCTTTCAGCCGACGGTACAATAAATTCTGCGGCTGTCGCAAACGGCACAATCTATTATTCCACGAATTATTCGCTCTATTCGGCATTCAACTCCGACGGTTATGTAACTAAAGGCGGAATAATCAGCATGACGTCTTTTGATGGCAAACTGATATTTGCCGTTAAATCAGGCGGGATATATTCGTTTGACGGAACGGATACACTAAGAATAACCGGAAGCTCGGAAAAAATCTCAGTAGCAACCAGACACGACAAAGCGGCAATCTCCGACTACGGCAACAATATAGTTACAGTCTTTACCGATGGAGAAACGCGCACCTACCCCATTGAAAAGCCGAGCGCTGTAGCTATCAACATACAAGGTGACGTCTATGCCGCAACCGATAACAGAATAGTCAATATCGAAACCGGAGAAACTTTACTTTCCGCAAGCGGACCTATTATCGATTTCGATTTCACCAGAGAAAATTTTTCTGATCCGATCGTATATGCCGCCACTACCGGCGGTAAGCTTATCTCGTCGAAAACTTCAGGTATTCCCTCACTGTCAAATATAATCGCATTGACAAACTTTACAGAGTCAAGCATGCTTGCCCTCACCAATGACGGAAACGTTTGCCTCATAAACGGCAGTGAGCTTAAAATAATGAGCATAGTTGAGCCCGAAGCATATGACATTGACGTCGACAGAGCCGGGAATATTTATCTGCTCTGCGAGGACGCCGTACATGTCTACAGAGCTTCAGACGGGTCTTATGAAAACTACGAAACCTTAAGCGGAACTGCAGGTATCGCATCGTTTGAAATAAGCGAAGTGGAATTCGGTACTGACGGTTATTGCGTAGATTTCGGTGATTTTATTGCAGTCAAAAGCGTTTCGGGCGTTCTGTCAATTATAAGTGATCCGGGTACAGAAATGCTCGACGACAGAGCTGATTACATCGCCTTTGAGTCACCTTTTATCGGAACGACACCCAACCCTTCATCTTATGCGGTCAATATTGCCGTCGTTTCAGTCGATACTGAAATTTATCCCTGCCCCGTTGAAATGCCGTCCGAATACGGCACGATAAAAGAAGGAACATTCGTTACCCTGATAGAAAAATACGGTGATACGGACTACTGGTATGCAATAGCAGAATCAGAAAGCGAAGGTGGAACCATCGGATATATACACTCCGATACGGTGAATATATGCAAGTATATGACCGCAGATGAGATGACTGAGATATACGGAAGCGACCTGCGAAGATATGTGCGCGACGTCACCCCTGTCTACAAGTATCCGTCCACCAGTGCGCCTAAAGTCATAAACAAGACTACCATAGACGTTGACGGCGAATATAATGAATTCTTTCTTGCGCCGTTTGTATCGGATTACACGGACGGACGCGGCAACGGCTGGTACAGAGTCATATGGTCACGGACGGACGATACAGGTGAAATCACCAGCTATGACGGTTATATCCCGGCATACGCTCTGTCCGACAGAAGCGGCAGCCAGACGCAACCCGATTATAACGGGGAAATTCGTACTTCAGAAAACAGCTATGCCGAATGCTATACGTTAAATAACGGCGTTTATACGTTGAACGGCAGAATAATTGCAAACGGTACGCGTATAGAAATTATAGGCAATTATACTAAGGCAGAAACGTATACTCACATACGTTATGTGGACGAATACGGCGCAGTAAGAGAGTGTTATGTACTTACTTCTCAGGTAAGATTGACTGAAGCAGGCTGGTATCAGGTGATCATGTTCGCGGTTGCGGCTTTCGTTACGATCTTCCTTGTCGTGCTCATTCTTATATTCATAAAACGTAAAAAGCGTATAGAACAGTAGATTATCAATCATCCGGACAGAAAGGTCATAAACGCAAAATGCGGCACAATACAAATGCCGCATTTTTTATTTTTGCTGTCCTTCCGTTTTGCTGTACTGAAACGGAACGTCCCGTCACTCTTCCGGATCCTCATTATTTACAGTCGCAGCACAATCATTTACCGCATGGAAATCAGACGGAAGCAGTTCTATTCTGCCTACTGAAATTTCATAGGCTGTCCTGGTCTCCGAAAGTTCATCACTCAATTTCTTCACATAATTGCGTGATTGTATTCTTCCGGCTACACGCAATTTCGTCCCTACCGCGAGGGTCCGGCAATATCTTGCATTACGCCCCCATGAGATGCACGGTATGTAATCCGATTTATTGAATGCACGATTTACCGCGATCAACAAATCACATATCTCACGACTGAGCGGCGTTGTACGGTATATCGGATCCTTACATACATATCCCGTCAGTTCTACCGAATTCGGATTCACCGTTCCGTTATCATCATCGATAAATTCCTTAACGAATACGGTCAGCATGAGTTTCGATCTGCCTTCCACCATTTTATTATAGCTTCTGAACTGACCTTCAATGCAAATATTGTCCCCTACCTTTATCTGTCTGTCGCACAACAGTCTCTCTGCTGCCGTTACCGGTATAACGTCTCTCTGATCACTCAGCCTTGGTACGCTTACGAAAAACTCGTAAAACCCTTCGCTGCATATCTCATGAGTAAGCTTCGGTTCAGTCACTATCTCACCGGCGAGATGGACCCTGTTCGTTATCGTCTGATCTTCACTTGTCATATCATACGCTCCTTATCTGTCTTCCTGTATGGTCTATCGAATAATTTTCTTTGAATATCATATCACCTACGGTCATGCACTCATATCCCATCGCTTTAAGCCCCTCAAGTATAAGAGGCAGCGCTTCCACTGTATGCTCACCGTTGTTATGCATAAGCACGATACTTCCGTTACGCACCGACCCGAGTACCCTTTCGGCAATTTCTCCCGCGCTCAATCCTTTCCAGTCAAGAGTATCAACATCCCACTGAATAGTCGTCAAACCTAAAGATGACGCCGTATTTATCAGCACATCACTGTACGAACCGTAAGGCGGACGGAATAATTCAGGACGCTCACCGGTAACTTTTTCTATGATATCGCACGACACGCCAAGTTCATTCCGTATATCCTGCGCGCTCATACCGCCCATATCCGGGTGAGTGTTACTGTGAGTTCCTATTTCAAACCTTCCGCTGTCATGAAGAGCTTTCAGCTGATCGGGATATTTTTCCGCCCACATCCCTACCGAAAAAAATGTGGCGCAAACGTCATACTCTTCTACGGTCTGCAGAATATCGGGCGTACGATCAGCACCCCATGCGGCATCGAATGTCAGCGCTACGACTTTTTCCTCCCGGTCTACGGAATATATAGGGATAAGCCGCGGACTGTATCCGAGATATAAACAGGCGCTGTCCGTTACCGTTACTGCCGCTATTGCCGCCGTTATTAGTATTACGGTAAGTACGACAGCGGCTACGGTTCTCTTGCTTGTTATCGCTAATTTCAATTTACTCTCCGAATTATACCATACAGAAAGGGCGGATAACGACATGTTTTGCCGAAAATTGCCGTATACGGGCGCTTGATCAGAACATATCGCTCGCCTGCGGATATTCACAGATTCACTTTATCATCTTGCTCCTATCCTACTCTATGAACCTTTGCCGTATAATCTATGCCAGAGTCATTGCGTATATGCAAAATGCTCTCCACAATTTCGGGAAAGCATTCTGCATCAACACATTTTCCATTTATTCCGCCTGCGTTCAAATACAGGCAATTTATCTTTTTTCGAAGGACTGAAAATATTTATAAACTGATAAATCCCTATGATAATCAGAAAAACTCCGAAAGCGGTCCTGAGACATCCGCCGGCAAGGTTCACCGCTATCAATGAAGTGACCACGCTCATAACGGCAGCCGGCAGAGCAATGGTTAGGAAATATGACGGACGTAAAAGTCCGTTTTTTGCATGTATGGCAAGACTTACCGCCGACATGGGTATAAATGCGACAAGATTTACTCCTTGAGCAAAGTGCTGGGAAAATCCGCACAACATCGTAAGTATGGGAATCAGCAATGTTCCGCCTCCCATGCCCATGCCGCCAAGCGCGCCACCCGCTGCTCCCGCAAGAGCCGATATAATCATTTCCATATGCTTAAAACACCCGCAGCAACAACTATCAATGCAAATACTGCCGCTACTGCTTTTTTTGGAGCCGCATTCAGGGCAAGCCCTCCCAAAAAACCGCCTAGCGACGTACCTGCCATTACAAAATAAATCGCCGGCGCTTCAGCTGCGCCTGAAAGTATATAAACAATCGAAGATGCTATACAGACCGGAAATATGACGAGAACAGTTGTTGCATGACTCACTTTTACTTCTTCGCCAAGTATATTTTCCAGAAACGGAACGCACAGCATCCCGCCGCCTCCGCCCAATAATCCGTTGATCGCACCTATCGTAAAACCCAATGTTACTTTAAGCACATTGTTTTTTATCTTTCCGCGCTTCATACCTCCTCCTGTGCCGCGTTATTATATATTGCTCAAAAAGTCGGAAAAAATTTGCCGTTAGCCGATAAAAACGTTTGCATATTAATTACGATTACGGTATAATAGAGCAAGTATTATTATGATGAAACCTTATGCGGTTTTATATTCAAGGACGCTTAACAGATGCAATCGAAAAACAATTCGTTAAGACACGGACTACTCGCGGTCATAGCCGCAGTAGTAGCAATCACCCTCGTGCTTTCACTGTTTACGTTCGTCGCTACAGGCGAGCGCGAACCTTTAAAAGCACATGCAGCAAATTCGTCAATTTACAGCCCGTATACGGATCTAGAAATAGCCAACGACGAATTTGACGAAGTATCCGGCAGCGACACGCTGATGACTCCCTCCAGTTGGACGGGAAACGCTATATCGCAAGCTTCCGCTGAAAGCGTTATTTCCGGCACGGTTACCATAGGCTCGTTCACGGAGGATGACCTCGAAGAACTTGGCATGGATAATCTCGGATATGTCATTCGTACTCCGTTCGGAAAAAGCGCTTCATCAGACCAGTTTGCAGGTTCTGACGCAAATGCGCTTCTCATCAATTCCGACGGTACTACTACAGCCTACGGCTACGACTCAGCCAGCGTTGCGCTTGAAGCAAACTCCTATTATGAGATCAGCGTTTGGGTCAAGACAGGAGATTTCGGTGAAGACGAAGGTGCAAGCATTAAAGTTACCGGTCTGGAGAACGATATAATAATAGAAGACATTGATACTGTCGACTACTATTATAACACCTATGGACTGAGCGAAAAAGAAGTCAGCAAAAGCGCTGAACATTATTTCGGATGGGCAGAATATAAGATTTATATCGCTACATCTACTATGGATGCTCCTTCCATTACCCTCAGTCTTCAGCTCGGCAACAGTATCTCATACACCAATAACGCAAATGAGTCCATTACCGTCAGTGATGAAGCAAAAGGTTGGGTGCTTTTTGACCACGTTACGGCAAAACAGTGCTCGTACAACATGTTCAATAATCTTATAAACGGCATTGATAATGAGAAAAAATTTATCAACGCTTTTGAAGACAGAACATATTACCTCTCTGATGACGGCAATTCACTTTATTACAGTGAAAATGATTCCAGTTTCCTTTCGTTTGATGAAAACGGCAATCTTCTCTTTGAAGGCGATGAAGGTTATGAAGCAAACGAAATAGGCAGCTTTGAAAACGGCGGCAAGGGCTGGGATGCAGCCATGGACTCGTATAGCAATGCCACTACAAATGTAGGTATTTACAGCGCATTGAATGAGGATATCGGCATCGAAGTTGAAAGTGATATTCCCTACTCTCCCGACGGCGAGGGCGGAAATATCCTCATGATCAATTCCTACAACGGCAGAAAGTACAGCTCCACAAGAGCCGGATTAAAGAGCGGCGACTTCAAGATCGAACGTCGTAAGAATTACCGCATCAGCGTATGGGTAAAGACCGTAGGAGCTGACTGCGCGGGTATTGCCGTTGCCGGTACCGATTACCGCGGACCGCTTAATAATCCCGGCAATCCCAACCATGGCAAGGGTCAGCTTATCGTCAGTTCCACGGAACTCAGCGGCGAAAGTTCAGACACCGTACGTTACGGCTGGAGCGAAGCTACTTTCTTTGTTCAGGGTTCGGCATTCCGTGATTATGAAATACATCTTGAGCTTTGGCTCGGTATGCGTGAGACCGAAGACAGCGCTGCCGTTAACGATAACGGTATAGCAATGTTCGACAGCATCCGCATAGAAGAGATCTCATACACCGAATATACGACCAACAGCGCAAACAACTCTACTGTTACGTTTGATGGCGAAGGCAACAATACGGTTATAAGTAACGGCAGTTTTGACGAAATCGAAGATATCAGTTATGACGGAAACGGAAATGCCATCACCCCGTATACACCTTCCGACTGGACACTTATGACAGCCGGTGAGGACGGAACTGACGGTATGAGCACTCATATCTATGATGAGAATTATCGTGACTATGTCGTAAGCGGCACGATAAGCTCCGATATGACGTCTTACAACTATAAATTACCTGATACGACGAACTCTTATATTACAGGCAAGATCGATGCAGCGGTTCCTTCAGATCCCCTGCCCGATAATCTGCTGATGATAAAAGCTGATGAAAGCACCGGACTTCCCAACGATAAGGCCGGCGTAGCAGTAGGATACCGTTCGCTCAGCTTCAGCGTTTCCACCGATACGATAGTAAGAGTCGATGTCGATATGCGCGTTGATAATATAAAGGGTTACGGCGCAAACCTCGTTCTTAAGAGCGGAGAAAAGGAAGTCGCAACCATACAGCGCATTAAGGATACGTCTTCTTCCGGACTTCAGATGAACGCCGGGGACGGTTATAATACTTATTCATTCTATATCCAGGCCGGTCAGAACAGCCTCAGTGAGCTGTATGTAGAAATCTGGCTCGGTATGTATGATGACGAGCTCAATACCAGCAAACTTTCTACGGGTACCGTATACGTTCGCAGTGTGTCTATGACGATGCTTACCTCCACGACTACTGACGAGGACGGCACAACGGGTACCGACCAGACTTCGCTCAATGAACAACGTGCTGAGTTTGATAACCGTCATGCGGAATACAAGGCTTCAATTAAAAAAGGTATTATCCCCTATTTCGCTATGTATTCCACTTACGGAAGCACTATCGATTCGTATAATATGTACGACGATGAGTTCCTTAAAACTCCGTACAACTGGACGCGCACTTATGCGATATCCGACAGTACTGAAAACGAAGCTGTTTCTTACGGCGTTTACGACATGAAAACCGGCGGGGATTCCAGCGTCCTTCCCTCAAATTATACCACAAACGGTGCGGAAAAAGATGACTCGCTAGTAATCAAAAATAATGTAACGTCTTATTCCAGACTTACCAAAGATGTTT
Source organism: uncultured Clostridia bacterium (assembly GCA_944362615.1). GTDB lineage: Bacteria > Bacillota > Clostridia > Christensenellales > Pumilibacteraceae > Protoclostridium. The sequence goes on from CALVTM010000002.1 coordinate 125,567, forward strand.
CTTATACGCTTGACAGCGGTTCATATTATCGGATCACCGTTCTTATGCAGGTGTATATTCCTAATGTACAGGATTCGAATGACGCTCAGGGCGCATACTTCGGTATCGACGGTACGACATACATGCTCAGCAATATCCGCAGTACAACGGATAAGAACGGAAAAGGCGAATTCCAGGAATTCAATCTTTATATAAAAACAGACGGTACAGCTCCTTCTGAGTCTGAGGATGACAGCAGCACTACCGAAGAAAGCACGACAAAGACCATAAATCTTATATTCGGTATCGGCGATCAGAATGTAAGCGAACGAGCTATCGGCACGATGATAATCAATAACATTGAGCTTGAAGCTATCGACAGCACTACTTTTGACGAAGCAAAAGATAAGATCGAAAACAGCGGCGCTATATCCGGAAGCCACGATGCTATCGCCGACTATACTGGTGGTAGCAGCGACACCGAACAAGATGAAGATGACGATGATGTTATCAACGAAGATCTTTCCGGCAATAACTGGTATATCTACATTTCCGTAGTACTTGCTGTTGTCATTATAATAGCGGTTATTGCAGCTCTTGTACGCTATATGGCAATAAAGAGAAAGAAGAGCGGAGATGTATCCCCCACCGATAAGACCACTTACGACCGTGAAATCACTCTGCTTCGTCAGCATAATGCACGCAATATCGATGAAGTTAATGAAATAACTGAAGGCTACGACGCATTCGATGAGGATATTGAAGATCACATCGAAATGATGCGCGCACTTGAGGAAGTCGAGCAGCTTGCAGAAGAAAATAGTGACGCCGAAAGTGCCGAAAATGCTGAAGCCGATGCTGATGAAGTTAAAGTAACTGATGCGGAAACTTCTGAAGAACCTGCAGAGGAAGAAAGTAAGGAGGCTACGGCGGAAGAAGGTACGACCGAACAGGCCGAAGAAGCTCCGGCAACAGAGGAAGTTGCAGAACAGGCTGAAACTGCTGAGTCTGCAGAAACCGAAGAAACCGAAGAAGAAGGCTATAGCTACTCTGACGAAATAGTGGACTTCACTCCCAGCGAGGAAAGACGCCGTGAGCTTGAAGAAGCAAAGGCGGAAAAAGCCCGCATTAAAGCAGAAAAGGAAGCTGCCAAGAAGGCTGAAGAAGATGCAAGAGCGCGTCTTGAAGCCGAGCGTAAAGAAGCAACCCGCAGATACAATAAGTGGGATGACTTTGAAGACTGATAATCGATAAATTTACAGTCAATAATAAAAACGCCTGCCGCTTTGACGCGGCAGGCGTTTTTGCATACTCACCTGTTTACGACATTTTATATATACTCACCTGATTTTATTATTTTCCTAACTGAAGTTTACGCGTTTTTCAGCGCGTACTTCAATTATGTCATAAGTCTTATATGCGCAACGCATACGTATCATTGCATCTGCGTATTGCATCTAACCTGATCCTGCCTCTTATAGTTATAAATTATTTTTTTGCTACAGATACTAAAACAAACGCTCACATGATCATTATTTATCTGTGAGCGTTTGTTTATATACATTTAAAGATAAGTTCAACTTAAAAGATCTGAATTCGGAATATTAATCATGAAGAGCATTTTTGCGTTTTTAAATTCAGTTGCGCTTAAATCAAATATCCGCCGCTAACATTGAATGTCTGTCCTGTGATATACGAGGAGCAATCATCCGCAAGAAAATATACCGCACATGCCACGTCATGAGGCGCACCCAACCTGCCAAGAGGAATTTCAGATATTATATCATTCAATTCCATTTCGCTGAACCGTGCCAGCATGTCCGTTTTTATTGCTCCCGGAGCTACCGCATTAACGCGTACTCCGCTCGGAGCAAGCTCTTTTGCCATAGCGCGCGTAAACGCGATAACGCCCGCTTTAGCCGCGGAGTATACCGATTCCATACTTGCGCCGCATATGCCCCACACCGACGACACATTGACTATACAGCCGTCATGACCGAAAGCAAAGTCATCATAAAAAGCCTTTGTCGCAAAAATAGCGGACATCAGATTATCCGAAACAGAGCGCCTGATCTCTGTTTCGGAAAAATCCGCAAGCGTCCCATATTCGCAGCTGCCGGCATTATTTATCAGAGCGTGCACTCTTCCGCATTTTTCAAGAACGCGCGTTCTGAGCGCGTTTGCGCCCGTCATATCGCATAAATCCGCATACACGGCAAACGCATCTCCACCTGCCGCATTCAGCTCATCCGCAAGCGCAAACGCCGCTTCTTCGCTGTTACGATAGCCTATGGCTACCGTCCAGCCACGCAAGCAAAATAGGCGCGATATTGCCGCGCCTATGCCTTTCGCGCCGCCTGTAACGACGACGGTTTTTTTATCACACATAATTGTCCGGTAAATCATTTTCAAACAATATCACACTGTTATCCGGCAGATCTGAAAGATATTTTTTTGCTATATCAAGCGAACCTGCCGTCTTTATCATGTGTTCGGGCATACCGTTTTCCAGCGCTCCCTTTTTGATCGTTTTGGCTCTGCTGCCGACAAGTATCGCTATGTCGCACCCTTCGGCTATATGCTTTCCGAGTTCGCTGTTTGCATCGTTCTCCAATCCGCCAAGCTCTACCATACCGGGAGTCACGATAACTTTCAGTCCCTCAAAACACCCGAGCACTTCTATCGCGTTTGCAGCACCATTTGGATTTGAATTGTATGAATCGTCTATTATTATCTTGTTTCCGGAGCGGAGCACATCCAGGCGGTGCTCAACCGGCGTAAGCTTCTCACACGCTTTAGCACACTCGGCGACCGATACCCCAAGATCGACCGCAACCGCCATACATGCGCAAATCAGAGCAGGAATATGCCGTCCGAGCAGCTTCGTATATACGCTTACTTTCTCGTTACCTTTTATAACGTCAAACCTTGTTCCGTCTGCAGAAAACCGCATATTTTCAAAACGGATATCACAAGCCGCATCACTTCCGGTTAATAATTTACGTCCCTTACAGCGTTCCGAAAGCTTACGCGCACCTTCATCTGCACAGTTGAATACTGAAAGCCCGCCTTTGCTCAATGCTTCCACCAGTTCGTATTTGGTATCCGCTATCGCATCAAGAGAACCGAATGTTTCAAAATGCTGACATCCGATACCGGTAATCAGCGCATAGTCCGGCTCTGCTACACTGCATATTTCAGCTATGTCACCTCTGCGTCTTGCGCCCATTTCCGCAATCAGAACGCTGTCGTCCTCATCAAGCACATCATTTATCGTTCTGCAGATACCAAGCGGTGTATTATAGCTCTTAGGCGTTGCGCACACACGGCATACTCCCGAAAGCATTACGGACAGTATATTCTTTGCCGTCGTCTTACCGTAACTGCCGGTTATCCCGACTACTTTAAGACCGTTCGTCTTGAGTTTACGCATTTCATCGGACGCATCCTTCATAAATGATTTAGCGGAAGCTCTCTCAAAAGGATATGTCACAAAATACGATATAGCTGCCATGAGCGGTATAAGTACCGGAAGAATTGCATATCCGCATTCATACATCTGCGTATATTCGCAAAGCGCCCATCCGCCTACACTGAATGCCATACAAACCACAGTCTGAGTCAGGATCAATCTTCTCATCCGCGGCGTTATCGCAAGCGGTACTTTCGCCTTTTTTGCAAAGCATACGGCAATGAATATTATACCGAACAGTATATATATCAGAAAAGAAAAATAATGTAATCCTTCTTCCCAATTTGCCGGAAAGCAAAAACGGAATAACAGCATAAAAGCAGCCGTTATAAACGAGCACGTAAAATAACGAAGGATATAATCAAAGTGAGACGCTTTAATCCAGTTTACAACTCCCCTGAAACGGTATGAAGATAACTGGTACATATGAAGCATTTTCAAACTTGACAGAGTCAGCAGCGTCGTCGAAAAGAATATAAAAATTATGTCGAGTGCTGTGTCCATTTTTCTATACTGCCCGCAAGCGCTGTCACAAAAGCTGCGTGATCTTCAGCGTATGCGAAATGCCCTCCTTTGATCAGAATGACTTCAGCGCCGCGTATGCGACGTTTCATTACTCCGCACATATACATCGGCGTTTCTCTGTCTTCTTTACCCCATATAAGTACGGTCGGACATCGAATGTCTCCGAGCTTATCTGTCAGATCCAGGGATACGACTCTGGAAAATATGCCGCGCATATTCTCCGGCAGCGCAAGCCAATCCGGCGAGTAATATTTACTTACGTCCAGACCTTTACGCTTATCATGCAGAAATCGTCTGTGACGCAACCGGTACAGCAATCCTCTTCTGGGCTTTACTCCGGCAGCCGATACAAGCGCAAGTCCTGCAACACGGTCGCTTCCGGACGCTATATCTATAGCAACGCGACCGCCAAAGCTATGTCCTACTAATATTACATTACCTAAGCCGTATTTGTCAAGCAGGGTAAGCGTTAATGCCGAATAATCGTGGAGCCCCCAGTTTTTGGGCGGCATTCCCGACTCCCCGAATGGTGGGAATGAGAACGAAAAACACGTTCTGCCGCGAAGAGAAAAATATTCCATAGCACCGCCGAACGACCTTACATCGCCGCCCCAGCCGTGCAGAAATACTATGGGAATTCCGCCGCCGAAACGAATATCCGTTTCTACGTTCAGCCCGTAAACCTGTTCCGTTATACGCTCCTTCGCGTCATCACATATGCCGACGCGTCGCCGTAGTACCCCTTACGCACACCGGCTATCTCAAAACCGCATGACTTATACAGCGCTATTGCAGGGGCATTGTGTTCGTTTACTTCCAGATAATAGTACGCCGCATTCCCGGACATGCCGGCACTCATCAGCGCTTTCCCTATTCCTCTTCCTCTGAATTCAGCACTGACGGCTATTGATGATATACAGCATTCGTCAAGCACGTTTTCGGCTATAACGTATCCGCATATCCCGCCGTCCTCATATACAAATATATCCGTACTGTCTGAAGAAAATGCACAGAGTATCTGTTCGTCTGTCCACACCGGTCTGACGCATTGTCCCATGATTTGGGTCACTGCCGCGATATCGCTTTCAGACGCCCGCCTTATCACTCTTTTTCTCCAGGTCACGCTCCGCCTGCGGCTTTCTGATATACAGCGGCTGCAACTCGTTGCCGTTTACGGCATCGTTTATATGGCTTTCAACGACCTCTGCAAAAGCCTTACCGCAATCTTCAGGACAACGCGCGCCTATCTCGTCCGCAACGCGGCTGTCCGCGACAAGGGCATAAGGTTCGTCTATCTCCGCTATGAATGCAGAAAGTTCATCACGATCCAGCGCCTTGGGAGAAAGAAGCTCGTGCATACAGCCATCATATACCGCTACATAACGCATACCGTTCGACGCATCGCATACGGATACTATCGTATCTTCGCCCTTACAGTTATATGCAAGCAGCTCAAGCGCAGTTACTCCTATGACCGGTTTGTTGCATACATACGCAAAAGCCTTTATCGTAGCCATGCCTATTCTTATGCCCGTGAATGATCCCGGTCCGGTCACACATGCAAAAAAGTCCATATCAGACAGTTTTGCACCGCTGCGCCTGAGAAGTGCGTCAACTTCGGGCATGAGTTTTACGGACGCCGCCGTGAAATCATTACATTGAAAATACTCGTAACTGCCGTTATGGCATACGAGTACTTTAAGTGATTCGGAAGCCGTGTCTATTGCTAGGTAGTTCATAATTCTATGTGTTTGACCCCCTCTTTTCTGCTGTACCTGTAAAGGATTATTTTATTACCTATGCGGCAGACCGCTTCCGCTTTGAGCTTCATTTCAAGCAGTCGCATAAGATCATCCGCATCATAATCGCAGTTTTTAAGCACGGATATTTTAATAAGTTCGCGGGCAGTCAACGCGCTGTCAAGACCTTCGAGAAGATTGTCTGAAACAGCTCCCTTTCCGATCATGAAGATCGCCGGAGACGTCGCCGCTATTGATTTCAGCTTTGATCTTTGTTTACTGGTCAGCATTTATCGTGATTTCCCTTTCACTGTCGCCCGTGCGCAGTATAGTCACTTCTATGCGCTTTGAGGGCAGAATGTCTGAAATTTTTGAAGGCCACTCGATAAGGCATACGCAGGACTTATCGCCGAATCTTTCATTGATACCGCACGCCTCGGCTTCGGCGCCGCTGTTGAGACGGTATGCATCGATATGTATAAGACGCAGCTTATTACCTTCATACTCACAGCTCAGCGTAAAAGTAGGGCTCTTTACGTCCTCAGTCACTCCGAGAGCATCTGCCACACCTTTGGCAAATACCGTCTTTCCCGCACCGAGTTCGCCCGTTAAAAGTACGACTTCGCCGCCTTTGAAATCGGATGCCAGCTTACGTGCAAGCGCCCTCGTTTCCTCTTCACTTCGAGTGATGATCTTCTGCATAAGATCATTATACACTTCTTTATCGGGATTTGCAACCGATTTACCCGAATTATCCGGGCATGCCGCCGCTTTATCGGATTTTTTTGTTTTGGCGCCTACGTTTCGGAACATCCATTTTATTGCTTTGGAAAGACGCTTGTAAAGAAGCAGAGTAAGGATACTGATGGATACGCCTTTTATTGCGTTGAATGCAATTATAAGCCAGAACGTACCGGCGAACATTTCCGCCGCCTGATCCTTCATATATAACGGATAATTTATATAGCGGTTACATATCAGGGATACGCATATCTGCACAACGCAACCTATACCCATGCCTGCTGCTACCCAAGGCAATCCTTTTTTGAATTTATAAAGTATGGAAGGCACTATCACAAACGACACTGTGACGAGAAAGTTTGCAAGCTGACCTACTCCTCCGGAAGTGGAAGTAAACAGACATAATAACTGTTTGACGCCTTCTATGACTATAGCTGCAACAGGTCCCAGCATGTATGCGCCGAGCATTGTAGCGACATTGGAAAAGTCCATCTTCAGAAAAAATGCCGATGTCATCGGGAACATGCTGAACTCCAGAAAACTGAGAGCATAGCCGAGCGCCGCAAGTATTGCAAGCGTAGTTATACGCTGCGCGGTGAAGTACTGTCTTATGCCCCGCTTCGTTTCACCGGTTTCCGCATTCTTTTCAGAAACATTGACTTTGGTATGAGTTTTTTCCATAAAAACAACCGCCTCCTTATATAAAGGGGCGGTATATATTCAGCACAAGAAAACTAACCGAACAAACGCTTTATAACATCCGGACTATACCGTCGGTCGGGGAATTTCACCCCGTCGGGCCTTTCGGCTTCGCGGACTTTTACCGCCGGTGGGGAATCTCGCCCCGCCCCTAAAGCTGTAATTGCGTTTATTATATTAGTACACTTTATCCGTTATGTCAACGGATTTTAAGAAGTTATGCAATTTTTTTCTTTGTTCCGGCATCAGTTTTTTGTAATCCGAGTGCTTTGAAAACTATCGGCGCACCGAGGATCAGCCATACTCCCAGGACAAAGTATCTTGCAAAAGACGTTATCCATAAGCTCGCATCAGTCATTGCGGAAAGCTCAAACGGCAGGTATAACACCATTGCCCCCGCGCTGCCGATAAGAAATTTCAGTACGTTCTGAAGCAGACTTGCCTTCTCGTTCCACTTAACTGCATGCTTCTCAATGAAATAACAGATATATATTCCCGTCATTACTCCGGTAAGAGTGAGCGCGGTGTCTTTGAAATCAGGATCAGCGTATATACCTATGAACACGGCTGCAACAATGGAAAGCGGCGTAAGTACGAATGCAAGATACTCTTCCTTATTACCGAGAAAATCATACAGCCAACCGAAGAGCAGTACGCTCACAATGCCGAACGCTGCGCCCGCAAGCACATCCGTCGGATAATGCTGACCGAGGTACATACGGGAAAACATTACAAAAAGCACTATCACTATGCCTATGGGAATAGTGAATTTTCTCGATTTCGGAAATTCACGCACACATAATGCGGCAAGCGTTGTCGCGCTGTTCGTATGTCCGCTCGGGAAACAGGGATCCGTGTTACCGTCGCCCACGCTTTCCACCTTGCCCGGATATCTGTCGAACGGACGGGTCCTTCCCGCAAGCGCTTTGACTCCCGCAACTACTGCACAGCTGAGAAAATAGACGTTCATCATTTTAAAGCCTTTACGCTTATCTATACACCAATAGACAAGCATAATGACAGCTATCACCACTACTTCTTCCCCGAAAAGCGTTAAAACGCTCCATAACACATCGAGAAAGGAGTTGCGTGTAGTTTGCAGCGCGTGCAGAAAATCCGCTTCCCATTCCATAAATGATTATTCTCCGTAATGCTCGCAGTTGGCTTCATCCGCCCACAGACGTTCCAACCGGTAATACTCGCGCGTTTCTTCGTGAAATACATGAAGTATGACGCTGCCGTAATCCATTACTATCCATTTAGTCTCATTCATGCCGTCGCGGCGGGCAGGATCAATTCCCTCTTTAGAAAGCTTTTCTTCCACATTGTCACACAGAGATTTAACTGCCGTCGTCGATTTTCCGCTCGCTATGACAAAATAATCCGCCAGCACCGACTTTTCCGATATGTCTATGATAACGATATCTCTGCCTTTTTTTTCATCAAGAACAGCCGCTATCTTTTTTGCAAGCTCGTACGCCTGCTCTTTAGTCATTGTCTTCATTTATTCTCCTTGTAATAGTTATACGCATCTACCGTTGCCGGGTAAAGTTCTTCCTGACCGACATGCTCCACCGAATTTGCCAAAGCTGCCCGTAAACCGTCGTCAATACTTCGCTCGGTGGCTTCTCTGAGCACGTTTACCGTCGGGAATCTGCGTAAAGGTTCTATATAATCCGCAAGATACACTATCTTTTCCATGGGAGTCATATCCGGCTTTCCGGTAGTATGCCAACGCACTGCCTCAATTATCTCACCGTCCGTTTCACCGAGCAGCTGACGAAGTATCTCAGCGCCTATCTCAGCATGTCGTATCGGCAGCGGCATCCTGTCTATTCTTCCGTCAAACCGCACGCCCATTTTCTCTGCGTCTTCTTTCGTGAGGTATTTCCCTATATCATGAAGAAGCAAAGCTTTTGACGCCTTATGCGTATCCACGCATACCCGCTTCGCTAACTTTACTCCGCAAAGCGCCGTGGAAAAAGAATGCTCTATCCGCGTCTGTTTCATTCCGAACCGTTTGTAAAGCTCATTCACATAACAAAAATCACGGTAAAGCCCGTTATGCGTCACATAGTCCGCAACTTCTTCGGTCAGAAACATGTCCGGTCTGTCCATTGCTACGGATATGCGCACCTCTGAAGATGAGCCGTCCTCTCCGCTGAAATCAGCTATCTCATACTTAAAGCCGAGCTCGTTCATCTTGCGTATGTCGTTATCCGTGATCGGATAATGCGGACGCGGCACTATGTAAAGCGTTGCAAGCTCCGCCATTATATCCGTTCGTTTCCACCTTTCCAGCTCTATGAGCATTTCACTGCCCATGCAGAGATAAAATTTCTTATCGGCGAACTTTTCACGAAAATGCAACAGGGTTATATAAGTATAGTCCGTTCCCTCTCTGTCAAGTTCGAACGTATCCGTTTCCACTCCGCTTATTCCGTCTGTTATCATCCCGAGCATTTCCAGTCTTCGGAATGCAGGCGCACCCGCCGAAACTTTGAACGGAGACACTTTACAAGGCACAATGAACGTACGTCCGAAACGCGATGACAGATCTCTTATAAGCTTAGCGTGCGCGGACGTGGGCGGATCAAACGTGCCGCCGTATATTACATAACTGTCTTTCTTATTCAACGTATTCAAACTCCACATCCAGCATTCTGACAGTATCGCCCGTCTTTACGCCCGCTTTTCTGAGCGCTTTGTCTATACCGCGTTCGCGTATCTGACGCTGGAAATATTGCATGCTGTCGTAGCTGTCAAGCACTACATTACGCGCAAGCTCGTCTATCAGTCCGCCGAATACCTCGTATTCTCCGTCGTCATTCTTGACTATATCAAAACTTTCCTTATCCGGCTTTTCATAAACAAACGGCTCGTACTCCATAGGCTGAGGAGGAGGCAGTTCGGAAAGAACCGCGTATATCGTCTTTATCAGCTCTTCCACACCGCTGTGAATAACCGCGCTCATAAGTATCGGACGTTTTCCGGAGCAGCTTGCTATTTTATCGACTACGGAAAAATCCGTTATCAGATCCGCTTTATTGAGCACCACAATCTGAGGCTTGTTTATAAGCTCCGCATTGTAATTCTCAAGCTCGCGGCATATCGATTTATAATCTTCGACCGGATCTCTGCCCTCGCTTCCGCTTCCGTCTATAACGTGCACAAGCAAACGCGTGCGCTCTATGTGGCGCAAAAAATCGTGTCCGAGTCCCGCGCCCTCTGCTGCTCCGTCAATAAGCCCGGGTATATCCGCAACGGAAAAAGACTCGTCATATACACTCACCATACCGAGATTGGGAGACAATGTCGTGAAATGATAATTCGCTATCTTCGGACGCGCAGAACTTATCACCGAAAGTATCGTTGACTTACCTACGTTAGGATAACCTATAAGACCAACATCCGCTATCGTCTTCAGCTCAAGCAACACTGAGTGCTCTTCAGTCTGTTCTCCCGCCTGGGAAAAGTGAGGCGCCTGACGACGTGAGTTCCGGAAAAAGGCATTGCCTTTACCGCCTCTTCCGCCTTCCGCAGCTATTACTACAGTACCTTCGGTAAACATGTCCGCTATGATACCGCCCGTTTCTTCATCGCGCACTACAGTACCTACCGGAACATCTATTATCAGATCTTTTCCTTTCTTACCGGCTGAGTACCTCGATTTTCCGTTTTCGCCATTTTCGGCACGGAAATGCTTGGCGTACTTGAAATCAGCCAAAGTGTTTTTATTCGCCACAGCGCGAAATCCGACTCTACCGCCTACACCGCCGTTTCCGCCGTCCGGACCGCCGTTATTGACGTACTTTTCCGTATAAAAGGAAGTGCAGCCGTTACCGCCGTTTCCCGCTTTTATATAAATTTTAGCAGTGTCTATAAACATGTTTTTCTGTTCAGTCCTCTTTCTTTATGTACTCACAGTAATCTGTAAGCGTGCATTTCTCACACTCCGGATTTCTGCTGTGGCATATGTATCTTCCGTGAAATATAAGAAGATGATGCGCCTTGGATCGTAATTCCGGGCGCAATTTTTCAGTAAGGTCTTTTTCCACTCCTTCGGGAGTCGGTTTGTCCGATAATCCGAGACGATGCGCCAGACGGAAAACGTGCGTGTCCACCGCTATCGCGGATTCGCCGAACGCAACGCTGAGCATCACGTTCGCCGTTTTCCTTCCGACACCGCGAAGCGTCAGAAGCTCCTCCATCGTATGCGGAACTTTCCCTCCGTACCGCTCAATAATATCCGTCGACGCCGAAATTATACTGTGCGCTTTTGACCTGTAAAATCCACACGAGTGAATAAGCTCTTCCAGCGTCTCCCGCGACATTACCGCAAAGTCCGCAGGCGTCGAATACTTCCTGAACAACTTGTCCGTGACAATGTTCACGCGCTTATCTGTACACTGTGCGGAAAGTATCACAGCCACGAGCAATTCAAAGTCCGTACTGTAGTTCAGCTCACAGTGCGCGTCAGGATGAGCAATCTCAAGAAGCTCCATTATTTTATCTGCCCGGTCGGTCATTCATCATCGCCTCTTTGGTTTTCTCGATTATATCACAGTACCCTGTTTTTGTAAAGCGTTATTCAAAATATTCGGGCATACTTTCCCCCTGTCATATCATACGCACCTTTGAATGAACTGTACGTTCCCGCCGTATGGGTAAAATATACAAATCCGGCTCTGTCCGTACGCACGGCAAGAGTGCAGCTTCCACGCAGGAATACCGGCGCATCGGTAACGGCAGCGGCATAAGAAGAGGCGCGCAACATATTGGCACACCTTAAAGTCTGGGATCTTGCCCCGAATACGAGCAGTATTTCCATATCTCCTCCGTTCATCATATGTTATGCCGGCGTTCTCTTTCGAGCAAATACGCCATAAATTAGAACGGCGGCTGTTACATTATATGCCGTCACACGGAGGACTGTCGATGATATATCTCGATAACGCAGCTACTACTTATTTCAAACCTACACCCGTAATAAATGCGGTCGGATCAACGCTGAAATACCTGTCCGCAAACCCTACGCGCTCATCCCATTCATTAGCTGTTAAAGCAGGTATGCTTGTAGAGGATACTCGAGAAAATGCCGCTAAAATGTTCGGTACTACGCCTGACAGAGTAGTTTTTACCCTTAATTGTACAGACGCGCTTAACACGGCAATATTCGGAACCGTCAAAAAAGGCGGGCATATTATCACAACCGTTTTTGAGCACAACAGTGTTTTACGACCGCTTATACGTCTGAAAGAACTCGGCATGATAGATTATACGGTGCTTTCTCCCCTTATGGGCGGGTTTGTTTCTGCCGAACAGGTAGCTTCAGCTATCAGACAAAATACTTATATGATAATAACAAATCATGTGAGCAACGTAACCGGCGCAGTGCAACCTATAGCGGACATAGGTTATCTGGCTGAAAAGTATGGACTGATCTTTCTTGTTGACAGCGCCCAGAGCGCCGGTTATCGTGAGATCAATATGGACAGAGATAAAATTTCCATGCTCGCCGTCGCGCCTCACAAAGGTCTGCACGCGCCTCAGGGAGTCGGTCTCCTGCTCATACGGGGAAAAACCGTCGTAAGACCTTTCCGCTACGGCGGCACGGGGACAGACAGCGCAAAGCCGCAGCCTTCCGAACTGCCTGAAGCTCTTGAGAGCGGAACTCTCCCCACTCCTGCTATAGCCGGATTGAACGCCGCGCTAAAGTACACAGTTGAGCATGCTGACGAGAACCGGAAAAAGCTCAACGGAATGTTCTACTATACTATCGGTGAAATGTCAAAGATAAACGGAATAAGGCTTTATACAAAAAAAGAATTCGGAGGAAATATCATCGCATTTTCAGTGCGCGGTATGTCCAGCTCGGAAGCCGGCAATATACTCGCAGACGAGTACGATATCTGCGTCCGTTCCGGTCTTCACTGCGCCCCGCTCGCGCACAAGCATTACGGCACCCTCAAAGAAGGCATGGTGCGCATAGCTTTGGGCGTTGAAAATACAGTGGATGAATTGAATTTCTTTCTGCAAGCCGTATCCGAGATCTCACGCTGAAACAGATATTACCGCGTGCCGCAAAAAAATGTACGACCGGTCACACCAGCTCGTCTTCAGCGCGCGACATGCACAGCAGACCGGCGCCTACGTCGTCTATACTTCCCGGCATCGCTCCGGCGTGCTTTTTCAGTTCTTCTTTTACCCTGTCCGGAGTAAATCCGGGATGAGCCGATACGATACGCGCACATGCTCCCGCTACGATCGGAGCCGCTATCGACGTTCCAGAAAACGGTGCATAATCCCGCTTTTCCGGGCAGACGATATCTTCTGCGGGCGCAAGCAGATCGGGCTTTGCTATGCCGTTACAAGGTCCTCTCGATGAAAAATCAGACACCTCGGCTTTATCTCCCGCAATACGCGCTCCGCCAACGGTGATCGCATAAGGACTTATTCCGGGTGACATTACCGTTCCGTGTTCAGGTCCGCCGTTTCCCGCGCTTGCAACTACCGTCAGTCCTCTCGAATGAAGAGCTTTTACTCCAGCTGCAAGCGGGTCTCGCTTGGCGGCAGGAGTCGCACCGAAAGACATGCAAACTATGCGTATGCCGTACGTTTCCGCATTGCTCCATACCCATTGCATCGCCTGAAGTATATCTGCGGTACTGCCCTCTCCGTCCGCGTCAAGCGCTTTGATCGCAACGATATTCGCACCGGACGCTACCCCGGCGTACCTGCCTCCAGACATAAGCCCGTTACCGGCAAGAGCTCCGGTTACCGCCGTACCGTGACCGTTATCGTCATACGGGCTTTCTTTTCCGGATATGAGATCAATGAACGCTTTCAGTCTGTTGGGCAGCATAAAATCGACATGAGGCTCTATGCCCGTGTCTATGACCGCCACGGTCGTTCCGGATCCGGCAAAAGGCTCTATCGGATAATCCGGACACTGCACTGCCGCCTTTGCGCGATATAAAGCAGCCGAAACGCTTGTGACGCGCACGGCTGTTGCAGCATATCCGCCGAGATCATCAGCACTTCCCTCAAACACCGCACGAGATATAAACGGAAATATGTGCGTAAGCCTCAGCCTGCGTGATAAGAAGTGTACTTCTGCGCTCATGTCATCAAGCGCGACTATGTAACTGTCCATGACTTGTCAGCTGCCTATTATACGCAAAAGATGATTGAGCTTTTCCACCTGCTCATGTGTCAGATACGGACGCATGCGATCGACATCCGCTGCAAGTTCCTCGGCTGAAAAACTGCCGTTGGACTTTGCCGCTGCCACTTCCTGCATCAGTTTGGCGTACAAAGCGTCTTCACTCATATTGCCGTACTTTTCCATAAGTTCCGCAGCGCGCTTTTCTCCCTGCTGTTCGGGTTTGAAATTTTTAAGTTTTTTACGCATACATTCTACTATATGCCGGCATATAAATTATTGTTATAACAGGAGGAATTTTATGGATATCAGCGCACTTCTTCCCCTTCTTTTGGGCAAAACGGATATGGGCGACAAAACGAAACTGTTTGCAGCGCTTGCCAACGGCGGAAAACCGGAGGACATACTTTCCGGAGCTCTGCCGCCGGAAGCAAGCAGTCTTCTCGGACTGCTTAAAGACAGAAGATCCAATCAGCCACGCCCGGTAATGGGGCTTAAGGCTGTCCTGCCATTTGCTCCTGCGGATATTGTGGGGACGTTGTATAAACTTCTTGCCTAAGGCATGAAAAAAGAGGCTGTTGTAAAGCCTCTTGTAACAGTTTTTATCAGTTTATTCGCAATTTATCATTTCTCTCTTCCGTACAGGAAAAGACGTTTTTCTTTCGCGCGCATAATCTGCGTCCGCTATTACCGCAATTTATTTTCAGGAAACCGCGGCATTCTGTCTTCGATACATTCTTCTCCAGCTGATATATCCGTATATGTCGTTCGCAAGAAAAGCCATAAAACAAACAACGACTGATAGATACATTAACTTCTCCACCGTCGCCATTATCCACATGACTATCAGAACGACGTCGTTTGCGGCATAAGCAAGCGCAAAATATTCGCTTCTTCTGAAAGTCAGATATACGGCAAGAAAACTGGTGGATACGGATATCGTACTCGGTATTATATTAGCGGTATTGAACGCCTTCAGAATAAAATAAAAAGCAACTGTGACGACTGCGGTAAGAATAAATATCAGAACTGATTCCTTACGTCTGAGCTTATTTACCGTCACTTCCGATCTGCTCCCATTGTAAGGATTTTTCAGCCATACTATCAGTGTGACAATCGCCATCGGTGCAGTCATACCGAGATAAGTTATCATTTCACCGTAGTATGAAAACGTAAACGAAATGATCCCGTATAATACGCTGAATACCACCCCGAGTACAGGTCCCGTCGGATTCCCTTTTGCATTGAAGATCAAGGACGTGACTCCGATAACGGAAGCTATTAAAGTAAGATAATTTCCGCCGCCGAAAAAACAAAAAGAAAGCACGATACTCAGCACGGATAAAATCCAGAGTATCAATTCGGGTATAGTAAAATAATTGAATACTGCCTTGCGTTCCAAAGTATGCCTCTTTCATTATCTTACCCACGGATAAAAGCGCCTACATACGCATTCTCAAAGAGCTGACGATGTATATATAAACGCTTTCGCATTCAAGTTACCCGGAGGTAAAGATAATTTTTCAATCTGCTACTGACGTAAATTTGTAAAATGCACGGGATGTTCCGTGCATTTTAACTGCTGATTTTATTATTCTGAAGGCTTCACTATCAAGCTTTGAGTGCCTGAGTTATATCCTCTATTATATCATCCGGATCTTCTATGCCGACAGAGAAGCGTATGAGCGAAGGATCTATGCCCGCCGCTTTAAGCTGTTCGTCGGTAAGCTGACGGTGAGTATGACTTGCAGGATGAAGCATGCAAGACTGAGCATCCGCAACGTGCGTGTATATGCGGATCAGCTTCAGACTGTCCATGAACTTCTCGGCTGCCGCTCTGCCTCCCTTAAGACCGAAGCACAATACGCCGCAAGCTCCGTTCGGGCAGTACTTCTTACCCAGCTCGTAGTACTTATCCGATTTAAGTCCGGGATACGAAACCCATGCCACTTCGGGACGAGCTTCAAGAAATTCAGCAAGCTTCTGAGCGTTTGAACAATGTCTCTGCATACGCAGATGAAGCGATTCAAGACCGAGCCCGAGATAAAACGCATTCTGCGGCGCCTGGATAGAGCCGAGGTCGCGCATGAGCTGTGCTGTCGCCTTGGTAATATATGCGCCCTTCCCGAACTTCTGCGTGTATATTATACCGTGGTATGACTCATCCGGAGTATTGAGACCGGGATATTTTTCCTTGTAGTCGGCAAAGTTGAAATTACCGCTGTCTACGATACAGCCGCCTACTGCCGTACCATGACCGTCCATATACTTTGTAGTCGAATGCGTTACTATATCCGCACCCCATTCAAACGGACGGCAACCTACCGGCGTCGGGAAAGTGTTATCCACGATAAGCGGTACGTTATGCGCATGCGCTATGCGCGCGAATTTCTCTATATCCAGTACCTTTACGCCGGGATTGGAGACAGTCTCTCCGAACATACATTTGGTGTTGGGGCGGAACGCCGCAGCTATTTCCTCCTCACTCGCATCCTGATCCACAAACGTACATTCTATGCCCATTTTCTTCATTGTTACGCCGAACAGATTGAACGTACCGCCGTATATCGTGGACGATGCCACAAAGTGATCGCCTGCCTCGCAGATGTTGAATACTGCAAAAAAGTTTGCCGCCTGTCCGGAACTCGTAAGCATTCCCGCTACACCGCCCTCAAGAGCGGTTATACGTGCCGCGACATTATCATTCGTCGGATTCTGAAGCCGGGTATAGAAATATCCGGACTTTTCCAGATCGAATAATGCGCCCATTTCTTCGCTTGTAGTGTAGCGGAATGTGGTAGACTGTATTATAGGTAACTGACGGGGTTCTCCGTTGCCCGGAGTATATCCCGCGCGTACGCATTCGGTATCTTTTCTCATATGGCTCCTTAATTCTCAGTTGTAAGGCTTTTAGATTATTTCTTCAACCCATCCGAATTCATCGGGTTTGACTCCGGTCTGAATGCCGGTAAGCTCATCGTATACATATTTGGTTATCTTGCCGAGTTTGCCGTCGCCTACAGTGTAATCTTTACCTTTGTAACCGAAACCGCCTACAGGCGATACGACGGCGGCGGTACCCGTACCGAATATCTCATTCAGAGTGCCGTTTTCAGCCGCGCTGACCACTTCATCCACGCTTACAAGACGTTCCTCAACGTCATATCCGCGCGCCTTGAGCAAAGCAATCGTGCTCTTTCTCGTTATACCGGGAAGTATGGATCCTCCGAGCATCGGAGTGACTACTTTGCCGTTTATGACAAAGAATATGTTCATAGAACCGACTTCTTCCATGTATTTATTCTCTGCCGCATCCAGCCAGAGCGTCTGGTCATATCCTCTCTTTTCTGCCTCATCAGCGGCAAGTATGGACGCTGCGTAGTTGCCTGCGACCTTATGATGTCCGGTACCGCCCTTGCACGCTCTCTTATAATGTTCCTCTACGTACAGTCTGACAGGATCAAAACCGTGCGCATAGTACGCGCCTACAGGGGAAAGTATGATCGCCATGATGTAATTTCTTGAAGAGTGTACGCCGAGCGCCTCATCCGTAGCTATTACAAACGGACGGATGTAGAGGGATGTGCCGGGCGCGGTCGGGATCCAGTCCTTCTCCGTCTTTACAAGTTCCACAAGCGCATCGTGAACGAACTTTGCGTCAAACTGAGGTATGCAGAGACGCCAGCAGGATTCGTTCATTCTGTTCATGTTGTCCATCGGACGGAACAGACGAACTTCACCCTTTTCGTTTCTGTATGCCTTAAGCCCTTCGAATACCGCTTGTCCGTAATGGAATACCGATGTTGACGGATCAAGCACAAACGGCTCATACGGCTTTATACATGCGTTTTCATAATCCCAACCGCCGTCATGGTATTTCATCATGAACATATAATCGGTGAAATGTTTTCCGAACTGAAGATCGGAAGGTCTTTCTTTAAGCTGTGTACGTTTGATAAATTTCATATCTATCGCCTCTTTTGATAAATTCCGTTTTACCACCCGTCAAGTCGGTAAGAGCTTCAGTTCTATCCGTCCCTGCGGGGAATACCGCTTCAAACGCAACGGTCTCGCCGTAGCTGATCGTTACGATCTTCCCGCCCATACGCGGCACCGCCGCGTTTATGCGCGCATACATATTATAATCCGTTTCCGCCGCCCACACGGAACATAACCGCATGTTGATCTCTTTCGCATTGGAAACGCCTGCTGTCGCCGCCTCGGTGTAAGCGCGGACAAGTCCGCCGGCTCCCAGCTTCGTCCCACCGAAATATCTCACTACCGCTATCAATACCTGTCTCAGCCCGCCCTTGTTTATCACTGACAGTATGGGCGCTCCGGCAGTAGACGACGGCTCGCCGTCATCCGAGAAACGCACTGTCCGCCCTTCTATATCAGCGCAATAAGCATAACATACATGCGTGGCGTCATAATGCTTTTTTCTGAGCGCGGCAAGTCTTTCGGTACACTCTTCCTCGCTCTCACAATGATATACGTATGCAAGAAACCGGGAACGCAGTATGACAATCTCGGCGAAAGCATCCGTCAGCGTGACGTAGCTTTCGGTCATCCGAGGATTACTCGTACGTGAAATTTCTTGCCCTTATGGAGCACAAATTCATTGGCAGTCGTATATGCCGAAAGCGCGTCGGTCACATTGCTTACCTTGCTTTCGTCTATCTTTACTCCGCCGCCTTCAATAAGTCTGCGCGCTTCGCTCTTGGACGTACATGCACCGGCAAGCACAAGTATGTCTGTAACGGGTGTGTTACCGTCCGCATTTATATTCACAGCCGGCATGTCCTCCGCGTTACCGCCGAATGCGGCGCGCGCCTGAGCTCTTGCCTTTTCCGCAGCCTCTTCTCCGTGTACAAGCTTCGTGACCTCATACGCAAGGCGCTCTTTCGCAACGTTCATGCGTTCGTCGTTGTAACGCGTAAGTTCCTTTATTTCATCAAGCGGAACAAAGGTAAGCAGTCTGAGGCATTCCTCCGTTTTGACGTCTTCGACGTTACGGAAGTACTGATAAAACTCATAAGGAGTGGTACGCTCGGCAGAAAGCCATAATGCGCCCTTTGCCGTTTTGCCCATCTTGGTGCCGTCCGAGTTAAGAAGCAGCGGGCACGTTATCGCAAACGCATCCTTCCTCTCCTTACGACGAATAAGATCCGCACCTGCAAGTATGTTGCTCCACTGATCGTTGCCGCCCATTTCAAGCAGGCAGCCGAACTTCTTATAAAGCATAAGGAAGTCATACGCCTGCATCAGCATATAGTTGAATTCCAGGAATGTAAGACCTTTTTCGTAACGTATCTTGAAGCACTCCGCCGTAAGCATTTTATTTACAGAGAAGTATACGCCTACGTCACGCAAAAATTCTATATAATTAAGCCCGAGCAGCCAGTCAGCATTATTGACTATTACGGCGGCATTTTCGCCCTCAAAGGACAGGAAGCGCTCCATCTGCTTCTTTATGCTTGCAACGTTGTGCTCTACCTGCTCTTTCGTGAGCATACTGCGAAGATCGCTTCTGCCGGACGGGTCACCTATCATACCTGTACCGCCGCCCACAAGAACAATGGGCTTATGACCGCATTTCTGCATATGCGCCATCGCCATTATAGGTATGTAATGCCCGATATGAAGACTGTCCGCGGTAGGGTCAAAACCGACGTAGAACGGGATCTTCTCGCTGCCTAGCACCTTGTAAAGATCCTCCTCGTATACAGTCTGTCCGACGTAGCCTCTTTCTTTAAGTATATCGAATGCGTTTACCATTTATAACTCCGTTAATTTCTTAATTATTTTGCAAGTTTTTCTTTGAACAATCCGGCAAGACGAGCTATGCCTTCTTCTATCTGACTGAGGTTTGCGTAAGAGTAATTCAATCTTACATAATTTGTTCCGCTTCCGTCAGCATAGAATACACTGCCTTGTATGTAGGCGACTTTACGCTCCACCGCTTCAGGCAGCATCTTAACCATATCAATGCGCTCGGGCAGGCTTCCCCATATGAACAAGCCGCCGTCCGGATCGGTACATCTGAACTCCTCGGGCATATACTTCTTTATCGCGTCGCTCATAGCGCCCTTTTTCTCTCCGTATATACGCACCGCTTTCTTAAGATCAGGCTCAAGATAGCCGCGGCGCAGATATTCGTAAGTTATCATCTGGGAAAGATTGGGCGTATGCAGATCCGTTCCCTGCTTTCCGATCTCCATCTTTCTGATGATCTCAGGAGCGCCGACCGCAACACCCGTTCTGTTACCGGGCGATATGATCTTGGAGAACGACGATATGAATATCACATTTCCCGCTTTGTCAAAGCTCTTCATTGAAGGTACATATTCGCCCTTGAAACGCAATTTGCTGTACGGGTCGTCCTCTATGACTATTACTCCGTATTTAGCAGTCATTTCCGCTATGGCTTTTCTGTTTTCAACCGAATATGTCTTGCCCGTGGGGTTGGAGAACGTCGGGACACAGTAAAGCATCTTGGGATTATATTTCTTTATTTTCTCTTCAAGGTCGCAAAGGTCGAGTCCGTCATCATTGGCTTTTACTCCCTTGCATATGCCTTCATACGAATTCGCAAGCTGAAGGAACGCAAGATAAGTCGGATCTTCGACAAGTATTACATCGCCGGGATTGATAAAAGCTTTGAGCGCAAGATCTATACCCTGCTGTCCTCCGCTTATCACAAGTACGTTCTCTGTCTTGGTGCCGTATATATCCGCCGTCTCTACGTACTTGCACAACAGTTCACGCAGTTCGGGAAAACCTGCCGTAAGACCATACTGCAGTACGCGCGCAAAGTTCGGAGACGAGCATATGTCCGCCGTTATTTCCTTTACCCTTTCTGTGGGAAGGCACTCTATAGCCGGATTACCGCCCGCAAAACTGATTATCTCAGGATTACCGAGAAGCTTGAATATTTCTCGCGTGGCAGTACCGTTCATATTCTTCATTCTTTCGGAAAATGTGTAATTCATCGTTCTTACCTTTCGTTTCTTTATAAAACATTATACAAACGCATGCTTCAAAAGTCAAGGAATTGAACGCTTAAGACTCTATTTCATGCGTCTTTTCCGCGCCGTTACCGCTCTATAACGCGCACACGTTTTCGCTTTGAGTATTTTCGGCGCAGCAGTACGCCTTTTATTACCATAAAAAAACCTATCACTACTCCCGCACTTCCCAGCATTGCACCCAATCGGCCAGTTGCCGAATTATACCCGCCCAGCATTGCACCTACAGTGTTTACTGCCGTCGAAACCGCCGCAAATGCAGCCGATATGCTGACAAACTTCAATCCCTCCATAAGAAGATCGCCTTCTCTTCTTGCCCTTACGAGTCCGCCGAACGACAGCGCAAGTTCAAAAGCTGCTATAGCGCACACGATGATCACAGTTACCGGACCGGGTGTTCCCACTGCGGCTTTGATCGAATACCTGAACATATACAAGGCGTAAAATAAAGACGATACCGTAAATGTCGCGCCCATTGCAAGATAATAACCGCACTCCCTGCTCTCATCCCCCATGCTTGATCTCATACCGTTAAAGTATATGCGTTTTGTCAAGCCGCAAAAAAATGAGTTGAGACCTCCCGCACAAAGCGTAAAAACGAACGTTGCAATGCCCATTGCAAACTTAAGCATACCTGTAGAAAAATCAAATACCATAGATACGACTGCCGTTATCTTTGCTCGCTCATACGGCGAAAGCTGTTTATAAAACTGTATCGGTGTTGCCAACCTTTTCCGCCTCCGCAAGTATTTCAGATAACTGATCACTGAGCCGCCTGCGCTTTCCGTCCGTTATCGTCATCGCCAGTCCACGCACTATCCGTCCCGCGGCAAAAGATAAAGCGGCTGTGATCAGCCCTATCACACACAGACAGCCCCCGACTGCAATATCAGATACACTGCCCCGCATAAGTACATTCATTCCAGAATAAACTGCAATAAACGACGAAAAAGCCGTCATGCCGGACGCAATGCGTCCTGCCATGCGGCATTTATTTCGCAATCTGTCTATTTCTGCGGCTGTGACATCACATCTTTGTTGCAAACTGTCAAGTTCCCGCTTATTCTTCGTCTTGCTGTTACGCCTGAAAGATATACCGCCGCCCTTTTCGCTTGCGTCACAGACATATCTCCAACCGAACCTGGCGTACCGGCATTCGCATTCTCTCAGCCTTTCGGACCGCACACACATATAATCATAATGATCCATATATCATTTATTTTTTCTCATGCATTTCAGAATATGCGCCTGAGAATTTCACGGACTCCCGTTCAGTGCAACAGGGTAAAAACAAAGAGTATCCCGAACTATCCGAGATACTCTTTCATGATGATTTTTCAAACAATCTTTTCTTTAAATTTACCTATACGCAATAGTCGGTTTTTACCTGCGAACAGGCAGAGCACAACGGAAAGTACCGTAGCTGCCGACCAGCCGATAGGCCATGACAACCAGAGCCCTGTGGATCCCATGCCCATAAGAGGATCGAATATAAAGCACAGCGCAACTCTGATCACAAGGTCAAACAACGTCGTTATCATGAATGCCGTCATACGCTCCGAACCGCGCATTACGGAATCGCATAGAAGTTTGAGTGATACGACTATATAGAACGGGACCACCATGCGCAGGAATTCCACTCCTGTCGACATTGCTTCACCCTCTACGTCCTGAGTGAACAGCAGCAACGCCGTTTCGGGGAATGCCATATAGAATACTACGAACGGGACCAGAATAGCAAGGCAGATCGTTGCGCATGCCAAGAGTCCGGTCTTTACTCGTTCAGGTTTTCTTGCCCCTAAGTTCTGAGCCGTGTAAGCGGACATTGCACCTGTGACCGTTGTTATCGTCGTAAGAAAAAATGTGTTCAGTTTTACAGAAGCGGTATATCCCGCAAGCACAAGTTCGCCATGACCGTTCACAAGAGACTGTATGAACAGATTGCCTACGGATATAAAACTCTGCTGCAGCACGCTCGGTATCGCAACGGTACACATGCGCGAAAGCAGTTTCCACGAAAACAAACGGGGTTTCCTGTCGCTCGGCAGCTTGCGCATCCTTAACAACAGCATAGCAAGACAAAGTACCGCCGCAAGTCCCTGACAGATGAATGTAGCCCATGCAAGTCCTTTGACACCCATGTCAAATACAAGCACGAACAACAGATCAAGCCCTATATTGCAAAGACTGGAAGCTACAAGGAACCAGAAAGGCGTAAGCGAATCCCCGAGCGCAGTATAAATACCCGTACTTACGTTATATAAAAGCACAAACAAAAACCCGCCTATGTATATATAGAGATACATAAGCGCATCTTCGATGATACTTTCCGGGGTGCTCAGAAGCCGCATTATCGGCTCCCCTATACCTATGCCGATACCCGTCATAACTATTCCGAGCACGGCAACGGAAATTATTATGGTCGAAACGCTCTCTCTTACTTCCGTGTAATGTTTCTGTCCGAAAAACCGGGAAACTATAACGGAACACCCGAGGTTACACCCGAGAGCGACAGCCATGAATATCATTGTGACGGGATACGATGCACCGACTGCTGCAAGAGCGTAGTCGCCTATCGCTCTGCCTGCAATAACGGTATCCGCCATATTGTACATTTGCTGAAATATTACGCTGCCAATAAGCGGCAACGAATACAGCCACAACAGTTTGAAGGGATTTCCCTCGGACAGATCTTTTACCAAAAATTTGCCTCCCTTCCCCCGCATTAGGTATAGACCTATCCGAACGGAAAGTCAAGCGTTTTCGAATGAACCGCATTTAAAATTTTAAACAACGGCTATTTTACATTTGTATTTCCGCTTTCGGTTCGCTTCGCCTCAGTTGCCTTTTCCTCTTCGATTTTCGCATGAGGTTTACATGACCGCACAGAAGGGGCGGATAATATATTACCGTACCTGTCAAACCGCGAGCCGTGACAAGGACAGTCCCATGTCTTTGTTTCGGAATTCCATCTCAATTCTGCGTGCAGATGAGGACACATAGCCTCAGTCGCATATAATCTTCCGTCCGGCTCTTTATAAACGGCTCTTTTTTTACCGTGTAATCTTACTATTTTTCCCTCTCCGGGCATTATCGAACGTGCCGTTGAAAGAGGAAAATGCAAATTACCTGTTATAAGATAAGCCGCGCTGCGCACCGTATTGCGTAAGAATTCTCCGGCAACACCGCGGCGTTTGCGTAACGGAGAATACAGCTCTTCGTACGGGTTTTCCTTTCCGTCCGCAAGGTCTGATATCAACATAGCTGCTGTAGCCGAGTTCGCCATGCCCCATTTATTGAATCCGGTTATTACATATATATCTCTCAGTTCGGGAGAATAATATCCGACATAAGGTATACCGTCAAATGACATGCAATCCTGTGCCGCCCACTCCGCTATTATTTCACGCTCTCCGAACATCCTGGATACAGCAGATAACAAGCCGTAAAACGCCCGGTCGTCACCCGTACCCGTGCGGCGATCAAAACCGCCTACGGTCACGCCGCCTTTATACGGGCGTATGGAAAGTCCGTCTTCTCTTGCATCAAGGTATGTCCCGTCCAGTATCGGACCTTTTACCGCCGCCGTATAAGACATCGACGGTCTGACTTTGAGAAAATATGAACCGTGCGACTGTATTATCGGAAAGCGTGTCGCAACTACGATAATATCGGCATGTATACCGCCTTCTTCCGTATAAACCGTTTTTTTCGACACGTCTATATTAACTGCCCGAGTGTTCTCATATATATCAAAATTGACCGGAAGAGCGCGCAAGAATTTTAACGGATGAAACGCATACTGAGCGGGCGCCTGTACGGCAAGTGCGCTTCCCACCGGCGTTTCCACACGTTTTAACGCAACTTTTACGCCTATGTCAGACATAGCACAATATATTTTCTGAGTTACTTCACTGCTTTCAGATGAATATACGTTGCCGGTAAGCACCTGCCAATCACAGTCTATATCATATTCGTCTCTGAGCTTCTTGATAGCATCCATACCGCAGCGCTGCGCTTCATAATACCGTTTTGCGACAGAAACTCCATAATTTTTCAATAGCTTGGAGTATACGTCCCCGTGCATGTATGTGATCTTAGCGGTTGTATGTCCTGTCGTTCCGGAGAATAATTTATACCCTTCAATGAGCACCGTTTTCCTTCCGGTACTCGCAAGTTTATATGCGGTAAGATAACCGGCTATGCCTCCGCCGATCACAAGCGCATTCACACTTATATTTTCTCTGAGTCGCGGATAACTTTTTACTCCGCTGTCCGTCATTTGCCAAACAGAAATATTTTCCATATCCGGGTATTGTTGCCCGCTGTGAAAAAAATATTCCGCTTTAATTAAACAGATCACTTATGCGTCAAAATTACCATGCGGCTGTAAACTATAAAACGCGAAATTTTTATTATTTTTGCGTTTATATAGTTGACAATTCCACTAAAATATAGTATTATATCAAAGCTGTCGATAAGTATGCGGTTGTGGCGGAATTGGCAGACGCGCAAGACTAAGGATCTTGTGGGCGACCGTGCAGGTTCAACTCCTGTCAACCGCACCAAACCGAGGATAAGGGCGCATCTTGCGCCCTTTCTTCATGCCTCGGACTTCGGTCATTTACGTCCGTGTAAACTCCCTCGTCCTCACATTTGAAAGAACACAATCTGCAACCCTTCTGCTCGCTTTGGAGGCTTGATGGGGTGGCAACAGCTTTATGGCAATACTGTAAACTAACATTGGGCGCATCTTGCGCCCTTTCTTCATGTCTCGGACTTCGGTCATTTACGTCCGTGTAAACTCCCTCGTCCTCACATTCGAAAGAACACAATCTGCAACCCTTCTGCTCGGTTTGGAGCGTTGTATTTTTATTTCACTGAAGCTCAAAAGACTGAAGAACGCTTGACATAAATGAGTGCGCAGTGTGTTCAAGAAAGCGGTATATAATTTTTCAGAGGATGAAGCTGTTCAGCTTTTTTTGCGGCTTCCTCTTTTTTTCATGTCTTTTCTGATTTCGTCCAGACCGGTTTCAGATAACTTACCGCTCTTGCGGAAATCTGCGACGGCATCGCCCAAAACACAGAAATTAAGCTCTACGCCTTTGCTGTCAGGAACGTAATCGACAGCTCTGTCAGCACGTATACCGAATCTTCCCGCCGTCTCCACTGCGTCGATATTTGCTCCAAGAAAAATGAATTCCCATCCATATTGTTTTTCCTGCCGTGCAATCATTTCTTTGATCTGCGTTGAAGAATAGTCGCGACTGGCGTTTTCTTCACCGTCCGTAATAATGACGAACATCACTTTTTCGGCTCTGTAATCTGCCGCAGTGTTTTTATGCACATTGATGATTTTTTGAATGGTCTTGCCTATGGCATCCAACAGCGCCGTACAACCGCCTACGGAGTAATCTTTTTGCGTCATGGGTCTTACCGCCCTTATATCTATGCGATCGTGAAGCAATTCATACCCGCTGTCAAACAGTACCGTAGTGATCACGCACTCACCGCTTATTTCTTTTTGTTTTTTCAGCATCGAATTGTAGCCGCCTATCGTATCTCCTTCCAGTCCGCTCATAGAACCGCTCTTGTCCAGAATAAATACCAGTTCCGTCAAATTCTTTTTCATAAAAATACCCTCCTGCTTTTTTGTGCTTTAAGTATACGGCAGGAGGGTCTTGCTTTGGTCGCTCTGAAAGCGACACTTATCAAATTGCGCCGAGTAGCGGCTGATCGTATTCAAACAATACTTCGTTTATCTCATAAATATCGTATTTCCGGTTGATTATAAAGAATTCTACTATAACATCGAATTTCCGGCTGTGCGACAATATATAGCCGGCTCTCGACAAAAGGTCATTCGTCTCTTCCAGCGTCAGTTCCAACGCAACGGCAAGCGCAAGTATCGTGCGCTTACCGGGCATATATCCTTTGCCTTTGCGGATTTTGGAAAACAGTTTTCTGTCTATGTTTGCACGCTTGTAAACTTCAGTATCGGTCTTTCCCTTTTTGTCGATCAGTCGGAGCAGTGTTGCATTAAACGGCTCGTCCAGATTTTCGATAAGCTCATCCAGTCCTTTGCTGCTCTTCTCGCTGTAAATCGAGCCAAGACACTGAGTATGTGCCTTACCGTCATTCTCGTTATCTTCGGCAATCGCCGACTTACAGCCATTGACGCGGTATACGTCCGTATACTTTTCGCTTATATAATTTTCTACCTCTTCCGTCAGTTCTTTACTTATCGAAAATGACGTTCGGTCAAAGATCGCTAAATAAATATCTATATCGTGATCGGAAAGAAAATCCCTGATTGCGGCAATCGCTACCCGAAGAGCCTCATCCTTCGGGTAACCGTAAATTCCGCTCGATATAAGCGGAAACGCTATACTTTCGCACTTATTCTTGCATGCAAGTTTCAGTGACTCGATATAAGCAGAGCGGAGCAGCCGTTCACTCTGCTCCGCGTCAAAATGACTGTATACCGGGCCGGCAGCGTGAATGACATACTTCGAGGGCAGATCAAAACCTGGAGTGATCGCAGCCTCCCCCGTTTTTATCGGTGATACTTTGGCGCACGCTGCCTGTAACTTCGCCGCTCCTGCCGCCTTGAATATTGCACCGCAGACTCCGCCACCCATGATCAGCTCGGTGTTAGCCGCATTTACGATGGCATCCACATGCATAAGAGTTATATCCTGTCGGACGATTGTAAATGGCATTGTTTACTCCTTATAAATACAAACACTTAAATTCCGTAACTGCTTCTGCTAAACTGTAATAAGGCTTTTCACTTAATCTTGCGAGGCGGCAAAAGAAGTAAACGCGATGTCGTCATGCGGTATTCTTTATAAGCTTCCCTGCGCTCCAGTTGCCGCTTTTCCGCAAGCGTTATCGAGACAAAGTTAAATAACAATATTATGAGCAACGCTCCGACAAACGTGTACCAGTATTCTGTCACGGCGGGAAAAAGTACAAAGTATGCACCCACCCAAATAAGGATCTCTCCGAAATAATTGGGATGGCGGGAGTACTTCCATAACCCGCTGCGGATAACGTCTCCGCTGTCTTTACTTCTTAAAAACGCGTGCATCTGTCTGTCTGCAAAAAATTCCAGAGCGGTTCCGATCAGAATTACAGCCGACCCGATAAGTGAAAAAGCATTCAATTTGCTTCCGAAAGCCAGTATAAGCGGAACAAATCCCGCGAAAACGAGCAGAGTCGGCATGAGCATTATACCGAAAAGATTAGCTATCTGCCACACAAAGGGATTATTTTTTTCCTTTATCTGTCTGTAACGCCAGTCTACCCATTTAATATCCTGAAATGTAATGACCCAGTTTATCGTAAGGCGGAAACTCCACACCGCGAAAACCGCGTATGCAATAAAGTGATATACATTGAGATTTTCACTTACTACCAACAAATATGTTGCCATGACAAATGGCGTAAGACTCCAGTATGCATCGTACAGACTGGAGTTTTTTATCGGCAATGAAAGCAGGTATATCACCAATGTTGCGACAATATCAAAGATAAACAGTCGCAATATGAGTTCGTCAATATAAAACGCGCTGAAATACCCGATTACATATGCCGCTATATAGAAAACGGCAAACAGCAGTAAACCGAAAATTTTATTTCTGATTTTTTCATTCATATTTTTTTCTTTTGTGCCGCATCCGCTTCATACGACAGATGAAATCAAACTCCTGTATCAGCGGCTTTTATCACATAGCAATAAGTTTTTTCATAAATTCATCAGTTACCGGAGAGGGCGTGCATAACATACCTGATGCGGCAAGATATATCAAATGACTTTCAAAAGCCAGATCCGCTTCCCTGTTGTATTTGCCCGTACCCGTCCCCAGACGTACTGTAGCGCCAAGTCCGGCAAGCATACGGAGCGGTGGTATACCGCAACCGTTACCCATGCTGTCGGACGGAGTGAGTATTACTTTAGCTCCGGACTGTATAATGAGATCTATATCATCCTTATCCAGATACACTCCACCCGCTATATAGGTCTGATCGCAAAGCAATCCGTACTTATGCGCAAGTCCTATCGGCGTCATGCCGTACTTCTTATCACATGTCCCCACTTCATCCAGCGTTGCGCATGCAGACAATATGATTTCCGCACCGGAAAAAATTCCGTCTATCGCTGCGTCTGTCTCATCATCGCTCGCAAACAACGACGGAAGATATATACCGTCACCCGTTACAAAATCCTCACTTCCCGCGCGTATGAAATTTTTTACGCGGGCATCGGCTATTCTGTCGCTGCCCGCGTAATAAATCATTCCGCACGCATCAGCGCCTTTTCGGAGAAGTATATCTCTGTCAAAGGTCAATGCGTTAAAGTTCATAATTTAAGTCCCTTTATAAACTGCTCTGTTTCCTCTTTTGTCTCGGGATGCTGGAGCGCGTAGCTTATCGTTGCCTGCACTGCACCCGCTTTGCTGCCCATATCGTAACGATACCCTTCAAAGTCATATGCACATACTTTGCCGTCCTCGCACATAAGTTGCAATGCGTCTGTAACCTGAAGTTCGCCC
Organism: uncultured Clostridia bacterium; assembly: GCA_944362615.1. Taxonomy (GTDB): domain Bacteria; phylum Bacillota; class Clostridia; order Christensenellales; family Pumilibacteraceae; genus Protoclostridium. Next base: position 155,473 of record CALVTM010000002.1, read on the forward strand.
TTTTTATCCGGTTCGGTCCTGCCTATCTTTTCAAAAATCCTGGGGCTGAGCACATACCTTCCGAGCGCCGCAAACAAACTGGGCGCTTCCTCCGCTGTTTTGGGCTTTTCCACAAGCCGTCTGCATTCATACGCGCGCGGATTACCGAACATGTTATCCCCGAGCTCCGCACTGCCGTACAAATGTATTTTATCCGGAGTCACCATCTGTCCGCCGATAACCGCATCACAACCGCTGTCATACGCGGATATGAGCTGCTTTGAAACCGGCACTTCCGCTCTGACAAGATCGTCACCCGTAGACAGTACAAACGGATCGTTTCCGATAAATTCACGCGCTTTCAGCAGAGCATCAGCCATACCCTTGGGGTATTTCTGTACAGCGAATATAAATCGTGCGCCCCTGTTGATTCTATGTAAAGCCGCTATTCCGCGGTCATCGCCTTTCTTTCGAAGCGTTTTTTCCAGCTTCCCTTTCGGGGAAAAGTAACGTACGATCTCCTCTTTACCGGGTGAAATAACTATACATATTTCAGTTATTCCGCTGTCTATCATCTCATCTACGATATATTGCAATACCGGAGTATCGACTACAGGCAGCATTTCTTTCGGCAATGCTTTGGTCGCGGGCAGGAAACGCGTTCCCTGACCTCCGCAAAGTATGACTCCTTTCCTAACCATGACGTCCCCCTTTCTTTATCAGTCAATATATACTATGCGCCGGCATGTATCACACCTGCACATTTTATCCGACTTCAGTTTTCCGGTACTGCTTGACGATAATTGCATTCCACAATAACATGTATAATCATCACCGCTTACGCGCGCCTTGACGAATACCGGAGGAGCACCGTCCTTACGGTACTTCAAGTAAAAATCCATAAGCTCTTTATCCGCAGCGTCTCGTAACTCGCGCATACGCGATTTTATTTTCTCACGCTCCGGCTGTATTGTAGCAAGCTGCTTTTCAAGCATCGCTTTTATTTTATCAAATTCTGTTTTTATGCTCTTTTTTTCATGCTGCTTCTGAGAACATGCCGCAAGCAACTTTCTTATTTTATCTATTTTGTTTGTGACCTTGTTTTTATAACTGTCCAGTTTGGATTTCTCCGTTTCCATTGCCGGCAGAAGCGCTGCCTTTGCCGTGTCATCCGCAGCGGAATTAAATGCCTTTTCCAGCTCATCTATACGCTTTTCGGACGCACGCGCATCAGCATATACCTGTTCGATTTCCTTAGCTAAGGCTTCAGCTTCGCTTACGCTTGCCGTAAACTCTTTCTGTACGGCATTGAAATCGTTTTTCACGGTATCGAGCTTTTTCTTATCTGAATTCTTATTGAATTCATTGTCGATTTTTCTGAGCTCGATATCCAGTTCCTGATATTCCAATATCTTACTTAAATCTTTCATACTTCCTCCATACGAATGGGGTTACGTTCATACTCGCTGACCTCAAATTGTACGTCTGTATTATTATTCCGGGCAAGTCCGGACAGTATTTCTCCCAGTCGCTTTATATAAATTCTTTCCGCTGCATAATGTTGCAATATTATTATGGGAAGTCCGCTCTGATCGGCGTATAAAGCCACATGATGAGGAACGTCTCCTGTCACATAGCAGTCTGCGTTACACGACGCCGCAAGAGTGAGAAATGATATGTCACCTCCGCCGCCGTTCACAACCGCCACTCTCTTTACCGTTTTATTCCCGTTGCCGGCAACGGCTGCACGCTTATCCGAAAATATATCAGCAACCTTTCCGGCAAGCACGGTCGCCGTTACGGAATCATCCAGCTCTCCGATACGCCCTATCCCTATGTCGTTTTCCACTGCCATAGGACGGATATTTTTAAGCCCGATCAGTTCTGCCGCGAAATCATTAAGACCGCCCTGACAAAAATCCAGATTGGTATGCGCACTGTATACGCTTATTCCTTCACGCGCCGCGGCAAGTATCATTCTGCCGGTGGGCGTTTCATCCGTTACTCTGGAAACAGAACGGAATATAGCCGGATGATGAGATATCACCAGCTTATAACCCTTTTCTTTCGCTTCCGCGATAACGCCTTCTGTACAATCCAGACACAGTAACGCACCGATGCTCTCACCGTTCTGGCTGCCTACAATCAGCCCGACGTTGTCCTCGAAATCCGGCTCGGTTGCATTTTCCGGAGCGAATCTTCGTATAAGCGAAAGTATATCTGCTATCTTTGCCATCTGAGCACCTCTCTTATCCGTTCCGTCTCGTCAGCCGTCCTGTCTCCTCCGCCGAGAACATTGTCCAGCCGTATTTTAAGTTTACGTCTGAGTGCGGCATTCGGTTCTTTCCAGTGTACGCCGTATAGTTCGCTCATCATGTCAAGCTGCATATCACCGCGTTCCGCCGTTATCAGATCGTAAAACTTACCGTCAGCTTCAAAACACTCGTCTCTTATAATGCGGTAACCTTTGACGGCAAGCTCGCGCCTCACTACTTCCGAATGGCTTTGCGGGGATAATAACAGTCCCGAATCACCATCGTACCTTGACAGTATGTCTCTTATGAGATGCCCGCCCATACCGCATATCATTATGCAATCCGCTTTATACGCCGGTTCAGGTACACCGTCGCATACGGCGTATTCCACAAGATCGCCATACCTTTTCAACGTCCTTCGCGCCTTTTCCAGGCATTTTTCGCTTATATCCGAGACTATCGCCCTGCTGCACAAACCACGCACGAATGCAAGCTCGGTAAGCTTGGCATGGTCACAACCCACTTCGGCGACAATATCGACTTTACCGAGTGCGCTTATGATCTTCTCAAATCTCAACTTTCCGAATAGTAGCTCTTGAGCCGCTTACTACGCGCGGGGTTACGCAATTTACGCAGAGCCTTAGCTTCTATCTGACGTATACGCTCACGGGTAACGCCGAAACGTTTCCCCACCTCTTCCAGCGTGCGCGGGTGTGATCCGTCTATTCCGTAACGCAGACGAATGACCGCCTGCTCACGAGGCGTAAGCGTTTCGAGCACGCTCATGAGCTCCTCTTTGAGCATAGTCGTCGTAGCCTGCTCCTGAGGGCTCGCAGCGTGGCTGTCCTCAAGGAAATCTCCGAGATGGCTGTCCTCTTCTTCGCCGATGGGCGTTTCCAACGATACGGGATCCTGTGCGATTTTCTGTATCTCGCGTACCTTATCTTCGCTTATGCCCATTTCTTTTCCTATCTCGGCAGGCGTGGGATCTCGTCCGAGTTCCTGCACAAGGAATCTCGTCGTGCGTGTAAGTTTATTGATCGTCTCCACCATATGGACGGGGATACGTATTGTACGTGCCTGATCGGCTATCGCACGAGTTATTGCCTGACGTATCCACCATGTGGCGTACGTCGAAAAACGGAACCCTTTGGTATAATCAAACTTCTCGACCGCTTTCATGAGTCCGAGATTGCCTTCCTGAATAAGATCAAGGAAAAGCATACCGCGTCCTACATATCTTTTTGCAATTGATACCACAAGTCTGAGGTTCGCTTCGGAAAGGCGCGCTTTTGCTGCTTCATTGCCTTCTGCCATCTTCTGCGCGAGCTCCACCTCTTCGTTTCCGGAAAGCAGAGGCACCTTGCCGATATCTTTAAGATATACTTTGACGGGATCATCCGAAGAAATTGTCGCATCGCTTATCAGCTTATCGAGAGAATCGTCCTTGACGATATCTATCTTTGTATCCTTGACTTCGATGTTGTTTTCTTCGAGAATACGAAGTACTTCCTCTATCTCGTTTACCGTCGCATCACAGCCTATTGCTATCTTTTCACCTACTTCGTCGTAAGTTACGCTTCCGCGGTGTTTGCCGATCGATATCAGCTTATTTACTTCTTTCTGAATTTTTTCACTCAGCGCCTTTACATCCTTACGCTCTGTGCTTTCGGCAGCGATTTCTTTTTCGCTCATTTATTGCCTCCGTTTTCTCTCAATGCTTTGATCTGTTTTCGATATTCATTGCTCTGCTGTAAAAACTTCACGTCTTTCGTCTTGTCATAAGAGGCTGCCAGTTCATTACACTTTTTTTCCAGCCTTATGATCTTCAGTTTTTTTACGCACGAGTCATATACATTTTTATCGTCCATCGACGATATATCAAATTCTATTATTTCCGGCAGTCTGTTTTGTACACCTTCAGGTAAATCGGTGTACAGCATCGCCGCCGTATCTTTTATTCCCTTTAACCTGCTGTCTGTTACTGAATCCACAAGATTTCTTTCAAATCCGTCCGGGAACAATTCCACCATATCATCCGGCTCAACGTATGGTCTTCCTGCGACATATGCCGCAAGCAGATACGTTTCATTGATATCTCTTGCCGGCGGCTCCTCCTTGTTTTCAGTCTTCGGAGCTTCCTTTTCGTCGCCGGTGTATACCTTTGCCTGTGCTCGTAAAATTCCTATGTCATATCCGGTTTCGTCCGCAACCGTACGCAAGTATTCCTCTCGCTCTACCGGGTTCTCCAGCTGCTTTATGCACCTGACCGCTTCCGCCGCATATTTGGTCTTGTCATCCCTGTCTGAAAGATCATACCCTTTACGCAACATGTCCAGTTTATACTGAGTAAGGGGAAGCGCATCTTCCAGTATTTTCATATATGCGTCTCTTCCCTGCTCGTTGATGACTTCGTCCGGATCTTTACCTTCAGGCATCTTAGCGACTTTTACAGTCAAACCGCTCTCCCTCAGAATGTCCAGACCGCGCATCGTGGCTTTCTGACCGGCTGAATCCCCGTCGTAGCTTATTATGACTTTATCCGAATAATTCTTAAGCTGCTTCGCCTGCTGGTATGTAAGCGACGTTCCCATGCTTGCAACCGCCGTATCGAATCCCGCTTTATGAAGGGCTATGACGTCCATATATCCCTCACACATGATCACATACGGAAGCGGACCTGTCCTGCGCTTTTTCTTCAGAAGATTAAGCGCATACACCGTTTTGCTTTTATCGAAAATCTCCGTCTGTGTGGAATTACGATACTTTGCCGGAACGTCCTTACTGAGCGCTCTGCCGCCGAATGCGACAACCTCTCCCGTATTGCTTATTATCGGAAATATCAATCTGCCGTGAAAAACATCATACCACCCGGATGCACTGCGCTCGATAAGCCCTGCTTCCTTCATTTCCGCTTCTGTGTATCCTTTTTTCTTAAGATATGTGATTATATCCGTATAATCAAGCGAATACCCCAAGCCGAACCGCGTCACTATGTTCTGCGGTAGATGACGTTTCTCTATATAATCACGCGCAATCTGCGCTTTCGGCAACGATAGATTCACGTTATATCTGCGAGCAGCTTCCCGCATCAGCGAATATAACCGGAGACGCTTGTTCTTGTCTATACCGTGCTTGCTTCCGCCGGTAAATGCAGGCAATTCCATATGCGCTTCGTCCGCAAGCATCTTTATCGCGTCTATCGTGTCTATATTTTCTATATCACGCAAAAACGTGATAGCATTGCCGCCTTTACCGCAACCGAAACAGTGATACAGCTGCTTATTCGGATCAACACTGAAAGACGGCGTCCGCTCATTATGAAACGGACAGCAAGCTTTGTAGCTGCTGCCTGCTCTTTTAAGCGTTACATACCGCGATATCAGTTTGACAATGTCCGTGCTCTCTATAAGCCGACTGCAAAATTCACTGAAATCCATTTACGCACCTTACAGCAATGCCCAGCCTTTGGGCACATATATTTTCTCAAACATTCTGACAAGATAATTATCCGTCATCGTCGATATGTAATCACATACGCGACGCTCGGGTATCTCGGACGCCTGCCGTATGTATTCGGGTATCTCCCACTCATGAGTAAGATAATACTCAAACATAAACAGTACAATGTTATCGACTTTCCCCTCTTCCGCTTTCGCTATCGGAGAAAAATATACTTTCTCAAACATGAAGTCACGGAACTCTTCCGTCAAAGCCGCCGCGCGCGTGCTCGGCGCTATGAAATCTTTACCGTAGCTGTTCTCTATTATGTCCGAGATCATCGAGTCGATACGCTTTCCGTGCGTATCTCCGAATTCATTCAATACTGACTGCGGCAGATCGCCCGCTTCCAGTACGCCCGCACGTATAGCGTCGTCCACATCATGATTGAGATACGCTATCTGGTCGCTCGCTTTGACGATCATTCCCTCAAGCGTTGAAGGATCCCCGCGTCTGCTGTGGTTCGCTATTCCGTTAAGCACTTCAGCGGTAAGATTCATTTTTTCAAGAATTTCCGCAACTCGCGCCGACTGGGCTTCGTGCCGGAATCCTCCGAAATCCTTCATTCGCGCATCCAAAGCCCGCTCACCGGCGTGCCCGAACGGAGTATGTCCAAGATCATGCCCGAGACTGATCGCCTCGGTAAGGTCTTCATTCATACGCAATGCACGAGCTATCGTGCGCGCTATCTGACTCACTTCAAGTGTGTGCGTAAGCCTTGTCCTGTAATGATCGCCTTCGGGAGCAAGAAATACCTGCGTCTTGTGTTTAAGCCTGCGAAAAGCTTTGGAATGGATTATCCTGTCACGGTCGCGCTGAAAATCCGTCCTAATAAAACAGGGCGTTATCGGAGCTTTTCTCCCCTTCGTCTGCGCAGATTTACATGCATACGGAGAGAGATATTTTTCCTCTATTTCATAAACAACTTTTCTGTAATCCATGTCCCCCGCTTAATTACAACAGTATACACTCTCGGTAATATAATTTTAATTTTTATATTATAACAGAAGAACCCAATATTGTCAAGCTAAATTTGAACGAACGGTCTCCATTTTAAACGGTAAAAAATTAATAAATTTCCAATACAAATATTTACGGTTAAATCATATCGTACATATCTGCTTCATATTTAAAAATTAAAAAAACAACAAACTGTTAAACATTAACTGTATATAAAAAGAGGGCAAAATTAGTCGTTCTGCCCTCTCTTTAAGATCAAGCCGCTATGGCTTTGACATTTCTTAAAACAATCTGTTATGTTAATTGTTTTCACTCGGGATATAAGCTATCCATTTATATTGAGCTGTAGCCGGAAGCGCTCCGTCGTCTAATGCACCTGTCCAATCATCATGCCCTATACAATTCCAAATATTTATCATTATTTGCTGCGGATATTCAGGTATATCCTGATTAACTGAATATACAGCTACTCCGTCTACATACCAAGTAATTGAATCCGGTTTCCATTCAAAAGCATATACATGAAAATCTTCTGCAGCGTCAAATCCAAGGTCATAAAGCTTTTCATGATTTCCAACGCCATCGGTGTAATAATTGAACTGGACTTTCGTAGTGTCCTTTCCGAGAAATTCAATATCAATCTCATCCCAGCGTGGATTATTAGTATACGTAAAGAATGACGAAACCAATCCAGAGCCTTTTGCAGGCTTCATGCAAACAGCGTAATAGCCGTATGAACGTTTTACATCAGTGCGGTATTCCGCCCCAAGATAACCGGTTGGATTTTTGTTATTACTATCCTTTTTAACGGTCATATTCATAACACCGTTTTCAATAACAGCGCATTCATTTTCCCAGTAACAATTAAACATGTCGTCATTATTAGCGTAACCGTCAGCCGCATAAAAACCCTGTTCGCCTTGCTTGGCAAAATCAATTATCCAATATTTCGGATCCACCAAATCATCCGAGACCGTTCCTGCCTCGCCGCTGAATTCAAATCCGGAGAATGTTATATCACCGCTGTGAACGCTCTCGTCACCCCATGTTGCAGAGTCTATGAATATGTTCACTGTTCCGGGAGTGCCGCTGTATGTTACGGTTATTGTCTCTGTTGCAGCTGCCGCTATTGTTACAACAGCTCCGTCACTTGATGTAAATATACATTCGGATCCGTTTACAACAGTTATTCCGTCTGCTTTATTTTCACTGCCGGCAAGCAGGTCTATACGCAGTTTGACAGACTCGGTTCCATTGTTAAGGACCGTAAACGTAAATTTATTATGCCCTTCGCTTAACGTGTCTGTTCCTGCACTTATATTCTTGTAACTGTTTCCCGATACGTTCTCATATTTTACGTTCATTGTATTGTTTTCACTGTCAGTGGATACAATGTACGTATCTGTTTCAAACTTTACATTTACTCCGTCTATGGTTATTCCGTTGTTCTCGGGAAGTACGGGGACAGGTTCTTCTTCGCCAGGTTCTTCACCACCGGGTTCCTCGCCGCCAGGTTCTTCACCACCGGGTTCTTCGCCGCCAGGTTCTTCGCCGCCGGGTTCTTCACCACCGGGTTCTTCACCAGGTTCCTCGCCGACAACATCATTCTCGCTCCACTCTACCTGGGCGGAAGTCGTTATCCATTTATATTCAGTACCCTCGTTTCCGGGATTGCTGAATTCCCCAATTGTGCCTTCTGTTTCTTCGGTACTGCATATGTAATTCATTATAATTCTACCTGCAGATGAAGGAAGGGGCGTTTTCTCGGAAGCTTTTACTTTATAAACAGGAATATCGTCAACAAACCAAACTATGCATTCTCTTGTCCAACGATATCCGTATTCATGAAAATTTTCAGACGCATCAAAGCCAAGGTCATATTCAAACTCATGCCCGCCGACTCCGTTTATGTAATAATTGAATACAACTTTTGTGGTTATATTACCGAAAAACTCAATACTAATCTCATCCCAGGGATTAGGTTCTGTTGAACCTGTCGGAGTATCATAATTGCCGGTACGCATCAAAAAACTGCTCACCGTACCTTGTTTACCGGAAGGTTTCATACATACTTCAAAATCACCGTACCCGTAAAAATCAAATGATTTGACCTCACTACTTGAATAGTCAGCCGTACATTCACCTGGTCTTTCGTTATCGGAAATTTTATTAATCGTAAGCTTCATTGTATCTTCTGGATACAACACGTTACTTTTACTCCACCATGCATCATATATACTACCGTCAGTATATCCATTTGATGCATAAAAAGCATCAGACTCTCCATTACTAAAATCTGCTATTGTGGTAATATTGGCAAGAGGCTTATCTTTAAGTTCTCCGCTGCTTTGTGAACAACCCGTAACACAAATAAGCATTAATGCCAACAATAGTATCAGCACAATTCTTGTCTTTCTCATCTTTTCCTCCATTCTTTTATTTAACAGTTATTCTTCCTGCTTAATTTAAAATTTATGTTATTGAAATTTGAAACAAAACACATATAAAAAATAAAACAGCGTCGTGCAGTTTGACCCATTCCCGAACACTGTTTAAAACTTAAACTGATTTATCCATAATCATCCTCCTTATATCGTATTTATTTTGCAATAATAATTTATTTAATGTCAATATGCGTTTCTTAAATTGTAATATTTTTACTTGATTTGCAAGCCAGCTAAATAAATTTGAAACTTTTATTTTAAGCATTATACCAAGCACAAAGCAATTCTGTTAATGTATTAATTAAAATACTTTTACCGCACTATATCATATTTGTAGTTTAAGTTTTTTAAATAAAAGTAAAACGGAGCTTGACATATAAATCAAGCTCCGTTTTGATATTGTTTACTGTGCTTTTAGCGAGGGTTGCGAATGTTAGCCTGCGCAGCCGCAAGACGTGCTATAGGAACACGGAACGGTGAGCAGGATACATATGTAAGTCCGGCATTATGGAAGAACTCTACGCTGAACGGATCGCCGCCATGCTCTCCGCATACACCCAGCTTGATGTTCGGACGCGTTGCTTTTCCCTTCTCGGCAGCCATCTTTATCAGCTGACCTACGCCGTCAACGTCCACACGTGCGAACGGATCGAACTCGTATATCTTCTTATTATAATACTCGGGAAGGAACTTGCCTGCATCGTCACGCGAGAAACCAAAGGTCATCTGAGTGAGGTCGTTCGTACCGAACGAGAAGAACTCGGCTTCCTTTGCTATCTCATCGGCAGTTACGGCAGCACGAGGTATCTCAATCATCGTTCCGACAAGATAGTTCATATCGGAATTCTTTGCTTTGATAATCTCTTCAGCCGTGGAGCAGATGATGCTCTTAACGTACTTAAGCTCTTTGACGTCGCCTACAAGCGGAACCATTATCTCGGGTACGATGTCCCATCCCTTTTCTTCTCTTACCTCGAGCGCCGCTTCAATGACAGCTCTGGTCTGCATCTTCGCAATCTCGGGATAAGTTATCGTAAGACGGCATCCGCGGTGACCCATCATCGGGTTCGCCTCGTGAAGTCCGATAACCGTAGCCTTAAGTTCATCGAACGTCAGACCCATATCCTTCGCCAGCGCTTCAATCTCCTCGTCCTCGTGAGGTACGAATTCGTGAAGAGGCGGGTCAAGGAAACGTACGGTCATAGGTCTGCCCTCAAGTGCAATATACATTGCTTTGAAGTCGCCCTTCTGCATCGGAAGCAGTTTTGCAAGAGCACGTTCGCGCTCACCCTGAGTCTTGGAAACGATCATTTCACGAATCGCAGGTATTCTCTCGGGATCAAAGAACATATGCTCGGTACGGCAAAGACCTATACCTTCAGCGCCAAACAGCACAGCCTGAGCTGCATCTCTCGGAGTGTCGGCATTGGTACGTACATGAAGAGCACGATGCTTGTCCGCCCAGTTCATAAGGGTACCGAAATCGCCGCCTACGTCAGCAGGCTGAGTGGGTATCTTTTCTGCGTAAATATTACCGGTGGAACCGTCCAGGCTGAGCCAGTCATCCGGACCGTATGTCTTACCTGCAAGAGTGATCGTTCTGTTCTCTTCGTCCACTTTGAGGTTAGCGCAACCGGATACACAGCATACACCCATACCTCTCGCAACGACTGCCGCGTGGCTCGTCATACCGCCGCGTGCGGTGAGTATACCTTCGGATGCGTTCATACCCTCGATGTCCTCGGGGCTGGTCTCCAAACGAACGAGTACGACTTTCTCGCCCTTTGCCGCGCGCTCTACCGCTTCTTCTGCGCTGAACGCTATCTTACCGCAAGCCGCTCCGGGTGATGCGGGAAGCGCCGCACTTACAGGCTTTGCCGCCTTGAGAGCTGTCGGGTTGAACTGAGGATGAAGCAACGTATCAAGCTGTTTGGGCTCTATCATACATACTGCAGCTTCTTCGGTTATAAGTCCCTCGGAAACAAGGTCAACTGCTATCTTAAGCGCTGCCTGAGCAGTACGCTTACCGTTTCTCGTCTGCAGCATATAGAGTTTACCTTCTTCTATCGTGAACTCCATATCCTGCATATCCTTGTAATGCTGCTCCAGCTTCTGGGTTATCTTTTCAAATTCGTCGTAAAGTTTAGGGTTCTGCGCCTTAAGCTCGTCGATATGCTTGGGCGTACGGATACCGGCAACAACGTCCTCGCCCTGAGCGTTCATAAGATACTCGCCGAACAGGCCCTTTTCACCAGTCGCAGGGTTACGCGTGAATGCAACGCCGGTGCCTGAGGTCTCTCCCTTATTACCGAATACCATGCACTGGATATTTACTGCCGTACCCCAGTTATAAGGTATATCGTTCATGCGGCGATATACGTTTGCACGGGGGTTGTCCCAGCTGCGGAATACCGCTTTAGCCGCTTCTATAAGCTGTACTTTCGGATCCTGAGGGAATTCTACGCCCTGGTTCTTTTTGTAGTTATCCTTGAACAGCTTGACGATCTCTTTGAGGTCTTCTGCCGTAAGCTCCGGATCGGAAGCGTATCCCTTTTCCTTCTTTATTGTATCGAGTATTCTCTCGTATACCGTCTTATCCTGCTCCATAACGACATCGGAGAACATCTGGATGAAACGACGATATGAGTCGTATGCAAAACGGGCATTATTGGTCTTTTTCGCAAGACCCTCAACCGACTTATCATTAAGACCGAGGTTAAGTATCGTGTCCATCATGCCGGGCATGGATGCGCGCGATCCGCTTCTTACGGATACGAGCAGAGGATCTTTCTCATCACCCAATTTCTTCCCCATTCTCTTTTCCAGCTGTGCGAGTGCATCAAAGATCTGCGCCTTTATATCCGCGTTGATCTCTCTTCCATCCTCATAATACTGGGTGCAGGCTTCGGTCGTGACCGTGAATCCCGGAGGTACGGGCAGTCCGAGTACCGTCATCTCCGCAAGGTTCGCGCCCTTGCCGCCAAGAAGTTCACGCATTTTGCCGTTGCCTTCTTCGAACTTGTAAACGAATTTTTTCACGTTTTTCTCCTTTATCATAGTTTAGGTCTTATTCAAACCGATTAATTATACCATATATCATCACACAAATCAAGACGTTTATTTTGTTTTTTATGCTGTTTTTCGTTTTGTGTAAAACTTTCACAAAATTAACACTGATTTGTATATCATTCTCCATTTGATTTTACTTCTTTTCCGCTCTAATGGATAATATCTCAAATGTAACGGAATTCAATGTGAGCACCGCTTCCGGAGCGTGGCAGAATATATAGTGTCCTCCATACGGACAACCGGATATCATACCGTCCTCTTCTATACGTGTTGCTTTGTTTATAACACCGAGACAATATGACCTGACTTCTTCGTCACTTTTCAACGCGAACACATGCTTTATCTTTTTTAACAGTCTGTCGTTTATTTTAAGTTTATCCGCATTTTCCGTCAACCGGCTTTTGGTTTTTTCGCTCTCCAAACGTTCTGCTTCTTTCAGGACATTTATTGCTTGCATCAGTTGCCCGAAAGGCACATATAACCGACGTCTGAAAGCAGGTACGGCAAAACTCATCTCTATGCCGGACAGACCGGGCATTGTTACGCACTGTATCCCATTCGCCCTTAACGCTCCGTCACATATATCGCTTTCTATAGAATCCCGCTCCGTAAGAAAACAAAAGTCACCATCATTCACTTTTCTGACCCTATCCGTTCCGCATACCGGACACACATCGCCATCAAAAGCACAATAGCAATCAGCGCAGTAATTCATATTACCAATCCCCCCCTGAAAAACTATGATACTGAAGACGTTAGACCTCATCATTCATTTTCACACGATTGAAGCGTAAGTCTTCAGCTTTATAAAATACTTTTTCTCGAATAATGACAAATATGCTTTCAGCAAACTTTTAGCTCTGTCCGCAGGCAGATCTTTCTGCTCGTCCATATCCACGTTATAATCAGAGTCTCGCGCTCCCGGCGCTATATGTCCGCCGCGCACCAAAAGCCGATAGACGAAATTCAGACCCAATGAATAACTGTTTACTCCGGAATATATCAGTTTTTTCAGCGCAGTCAAAAGATCTATAAAAACCGTTGCGCTATCAGTTCCGTCCGCACTCGCAGCCGCCGTCTCAAGCATGACAGAGCCGATGACGTACTTATCCGGAGAGGACGTAACGCCGAAAAGACTTTCACACTGGGATGCAGTTTTAACGGAAAAGAACGAGCCGCGCTTCATCAGTACATATTCGCAAAACGAAAACGGCATAGCTGCAAACTTCAGCTTTGCCTTTTCATTTTTCACTCCTCTCATGCGGGCGACTATCACGCCGTGATCGGGAGTGAGAATACGTATAAGCTTGTCCGTTTCCCCGTAGTCTTCTCCGCCTACTACTATACCTGTAGTTTTAAGCTCTTCCATGTCACTCGCCGTATCCGAGATCGCGCATATAATTGCGTTTGTTGCGCCACCCCTCGCGCACTTTTACAAAAAGCTTCAAATACACGTTTTTGCCCGTCATATCGCTTATACCCTTTCGGGCAGCCTCGCCGATACGTTTTATCATACTGCCGCCTTCACCGATAATTATGCGCTTATGACTCTCACGCTCGCAAACCACGTCGGCTTCTATGTATACCGATTCTTTTTTATCTTCATAAATGTTTACTATTATTCCGACTCCGTGCGGGACTTCATCCTGAAGCAACAGCAAAGCTTTTTCGCGAATGATCTCGCCCGCGACATACCGCATGGGTCTGTCCGTTACGTCGCCTTCCGGATAGTACATGACCTCGTCATGCAATTCACCCGCAAGCATATCACGAAGAACGTCTATGTTTTCTCCCGTCTCGCAGGAAACGGGTACTACTTCCTTGACCGCATGACGTCCGTCGGCTTCAGTCATAAGCGGAGACAAGGCGGAAAGTATCGGGTACACTTTTTCATATCCCGCTATATCCGTCTTATTCACGGCGACATATACCGGCACGCTGCTCCTGAGTTTACTTTCTATCAGTTCGGTATCCTTTACCGTAAAAGGACGGCTGCCGTCTATGACTATAACTATTGCATCGACGTCTTTTGACGACTGGTCGGTCTCTCTGCTCATGTACTTGCCGAGCTCGGTGCGCGGTCTCAGCAATCCCGGCGTATCCACGAATATCATCTGATACTCATCAGTCGTCAGTATCGCACGCACTGCATCCCTCGTAGTCTGCGGCTTCGGGGATACTATGGATATTTTTTCGCCTGTAAGTCTGTTTGTCAGGCTGCTTTTTCCGGCGTTCGGCTTACCTATTATTGCTATAAATCCTGATCTCATCTGTTTATCCCTATTGCGCCAAGTACTTTTTCTTCCGTATCACGCATAATACGTTTATCTTCCTCTTTTTCGTGATCATACCCAAGTAGATGTAATAATCCGTGCAAGAACAAATACGTCATCTCCCGTGTAACAGAATGCCCGTACTCCGCTGCCTGCTCTTCCGCAACCTCACGGCAGATCACTATCGATCCGAGCATGACCCCGTTGTTATAATCATCATACTCAAACGGATAATTTTCATATGTGAACGGGTGTATCTCATCCAGCGCAGGATAACTCAGGACGTCAGTGGAATTATCAACGCCGCGCGTACGCTTGTTGAGCGCACGCATGTCCTCTTTGTCAACGTATTCTATCTCAGCTACGCAATCGCCTTCCAACCCGAGCTGTCTGAATGCTTCGTCTGCTGCTGCGACCATTTCATCAGTCGCTTCTCCCAATACTTTTATCATTGCTTTTCTCCCCCGGGATATTTGATCCTTGTGTGGAACAGTCCGCCGTATGCGCTTATTATCGTTCTGCGTATAATGTCAAGCTCTTTCAATGATATAGAGCAATTATCAAACTGTCCACGTGATATTCTGTCGGATATTATTCCGCGCAGAAGTCTGTCTACACGCTCGCCGTCCGGTCTGTCCATTGCGCGTATCGCAGCTTCGCTACTGTCGCATATCATGATTATCGCCGCTATTCTGCTTGTAGGACATGTACCGTGATAGCTGTAATCGTCAATGTCCACTTCACCGTCTGTCAGACGTTTCGCACGTTCATAAAATACAACCATAGGCAGAGTGCCGTGATGCTGCACGGTTACCGCGGCAATTTCCTCGGGTAAGCCGTATTCGCGACAAAGTTTATAGCCCTCAGTTGTATGCTTGCGTATTATTTCCGCACTCACTTCAGGCAAAATATCATCGTGAGGATTATATCCTGCCTGATTTTCCGAGAAATAGAACGGATTTGAAAGCTTCCCTACATCATGATAATATGCAGCCGCCCGCGCAAAATACGGATCTTCGCCTATCGCATTCGCGCACATTTCAGCAAAGTTTGCAACCGCCAGACTGTGATTATACGTTCCGGGGGCTTCCGCGGCAAGCCGCATGAGCAGCGGCTGCCTGGTGTCCGTCAGCTCAATCAACCTGTTATCCGTAACGAGCCCGAATACTTTTTCCAGAACCGGAACACAGAATTGAGAAAGTATTATCGGCACAAATCCCGAAATTATCACCAGCCAGAAATATGATAACACAAGCGGTATGTCCGGATATGCCAAAGACATCAGAACATAAAGCACTACAGACGCCGCAGTAACAAGCAGTCCTACGACAACAGAATGCAATCTGCCCGTATTATCACGAAGCGCCACCGGTATGAACGCTCCGACACTTACGCCTATTACGGATATGACTATGAGCAGCCACAAATGAAGATTCGCCGAATTCTCTCCGCCGCCTATCAGCATGAATACTTCGCCGTCCGTCATTATCGATTCGTATAAAAGTACGCTCATTGCCATGCAGGTTTCTATCAGATTGAATACAAAGGAATCCTGCTTCTTTCTCGAAAGCTGCACTATAAGCGTCGCCGTAAGTCCGGGCGCCATAAGAAGCGGCGAGATCAGACTTATGAACAAATGGAAAATAAATACAAAAGTCATTGCTACGATAAATGACCTGTAATATCTGTTGTTTTTAATGATAAAGGACCTCGACAGCATTATGAACATAAGCAATCCGCCATAGAATGCCGAGGTAAGTATCAGCGCGTAAATCACACACAGCGCAAAATTTGCTATAATCGCGTCTCCCGTCAAATAAAATTTGACCATTGCCGCAAATACCGCCACCGCGCCGCATATTACCGTATCGAGTACGGCGAATAACAACTGTTTACGACTGTACTTTCGTAGTCTGTACTTTACTTTCATCTTTACCTCTTTCGTACGCCCGTATTATCTTCTGGACAAGCTCATGACGCACGACATCTTTATCTGTCATGTGACATACCGCAATGTCATCAATGCCCTCAAGTAAAGCCGCCGCCTGCTTGAGACCGCTTCGCCCTCCCTGCGGCAGGTCTATCTGCGTTATGTCACCGGTTACGACCACCTTGCTTCCTTCGCCCATACGAGTCAGGAACATCTTCATCTGCTCCTCTGTCGTGTTCTGAGCCTCATCGAGAATTATAAAAGCCCTGGACAGAGTTCTTCCTCTCATGTATGCAAGCGGCGCTATTTCTATAATGCCGCGCTCTATAAGATGACCGTAATTCTCCACCCCGAAAAGCTCTTCGAGCGCATCGTACAGAGGGCGAAGATAAGGATCCACCTTCATCTGCAGATCGCCGGGCAAAAAACCGAGTTTTTCACCCGCTTCTATCGCCGGACGCGTGAGTATTATACGATCGGCATCCCCTCTCCTGTATGCGGATACGGCAAGCGCTACCGCAAGATACGTCTTTCCCGTTCCTGCAGGTCCGATGCCGAAAGTCAGTGTGTTCTTTTTGATGGCGCGGCAGTACTCACGCTGGTTGAACGTCTTGCAAAATATCTTTTTACCGCGGGCGGTTACTGCAACCGACTCACTGTACAGATCGGTTATTTCTCCGGCATCTACCCGTTCTATCATGTCCGCACAACGCTCAACGACTACCCGATCTACGGTCTGCCCCTGACGGGCAAGCGCTGAAAGCGCGGAAATCAGTTCTGCGCATTCCTCCACTCCGTGCTGCTCGTTCCCGCTTATCTTTATGCCTTCACTCGTCGCATGTATACGCACCCCGAAACGCTTTTCCATCAGCTCGAGGTTCGCATCCATTGCTCCTGAAATGCGAAAGAAAATTTCACTGCTCAGTTTTATATCCTTTTCGTATGTCATATTCCTCCAACGCATATCTCAGCCGTAAAATATACAGTCATCACATTAATACCGTTTCTCTCCGCAATGTCTGTCCGTATATCAAACGAAACACCGTATGTACTTTCCAGCTCATCCGCTTTTTCACGGATAAATGCTTCCGCCTCTTCATCAAACGAACTTACGTCAAGCTCGTGATAGCAGACGCGCACTACCTCTACGGGCAACGGACTGAGACGCTTGCGCTCGGTAACGCTTTCACAAAACTGATAGCTGCTCTCAGTCCCGCCTATTGTCAGTCCGAACAATTTAAGCGCCGTGACTGTCTCCGATCTCCCGGTGCGCCGCAATCCTCCGCTTTCTGCTATAGGTACGGAAAACGTGAACGTCACTCTGCCGTATGCCCTGCCTGCTGCTGCAACAATACCGAGCTCGCTGCCGTCTGCCGTAGCATACTCTTTCCCCTCGATGAGCACATCGCCGCGCCTTACAACGTCACCCGCTTTTACTACCGGCGTTCCGCAGTTCGCGACCACTCTCGTTATGACACAGTCATAACCGCTTACAACGGCATCGCCGTATACTGCATGCTCATCATAGAAGTCAGACATCAGTACATCCACTTTGAGCACACTGCCGCTTTTTGTCACGCTTGCCGCAGATATATCACCGGACTCCGTAAGCAAACGCTCAATTTCATGCCTGTCCAGTCGGTTTATCAACGCGCCGGCGCGCACGCCCATGTCGTCAAGCATGTTGCTGATCTTCAGAGCCGCGGCGCCTTCAACGCCCGCTATTTCCACTCTCCAGACAAAAGCATTTGATCCGAACACTACCACTGCCATGACCAGAGAAGCTATTATAGCAGGCAGTACGGACAGCAATTTTCTAACGGTTACAGAGAATGACGTACCTATAATTGTATAATTATAACACCTTTCATCACAAATTGCAATAGCTTTCTGTAATTCTTTTCTCGCGATGCCTATCTCCACACCTTCCGCTCTTTCAGTTATATTCATAACGCCTGTCTCGCGGAAAGCGGATAATACGGATGTAACGCTTTTGCCGTCAATTCTGATAAATACCATCACTCTTCACCTATATTCTTTATATGACCTTTGATCATAACGCTGTCCTTTTCCAGTTCGCTTACCGCCATATCACTTCCCGTTATCGCTATTATGCGCTTCTCGGACGCGAAAGCCATTCGCTCCGGCCCTATCTCCAGCACGCGCGTTATACCGTTCATATAAACCGCCTCACCGCCAAACAGTACAATACTGTATCCGTATTTTATTCCGGTCGCCGCGCACCGTCTTATATCGTCAAAAAAGCTCATCACTGAAATTTATGCAGAAAGCATCTTATTTAGTATTGATCGCCGTACTTAACACATACTATAACCATGAAAAACAAAACAAACGACAAATCAGTATCACGTAACGATCCTTCCGGTTCCTATACCGGCAACGCAAAATGGGGAGAACCCGAACAAGACGCCGACGACTTATGACCGGCAATTGAAATTTTGACTGTCCCCTCTTCCTGCGCGCGTTTTTACAAAATGCAGACGGGATCAGCATCAGCCATAAACTTTTAACAACGTAAAAAACGAAAAAAAGTATGCACCCCGGCAACCTTTAAAGCTCCGGAGTGCATACTTTGTTTACTGTCTTTTATCCGTTTGTCCGGACGGCATCCTTGATAATGCCGCGGAAAACAGCTCGGTTTTTATTCAAGTTCAAAAGCACCGGTGTAAAGTTTGTAATAAGTGCCTTTCTGTTCAAGCAGCTGCTCATGCGTGCCTCTTTCAATTATACGTCCGTGGTCAAGCACCATGATTACATTCGAGTTGCGTACGGTCGACAGTCTGTGAGCTATGACGAACACGGTTCTGCCTGTCATCAGCTTATCCATACCGCTCTGAACTATCTGCTCTGTGCGGGTATCAATAGAGCTTGTTGCTTCGTCCAGTACAAGTACGGGAGCGTTCTCGCACGCCGTACGCGCTATCGAAAGCAACTGACGCTGACCCTGCGACAAATTCGCGCCGTCCGATTCAAGCATCGTATCGTAACCGTCCGGCAGACGCATTATAAAGTCATGAGCGTTTGCAAGCTTTGCCGCCTCGATAACTTCTTCATCCGTCGCATCGAGTTTACCGTACCGGATATTGTCCTTTATCGTTCCGGTAAACAGGTTGGTATCCTGGAGAACCATACCGAGTGAACGACGCAGATCGGGCTTCTTGATCTTATTGATATTTATCCCGTCGTAACGTATCTTACCGTCTTCAATATCGTAGAAACGGTTGATAAGGTTAGTGATCGTCGTCTTGCCCGCACCGGTTGAACCGACAAATGCGATCTTCTGTCCCGGTTTTGCGTAAAGAGTAACGTCGTGCAATACCGTCTTGCCGGGTACGTACGCGAAATCTACGTTGTGCATTTCTATCTCGCCCTTAAGCTCGACATACGTTACCGTACCCTCTGCTTTGTGCGGATGCTTCCATGCCCAGAGTCCGGTATAAGTATCGCTCGGCTCTACGCCGCCGTCCGCCGTCCTCTTAGCCCATACGAGCTCGACATAACCGTTATCCTCTTCTGAAGGTTCATCCATTATTGCGAATATACGGTTGCCGCCCGCACGAGCCATTGCAACGAAGTTTATCTGCTGGGATATGCTTGCTATCTGCTGCGTGAACGACTTTGCTATGGACAAGAAGCCTACAACTACAGCTATAAGTCCCATATCGAATCCGGGAATTGCGTTGCCCAGTCCTATATTGAAGCCGTGGAGCACTATGATCAGCGAACCGACTATTGCTATTATAACGTAAAGTATGTTGCCTATGTTCTGCAAAACGGGCATCAGTACGTTCGCATAGGTATTCGCTTTTGTAGCATGGCTGCAAAGCATCTCGTTTTTATCGTCGAAATCTTTCTTCGCTTCTTCTTCGTGACAGAATACCTTTATTACCTTCTGTCCGTGCATTGATTCCTCAATGTAACCGTCTACTTTACCAAGCGCCGACTGCTGAAGAATGAAGTAACGGGAAGATGCACTGCCGATCTTTGTAACAACAAATATCATCACGCCTACTATCGCAAGCACTATGAGCAACAGCCATAAGCTGTATACAAGCATGATTATCAATAGCGCCGTAAGCGTAACTGCCGATATTATCAGCTGAGGAAGCGTCTGGCATATGAACTGACGTAACGCGTCTACGTCGTTCGTGTAAACACTCATGATATCTCCGGAAAGATGACGATCAAAATAACTTATGGGCAGCGACTGCATCTTAACAAACATATCACGACGTATATAGTACAGAACGCCCTGACCTATACGCGCCATAAGCACGTTATACGTTGTTGAAAATCCTACCGCAACGATATAACACGATGCGCAGATTACAAGGAATGTCCACAACGGCAATACTCCCGTGTCGCCTCCGCCGAGTGTGGGAACTCCTCCGTTTACCGGCTCGATATAGGTGTTGGTGAGAAGCATCAGTATGACAGGTATCATCGCCGTTCCTATCGAACCAGCTATTATGGATATTATGACGATCACAAAACGCGCCTTGTAATATTTGAATATATAGCCGAGAATGCGACTGAAGACTTTTTTCTTCGGCTCTGCTTTCTGCTGCTTCTTATGATCTTTCAACATTTTTTTAAGCGTTTTCGCGTCGCTTACATTCGCCGCGTCAAACCCTTCAGGCATTACTCCAGCCGGTTTATTTTTAAGCGATGGCATTGTCACCCTCCTCGTCATCCGACTTTTTGTTCTGGATCTCATAAGCTTCTCTGTATATCACGGAGCTCTTCATGAGTTCGTCATGCGTGCCAATTGCCGATATCTTACCGCCGTCCATAACTATAATCCTGTCAGCGCCCTCAAAACTGGATACTCGCTGAGCTATGACTATCTTGGTGGCATCCGGCAATGTTTCCGCCATTGATTTACGTATAAGCGCATCCGTCTTGGTATCGACAGCACTTGTAGAGTCATCGAAAATTATTATTTTCGGCGACGCTATAAGCGCTCGTGCTATACAAAGACGCTGACGCTGTCCTCCGGAAA
This sequence comes from uncultured Clostridia bacterium, assembly GCA_944362615.1. Classification (GTDB taxonomy): domain Bacteria; phylum Bacillota; class Clostridia; order Christensenellales; family Pumilibacteraceae; genus Protoclostridium. Next base: position 176,907 of record CALVTM010000002.1, read on the forward strand.
CGTTTGTACCGCCCTGCTCAATGTATGTGTCGTAGCCGTCCGGCATCTGGGATATGAATTCATCCGCCTGCGCAAGTTTGCATGCCGCGACTATTTCCTCGTCGGTCGCATCCTCCTTGCCCCAACGGATATTGTCCTTTATCGTACCGGAGAACAATACGTTTTTCTGAAGTACCATTGCTATGTTTTTACGCAAAGATTCAAGATCGTAATCTCGCACGTCCACTCCGCCGACTTTGACTGATCCTTCGGTCACGTCGTACAGTCTGGGGATCAGCTGTACAAGTGTAGTTTTACTTGAACCCGTGCCACCGAGTATGCCTATCGTCTCGCCTGATTTTATGCTTATGTTAGCATCTTTAAGAGCGCACTTTTCATCGTCACCGGCATACGAGAAGTCAACGTGATCGAAGACTATAGAGCCGTCCGCCACTTCTTTGACCCCGTTTTCCGGAGATTCCAGAGTGCTTTCAGTGCCAAGCACCGTCACTATTCGACGAGCCGACTCAACTGCCATGACTATCATTACAAATACCATGACGAGCATTATCATACTCATAAGTATCATGATCGCGTACTGAACAAGAGCGGAAAGATCTCCGAGGTTCAGCTTGCCTCCCAGTGATTCATAGCCCTCTATCGTTTTGCCATTTACTATGAATACCGTGCAAAGCGTACACGTGATCAGTATCAGTACGAACATTATGAAGTACACTATCGGGTTACTGAAAGCAAGTAACGTCTCAGCTTTTGTGAAATCTTTACGAACATCTGTAGCCGCGGTATCGAACTTCTGTATTTCGTAATCCTCGCGCACAAACGCTTTGACTGCACGAGCTGCATGTACGTTTTCCTGTATTCTGAGGTTCATGCTGTCGTACTTTTTGAATACGCGGTTGAATATAGGCATGGCGCGCTTCGGAATAAGCGCCATAGCTCCGAGAAGCAGAAACGCAGCTATGAAGAATATCAAAGCCATAAACCAGTTCTTAGTAAACGCCATCACCAGAGCCGAGATAAACATAAGAGGGCTTCTGACCGCTATTCTTATTATCATCATGTACGCGTTCTGTACGTTTGTTACGTCCGTAGTAAGACGGGTAACAAGCGACGACGTCGAAAACGAGTCTATGTTTTCGAATGAGAAGTCCTGTATTTTATAATACAGATCCTTGCGCAGGTTCTTTGCAAATCCCGCACTTGCTCGCGCACAGAACATGCCGGACAATAAACCGCATGTAAGTGATAATCCCGCCATTACAAGCAATATAGCCGCGTAGATGAATACATAGCCTATCGCACTCGCTTCAAGATCACCCGGAAAACTTATGCCGGTTGAAATATTGAGCAAGTTAAAGTTATGCCATATAGCTTCATCCGCACCGGGCATGCGCACTCCCTCTATAAAATTTATGAGGTCGGAACATACGAGCGGGATAAATACTTCCAGTATGACTTCAAACACAATGAATACTACCGAAAGTATACTCGGCAGCTTGTATTCTCTTACGCTCCTTGCCAGTTTTCCTATCATTTATTCTCTGCCTCCAAATTATTACAAATTTTATCCACTACCTTAAAATATACGGAAAGCTCCTCGGGTGATATGCCGCGGGTCAACGTCTTTTCCATATCCCTGAAGTGTACAGACAGGTTTTCATAAGCTGATTTCGCACTTTCCGTTGGCGTCACTACCTTCAGCCTTCTGTCCGCATTATCCGATTTACGCTCTACGTACCCCTCCTGCTCCAGCTGACTTATAGCCGTAGCCATGGTGGAACCACGCACGAAAAATTCCGACTCGAGGTCCTTCTGACATATCCTCTCGCCGGGATGTTCGCAAAGATATGAAACGATCATTCCCTGCAGCTTATACCTTCTGCGTTCTTTATCGTCTCCGCTTATACAGCGCATCTTTCTGAATATTAAATTGTGCAGACGACGCTCTTCAAATAAAATGTGCCTTTCCATCTCCGTATCCTCACTTACCTTCAATCACGATTCCGCTTCGTCGTTATGCAAAACTCAATAGTAAACTAACTAAATATGTTTTATTTCAATTAGGTGAAATAAGGATTAAAAATAGTGAGCAAACTAACCTTTATTATTTACCCACTATTTACGTTCTTAATAGTTGTATTTTCCGGCTCCGAACATTATCAATCAACCTTCCTTGACATTGCATCCAGTTGTTCTGATATTTTTTCCGTCATTTTTGAAAGTATCATGGAGCGCATAAGACCTACCGCATACGGTATCGTGCGCTCATTAGCCGCACCGTGAATTTTTTCCACAGGCTTCCGGCAACCGAGGAGATATGCGCCGCCATAAGAATTATAGTCGTAATTGCGCATAACTTCATGTGCGGTTTGTTCTATTATCTCATCGTCAATTTTTCCGGCAAGTTTACAGCGCAGTTTTTCAGCCATTTCAGATACTACGTATGCCGCCGTCCCTTCTATGCTTTTCAAAAGCACGTTTCCGACGAAACCGTCACACACCAGTACGTCGTATTTACCGGATAATGCTTCCCTAGCCTCCATATTACCTACAAAATTAAGAGGCATTTCAGAAAGTATTTTCGCTGCCTGCGTCGTAAGCACGTTTCCTTTGTGCGACTCTAAACCCACGTTGACAAGAGCGACTCTCGGCTCGCTGACACCGCACAAACTGCGCATAAGTCCGGTGCCGAGAAGCGCAAACTGACCGAGATATTCACTGCGGCAATCCGCATTCGCCCCGCAATCTATAAGACATACGTTTCCGCCGTCCACCGTAGGCAATACCGGCGCAAGAGCAGGTCTGTCTATGCCGCGGATTCTGCCAAGGATGAATATTCCGCAACACAGTATCGCACCTGTACTTCCGGCGCTGATCATGCCCCCTACTTCGGGATCGTTCCTGAGCAAAGTAGCACCGCGTACAAGAGACGAGTCCTTTTTCTGCCGGATCGCCATAGTCGGAGATTCATCGTTGCCTATTATCTCGCTTGCGGGAAGTATTTCCAGCCGCTTCGTATCATAATCGCAACAAGCAAGCTCGCGCTCAAGATACGTAGGATCTCCAGGCATTATGATATGTACATCCGGATATACATTGACTGCCGCGGCTGTGCCGCGTATCAGTGCTTTCGGATCGTCTCCGCTGAATACGTCTACAACTATTTTAATCACTCTTTGTTTTCCTCTATGCCGCATAAAGCGGGAACGGTATGTTCTGCGTCAAATGCTGCAAGCGCCGGCGGTACCTCTCCTTCACCCAATCTATTCTTCTTTTTCCAACGCTTATTCTCAACGTAATCGTTGAATTCGACTCTTAATCTCGCAAACTCATACGCATAACGCAATGTGATCGCTTCAGCGTCGCTCGCTGAAGGCAATCTGCCCTTGTTCTTGATTATATCTATCGGCTTGCCGATATACAAATAATTCTTATGAAAGATCTTAGGGCGGCGATACACCAAAACCGGAACTACCGGCGCGCCGCTCTTTGCCGCGAACAGAGCAAGTCCGGTTTTAAGCTCCTGCATCTCGTTTTCATTGCCCTTGTTTCTCGTCCCTTCCGGAAATATGAAAATCTGACCGTCGTCAAGTACGCTGAAGATCTCACGCATGGTGGAAAGCGCCGGTTTATCACGATCTATGAATATTACTCCGAACTTATCCAGCAGAAATTTTGATAACTTATGTGTCGTAAAATCCACCTTTCCTATATACCGTCTGTATCCGGGTATATGTACCTGCGTCATAGGAATATCTATCGCGGAAAGGTGATTACAGGCGTAAATACACTTGCCTTTTTTGATTATATTTTCCCTGCCGATCACTTTGGTCGGATACAACGGACGACCGAGCCCGTACAGAAATTTACTGAAATAATAAAACGGTTTTCCCATATAGAATCTTACCCTGCTTCTTCTGATCCGGTTTTTAACTTTGCCCCTCTTTTGTTAGTTTAACACATATCAAACACATTAGTCAATACGAAAACTCAAAATTTTACATTCCTTATTATATGGAAATCTCCGGAAATGATCATAAAAATACAGCCGTTACCATCAGAAATAAAGGTACGATCACAAGTGAAGCAACAGTAGAAAATACTATACATTCGCCGGCGACGGCTGAATCTCCGTCAAACCGTTCGGCAAATGCAAGCGCCGTAGTCGCCGTAGGCGTTGCCGCCATTACGACCATTGCTATCACAAGCTCGCCGCCTATTCCTCCGAAAGAATACAGCGCAAGGCATAACGCAAAAGTTATTGCAGGTACGATGATCATTTTTACGCCGAACGACGCGTACATATACTTACTCCTGAATATCCTGCCTATATTCATATCGGCAAGCCGCACTCCGAGTATACACATCGAAACGGGTACACAGATATTGTAAAGATATGTGATGAGTTTGGATATCTGATCAATCTCCATATCGCCTATCGTGATCGGTTCAAGCAGACGCATCCCGAGCAGAGTGAACGGAAGCGCCGCAACCAGTGCAATAGTACACGGGTTGAGCAATGCTTTGCGGAGCATTACGCTCTTTTTTTCCGCACCGCCGTATAATGTGACGCCGAGCGTCCAGTTCAGAAGGTTGAATACAACGTTGAACAGCGTTACGTATATCCTTACGCGGCTCATCGACTCGTCCGCAGTGTCGGCAAATGCCTCGCAGTACTTTACGGCTATTTCAGACAAAGGAATGCCGAGAAAGCCGCAGTTGGAAAATATAGCCGAAAACGATGCCGCCGCCTTCGCACCGCTTTTCGGAGAACGGATAAGTATGAGTTTTATCGCTATGTAACCGATGAGATGCACGATCACCGCAAGCAGTATGCTTATTATTACTTCCTGCCATAAAACGTCGCTTATGTCCACTCCCATCATACAATAGAAGATCAGCGCGGGCATGCCGATATAGATCAGCACTGATGAAAGATCTTTTGCCGCGGTATCGCTGACAAGACGGGTCTTACGCAATATATATCCCGGAACAAGTAACAACAATAATACCGCTACACTGAAAAATGTGGATAAAAAATACATAGATTTATACTTCGCCGATTTAAAATTTAGCCGTAACGGCAATAGCGTGAGTCTTATCCGGACAGCTTCCGACACTTGCCGTACAATACAGCCGTAACATTATATCACACTGAAAAAACATGCGCAAGAATTTTACGTCATATACGGAAATTTATGTCGAACCCGTCCGTCCGCCGATTATGCGTATCGGTATAATTTAACGGTATTGAGTTGATTTATCCGCAGCTTTCTGTTATACTTGAATTAATCTCATTCAAGGCGGGGAAAATGGACATTCGGGGAAAACTGATCAATTTAAGGAACAGCGAAAAACTGTCTCAGCAGGAATTTGCGGATATGCTCGACGTATCGAGGATAACCGTTGCGCGCTGGGAATCCGGAAAGAACTCCCCTTCCTCCGCGCAGCTCGCCAAAATCTGCAAAGTATTCAAGCTGGATTATACCCGTCTTATGGACTCTTCGGACGAGGTGCCGTATATAAACGAGCCCGAAACGCCTAACAGCACCGGCGCCGAGGATAGCGAGGAGCATGCGGAAGCCGAAAGCTCCGGCGCTTACAAATTGTCCCGCCGCAAATTTATCGGTCTGATGGTCTGCCTCGGGCTCATTGCCGCCGTAGCCGTAGCCGGACTTATCGTAACCATTGTATATGCAGTGAAAGACGCTATGTACGACGCAAGTTCTACCGTCTGGATAATTTCCATACCGCGGAATACCCCGATGATCGTACTTTGCATCTTCCTGTTCATATTTATCGTCATCATCGGCGCGATCATGTTCTACCTTTTCAGGAGGCGCAAGCAATGAAACGGCGTTACGTCATCATATGTCTTTTTCTCCTGATCGCCTGCTGCATACCTTTTGCCGGATGCGGCTCCGGAGATCCGTCTGTGTTCGTATTCCTTTCCGTACGCATGAAAGGCAACGGAGACGGCACTATCACAGCCGTGGCACAGAATGAATTCGAGCTTGCGCATACCGCTGTTCCGATAGAGCTTTCGGTGATGTTCTCCGAAGACTATCAGTCGGATATTTCCAAAATGCAGACCGTCAAAAGTGAACGGACGGACGACCTGAAACCTTTCGGCAGCTTTTCCGTTGACGTGACCGCCGCGGACGGCTATTTCTGCGCCGTAGTCAGTTATTCCGTAAACGGCGACGTGCGTTATATTCAGACGGAAACTTTACAGTATGACTTAAACGGCAACCGCGTTCAGTCACCGGAAAACGGCTCCTGAATGCTTAAACTAAAACAAAAAATCCATAAGTTAAGGTGAAGCGCATAACGCGCCTCACCTCTTTTTTGTTGCTTAAGCGCAAATAAAGAGCCGTTGCACCCTAAGTGCGACAGCTCCTTCTCAGTATATCGTATTTTTCCAGACACATACCGGTGCGCAGCTTTACGCGCTCCTGCACTTTGTCAGCCACCAGCACGCGCTCGTGCGCGCTGTTTTCTATTTCCGTAACCGTAAAAGTTCTGCCGAATGTGTCCGTCGGGGAAAGCACTTCAAGAGTGTCTCCCGCTGCAAACCGATTGCGCATCTCCACTTCCGCGTATCCGTCGCCTCCTTCGGTAACTACAGCTATGAAGTCGTATGACGCCGTGGGTTTCGGCTCGCCCGTGCTTCCGCCGCGCTCACCGAAGTAAAACCCTGTCGTATATCCGCGGTGGGAGATCTTCTGCATCTCTTCCAGCAGTCTTACGTCAAACGGTCTGCCTGCCGCCATATCGTCAATCGCGCGGCGGTAAGCATTGACTACGCCCGCAACATAATACTCGCTCTTTATCCTGCCTTCGATCTTGAATGAATCCACGCCCGCATCCGCAAGCTCATGAAGGTACTCTATCAGACATAAATCCTTGCTCGAAAGCAGGTATGTACCCCGTTTATCCTCTTCTATCGGCAGAGTCTCGCCTCTTGACAGTTCCGTTATGCCGTACTGCCACCGGCAGCTCTGCACGCACTCGCCTCTGTTGCCCGATCTGTCCGTAAAGTATGCCGACAGCAGACAGCGCCCCGAATACGCTATGCACATGGCTCCGTGTACGAACGCCTCTATCTCCACGCCTGCGCCGCGTTTTATCGCCGGTATGTCCTTAAGCTGCGTTTCGCGTGCAAGCACTATGCGGCTCGCCCCGAGATCCGCCCACATCGCGGCGGCAGCTGAGTTAGTGACATTTGCCTGAGTGCTGACATGGAGCTGCAATCCCGGAGCATACTTCTTCATGATCGAAAACACGCCGAGATCACTTACGAGAGCGGCGTCCGCACCCGTATCGGACAGACGCTCGGCAAATTCTTCCAGCCCTTTAAGATCTCGTTCATCCGCATATGTATTCACAGTCACATAAAGTTTCCTGCCCTGACTGTGCAGCAGCTCCGCCGCCCGTTTCAGCTCGTCAAACGTGAAGTTATCCGCGAATGCGCGCAAACCGTATTCCTTTGCCGCAGCGTAAACGGCATCAGCGCCGAAGCGTATCGCCGTTTCTAATTTATTCATGTTCCCCGCAGGCGCGAGTAATTCGGGTTTTTTCATGATCTCACCTTTATCGAAAGACTCATTCCGTCTCCCACCGGAAGCACGGACGTCATTATCCGCTCATCGGAATTTACCGCTTCCATGAACAGTCCGAGACGCTCCGCTATCGTGTGCTTTGAATGCGGTACGGCGCGCTCACCGCTCATGCGTTCGGAGTAAAGAACGTTATCGCATAACAATACGCCGCCTTTGGGCATAAGGTCGATGAGATAAGGAAGGAATTCATAGTACCTGCCTTTCGGTCCGTCAAGAAATATCAGATCGAACCTGCCCTCCACCATAGGAAGCACTTCGGAAGCATCCCCTTCGTATATCTCCGTGCGGCCGGACATTCCGGCATCGCGGAAGTTGCGCCGGGCGCATTCCACAGCCGCGGAATCAAAATCTATCGTGTATAATTTTGCTTTTGAGTTGAGCAGCATTATAAGTCCGCTGTACCCAGTTCCCGTTCCTATTTCAAGTATGCGCGCCGGTCTGACAAGCGTTACGATAAGTTTAAGGAACTGTGCGCCGGTCTCGCTTATGACGGGTACGCCCATATCCAGCGCTTCCGACCGCACATTCTCAAGCTCAGGCTGTACCGATTCCGGGAGAAGAGACAGCAAGTACTTTTCGGTTTTACCGTACTCGTAATAGCTCATGCGACCGGTCACCCCTCCGTCACGATCGGAAGTATCATAGGACTGCGTCTGGTCTCTTTATACAGAAAAGCTTTCATCTCACGACGCACTATGTTCTTGAAGATTGCGGGATCTTCCATCTCCTTGAGATCCGTCTTCGAGCCCAGCCTTATGACCAATTTCTTTGCTTCTTCAAGCAGTTCTTCAGCATCTTCAGCGTATACAAATCCGCGGCTTATAACGTCCACGCTCGTTATCTTTCCTTCTTCCTTATCCAGTCCTATGACTATCACAAAAAGTCCTTCTTCCGCAAGATGCTTTCTGTCGCGCAGAACTGTGCTGCCTACGTCACCTACTCCGAGACCGTCAACGAGCACGGCGCCGGCGGAGACGTTATCGCTCAGCGACATTGTACGGCGCGTCACCAGTACCTGATTGCCTATGTCCGGTACTATTATGTTGGAAGAAGGTACGCCCATGCGCATTGCAAGCTCAGCATGCTTTTTCTGATGACGGTGCTCTCCGTGCACGGGCATGAAGAACTTAGGTTTCAGAAGAGAGTGCATGAGCTTGAGCTCTTCCTGATAGGCGTGTCCGGAAACATGCACTTCGGCAAGCGATTCGTATATGACCTTGCATCCGTGCCTGTAGAGGTTGTTTATTACGTTATAAACCATACGCTCGTTGCCGGGAATGGGCGACGCAGAGATTATGACGGTGTCGTTATAGCCCAGACGGACTTTACTCATTTCATCACTCGCCATACGGGTAAGCGCACTCATAGGCTCGCCCTGACTGCCCGTAGAGATGATGACAAGACTTTTATCGTCTATGTTCTTTATCTTGTCTATATCCACCACGACGTCATCCGAATACCTCAGCTCGCCTATCTTCGCCGCCGCTGCCGCTATGTTGATCATGCTTCTGCCGCAGAATGCTACTTTCCTCTTGTACTTTACCGCAAGATCGATTATCTGCTGCAGGCGGTGTATGTTGGACGCAAACGTCGCTATGATTATGCGTCGCTCGGGATTGTCCGCAAAGATGTTATTGAATGATGCGCCGACCGTCGATTCACTCATCGATGAACCTTTACGCTCGATATTCGTGCTTTCGCAAAGCAGCAAAAGTACTCCGTGATTGCCTATTTCCGCAATGCGCTGAAGGTTGATCACGTTACCATCAATAGGCGTGAAATCCACTTTGAAATCACCGGTATGGAATACTATCCCTATCGGCGTCGTGATCGAAAGAGCGCAACTTCCCGCTATCGAATGGGATACGTTGACAAACTCCACCTTGAAACAGCCGAACTGTACTGTACTGCCCGGCTTGATTATGTTAAGTTTTGTGTTCTCTATTTTCTGCTCACGCAATTTTGCATCGACCAGAGTAAGAGTGATCTTTGTTCCGTATACCGGAACATTCAGATCTTTAAGTACGTAAGGAAGAGCGCCGATATGGTCTTCGTGTCCGTGCGTAAGCACTATGCCGCGCACACGGTCTTTGTTGGCAAGCAGATAAGACGTGTCCGGAATGACCAGGTCTATTCCGGGCATATCGACATTCGGAAAAGATGACCCGCCGTCTATGATGATGATATCACCAGCATATTCGAGCGCAGTCATGTTCTTTCCGATCTCCCCGACGCCGCCCAAAAAAATCACCTTGAGCGCAGGCGAATCGGTTTTTGATCTGTGCAAAGCTGTTCCTCCGCTAATTAAATTGAATCTATCCGTGTGAAGGGGCAGACGCGTCCGCCCTCTTCGTATGTTCCACGGATATTATACATTAATCGGAAGGCAATTACAAGTTTATTAAAGTAAAAAGGCGGAAAATATTTGACGAATTATCCGTATTATTGAGGTTTACTCCCCCAAGAAGCGGATCGAGAGTGAAATCTCTGCCGATTATACATCCGCACCTGCTCCCGGTAACGACCTCTCCGGGCAGCACTATGCACGACTCAAGACGCGCGGAGCTCGCTATTACGGCGCCTTCGCCGACTATGCAGTTCTTTATACGCCCGCATACTCTTGCGCCTGAGGCTATAAGATTATCGCCTATATAACTTGAATACGGCCGGAATATGTGCCTTGCAGCCGGAAACGGCGCTCCACGCTTCATATCATAGTTTGCCACATAATATTCCGGCAGACTGCCTATGTCTCTCCAATACCCTCTGGAACGCTTTTCGCATATGCGCTTGCCAAGACGTATCAGATACGGAAACAAATCGCGCGAAAAATCGAACGGTACGCCTGACGGGACATACCCGAGCGCCCTTGCGCTTATGATGTAAGTACCCGTATTCGCTATACCGCGTTTCCCCGCGTTTTCGGGCAGCTTTTCACGCACTTCGCGCACTACACCGTTTTCGGTTACTACTTCTCCGTATGCGCCGAGGTCATCAGTCATCGCCGTCTCCATCGTTACCATTGCACCGCTTTCGGTATGAGCTTTTATCAGTTCTTTTATATCGAAATCAGTCAAGGTGTCCGCAGAACATACGATGATATCTCCGTCATATCCTCCCGCAGCCAGCTTGACCGCTCCCGCCGTACCGAGAGGCTCGTCTTCGGCAACGTATTCGGCGTTCAGATCGGTATATCCTTCAACATAACTTACAACGTCGTAAGGTCTGTAGCCAAGCGCAAACGTCATTTCCCGCACTCCAGCCGCACGCAGACGGGAAATGGTATAGTCTATCGCCGGTCTGTTCGCAACCGGCAACATGGGTTTGCACTTGTAGTGCGTAAGCGGCATTATCCGCCTGCCGTATCCTCCTGCAAGTATAACTGCTCTCACATGATTTAGTATTTTTCAACGGGCGGACGTTTATGCGTGATCGGCGCTGAACCAAAGCCATTTTAACAGCGCGAAAAACTACGATCTTTTTTACGCGTAACGGGTATAACCGGATAAGCTGAAAAGAGCTGCCGCGCTAAAACAACGCGGCAGCTCTTTTTATTGCTTTTCATCCATACGGATAAATTATTCTATGATTACCGTACCGTCCTGCCTTACGGAGATTATGTCTCCCGTATTGACGGAAGCAAGAAAATCTTCGCCCAGCTGGTCAATGGCAATGACATCGCTGTTTTCCCATATGCGCGCAAGCACTATCCCGCTTGCGGCAAGACTGTCTATATGTTCGCTGAAAAGAAATGCCGCCGGGGCTATCTTCATCGCACATACCGTCTGTATCACAAGTCCGCCGGTCGTGGACCCTATCGTTATCGGAAGACATAACGCTTTACCTGTTATGTTTTTACCGTATATGTCCGCATTATTCTGATCGGAAACTATAACCTGCTTTGCATTTTTCAGCGCACTCTTCTGAAAGGTCGCAAGCGTGTTGACTCCCTGGCGTGAAACTACAGCCTCTCCTCTCCATTCTCCGCCTGCAAGCACTCTGCCTTTGAATTCCTTCATTTATCTGACCTCCTTACCGCTGAGTACGTCGAGTATCTCTTCGTCCTTATAATACCGCGCTATAGAATATGTGCGGAGCTTGTTGCTGTTCGTCACTATCGCCCTGCCCTTGGTCATCGGGTTGTTTGTGTACATAAGCGGACATATGCTTGTCAGCTTTACTCCGGTGCGCATAAGCCTGGTGTAATACCCGGTCTCCATGAATTTATTCTTGACCTGAGGACTCGTCGTCATTATCGTGCGGACCGCTACCTTCTTCCTGCCTGCCGCTTCAAGAGCTTTTTCTATGTTATCCGTCCAGTCGCACAACTGCTTGTAACTTAGATGAGGACAGCCTATGAAACAAAGATTGGGCTTCGCTTCCTTGTTCTTCCACATTACCGGATAAGAATTATATACGCGCTCGAGCTCCGCATCGTCTATTATGTATTCCTTCGCATCCGGAAGTATAAGCGCTTCTCCCTGTTCCCTGGCTTCCGGCGTAAGGTTGTCTATATGATACAAACCTACGGCGCCGTTGCTCGCAGTCGCCGCGCCGAAATCTTTCAGATACGCCTTGGCATCGTCCGTAAGCTCCGTTCCGATAAACTTATCCAGCCCTATGACATACGGCACGTCTTCCATGACTTTCATACCTATGGCACTGCCGAGTATCTGAGCTTCCGGCTTCTCAGTCGTTTTAACGATTACTTTCCACTTGGCTTTTCTTCCCTCATCGGTAACTAATCCGAAATAAGGTACATATCCTACTATCGATCCGAAAAGATCCAGCATACCGCTGTTACGGTTACAGCGTGCGCCGAGTACCGAATTGGCATATACGACGGCACTGCTTTCCGCCCAGCTGAGTATATCTCCCTTTTTCGGAATGTTTCCCACTTCATCGAGATAACACGTGCATGTGAACGAATCACGATCGCGCAGACCCACTTTATCCAGCTGCTCTTCATAATCCGCCTGCTTTTTATACATAACATGGAATGCGATTTTTTCAAGCAGATTGCACTTTACGTTCGCATAATCCAACGGACGCGGATCAACGGAGAATTTTCCCTCGGTCTTTATCCCAGCTTCGATAAGCTTGTCCATCGTCGAGAACAGCGGCTTCATCAGCGCTATTCCGAAACTTGTTACGAGATGACCGTCTTTATGCGTAACGGGAATAAGTTTCTCCGCTCCGAATATATCGCCGAACATAACTACCGTCTCCATGACTTTTGCCATAGTCTCACCCTTGGCTCCGTTAAGGATCGCTTTCTGTTCGTCCGTCAGCTTCATCTTGTATTCCATAGACCCTCCTTATGACTGATTGTCAGTTGTTATTATAACACATTATCGTATGTTTGTAAATAGGTATAAGTTTTTTTCTGAAATTCCTCAGACGTAAGATCATACTTCTGATGTTAAACAATTGCATTATGTTGTAAAACAGAGTATAATCGTATTATGATCAAATTAGTTGTGGCAACACACAATAAAGGTAAACTTAAGGAATTCGGAGACATGCTCGGCAGCAGATATTCCATTCTGCCCGTTTCGGATTTTACGGATGTCGAACCTGAGGAAAACGGACATTCGTTTGAAGAGAACGCGCGGATAAAGGCGCGCGCCGCTTTTGAGGCAAGCGGTCTGCCCTCGTTCGGAGACGATTCCGGACTGTGCGTAGACGCTCTCGGCGGCGCTCCCGGAATTTACTCGGCGCGCTATGCGGAAGGCGGAGCTAAAGCCCGTAACCTTAAGCTGCTCGGAGAAATGACTGCTGTCCCCGATGATATGCGGACGGCACGCTTTGTCTGCTGCATAGCATACTGCGACAATGAATGCGAATTCACTGTGCGCGGCGAATGCTGCGGTCATATCCTCCGTGAAGAAACAGGAGAAAACGGTTTCGGCTACGATCCGCTGTTCTTCAGCGACGATCTCGGTAAACCGTTCGGAATGGCGACGGCAGAAGAAAAAGACGCCGTTTCTCATCGCGGTCGCGCCGTAAAACTGCTTGCTGCCGCTCTTGATAAGATGTACGCTTAAAGCAGGGCAAAACAATGCGTGCAATAATTATTTCAGATACTCACGGCAGCAGACAAAAACTTTACGACGTCTTATCTCAGCTCGGAGCTTTTGATGTGCTCGTTCACCTCGGGGACGGCGTCAGCGACACGGACGCTCTCCGGTCATATATAAATGCGGATATAATCGCCGTCAAGGGAAATAACGACATATTCTCTTTCCTGCCCGAATCAAGAATAATTGAGCTTTGCGGTCACCGGGCGTACTGCTGCCACGGTCATACGATTTCCGTCCGCAGTAACCGTAGCTCGCTTGCGCGGCTCGCAAAGGAATCCGGCTGTGATATCGCTCTGTACGGACATACCCACAAACCCGCTGATGAAACAATAGACGGCGTACGCTGTCTTAATCCCGGCTCTTTAGGCTATCCTTCAGGCAAACGTAAAGTTATAGAAATCACCGATACTCCAAACGGCGTATCCGTCAGCTTTATAGAAACAGACGTATAAATTTCACTTTCAATATCCAAAGACTGCACACTGCTGCCAATTCAGATCACACCCCCGCCGCATTCCAAAATTTAATTCGCAAAATCCACCCGTCTTGTTTTCAAGACGGTTTTTTGTTACATTGCGCCGAGCAAGCAAAAAGTAAACACCGCAAAACTTTTTGCGGTCAAACTCAGCGCAACATTAAACGCAAAAAGGGCGCGAGATGCGCCCACCGTTAATTTACAGTATTGTCATAAAGCTGTTATTACTTTGCCAAGCCTCCAGAACGGGCAGAAGGGTTGCAGATCGCGGACTTTTAAGTGTGAGGACAAGGGAGTTTACTAAGAGGTAAATGACCGCAGTCCGAGCACGCAAAAAGGGCGCGAGATGCGCCCTTATGCCCGTTCTGGTACACCATCGGGGGCTCGAACCCCGGACACCCTGATTAAGAGTCAGGTGCTCTACCAACTGAGCTAATGGTGCCTATGGAGCGGAAGACGAGACTCGAACTCGCGACATCCACCTTGGCAAGGTGGCGCTCTACCAACTGAGCCACTTCCGCATATTGTAATATATTCCGGCGGACTTCCCCGCTTTTTGTCATTGGAGCGGAAGACGAGACTCGAACTCGCGACATCCACCTTGGCAAGGTGGCGCTCTACCAACTGAGCCACTTCCGCATACCGGTTATCTATCAAAGTGGTCATCCATCCGAGATTCGAACTCGGGACCCCTTGATTAAAAGTCAAGTGCTCTACCGGCTGAGCTAATGGATGGTATGGCTGGGGTGGAGAGATTTGAACTCCCGAATGACGGAGTCAGAGTCCGTAGCCTTACCGCTTGGCGACACCCCAACATTAAATATTAACACCGATATTTGCCGGATCATAGGACGATCTTGACGGCTTCCGCAAATCTCTTGGCAGGGGTAGCTGGATTTGAACCAGCGAATGCAGAAGTCAAAGTCCTGTGCCTTACCGCTTGGCGATACCCCTTAAAAGTAATGGGGTGAGTGAAGGGATTCGAACCCCCGGCCTCCAGGGCCACAACCTGGCGCTCTAACCAACTGAGCTACACCCACCAGATAAAAACGTTTCGTGGTACGCCGGAAGGGATTCGAACCCCCGACCCACGCCTTAGAAGGGCGTTGCTCTATCCAGCTGAGCTACCGGCGCATATATGGAGCGGGTGATGGGAATCGAACCCACACAACCAGCTTGGAAGGCTGGGATTCTACCATTGAACTACACCCGCATAAGCTGGCTTTTATCGTCCGCCGCGGCCACTGGTGCAAGACCCGTTTCGCATTCGGTGCTTAAGCATTCTATCATACCGCACGCCCTTTGTCAACAATTTTCGGGGGTTTTTTCGGCAGAATTCATAATATTTTCAGATAATTTATTTTACGGCTTTATTACTTGTATTGCACACCTTCAAATATGACCTTTTTCGATCCGAACACAAGAAGAGACTACCGATAAAGCGGCAGTCTCTTTGTCTATATGCGCATTTACAGCAATACGCAGAGTATTCCTCCCTTGCCTTCATTTACTATGCGCGACAATGCCCTGCGCATCTTCATGCGCGTATCGGGCGGCATGGCATTCAGCTTATTGCGCAAGTTCTCATTTACCAGTGAATGCAGGCTCTTTCCGAACATATCGGTCTGCCATATGCTCGACGGATCATTTGCAAACTCGTCAAGCAGCGAATGTATCAGTTCCTCGCTCTGCTGTTCCGTACCGACTATCGGGCATACTTCGCTCTCTATATCCACGCGCATGATATGAAGACTGGGTGCTGTCGCCTTCAGCAGAACTCCGTACTGACTGCCTCGCTTCACTATGTGCGGCTCTTCCAAAGTCATCTCAGCCATTGACGGTATAACGACACCGTATCCGCTTTCCCCTACTTCGTCAAGCGCGGCACGCAGTCTGTCGTATTCCCGCTTCGCTTCTGCCATTGCTTTGACTCTTGTCATCAGTTCATAGTCATCCGCTATCTCCGTTCCGCATTCGTCACTGAGCGCCTTATAGAACAGTCCGTCGGAAGCTTCCACCGAACATTCTATCAGTCCGTCGCCCATGGATATGCGCGTCACTTCCGGCTGCTTAAAACTGTCGCCTCCGTCGAATCCGCTGCACAGCTCGGCATACTCGCTCATCTTGTTGACATCGGCACAGCAGGCGCGCAGACGAGTCGTAAGGTCCGTAATCAGCGGACCGTCTGCCGGAAGTGCGCCCAACCACTTGGACAGATTAAAGTCTGCCCGCACCAGCGGGAACTCCATCAGCGCCGCCGTAAACATTGACGTAACGTCCTCCTCTGTCATGTTACGCACATCGCACACTATGACAGACGCCGAGTATTTTTCCGAAAGCGCGTCCGCTGTCTTACGGGTCTCGGGGTCATTCGGAAGCGAGGTATTGAGCACAATGATGAAAGGCTTTCCCAACGCTTTAAGCTCGTTTACGGCGCGCTCTTCCGGCGCTGTATATGCCGAACGCGGAAGGTCCGTAGTGATAGAACCGTCCGTAGTTATTACCACGCCTATTGTGGAGTGATCTCCTATCACCTTTCTTGTTCCTATTTCAGCCGCCCGAGTAAACGGCATTTCTTCGTCGCTCCACGGCGTCTTTACCATGCGCTCGCCGTCCTCGCCGAAAGCCCCCTCGGCGCCCTCCGCCATATACCCGACGCAGTCTACCAGGCGCACGTTGACGTCTATGCCGTCGCCTAATTCCACGCGCACCGCCTCGCCCGGCACAAACTTGGGCTGAGTCGTCATTATCGTCTTGCCGTTTGCACTCTGAGGCAATTCATCAAGCATCCTGCTCTTTTCGGGATCGTCTTTCATCCCGGGTATTACAAGTTTCTGCATGAAACTCCGTATGAACGTTGACTTGCCGGCTCTGACAGGTCCCACTACTCCGAGATATATATCGCCACCCGTGCGTTCCCGAATGTCCTTGTATACGTCGAATTCTTCCATTCCGTGTCCTCCTGCATAATATTATGCGTCATGCTGCGTGCGTATGCCCGAACATCCGCCGCTCGTTTCCGAATATATGCAGGTAAAACCCGGGATATTACAAAAGCGCCCGAAAAAGGCGCTTTATGGTTTAAATCAAAGACCGTGTGATCCTGTATTTATTTTTTATTCTTCCCGAACCTGAACAGTACGGTCAGGTTTTCAGTGCCGCTGAACAGCCTTACGATATTTGCATGATGAGCTATAACGGCTATGGCCAGCATAACGAATATCAGTACGGATACGATCGGCTGCGTCCCGCCCAGAACATACGCTTCATAAATATTCGGAGTGAATATCATTATGAATGATGCAAGCGCGCCTATCTTTACAAAAATAAGGAAAGCCAGACCTATCGCAAACGCTATCATGGTTACGAAAGGATGCGCAAGCAGTGAGATTCCTATTATGCAGGCTATGCCCTTTCCGCCCTTGAACTTCAGGCAAACCGGGAATATATGTCCCACTACGACGGACAGTCCGGATACGTACAGCCCGAGCTTATCCGATTCGTCAAACGGCGTACCTGCGCACAGCCACCAGAAAAAGAATGCCGGTATAGCCGCTTTAAACGCATCAAGCAGCAGGCAGAGAACTCCCACCACTTTGCCGTATGTACGAACTACGTTCATTGTCCCTGGATTACCGCTTCCGCTGTTGCGGATATCTCCGTGTTTAAGCCGCGACAGTATAAGCGCATAATTGATGTTTCCGATAAAATAGGAAACTATCACCGTTATAAGCAGTTTTATCCACAGCGCCATATCACTCGTTCTCCTTTCTGCCCGTGACCTTCAATCTTATCGGCGTACCCGAAAAATCAAACGCGCGGCGAAGACTGTTCTCAAGATAACGCTTATATGAAAAATGCATCAGTTCTTCGTCATTCACAAACAGCACAAACGTCGGCGGATTGGTGGACGGCTGCGTGGCATACAGTATCTTGAGCCTTCTGCCCGAATGTGACGGCGGCTCCGTAGTGCGCACGGCATCGCTTATCACATCGTTAAGAACTCCGGTAGGCACTCTCGTGCTTGCCCTTGAGTATACGGACTCGGCAAGATCAAGAAGCCTTTCAACACGCTTACCGCTTACCGCCGAAACATATTCGGCTTTATAATATCCCATGAAATTGAGCTTTTCGGCAAGGTCGGCATTGTACTTTTCCACAGTATGAGTATCCTTCTCAACCTTGTCCCACTTATTCATAACTATGATCGAAGGTTTGCCCTCATCGTGTACCATTCCCGCTATACGCACATCCTGCTCGCTTATAGGTTCACTGCTGTCAAACACGACAAACACCACGTCCGCTCTGCCTATCGCGGCAATGGAACGCAGTACGCTGTATCGCTCTACGCTCTCATCCTCTATACCGCGCTTACGCCTCATGCCCGCCGTGTCTATAAGCGTATACCTAGCTCCGTTATAAGTAAAAGGAGTATCGATCGCGTCACGGGTGGTTCCGGGTATGTCGGATACGATAACGCGCTCAAAGCCGAGAATACGGTTTATAAGAGATGATTTGCCGACATTGGGTTTACCTACGAACGCTATACTCAGTCCCCTGTCCGTCTCCTCTTCTACCGCCGGGAAATGCCTGACCACTTCATCCAGAAGATCACCTATTCCGAGCATCTGCTCGCAGGATATCGAAAACGGCTCCCCGAGACCGAGCTCGTAAAAGTCATACAGCGTATCGGTTTCGTTGTTATCCAGCTTATTTACAGCAAGCACTACGGGTTTTGTCGCAGTGCGCAAAACTGCCCCCACTTCCCTGTCCGAAGAGAGCAGCCCCGCTTTACCGTCCGTCATAAATACTATGACGTCCGCAAGGTCCATTGCAACATCCGCCTGACGGCGTATCTCCGCGCCGAAATCCGCTTTTTCATTCTCTATGCCGCCGGTGTCGATAAGCGTAAACTGCTTGCCGCACCATTCTGCATCCGCATATATCCTGTCTCTCGTTACTCCCGGAGTGTCCTTTACAATGGATATGCGTTTGCCGCACACGCGGTTAAAAAATGTGGATTTTCCGACATTGCTTCTGCCTATTATTGCTACTATAGGTTTTGCCATGCGATTATTTTATCACAATATTTTCACAATGTCAATAACGTAAGAAAGAACGGTGCGCACTTTTAATGCGCTGCTCGTCAATCGCCTCCGTAAAGGTCGTCTGCATCTTTCTCCTGGGAGCTGTCGGCAGTTATGTGTTCTGAAGTCACGTAAGACAAGCCGGCATCCTCAGCAGCCTCCGCCGACAGACGCCTTTCAGCCATTCGCTTATTCTGTATCGAACGGCGGACCGCGTACACTATCTCAGCGAACACGAGAGCCGTAGTGCAGCCGATTATCATTGCATTGAAAATGCCATAACCGCCCATCGTAAATATCCCCTGTCCTATAATGTTCCGCATCAATCCCATGCTTATAATATCTCCGACGATGCTTCCGCCGAATACGGCTGCCGCCGCTCCGAGCCTCGTACCCGCAACAGCATATGATATCGAGCCGCCCAAAAATCCTGCGAGCAGGAAGAACGCCGTAACTGCGCCTGTATCACCCGTCCCGATGATCGCACGAAGAGCAACGCAGACCGCAGCCTGTGCCGTAAGCGCGAGCAGTGTGCGCAAAATGTTGCCTTCTCTTGCCGCAAATACAGTAAGAAGTACGAACACGACTGCGGGAACGGCAAAGCCGCCTATCGTCATGACGAAATTACCCGTCCTGACTTCGGGCATGACTGCACCTATTATCAGAGCAAGTACTATGAGGAATGTAAGCCAGCTCGTCATTCCCAATCTGTCGAAATATCTCTCTGCGGCACCGAAAAACAAAAGTACCGCCACTATGCCTAGTATGATTATACCGGTGGTCATAAAAAAATTACCTCCAATGTATAATGGTAGGTAATTTTTGTTTTTTTATTCACTTATAGCTGTACTTATCCTGCGGACATGACTCGTCCGTCGTTGATCCGCTTCATATCAAAGATAGCTCTTGCTCCAGGTGCCCGTGGTCGAGAATGCACCTTCTTCATCCATATAACTTTCAAATCCGTATTCGTATGCGCTGTCACGCCATGCCGCATCATAATTGTATATCTTGACGCTGCTCAACGTCACGGTCTGCTCGGGCGCACGAAAATACTTACGGGCGAATTCGTCCTCACCGCTTTCCGATGTGTACATGGGCAAAGCAAGTATTTCATCAAAAGTTTCACGCGCCTCATCCTCTTTTAAAGGAGCACCGAATACTTCAAGATTGAGAGTTCTCACCGAACCGCTGCTTCCCGGCGCGGGTACAAGGTGATTGGCGTCCGCAGTGTGATCCACGCAGAACTGAAATTCAGTCGCGCTTAACGCACTTCCCGAGGTATTTGAACAAAGATACAGATCGGCATCCGTATAATTCATGCTCGTCCCGTCGCTCCGTATCTGATATTTGAACACATCGGGGTCTTCTTCGTCCTCATAACGCTTGGGATCAAAATCGTCTTTCAATCCGCTCGTGAAAGATAAGTCATCACTGCGGTGGCTGTAACTCCATTCCCCGCTCTCTTCATCATACGTCGGATCGGTATATCCGCCAAAACGTACCTGCGAATTCTGAGTATCGAATACTACCGTACCATCAAAAAAACCTATCGACGCAAGGTACATGAAGTTGTTTGCCGCGTTCGGACATTCTTCACTGAATATGCGGTATTCGACCTTATATGTCTTTTCGCCCGTTCTGAATGTAAATACGGCTATCGGCGTACTTTCAAACATGTAGTTTGCTGCCATAACACACGGTATCGTTACGCCTATGGCTATCAGTATCACAGCGACTACAATGCCTATCGTTGCAAAAATTTTAGCATTCTTGCTCTTTACCGCGTATTCGCTTTCAGTCATTATGATCTCACCGCGTGCTTTTGCCTCTTCTTTTCTGCGCATTTCTTTACGCTCACGCGATGTCATATCACTTTTTACATATCTATCATGCTTCTTCATCAGTTACACTGAACTCCTTTCCGCACAGCGATTTAAGCACGCCCGCCGCTGCGGTAAACGTTAGCGAAACAGCCCTTAGACGTTGTTCGTTTACTCCGTATTTTTTATTTGCGGCAAAATTGCCGTATTTGCTGTCACCGAGTATGGGAATACTTGTCGCCGCTAACTGAACGCGCAGCTGATGCGTCCTGCCCGTGGACGGATATAGCGCTATCTTACTCAGCTCTCCGTCACGCGATAACAGTTCGTATGCGGCAACGCTCTCTAATCCTCCGCGCACAGGCTTGTTATACGCTTTCACAAGCCCGCGCTCCCCGTCCTTTACAAGCCAGTGCTTCATTATTCCGCAAGGTCTGGAAGGCGCGCCGACTACTGTCGCTATATATTTTTTTCTGACCGTATGCGCCCTGAATTCACGCTCAAACTCCGCTTTCGCCCCGGCGTTGCGGGCAAGCGCGACAATTCCCGTCGTGTTGACGTCCAGGCGATGTACGGGATACAACTCCCCGTATTCTTCCGCAAGTAAAGCCGGCAGGCTCATCGTATCCATATGCGCGGGCTTGTCCGCTATGACCACATTTTCGTCACTGTAAATAACATTGACCGAGGGGGCTTTTGCATTCGTGTATACCTCTACCGCGTCGCCTTCCGCAAGCAGGCAGTCCGAGCCAGTACGGACGCCGTTTATCTTGACCTGCCGGTCGGTTATAAGCGCGTTGATCTTGCGGCTTCCGAGAAAAGACAGTTTTTCAAGCAAAAGATCAGACAAATACATGTCCGTACCCGCTGTCAGATCGTATTTCACTTTTTGCCCCTGCCGTTTGCGTCGCTCTTGTCATCCTTCATGAGTTTTTCCAGCCCGCTTATGAATTCCACAAACGTCGTTACGTCACGGAAATCACGGTATACGGATGCAAAGCGTATGTATGAAACCTCGTCAAGATCTTTAAGCTCTTTCATGACATACTCGCCTATTTCCTTGGAGGATATTTCCTGAAGCAATGTATTATATACCTGCTTTTCCACATTAGAAACAAGCTCGTTTATTTTTTCTGCAGTTACAGGGCGCTTTTCACACGCCTTTATAACTCCACGGCGGATCTTATCCGGATCGAACGGCTGACGGGCACCGTCCGACTTCACAACAAGTACCGGCGTGCTTTCTATGACTTCATAAGTCGTAAAGCGCCGTCCGCATCCAAGACACTCACGCCGGCGGCGTATGCTCGTCCCGTCCTCGCTCATGCGCGAATCTATCACTTTACTGTCCATGCACCCACACTTATTGCACTTCATAATACCCTCCGCTGTTCGGAGAGTATTATATCATACTGCCTTACGGCTTGTCAACCGCTGTGCTATGTCAGCAATACAAGGTACATTTATTGCCGCACCCTTCCTGCGGCTTTTCCTCTATACATTTTCCGTCCTCGTCCATATTTATCAGAATAACATCCGAACCTATCTTCACGATACAGCCGAGAGGAATAAATATGTTCTGCTCTTTGGAAAATAAACCGCCGCGCCTTGCCGGCGCAACTATACCGAGCGCCGCCTTGCTCTCGACAGAGATTATCAGATCTACGATATGACCGAGCTTTGATCCGTCAGCGGCGTTTACAACCTCTTTCTTTCTGAGTTCACAAAAGGAAATTTCATTATCCATAATTTTTATTTATGCTCTGCGGCATACGGACGTTACATGAATTTTGATCGCGAAATTTGTCCTATCGCGCCGAATGCGAATAACTTAAAACAGTATGCGGAAAGATAGTATACGGAGGATACCCGAGATGAAAACGAGAGTGGAGATCTCCGGAATAGATACCGCTGCTCTTCCTACACTTTCTCATGAAGAAGGGATGGCTCTGCTTAAAAAAGCTCAGAGCGGAGATAAGAACGCGCACGAACGGTTTGTAACCGCAAATCTGCGATTGGTGCTCAGCATAGTTCAACGGTTCTACGGCAGAAAAGCGTGCGCCGATGACCTGTTTCAAGTGGGATGCGTCGGTCTGATAAAGGCAATGAAAAATTTCAATACCGACTTTAACCTGCGCTTCTCTACGTACGCCGTTCCTATGATAATCGGCGAAATACGCCGCTTCCTGCGCGACAGCTCGGCACTGCGCGTGTCGCGCTCACTGCGTGACCGCGCATACAAAGCTCTGCAGATAAGGCACGATCTCGAAACCACAGGGAACAAAGAGGCTACCTGTGAGGAGATTGCCGCGTGTATGGAGCTTCCGGTACGCGATGTAACGTACGCACTCGACGCTATAGCCGACCCCGTCTCACTTTACGATCCGGTTTATCACGACGGCGATGAGACGGTCATGGTCATGGATCAGATCTCCGACGCGCGATATGACTCGGAAAGATGGATCGGAAATATTGCCGTAGGAGAAGCTATGGACAGACTGCCCGAACGCGAACGCAAGATTCTTTCCCTGCGCTTTTATGAAGGTAAAACGCAAATGGAAGTTTCAGAGGAAATCGGTATCAGTCAGGCGCAGGTCTCCAGACTGGAAAAAAATGCAATAAAACAGCTCAGGAACGCCGTAGACATCTGAAGCGGATCATCCGAGAGCAATGTCAAGTATCATCATTATCACAAATCCCGCAAGAAAGCCGAGAGCTCCTGTATGAGGACTCATTTCAGAACGTGAATCGGGGATCAGTTCCTCGGCTACCACAAAGATCATTGCACCCGCGGCGAATGCAAGCAGCCACGGCTGAAGAGGACGTACGACTGCGGCAAGCAATAAGCCGACTCCGGCGAACAGCGGCTCTACCGCACCGCTTGCGCTTCCGAGCAGAAACGCCTTCTTTGCGCTTCCGGTTGCAGTCCGCATCGGAAGTGCGACTGCGGCGCCTTCGGGGAAATTTTGTACCGCTATGCCCACGGCAAGACCAAAAGCGGAAAGTAAAGCGGCTTCCCCGTCGGGCAGAGCTGCGCCAAGCGCAAGACCGACGGCAAGACCCTCGGGGATGTTATGCACAGTCATGGCGATCATCATTTTACCGTGCGACGAAAGACCGCGTCTTTCGTCGCTTTCGCCGCGTCTCAGTTTAGCCGTTATCGCGTCTAGCAGAAGTATAAATAATCCGCCCGTGATGACACCTACTGCTGCCGGAACAAAGGAAAATTTCCCCATGTCAGATGACTGCTCGACCGCAGGTATGATCAATGACCAGACGGATGCCGCAACCATTATCCCGGATGCAAAACCGGAAAACAATGAAGCAGCTATGCCTCCGAATGACTTTTCTCCCAGAATGAATACCATTGCGGCACCTGCTGTGGTCGATACGAATATCATCACTACGGCACCTATAATCAATCCTAATTGCATGTTTTCCCCCGTCTTATGTGCTATGCGTGACATAGTACACTGCTGATTTACAGCTATTTCCCCACTTTGCATTATATGTCGGCATATATTATAGTGTGTCGCGTCCACTTGACAAGTAAAGGACAAAAGCATGCTTAACCACAATTAAGCATGCTTGATTATATATCGGATATTTATGTAAAATCAAGCGCCGTTCAATGCGCAAACTTTATATTTTCCGAAAACAGTTTTTACCGAAGAAGTTCGGGAGGCAATGTGATACCCGCTTTCTTTGCGCGGCGTTTAAGCTGCCAGCGCGCGAAAAATCCGGGTTTTTTATGCGGCGCGGTAAGGAGCCGTTCCGTTTCCCTTCCGGACGCATTAGCAAGCACGTGAACATCGGATGCGCCCCACAGACGCACGTTATCCGCAATGTCCTCAGCCGCTCTCTTATCACCGAGCGAAAGTATCACGAACCGCTTGGAGTACATTTCGGCTATCGGCGAATGCCCGAGCTGTATATATGCAAGGTAGTTCAAAAAATTGACCATTACCGCAGGCGCATGACCGGATACGGACGGCGTTACGAATATCACCGTATCTGCAGTCAGCATGCTTTTGAGTATAGGAATAACTTCACGCGCATGACGACATTTATTCGGCTCTCCTGCGAAACAGTATCCGCAGTCCGTACAAAAAGTCGTTATCCCGGCAGGAAGCAGCCACAGATCGGCAAAGTTCTTATTGCCCGACAGTACACCGTCTACTATATTGCATGAAAGCCGTTCAGCCTCACCGTGATCCGATCCGCTAATAACCGTTACTTTCATACTTTAGCCTCCGGGTCTTCTCCGCGCAGATCCAACCACGCCGCTTCAGCCGCAGTCAGAGTTATACTCAACGCCGCGACATTTTCGCTTAAATGAGCTTTGCTTCCAGTGCCTATGATCGGATATACGTTCATATCCCCTGCCTTTATGTATGAAGCAGCTATCTGCAGAGGAGTTACGCCTTTACGTTCAGCAAGTATCTCCGCACGACGTAAGCGCTCAAGATTATCCGCATATAAGAAACCCTTCTTTGCAAGCAGATTCATTCCGCGTTTTGCGCCTCTTATGTCCGATGATACGAATCTGCCAGAAAAAAGTCCGTTCCCTACGCATGACCATGCGGTAAGCGGCATCTGATTTCCGGCATACCATTCGCGCTCAGCAGTCTTGTTCTCACCGGTAACGGAAACCAGTCCGCCGCCCCACGGGTCTTTATGCATTACCGCAAGTCCGTAATTAGGACTGGATACCGTAAACGGCTGCAATCCGTGCGCATAGGCATATTCATTCGCCTGCTCTATACGCTTGTACGACCAGTTGGAGCCTCCGAATGCGCGTACTCTTCCGTCGGAAACAAACGAGTTTAAGAGTTCTACGATATCGCCTACGGGCACCTTAGTATTATCACGATGTAAGAGATATATGTCCGTGTGATCTGTGCCGAGAGCTTCAAGAGACTTTTTAAGGTCATAGCGGATACAGCTTTCCTTTATACGGCTGCGCCACAGAAATCCGTTTATACCGCCTTTAGTCTGGATCACCACGCTTTCCCGGTTGTTCCTCTTTTTAAGCCAATCACCCAAAGAATTTTCCGCTTTTCCGTAACATCTTGCGGTATCGAAAGCCGTGATTCCCAGACTGAATGCGTGATCGAGCAAGTCACATGCGTCCCCGCCTTTTGTCATAAGCGGTATGCATGTGCCGAAAAAAATACGTGATACGGGTTTTTCTATGTATTTCATCTCAGAGTATTTCATAACGTAATTTTAGCACATTATTTTGTAAATTACAAATGTTTGTCCTCTCTCAGCCGCCGTCTTCCATAATTTTTCACGGAATGTTTTTATACCGAAAAAATAAAAAATCCGGAAAACGATCATTTTTTACCGTTTTCCGGATGAACGCATACAGCGTCCTATTTTATCGGTCTCAGCTTCTCCGCCCGCTATTTATGTTATTTCCGAATTTTCAGAGCGGAGAAGCTTTTAAGGAGGCATTTTTATTCTGCCGTTTAAATTTTGTCCGCTTTGATATCCGGTAACGCGCGAATTGCGATGACCGTATTAACAGTATGAGAAATATCAAAAATTATATGCGCTTATTTATAAAAATTTTTTCTGAAATTTGATGCGAAAAACGGACGGATTTTCTTGTATCCGTCCGCTTTCCGTTTTTTACGATGCTCCCACGTTTACTCTTTCGTAAACTCGCTGTTAGTGCACTTGGGGCAAGGCGGCATGGTATCGCCGCTTCCAAGGCGTACTTTCGTGTGACAGTTGGTGCAATCGTAAGTTCCGCTTCCCGGGGTCGTACCCGTCTTGTAAATCTTTTCGGACATGTTTATCCTCCTTAGCCGTATTTTGCGCAGCCTCTTCCCGCTTTATGCACCAAACATTTTATTTTCATTAAGGTCACTCATTGAATAATAAAAAGGCACCCTTGAATAAGAGTACCTTTTCTTTCCAAAAAATGCCGTGCATCCGTTTTCGACGCAAACCGCCAAAGAGTCTCGCAAGCAGCCTGCTCGCCCGAAGCTTACTTGTGGCACACGCAAAGAGCTGCTTAGTGCTGCTGCGGTCAAGCCCTGACACGGTTCACAGTAAAGCGTTGCACAAGACCCCGGGGTCATCACCGCTTACTTACAACTTACCTTCCACGATCGGCGCCTATAACGGCTTTCAGCCCTGCTGTAGCGGATTGCAGGTTGAGGGCACCGCTAGCTCCCCACTTAGCACGGCTTAATTATTTTATCATACGAAGAGTAAAACCGCAAGCGTTTTTATGTCCAATTTGATTTTTTACCGCTTTATTCATCGATTTTATTGTGCTTGCTATTTCGATCCGTACACTGCACGCGATATACGACAACACACTTAACAGTGTTGTACATATACAGCAACTTTCTTAATCCACGCACTCCGTGCGGAGTGCGACACGCCGAAAAGCTCGCGCAGTATCAGCAGCAGAATTTCAATCCACGCACTCCGTGCGGAGTGCGACGCGGGTTTTGGGTACACTTCATGTCACCCTCCGCATTTCAATCCACGCACTCCGTGCGGAGTGCGACACGCGTTCTGTGCCGACTGCGAAGCCGCGAATTTATTTCAATCCACGCACTCCGTGCGGAGTGCGACTTTAGCTTTGCGTTGCCTATCGTACTGCCGCTTGCATTTCAATCCACGCACTCCGTGCGGAGTGCGACCGTACCGCACCGCTCGGCTCGGCATTGCCTCCACAATTTCAATCCACGCACTCCGTGCGGAGTGCGACTTACTACCTCGGGTGCGGTGCGAGGAGCGGAAAAATTTCAATCCACGCACTCCGTGCGGAGTGCGACCCGCTATATGTACCGGTAGTATCTGCCTTACCTGCATTTCAATCCACGCACTCCGTGCGGAGTGCGACTCAGCTTCGGCGGCATGATTGCAAAGACGAATGCATTTCAATCCACGCACTCCGTGCGGAGTGCGACAGGGCTACCGCATGAGAACAGACGTAGCAATCGACATTTCAATCCACGCACTCCGTGCGGAGTGCGACGCACAATTGCAAAATATATAGGATTGTATTCCGGATTTCAATCCACGCACTCCGTGCGGAGTGCGACTAATGAGACGTGGAGTGCCCAACGATGGCACGAAGTAATGATGAACTTTTGCAGTTCACATTATCGTGGATTATCTGCGCCTTATTTATAAAAAAGTTTTCGCTCCAATCACTGCCGATATGAATAAGCCCCCACCTGTGCGGACAATAAAAATAGTGTTGTATCTCACGGATATTAACTACTATATCAGAATCTTTCAATAAGCTGTACTCCATCGGGCATGCTACCGTCTATATTTATTATATAATCGCCATAGCTTCTGGGAACAGATATATCCGGCTTACGTCTGACGGCTATTTTTTCAAAGAGCATTGCTGAGGGCGCATTTCCGAGTTTGCTTTCATGACGGAAAATTATAAGCTTTCTCATACACATTTTACCTCGCGCGGCGCTATGATCGTGTTCAAACATATTTATTATTGCTTCCCACAGCATATCAAGATCTTTTTCCGTAAAACCCGTCTTCTGCGCAAGCATTGCCGATACATATCCTTCTGCCCTGTATAAACCGTATGGAATGAAGTTTTTCTTGCCCATCTCAGTTTCTTTATTTTCTTTATCTGTAGCAGATGTTATTGCCTGCCTTGTTATGGTTATTTCCTGAGGCAATACAGGATCAATGCTCTTTGCAAAATTTATCTGCACGGGACCGCGCACAATACCGCATGGATCATCACCTGTGCTCATAACTGCACCGAATGTACGTACGTCATAATAGTTTGCGCATATGTAATCACGCGCGGCTGCAACGGAAGACGCATTTTTACCTTTTTCTTTAGTTTTAAGACCGCACATTTCATACGCCTCTGTAAACTTTGTATTAAGAGCCTTGTCCGTCTTAATAAGGATATTGCACCCCGCTTCTCCTTCATGCGCAATTTCAATATAATTTCGTATTTTACGCTTTATGCATACGTCAGTAACGATCCCGTTACTCGTTTCGGCGTCCACTCTGGGCATATTGCCCGCATCGGGATCTCCGTTAGGATTACCGTTTTCACAGTCAAACAATATTACAAATTCATATCTGTTCTGTATAGTTTCCATTATTCTTCATCTCCCTTGGAATTTTTTGTATATAAGCTTTGCTTTTGCTGATAGTAGCCGAGTATAAACATTCCCTGCTCTTCCATATTAAGAGCTTTGGGAAATGCATTATTTATATTGGAAATTATGCTTTGGATCAACTTATCCGAATATATCCTTGCACCATCGCCAAGTTTTGAAAGATGTGCCTGAGCAAGCTTCAAAAGACGAGGAAATACGAGATAAGGCGTTGCGCAAGCCGATGAAAAGAACTTATCTTTTATCGATGCATTGACGCTCTTAAGCGCATCTGTCTGAACCTTTTCAAGCACTGCAAATAACCTGCCAAGGTTATATGCCGTATCTGTGCTGTTTTCTTGCAGCATATTATATACCTCCGTTATATATTTTTTTCTTATCAAACACGCCTTTATTATTCTTGCACGTGTTGAACTTACTGAATAGAATTTATTTTTTGCGTTATCTCTGTCAGTGCGGCACCGCCTTACGACGGTATTTAACAATGTCTGCGGATAAGGCAATCCCTTTATGATAGAAATTAGAAGTTTTGCTTGCAATGCAGGATCGGAACTTTCATTAGTTACGGGCGACTGAAGCGCTCTGTCTATCTCCCACATGGAAAGCTGCCTGTCATTGGCAGTAAAGCTTAAGTCATTGCAATGTTTTGCGATATTAGCCATAAGACTGCCGAAAGATGACTTTTCATAAATTTTTACCGAAAGACGGCTTACATTAGGTTTTACACCAAGAATGTAAAAATCAGTAGACGATTCCGCAAAATTCATATCCGGAGTCTGCCCCTCTCTCATCTTTCTGAATATTGAGTCGAGAGTTTCATCGTTTACTTCGTCCGAAGGGGACGGAAAAAGCGAGAATGTCAGTAAGTCAAGATACGGCTTTTCACTGCTTCTTGTATTAGCCCAATAAAGCAGCGTCATATCACCTATCATCTGCCTGTGAACGGGCGAAGAAACAAGAAAATTAAGTGCCGCCGTATACATTTTCATACTTTTTCGAGAAATACTGCCGTTGTATGACTGCGTTCTTCCATACGATTCAAATGCCGTATTATTAAAACAAACCAGATTTACGCCCGAAGCCTGACCTCCGCGGACGCCTGTAATTTTGTCATGAGTGCGCGCAAGAGGAAGATATTGCCCCGAAATCGCATCCTGCCCGAATACATCTCCGTTGTCATCAAGCGAAAGTTGCCCGTCCCACTTTACGCACACCTGTGCAAGCCTGTTTAGAGGTCTTGATTCCTCTCCCTCAAGAGTTATCACGAATTTTGCCGAGGCATATTCCTTGCCAAGTTTTAAAAGTTCGGCATTTTGCGTCTCTTTTTCAGGAACCCAGCTTTTCATAAATGCAACATATGCCTGCGCCAGGGGTGAATCGACGTTACTTAAAAACGCGCTGTTGACTTCGCGACATATTTCAAATGCTTTTACCGAGTTTGCCGTGGTACGCAGAGTATTGTTTTCCGAGTCCCATTCAAGACCGAAAATATACTTTTCGCGATGATCGATGGTTTCTGCCGCTATACCGGGTTTAGAATTTCTGAATGGAAATATCTCTTCCTTCCCCACCGTCTTTATTTTTTTACCTACAACAATGTCGCGCACATAAGGTAATATCGTTTTTATCGTACCGTCTGCACGCAATACAAGATTATAGTTTACGATGACCTTACTATACCCCTCCTTCACAAAGCCGCTGTCCGGCTGACTGCGCAAACAGTCGTAATATTCACACAGTGCTCTTAACATACGAACTCCTTCGCATAACGTGCAACATCTATTATACCATTTACCATGCAGGGACGATAAAACCTCGGCGCCGCCTTGTCGGTCGGCTTGCCGTTCTTATCCTTTTCATATTGCAGATCGTAGAGCATATATCCAAGGTCTACATTACCGCTCAGAATGCTTTCCGGCAATTCATCCACTATAGTGACCTCGGCGGGAAATTCGCGACACCCAAGACATGGCTTATTAAAATACTGCCCCTTTTTAAGCCGCCTGAGAAGAATATTGTAACACTTTTCCTCCGTCATATCCCCGTCCTTTTCGTCTGTCAGCACAAAATGAAATTCAACACCATATGCCACATCTTTCAGAAGCATACTCGCCCTCTGCGCGCGCTGTTCAGAACTAAACACAGTTGCATCTCCATTATTTTTCATTTGTGCGCTTACGCTTCGTAAAGACAGTTTTTCACTTAACTCATTGCGCCTGATGTTTACAAAGTTTATCTGTTTATAAACAATTATTTTGTCTACAACGTATTTCACACCGGGATGCCAGTAAATTGACGATATAAGTCCCACAAGCGCACTTGGTGTAGGCACATCATAACTGACGCGCTCAACCTTCATTTCAGGCCGTGAAAATAACGCATATTCGCCCTTGACAATTATTTTAAACCCAAACATTTTAAGCTCCTTTTCAGAAAATATATGTGGTACTATCAGTCAAACTGATACCTGTATCGATATTGTAATACGCAAAATGAGTAAGAAAGTTAAGCCCGTCATGCTGTGAAATTACTCCCTGCTTAAACAGTTCATCAAATTCGTACGCCTTAAGTGTCACAGCGTATTGTTGTAATCTGCGCCTTGCTTTGCGTCCGTCATGATCAAGCTCGGAAAGTATTTCCGACTGTTCCGGATCATCGGGATATACTACTATGACATTCTGACTGTCATTGTCTATTATTCTGAATCGTTCTGCATAACTTGCAAACCTGTATCCGTACGGCGTTATAAAACCTGCAAAGTCGAATTCAGACATAGTATCCTTTCCATAAGCGAAAACTCTGTCGAAGTACGCGCGTATTGCTTTATCCGTTGTGCCGAACGTCTGCATTATATCATTACAAATATATTGATTTGGAAGTATACGTTTATCTCTTGATTTAAGACTATCTTCTTCAAATACAAATACATACGCGTGGCTTTTATCAACGCTTCTTCTGCCTTCGCGATTGCACCTGCCGGCAGTCTGGACTATATTATCCAGGCCCGCCATCTCGCGAAAGACTACCTCAAAATCGAGGTCTACCCCCGCCTCAATCAACGATGTAGACACCAGTAAAAACTTTCTGCCTTGAGTCAATGCTTCTTTAACTTTTTCAATAACTCTGCTGCGATCGAGTTTTGTCATATATGTCGACAAATGATATTTTTCACCGGAAAAGGTATTATAGAGCTCCCTTGCTGTCTTTCGGGTATTTACTACGATGAGCGCTGAAGTATGTTCTGTTGCCTTTTGAAGCAGCCGTTCTTTGCTTATTACGCCCAAGTTTTCTATACTGCAGCGTTCAAATACCTTAAAGGACGACTTATCGTCTATAACATCACATAAGCTCAGTCCATTGCAACCGAATTCATTCATCCATCGTTTAAAATCAGGTAACGTGGCAGAAAGAAAAAGCGCCTTGCAACCGTAATCTTTAACAAGAAATTTAATTGCCTCCAGACAAGGCTGATAAAAAAGAGACGGAAACATATGCGCCTCATCAAACACTATGACGCTCTGCGCTATATTGTGCAGTTTCCTCATCTGTGATGGTCTGTTGCCGTATATCGATTCAAAAAACTGCACATTTGTCGTGACGATTATGGGGAAATCCCAGTTTTCCATTGCAAGCGCAAGTTTTTGAGCCGTATCTATATTCTCTGTGCTGTTATAGTCGAAGTTGCAGTGATGTTCAAGCACCATATCTTCACCGAATATATCACGAAAAACCCGGGCATTTTGCTCTATTATGCTTGTATACGGAATTACATATATGATGCGCTTAAGATTATGTATTTTGCAGACCTCAAGTGCAAAACTCATACTGGTAAGCGTTTTTCCGCTGCCTGTCGGCATATTCATCATGTAAATATCTGCATCGTCTGAAGCGTGCAACATAGCCTGCTCCAATAAGTTGCGGCGCGCTTTCTGCACATCGGTGACACAAGGAAAAGA
This sequence comes from uncultured Clostridia bacterium, assembly GCA_944362615.1. Lineage (GTDB taxonomy): Bacteria > Bacillota > Clostridia > Christensenellales > Pumilibacteraceae > Protoclostridium. The sequence goes on from CALVTM010000002.1 coordinate 210,088, forward strand.
TGCCAGTCTGCTTTCCAATGCAGAAGATAAAACTTTAAAATCCGCTTGAGGAAATGAGCGTTCCCTGTCTTTACAGAAACGCTCTGTATCCAAAAAATCAGCATCGACCAGCGACGAGAACATCATTCTTATCCAGAACGCCAACTGTTTTTTTGCAGAAAGTATATCGCTTGAATGTGGTAACAACATTGGATCTGACGTTAATTTTTGCGGCAAAACTTCACTGATATACGAAGAATAGTCCTGCGGAATGCGTTTTAATGCAGCATAAAGAGTTCCTTCATCCGCCCGGTCAATTGGCGTTCCGATATCAGGAAGTCCGCCATGATGACCTGCTATACAATAACAGGCGGCAACCGGCATGGAGTATTTTATACATTCCTTAGCGCCACAAAATGAATGTTCAATTTTTATGGAGCTGTTTTTAAGCCGTTCCTGAAAGCCATGCTGATATTTGCCTATGTCATGAAGCAAACCAATGTTTCGCGAAAAAATATTACTGCACCACGCAGCAGAAAACTGCAAACATAGCTCCGCTACGTTCGTTAAATGCTCTTCAAGCGGTTGCCAATTTTCCTCACCGCTATCTGACTTTGTATGCGCATAAAATTTCATTATTTCCCCAATAATTTATTTCTTACATAAATATAATAAATCTATTATATTTAATATCTTTACATATTTACTGTCCTTGGATTCGATTTTATAGCATTTAACGCTAAAAGACTTATTTAGTAAATAAACACCAAACAATTTATGTGAATATATTTAATTTTTAATAATATATCATATTATAAGTAAATTTTCAATTATTTTTGTTATATTTATTTTCATTCAATATTTCTGCGAAAATAAAAAAAAGCTGTTGCATATCAATGCAACAGCTTTTTTTTATTTTCGTGTGTATCAGGATTTTGCAAGATAGTCGCAAATGAAATCGAATATGTTTCCGTCCATTACCGCCTGCACGTTGCTAGTCTCATATCCGGTACGATGATCTTTCACCATCGTATAAGGACAGAATACGTAAGAGCGTATCTGACTGCCCCATTCGATCTTTTTAAGTTCGCCTTTGATATCCTGCGCTTTTGCCATTTGCTCCTGCATGCGCAATTCCACCAGTTTGCTGATAAGCATACGCATCGCGTATTCCTTATTCTGCGTCTGGCTCCTCTGCGTCTGACAGCTGGTTACTATGCCTGTCGGGATATGCGTTATGCGTACAGCAGAATCCGTCTTATTTATATGCTGTCCGCCCGCACCGCTCGAACGATAGGTATCTATACGCAAATCCTTATCGTCTATCTTTATGTCGGTATCGTTCTCTATCTCGGGCATTACGTCGAGACTCGCAAATGAGGTCTGCCGGCGCGCACCTGCATCAAACGGGGATATGCGTACAAGTCTATGTACTCCCTTTTCCGCTTTCAGATAACCGTAAGCATTGACTCCGGTCACTTTGAAAGTTACATTCTTGATGCCCGCTTCTTCACCCGCAAGGTAATCGAGTTCCTCGTATGAATAGCCCATTTTATCGCAGAACATCTGGTACATGCGGTAAAGCATGCTCACCCAGTCCTGCGCTTCAGTGCCGCCCGCTCCCGCGTGCAGAGTAAGTATGGCATTGCACGAATCGTACTCGCCTCTAAGCAAAGACTGTATATGAAGTTTTTCAAGAGGTTCTTCCAGATCGGTTATCTCTTTACCGACTTCGGCAAGCGCACTGTCGCCCTCTTCCGCGGCTATATCTATCAGGTCATCAAGATCTGAAAGATCAGCTTTCATCTTTTTAAGCGCAGTCAGTTTGTCGTTAACGGCTTTCGCTTCCCTGTTCACCTGTTCGGCATGCTTCAAGTCGGAATAAAGATCGGGATTTTCCTGCTCTTTACGCAACTCGGCATCCCGCACTTCCAGACCGGGTATATCCGACGCCTTTTCTATGCTTTCAAACTTGCTCTGAAGCTCTTTTACCTTATTTTTGAGATCATCAACCAGCATTATTTATCCTTACCGCAACATTCCTTATATTTCTTGGGTCTGCCATCCGGCCAGCACGCCCCGCAAGGACAAGGATCGTTACGCGAAGGGATCTTGCCCTTTACTATTGTATCCTTGGTACGGGTAAACGTCTTACCGTCTTCAGTAGTCGCCTGGACCTCTTCACCTACCTGCTTACGACGATCTACCTTTTCGTTGGGCTTGATCTCGGTTATATGAGTAAAGTTACTTACCAGACGCTCCTGTATACGTCCTATCATGTCGTTGAACATGCCGAAGCCTTCTTTCTTGTATACGGCAACGGGATCCTGCTGTCCGTATGCGTAAAGCGCGACGTTACGACGCAGCTCATCCATATCGTCTATGTGCGCCGTCCACTGGCTGTCTATGATCCTAAGGAACATATTTCTCTCGTATTCGGCAAGGTTAAAGTGGACTTCATCAGCCATTCCCTGGACCTGTTCATAACGCGCAAGCACGTTTTCCTTGAGCTTTTTCGTAAGCTCTTCAACGGTAAGTGCGCTGAGTATGCTGTCCGAGAAGTACTTCTCACCCTTAGGTACGACCGCAAGCTGCTTCGCTATGCTCTGATTGAGTCCGGTAAGATCCCAGTCTTTCCAGTCCACTTTGGGATTGGTGTGCTCACTTATGACCTTGCTGCACTGATCTTCCATCATCTTCAAGAGCTGCGCGTGTACGCTTTCGCCGCGAAGCACTTTATCTCTCTGCTCGTAAATGATCTTACGCTGAGTATTCATGACGTTATCGTACTCAAGGACATTGAGACGCTTGCTGTAGTTTATACCCTCAAGACGCTTCTGTGCGCCCTCGATAGCCGATGACAGCATACGGGATACTATAGGCTCGTCACCTTCGCCTGCAATGTACTGAGCAATGCCCTTTATTCTTTCGCCGCCAAACAGACGTATCATTTCATCATCGACCGAAAGGAAGAATACGCTCGAACCTATGTCGCCCTGACGTCCGGCACGACCACGCAACTGGTTATCTATACGACGTGATTCGTGACGTTCCGTGCCGACTATACGCAGTCCGCCGACTTCTTCTACGTCCTTCTTCTCTTTCTCGGTCTGCTTCTTGAATTCCTTGTAAAGCTTGCCGTAAGTTTCACGCGCCGCAAGGACTTCCTCGCCGCTCGCTTCTCTCTCCGCACTGGGTACGGGGAACTTATCTTCCGGTTGTACGGTCATATGCGATGATGCTATCTCTATGATTTCATCGGGAATACCGTCTTTTTTCATCTGGCTCTTGGCAAGATATTCCGCATTTCCTCCGAGCAGTATATCCGTTCCTCGACCAGCCATGTTCGTTGCAATCGTAACCGCGCCGAAACGTCCCGCCTGAGCGACAATATCAGCTTCCTTTTCATGGTTCTTTGCGTTGAGCACGTTATGAGGTATCTTCTTTTTGCGAAGCAGTTTACTTACTTCCTCACTCTTTGCAACGCTCGTCGTACCTACAAGCACAGGCTGACCTCTCGTCCAGCACTCTTCAATCTCGGCTACAATAGCGCGCAGCTTTGCGTCGATGGATGCAAATACCTTATCCGTTTCGTCAATACGACGGCTGGGAAGATTGGGCGGAATAACGACAACGTCCAGTCCGTATATACCTTTGAACTCCGTTTCCTCCGTCTTTGCCGTACCGGTCATGCCGGACAGCTTCGTATACATACGGAAATAGTTCTGGAAAGTGATCGTTGCAAGAGTCATGTTCTCGCTCTGGATCTTGACGTTCTCTTTCGCCTCGATCGCCTGATGAAGTCCGTCGCTGTAACGACGTCCGGGCATCAGACGGCCGGTGAACTCGTCGACTATGATGATCTCGCCGTCCTTGACGATATAGTCACGGTCCTTGGTCATGATGTAATTAGCACGGAGCGCGTTGTTGATATAATGATTAAGCTCGCTGTTCTCGGCATCCGCAAGATTGCTTATACCGAAATCATTTTCGGCACGGATTATTCCGTTTACGGTGAGCGATATAGCGCGCTTTTTCTTATCTATTTCATAGTCGCCGTCCGGCTCTTCGTTGGGATCAAGCGGCTGTCCTTCATCGTCTACGTTCGTAGACGCGCGCAGGCGACGCACAAAACGCTGACAAGCCTGATACAAAGAACTCGAATCCTGTCCCTTACCGCTTATGATCAAAGGCGTTCTCGCTTCATCGATAAGAATGGAGTCCACCTCGTCCACGATACAGAAATTATGCCCGCGCTGCATCTTCTGGTTCTCGTAAACAACCATGTTATCACGCAGGTAATCGAAACCGAATTCGTTGTTTGTTCCGTAAGTTATATCGCACGCATACGCCTGTCTCTTCTCGTCTCTGCCCTGGTTGGGGTATATAACGCCTACCGTCATACCGAGGAAACGCGGGATCTTTCCCATCCATTCGGCGTCTCGACGTGCAAGGTAGTCGTTTACGGTGACTATGTGAACTCCCTTACCGGAAAGTGCATTCAGATATGCAGGAAGAGTTTCGGTGAGCGTCTTACCTTCACCGGTTTTCATCTCCGCTATACGACCCTGGTGCAATACTATGCCGCCCATGAGCTGTACGTCATAATGACGCAATCCGGTAACGCGCTTGGACGCTTCCCTTACAACGGCAAACGCATCGCAAAGAATATCGTCCAGTGTCGCCCCGTCACGAAGTTTGGCTTTGAATACGTCAGTCATGTTACGCAGCTCATCGTCCGACATAGCCGCATAGTGCGCTTCAAGAGCGTTTATCTTTTCAACGCTCTTTTTCAGTTTGTTGATGTGTCGGCGGTTATCTCCGTCGAGTATCCATTTTAAAAGTCCCATTTCTTCTCCCATTCCGCATGATCTGCGGTTCGGTTTATATGTTTTTTATATACAAGAGTATTTTCCCAGAAATTTCAGCTCAGTCGCTCTTGATGCAAGTTCTCTGAGCAACGCATCGGGCGACTGCCCTGCGCATTCAAAATCTACGAAAAATACATACCTTCCGAGTTCGGATTTATGCGGACGTGACTCTATCTTGGTCATGTTCAGTCCGTGCTCGCCAAACAGTGAAAGAGCTTCGGTGAGCGCACCCGGCTTGTTGGGCGTCTCAAAAACCACACTGCATTTATCGCCGCCGTCCGCCGGCTCTTTGCCAAGAAGGACGAAACGCGTGGAGTTGTTCTTGACGTCCTCTACCTCGTTCTCGATTATATGCTGTCCCTCGGACGGCGTACGGGCAATGGCCGCTTTAGACGGATCGCGCGCAAGCGAAAGCGCTTCCGCCGTACTTGATACTGCTATTACCTCAACATCGGGAAATTCCGCTCTTATATATCCGTCACACTGTGCCAGCGCCTGCGGATGCGAATATATTGTCCGTATGCTGTTTTTATCCGCACCTGCTACGCCAATAAGATGCTGAGGCACGTGAATGACCGTTTCTTTACGTATAAACAGCGGGTATGCACGCAGTGCATCCAGCGTGTCCGTCACGCTTCCCCCGCATGAGTTTTCTATCGGAGCTACGGCATAGTCACACTCTCCGCCGAGCGCCGCATTTATTGACTGGAATATTGTGTGATAACCGACCAGTTCATCGGTTTTGGCGGCAAACTTCAGCGCCGCCGCGTATGTGTGGGTATATCTGTCTCCAAGATATGCCAGCCTTTCAGTTCTCATTGACATACTCCGTAAATTTTCCGAGAAGCTCATCCGGCGTCGCTTTTCCTATGCGCGCAAGCGCACGATATGCCGAACGGGCTCTGTCCGGTCCGCACATATACGATGCAAGCGTGTTTCCCGTTTCTTCACCGTTTATCATACATCCGTCAAACGATATGCGCGCATCCGTCTCATATGCTCCGGACGTAAATACCATGACCGTAACGGAAGCGTTTCTGTATGCCTTCGCCATGGCTATGAACGGCCTGGCATCGCATTCATCCGAGTCTATTACGACCACAGAGTTTTCACCGCGTTCCGCCGTGCGCTTTATCATTTCACGCATAAAAGCAAACATGCTCTCATTTCCGCTTATTATCGTTGTTTCCGGATTATAAGCCGTCGCAAGCGCCGATTTGCTCTCTTTATCGAATATACCGTAGACTATGCCGTCAAAGCCTGCGCACAAGCCCTTGAACACCGCTGCGGCTGCCTTCGCAAAATATCCCGAGTTGCTTTCGCTCCGTCCGGATATCACAAGACTTTCACCCATGCCCAGGTTGAGTACCCGGTCTATTATCGCCACCATAGAATGATTGCCGTGTATGTCCAGTTTATGCGATATTTTATCGACGGACAGTTCCGGATAATCCACTCTGACTGCCGACCGTATCATGGCGTCGCCGTCAACATACCTTACCGTTTTAAGTACGCGTACCTTGTTGTAAAACAACACCGCAACGTTACCGGTTATCCTGTCTCCGTTGCGTATACCACACTTGTCGACAAGTGATCTGCTAACATATATATCCGCTTCCGGCAGTATCTCAAAAGGATCCCGCCTGAGTACGCCGTCACCTTCCGCGAACGCACAGAAATACCCGGACACCATCTGATAGGTCCGGTGCTTACCACGAAGTCCTGCTTCAAGAGTATCTCTCTCATCCGGGGTAAAGTCGTATATGCTATGCTTTTCCCTCGTTATTCCGAGTTCCAGTTCGCGACGCCTGACCGCTTCATCCAGCTGCTCTTTGTTCATCCTCGTCGGCGATTTGACACCTATGGACTTCGCATATGCGCGCTCGGCTCTTATATTTGAACCGGGGCCGCTTTTGTCCGTCTTAACTTTAGGCACAAACGGATTATATCACAAACGCTCACGTCATGTCAATGCGTTTAACGCCTTAAAACCCAATAATATTAAAATGAGCGGGCGCGACCATTTTCTGATCGAGCCCGCTTATGCAGCATTTTAATCATATATCGAGTATGATAGTGACCGGTCCGTCGCAAACCTGATCTATACACATATCCGCGCCGAATATCCCTCTGCCTACCTTTATTCCCGCAGCTTCCGTAAGTTCGCATACACGGTCGTAAAGAGCTTTCGCACGCTCGGGTAATTCCGCTTCGGTAAATGACGGACGATTGCCCTTTCTTGCGTCTCCGTATAGCGTGAACTGTGACACCAGCATCGCCTCACCGTTTATGTCCGAAAGGGACAGATTCATCTTCCCCGCGTCGTCCGAAAATATACGGAGCGACGTTATCTTACGCGCCGCGACTTCACACGCCTTTTCCTCGTCGCCCTTGCCTACTCCTATATACGCTATGAGTCCTTTGCCCGTGCGGCTGACTGATCTGCCGTCCACGCTAAGCACCGCACTGATGACACGCTGTATTACCAGTCTCATTTTATTCCGTAAAACCTCCTTGCGTTCTCCGATGTGATATGCTCCATTTTTTCCGGATCGGTCTGACGCTCTTCCGCAAGCTTGTCTATCACATAGCGCACGAATGCGGGATAATTCCGTTCGCCGCGGTGCGGAACGGGTGTAAGATACGGCGAATCGGTTTCCGCAAGCAGCAGTTCGTCCGGTACAGCGCGTATCGCGTCTCCGCGCTTCGCGTTCCTGAACGTTACAGGCCCTGCGAACGAAACGTAAAAACCCATTTTCACGTATTCGCGCGCAAGCTCTGCGGATGATGAAAAACAGTGCATAACCAACCCTTTCGGCAAGCGTCTGTACCAGCTTTTGAGTATGGGAAACATGTCCCCGTCACAATCACGGGAGTGTATGACAACGGGTACGTTATAAGAGCACGCCGCATCCAGCTGCATTTCAAAGACGCGCTTCTGCACGTCGCGCGGCACATCGTCCCAATGATAGTCCAGTCCTATCTCGCCCAACGCTACTACTTTGGGCAGACTGAGCAGCGGGAGCACTTTATCCATGTCGTTTTCGCTTTTTATCTCGCTCGGATGAATGCCTGCCGTTGCGTATACTCCGTCATACTTCGCCGCAAGACGTGCGCACTCAGCGCTCGTTTCGGCATCGTAACCGACCGTTACGAGAGCCTCAAGTCCGTCTTTCGCCATACTTTTGATTATCTGTTCACCGCCGCAATAAAACGGGTCGGTCAAATGACAATGAGAGTCGATCATATCTATTCCGTTATTCCGATATTTTTACGCCCGCTGTTTTACGCAACAGGGCATACAAATTCGGGACGGGATAATCCCGCCCCGAATGAATGCTCAGCCGATCAATAGTTTTCCGGCTTGAGCTGGAAGTATGACTGAGGATGATTGCACGTCGGGCATACCTCGGGAGCTTTCTTTCCGATCACGATATGGCCGCAGTTAATGCACTGCCATACGGCATCTCCGTCACGGGAGAATACTATCGAATCCTCAATATTGGAAAGAAGTTTACGATAACGCTCTTCATGCGCTTTCTCTATCTTGCCGACAAGCTCGAACTTGGCAGCTATCTCTATAAAACCTTCCTCACGCGCTTCTTTTGCAAAACGATCATACATATCCGTCCATTCGTAGTTCTCGCCTGCAGCAGCGTCCGCAAGGTTTACGGTAGTCGTAGGAACAGCTCCGCCGTGAAGATATTTAAACCACAGCTTTGCATGTTCTTTCTCGTTACGCGATGTTTCCGAGAAAATCTCAGACATCTGGACATAACCGTCCTTTTTTGCCTGAGAAGCGTAGTAATCATACTTGGTATGCGCCTGACTCTCTCCGGCAAATGCCTCCATCAGGTTTTTCTCCGTTTTACTGCCCTTAAGTTCTTTCATGATACTCTCCTTTTATTTTTCCGCGTTAAGCGATTATATCTTATTTTGCTCAGCCTTTTTCGCACATTCTGAGCATATTCCGGAGAATGTAAGCGTTACATTCTCTATTTCAAATCCACTGTTGTTTACATATAGCCCGTCAAATGCGCGATCGCCTTTTTCTATGTCCGCAACTTTTCCGCATACTCTGCACTTTATATGATAATGACCGTCGGTTCGTGAATCATATCTTCCGACATCACGCGGAATATCCACGCCGAGCACTTTCCCTTCCGCCGCTTCGTCTTTAAGTATACGGTATACCGTTGCTTTACTGACTGTCGGGTATCTGGAATGTACTTCCTCGTATACCCTTTCCGCGCACGGGTGCTCGCCCTCCAGCGACAACAGCACATCCATTATCTGTTTGCGTTGTATCGTATTTCTTTGCATCTTTTTACCTTCTGCCCCTATCAATTTTAACGCTATTGATAATCGTTATCAATATTATAGCTTGTCTTATTCGTTTTGTCAAGATGTTTTAAAAAATTTGATTATAAAAAATTTTACATTAAATGTAAGAGAAAAGTCCGCCCGTAAACTTATGGATACGGGCGGATCTTCAAACCGCTAAAGTAAGCCCGGGAAATAATGCCGGAAAAGGAAAATTATAAATTCCAGTTACCTGCTTTACTCCTGATGCTTTTAAAGACAGCGCAAAATTCTTGTCTGCTGTGTTATTTAAGATTTTCGGGATTGAGGCAGCTCAGCTCGGGAAGCACGAACAGTCCATCCTTACGGATAAGAACGTCATCGAACCATATCTCTCCGCCGCCGAACTCCGGAGTCATCACAAGCACGAGATCCCAATGCACTGCGCTCTGATTGCCGTTGTACGCATCGTCGTAGCAGCAACCGGGAGTGAAGTGAATGGATCCGGCTATTTTTTCATCGAAAAGGATGTCGCCCATGGCTTTTGTTATGAACGGGTTTACGCCTATCGCAAACTCACCGACATAACGTGCGCCTTCATCTGTATCGAAAATCGCGTTGATCTTATCCGGATAATTTCCCGTCGCGTTCACTATTTTTCCGTTTTCGAACGTAAGCGAAACATTTTCGAATTTGGTACCGTTTTCGATAGACGGTACGTTATATGTGATACGTCCGTTCACGCTGTTCCTTACCGGAGCGGTGTAAACTTCGCCGTCCGGTATGTTCATATGACCAGAGCACTTGACAGCGTCTATACCTTTTATCGAAAACGTAAGGTCGGTATCTTTCGCGACAAGGCGTACCTTGTCTGTCTTGTCCATGAGCGCCTTGAGCGCGTCCATTGCCTTATCCATTTTTGCGTAATCCATGCAGCATACGCGGAAATAAAAGTCTTCAAAACTGTCCGTAGGCTCACCCGAAAGCTGTGCCATTGAATCATTTGGCCAGCGCAGCACTACCCAACGGGTGTTTTTGACTCTCATCTCGTGGTGTACCGGATATGAGTAAAGTCTTGAGTATATTCCCGCTTTGTCAGACGGCACTCCCGAAAGATCATAAGCGTTTTCGTTTCCGCGTACGCCAATGTAACAATCCATCTTGCTCATGCGGTACGCCGCGAAATCCGCAAGCATCTTAACGTGTTCTTCACACGTTCTCGTGCGGACAGCCGCCTCTACCTTGCTTTTATACGTTTCCACAAACGGGTATGCTCCCGCCGACTGCACCTGTCTTACAAGTTCCGCCGTAAATTCTGCGGGTACATCGGTAGCTTCTATAAGCACTTTATCTCCAGGCTTTGCGGCAACTGAATAATTAACCAGTCCGCTCGCAAGCGTCTTCATTCTCGGATCAAACATTATACGTCCCTCCTTGTTACGGATCGCCTTCCGGTATTATGCGCTGTATCGCTATGCACAATCCGTTTTTTACGGTTTTTTCCGTATTTTTGAACAGTATAGCAGGAAAATTTTCAATAGTCTACCAAAATTTTTCAAAATCCATGTTAAATCAGTAGAAATTTATCAATTAAAGTAGTATACTATACGTTGACAAAGGTCAAATATGATTTTGTTTGGAGGAATTTTATGCCTTTAGTAACCAGTACCGAAATGTTCAAGAAAGCATACGAGGGCGGATACGCAATCGGCGCTTTCAACGTAAACAACATGGAGACCATTCAGGGTATCGTTTCCGCCGCAAAGGAAGAGAACGCTCCCCTTATTCTTCAGGTCTCGAGCGGCGCTCGCAAGTATGCGAACCCCATCTACCTTCGCCACCTCATCGAAGCTGCGGTTGAAGACACCGGTCTTCCCATCGTTATGCACCTTGACCACGGCGATACCTTCGAGCTCTGCAAGGACTGCATTGAGAACGGCTTTACCTCCGTTATGATCGACGCAAGCTCCCATCCGTTCGAAGAAAACATTAAAATCACCAAAAAGGTCGTTGAGTACGCTCACGATCACGGCGTTGTAGTAGAGGCCGAGCTTGGCAAACTTGCCGGCATCGAAGACGACGTTAAAGTTAAGGACGCTGACGCAGCTTACACCGATCCCGATCAGGTTGAAGAATTCGTTGGCAGAACGGGCGTCGATTCCCTCGCTATCGCTATCGGTACGAGTCACGGCGCATACAAGTTCAAGGGCGAAGCTAAGCTCCGTTTCGATATCCTCGAAAAGGTAGCTGAAAAGCTTCCCGGCTTCCCTATCGTTCTTCACGGCGCAAGCTCGGTAATCCCCGAGTACGCTCAGATGATCGAACAGTACGGCGGCTCTATGCCCGGCGCTAAGGGCGTTCCCGAGGATCTGCTCCGCAAGGCAGCTTCGATGGCAGTCTGCAAGATCAACATCGACTCTGACCTTCGTATGGCTTTCACCGCTGCTGTACGCAAGCACTTCAGCGAGAATCCTACCCACTTCGATCCCCGTCAGTATCTTACCGACGCTCGCGCTCTTATCAAGGAGTGCGTAAAGCACAAGCTCGTAAACGTTCTCGGCTGCAACGGCAAGGCGTAATTACAAGCAATATTGACAAAAACATCATCACGCCGAACGGCATTGCCGAGCGGCGTGATTTTTTTATGCGCTCGTACTGCAGAGCGTTATCACTTAAAATGCAGAACCGCCGCGCTTATTTGCGCGGCGGCTTTTTAATCATCACTTACTTAAATCATCACTTACTTTTGCTTATTTCCCTCTCTATCTTCTTCAATTCCGCTATACGGTCACGCAGTTTTATCGCCGTTTCAAAATCAAGCGCAGCCGAAGCGGTCTTCATAAGACCTTGAAGTGATTCTATCTGTTTGCCGATATCTCCCTCACGAAGATCTCCGGTCGCTTTTGTCGTTATTTCCAACGAATTAGCTATTTTCTTCACTATCGTTTTCGGAGTTATTCCGTGCTCTTTATTGTATGCCTGTTGTTTCGCGCGACGTCTGTCCGTTTCCTTTATCGCTCGTTCCATGGAACCCGTCATAACGTCCGCATACATTATGACCTTACTCTCGGCATTACGCGCAGCTCTGCCTATCGTCTGTATCAGTGACGACTCGCTTCGCAGAAAGCCTTCCTTATCCGCGTCCAGTATGGCTACAAGCTTTACTTCGGGCATATCCAGACCTTCACGCAAAAGGTTTATACCGACTATAACGTCAAAGTCGCCCCGCCGCAATCCCATTATTATCTCCATGCGCTCCATTGTTCCTATGTCCGAATGAAGATAGCGCACTTTCTGTCCGTGCTCCGCAAGGAACTCAGTGAGGTTTTCCGCCATTTTTTTCGTAAGGGTGGTTACAAGCACACGCCCCTCGTACTGTACGCACTTCTTTATTTCTCCGAGAAGATCGTCTATCTGCCCTTTTACCGGCCGCACTTCTATCGGCGGATCTACAAGCCCGGTCGGGCGGATCACCTGTTCGGCGACGTTATCCGCCATTTTCAGCTCGTAAGCGCCCGGTGTTGCGCTGACATATACCACCTGCGTTATCCGCTCGTTGAATTCCTCAAAATTAAGAGGTCTGTTATCAAACGCCGCAGGCAAACGGAAGCCGTAGTCTACCAGATTGGTCTTTCTCGCCCTGTCGCCGTTGTACATGGCGTGAAGCTGAGGCAGACTCATATGGCTCTCGTCAATAAACATTATGAAATCATCCGGGAAATAATCAAGCAGAGTGTAAGGCGGCTGACCGGGCGCGCGTCCGTCAAAATACCTTGAATAATTCTCTATGCCCGAACAATAGCCTATCTCGCGCATCATATCCATATCGTAATTTGTGCGCTGACGGATCCTATATGCCTCTATCTGCTTGCCCTGGGCTTCAAAAAATTTAACGCGCTCATCCAGATCGGCGGATATGTTCTGCAAAGCCGTTTTCATGCGCCCGCTCTCCACCGCATAGTGAGATGCGGGGAATATCGCGGCGTGCTTCAGCCGCGAAAGAGCTCTGCCCGTCATCGCTTCTATCTCGCTTACCTGCTCTATCTCGTCTCCGAAAAATTCAACGCGAATGGCACGCTCTGAGCTGGACGCCGGAAATATATCCACGGTATCGCCCTTTACGCGGAAATTGGTACGGTCAAATTCTGTATCCGACCGGATATAATTTATCTCTACAAGGCGGCGTATCAGATCGTCCCGCTCCATAATCTGCCCCGGGCGCAGGGATATGCTCATCCGGTAATATTCTTCGGGCGCGCCCAGACCGTATATGCACGATACGCTCGCTACTACTATCGTATCCCGCCGCTCCGCAAGACTGCACGTCGCAGAGTGGCGCAGTTTATCCAGCTCATCGTTTATCGCAAGATCCTTTTCGATATAGGTATCCGTCGGCACTATATATGCTTCCGGCTGGAAATAGTCGTAGTAAGATACAAAATACTCCACTCTGTTCTTGGGAAACAGCTCTCTGAACTCGTTGCAAAGCTGACCTACAAGCGTTTTATTATGCGCGAGAACGAGAGTGGGCCGATTGACCCGCTCTATTATCTTTGCCATGGTGTACGTCTTGCCGCTGCCCGTCACGCCGAGCAGTACCTGATGCCGCAATCCGTTTTCTATCCCTTCGGCTATGCTCTCTATCGCCGCCGGCTGATCGCCCATCGGCTTATAAGGTGATACAACTTCAAACTTATCCATCACTGCCTCCACCGCCCGTATCCGCTTTATGCGGATCGTCATCCGCCCTGTCCGGAACATCTCCGCCCATCTTGTCCGCGTCCTTTGGTTCTTTGCACACTGCCGGTCCTGACCGACGACTTACTGCCATATTATGAATCCAGTTTATCGCCGCCCCGCATATTACTATTACATAACCCACGTAACTGAGCGCATCCGGAAATTCACTGAGGAAAATTGCGCCGAGTATTGCCGCAAAAATAACTATCGTATAATCAAATACCGAGATCTCTTTAGCGGGCGCGTATGTATATGCGCGGGTTATAAATATCTGACCGCCTGCCGCAGATGCTCCCGCGCCGAGCAGAAATAACGTCTGCGCCGTAGTCATCGGCGTAAATTCCGCTATCAGAAAAGGCAGTAAAACCAGACACGAAAACGCCGAGAAGAAAAATACAATGAGATTACGCGACGCGCCGCCCGCTCCCGCTTTCCGCACGAACGTATAAGCAAGACCCGCGCTCATACCTCCCATGACCCCGCCGACAGCAGGAATCACATCCGGAGAAAAAGTGGGCTTGACAACAAATAATGCTCCGGTGAACGCTACCGCCACAGCAAGCCACTCATACCTGTTCGGCTTCTCCCTTAACAGAAATATCGAAAATATCATCGAAAAAAACGGGGACAGCTTATTCAGTATCGACGCATCCGCTATATCCATACTGTCGATTGCCGCAAAGTTGAGTATTATACCTACAACCCCGGCTACCGACCGCATTATCAGCGGGTATAAATTGCCTTTTATCGTCCTGAACTGGGACGGCTTACGGAGCAAAAGCACAAACGCTACGCCCGCCGCGACCAGATTACGGAAAAATGCCTTCTGCATCGTCGGCAGCTCCCCCGCAAGCTTGACAAACATATTCATCAGCGCAAAGAAAAAAGCCGAGATTATTATGAATATTACTCCGTAATACCTTTTTGTCGTTCCGGACGCCTGCACTTGCACCCTCTCTCCATTGAATAATCACTATCAGTTTATTGTGTATGACATTCGTTGTCAAGCGAACACAATAAGAAATTAATAGAAAATTTGTTCTAATTATTGACTCAGCCTGCTGCGTGTGGTATAATAATTCCGTCGGAGGTCATTATGAGCCTGTTCATACATCTGGATATGAATAATTTTTACGCAAGTGTGGAATGTCAGCTGAATCCCTCTCTGCGCGATAAACCCGTAGCCGTCGCCGGTTCACCCGAAAAACGGCACGGCGTCGTACTTGCAAAAAACGAGATAGCGAAAAAATTCGGAGTAAAGACCGGAGATACCGTGCTCGAAGCGGAAGCCAAAGCGCCCGGTATAGTATTTGTACCTCCTCACTTCGATATCTACGATAAAATATCCAAAAAAATGTTCGGGATCTGTAACAGATACACCTGCTTCGTGGAGCCGTTCGGTCCGGACGAATGCTGGCTGGACTGTACGGAAACAGTTCATCTTTTCGGAAGCGGAGAGGATATAGCAAACGGACTGAGAGCAAGCATAAAAGAAGAACTGGAACTTACCGCCAGTGCGGGAGTCAGCTTTACGAAAATGTTTGCAAAGCTGGGCAGTGACATAAAAAAACCGGATGCGACCACCGTAATAACGCGTGAAAACTATAAGGAAAAAGTTTGGGGACTTGCTGTCGGTGATCTTTGCGGTGTCGGGAACAAAACGGCGGAAAAACTGAAAAAACTGAATATTCTCACTATCGGCGATCTCGCCCGCGCCGACGAACGCGTACTTAAAAAATTACTTGGTAAGCCGGGCGTGGATCTTCGCCGCATAGCACGCGGCGAAGAGGAAGGTCAGGTCCGCGAAGCGGTATGCTCGAGAGACGTAAAAAGCGTGAGTCACGGACTTACGGCGCTGCGTGATCTCGTAACCCGTGAGGACGGAGTCACGCTTATCGGCTACTTATCCGAGCTCGTCGCCGCAAGACTGAAAAAATACAGCTTCAAGGCAAGCGGTATCTATCTCGGCATCAGATATTCCGATCTTACAAGATACGGAAAGCAACTGGCTCTGCCCTCACCCATATGCTCCTCGTCTGATATTTCCGATTCCGCCATAGCGCTGTTCGACGAAATCTGGAACGGGCAGCCGCTGCGTTCGATAGACGTCGGAACATTTGCTCTCTCGTCCGCCGCACAGCCCGTGCAGCTCTCAATGTTTGACGGCACAAGCAAAACGGAAAGCCGGGAAAAACTGGATGAGATAATAGCCGGCTTGCGAATGCGTTACGGCAAAAATGCAGTAATACGCGCATCCCAGATGAACGAGGATATTTATACGGACAAAGACGTCGGGGATTTTCTGCCTTTCAAAAGGTAGACAATATATGAATGAGATCGCCGGAAAATGTACCCGTAAAATCAGAAATTTATTGACACATTAAAGCGGCAATGAATTTAACACAAATTTAAAAGAGCGGAATGAAATCAGTTCCTGTTCCGCTCTTTTTTCACATTATTCAAAGCCACCCCGGGACAACTGCCCGCATTCAAAATCATTGTCCGGACAACTGCCCGCCGTACCCGGCCGATGATTTTCCCGTGTTAACTGATAACACTTCTCAGATGAGACCTGTAGCATACTGGATGCCCAGACTTACCGAAGCTATCGCTATCCAGCACACCAAACCGAGCAGTATGGGTTTCAGACCGGTGCGTATCAGCTTTATAATATTCGTATTCAGACCTATGGCAGCCATCGCAAGAGTGATCATAAACTTACCCGCACTCTGCAGAAAACCCGAAACGTTTTCCGGTATTCCGACTGCCGGAAAAAGCCAGGTGTTGATCACTGCGGCTATTAGGAAGAAAATTACAAACCACGGAAAGACTTTTACAAAACTGAAGTTAAGTCCGTCGGATGCGGATCCGCCTTCCGCCTTAGCGCTCCTGCGCGCTTTTATCATCTGCCATACGGCAAGCGCAAGAGTTATCGGGATTATCGCAAGCGTGCGCGTAAGTTTTACTATTGTCGCCTGTGCAAGCGCAACGCCGCTGCCCGTCATGCTCTCCCAGCTTGATCCCGCCGCGACCACGGAAGATGTATCGTTTATCGCCGTTCCTGCCCAGATGCCGAAACCTTTATCGCTCATTCCGAGTGCCTGTCCCAGAGCGGGGAACGTAAACGCCGCTATGACGTTAAACAAGAATATGACGGAAATGGACGTTGCCACGTCACTGTCTTTAGCGCGGATAACCGGTGCTGTCGCGGCTATTGCGCTGCCGCCGCATATAGAAGAACCGACGCCTACGAGCATTGCAGTATTTGTCGGAATTTTCAGCAGTTTGCACATTGCGAATGAAACTACGAGCGACGTGGTTATCGTTGCTAAAATTATCAGAATTGAGTCAGAACCGGCTTCGATCACCTGCATAAACTGCATGCCGAAACCGAGGAATACTATGCTCGCCTGAAGTATCTTTTTAGACGTAAATCTGATACCTGCGTCCAGCCATTTCGGACGCGGGAAAAACGCTATTATCATTCCGATGACTATGGCAAAAACCGCGCTTCCTATCACCGGCACCAACATTCCGAGGAACCATGACGGAACTGCTATGACAGCACATAAAACGACTCCCGGGATAGTTGATTTCAGCCATTCCCATATCCGTCTGAAAAACGACGGCTTTTGAGGCTGAGACTCCTGTTCGTCTTTAACCTCTGCTTTCTGATCGGCTGACCCGGCACTCTCCTGAGTCTCCCGGGTTTCTTTTTCAGCTTGCTCAATTTCGTTGTTTTCCGGGGTTGTCTGATTCTCCTGTTCCATGATTGCCAACTTGCTGTGTACTGACTCCTCATCGCCGAGCCGCTTAGTTATTATATCTTATTATGTCGAAAATGTCAATTTATGCTTACGAAAACTTAAAAAAACATTAAAAAAATAACTCCGTCATTTTGTTCGGGTTATAGTCGATTTTCTGTCTGAGAACGCGTAACAAACCTTTTTTTATAAAATTTACCATACTATGTCAGGCATAATTTACACTACGTCACGCATAATACTTTTGATCTTCGCGGCATTATGCGAAAATTTTGAGTACTTTGTCATATTCGACTCTGACATATTTTGCATAACATACTTGTCCCCGATTAAGCAAAAAATCAGTATAGAGGACAGACAAATGGTAATAATCTTGCTTGACGCGAAAGAAGCCCTGGAGCTTATAAGAGCAGCATCGGAGAGAGGTATGAATCTGAATTTTTCCGTTGAAGAGATAATTAACAAATACTTCCCCGCTTCGCATATTATGGATAAAGACAAAGTAGCGGAAGGTTATAAGGAGATGAGCGCCATAAATCTGGCGATTGCCAATGGAGATCAGGAGAGGTGACATTTTTTATGCGGACTTAAGTCCGGTGATCGGCAGCGAGCAAGGCGGTGTACGTCCGGTACTGATCGTCCAGAATGATGTGGGAAACAAGTACTCTCCTACCATCATTGCAGGAGCGATCACAAGCCGTCTCACAAAGGCAAAACTGCCCACGCATATAGAGATCTCCAGCGGCAGATTCGGGCTTCAGAAAGACAGCGTCATCCTGCTTGAACAGCTTCGCACACTGGACAAAAGACGGCTCAAAGCGAAGATCGGCTCGCTTGATGACGATACCATGATAAGAGTGGATCGTGCTATTCTTATTTCGCTCGGATTCGTATAAAAAACCAATCACAAATACATAAGGGACTGTCGCAATCATAAGTGCGGGCAGTCCCTTGTTTCTATATATTCTGTAAGTTTCTTTTTCGGATTTTTAAGTAAAAGGCATCAGAATTTAAGTACTATATCGCTTGCAAGAACGCTCCATTCTCCCTTTTCTTCAGCTGCTCTCTCGCCTGCCTTACCGAACGCATAACACGCGGTGACAGCACTTAGCAAAGGAGGAAAATTAGCAGACAGAGCCGCCGTCAGTCCGGACAGCACATCGCCGCTCCCCGCTTTCGCCATTGCCGGGCTTCCCGTGATATTCAGGTAAGTCCTGCTGCCGTCGCTTATCACCGTTGTAGCATTTTTCATTGCAATAACGGCTTTTAGGCGTGAAGCAAGAGAGATAGTGCGCTCGGTGTCCGGCAGACTTCCGTCATCTCTTATCAGCCTGGCAAATTCCGCGACATGCGGTGTAAGTATCAGTTTGCACTTATGCCCGTCGACTGCCGCAAGGTCTTCAGACAAGGCATTCAGCCCGTCACCGTCCACGACTAATGTTCCTTCAAAATTTGCGGCAAGGTAAGATATGATCTTCAGTAAATGCGGATTTTTACCCATGCCCGGACCCAAAACTATCGACGATGCTTTTTTCATGATTAGATCAAGCGTCGGTTCATCGTAGACCGCCATGCCATCGTTATCCGGCATGAACATCAGCATTTCTTCTTTTACGCGCGCCTGGTATGCGACGGCAAGCGAACGCGGAACGCAAAGCACAGCGTACCCCGCTCCGCCGCGCAGAGCCGCCAGCGCAGACTCATGCGCAAGCAATGATGCGCCCATCATGGTCGGACTGCCGGCTACGATCTTAACGCTGCCGTAAGTCCCTTTATTGGACACAGGTTGTCTTGCCGGCAATTTTACGTCAGCCGCTTCGGCAATGTAAAAATCCGGCTCTCCCGTTTCCACATCAATGTCACGCAGAGTTATTCTGCCCGCATAGTTCCTGCCGTCAGCAAGGTACAGCCCCTGCTTGAGCCCGATGAAAGTTACGGTTTCATCTGCTCTTACAGCTATTCCGTGTACGCGCCCGGTATCGGAATCAAGTCCGGTCGGCACGTCTATCGCAACGACATATGCTCCGCTCGCATTGACTTTGCGCACGATATCCCCGATAAGACCTTCAACCTGCCTGCTGCAACCTATTCCGAGCAATCCGTCCACAACTACGTCTGCGGCGTTTATATCCACTTCTTCCGCCGTTTCAGGATAATATATATCCGCGCCGATACCCGTAAGTGCCATGAGGCGCTTGCCTACAAATTCATTGCGCTTTTCTCCGACTGAATATATCGCCACATTATAAGCGCGCGCAAGGAGCAGCAGCGCAAGACTGAGCGCGTCGCTGCCGTTGTTTCCGCCGCCCGCAAGTATCACTATCCGTTCAGCCGGCACCTGCATCACTATTTCACATAGCGCTGCCGCCGCCCGCTCTATAAGTTCATCTTCGCCCGCGTGTTCCTTCGCCAGGCGTTCGGCTCGCCGGATGCTTTCCGTCTTATATACTCCCTTCATCTTCTTCCTCCTTGCCTATTCCGCGCACTGCCGCACGTATGTCATCCCATTCAAATCCTTTGGCTGACAGATGTGCGCACAGCTTCTTGTAGTCGTACGAATGTGAGCGCAGGTATTTTTCAGCCGCTTTCGCCGCGGCTTCCCTCTGGTCACCCAGCTCGTCGAGCACCGCGTTTACAGTGCTCTCTTCCGCGCCCAGCATCCCGAGATCGTGTCTCAGCCGCCGCTTTCCTCTCACTCCGCTTTTATTTTCCACATAACTTCGTATGAACTCATCGTCATCAATATAGCCGTATGATTTAAGATTTTCAATGACCTGATCAATTATGTTGTCGCCGTAACCTTTTCCCTTCAGATACTCATGAAGTTCATGCTCGGTGCGCATACGCCGTGATACATAAGAAAACGCACGCCTGAGAGCGCTTTCCCTTTCGCTTTCAGCCTCCAGCTCCGCCAGTCTTTCCCTGCTTATTTCCGTGCCGATCTCCAGTCCGCCCGCTTTAGCAGTCAGTGCTTCAAGCGCGGCGGCATATTCGCCGTCAACGTATATGTTTACACGGCTTTTTGCCCGTTGCTGAGGTCGGATGTCCGTTATTTTACCCATAGCCGAATCATAGCACAAGGACGGCGAAATGTCAAGGCGGCATTCGCGTTACCGCCCGGAAGCTGAAAACGCGGTTGTTTTAACTAATTGCCGCTAATGGCAAGCGAATAATTTGACAAAACGCTTGTAATCAAGTATTATAAGTGTACTATGATGAATGCAGATAAGATTAAAGAAGCCCGGGAACGTCTCGCTCCCGTGGTACAGAGAAACAGACTGGATCATTCCTCGACTTTTTCCGCTATGACAGGCGGCGACGTTTACCTTAAATGTGAAAACCTGCAAAAGACCGGTTCATTCAAGGTCCGCGGCGCTTATAATAAGATCGCTAAGCTCGCAGAAGCCGGAGGAACGAAAAATATCGTAGCCTGCAGTGCGGGAAACCACGCGCAGGGCTGCGCTTTTGCGGCTTCCGCAATGGGTATGAACGCCACGATCGTTATGCCGAAGACCACTCCTATCGCCAAGATAAAAGCAACGGAAGGTTATGGCGCGAAAGTAGAGCTTTACGGCGACTATTACGACGACTCATATTTCCGCGCACGCGAACTGGAGAAACAAGGCGCTGTCTTTATTCACCCGTTTGACGATGAGGATGTTATCGCAGGTCAAGGCACTCTCGGTCTGGAAATGATGGAGGAAGTTCCTGATCTCGATTACGTTATCGTCCCTGCCGGCGGCGGCGGTCTGCTCGCAGGCGTTGCTCTTGCCGTAAAATCGGTAAACCCGAATGTACGGGTTATCGGAGTACAGGCGGAAGGCGCACCCGCGATCGCCCTCTCATTCCGCGAAAAAAAGCATATCTCCACGGATAATATATATACGATCGCCGACGGTATCGCCGTTAAGAATCCCGGCAATATTACAATGGAGATCATCAACAAATATGCCGACGACGTTATGACGGTAAGCGACGGAGAAATAGCATCTGCGATCATCCATCTTATCGAGCGCACGAAGCTTGTCGTGGAACCGGCAGGAGCAACCTCGCTTGCCCTCCTGCTTTCAGGTAAGCTCAATGTCAAAGGAAAGAAAGTAGCATGCCTGCTTTCCGGCGGTAATATCGACGTTTCCACTATCGGCAAGATCATCGATCGCGGTCTCGTTTCCCGCGGACGTAAGATAGAGTTCTCAATACAGCTGCAGGATAAACCCGGTATGCTTGAAAAAGTATCGCATATCCTTGCCGCTCAGAACGCAAATGTCATCTCCGTTACCTATGACCGTATGAGCGCTGACCTTGAACTCGGCGAAGCTATCCTTCACATAGGCTGCGAAGTCGGCGGAAGAGAACACAGTGAGCGCGTTGCAAAAGCTCTCATGGACAGCGGACTTAAAGTACTCGAAAATATCCGAACGAAATAACTTGATCGACTCGGCTGTCCGGAAGACGAACGCATTGATTGCCGAAAATATGAGCATTAGTCCCCGTCACCGTAATGCCGCACGTTTATCACTTCCCCGCAATGAATACTTATACCCTGCTTTGCGGATAACGATCAAATAATATCAAGGAGCCGTAATATAATGAAAAATATCATACTTACAAATAAAGCGCCCGCCCCTATCGGACCTTACAGTCAGGGCATCGAAGCAAACGGTTTTATCTTCTTCTCCGGTCAGATCGCGATTGATCCGGCTGTCGGAAAAATTGTCGCAACCGACGTTGAAGGACAGACCAGACAGGTGCTTGCAAATATCTCCGCACTGCTCAGTTCTGTTTCGCTTACTCCTGCGGCTGTTGTGAAAACCACAGTATTTGTTAAAGATATCGGGGATTTTGCAAAGGTGAACGCAATTTATGCGGAAATGTTCGGCATAGAGCCTCCCGCACGCTCATGTGTAGAGGTTTCCGCGCTCCCTTCCGGTGCGCTTGTCGAAATAGAAGTGATAGCGGTAAAATAACGTTCCGCATTCCAAAAGACACACAAGACGCGACCTGCATATGACGCCGGTCGCGTCTTTATCGTTTTCCATCCGTCCGCTCATTGCTGCTCCCGAAGCGAATGTACGACATACCGGATGATCGGTTTCCCCGTCTATTCACGAAGCACGCATGCCGCGGTAAACGCATTTGCTTCAACTTTATGCCGCTACGGACGATCTGACAGAGTCTGATTAGATGCTTATCCGTCTGCTGCAAGGTTGGCTTAAAAAATATACAAGATATTGTATGCAAACTACTTGACAAAACACAAGATATAGTGTATAAATATAGTATCTCATATGACTGACGGATGCGATGCGGAATTAACCGCAAGGGAGTATGAGACTGAGAGTCGCCGTGCCGTCTGGGTAATGTCCCGGGCTTTAGTGCGGCTTTTATTTTTTCTCACTGCAAAAACGGACGGATAGCGGCGCTGAAAAATGCAGCACCGGGCACAATATACGGAGAGCGCATATGAAAGGATATGTACATTCGATAGAGAGTATGGGCACTGTAGACGGACCCGGGATCAGAACGGTGATATTTTTTCAGGGCTGCCCGCTCAGATGCAAGTACTGTCACAACCCGGATACACAGGAGTTCGGTGAAGGAAAACTTACGGACTCCGAAGAGATAGTCACTAAGGTCAAGAGATTTATCCCATACCACAAAGCGTCAAACGGCGGTGTCACTTTTTCGGGCGGAGAACCGCTGGCTCAGCCTCAGTTCCTTACCGAATGCCTTAAAGGCTGCAAAGCCGCCGGCATACATACCTGCATAGACACAGCAGGCGCAGGCGACGGAAATTATGACGAAATATTGCGTTATACCGATCTCGCGCTTTGCGATATAAAAAACACCACCGAGGATTCTTTCCGCGAACTGTGCGGAGGCTCGCTCCGGCGGACTACAGAATTCTTAAGGGCATGCGAAACACACGGCGTCAGGATCTGGATCAGACACGTTGTGGTCCCCGGGATCACGGACGGACGCGGGCATCTTGAAGAATTAAAACGGTTTATCAGTAATTTCAAACGCGTGGAGAAAGTGGAGCTTCTCCCCTATCACACGCTCGGAGTACATAAATATGCGGCTATGGGCAGAAAGTACGAACTGGAAAACGTACCGCCCATGGATGCGAAACTTTGCGGGCAACTGCAAAAGGAAATTTTCGACGGAGAGTTAACGAAATGATCAACACTTACAAAGAATGGGAAGGCTTCCGCGGAGGCAACTGGCAGAGAGAAACGGACGTTCGTTCTTTCATACTGAAGAATTTTACGCCGTATGACGGTGACGAAAGTTTCCTCGCCCAGCCTACGGCAAAGACAAAAGCCGTATGGGGCAAATGCGAAAAACTGTTACAGGAGGAGCTGGATCGCGGCGTTCTCGACATTGAAACGCACATTATTTCCGGCATTGACAACTTTGCGCCCGGATATATCGATAAGGATAACGAAGTCATTGTCGGCCTTCAGACGGATGCTCCGCTTAAGCGCATAGTAAACCTGTACGGCGGTACCCGCATGGCAAAGTCCGCGCTCGATGCTTACGGATACAAGCTGGATGAGGACATAGACGTTAAGTTTTCCGAATACCGCAAAACGCATAACCAGGGAGTTTTCGACGTATATCCGGAACGCGTAAGGCTCGCAAGACATAACGGACTTCTGACCGGTCTTCCGGATGCTTACGGAAGAGGTCGCATAATCGGCGACTATCGGCGCGTTGCTCTCTACGGTATCGACTACCTTATTGAAGAGAAAAAACGTGATCTTGTCGGTCTTGACGGAACGATGACGGAAAGCCGCATCCGCCTTTGTGAAGAAGTGGCTGAACAGATACGCGCACTCGGCAAGATCAAGAGTATGGCGGCGCGGTACGGATACGATATTTCCCGCCCTGCCAAAGATGCAAAGGAAGCCGTACAGTTCATGTACTTCGCCTACCTCGCCGGCACCAAAGAAAACAACGGCGCAGCCACGTCTCTCGGCAGAACATCCACCTTCATAGATATTTATATCAAGCGCGATATGGACCGCGGTCTGCTTACCGAAGAGGAAGCTCAGGAGCTTATCGATCAGTTCATCATCAAACTGCGCCTTATACGTCACCTGCGCACTCCCGAATATAACGAGCTGTTCGGCGGCGATCCTACATGGGTAACGGAGTCTATCGGCGGCGTGTCTATCAACGGCAAGCCGATGGTGACCAAAACTTCTTTCCGTTATCTCCACACGCTGACCAACCTCAATCCCGCCCCCGAACCGAATCTTACGGTCCTCTGGTCAGTTCGTCTGCCTGACGCATTCAAGCGTTACTGCGCTAAAATGTCCGTTAAAACAGACTCCATCCAATACGAGAACGATGACGTCATGCGTCCTATCTACGGAGACGATTACGCTATAGCTTGCTGCGTATCGGCTATGAAGGTAGGTAAACAGATGCAGTTCTTCGGAGCACGTTGCAATATAGCTAAAACCCTTCTTTATGCAATCAACGGAGGCGTGGACGAAAAGACCGGCGCTAAAGTAGTACCCGGCATCCAGCCCATTACGGATGAGATCCTCGATTATGAAAAGGTGCGGGAAAATTACGTCAAAGTCATGCAGTACGTCGCAGAGCTGTATACGGATGCGCTCAACATAATCCACTATATGCACGACAAATACGCTTATGAGGCATCTCAGATGGCTCTGCACGACACTAACGTAACGCGGCTTTGTGCGTACGGGATCGCAGGACTCTCTGTCGCCGCTGACTCACTTTCCGCAATACGGTATGCAAAAGTGAGACCAATCCGAGATGAGAGAGGCATTGCCGTCGACTTCGAGACCGAGGGCGAATTCCCCAAGTACGGTAATGATGATGACCGTGCGGATGATGAAGCTATCTTCATTGCAACGGCGTTCTCACGCGAACTTAAAAAGCATAAACTGTATCGCGATGCAAAGCACACGCTTTCTGCGCTGACGATCACTTCCAATGTCATGTACGGCAAAAAGACGGGTACTACGCCTGACGGACGTAAGCTCGGAGAGCCGCTTGCACCGGGCGCGAATCCTATGCACTGCCGTGACGAGAACGGCGCACTTGCATCGCTCAACTCCGTAGCAAAGATCCCCTATCGCGGCGTTTGCCAGGACGGCATATCCAATACGTTCTCAATAGTGCCGAATGCTCTCGGCAAAACGGACGAGGAAAGATATACTAATCTTGTCGGTCTGCTGGACGGTTATTTCCTGCAGGGCGCACACCACCTCAACGTCAATGTGCTCAACCGCGAAACGCTTATCGATGCTTACAATCACCCCGAAAAGTACCCTACTCTTACTATCCGCGTTTCCGGATATGCGGTCAACTTCCGCAGACTTTCCCGCGAGCAGCAGGCGGAAGTCATAAAAAGGACGTTCCACGAAAGCGTATAAAAACCGTTCCGCTTTTCAGAATAAACAGCTAACACATACACGAAGGTACAAAACGACTATTTATATGACCGGAACAGGCGTTGATCATACGCCTGTTCTTTTATATTCCGGTACGTTACAGGCAGTATCCGCAAGCGCTACAGAACTTTTTGTCTATGGAGAACACAGTCGGGAGGAACGTGAGCTTTTTTATTCATTATACGAATACCTCGTATGATATTTATTCATATGTATTAATCCGGCTCGGTATTGACAAAGAACGGTGTTCGTGATAGAATTACTTCCATGGAATATCGCATAAACAAACGCACGGGTGATCGCATCGGCGTTATCGGGATGGGCTCAAGCTCCGTACATGAAGCAGGCGAAAAAGAAGGTACGGAAACCGTCGAACTTGCACATGAAGCGGGTGTAAATTATTTCGACCTCGCCGCAAGCGAAAGCTCATGTTTTCCGTATTTCGGCAACGCTCTCGCCGGCGCAAGAAATGAAGTGCTGTTTCAGGTGCATTTCGGAGCGGATTATTCCGGCGGCGAATACGGTTGGACAACCGACAGGTCTGCAATAGAACGCTCGATCGACGAACGGCTGAAACAGCTAAGAACGGACTATATTGATTACGGCTTCATTCATTGCATAGATGAACCGGAAGACTGGGATAAGTACCGCAAAAGCGCACTCGGTTTTTTGTCGGAATGCAAAAAATCGGGCGTTGTGCGCCATATAGGGCTGTCGTCACATTCTCCCAAAATGGTCAATATGCTGCTTGATGAAAAATTACCGGACATCGTTATGTTCAGTATCAATCCGGCTTACGACTACAAACACGGGGATTTCGCTATAGGCGAAACGGACGAACGGGCAATGCTGTACAGGCGCTGCGAAGCTGAAGGCGTGGGCATCACCGTCATGAAACCTTTCTCCGGCGGACAGCTCCTTGACGCACGTTCTTCCCCGTTCGGTAAAGCTCTTTCCGAATACCAGTGCATTAAATATGCGCTGGATAAACCGGGCGTCGTTACCGTGCTCCCCGGAGTGCGCGGCAAAACGGATATGCAAAGAGTGCTCGGGTATTTCAACGCAAGCGACAGCGAAAAAGACTGGTCGGTCTTGGGTACGCTCACACCGGAAAATACAAAAGGCAACTGCGTCTACTGCAATCACTGCCGCCCCTGCCCCGTCGGTCTGGATATCGGAATGATCAATAAATATTACGATCTCGCACGCATCGGCGATACCCTTGCCGCCGATCATTACGAGAAATTATCCTTTCATGCAAGCGACTGCATAGGCTGCGGACATTGCGACAAGCGCTGCCCGTTCGGCGTTACTCAATCCGCGCGTATGAAGGAAATCGCCGTCTATTTCGGCAAATAAGGAGTTATTAAATGCCATACCTTGGTGAGGAAATTAAAAAACTCGGTTTCGGGCTTATGCGTCTGCCGCAAAAGGACGGACGTATCGATATTGCTCAGACCGCGGAAATGGCGGATATGTTCCTCGATGCGGGCTTTACTTACTTCGATACCGCATGGGCATATCCGGGAAGCGAAGACGCCATAAGACAGGCGCTCGTCAAAAGATATCCGCGCGAAAAATTTCTGCTCGCTACGAAAATTGCCGCCTGGATTAACTGCCGCACCCGTGAAGACGCGCTCGCTCAGTTCAAGACGTCTCTCAGACAGACAGACGCCGGCTACTTCGATTTCTATCTGCTCCATAATCTCGGAGAAAGCAGAACGCATTTCTTTGATGATTTCGGATTGTGGGACTGGGCTTTTGAGACTAAGGAAAAAGGTCTGATAAAACATGTCGGTTTTTCTTTCCATTCCACGCCCGACGAGCTTAACGATATTCTTACAGCACATCCTGAAGCGGAATTCGTTCAGCTGCAGATCAATTACGCGGACTGGGAAAACCCTTATGTGCGTTCCCGCGAATGCTATGAAGTAGCCCGCCGTCATGGCAAACCGGTGGTCATTATGGAACCTGTAAGAGGCGGTATGCTCGCATCTCCTCCTAAAGCCGTTGCGGATATTTTCCGCGATGCTGAACCGGAATCTTCCGTCGCAAGCTGGGCATTACGATTCGCCGCAAGCCTGGACGGAGTCATTACCGTACTCTCCGGCATGAGCAATACAGAACAGATGAAAGACAATATTTCTTTCATGAAAGACTTTGTCAGGCTTTCCGACAGTCAGCTGAAGGTGGTCGAACGCGCCCGCAAAGAGCTTGCAAGCATCCCAGTTATCCCCTGCACCTCCTGCAATTACTGCGCTAAAGTATGCCCCATGAATATAGGTATCTCCGGCACTTTCAACGCAATGAACGACTACATTTATTTTAATAATCTCAATTACGCAAAGTCCCAGATAGACTGGCTTGTGGACAGTCACAATAAAGCAAGAGCGGATAAGTGCATCAAATGCGGCAAATGCGAACAGGCTTGCCCTCAGCATATACACATCCGCGACGAACTTGCACGTTGCGCCGAGCTGCTGCTCTGAAAAACAGATAAGGAGAATAACCATGATAGAGAGTATACTCGCATCCGGAAACGTTTCCGCAAAACTTAAGCTTACCGTCAAAACTATTATATCCGCAGGACTTACAGCTCTTGCCGTTGCTTTGCCGCAGATCGTGCATGCCTTTGCAGGCGCGTCCGGAGGAATGATCTGGTTACCTATGTATTTACCCGTCATTCTCGGAGGATGTCTGCTCGGCATACGCTGGGGACTCGGCATAGGCATAGCTTCACCTCTCGTGAGCTTTCTGATCACTTCGCTTGCAGGCTCACCGATGCCTGCCGCCGCACGTCTGCCGTTTATGATCGCCGAGCTTGCTGCCATGGCTGTCATATCCGGACTTTTTACCCGCCTGATAAGCAAAAACAGCTGGATGGCTTTCCCTGCCGTTCTGCTCGCTTTTGTCGCCGGCAGATCGCTCTTTATGCTTCTGGCTGTAATATTCCAGTCAGTTACTCCGTTCACTCCCGCGCTCATCCTGTCGCAGATACAGTCCGGGCTTGCAGGCGTTGTGCTTCAGTCTGTACTTATTCCGGCAATAGTCATGCTGCTCGGCAAACTGCTTGAAAAAGAGTAACGGCGTTGCCGTGATTAATTAAAAAATATGACTTGCGCTCCGGAAGCCGGACAGTCTTTCACAGCGCATGGCGTTACTTTGCCTTTGACAACATCGGAATACAAAAAAGCGCGTCCGTGATCCACGGACGCGCTTTCGGCATCAGTAAAATATAATCATTTAAAGGCATTTTTTACGGGATCATAGCTATAGTCTATTGAAGCAAGCGCGGCTGTGATCGCCGGCTCATCTTCACCTTCTTCCTCGCAAAACTCCGTCAATGACGAATATCTGTCGCGAAGTTTCATATTGACATAGCTGAGCAGAATATACGGATCTTTGGGCAGTGACATAATTCAGTTACCCCCCATTATCTGATAAAATTGGTTTTTGTTGCGGTAGCGGCAACGGGAGGCAGTATGCCGTTTGCTTTACCGCATTCAATGCACTTAAGCATCCATGCCATATTGAGGGCAAGATTGCGCATCGTCGCTACTCCCTCTTCATCCTTTGCTACGTCCTCAGCGCGTGTTCCGTGAACCTCATTCCAGTAAGTAGGCGATACCACCGGCATCTGAGATATTGTAAAATACTTGTTCAGCTCATCCACGCTGACTATCGTCCCCGCTCTGCGCGCAGAAGCTATCGCCGCCGCCGGCTTATGAGGATATCCGCCGTGCGCGTAAAATACACGGTCAAGCAGACTGACAAGCGTACCGTTCGGCGACGCATAATACACCGGCGTGCCGACTATAAGTCCGTCGGCGGCCTCCAGTTTATCTATCAGCTCGTTCACCGCATCGTCTTTGATCGCACAACGCTTTGCGCCGCTCTTACGGCAATAACCGCAAGCAACGCATCCGCTTATGCGCTGCGTTCCCAGTTGAAATATCTCGCTTCCGATACCCTGCTCGGCAAGCGTATCTGCAATGATCGTAAGTGCCGCATTCGTGCAACCGTCCTTATGCGGACTGCCGTTTATCATTAAAACTTTCATCAGTCTTATATCCTCCGATAATTTTTTCTGTACCTCTTAATTATACACCCTGTTATCACAATCGTCAATTATACGATTGACTTATAACCCGATTTCTGATAATCTTAGCGTTATGATCATTGATTTTCATACACATTATTATCCGGATGATCTTGCGTACCGTGCGCTTCACGGTGTGGACGACGTCTGCGAAGGAGATAACGACGGAACATATCGCGGGCTTAAAAAAGCCATGCAGAAAGCCGGCGTCGATCGCGCGGTGGTGCTTGCGGTCTGTAACCGACCGGAGCATGAAGATAAGATAAATTCGTTTATCCTCGGGTGCGCGGACGAAGCTATCATACCTTTCTTTTCCGTTCACCCTTACTCGGAAAATGCTCCCGAGCTTGTGCGCAAGTATGCGGGGCTCGGAGTTAAGGGAATCAAACTTCATCCGAATATGCAACAGTTCCGGCTGGGTGATGAAAGGTTTCCGCCTTTTTGCCGCGCCATACGCGAAACAGGCATTATTGCCCTCTTCCACTGCGGCAAACCGGGAAGAACGCCCACGTCGTTTGATGTGTACCCGTCAGACTTCCTGCCGCTGATGGATATCCTCGATCCCGAGCGCACTGTGCTTGCGCATACCGGAGGCTACGGCGTATCGGACAGCGAACTTGACGTACTGCGCGCTATGAACGTATACACCGATCTTTCGCTCGCTTCCTCTCAGTTTACACCCGACAGAATGAAGAGCATCCTCGAGTCTATCCCTGCCGACCGGCTGCTGTTCGGAAGCGACGCCCCGTGGAGAGACATAAGCGCCTCGCTCGATTTTATCCGCGCTTCGTGCAGAGACGATACCGCACTTCAGCTTTTACTGCACATTAACGCGGAAAAACTGCTCGGCTTAAACGGATGAACGCTCGGTTTACGCTCGCGCTGAAAGACTTATAATACTATAAAAAAGATAGCACAAGCAGGGCTGCCGCTTAATGCGGCAGCCCTGCTTGTTATCTTTAGATTTTCAGACCGTCATATAATACGATTGAAGTATGACGCCGCTTAGTATCAGATAATATATACAGAAACTGCTTATTATGATACCGATAATACTGAGCGCTATCGTCGCCGAACGATGTGATCCGTATTTTTTAGCCGTACCGTTACGCCGAATAAGGGCAACTATTCCGGATATGAACGATAAAACCATGATCACACAGGATGTTACCGTAATAGCTATGAACTGAACGATAATCGTATGATTTGCCGCCTCAGCTATCAGGGTTATCAGAAACACCAGGAATATGATCAAATAAAAGCTTAATGCTAAATTCGCGACGATGCCACCGACCAATGAAAGCAATGCGGGAAGCAAGCTGTACGTTTCATCATATACGCGCTCTTCCGCGCGCGGCACCTGCCGACTTGCAAGCGTCCTGCCGTTTCTAACGCATTCGTCACAGACAGTTGCATTTTCGCAAGTGCGCTTTCCGCAAAATCTGCAATACATTATTATCCTCCATTATGTTTTATTACGATCTTGCCCGACTTATTCCCACTCGATGGTTCCGCAGGGCTTCGGAGTCAGATCGTAAAGCACGCGGTTCACTCCGTCGACCTCCGTAGTTATTCTCGCGGTGATGTGCTGGAGCAAAGCAAAAGGTACGTCCTCTACAGTGGCGGTCATGGCGTCTACAGTGTTTACCGCTCTGATGATGACCGGATATTCAAATGTGCGCTTGTTGTTTTTCACGCCTACGGATTTGAAGTCGGGAACTACGGTGAAATACTGCCATACCTTGCCTTCAAGCCCGTTCTTCGCAAACTCTTCACGCAATATCGCATCGGATTCACGTACTGCCTCCAAGCGGTCACGGGTGATCGCGCCCAGACAGCGCACTCCGAGTCCGGGACCGGGGAACGGCTGACGGAAGACCATGTTATCAGGCAGTCCCAATGCTTTGCCGACTACGCGGACTTCATCCTTGAAAAGCAGACGCACGGGCTCTACAAGCTCAAACTTGAGATCTTCGGGAAGACCGCCGACGTTGTGATGAGCCTTTACAGGACCGCTCTCGAGAATGTCCGGATAAATAGTACCCTGCGCAAGGAAATCAATACCTTCGAGCTTGCGCGCTTCCTCTTCGAACACGCGGATGAATTCCGCACCGATGATCTTACGTTTCTGCTCAGGATCGGCAACGCCTGCCAGCTTATCCAGGAAGCGATCCACCGCATCCACATATATAAGATTGGCATCCATCTCGTCACGGAATACCTTTACCACCTGCTCCGGCTCCCCTTTGCGCAGCAGACCGTGGTTTACGTGAACGCATACCAGCTGCTTGCCGATCGCCTTGATGAGCAGTGCTGCAACTACTGAAGAATCTACGCCGCCGCTGAGGGCAAGAAGAACTTTTTTATCGCCTACTTTGGCACGCACCTCGGCTATCTGCTCTTCAATGAACTGCTCCGCAAGCGCGGGCGTAGTTATGCGTTCCATGTTCTCAGGACGCTTGTTGTTATTCATATCTGTTCCTCCCGGATTATTTTTTCTCTTGTGTGTTTATGTTCGTATTAACTTACTTATCTCCGCCGCTTATTCCCATTCAATAGTAGCGGGCGGCTTGGAAGTAACGTCGTACGCTATGCGGTTGATGCCCTTGACTTCGTTGACTATTCGGGACGATATGGTCTCAAGCACATCGTAAGGAATACGCGCCCAGTCCGCAGTCATGCCGTCCACACTCGTTACGGCACGCAGTCCGCACACATAGTCGTATGTACGCTCGTCCCCCATTACGCCTACCGTCTGCACATTGGTCAGCACCGCAAAGTACTGCCATATTTCCTTATCCAGTCCGGCGCGCGCTATCTCTTCGCGGTATATGTAATCAGCGTCCTGAAGTATCTTTACCTTTTCCGCTGTCACCTCTCCGATGATACGTATTCCGAGACCGGGACCGGGGAACGGTTGACGCAACACTATGGACGCCGGAAGCCCTATTTCAAAGCCGCACGCGCGCACCTCGTCTTTGAACAGATCGCGCAGAGGCTCTACTATCTCCTTGAAGTCCACAACGTCCGGAAGTCCGCCTACGTTGTGATGACTCTTTATCTTTGCGCTTGCGCCCAGTCCGCTCTCTATTACGTCCGGATAGATCGTTCCCTGAACGAGATAATCCACGGCACCTATCTTGCGCGCTTCTTCCTCAAATACTTTGATGAATTCCGCGCCTATGATCTTACGTTTTTTCTCCGGTTCCGTCACGCCTTTGAGTTTGGAAAGAAAACGCTCGCCTGCGTCTACAGCAATAAGATTCATTTTCTGCTCGTCACGGAAAACGCGGATTATTTCCGCCGTCTCGTTCTTACGCATGAGACCGTGATCGACATATACGCATATGAGGTTAGGACATGCCTTATGAACAAGCGTCGCCGCAACTGCGCTGTCTACGCCTCCGGAAAGCGCGCAAAGCACTTTCTTGTCTCCTATCTTGGCTTTAAGCTTTGCTATCGTTTCCGCGGCAAAGTTTCCCATCGTCCAGTCGCCGTTGGCTCCGCACACGTTGTAGAGGAAGTTGTGAAGCACTTTGTTTCCCTCTTCGGTGTGCATTACTTCGGGGTGGAACTGCACTCCGTAAAGCCGGCGCGCCTCGTTCTCCATTGCCGCCACCGGACAAGTCGGCGTCGTTGCCGTCGATACGAAACCGTCAGGCAGTTTCTCCACATAGTTGGTATGGCTCATCCAGCAAAGAGAGGTTTCCTTTACTCCGTCAAACAGTTTGCCCGAACGCACCGTAAGCGTCTGCCTGCCGTACTCGCGCGGACCTGTCGTAACGACTCCCCCCGACATGTGCGCTATGAGCTGACATCCGTAACATATACCGAGTATAGGTATGCCCGCTTCAAGAAGATCCTGACCGACGCGCGGCGCGTCCTCCTCAAAAATATTGCTCGGTCCGCCCGTGAAAATTATGCCTATCGGGTTCTTTTCCAAAAGCTTTTCTGTCGGCGTTGAAAAAGGCAAAAGTTCACAGTATACGCCCTGTTCACGCACACGACGAGCTATAAGCTGGTTGTACTGTCCTCCGAAATCGAGGACGATCACTGTCTGGCGATCATTCATTTGTTTATATCTCCGCAAAAAATATGTTTCGTAGTTTCGTAAAGCCCTATCGCTACCGCCTGCGGCAGATTCAGCGAATCGATGTCTTTACTGTGCCGTATTATGACCGGCGTCCCGGCTTCCGCAAGCTCCGCAGGCAATCCCGACCCTTCGTTACCGAACACAAGACCGAAAGGCGCCTCCGGTGTCACACTGCCGAGAGTCACGCTTCTGTCGTCCAGCATGAACAGCATTTTATTCTCGGGATGAGCGGCGGCATAGTCTCCCCACTCCGGATATACGCTTATGCTGAGCGAAAATATCGCGCCCATGGATGCACGTACCGTTTTGGGATTATAAGCATCCGCACAGCCTTGCCCGACGATCGCAAGCTTTCTGATCCCAAAACCGAGCATCGTGCGCATTATCGTTCCGAGGTTTCCTTCATCGGAGGGCTGAACAAGCGTAACGTGAGTGTCGCTGCCGAAATCTTCATAGCGTTTTCTGAACACTCCCGCCATATAGACGTTACCTTTTTTCGCAATACGTGATATCGATTTATCGTCAACGACGGTTATATCCCGCACCGGAGCAAGTATCTTTTCAAGCTCGTCCGTCATGCGCAACGAGGAATGAAGCACAATGCTTTCAATGTCCTCGCGCCTGCGCTTTATCAGCTCTACGGTCGGAAACGCACCGAGACTGTAAGATATTTCTCCCGCTTTGTCATAAGCTTTAAGCATAGTATAATTATAAACCGAAAGCGGCTATAAGTCAATAAATATTTTAAGATAACGCACAAACGTCACCGTCCTGCCGCGCCTACATTCCTTGCATAGTGAAATATGTATTGCTGAGCAAGACCGGCAAGCTCGCCGTATCTCGCCATATAAAAATCATGAATCTTGGCGGGCGTATCCAGCTCCTCTGTCATAAGCGCCTGTTTCATCCAGGTATCAACCGGGAAGGAATCCCAGTGAGACAGCCCGAAAAGCACTATGCAGTCCGCTACCTTGGGACCTATCCCTTTTACGGTAAGCAGCTTTTTACGCGCTTCGTCCGCACTGAGAGCTTTTACTTCGGATACGAACTCGTCAGTCACCGTCCGTACTGCGGAATACAGATACGCATCCCGGTATCCCGCACCGAGAGCCGAGTAATCCGCAACCGAAAGCGGAAGCAGCTCCTCCCTCGTCGGAAACGCATGACCGCCGTCCGGAGTGCTTTTCCCGGCGGCTACGCACAATCTTTCGATTATCCCTTTTATACGCGGTATGTTGTTGTTTGCGGATATTATAAATGATATTATCATCTCAAACGCATTCTGGCGGAGCAGCCTTATGCCCTTTCCCGCCTCGCTCTCGCGCGCAAGCTCAGGGAACGAATGAAGCCGCTCAAAATATCCGGAGTAATCCGCATCCAACGCGAAATAATGATAAAAATAATCCGGATCAGCCGTGTCTATCCGCACTCCGTCCGCCGTCTGTGCTATGCGGCAGTACTTATCCGCGGAACGCACCGTATAACCGTCCCCGTTTTGTGCAAACCTGAACGTCTGTCCGCATTCCAATGTATCCCTGACATTGAAAAACTCCGCGCCCTCTACAGTTATTCCGCTTTTGTCTTTCGTGATCTCCATGATATGATTATACCACATGTTCCGCCGCTATGGCAATGAAATTCCCTGTTTATCGTTTTATTTACACGAACGGAAATTTTATCCGGCAGTTCGCCGCGTTTAAAGCGGAGAATGTCCCTCAGCTATTACCCGAACATGTAAAAAGGCTGTCGCATCCGTAAATGCAACAGCCCTCTTTTATAGCTGTGATTATTATTCAGCAGCGTATACGCTTACCTTTTTACGGGTACGGTCGTAACGCTCGAATTTTACAACGCCGTCGACTTTAGCGTAAAGCGTATCATCGCTGCCTATACCGACATTGTTGCCTGCATGGAACTTGGTTCCTCTCTGGCGGATGAGAATGCTGCCTGCGCGTACATTTTCACCTGCGTATCTCTTGACGCCCAGTCTCTGAGCGTTACTGTCTCTGCCGTTCTTCGTGGATCCGCCGCCCTTCTTGTGAGCCATGAGGACAAGCGGCTTAAATGTAAATACCGTCATTTTATATACCTCTCTTTATATCTCGCGGATCACGCCATAGCGGTGATCTTGACCTTCGTGAAAGCCTGTCTGTGTCCGTTCTTGACACGCTCGTTCTTCTTGGACTTGTACTTGAATACTACGACTTTCTTCGTCTTGCCCTGCTTAACGATCTCGCCCTTTACTTTGCCGGATGCTTCGGCACCGGTAAGGATGTTTTCGCCGTCAACTTTCATGATAGCGTCAAACTCAACCTGAGCGCCTGCTTCGCCTTCCAGCTTTTCCACTTCGATAACGTCGCCTTCGCAGACTTTGTACTGCTTGCCGCCGGTAACGATTACTGCGTACATTTGTTTTGCCTCCTCTGCACTTGATGTTTCCGCCGTGACCCGGGTTCGCCCGTATTTTAAGCGCATTAAAATACCCGTCACGAGCGGTTCTTAGCTATTATATTAAATGCAAGGCGCTTTGTCAAGGAAATTCCCGCATTATACGCAAAAAATACTTACCAAAATCCTTGACATCGTGAACTTTTTGGGGTATACTTGCATAAATCGTAAATATAAAGGCAATGCCTTACAGGATCAGTAATCTTATTTCCCGTTTTCAGAGAACGTCCGGTCGGTGCGAGGACGATAGCGGCGGATAAGACGAACTCGCCATAAAGGATGTTAAGCTGCGCACCAAACGGGAGCTTCACTCTCCTCAGTAGACTGCGACGTACGTTCCCCACGTCAGACGGGAAGGGGTATGACTGTACCCTATAAAGTGCTGCGCTTTATGCGCGGAATAAGAGTGGTACCGCGGATTCGTTCGTCTCTTAACATTATGTTGTTAAGGGGCCTTTTTTCAGCCCCTGAAGGAGCCATCAATGAAAAATACCGAAAAGTACGGAAAAGGCTATTTTATGCCCCCGGTCGATTGTACGGACTGGGTGAAAAAAGATTATATCGACAAACCGCCCGTCTGGTGCAGTGTGGACCTGCGCGACGGCAACCAGGCGCTTGTCACGCCTATGAGCCTCGATGAAAAACTCGAGTTCTTTAAGCTGCTTGTAGACGTCGGATTCAAAGAAATAGAAGTAGGCTTCCCTGCTGCGTCTGAAACGGAATTCAACTTCCTCCGCCGTATCATCGAGGATAAACTCATTCCGGACGATGTGACCGTTCAGGTGCTTACGCAAAGCCGTGAGCATATAATACGCCGCACGTTTGAAGCTCTCCGCGGATGTAAACGCGCCATCGTGCATCTTTATAATTCAACCTCCGTCGCTCAGCGTGAACAGGTGTTCAATAAGGATAAAGCAGAGATCATCAAGATCGCTACTGACGGCGCGGAACTTATTAAGAGACTCGCTGAAGAGGACGGCGGTAACTACCGCTTCGAGTACTCCCCCGAATCGTTCACGGGTACGGAACCGGAGTTCGCACTGGAAATATGCAATGCGGTCATACGTGTGCTTCAGCCCACCCAGGACCGCAAACTCATCATCAACCTGCCCAGCACCGTGGAAATGAGTCTTCCTCACGTTTACGCTTGTCAGGTCGAGTATATGCATAAAAATCTGATCAACCGTGACTGCGTCGAGATTTCCCTTCACCCTCATAACGACAGGGGCTGCGGAGTTTCGGACGCCGAACTCGGTGTGCTTGCAGGAGCGGACAGAGTGGAAGGTACACTGTTCGGCAACGGTGAGCGCACGGGTAACGTCGATATCGTTACTCTCGCTCTCAATATGTACACCCACGGCGTTGATCCCAAACTGGATTTCTCTAATCTGCCCGCCATCAAGGAAACGTATGAACGGCTTACAAATATGACCGTCCCTCCCCGTCAGCCTTACGCGGGTCAGCTCGTGTTCACCGCTTTCTCCGGAAGCCATCAGGACGCTATTGCAAAAGGTCTTACTTTCCGCAAGGATAAACAGCGCGTACGCTGGGATGTTCCGTATCTTCCGATCGATCCTGCCGATATAGGACGTAATTATGACGGCGACGTCATTCGTATAAACAGTCAGTCCGGTAAAGGCGGTATAGGTTATATGCTGGAAAATACATTCGGATATCACCTGCCCAAGAATATGCGCGAAACTGTCGGTTACGCCGTCAAGAACGCTTCGGACCACGCTCACAAAGAACTGCTTCCCGATGAAGTTATGAAGGTTTTCGCTGACGAATTCATAAATGTTGAGTCGCCTCTTACGTTTGTAAAATACGAAATCACCAATGTGCGCGACGGAGTTCAGGCTTGCGTGACAACGAGAAATGCAGGCAAACTCGTCGACTATATCGGCACCGGAAACGGCGCTCTCGACGCTATATCAAACGCGTTCAAGTCAAATATCGGCGTAAACTACGGCAACCTCCAGTATTCCGAGCATGCGCTTGAAGAAGGCTCGCATTCGCGCGCTGCCGCATATGTCGGCATCACCGACGCTGTAGGTCACCGCGTATGGGCAGTCGGCGTGGATAACGATATTATGCGCGCTTCCGTCAAGGCGCTTGTCGGCGCTATCAATAAACTGCTTGTCGGCGGTCATTCGTTCGGAGAAAACTGATCAAGGATATGCGGCAGAATTTTTTCGTTATCACCTGCGCCCGTTATCGCGATAATATCGTGATCGGGCGCAGTTTCTTTTATACGTCTTGCGGTTTCGGGTACATCAAGTGCAATGCTCCTGCCGCCGCAGCGCACTATTTCTTCTGCAAGACGATCGCTTGTAATGCCGCATTCCCCTCTCGCACGAAATACCGGGAGTATGATGCTGTCACAATCGCAAAGCGCGCTTACAAACCCGTCGAACAGACTGCCGAGCCGCTCATGCGTATGCGGTTGAAA
This sequence comes from uncultured Clostridia bacterium, assembly GCA_944362615.1. GTDB lineage: Bacteria > Bacillota > Clostridia > Christensenellales > Pumilibacteraceae > Protoclostridium. The sequence continues at coordinate 249,268 of CALVTM010000002.1, forward strand.
AACTATCAGTATGCGTTTATATCCCATTGCCCGGTACGCTCTGACGGATGCTTCGATCTCTGTCGGATGGTGTGCGTAATCGGAATATACAGGCACTCCTTTCGCTCTTCCCACAAGCTGCAATCTTCTGTCCGCGCCCGTAAACCTCGACAGCCCTTCGGCTATCTCGTCGTAATGCGCACCGTACGTCCTCGCCGCAGCTATCGCAAACGCCGCGTTTTCCGCATTGTGTCTGCCCGGCACTTCCAGCCTGAACCTGCGCACGCCTTCCGGCGTTTTTACGGCTATGTCGCTTCCGCCTCCTCTCGCGACACAATCTATACATGCGTACTTACCCGTTCTGCCCACAGTCACGGTATACCGTTTTGCGACAAGCGCTCCGGCAAGCGCGTCAGATATAACCGCAAAATCCGACTGCAACGCAAACTGTCGGAACGCCTTAAGCACGTCGTCGTACGAAGTATAGCAGTCGGTGTGATCCAGCTCCACATTGAGAGTCACGGATATATCGGGATGCATGAACAGAAAACCGCGCTTGTATTCGCAAGCTTCGGCTATCAGCATTTCACCCGTCGCTTTTCCGCGCCGTCCGCGGTAAGTTCCGCCGAAAAATACCGCCGGATCGTATGAGGACAACATTTCCGACAGCATACATGTAGTCGTAGTTTTTCCGTGAGTGCCGGCAACGGCTATGCTCGTTCCGAAACATACCGCGGCTGCCGCCAACGCCTCCGCGCGGGAGATAGTTTTTATCCCCAGTCTCAAAGCTTCGTTCAGTTCCGGATTGTCTGCGCTTACAGCCGCCGTATAGATAACAAGATCGACATCGCGCACGTTGTCTTTATTATGCCCGCCGGTAAGCAGATCTGAACCGCTCACCTCGTTTCCGCGCTCTCGGTAGTAGTCCGACAGCCATTTCATTCCCGCCCCTTCCGATCCTATCAGGTGCACTCTCATACCGTTATTTATGCGTGAAACGCCGATAAAGTACCGATGGCAGACAGATGACAAAAATAAAACCCCTGTTTAAACAGGGGTACAGCATTTTTCAGCTGTGCTTTGGGAGTTCCGTATCATTTTTTAACTGCGCTCAATCAGAGTCGGCATTCTCTGCTTCACGCTTCGCCTTTTCATATTCGGCAATTATCACTTTCCCCATTTTCTCTCTGGTCTCAGTGTTGAGAGGATGAACGATATCTTTATATTCGCCATCCGGTGTACGCTTTGAAGGCATCGCTATGAAGCAACCTTCCGCGCCCTCGATTATCTTCACGTCGTGTACTACAAAACAATCGTCTATCGTTACGGACGCCACGGCCTTAAGCTTACCCTCCTCTTTCTTGACCAGTCTTACACGAACTTCCGTAATGTTCATTGTGTGTCCCCTTCCTGTATTGTAATTTTATGCAGTCTGCCTTACTGCACTTATATTTTACCATATATATCCCGCTTTTGCAATACTTTTTATGAAAAAATTTCCATTTTGGTATAAATTTTCGCATTGTCTGACATTTTGTACGTAAAACTGCCGCATTGAATCACAAGACGATGAATGCTTCCGGTAATGCCTGATACGCTTACCGATCGGGTGACAGTTTCTTTTACTTAAGCCTCCGAGCATGGCAGAGCGGAATAAGTCCGGCTCACTGAGCCCGTGCGGCACCGGTCGTTTTTGCTTGACTTAAAGACTGTGTTATTATATAATAATAATCCAATAACGGATCTTTAATTAAAGTCCGGACAGTTACGGAGATACGGGTATGAGAAAGACGGCGGGCGAACTGCTGATAGAACTCAATATGGCGTCACGCAGCGCCTGTGACCTTTCGGCTTCCGACGCCGAACCGCTTACTCTGCGCGTCAAACTGCTTTACCTCTTATCGTCCGGTCCTCTTACGCCCGTCGAGCTTATGAACAGACTGTGTATGGTCAAATCCAATCTTGCGCTTCTTACCGCAAAAATGGTAAAGGACGGCGAGATAACAAAATCGCGCAGACAGAACGACAAGCGCACGGTACTGTTTGCAATCACCGATCGCGGTATGGAAATACTTAAGAGCACCGTTGTCGCGCTTGAGAATAAATTCAAAGGCATTCTGACAGACGAAAAAGAATATGATGAAGGTGTAAGCAAATTCAAGGCGGTCCTCGACCTGCTTTCATTCCTCTGACGGCAAGACGCCGCATTACGGACAGCACAATGAAAAGAAAAGTCAACAAAATCAAAATGGATCTTGAAGCCGCAAGAACCCATGACCCGGCTGCTACCGGAGCATGGGAGATAGTTCTTACCTACAACGGCTTCCATGCGCTTGTGCTCTACCGCATTGCGCATTATCTGCATGTTCGCGGCTTTAAGCTGATTGCCAGAATGATCTCTTCGATAGGCAGATTCTTCACCGGGATCGAGATCCACCCCGGAGCACAGATAGGTTACGGCGTTTTCATCGACCACGGTACCGGCGTAGTCATCGGAGAGACCACGGAGATAGGAAACAACGTCACCATATATCAGGGAGCGACTCTCGGCGGTACGGGTAAAGACAAAGGCAAGCGTCATCCGACAGTCAAGAGCGGCGTTATGATAAGTGCCGGCGCCAAGGTGCTCGGTCCGATCACTATCGGCAAAAATGCCAAGATAGGCGCGGGCAGCGTTGTGCTCAAAGACGTACCGGCAAACGCTACCGTCGTCGGCGTACCAGGCGTTGTGGTACGCCTTAACGGAGAACGCACGGATGACCTCGATCAGGCACTTCCCGATCCTATCGTGGATAAACTCGAATCCCTTGACGCCTGCATTGAACAGATAAAAGCATCGTTGTGCAACATGCACAATGATGAAGAGGATAAGGATAACAAATAATGATAGTTTACAACACCCTCACAAGAAGAAAAGAAGAACTGCACACCGTTCACCCCGGAGAAGTGCGTATGTACTCCTGCGGACCCACTGTGTACTCGCGCGCTCATATGGGCAACATGCGCGCATATATCTTCATGGATTCGCTTCGCCGCGTCGTAAAGTTCAACGGGTATAAGCTGCTTGGCGTTATGAATATCACCGACGTCGGTCACCTCACCTCAGACGCGGATGACGGCGACGATAAAATGGAAAAAGCGGCTAAGAAAACGGGTAAAACTCCGTGGGAAATAGCCGAACAGTTTACCAAGCTGTTCTTTCAGGATACTGATAAGCTGAATATCGAACGCCCGGAAATAGTAGCCAAAGCGACTGAACATATTTCCGATATGCTCGAGTTTGTAGAACAGCTTGTCGAAAATGGTTACGGCTATGAGACCAGCGACGGTATCTATTTCGACATTTCCAAATTCCCCTCTTACGGTAAGCTGTCCGGAAACACCCGTCTTTCAGACAATATCGCAGGTGCACGCGTCGACGTAAACAGCGAAAAACGCAACCCGGCTGACTTCGCGCTGTGGAAAAAAGCTCCGAAAGAGCATATCATGCAGTGGGATTCGCCTTGGGGTCGCAGCTATCCCGGCTGGCATATAGAATGCTCCACGATGTCCAGAAAGTATCTCGGCGATACATTCGATATTCACACCGGCGGTGTGGACCATATTCCCATCCATCACGAAAACGAGATCGCACAGTCGGAAGCATTGCTCGGTCATCCCGCGGTCAATTACTGGATGCACGTCGAATTTATGCAGGTTGACGGCCGCAAGATGAGTAAGAGCCTCGGCAATACCTACACGCTGGACGAACTTGCCGAAAAAGGCTACTCGCCGATGGACTTCCGTTATTTCTGCCTTAATACGCACTACCGCAAAAAGCTCAATTTTACGTTTGAAGGTATGGACAGTGCGAAAACAGCTTACTCCCGCCTGCTCGCTCTGCTTGCGGCATGCGCCGCGTCCGATGCAAAGACGGACAGCAAGATCATTGAAGACTTCGATAAGGCTTTCGCCGATGCGGTAAGCGATGATCTGAACATTCCGCTCGGACTCGGTGAGCTCTGGACTCTGCTCAAGAACCCGCCCTCCCGCGACATTTACGAAGCGGCTATGCGTGCGGATAAAGTGCTCGGGCTTTCACTCGATAAGTGCACGGAGAAGAAAGAGGATGACGTTCCCGACGAGATCAGACAGATAGCTGAGACACGTTTCGCAGCACGTAAAGCGAAGAACTGGGCGGAAAGCGACGCTCTGCGCGACAAACTCGCCTCCCTCGGATGGTCCGTGCTTGACGCAAAAGACAGCTATACGCTCAAGAAAAACTGATAATAAGTTATGCTCCGACCCGGGACTGCCCGGGTCGGTTTTTCTACGCTTTATCAATGCAGTATAATCGGCTTCGGCACAGCGGTTCAATCAGGCATAGAGGGATCTTGCCTTTTTCGGCGGGCGGTTTCTGTGCGCCGGCAAAGTAAATTTTTTTATTCTATACCGCCCTTTCAATCGCTTGTTAAAGCGCGGCGGATGTGATAATATATAAGGTACGGCGAATTGCCGATACGGAGGGATCATGGCTTTTACAAGGCTGAGCAGTGAGCTTACGGCTAAAACAGGGATAGAGCTGGATAATATATTCATTATCGAGCTTATGCCGTATGCGCCCGAAAACTATACAAAAGTTTACATATACGGAAAAATGCTCGCGGAGGGTAACAGCAATGCGGATAATTCTCCCGAACGCATGTCCAAACTGCTCGGTATAACCGAAGACGACGTTATGGCGGCTTTCCGGTACTGGGAGGAACAGGGGCTTGTGCGCATCTCCGCCGTTCCGCCGTATGAAATAGAATATAAACCGGTAAGCTTTACACGTCCCTCGCATAAGGCGTATTCCAAAAAGAAGTTTACGGCTTTCAACGAAATGCTACTGCGCATGTTCCCCAATCGCGAATTTCTGCCGAGCGAACTTAACGAGTACTATGCTGTCATTGAGGATTACCATATCGATACCGAAGCCATGCTCAATATTATCGCTTACTGCGCAAGGCTTAAAGGAAAAAGCGTCGGATGGAAGTATATCGTCACCGTCGCGCGCAACCTCGCGAACGAAGGCTGCCGGACTACGGATGAAGTGGAAGCTAAACTTTCGTCTTACGACATTATTTCCTCCGATGTATCCAAACTGTTCAAAGTGCTCAAGATACGCCGCGCTCAGGACTTCGAGGACGTACGCCTGTACCGCAAATGGACGGAGGAAATGGGGTTCTCCCCTGCCGCCGTACTGTCTGTCGCAAGCGGCGTTTACGGAGAGATGAAGGGACTGGACACGCTGCTCACGCGGTACCACGCCGACGGACTCATCGATCTGCGCGATATAGAGGAATACAAGGTCAACAGAGCCAATCTGCTTTCGCTGACAAAAGAACTGCTCGCGCATCTTGACGTCCGCTATACTCGTCTCGATCACTACGCGGAAACGTACGTCAAAGAGTGGCTCAAAATGGGATTCGATGCGCCCTCGCTTATGCTCGTTGCGGACTACTGCTTCCGTCATGAAAAAAAATCATGCGAAAAAATGTCCGATCTGCTCAGAGAATGCGCGGATAACGGCATCACGGACGAAAACGCCGTGCGCGAACGCTTTGCAACAGAGGGTAAATTTGACGGAGCTATTTCCGCCCTGCTCGCCAAAGCGGGCATCCGCGGCGACGTCACCTCCCGCGACCGCGACAGCTATAATATCTGGACGAACTACTGGCATATACCGCAGGAGCTGCTCGATTATGCCGCTCAGCGCAGTATGGGTGAAGCTAATCCGCGCGTTCGTATGCATATGCTAATCAAGCAGTTCCATGAAAACGGCATCAACGATACGGAAAGCGCAAAGAAGTTCGCCGGCGACAAGCCCTCTGCCGAAATAGACGCAATATCGCTTAACGATAAGATAAAAAATATCAACCCGGAGGATATCTGAGATGGATCTTCATGCAACCGCAAATCTTATTAAATCGGAATATGCGGAAAAAAGAGCCGCTGCAAAAGAGCGTTATCTCAAGCTTCTGGACTCGGATGATAAACTGCTCGCCGCAGAAAAAGCCATGCGCGCCGCCATCCTCGACGATAAAACAGATGAAGAGATAGCCGAGCTCAAACGCATACGGGACTCGCTTATCATTGCAAAAGGATTCTCGCCGGACGACTTTGATCCTCAGCCACGCTGCAGCATATGCGGCGACAGCGGCTATAACGACGGCAAATACTGCGACTGCGTACGCCGCCGCGCAAGCATGGATCCGGCAGGCTCAGCTCTTCCGCGTTTCACGTTCGAGGACTGTGATCTCGCACTCTTTGAGGGCAATGACCGCGATACCATGAATGCGGCTTACTCCGCAATGAGGATTTTCTGCAAAAAGTTTCCGAAAACGAAAAATACGAATATTTTGCTTATAGGCAATGTCGGTACGGGTAAGACCTACCTCGCTTCCGCAGTCGCCAACGAACTGGAAACACACGGATTTTCCGTCGCTTTCATGACGGCATTCGGGTTCAACGACGCCTGCCGCAGATACCATATCTCATTCGACGCATCCCGCTCTGATACCCTGGATGCGCTGATCGCCGCCGATCTCCTCGTTATAGACGATCTCGGTACGGAAAGCATTCTGCGCAATGTCACACTCGAATATCTTTATACCGTCATAAGCGAACGCATGAACGCCGGACGGCATACGCTTATAACGACAAATCTTTCCCCTGCCGCGCTTGCGGACAGATACGGAGAAAGGATCGTCAGCCGGTTATTCGACGGCAGAGTCTGCCTCAGCGTCGCATTGACCGGAAAGGATCTCAGGAGAGCATAATGAAAGTCGATTGTCACAACCACTCGCTGTTCTCACCCGACAGCTCACGTCCGCCCGAAGAGGGCGCGGCAGTAGCCGCCGAAAAAGGGTTCGGGTATCTCGCATTCACCGAACATATGGATCTCGGTTTTCCGAACGATGCGCGTCCGGAAGGTGAATTTATATTCAATTACCTGATAACCGACGAATATTTCAGGCGCATGGAAAAACTGCAGAGCGATATGCCGGAGATCAGTCTTTGCGCCGGAGTTGAAGTGGGATATACTCCGGAAGACGTGCCGGAGATCATGAGCAAACTGTCTGATTATCCGTTCGGTTATGTGATAAATTCAGTGCATATCTGTCACGGACTGGACTGCTACTGGAAAAAGTACTGGGTGGGTTACGACCGCAGACAGGCATATCTCGAGTATCTCAGATGTGTGCGCGAAAGTCTGGACGCGCCCTACCGCTGGGACGCCGTCGGACATCTCGGCTACATCGGACGCCCTTCCCCGTTCGAACGAAAGACCCTCGTGTATTCGGATTTTCCGGAAGAGCTGGACGATATACTCACTGTCATAATACGCAAAGGAAAAATTCTTGAAGCCAATTCGTCTGTAGGCGGATGCGCCGCTGAAGGTACTTTGTGTCTGCCGGATATCAGCATTTTCCGAAGGTATTATGAGCTGGGCGGACGTAAAATCAATTTCGGAAGCGATTCACACCGCTCCGAACGCACGGGATATAATTACGATATAGTTGCAGACGCCCTTAAAAATATCGGTTTTGACAAATGGACGCTTGTGAAAAACGGTAAGGAATTTACGGAGGATATTTAAACTGATGGCACTGCTTTCTTTTGTTTGTACTGTGTGCGGTCACCGACAGGAAGAACTCGTCAGATCCGCTGAGGAAGCACCCGCATGCGAAAAATGCGGCGGTAAAATGAAACAGAGCTTTTCGGGAAAATGCTACGGCAGCATAGGCGGCTGCAGCAGTTCCGAATGCACTCATAACTGCGCGACCTGTAAGGGCTGCGGTAAATAAAAGCAAAACTATCTTTACGGAGGTTTATACTATGGACGCATTACAATGTATTATGTCAAGACGGACGTGCCGCGCCTTCAAGCCGGATATGCCGTCAAAAGACGATATCAATACCGTGCTTGAAGCAGCGCGCAACGCTCCGAGCGGCATGAGCAGATTTACACGACATTTTGCAGTCGTTACGGATAAGAACTGGCTCGACCGCATGAACGAACGCGTGCGCACTATCGCGGGAGAGGCTTCGGTGTCATCCAATCTTGAAAGAAACGGCGCGAAAGGCTACAGCTGCAATTACCATTCGCCTGTATTCATCATCGTTTCGGCGGACTCTTCGTTCAACACATCGCGTGACGACTGTTCGTGCGCCCTCGAAAACATGTTTCTTGCCGCGAACGCTCTCGGTCTGGGTTCCTGTTGGATCAATCAGCTCGGCGGAGACAACTGCGAAAAACTCCGCGACCTGCTTTCTGAAGTAGGTGTACCGGCTTCCCATAAGGTATACGGCTGCTGCGCTCTCGGATATGCCGCCGCAGACCCCTCGCCCAAGAAGCCCAGAACGGAAGTTATAGAGTTCTTCTGATAATAGGGCTGACGCGATACCGGGTATGACGTGCTTGTAACGTATATCGGTTTCCGCTTTACATCTTAATCGCCGTCTTAAAAAAAGCGGCAAAAACGACGCATAAAAACGCACCCCGGAAGTTTATCCGACTTTCAGGGCGCGTTTTTGTTTTACGGACTCAGCAGCATTTTCAGATAACTTCGCCGTCAAGGATACGAAGTATATCCACCTGTTTACCTGTCACAGCATCTACATATACAAAATAATCCAGACCGTTATATTCGGAGGAAACTTCATAGCACAGTTTTTCTCCCGATCCTTTCGGGATCAGCGCAAGTCTGACATGCTCCACCGACAGTTTGGGGGATACGCAAGACCGCACGGCATCCTTGTCCATCAGTGACACGGGAAGATCTCTCTTCCGATGATTGGCACAGTAAGAGTACGCCTCCATTCCCGCAAGCGCGCCGTCAGACGCGCGCAGTTTGATCTTCACAAGGTCTGTATAATATACGGTTTCTCGTATTTCCGGAGCAAGCGTGACTATTATATATCCGTCAGCTTCATTGTACCATACGGGCGTAAGCGTATCCGAATATCCGGCACGCAGCGCGTAATCCAAAGCCTTGTCCTGCGCCTTAATCTGACCTATGCTTCCCTCTCCCGGCTCGCGGCACATCGAAAGCACCGCTATCTTACCGCCGTACACCGTCACGGAAGCATAAGCCTCACAGCCGTCGCAACTGCCCTCAAATAAGTACATCTCGGCATCCCCCGTACTTCTGCCGCATGACCTGCCCTGCATACCCGTTCTATCGGCAAGCTCTTTCGCCGCCTCCTCCTCGCTCACTTCCGGAAGTCCTTTAAGCCCTTTCCATGACGTGTCGCGGCTGTCGGAGAACGGTCCGTCATAAATAATACCCGGATACTCCACATTGAAATCCCCTTCGCCTATATTGAAACTGCCCGTTTCATCAACGTCGGAAGCTATCGAATACTCGCCGCCGAGTTTTCCGGTCGCTTCCTCCAGCTTTTTACGGACTGCCGATACCGTCTTGTACAGCGACTCAAACTGGTCGGCATACTTCTCCGGATCCTCTCCCGCTTCTACCGCGCGGATATACCCGGACATGAAATCGGATACCTGATTGAGGAATTTTTCCAGACCGGAGTATGAATATACGTCTACAGGCAATGTCGCAACACGGGCAGCCGCGCTTCCGGCGCTTACACGTATATCGGATGCAAGAGATATATTCTCTTCCTCGCCGACGGAAACGAGCATCTTCGCAAGATTGTTTTCCGTTTCAGTCACAGTATCCAGGCTTTCACACAATGCGGTCTCGTACATATAATCCACGCGGCGCGCCGACTCGTCCGCTTTCATGCGCAAACCGTGCATGCCAACTCCGAGCGCAATCACGGCTGCTATCAGACCGAGTATGACGAATACCGTCACCGCGATAAAAATCTTCATTGATGTCTTCATATTACCCCCTTGCAAACGAATGTCTGCCTATCGTGATCTCCACTTTCAAAGACCATATCCACTTGCTTGTTGCCGTCGCCGGATTGTAGTAGTAAAGGCATCCATTTGTCGGATCCCAGCCCTTAAGAGCGTCATCGGCAGCTCGGTATGCCGTGCTGTCCGGCGAATAATTGATCTGACCGTCGTTGACGCATGTGAACGCATACGGCTGGTAGATTACTCCTGATACTGTATTCGGAAAAGATGCGGAATCTACCCGGTTCAGCACTACCGCAGCCACCGCCACCTGTCCCGTATAAGGCTCTCCGCGCGCTTCCGCGTATACGCACCTTGCAAGCAGATCTCTGTCTGATGACGAGTATCCGCCGCCTGACGATGATGACAGCGTTATTCCGAGCGCCCGCTCCGTCCATGTGCCTACTATGCCGTCTACAGTCAGTCCGTAGTCGCGCTGGAAAGCTTTGACGGCGGCTAAGGTCTTTGCGCCCCATATGCCGTCTACCGCTATCGTATAGTATCCCAGTTCCTTTAGCCTTCGCTGTACCGCGGATATGTTGTCCGACGTATCGCCCTTGACTATGTTGGCAGCTTCAGCCTGCATATAGCCGCTTGTCATTGCCGTCGTCAGACCGCCCGCAGCTACACCTACGCCAAGAGCCAATACAAGCGCAAGCAGCGCTATTCCCGCTTTTTTCATGTTTACCCCCTTTATTTTACAAAATACAACATTTTAAGTATGCACTGCTTACGGTTTTTTATTTGCAAACGGTAAAAATAACGGGTATGAAAAAATATTTCTTACCCGTTTTACTTATTGTTTTATGTCTTGTTTCAGTTACGGCAATCCCGTTTACCGGATGCGCCTCAGACGATTCTCCCATCAGGATACATATACGCGCCAATTCCGATTCGGATCAGGATCAGGCTGTCAAATATGTAGTAAGAGATCAGATAGTAAATTATCTTACACCGTTGCTTTCGGGCGCGCGCAGCCGTAACGAAGCATTCCGTCTGGTAAGATCCCATACGGATGAAGCGGAAGATCTGGCGGCTTATGTTCTGTCCTCATGCGGGTTCGATTACGGCGCAACCGCCTACGTCTCGCGCGAACACTTCCCCGACCGCAGTTACGGCGACGTTTTTTATCCCGCAGGAATGTATGACGCCATCATCATTGAGCTCGGAAGCGGTTCGGGCGCAAACTGGTGGTGCGTCGCATATCCGCCGCTCTGCTTTTACGGAGAAGACGGCAGCATCGAATACGCAAGCATCATCGCGGAACTTCTGTCCAGGCTTTAACCGATGATCTTTACGCCGTTTGGTACGGAGTGTACGCTAAAACACCGGAAACCGTGTTCGGTAAAGCACTCCTCAGACTCCGGAGGCGCGTTCAGTATGAACATACATCCTCCGCTGCCCGTCATGACCGCTTTCAGACCGCACTTCGCTGCAATATCGCCGCATTCGGACAGACGTCCGTTCAGACGACACGCGGGCGCGTAAAGATCGTTCGCAAATGCAGACGCCCTTCCCGATTCAATAACGCGTACAGCGGCTTCTCCGTCGTTGCTTACCGGCAGTCCCAGTTTATCGAACATCCTGTAGCACTCTGCAGTATCAACCGCTCCGCAGTCGATCACAAGCGCGGTGAAATCAAGCGGTGAAAGCCGCTCGATACTCTCCCCGGTACCCATCACCCGCGCACACCCGCCACGCATCATATACATAACGTCGCTACCTATCTTAGCGGCTATCACAGAAAGATCGGACGGAGTGCCGCGCTCGGCAAGCAACCTTTCAGCGCAGTACAGCACACCGGCAGCATCGGCAGATGATCCGCCCATGCCGCCGCCTGACGGTATCCGCTTCTCTATCTCTGTGCGCAGACTCAGCCCGTAACGATCACGGACTGCTATTGCCGCACGGTATGCGGTGTTCCGTTCTTCGGGACAATCGGCGCCGTGCATGATCACACTTACCGAGTCCGCTTCCTCCACTGTCAGTACGTCGCCGAGATCCACCGAGTGCATGACACTGTCAAGTGTGTGCATGCCTCCGCGAGCGCCGGTTATGTACAGCGATAAATTAAGTTTTGCATATGCTTTTGCTTTCATGATTACATTATAACACCGCGGATGCTTTTTGACAAGTACCCGCGGCGTTTCCGTTTTTTACCGTTATCCGGCTCTTCCCGAACGGAATACAAATACCTTTTCCCGCCGCGTAAGCGGAAATTCAAGATCCGGATTCTGCGACAATAACGTATCGGGCGATACAGACAACGCTTTCGCGCACGTCCAGAGCGTTTCGCCCGCCGACGCGGAGTACATTGAAAGTACTCCCGTTCTGTCCGCTTTACCCTCTCCGCGCACTATACCGGTCACCGGCTGCACGCATACTTCGGTCGTACAGAGTACACGGAAATTCATCGTACATGAAACGGCTATCTCGCCTCTGCGCGCCGATCTCGCCATTACACTGCATACGCTCGCATCCACTATCGGCTGTTCGTTGTCCTCGGCAGATATGTCTGTTGTTATCCGGAACGGAATCTCAGCGTTACAGGAACTGCGTCTGCCCGCCTCGGCATCCGAATATATCACATATCCGCTGACGGCGCCTTCCAGAATCACTTTTCCTCCATCGGCGTATGCTGAAAGCGCGGTAAGTCCGAAACCGCATAATGACGTTATCTTATCCGCATTTTCACCTTCGGGTAGTGATACCGTGCTCTCCGCCTTATCCGTCAGACAGTACGATCCGCTTACGATCATACCGCACAGCTCTCCTCTCGTAAGTTTCAGTTCGCTCGCCGGAGAAAATGCGTCGGTAACCGCCACAGCAGTCATCTCGCAATATACTTCGCCCGAAAGCTCGGCACTTGCGGATAACGTAACACCGCTTTCGCTCCTGCTCTCGGAGACGCTCACCGCGCCTATGCGCATAAATACCGTATCGCCGCGTCGTACTCCTTCTGCCGGCAGCTCGCAAGAGAACGGTAATTCACACGTAAACGGCACTACATTACCCTCAACGGTCTTTCCTACACCGTCGAGTATAAATCTGCCTCCTGCAAAAACAGAGTCAAGAGCCGCTTCAGGAGCGCCCATATCCACGCCTGCATTACAGCAAAGTACTTCAGCCATCTGGATCTTTTCGCTCTCCGTACTTTCTGCCCTTCCGGCAAGCCGTGCGGACAGTCTGGACAAATGCACCGTTTCGCTGTCCGCATAAATGTTTTCTTCGGTCTGCGGTGCGGATGGTATCACCGAATGCTCTTCGGCGAAAATTGTAACTTCGACAACCGATGCAAGCGCAATATTGCCTCCGTTTACCGAAACTATATCGGTATCCGTTACACGACATGCCGCCATAGCCCGCGTCTGCGGAGTGATTCCGGCTATTTCCGCTCTGTCGGAAATCTCAGCCCAGCCGCTTGCTTTTCGCATTCCGTCCTCGGTAGTGACGGTCAGTTCCACCGACTCCCTGCCGGATAAGCGTACTTCTCCGTTAAGCGTTTCGCTCACCCTTACACTCGCCGCAGCGCTTACGCCGAGGACACCTACCGCATCATCGCACTTTACGTTGATATGCGCTATGGTCTGCACCACCGCCGCTTTCTTTACATATACAGCGCTCGTAGCTTCCGTCATGATCGTTCGATCCTCCTTGTTATTCCCTCTACAATATGCCACGGCAGCAGATTTTATGACGAAAGAGTCCGCCGCACTGAAGTCCGGACGCATCACAAACAGTTAAGGGAGTGTCACCAGTATAAAAAAAGTGAAACCCCTGATGGGATCTCACTCTTTTACGATCATGATCTGTTGATTTATATTTTTTCAGAAGTTTTCCCCGTCGTCCTCTTCGTCCTCTTCTGAATCATCCGCAAAATCATCCGGATTTATATATTCAAAATCATCTTCGGATACCTCTTCGGACTCTTCTTCTTCGGGCTCTTCTTCCTCTTCTTCGTCGAGGTCGGTCATGGGTATATCATCAAGGTCGCTGTCCATTTCAGCAGCTACTTCCTCATCATCATTCCAGTTGTCCGTCTCCTCCTCATCCTTATCTTTGGAAGCACGTTCTTTCTTGCACTCTATGCACATATCCTCACCCTCTTCACAGTAATTGGTGTGGCATATGGGACACAGCTTGCCTTCCGATTCATCCTCCTCATCGGGAAGAAGAAAATTTGCCTCGCCGATACCGAGTTCGGCTTTGCACACATCGCAATACTTTTCCCGCGAATCCATGTAGTTCAGTTCGCATCTCGGGCAGAGTATATACGTTTTTTTCTCCATAAGTGACTATCTCCTGCTACGGTCGTTATGACCGATTTATTATAATATTATTCTGCAGATCCCCTGCTCGTCATTCCTATCTTACAGAAAGATCTATAATGCGCTTCCCTTTTTTACGCGCGTAAGCAAGCGTGTTTGCCGTTCCGCCGGTCTCCGAATACAATACCACAAGCACCACATCGGAATTGTCCACCATATACCGGTTACGTCTGTTCATGCAGTACTTCGTATAATCGTTGCCGAGTACGGTCACTTTACCGCACTTAGCAAGCACAGCGTCATACCTGAACCTGTCAGCCGATGCAAGACTGTCACGCTGACCGGCATAAGGCACCGCCGCCTCAAGCATGATGTCCGGGTATACGTCCATCAGATCTATCACGCATTCCGCAAACCATATGTCCGATCCGAGCGCCATTCCGGTGATAAAATGAGTGTATCCTTCACCTATCAGCCCGATGACCGACGCCCGCATACGCTCAACCAAAAGCTGCTGCTCCCGGCTTCCTTCCCTGAAGGGCAGCTTATGCGGACGATTCCCAGTTAAGCATACTGCGTTCATAGCGTTATTATACACACAGTACTGTATAATGTCAATAGTTTTCGCAAATAATGTTGACATAAGTTTACGCATAAAATATAATAAAAACATGAATGATGAACTGAAAAATTTGGTAAAAGATCTCGGAATTCTCGTTTCCGTTCCTTCGGTATCTTCTTCGTCTCTTCCGCACGCGCCGTTCGGAGAGGAAAACCGCCGTGCACTCGATATCTTCCTGTCAAGAGCAGCCGCACTCGGGCTTAAAACCGGAGAAGACGACGGATACGCCGGCTGGGCGGAATACGGCAACGGAGAACTGCGCGTGGGTATTCTTGCCCACCTCGACGTCGTTCCCGCAGGTGATAACTGGACAACTTCACCTTATGAGCTCAGCATACGGAACGGTATCGCATACGGACGCGGCGTAAGCGACGACAAGGGTCCGCTCCTTGCCTGCCTGTACGCCATGGCAAGACTTGCAGAGGAAAAGTACAAACTTCGCGGAAGAGTACGTCTGATCGCCGGATGCAATGAAGAGGAAGGCTCCGCATGTATAAAGCATTATGTTTCGCACTGTGAGATACCGCGCGCGTCGTTTACGCCCGATTCGGATTTCCCCGTGACCGCCAGCGAAAAAGGTATAGCGCATATACGTGTCACCCTTCCTTATTGCAGTGAAACAGCGTCATCACTTATTGAACTTTCAGGCGGAATGCGCCCGAATATAGTTCCCGATCACTGCCGCGCCGTTATACGCGCAGGCTCAGATGCCGCGCTTCGTACACCGGACAGCAGCCCAGGAAGTGATGTCGTGATCATAAAAAACGGCGTACCCGCCCATGGTTCTACCCCGGAAAAAGGAGACAATGCAATAATAAAAATGCTGCCGCTGCTTGCCGGACTCCTGCCCGGAGACACCGGACTAAGAGCCGCGGCAAAACTGTTCTCTGATCTCGATTCCCCTGCCCGTCTCGGACTCGGCGGATCGGACGTCACCGGAAAAACCACCCTTAACGTGGGAATGTGCGGTCTGGAAAACGGACGCATTGTTCTTACACTCGATCTCCGGCTTCCGGCAAGATACTCCTGCGCGGACGTTACCGACGCTCTGCGCGCCGCCATGCCTCCTGAAACTGCCGTAGATGTCCTGCATTCGGCACCGGCGCTTGTCCACGATGAAAACGGACCGCTCGTCCGCACACTTATGGACGTATACCGCAAGCACACCGGAGATCTCAGCACGGAGCCGCTTCATATCGGCGGCGGCACTTACGCTAAGGAACTGCCCGGCTGCGTCGCATTCGGAGCCGTGTTCCCGGGCACGGAAACGCATATGCATGAAGCGGACGAAAGCTATCCGGTCGATGATATGAAGAGACTCATAGACATATACCACGACGCTATAATTGCACTCGACAGCATGGAATGAAAACCGTTTTACAAGAAACGGACGTAAGATTCAGGCAGTACGATAATTTATAGTTTACGGACTGTTATTCTACGGTTCAATTATCATCTCGGTATATCCCTGAAAAATGTACAATTCCTCCGTAGTTCCCTCGAAATTGAACTTACATTCCTTCCGAGTAATTTTGCAATTTCCCGATAACTTTTTCCTTTAACATAGTATTCTCGTAGACAACAACGTTCTTCTATGGTAAAATGTTTATAGTTCATACAGATCTCCTCTTGTGTAAATGGTTTTGCAACTCTATTTTACCACAGATTTGTATGAACTTCTTTTTTTCTCTCTACTGTTGCACTTAATAGTATAATTCACCATCAGAAAAAAAGACCAGCCGTATTTTATACGGCTGGTCTTTTTTTGTTTTATCACTTATTTTTCAATATCAATTATCCGCCCAGGCAACAAGAGCTGCGGCACCGATTATTCCGGCATCGTTCTTCAGCGTCGCCGTATGAAGACCTACATGAGGACCTTCGCCGAACGAATATTCGTCTATGAACTTTCTCAGCGGTGTAAGAAGCACTTCTCCCTGTGCGCATACGCCTCCGCCGAGTATTATGGCTTCCGGACGCAGTGCATTTATTATATTGACCAGTCCTTCACCGAGCATTGTTATGTAATTCTTGAATACGCGCTTCGCCGTTCTGTCTTCGGCAAGCATTCCGTCAAATAACGTCTTGCCGTTTACGTTGTCTATATCCGGACATATCTCCCAAAGCTTACTGTTCCTGTTGCGGAGCATCGCACGCTTGGTATCACGTATGAGCGCTGTCGCTGATGAATATGCCTCAAAGCAGCCGCGGCGTCCGCACGTGCAAGGCTCTCCGCCCGACTTGATGACAACATGTCCGATCTCGGCTCCCTTAGACTGATTGCCTTCAAACAACCGCCCGTCTATGATAATACCGCTGCCTATACCGGTTCCTATAGTTATAAATACACTGCTTTTATACGTCTTGCCCGCACCGTACTTTGCTTCACCAAGCGCTGCGGCATTTGCATCGTTACATACTCGCGTCGGATAACCTGTAAGACGCTGCATCTTGTCTCCGAGAGGGACATATTCCCACTTGAGATTGTATGCCTGGTCGACAATGCCGGAACATGAATTGACCGCTCCCGGACAACCTATTCCCACTCCCGTTATGACCTTGTCACCTGCGTCATCCTTAAGCGCATTTACAAGCCCTGCAATGTCGGCAATAACCTTGTCCGCACCGGCGTCTACATCCGTATCCACCGATTTCCAAGAAATTATTCTTCCTTCTTTTACAAGACCTGCCTTTACGCTAGTACCACCGATATCGATACCAATCTGATACATAACCTTCCTCACCTTACCTTGTGATTATTTTTTATCTTCACCGCTCGGCTCTGTCGCCGCTTCGGTTATTTTTTCGTGTTCCTGCTTTTCTTTCAGGTATTCATTGTACATGTTTACGACATTCATTCTGTTCGTGATCACGAGTTTGCGCGTGATCGGAAGCAGACGGGTCTGTCTCACGTATCCTGAAGTCGCAGGAGCTGCCGGTCGTATTATCTGCACCCTGTCTAAGGGCTTTGCCTGCTGTCGGTTTACCGGCTGTTTCGCACCCGGCATCTGTAATGCCGATGAGTATTTCTTATCCGATGTGCCGCGCGCCCTGTCCGAATAATCCTCTATGACGGGCGGTATATCCTGCTCCGCTTCGCTGCCGTCCATACCTCTTTCTCCGGATTCCGGCAGCTGCTCTTCCGGCATCGTATACGAAACGGCTTCCGGCGTCAGAGTGGCAGTAAAACCATATTCTACAGATTCCTCCGGCGGCTCTTCGGACTGTATCTCTTCAACCGGCTCCTGTTGCGCTTCGGGCTCTTCGGGCTGTGTCTCTTCCGCCGGCTCCTGTTGCGCTTCGGGCTCTTCAGTCTGTGTCTCTTCAACCGGCTCCTGCGGCGCTTCGGGCTCTTCAGTCTGTGTCTCTTCAACCGGCTCCTGCGGCGCTTCGGGCTGTACTGTCTCTGTATGACCGCAGGCACCGGATACAACAGGCTTTGCGACTATATCGGATTCAGCCGTGTATTCAACTGCCATAACCGCGGAATCATTATCCGAATTTATGATCGAACCCTCGCTCTTATCCGCCGGACGCACTCTGCGCACAAACGAAAGTATCAGAGTTATGACCGACAGCGCGGTAAGTACAGCAAAAAATAGCGTGCCGAGAAGAGTATGCGCTATTTCCGTTAAAGGCGCGCAACCGGGCAACGCCAACAACTCACTGCCTTCGTACATCAGGTACGCATCATCGCCGACAGCGGTAATATTGACGCCTGCAATCGTTACGCGCATCAGAATATATCCGATCCAACATATTACCGCGACGACAAGCAGTGCTATATCAAGCACTCTGAATGCGACGGTAAGACCGTTTTTGTATGATCGACGCGAGCAAAAGACGACCGCCGCCACAAGCAGCAGCACAATCGGCACCGCCGTACATACAGTATATATAATACCAATGGTATCAAAATCATACAAAAACATATCAATTAAGATTATAATTTAATATGACCGATTTGTCAATACTTTTTAGATTTTTTGAATAAACTGACCGATATTATTTTTATTTTGTCTGCAACTGCGGAAATTCGCTCATTTACGGAAAAGGCATTAAAGAATACAAGTACAAGCAACATTGTGAGAACGAATATTATCCCGCATACGATACATACCGCAAGCGCGTTTTCCACTGGAAGAAGCGTTGCCGTTCCTCCGGCAATCCCGCCGGCAGCAACAGCCAGTAAACTTTTAAGCGCAAGCTTCATATCCATCCTGCCCTTAAGATATTTACGCGCCAGAGCGAAATCGGCAGCAAGAGCCGCTATATAGGATACGGATGTCGCTGCCGCACTGCCGGCTGCTCCGAATATAGGTATGAATATTGCAGTCAACCCAGCCTTTACGGCGCACGACAAAAGCAACATTAATGCGGGTAATGATGACTTCCCTCTTGCCTGAAGCACAGTGGTTACTATCTGCATCATGCACACGGAAAATGTACCGGGCGCGGAAAAAACGAGTGCAAGCGCCGCGCTCCCGCTCTCTTCGGCGTTAAGTCCTGCCGGGTAAAGCAAATTGATTATTTCCACGGAAAACACAGACGATATTGCCGCGCCCGCAAGCCCGGTGAGAAAAGCCATGTTCAGTGCGAACCCGGCTGCAGATGCCTTACTCTCGTCCCATTCTACGCCGCTGAGGCGTGGCATAAGCGCCGCTGCGCACGCGGTTGTGATAACGGGCGGAAAACCCGATATCGCGCTTACAGGTGCCGTTACAACGCCGTACAGTGATGTGGCTTGTTCGACCCCGCTTCCCATTGAGCCAAGTATGTTCACTATCATTATACTGTCTATAAACTGTGATAAAGGAATAATCAAAGATGCCAGAGCTATCGGAAACGCATCGCGGCATATCACTAAAGCCGTGCGGATCACCTGCCGCTGCCCTAAGCCCGTATCTGTTACCTGTACGTCTGACGCGCTGTTTTCCGCATGTGCGGCAGGCGTTTTCCCCGTCGCCGCATCGCCCGACGAAAAACGCTCCTTTTTCATATGAGCCGCAACCGATGCCGCGGATCTTCTTAACGGAAGCAATCCCGTCAGTAATGCCGCAGATGCAACCGCTTCGCTTAATGTTATACCGCCTATCGCTCCTGCAGCCGCATACGGGACTCCGTACGGCATCAGAACGACGGCAAGTCCAAGTCCGGAAAAAAGCTTTACCCCCTGTTCAATCAAATTGCTTGCCGCAGTGGGAAACATATTACGTCTGCCCTGCCACCAACCTCTCAGCGTCGCTATGATGCCGGATAATACAGCCGACGGTGCAAGAGCCAGATATGCCGGCGCAGCATCAGTGTTGCCCTGCAACGCGGAAATGTATCCGCCAGTCAATGCTATAAATGCGCTTCCGATAGCACCCGTGATCAAAGTTACAGCAAGACCGGCACGCAGAGCGTGCGGCGCTCTTCCTCCCTCAATAGCCGCCGAACGCGACACCGCCTGAGTTATTCCTCCGCTCGTAAGTGCAAGTACAGCCGTGTATACCGGGAACACGAGATGATATAATCCCGTACCTTCCGCACCGAGCAGTCCCATCAACGGCAGTTTATGAAGCGCACCGAGCAGCTTCGACACAACGCCTGCAAAAGCCAGAAATACCGTCGAACGTAAAAACTTTTTCATAGCGTTAGTATGCCGCATTTACTATAAACGTAAGCGTTATTGTCGCAAAAAGCAGAAATATGCTCCGCTCGCCTTACACAAAAAAAATAACGCATTGTGCATTTTTAAATGTATCCGGACATTCCATACACGATTTATTAAGTTTTTACGGCATGAAAAAACGGAGAGCATAAACTCTCCGTTTGTTTCGTTTCCAAGTGGTTGATTATCTCTTAGAGAACTGAGGTGCCTTACGAGCTTTCTTCAAGCCGTACTTCTTTCTCTCTTTCATTCTCGGATCACGGGTAAGGAAACCCGCCTTCTTAAGAGCAGACTTATTTGCCTCGTCAAGCTCAACAAGAGCACGTGCAATACCGTGGCGGATAGCTCCAGCCTGACCGGTAGCACCGCCGCCGCAGACGTTTACGAAGATATCCAGTTTGCCTACGGACTCGGTGAGCACAAGGGGCTGATTTACTATAAGCTTAAGGGTCTCAAGACCGAAATAATCGTCAAGCGAACGCTTGTTGATCTGTATTACGCCGCTGCCGGGCATAAGGCGAACGCGGGCTACTGCCTTCTTACGACGTCCAGTTCCCCAGAACTGCAATTTCTTTTTGATGTTTTTCGTTGCCATGGGGAGCCTCCTTATTTAACCAGGTTGAGGACTTCGGGCTTCTGTGCCTCGTGTCCGTGCGACGCGTCCTTGTAAACGCGCAGTTTCTTGAGCATCTTTCTGCCGAGTGCATTCTTGGGAAGCATGCCCTTTACGGCATCGTATACAGCCTTGTCGGACGACTCAGCCATGTACGCCTTATAGCTCTTTTCCTTAAGACCGCCCATGTAACCGGAGTGAGTTCTCTTCATCTTCTGCTCAAGCTTCTTACCAGTAAGAATAACTTTATCGCTGTTGATGACAACTACGTAATCACCGCAGTCCATGTTGGGCGTAAACAGGGGCTTGTTCTTACCGCGAAGAACTGCTGCCACCTGGCTTGCAAGTCTGCCGAGAGGCATTCCCTCGCCGTCTGCAATGTACCACTTCTTCTCCACGTATGCGGGAGAATCCTTCTTTGCGGGATCAACCGTTGCAATTATAGTTCTGCCCGGTCTTGCCGCTTTTACAGTCTTGTTTTCCGACATGTTTTCCTCATTGCGCAGCAGGCGCATTTCACGCTACGCCGCCGCTTAAGCTGCATAAAACCGACGGGGCATGTCGGTTTTACGCAAATTATTGCAAATTCTTAAATATTCTATTACATTGCGCGCTGCTTGTCAAGCAAATTCGCGCAGTTTTTCATCTGACGTCCGGATTATTCTTCGATCTCAAAGTAACCGTTGTCGCCTTCTTCCTCATCCTCGGTGTAGTCATCCCACGACGAATGATCATGAAGGAAATTGATGCAGTTCTTATCGTAACAGGTTATTGCGGGCGCTTCGGAGAATACCACTTCCCCGAGTTTAAGATTGACGTTACTTGCGCTCTCCCATGCACCGCTTACTTTATTGAGATACATGTAATCGGTCATCGTACCACCGTAAGTTCCGAAATACGAAACATACGTTTCCGTAGTGTCCATATTCGCACCGTTGCCATTCTTCGAGAAGTTGACGGAAATGAAGTCTATGGAGAACGGGGTCGTCGTCGGCGTTACACCTACATTAAGGATTGTCGCCGTCTGGTAATTGAAGTCGTGATATGCGGACGCCGAAATGAATGCGGAAGTGCTCTCTTCCTCCTCGTCTCCCTCGGTATCGGTGGACGCATCCTCGTCTTCCACGTTTTCACCCGCCGTATCCAATGTGCAGTAAATTCTGCCACTGTTGTAACCGATCAGAGTGATCGTACCATTGTAGACCTGCGTTCTGCCGGTAGCTGTAACACGATATATACCGTTAGCGTTTCCGCCCATGAAGCAAGGTGCATTCATGTCGTTTGAATCCTGAGGGATCGGAAGGATTGTCGTGTACTCAGACGTATCGCTGCAAAGTACCGGATCCGTTTCTCCCATAGGAGGCGCTATGCACGTTTCTTCGTTATAATTCTCGTCGAATCTGTTGAGCTGTGTATACAGACTGTTTATCATCAGCTGCGTATTGCCGTTTGTCACAGACTTCGTGTAGTAAAGATAACCGCCCTCAAGACCCGTTACGGAGAGGTTTTCGCTGTCAGCCGTATCTATCGAGAAACGTACGTTCTCATCACCGCTGTGAGAGAAAGGCGAAATCATCTCTAACGTGTAACCGCGGGGGTTGTAGTCGCTTTCCGTATTCTTACGAGTGAAGTAAACAAAATCGCTTGCATCCGCCGGAGATTCGTCCTCCGGATCGTACGTTTCATCCACAGGGAAGAATACGCTCTCTACCTTGTCCACAAGCTCGTAGGTCTCGACTACGTTGATACCGGATATGCGGTTTACGACAATGTAACCGGTAAGTACTCCGGCATCCTCGTCGTCCGCGTTCGCATAGTAATGCTCAAACGTCGTAAGATATACGGAATCTCCGGACTTATAGAACGCGTAAGGTACGGACGCGCTGTTCTCCGTAGCCGTGTACAGCTCGGTGAGCGCATCGCTCGTCATATCGTAAGCCCAGAACGAAGGGCGCGTGTATTCGACGTTACCCTCGTTGTCACGGTCGGTGGAAGGAGATGCAAAGTAAATTACATCATCGTATATCCACATGCCGCCGTCGTAACCCGAAGTGCCTACTTTCTTGCTCACTACCTGTTCCACGGCAATCGAGAATTCACTTGCGCCGCCCTGGGTGGGAACAAAGTTCTGGCGCGTTACGCCGTTTTCGTCCACATACGTTGCGGGCTCGCTGTTGTTCTCCGTGCCTATAGTATATTCATGAAGTTCGATATAGTCGTCTATATCGTATTCGAAATCAAGGACATCGTAAAGCGTAGTAGCGCGGGATCTCGTCTTTTCGTAATCGTCAGGCGTGATCACACCGTCTGCAAAAAGCTTATCTTCTTCATCGGATACGCTGACGGGTCTGTCCCAGTTTATTTTTGCACGGTATATACCGCCCTTGACTACACTGCCGTTGAGGTTGGTCGTACCGCTCTCATCGGTGTAGTCGGGTATGCCGTTCACAAAATACACATAGTCACCGTACTGTACGATAGTACCGCCGTTTGAATACACCGTCTTATCCGTGTTGATCGTGCCGCTCTCATCGGTGTTCTTTATAGAACAACCCGTAAATGCGGCGCCTACGCCGCACATAAGTACGGCAGCGGCAATTATCACTGCTGCCGCTTTCTTAGCAATCTTTCTCATTCTTTGCCTTTTTCTCCGAATTTATCCTGTTGATTATACGATATTATAGTTAATTATAACTTAAACCGTCAGTCTTTTACGGTAATCTGCACCCTGCCTGCACGCAGATCTTCAGCCTGCGCTTTCAGCGTGAGTTTACCCGCTTTTATTCCGCGTACAGCCACAAGCGCATGTCCGCCTATAGCCGTGACCATATCGTCATCGGCGCTCTTGCCGTACTCGTTCCCCATTGCGACTATCTCGCCTTCGCCTTCACAGCTCAAGCGGATGTCTCCGTCGTAATCGGTCACCGGCTCGCCGTTGCCGTCCGTGACCCAGACGTCAATATATCCCAGCTCTCCGGCACCCGCGCTTATGCGTTTCGAACCGGTCAGAAGCGTTATTGATGCAGGCGCATCGGGAGTCGTCAGTGATACTCTGTCACACTCCCTTCCGCGGAGATAGCATACAGCCTCAAGTTTGCCGGGTCTGTATTCCACGTCAAAAGATGCGAACTGCTTGTTTACTCTTCCCGCAAGTCTGCGTCCTACCAGATAGTCATCAAGGTACAGCGCAACTACATCGCCCGGAGTGAATACGCGGACGCTTACCTTCTCGCCGTCCGACGCTTTCCAGTACCGGCGTCCCTCAAGCATTCCGGAGCCTTCGCCTCCTACGAGAATGAACGATCCGCCTGCTCCCGCAAGCATGGAACGGTAAAGTCCGGAATTCCTCGGCAGACATGTGTGGTCTATATCTCCCGCAACCGTCGCACCGTGGACTATACGATCCATTCCGGAAACGGAAAAATCTCCGAGCATCATCTGATCGTATTCAGCGGAAGTCATGCTTTCATACGCATTCTCCGGCATCGTGTCTATGCGGATATTCGGCATCCCTTCGGGAGGAACGTACCCGTCCGCGCACAGACATATATCCGTGAGTGCAAGCATATTCTCGGAAGCGGATGAATAAAACCCGCATTCGTCCGCAAGCGCTATAAGCTCAGCTTCGCTCTTACCGCGCGTATCCGAACGCTTTATGCCGCGCTCTGCAAGCTCACGTTCCGTCGGAACCGGCTTACCGAAAGCACACGCCACCGGTCTTGACGGATCCGCCGCACGTACTGCCGCAAATATCCGCTCCCTGCATTCGCTGCCCTTGCGCCCGAGGTTCTCCTCCGGCTTGTTTCCTACCGAATACATGACTACGCTCGGATGGTTGCGCAGTATCGAAACCGCAAGCGCCGCCCTTTCTTCGCAGTCGTGAGTAAACGTAAGATGAGATAAACTCCCTTCGCGCGGATGTGTCCAGTTGTCGAAAATATCGACAATCACTTTTAAACCCAGCTCGTCAGCAGCATCCAGTGCCGCCGCCGACGGACAACCTATATACCTTACGGCGTTGTATCCGAGATCGCGCAGAGCGGAAAGTTTACGACGCTCCGCATCACGCACGGATATTTCACCGAGTATACCGTTACTGTGAGGGACCGTGGTCCCGATAAGTCCGCCCGGCTCAAACGCGCCCTGCATACGGACACCGAATACGGTGGACGATTCATCGAGCACATCGCCATTCTCCGTCTTCAATGAAGCTTTCATCGTATACAGATACGGCTTGTCCGTTTCGTAAGCATACGCGCGCCGCATCTTTATCTGCACGGACGTACTCTTTTCTCCGCCCGAATAGATGAACGCTTTGGTCTTTCGGCAGGTACGCTTACCGCGGTCATTGAGTATTTCCAGGTCAAGGATAAGTCTGCGTTTGACGCTCTCGCCCCCGGTCATGTCCGCGCTTACAGTCAGCGTCGCTTTTTCGCCGTCCGCAGAATCCGTTCTTACAAATATACCGTAAGGCTTGATATATACGTCAGACTGGGTGTAATGAAGCGTTACGCCTCTGCGTATCGCGCCGCCATCCTCCATTTCCAGAGACAGGCTGCTCCGCCCCGCCGTCATACTTCCCAGATAACACAGCTTACGCACACCGCCCATGACAGTACCCGCGCACTCTCCGTCAGCAAGTACGTCTATAACGCCGTCCGCCCCGTCTATGTCCGCATAGACGTGCGCCCCGCCGACTTCGGGTATAAGGCTGAGAACGACTTTGCCGTAGCACGGCGACTCGAACGGAAGCGATACGTAATTGTCCCCGTTCTCGTTCACATTATGCCAACCGCGTTTTAATTCGATCGTCCTCATTCTTTTCCCTCTCAATGCGGGCTCATCAATGCGAGCGCATACTCTTAGTATTTTCTATTATACAACAATGCCGATTTTCAAGTCAAGCAAATTATGAGCACGTTGCATACGTTGCTCCAAGTTTGTGAGTAAAAAACAAGGTATTATTTTCTTATGTACGGTCTTATCTGCCGTGAGCATAACCCTCCGACATCTTATATCACAGTATGCTTTTCCCCGTGACCCCGTCCTGATACATAATCCAGAATCCTTTTCCGGCAGGATCGTTCGGATCGACGGCAAGCCATTGACAGTATCCGGCAAGCTCGGGCGGCGGCTCCGGCGAATACTCGCCCGGAACTCCGTAACACATGTATCTTACGGGATCACCTATCAGCCCCACGAGATAATACCTTCCGCTCGTATCGTAATCCACTTTTACCCATCTTGAATCGGGCAGCAGTTTCTCAAGCGCGGTATAACGCTCACACTTGTCGAACAGCTTCTGCAACTGATCGGATACGCTCTCGTAAAACGTAGC
The DNA here is from genome assembly GCA_944362615.1 of uncultured Clostridia bacterium. GTDB lineage: Bacteria > Bacillota > Clostridia > Christensenellales > Pumilibacteraceae > Protoclostridium. Next base: position 275,636 of record CALVTM010000002.1, read on the forward strand.
CCTGCCGAGTTCGGGAACTTTGCGCGCTCCGTAATCCGCATCACTGAGTGGCAGTCCGTCAGTTACGGACGCCGCCGCTTCCCCTGCCTGCCCGTCGGCAGGCGCCGCTGTCTGCTCTGCCGTTCCGGACGCGCCTGCATGAGACTGGCGCATTTCCTGTTCATCCGAACGTACGGGTCGCACCAGTTTTTCATGACCGTCGGTATGTATGGGTCTGATAGTGCGCTCAGATGCGTGCATCTGCTGCGGCGGAAACGGATCTTTGCCGCCATGACCGGCAGTATGCTGTACGGAATTTCCGGTTATTTCAAACGAAGTTAGAGGCTGCGCGGGATGCGCTTCTCCGCTCTCCTGCGGATTTACGATATGCTGCTGCTCGCGGGAACGCATTTCACCGCTTCCGGAAGATTGCATCGTATGACTCTCCGGCAGAGATGACGTCAGATTTGAGCGGTAATAATTTACTTCCGCTATCTTGCCGTCGTCGTATTCCTGCGGCACTATATCGAGGAAATAATCATCAATGCTGCGCTTTTCTTCGGGTGCGACTTCGCCGTCCGGATTGCCGCCGCACGCACGAACCGCGCGCCTGAGCCAATCTTCCATATTGCTCTGCCACGGCATCGGACGTTTAAATCCTCCGCTCATGATGCACCTGCCGTGCATATCGCCCACCGCTGCTACAAAAGTATCGAGTTCGATATCCGGAGGGAGAGTGAACGAATATGCCGACGAAAGCGTGAATCGCCCGAAAGTGTACAGTTTACCGCCCGCCGTTATCGCCAGCACGCAATCACCGCGCACGTTTCCCGTCAGTCTGCACGCCAATGCGGACGACGTCCTTTCCAGTCTAAGACACCCGTTCTCTTCCCCTGCAAGAACGAGCAAACGTTTTTCATATATCATATGACACACTATGCTCCTTCGGATATTATATATGACGGGAGTGCGCATAATTTGACTGTTTACGGCGAATACTCACCGTTATGCCCGAATCGCAGCGGTATATGTTATCCGGTTGTTTTAGAATCCCTACTATCCGTCTATAATATATCCGATGACAAATATTTTCGGAAAGGACGCGCCGCACGGCGCGGATATATCCTCCGCCGTCGCCGGACTCATTCCGACAGGTGCGGAAGTAGTCGTGCTTGCAATAGGCAGCGACAGAGTGACCGGCGACTGCGTCGGTCCGATCGTAGGACACATGCTTGCGGAAAGCGGTCTGCGCGTTTACGGCAGCCTCGCTTCCCCGGTCACTGCGCTCAATGTCGGTGAAAGCTATGCTATGCTCCGCCGCAGACATCCGAAAGCGTTTGTGATCGCAGTGGACAGCGCTCTCGGCACAGACAGAGAAGTAGGCTCAGTACTTTTGCTCCCGCGCGGACTCCGACCCGCCGCTGCCGTAGGGAAAGTGCTGCCGTACGTAGGTGATCTCGGTATAGTGGGAGTAGTCGCCGCCCGCCGTCTGGGCGCCGACTCGCTCGGGAAAGTGCGCCTCGCGCTGCCGTTCAATCTCGCATCTCAAATAGCCGACGGAATACTGCAAGCCGTCATGCGGAAACGCGCGTCATGTGATCATGCCGAATAACCGATGGGATCGCCGGATACTTCCGCTTCATCTCTTACGGATAAAATACCTCCACCTCCGTTTTTTACCGACGGATAAAAGCAGCGCCCGGCAGAAGCCGGGCGCTGTGCTTGTATTCGCATTCTGCGCTTTTTTCAAAATTGTCCGGATCCTCCGGAAAGCATTTCCCTGAGCGCACTGATAAGAACATCGGTATCTTCCCCCGTTCCTACAGTTATGCGCAGTCTGTCCTTGATCCGCGGAGAATTGAAACGGCGCACTACTATACCGCGGCTGCGCAGTCCGTTCTGAAGCTGTTCTCCGCTTACACCGGGATATTCGGCGAACACGAAATTCGCATCGCTGTCCGGCAGTTCAAAACCGAGCTCTCTCAGCTTTGCGGTCATGCGTCCGCGCTCGTAAGTTATCTTGGACACGCACTTGTCAAAATACTCACGGTCGCGAATTGCCGCTTCAGCCGCTGCGGCAGTCACCGCATTTACCGGATAACTGTTGAAACAGTTTTTGACTGTGCGCAATGCGTCTATAAGTTCGCTGTCGCCTATAGCATAACCGCACCTTGCGCCCGCAAGACTGCGGCTCTTTGAAAACGTCTTTACTACAAGCAGGTTCTTATGGGTGAAAACGTCGCCCGCCATTGATCTGACATGAGAAAAATCCGCGTAAGCTTCATCCGCTATCACCGGCTTTTCTCCGTAAGCTTCGGCAAGTTCGAGCAGCGCTTCCCTTTCTTCAGCTATAGACGTGGGCGCATTCGGATTCGCGAACACGCATCCGCACGAATCGTCGGCATGCCCGATTATGCTCTTTATATCCAGCCGCATGTCGGCAGTAAGCGGCAGCTCGCGGTAGTTTACTCCGTACAGCGAACCGAATACTTTATAAAACGAGTATGTGACGTCGGCAAACAATACCGGTTTATCCTCACCGCCGTAAAATGCGGCGAATGCAAAGGACAAGACCTCGTCGCTTCCGTTGCCGACAAACACGTTCTCTGTGTTGACGCCCTCGTATTCGGCTATCGCTCTGCGCAGACCCGAGGCGGTCGGATCGGGATACAACCTGTATTTAGCGGTATCGAACTCCCTAAGCGCACGCTCTACGGCAGGTGAAGGCGGATATGGATTTTCGTTGGTATTCAGTTTTACCGTTTTTTCCTTCGGCTGCTCTCCCGCCGTGTACGGCGTAAGCGTGCTTGCCAGTTTACTCAGTTTCATTGTTTTATCTCCGTAAAAAATATTGCGGGACGACAACACTGCCGTCCCGCATATCCGTTTTATTCTTTATCCGGTCAGGCGTGATCGTGACCTTCGTGAGAATCGTCAGTCGTGCCTTCCTCTTCCTCTTCTTCAGCCGCTGCCGTCTCTTTATACTGCTCTTCAAAGTCATCAAGATAACTTTCAAATCTGTCTTTATGAACTACGATTATTCCGTCCTGATTGAAATAACCGTTTGCCATGGAGTAAGACCAGTTGTTGTAGAAGTTATCCTGGTTTGTGGAAACGTCCTCTACATAAGCAGCTCCTGCCGTTGTCTTTTCAGCGGGCGTGAGGTAGTCGTCAAACGCAAGGCTCTGTCCTACCTTGGGAACTACGTTGAGGTACATGATGTGCCAGCCGTAGTCGGTGAGTACGGGAATGGATATGCTGCCGACTTCCACTTCGCCGCTCTCAGGCGTGAACGCATCGTCGTTGACATAGTCATCATTGGAATCGGAATCCTTGTATTCGGCAAGGCTCATATTGTTGCGGTAAGCATTGTACAGAGCGCGAGACTCAGTCGCAAACTCGATCATATACGTCTCTTCAAGTCCGCCCTCGTCTTCCGGCGTTGCCGTAACGGCGTATCCCATCTCGTTGTCGAATATTCCGTCGTCCGTATTGTAAGTATAGATCAGCTCATCAAACGTCTCTGCGGCTTCCTTCGCGTTGCCTGCGACAGCAGACATTCCGGAAAGGATTTCATTGTACGCCTGCTGTATCGTATACGTTCTGGACGTGTCTTCCTCTCCGTCGACATGCTTATATACTTCTACAGCCATGCCGAGCTCTCTGCGGTATTCTTCTACCTCAGCATCCGAATGACCCGCCTTCTTATAGCTGTCAAGCGCTGCTGTCTGGTCGTCCGAGAAAGGAATGAGTATGTGCTTTACCCAGAATATCTCATCGTCCGCATAATAGAGTATCGTGTTTCCGTCCGTCGCGTCAGAGTAATAAGACTGGATATTGCTCTTATACTCGGACTTCTGACGGGCAAGCTCCTCTGCAAATGCCTCACGGGCAACGCTCTCTTTTGCTTCGATATCGCTTACAAGATAACTGCGAAGTCCCGCCGTCTTCAAGGTATAGTCCTGAGACTCTCCGTACATCGTCCATATAACGTCATAGGTATACAGGCTGGTGTAAAGCTTATCCGTACCCTCTGCCGTCGTTATCATGTTGCGCATCTCGGCAACTTCGCTCTCATAATCGGCACGCTCGTCAGCGGATATTGCACGCTCGTCATCAACGTACTCTTCTATAACGTCTACGAATTTACGCATTCCCGCGCGCTTAAGGGAGTTTATCGCCGGATCATCAGACTGTCCGATACATCTGTCAGGCTCCTGAGTGATATGCCAGACCTTATAGTCCTCCATCGATTCTCCGGAAGTGCTTCCCTCCGGAGGCGCCGGAAAAGTCGTTCCGCTTTCGTTTTCGCCCTCTTCTATACCGGGATATACGTAGCCGAAATCCTCTGCAACTTCTTCATAAAGCGTCTCAAGTGCGGTATCGATCTGATCATAGATCTGCTTGTTTACCTGATTCATTTCAGGCACGCCCCACTCGACGTATCCGCCGCTGACAGCCATCTCAGCTTCGGCGTACGTAAGATACTGGGTATAAAATTGCTCTATAAATTCGTCAAAGCACTCGTCTATGGTATAACCGTCGCTGTTATAAAGCGTATAGCCGTTCGAGTTGAACGTGCTTACCAGCGTTTCTTTATAGAATGCTTCGTACCTGGTGGAAGCGGTAGCCGTTACGGATACATGGACGTTTTCTTCCCATTCCCATGTATCATGCTTGACATCGGGAGCAATCCCGCTCATCGTGTATTCAACAACGGGAAGCTCTGCATCGTAGTTCGCGGCACCGGACGCCGTCGTCGACGGAATTCCGTTGACGGTAACGTCACCGGCTTTGGTCGTACCGTCCTTTACACTTGTCCACAGCGCATAACGTGCGGAATCCGTATATATAAGTCCGTCGAATCTGTATTCGGTCGCCGTATAGCTTCTGCTTACATCGTCGGCATTATCGTTCTTCGTGTAGATAACGAAGTATCCGTCTCTGTTCTTGCCGTCTATGTCAACAAAAATATTGTCACTGTCCTTCGTTACACCGGTCTCTATCGGACGCGTGTAATCAAGTCCGTCGCTGCCCTTCTCATAACCGACGTACAACATCTCGCCCGCCGCATTGGTCGCGGGTACATGGATGGGATAGCCGTCATGATCGCGGAGCACTGCCGATACCACGGTATTTGTCGTTTTACCGAAATCAGCGGACGAAGGATCATTGTTGATCTCGTAAACGGGATTTCCGTAAGGATCCTCGTAATCCACTTTAATGGGGATCTCATAAGTATACTCGATGGGATTGATCTCGAGTATGGTCTGCGACATATCGGCATCTTCGTCATACTCAAATATAGTACAACCGGTAAGAAGTGCCGCCGACATGACTGCCGTAAGCGCAAGCGCTATTATCTTTTTTGTTCTTGTCTTTTTCATTTAATCTTTCTCTCAAAAGCCGGTTTTTACACGGCATTTTACAAATGGTCTTTTCAATTATACATAAAGCTCCGGCAAATTGCAAGCGATTTACGCGGCACTTATGCCGTATTCACACAAAAATTTTACCAGTCTGTTTCCCGTCGGGAATATTATGGACAGCTTTTCGTCCATTTTCATTACTCCGCCCGCGCGTTCCGCTTTTTTCACAAAATCGGACGGAACATCCTTTGCCAGCCGGAATACTACCGAGCTCCGCCCGCGCATGAGCGTTACTTCGTCTGCCCCGGCATCCGCCGCCCTGTTCTTTACGAGAGCTACGGTGAGCAGGTTCACGACTTCGTCCGGCGGCGCTCCGTATATGTCACGCATCGTGTTTATCATACGGCGCAGATCGTTCATGCTGTCTATGCGGGATATATTGCCGTACTGACGCACTCTCCACTCTTCATCCGTAACGTACTTTTCGGGTATATAAGCGTTGTATTCCGTCTTTACGACAACTTCCTTACGTTCCTTGATCTCTCCGCCCGAGCTCTCCGCTATGACTTCGCGCAGCAGCTTCATGTACGTATCGTATCCCACTGCTTCCATATGCCCGTGCTGTTCACGACCGAGCACATTGCCCGCTCCGCGCAGTTCAAGATCACGCATCGCAAGCATAAATCCTGAACCCAGCTCCTTGCACTGCATGATAGCGTCCAGCCGCTGCATCGCTATATCCGTCACTTGTTTGTTTGAGTCGTAAGTAAAGTACGCGGACGCCAGTCGGTTGCTACGTCCTATCCTGCCGCGCATCTGGTACATCTGACTCAGACCGAATGTATCCGAATTTATGACCACCATCGTGTTTGCGCGCGGTATGTCTATTCCGTTCTCTATTATCGTCGTCGCTATGAGCACGTCCGTCTTACCGTCCGCAAAGTCGCTTATGACTTTCTCCGCGTTCTCCGCGCTCATCTGTCCGTGTACCACTCCTATCTTCAGATCGGGTACGAGTCTGCTCGTCTTTTCGGCAAAAGAGTCTATGCCGCCCACACGGTTGAATACTACAAACGACTGTCCGCCGCGCGAGTATTCGCGCATAAGAGCGTCCGCAAGAAGTCCGTCGCTGTATTCGGATACAAATGTCTGCACGGGAAGCCGCTCAAAGGGCGGCGTCTGCAACATGGATATATCGCGTATGCCCGTCAGGCTCATATGCAGGGTGCGCGGAATGGGCGTTGCGGAAAGCGTAAGTACGTTCACCTTTTCACGCATCTCCTTAAGGTGCTCCTTCTGCCCGACGCCGAAACGCTGCTCTTCGTCAAGTATGAGCAGACCGAGATCCGCAAACTTAACCCCCTTGCCGAGCAGCTTATGCGTTCCGCAAACCATATCTATCTTTCCCTCTTCAAGGGCTTTCAGCGTTTCTTTCGCACCCGATTCACCGGAAAGCCTGGACAGCATCGCTACGCGCACCCCAAAACTTTCCATGCGCTTTACCGCCGTCTTATAGTGCTGGAGCGCAAGCAATGTCGTCGGGCACAGGAACGCTACCTGCTTGCCTTCCGCAATGACACGGTAGGCTGCGCGGAGCGCCACTTCGGTCTTGCCGAACCCCACATCTCCGCAAAGCAGTCTGTCCATTATTTTGCCCTTTGCCAGATCGGATAAAATATCCTCCGTCGCCGCCGTCTGATCCGCGGTGTCCATATGCGGAAACGCCGAAATAAAATCATCCATGAGCGCGGGCTCCGGTACGTATACGTATCCTTTGCCCGCCGCACGTTTGCCGTACAGACGCACAAGGTCTACGCTCATTTCCTTTATCGACTTCTTGACCTTTTCTTTGAGTCTTGCGAACTGTCCGCCGCCCAGTCTGCTCAGCCGCGGCTCTGCACCGGCATATGAATACCTTGAAAGGCTGTCAAGATTCTCTACGGGAAGGTACAGTTTATCCCCTTCCGCATATCCGATTATAACATAATCATGAGCGGCTCCGCTGAAGTCCAGCCGCTCTATCGCCAGACACTTGCCCACACCGTGAGTATCATGCACGACGTACTCCCCGACTCCGGGAAGCGGCATGACGTCTCTGCGCCGCTGAGAACGCGTGGGCTTATACTTGGGTATAAGCGAGCCTGTGCCGATGAATACCTGACGGCATTCGTGCAGTATAAAACCGGACGGAAGTATCCCGTCTATTATCTCCACTCTGCCGCCGCTCTTGTCCGCACTGCCGAACGGTATCCCCTTTCCCGTAAGAAAATCGTACAGTTTTGCAGCCGTGTCCTGGTTCCCCGCGAACAGACTTACTTCATAACCGCCGCGCAGCCAGTTCTTTATATCCCCGGCAAGAAGTTCGTAATCGCGCGAATAATCGGGAACGGGCGAATCGCTGAGCTCGATAACGACGTCCGTTTTACAGAACCTGTTCGCGGACATTCCGGTGTGGAATACCGTCATGCCTCCGCTGAAAGCGAAAGCCTCGCTTATGTGTGCTATCTGTCTTTCGCTTCCGGGCAGCGCGTCGCCCGAACGCATGAGTACGTCCAGCCGTCCGCTATGCTCTTTGCGCAGAAGCTCTGCACCGTCCCAGCACATTTTCGCATTCCCTATCACCGCATGGTAACCGCTCATGAATTCTGCAAACGGCACGCATCCGAGATACGGTTTAAGAAACGGCACGTCCGGACGGCACGACTCTGTCCTGATGTCCAGCTCACCGAGTAGCGCGGTGAAATGAGCGTAAGCGTCCGGAGACAGCTTCTCAGCCTCTTTACGCACCTGCTTCATTGCGCGCTTACCCTCTTCTTCGGTATAATAGCAACAGCCGAAAGGAGCTATGAATACCTCGTCCGCTTTTCCGGAAGTGACCTGCTCTTCCGGGTCTATACGCCGCAGGCTCCCTATCACGTCAAAGTCGATCACGACTCTGCAGTATTCGTCCATTCCCACGGGGGAGATATCCACGATGTCTCCGCGAATGGCAAACTGCGCCTTACCGTCCAGCTGAGACACGCGGCGATAACCTGCCGCAAGCAGTTTTCCGGCAAGCGACTGCGGATCGCACGCATCTCCGGCGCGCAAGGTAAACGTACGCTTCCGCACTTCTTCCCGGTCGGGATACAGCTGCATCGCGGCTTCCGTGAACGTCACTACGCGCTTTGCTCCCGCCGCTATCCGAGCTATCGCTTCCGAGCGCGCGTAATCGTTATCCCCCATGCGCTCAAGAGCGAACCCTACACTGTCACTCTCCGCCGGAAGAAAGACCACGTCGTCTGCAAAGCTGTGCACAAACTCGTACGCTTCACGAGCGGCGACATAGTCCGTTTCTATCAGTACCGCTTTGCCGAGCAGGGTGAACAGCGCCCATTTCGCAGTTTTTCCCACGCCGAAAACGGAGACGTTTTTCCCGGAGGCAACGTCCCCTGTCATTGCGGCTATCTTGCCGCACGGCTTTATCGGTGTGTCGTTTTCAACCATTCGATAGCTTTGTCGGCCGCTTCCTTTGCCGCGCCGCCGATGAGCACACGGTCTTCATCCGTTATATTCATCAGCACATATGCGACAAGCGGAATGTTATCGGGCACCTTTCCCGTACCCACTCTCAGCCGCGCGAATTCTCCGCCGCCGAGAGAGGATATTATATCCCTCATACCGTTATGCGTTCCCGCGCTGCCGCGTTCGCGATAACGGAAAGTACCCTTTTCTATGTCTATATCGTCATATATGACGAGAAGATCGGACGGAGCAGCTCTGTACCTGCCGAGCAGCTGTTTCACTGCCTTTCCGCTGAGGTTCATGAACGTCTGCGGTTTGGCAAGTACTACGCGCTCTCCGCCAATGTTTTTGACTCCGGTCAGACTGTCGCACTCGGGATCGTCAACGGTTATTCCCAGGCGATCGGCTATTATATCCAGAGTAAGAAAACCCACGTTGTGATAAGTATATGCGTACTTATCACCGGGGTTGCCCAGCCCGACTATTATTTTCATGTCACGCCTTTTCGCAAAGAGCGTTCAGAGAAGCAAGAAGAGCCGCAAGATCTATGCCGTGTACTTCGGCAGCCTGCTCAACAGTCTCTCCGTGAGCTATGGCGCATCCGAGGCAGTGCATTCCGTATTCCATGAATACAGGCGCACAGTCGGGTACGGCGTCTATTACTTCCTTTATCGTCATGTCCTTCGTTACCATGTTTATTTCCTCCGGGTCATTACCCTGTCAGTATTCGGATCTCTCCGTGTGTATTATTCTAATCAACCACGATAAAAATGTCAAGCGTTTATCATAATCGCCCGCCCTCACGAATATTATAGGCGCGGAGGCTGTATATGAAAATAAGTGAACTAATCGGCAGTCAGGTGCTCTCGCTGTCGGGAGCTAAAATTTGCGGCGTCGTCTGCGGCGTGCGCCTTTCGGATAACCTTACGCGGGTCAAGACCGCCGAGGTCTTTATGAGCGATGATGATGACTGCGAACGCAAGTTCATTGATATACGCAAGATACGCTCGGTAGGAGCGGATACCGTCATTATCATGAACGACGGAGCTCTCGCTCCCGATTGTCCCGAATATACCCGCTCTCCTATCAATCTGCCCGCATATTCCGAATCGGGCGAACCGCTCGGCCGCATCACCGATCTTATTGTATCCGACGATAAATTCACGATCACATCGATCTGCACGGCGGAAGGTACTTTCTCGATTAACGACGTACTCAGCCGCAGTGACGAGCTCATTGTTTTCCGTCTGCCCGGTTCACGCACGCGCGTCACTTCCTCTAAAACGAGAGTTCCCGCTCCACGCGCCTCGCTTGCTCCGTCGGACAGAGTGACAGTGCAATCCGTCCCGGAAACTCCGTACAGATACTCGTTCCTCGTCGGCAAACGCCCTGCCTCGGACGTATCCGACACTTCGGGCAGACGCATCGCTTATGCCGGTGATATCATCACACGCGCGGTCATCGACGACGCGCGCAGGCGCGGAGCAATAGTGCGTCTGACGGAAAGCTGTATCACAGAGTCATAAAGCGGCATTCATCTATCAGATACGCGCGGGCGCGCGCTACTTTTTTACCAAGCAGTTTTTCCACAGCCATTGCGTATATACCGAGCTGATGGCTGTATTTCTCCTTGCGGGCGGCGTTTATGCCGCCCGTTTTGTAGTCCACGATCTCGCACTCGTCGCCGCGCATTATTATCACGTCGATCACACCCTGCACGATAAGTCCTTTGCGCTCGCCAAGCAGTTCGCTGTCCGTTCTGAGTATGAACGGTTGTTCGCGATAGGTCTCCGCACCCTGCGTTATCCCGCGCATAGCAGATATTGCCGCGTCCAGTTTTTTCATGTCGATCAGTCCGAAATCCGGAACACACGATGCAAGCCGCGCCGCCTGCTGATCCGCCGTAAGCGAATAATCAGCCTGCTCGAGCGCCGCATGATATGCCGTTCCACGGCGCATCGCTTCGCCTGCTCCCTCTCCCTCGTATTCCGCACCGGTAAGCGTTCTCACGCCGAGCGCCGCATCCTCTGTCGGCATTACTTCGGCTATAAGTCCGGTAACAGTCTTCTTTATATCCGACGGCGGCATATCCTTTCCCGCCGACAGCATACCGCGCATGCTTCCGAGAATATCATCTTCGGCTTCCGGTGCCTTTTTCGGAATAAATTCCCCTGTCGTTTCATGCGGCGGCTCCTTTACTCCGTAGACATTTGCGACAGGCGCTATCAATGCCGCGAAAGATGTGGCGTTCTCGGGTTCCGTGATCTTATCTTCATTCAGACATGACTCCGGAAGCGGAATTATGAGCTTTTTCCGGGCGCGCGTCATTGCCACGTAGAGTATGCGCATTTCCTCTTCCTTTGATGCCTTTTCCCGTTTCGCCTTAATCGACAGCAGCAGTTTTGACGGTACGCTTTCCCCTGTCGCCGAACATCTTGATTCTATTCCTATGCCGAGTTCGTCATCCGTCCGCACCAAACTGACTCCGCCGCTCTTTCTGCCCGAGTCGTCCTTCTTATACTGTTTGCATGTGTCGCAAAGCACCACGACCGGAAACTCCAGACCTTTGGATGCGTGTACCGTCATAACGCGGACGCTGCCCGACGGAATGACCTTATCTTTATCGTCGGCAAGATCGGGAAGCTGCGCAAGAAAGTCCGCAAGCGAACCGTTGAAGTCGCTTGCTTTTTTCAGCAGTCTGCCGAGTGAATCCGCATTCGCTCCGCCCGAGGGCAGCGCAAGTGCAGCGGCGAACAGTCTGTTTTCACTCGTTATCACGCCCGCAAACTCACCTACGCGCATGACCCTTGAAAGACCGGCATACCTTTCAAGCCTGGCAAGCAGAGCCTCTGCCTTTTCGTTGCCGCTTTCAGCATACCTGCATACACAGTCGTAAAAATATTTTTCATCCGGATATGCCGCGCGTATAAGCGCAAGCTCGTTTTCGTCAAACCCGCCTATCGGCGACAGCATCACGGATACAAGAGATACGTCATCGTAAAAATTATCCGCAAGACGAAGCGCGGAGATAAGCAGTTTGTTAGCGCGCCCGCTCATAAGAGACGTACCGTCCGCTATCGTAACCGGCAATCCTGCGGCACGCAGTCCCGAAGTGACTTTCTTTACCTTTTCGCTTTTCCGGCGGTATATTATCGCTATATCTTCGTAGTTATAGCCCTCGTCGCTTATCAGTGACACAACACGCCTGATTATTGCATCCACTTCTCCGTCGCAGTCATCGTTCTTCTCGGACGGCACGTCATCTTTTACCGCGTAAACTTCGGAAAAATCAGTCTTTACGGACGGAGTGCGCTTATCACTGAAACGGAACAGCTCCACGCTGCCGTCAGCCGGACAGTCCTTTACTGCGAACATCCCTTCCGCGCTGTAGTCAATCTCCCCGAATTCCTCTGTCATCGCGCGCTCGAATACCTTGTTGCAGAACGTAAGTATGCCGTTTTCACTGCGGTAATTTGCGTTGAGCTCCACTGTGCCGCCACTGTCGGAAAGCTCTTCTTTTTTGTGTAAGAACGCCTTCGGTTCACAATTCCGGAAAGCATATATGCTCTGCTTTACATCGCCGACAAAGAACAGATTGTCCCTGCCGAGCCGCGTTATTATGCTCTCCTGAAGAGGATTTATGTCCTGCGACTCGTCAATGAACACATAGTCCAGCAAGCCGCGTATCTTATCCCCTTCCTCGCTGTCAAGTATTTTCAGAACGCGGCGCTGGACATCCGAAAAGTCCAGCTTGCCCTTTTCCCGCTTCTTCTCGTCGTATAGTTCCAGAGCGCGAAGCGCTATCGCTGACAGCTTTTTTGCGGAGCGCTGCGCCCAATCGTCACGAGCAGGAGCTATCATGTCGAGATACTCACGCGCCGCGCTTACCTTGTCCTTTGCCGCCGAACGCAAGGCTTTGAGGGTTTCGCTCTTGCGCAGTCCGCCCGCCGGCATGGACCACTTTTCATCAGTTTCGCCGCGCAGATGACCGTAGAGTTCGTCTACGAACCTGCCCGCATCTTTCACACCGTCCGACGCAAGCGCCTGCTCGAAGCGCAGGATCGCACGCTTCGCGGCGTTACTCAGTGCGTCAGCTTTGCGCTCCATCGGAAGTCTGCCCTCTTCGGTATCATACGCGTTTGCACAGTTTTCCAGCCACTCGACCTGGTCCGCCCGAACGGACGCAAAATTCAGCATTTCCGCAACCGTTTTGCGAAGATCGTCGTTTCGCCTGTTCCTGACAAAGCACGCGCAAAGTTCTATGTACTCGTCATCCAGACGCGCTTCCTCTTCATCGAATGCATCGGCTACGCTCTCGTTTATCCATAAAGCGCTCTCCGATCCGTCCGCTATGTCAAACGCGGGATCATCTCCGCAGACGTAAAAATATTTACGCGCTATGCGCTGGCACCATTTATCCATCGTGCAGATATTGGCTGACGGCAGCTTGTCGAGCTCGGAAAGGTATTTCGCATCGCGGGTCTCGGCATACTTTTCACGAAGTTTGCGCGCAAGCTTTACGCGCATATCGTCAGCCGCACTTACCGTGAATGTGGATATCAGCATGCGGTCTATGCTGCAGCCGTTATCGATCAGTCTTAGAACTCTGCCGAGCATAACCGTCGTCTTGCCGCTGCCGGCGCTCGCGCTCACAAGCAGATCGCCGCCGTTGTAGTACACCGCCTTTTCCTGCTCCGGATTCCATTTAAACTTAGCCTTATCGTCCGACATCCGGTCCCTCCTTATCGTCCGGGAGCAACGGAGTTCCGCATCTGCGCGACGCTCCGCCGTATCCGCAGCAATCAGCATACTCACAGTACGAGCAGCTGTCTTCGTACGGCGACGGGTATATATATCCCTCGGATATCTCTTTCGCCATTTCAGACGCCTCGGACTGCGCGTAATCCATCAGCAGGTCAAGCTGCTTTCCGCTTTCTCCGAAACATACTTTCGGACGCTTATTCTTTCCGTTTCTGACCTGGAACAGTCCGCTTTTTCCCTCGGAAAGTATGCAGGGGTCCATAGCGTCAAGCACTTCGTCGCTGTTTACGCAGAACCCTACCAGACTGTAAGGCTGTTTCGTTGAAAAGTCACTGCGCGTTGAAAGATAAAACGCGCCTGCTGGAACGTACCCGTTAAGCTTCATAGCGGCAAGATACAGCAGAAGCTGAAGCTTGACTCCGACTCTGACATCCTTGAGCTCACACGAAACGCTCCCCGTTTTGTAGTCTATGAGCCGCACGAGTTTTTCACTGAGGTCTATGCGGTCGATCTTTCCGCGGAGCAAGACTTTCTTCTCGCCCGCGTCAAGCGTAAGCCCTTTATATTTCCCGTTCTCGCCCAGGACGGCTTCGGTATCCGACGGGCGGAATGACCCGGCTTCTATCTGATTGCGTATGCCGCAGCAAAGCCCTTTGGCTTCCGCAAAGAGCAGACGCATGATGCGTTCGTTGTCCTCTCTGTTTTTTTCCACCCGCTTCAGGGCTTCTGTAAGCAGCTTCTCGACTGCGGCGTCCACATCGGTATCGTACTCCCGCGAAACGTACTTTTCCGCGACTTCATGAAGTATATTACCTATATCGAGCGCGCTCAGTTCCGCTTCCTCCGGCGTTCTGAGCTTAAGACCGTAGCTGAAATAATGCCTGCGCGGGCATCTTCCGTACACTTCAAGCTGAGTTACGCCCGTTGTTTTTCCCATCATTATGTTTCCGGCTGAAGCGCTTTCCGGAACAGGGTCGGGCAGCATCCACTTCCCGGCGTCCGGCGAAAGCTTACGGGCATAGTCCAACCAATACGGTTCGTCTCCGCTTATATGCGCTTCCGAAAGCGCGGCAAGATAACGCTCGGTGATCATGTTCTCCGTCGGATTGAACTTTATCAGGTCGTACGGGTCATGCGAAAACGACTGCATCGCTTCCTCGCGCGCCCAGCTCGTTTCCGTAAAACTGCACGCTCCGCGCTTTATGACGTCAAGCACGTCTCCCGCTTTTTCGGAGTATACCAGCATTATTTTTTCCGCGCCCGACAGAAGCAGGAAAAATTCGTCCGCCGCCCGCTTGTTGACTTCCGCTGTCGTCGGTGACAACATTGCTCCGCTCTCTCTCAGTTCATTTATCTCGGAGTCGCTTATAAGTCCGTCGTCCGAAGTGACTGCCGGATGAGTGTCCGAATCGAAATCGGCAACGAACACGCGCGAAAACCGCCGCGCACGGAAATCCCGTTCGCTGCCTATTTCCACGGCTCCGCGCAGTCTCGGACGCGCGGAAAGTTCGGTCTCTCTCATTCCCTCGCAAAATGCGTCCAGAGCTATATTGTCAGGTACGCCCGCAAGCAGTCTGCCGCAAAGCGCGGTGAGTTCGCGTGCCTTTGTTATCGGCGACGCTCTTCCCTCGTCCGCCTCCGCAAGCGACTGCGCGTAATGCTGTTCGGCATAGTCTATCATATGCTCAAGCCGCTCACTTACGCTGCCTTCACCTTCCATGCGCTCCAGAAGAGAAGCAAGCGCGCTCCTGCCCGCTTCCGCACGCTCGTAGTATTCTGACCCCGCCCCTTCTTTTTCAAACGGCGAAAGAAACAGTTTATAAGTTATTCCGCGTCTGCGCACAAACCTCTCGAGAGCATCACAGTCTTTTTTGTCCACTCCCGAAAAAGCGTTCTTCGCAAGGCGTATCACATCGTCCGGACGGTATCCGCGCGTTTTTGCCGTTATCACTCCGGACAGGAATACGCCCAGAGGATGCTCGGCAAGCGTGAGCCCTTCAGTCGCACAGTACGGCACCCCGTTCTCGCGGAATATGCGCACCAGCTCATCAGGATGCAATGCCGCTGTCACTACGCACATATCGTCATAACTCACTCCGTTACGGTGCTCGGTAACTATCCGTGCTGCTATCGCCTTCGCCGCTGACGCCGTCGCCGGAGACGCATATAATTCCACTTCCCCGAACTTCCATTCCTCGGGAACGGTCTCGTACATGCGCAGCTCTATCGCCTTGTTTTCCATAACGCCCAACACCCGCGTCATCAGCGTCGTATATGCGTCAAAACAGACAACGTATACCACGGCATTAGTGATGATATCCGTATGCTCGAGCGTGCGCGCAAGCGCTATCATCCTGCCGGACGCATCCGTCAGCGTCTCACCGGTAGCTTTCAGGTACTCGGAATATATGAGCGCTATGTCCTCCGATTTGACGTCACCGCGCGCGGCAATCGTTTCCGGAGAAATATCGCATACCGCAAGCTGGCTTATCACATCGTACATTCTGGACGCGAAACCTTTTGCATCCCAGCTGCGCGAATAGCATTTCAATTTTTCGCGGCAAGCCGCAAGTATGCTGCGCACAAGCATGACGCTTCCTTTGCGCGGCAGGTATTCCCCCTCGCCCGATCCTGTCAGGCGGCTCCATGTCGTAACGTATGCGTCAAATGCACCTCCGAGCTTGTCGCACAAAGCGCGTTCCGCCGTAAGCGTACACCTGTCGGGAACTATTACGATATGCCGGCGTTTAAGGTCTGCTTTCCGCCGGGATATATCCTCCATAACAGCGTCAAGAGCTGCCGTATAGGACGTATGGAAAAAAATATTTTTCATACACACATAATACCCGAATTTTAGTGACAAATCAAGTTATTTATGGTATAATGGATTGAACTAATTTTCGGACGGTGTTTATCAGATGAAAAAATTTTTGACGCTTGCAGTCGTTTTAGTACTCGGCACGGTGTTTCTTACGGGGTGCAGTCTGTTCCCCTCGTGCGGCGGCGAAACGAGAACAAGCGAAACCATGAGCGTCAAGCCGTGGTCCAATCTCTATAATTATGAAAAGACTTCTTACGAAGTAGTCCGCTATGCCGCTATCAATAATGAAGACGGCAGCTTTTCCGCGGATATGGATAAAGTACTTGCCGAGGGAAGCTATGTCTCCGAGATTTCTACTGCGGACATAGCCATTGCGGAATGGAGCGGTATCACCGGACTCACTGAAGACGTTCCGCTGTTTGAAAGCCGCATTCTCTCCAGAATAAGCGAACTTTCCGCCGTACCTTCCGCGTACTCAGTACTGCGCACGACGTTTACCGTCACCTATAACGACGCTAGCGAAAACGGTGATTATGCGGGTAAAACGGATACGATCAGCAGTGTCGTTCTGTTCCGTAACATAAATATGCTTCCGGTATTTTCATATAAGACGGCAGACTTACAGGCAAGCAACGCATCGTACAGCGCATTTGCCGACTACCTCGCCGGTGAAAATATCTATTCTCAGTCGGATGTGGACGGAACGGTCACGGACAGAGTCACTTCTATCAGTCAGAATTACGATAATGAAATGATGTTCCTGCTTGAACGCACACAGACGGGTCTTAAAGACGGCATCAGTACGTCAATAAGCGTTCACAACTCCGTCGAAACCGGCGTCTACGATAAAGAAGCAGTCGTGCAGCTGGGAGTCAACGTCACTGCGGATAATTCGGAAGTCGTGACGGATAACTATGCACTAGACAGCGACGCCGCATTCATAGGCAGTTATGTGGGCAACGATCTTATGTATTATGACGAAGAAGCAGCCAAAGAAGCAGGCGTAGACGTCGGCTGGTCCTTCCCCATCAATACCGCTGTATTCTATCGCAATACTACGAATATGGGTACGGCAACTACGGCTTACTACTCGGACGTTGATTTCGATCACTACGGAATGAGCACGTCAAATGTATTGCTGTACTTCGCAACTTACGAAACGGATCCGTTTGAGGGAGATGCAACAAGCCTTACGATAGCTACCATTTCCGATTATACGATCGTTCCGTGAGTAAAACAACGATTCGGATCAGTAAGCTTGCTTAATCGATTTGATCAATGAATAAAGCAAGCCGCGCCCGGTCAACATGCTATGGACCCCAAAAGTTGGACAATAAAATAACTAAATAGCTTGTGAATGAGTTCGGTACTGTACCGGGCTCA
>CALVTM010000003.1 GCA_944362615.1 uncultured Clostridia bacterium
TTGCGGCAAACACGCGTCCTATCCGAGGAGCCAAAAACACGGCACACAAAACAGTGTGCCGTGTTTTTTTCGAGGATTAGGACTTGAAGCTTATGAAGGCGCGATTCGGGGCGACATAATGGCGCGTCTCACGCCCTTCTTTGATTTCGCGCGGCGGTCATTTACACAAAGTAAACTCCCTTGCGCTCTTCTGCACAAGTGCGCGATCCACAACCATTCTGTCGCCCCTCTTGCTCCGTCATATCAATAATACTGATTTCAGGTGCAGGTCACGGCGCGTCTCGCACTTCTTTGACTTTGCATCTTATGCCGCTAAATTCTGACTGCGGTCAAATGTCGATCGCCCGCAAAATCCGCCTCTTTTTTTGTAATAGTTTTATTTTGAGACAAAGTGACGGCAGGTTGCGTATTTACATAAAATGTGCGGCACAATATCAAGGCAGAACTCTGTTTTACTGAAAAAATAATAAATAAATTTTTATCGATACCATGAAATTTATTTGACAAAAATTTCAGCTTATACTATACTATAGCCAGAGTCCGAAAGGAGGGCGAAAATGAGATCCACTACGGTATCAATACAAACGCTGCGGCGGCTTCCGCTGTACCTGCATTATCTGAAATCCGTTAAGGACGAACTCCCGAGCATCTCCGCTACTTTACTGGCGGATGCGCTGGGACTGAATGATGTACAGGTACGCAAAGACCTCGGATCGGTCAGCGGAAACGGCAGACCCAAAAAGGGGTATGTTACCGAAGAACTCATCGTCGACCTTGAGGAGTATCTCGGCTGCAATTCCAATACGCCTGCCGTGCTTATAGGCGCGGGCAACCTCGGACGCGCATTGCTGTCATACAGCGGTTTTTCCGATTACGGGCTCCGCATAGTGGCTGCGTTCGACGCCTCCCCTGCCGTTGTCGGTAAAGAAGCAGGCGGTCTTACCGTCCGCCCGATAGACGAGCTGAAAAAGATATGCACGGATAACGACGTAAAGCTCGGGATCATCACCGTTCCCGCTTCAGGCGCGCAGGATGCCTGCGATAAACTCGTAGCCTGCGGAATAACGGCAATATGGAATTTCGCACCGACTACCCTGAAAGTTCCCGAAGGAGTGCTTGTCGAAAATGAAAACCTCGCTTCCTCCCTCGCGGTGCTTTCCAAACATCTAATAGGCGATGGCAGAATAGCATGAACGTAATACTGATAGGTATGCCGGGCGCGGGCAAAAGCACGATAGGCGTGCTGCTCGCAAAAGCCCTCGGCAAGTCATTCGTGGATACCGACCTTATTATTCAGCAGGCTGCCGGAATGAAACTTGCAGACATACTCGCCCGCTTCGGTGCGGAACGGTTCCGTAAAATGGAAGACGCCGCTCTCCGCTCGGTCACGGGAACGGATGCGGTTGTCGCTACAGGCGGAAGCGCGGTATTCTGTGAAAACGGTATGGAGCATCTCTCAGCCGGCGGAACTGTCGTCTATCTCGATGTTCCCCTGCCCGACCTCGAAAAACGACTGAGCGGTATAAAGACACGCGGCGTCGTGATGAGAGAAGGCGAAACGATCGGACAGCTCCTTTATGAACGCTCGCCGTATTATGAAAAATATGCGGACATTACCGTTCATGAGTCCGGTGATATTGAAAGTACAGTAAGCGCTGTTATCGCAGAGCTTGAAAAAATTACAAATAATTCGTAAAACACTTACACAAAAGGTTTAAGATAATTTTTGGAGGTCACTCAAATGAAACAAGCAAACTATCCTATCGTCGATAGCGTAGAAAAGCTGGAAGAAGCTCTTGCAAGAGTAAGAGCAGCTCAGCGCAAGTTCGCTACCTACACGCAGGAACAGGTTGACCAAATCTTCAAGGCTGCCGCTATTGCTGCCAATAAGGCGAGAATACCTCTTGCTAAAATGGCTGTTGAAGAAACGGGCATGGGCATCGTTGAAGATAAGGTCATCAAAAACAACTATGCTGCAGAATACATCTACAACAAGTACAAGAACACCAAGACCTGCGGCGTTATCGAAGAGGATACCGCTTTCGGCACTAAGAAAGTTGCTGAACCTCTCGGTGTAGTCGCTGCCGTAATACCTACGACAAACCCGACTTCTACCGCAATTTTCAAAACGCTTATTTCACTCAAAACGCGTAACGGTATCATCATCTCCCCTCACCCCCGCGCTAAAAATTGCACGACGGCTGCCGCAAAGATAGTTCTTGAAGCCGCTGTTGAAGCAGGCGCTCCCGAGGGAATCATCAGCTGGATTGATGTACCTTCGCTTGAAATGACCAACCTCCTTATGAAGGAAGCAGACGTTATACTCGCTACCGGCGGCCCCGGCATGGTCAAGGCTGCTTACTCCAGCGGTAAGCCCGCCCTCGGCGTCGGCGCAGGTAACACCCCCGCGATCATCGACGACACCGCGGACATTATACTTGCAGTTAACTCCATTATCCACTCCAAGACGTTTGATAACGGTATGATCTGCGCTTCCGAGCAGTCGGTCATCGTACACAAGAACGTTTACGAAGCAGTCAAGAAGGAATTCGAGTACAGAGGATGCTACTTCCTTAAGGGCGAAGAGCTCGATAAGGTAAGAAAGACCATTATCATCAACGGCGCACTCAACGCAAAGATCGTCGGTCAGAAAGCCCACACGATCGCAGCTCTTGCAGGCGTTGAAGTTCCCGAGAGTGCAAAGATACTTATCGGTGAGGTTGAAAGCGTGGATATCAGCGAAGAATTCGCTCACGAGAAGCTCTCCCCCGTTCTTGCAATGTACAAGGCTAAGAACATTCAGGACGCTTTCGACAAGGCTGAACACCTGATCGCAGACGGCGGTTACGGTCATACCTCTTCCATCTACCTCAACGCAGTTACCGAAAAGGCTAAGCTCGCTGAATTTGCCGAGAGAATGAAGACCTGCCGTATACTTGTCAACACTCCTTCCTCTCACGGCGGCATCGGTGACCTTTACAACTTCAAGCTCGCTCCTTCCCTTACCTTGGGCTGCGGCAGCTGGGGCGGTAACAGCATATCCGAAAACGTCGGAGTTAAACACCTTATCAATATCAAAACCGTTGCGGAAAGGAGAGAGAATATGCTGTGGTTCAGAGCACCTCAGAAAGTATACTTTAAGAAAGGCTGCCTGCCCGTCGCTCTTGACGAGCTCGGCAATGTTATGGGTAAGAAAAAGGCGTTCATCGTTACGGACAGCTTCCTGTACAACAACGGTTACACCAAGCCCATCGAAAATAAACTTGACGAAATGGGAATCAAGCATGCGACGTTCTCGGATGTTGCTCCCGATCCCACCCTTGCTTGCGCACGCGAAGGCGTAAAGCAGATGGCTGCTTTCGCTCCCGACTGCATCATCGCAATCGGCGGCGGCTCGGCTATGGACGCCGGCAAGATCATGTGGGTGCTTTATGAGCATCCCGAGGCTGACTTCCTCGATATGGCAATGCGCTTCATCGATATACGTAAGCGCGTATACACCTTCCCCAAGATGGGCGAAAAAGCATACTTCGTTGCTATTCCCACTTCAGCAGGTACCGGTTCGGAAGTTACCCCGTTCGCAGTTATCACCGATGAAAAGACGGGCGTTAAGTATCCCCTTGCCGACTACGAGCTTATGCCCAACATGGCTATTGTCGATGCAGACATGATGATGAACGCTCCTAAGGGTCTTACGAGCGCTTCGGGTATCGACGCCGTTACGCACGCGCTTGAAGCTTATGCTTCCACGATGGCTACCGATTACACGGACGGCCTCGCGCTCCGCGCTCTTAAGATGATATTCGAATATCTGCCCCGCGCTTACGACAACGGTATGAATGATCCCGTTGCTCGTGAGAAGATGGGTAACGCCGCTACTATGGCAGGTATGGCGTTCGCTAACGCATTCCTCGGCGTCTGCCACTCTATGGCTCACAAGCTCGGCGCGTTCCACCACCTGCCTCACGGTGTTGCAAACGCATTGATGATCGATGAAGTTATCCGCTTCAACTCCTCCGAACAGCCTACCAAGATGGGTACGTTCTCGCAGTACGACCATCCTCATACCCTTGCCCGCTATGCAGAAGTCGCCGATTACCTCGGTATCAAGGGCAAGAACAACGAAGAGAAAGTTGAGAACCTCATCAAGGCTATCGATGATCTTAAGGTCAGAGTCGGCATCAAACCCACGATCAAGGATTACTGCCCTGATGAACAGGATTTCCTCAATCGTCTTGACGCTATGACCGAACAGGCATTCGACGATCAGTGCACGGGCGCTAACCCTCGTTACCCGCTCATGAGCGAGATCAAGCAGATGTACCTCAACGCTTACTACGGCAAGCATGAGAAAGTTTAATACTTTAACTCAGAGTTAAAGCAGACAAAGGCAGTCACCCGACGGTGACTGCCTTTTGGTTTGACTGTTTTTCGTACAGTAAAAAGCGCATCCGTAGTTTCGTGCTCCGGATGCGCTTTTTATTATCCGCTTATACGCGTTTTATTTCGCTTTGTCGATCATATCCTTATAAAGATCAATATACTTCTTTGCACTTGCCGTCCATGACCAGTCTTCCGTCATTGCACGTTTCATTATGCCAGCCCAGCGAGGCTTGTCACGATATGCTTCAAGCGCGCGGAGCGTGGTGTCCGCAAGAGCCTCTCCGGTGTGTACGGGACATACGAATCCGTTTCCGTCCTCTCCTTCGTGAACGGTGTCGTTCAGTCCGCCGACGTTGCGGACGATGGGTATCGTACCGTAACGCATAGCCATCATCTGACCGAGACCGCAAGGCTCGCTGTGGGAAGGCATCATGTAAAGATCGCCTGCCGCAAAGAGCTTCTGGCTCATATCCTTGTTGAACGCTATTATTGCACGGACTTTATCCGGGTATGCCGCTTCAAGATCACGGAAGAAGCCTTCGTATTCGGGCTCGCCTGTTCCGAGTACCACGAACTGTACGTCCTCTTTTACTATACGGGGCATTGCCTGCTTAAGTATGTCGAGTCCCTTATGCCATGCAAGACGGGATACCATCGTTATCATCGGAACGTCTTCACGCTCGGGAAGTCCGACAAGCTTCTGAAGTCCTGTCTTATTCAGTACTTTCTTCTCAGGATGCTCGGCATCGTAATGCTCGAACAGCGAAAGTGCGGTGGCGGGATTGTATACAACGGTATCTATACCGTTTACAATACCTGTGAGCTTATCTTCAAAACGCTTGACCGCATCCTGAAGTCCGCACGCATGCTCCGGGCTCTTGAGCTCTTCGGCATAAGTGCGCGATACCGTGGAAATACGGTCGCTGTACGCCATTGCGCCGAACATAAGGTTTACGCATCCGCCCCACTCGAGAGTGAAATACTGATTGCCGGCTATGCCGAATACCTCTTCAAGCAGGTTGCCGTCGTAACGTCCCTGATATTCAATGTTATGAATGGTGATCAGGTTCTGAATATAGCTGTAAGCGCTGCCTTCGGCATACATATAATAAAGTTTGTAATAAATGGGTACAAGAGCTGTATGCCAGTCGTTGGAATGAAGCACGTCCGGCTTGAAATCCATGTAAGGCATAAGCTCAAGTACGGCGCGGCAGAAGAACGCAAAACGCTCGGCATCGTCATAATATCCGTAAATTCCGGGACGCTTGAAGTAGTACTCGTTATCTATGAAGTAATACGTCACTCCGCGGTATACGTACTTGAAGAGTCCGGCGTACTGACTGCGCCATGCGACGGGTACGTTAATGTGGCAGACGAACTGAAAATCCTTACGGTACTGCTCGCCTACGCACTCGTAAAGCGGAGTGACTACCGCCATTTCAGCGGTACCCAGCTCGTTCACCGCTATCGGCAGCGAACTTGCAACTTCTCCGAGTCCGCCCGTCTGTGAGAACGGGTTGCACTCGCCCGCAACAAGTAAAATGCGGGGCTTTGAAATATCATTACCGGCAGGCGTGAGCTTCGCCTTCTTTGCGGACGGCTTTTTTGCCGCCGGCTTTTTATCGGCGGCGTCCGCCGCTTTCCTGGTTGCCATATATTTTATTCCTCCTTATCTGCCGCAACTGCGGTCTTTGTCTTTTTTGACGTTGTCTTCTTTGCAGCACCCGCCGTTTTCTTCGTTGCGGCAGGCTTCTTTGCCTTCTTCTCTTTTCTCGGTTCGCAGGGCGGCGCAAGGAATATGTAGCCGCTCATGTTCTCGATATCCATTACAAGGCTGTCCGTCTTGTTGCGCGCGGGTATCTCCTCCGATTCGATCACAACCGGCTCCATGTCCCAACCGTAATAAGACGTCTTGATCCTGCGGGTGTATTTTCCGGGGCTGACCGGCAGTCTGTATCCCTTCCAGTCGCACGGCGCAAAGTTAAGCACTACGAGCGCTCTGTTGCCCATGCGGTCGCGACGCTCGTATATGAATACGTTTGCATCCGCGTCGTCCGCAACCAGCCATTCAAAACCGTCCCAGCTGTTCTCTATCTCGTACAGTGCAGGCGTATTGCGGTATATCCAGTTCAGCTCCTTTATGAACCTCTGCAGACCCTGGTGCTTGGGGAATTCACACAGCAGCCAGTCAATGTCCCTCTGCCAGTTCCATTCAGCCCACTGACCGAGTTCGCAGCCCATGAAAAGCAGCTTCTTGCCGGGATGCGTGAACATATAAAGAAGGTAGTTCTGTACTCCGGCAAACTTCAGATCGTAATCTCCTGGCATCTTGTTTATAAGTGAGCCTTTACCGTATACCACTTCATCGTGAGATATGGGAAGCACGTAGTTTTCCGAGAAAGCGTACGCCATCGAGAACGTCATCAGATTGTGCTTGTAATGACGGAAATACGGGTCCGCTTTGACGTACTGCAGCGTATCGTTCATCCAGCCCATGTTCCACTTGAAGTTGAACCCGAGTCCGCCCCAGTCCGCAGGCTTGGTGACCATAGGCCATGCCGTGGATTCCTCAGCTATCATCAGAGCATTGGGGAAATGCCCGAATACCGCGGTATTGAGATAACGGAAGAAGTCGATGGCTTCGAGGTTTTCCCTGCCGCCGTACTTGTTCGGCTCCCACTCGTTTCTGCCGTAATCAAGATAGAGCATACTTGCAACGGCGTCTACGCGCAGTCCGTCGATATGGTATTTATCGAACCACATCATCGCATTTGACACAAGGAAACTCTTGACTTCATTCCTTCCGTAGTCGAAACACATCGTGCCCCACTCCTTGTGCTCCGCACGCAGAGGGTGCGACGGCTCGTAACAGTTTTCACCGTCGAACATATAAAGACCGTGCTCGTCCTTGGGGAAATGTCCGGGAACCCAGTCGAGTATAACCGCTATGCCGTTTTCATGACACTTATTTACGAGATACGCAAAGTCCTCCGGTCTGCCGTAACGCGACGTAGGCGCGTAATATCCGGTCACCTGGTAGCCCCAGCTGCCGTCAAACGGATGCTCCGCTATGCCCATCAGCTCGAGATGAGTGAAGTTCATGTACTGCATATAATAGACTATCTCATCCGCAAACTTGCGATAGTCGTAGTTGTTTCCGTCCGGGTACTTGCGCCAGGACGCTATATTACATTCATATATGCTCATCGGAGCGGAATAAGGATCGGTCTTCGCTCTCTTCTCCATCCACTCCTTATCGTTCCACCAGAAATTATCCAGAGCTACTACCTTACTTGCTGTGCTTCCGCGGGTCTCATCGAAAAATGCGTAAGGATCCGCCTTTTCAACTTCACTTCCGTTTCTTCCGCGCACGCAGTATTTGTACATCTGGTATTCTTCTACGTTATCGATTATACCTTCGTAAATTCCGCCGTCCGTAATGCGATACATGTAGTTCGCAGTGCGGTTCCAGTAGTTGAAATCTCCCACCACGGAAACGGAAGTCGCGTGCGGCGCCCATACACGGAACGTTGCGCGCTTAGTCTCTCTGTCATAATGACAACCAAGGTATTCGTAAGCCGTCTGAAGCGTACCCGCATGGAAGTAATATTGGTATTCGCTGTCGGTCATATGTCCCCCTTTCCATTGTTTTATTATAATATGCGTGCCGTTAACGACCCCGCCTTTAGTATTATATCATAAAAGCCTGCACATTTCAAGGGGGCTTTCACATTTTTTTCATAAATTTTACGGCAATTTTGCGCAATCCTGCCTTCAATTGCCACGCTGACGTATACTTTCGTCGTAAAGAACTGTTCTTGAAACGATCTCGTAACCTGCCGTCTTTTCCGCCGTTTCTCCGCATACAATTACTGGCGGCTCGCCCCGCCCGGTTTCAAGAGCGGTATATCCGTTGCCCGAGCTTACGACGGCGTAATTTCCGGACGTCAGAGTCATCTGATCTGCCCTTACCGCGTATGTGTTTTCGCCTTCCGATATTATATTGACGGGAACAGGCGACGTAAACTCCGCGACGTATGCCGTGCGCGGATCATCAAGTATATCCGCTACCCGCCCGCTGCGGAGCACTCTGCCGTTACGGATCACGGCTCCGTATGTCCCGGTCAGCGCAAGATCCCTACCGTCGGGAACGGTCATTACGGCGGCGCACCCCAGCTCGCCGACTACGCGCGTCAGCGCATCGTGGGCGGCAAGCTTCTGTTCATACGTCAGCCCTTTGTACGGATCGTAAAACAACGCGACTGCCGCGCCGCGCGCCGCAAGCCGCGCTATGTTCGCCTTTATCGCTTCGAACGGCGTCAACGTTCTTGCACCTTTTCGCAGAAGACTTTTTATCCCGAGCTTCTCCGCTGCAAGAACGGCGCGCTCCGATGCTTCTTTCCCGGATATGCCGCGTTTTTTCAGACCGTATGTCAGATTGCG
Source organism: uncultured Clostridia bacterium (assembly GCA_944362615.1). Lineage (GTDB taxonomy): Bacteria > Bacillota > Clostridia > Christensenellales > Pumilibacteraceae > Protoclostridium. Next base: position 8,827 of record CALVTM010000003.1, read on the forward strand.
TTCCACGCTTCCCCAAAGCGGCATCTTACCTCCGCATATAAGCAGGCAGTTGCGCTGCCTCGGCTCTACATCATTCATTACTTTGCCGTCGAAAATTATTTCGCCCGCGTCCGCGTCCAGCCACCCGCCCGTAACTCCGAGGATCGTCATCATGCCCGACCCCGCTTCTCCGGCAATGCCGAAAATACCGTCCTGAACGGAAAACGTTATGTCTTCTACGCCGAGCGTGTCGAGATCGTACTTCTTTGTCACGTTTTTAAGTTCGAGTTTCATTGTTACTCCCGCTTAAGTATACAGCTTTTAAGCTTTACGCCGCAAGCGTTTTTGCGCCGCCGGCAGGAATATTTTTTTATTGCCGCAAAATGCTTGCATAAATATTCCGTAAAGTATATTATAATCTTATTCGGGTTATATACCCTGAAATCGCTTGCATAATTATACGCAACGATGTATAATATTCAATATCGACGTATTTACGAGGTATTTTGTAATGATCAGTGCAGCAATCATAGGCGCCAACGGTTATACCGGCTTTGAGCTGATGAGACTTCTCGCGGCTCATCCCGGCGCGGAAGTCAGAATGGCGGCGTCCCGCTCGCTTGCGGGAACACGCGTTGCCGATACTTACCCTACTCTGTACGGGGCTTACGGGGATATGACTTACTCTGAAGTCGACCTGGAAAGTGCCGCCGCGTGCGACATTGTATTCGCATGTCTGCCGCACGGCGAAAGTGCGGAGATCTGCGGCAGGCTGATCGACATGGGCGCCAAAGTCATAGACCTTTCCGCGGACTATCGCTATGACGATATTTCGCTTTATGAAACCACGTATAAAAAGACGCATCCGCGGAAGGATCTTGCCGCCGAAGCGGTATACGGTATGCCGGAGCATTACCGCAGGGAAATTGCCGGAGCACGGCTGATAGGCAATCCCGGATGCTATGTCACGGCAAGCGTGCTTGCGCTCAGACCGCTTACCGCCGCCGGCGTTATTGCCGGTCCGGTCATCGTTGACGCAAAGAGCGGAGTCAGCGGCGCCGGACGCAAAGCGGATATAGCCTACAATGCAAACGAACTGCTCGGCAGCTTCAAGGCGTATTCGGTAAGCACGCACAGGCATACAACGGAAATAGAGGAAAAGACAGGTGCGGTCGTGACGTTCGCTCCCCACCTCCTCCCGATAAAACGCGGCATTCTCGCCACGATATACTGCACTCTCGCTCCGGGCAAGACGGAAGCGGACGCAGTTGCCGCTTACGGTATTTATAATAACGAACCGTTTGTACACTTCACCGGTAACGCTCTGCCCGAGATAAAATGGGCTGCCGGCAGCAACTGCTGTTATATCGGCGAAAAGTTTGAGGAAAAGACCAACCGGCTTATAATTGTAAGCTGTATAGACAATCTTATCAAGGGAGCAAGCGGACAGGCGGTGCAGAATATGAACGTGATGTTCGGTCTGCCGGAAACAGAAGGGCTTCCTCTCGTCGGTTTCCACTTATAATACAAGGAGATCAGAATGAACGACAGTTATGAGAAGATCATAGAGAAGGCTCAGACGCTCGTGGAAGCTTTGCCGTATATCCGCGCATATACCAACAAGTATGTAGTGATAAAGTACGGCGGTAATGCCATGAACAGTCCGGAGATTATTAAGACAATCCTGCAGGACGTCGCCGCGCTTAAGGCAGTCGGTGTCTATCCGATCGTCGTACACGGCGGAGGTCCGGAGATCAACGCCATGCTGGCGCGCGTCGGCAAAAAAAGTGAGTTCATCAACGGATTGCGTGTCACTGACGCGGAGACTATGGATATAGTACAGATGGTGCTCTGCGGCAAGGTGAATAAGAATATCTGTTCCCTGCTCGGCTCCATGGGAGTCAGAGCCGTCGGGCTCAGCGGCAAGGACGGCGGACTTATCAAGGTGCGTAAAAAGCCTCCCGTCGGCGGCGTGGATTACGGCTTTGTCGGGGAAATAACCTCAGTGGATGCGGACATGATCGAAGATCTCTGTCTGGAAGATTATGTGCCCGTTATCGCTTCGATAGGTACGGATATGAGCGGCAACAGTTATAACATAAACGCGGATACCGCCGCAGGCGAAGTAGGAGCCGCGATAGGTGCTCATAAACTGATATACCTTACCGATATAGACGGCATACGCAGTGACCCTTCCGATCCGTCCACCCTGCTCCCTGAAGTGCGCGTTGCAGACGTCGAACGCATGATTGAGAACGGTACCATCTCCGGCGGCATGATTCCCAAGGTTCGCGGCTGTGTGACCGCCGTCAGAAAGGGTATCAAACACGTCAATATAGTTTGCGGCACCATTCCCCACTCCATTCTCGTGGAGCTGTTCACCGACAGGGGTATCGGTACGCTGATCAAAGAATAACTGCTCATTTTTCCCGCCCCCTGTTACCCGTTGCCGGATGACGCCGGGATGCTCAGCGCGCTTACAATGCGCCAAAGGAATTATCATGGATTTCGAAAAGATAAAGGAAATTGAAAAAGATCACTGCATGAAAGTGTTCAAACGCAACAATATCTGCTTTGAACGCGGCGAAGGGTGCACGCTCTACGATACAGCCGGTCATGCCTATACCGACTTTTTCAGCGGGATCGCCGTCAACTGTCTCGGCTATAACAACCCCGATCTGGTCAAAGCCATATGCGACCAGGCGGCTAAAATTACTCATACATCCAATCTGTTCTACAATATACCACAGGCGGAGCTGCTTGAAAAGCTCACTAAAGACGGTATGTTTTCACGCGCTTTTCTGTGCAACAGCGGCGCGGAAGCCAATGAATGCGCAATCAAGATTGTGCGCAAACTCGCAAACGAATCGGGAAGCGGAAAGACCACTATCCTTACGGCGAAAGAATCGTTCCACGGCAGAACGCTTGCGACGGTTACGGCTACGGGACAGGAAAAATACTCCAAGCCGTTTGCTCCGCTGCCCGACGGATTCAAGTATGTTCCGTTCAACGATCTCGACGCGCTCCGTGAAGCCACTACTCCGGACGTCGGCGCTATTATGCTCGAGTGCATACAGGGCGAAAGCGGCGTGCGCCCCGCCACATATGATTATCTCGTGGGCGCGTATGCGTTCGCAAAACAGAAAGGCATACTGCTCATACTGGACGAAGTACAGACGGGCGTCGGACGTACGGGTAAGTTCTATTGCTTCGAACATTACGGCATCCAGCCCGATATAGTGACTCTCGCCAAGGGCCTGGGCGGCGGAGTGCCTATCGCCTGCTGCCTTGCTCGCGGTGATGCGGCAGAGGCGTTCACTGCGGGTGATCACGGCACTACGTTCGGCGGCGGTCCCCTCGCATGCGCTGCGGCTAACGTCGTCGTCTCCAAGCTTCAGGATACCGACCTGCTTGACAGGGTGACCGCTATGGGAGATTATCTCTCGGATTCCCTGTCCAGAAAACTCGCGCGCCATAAGTTCGTGATCGATATACGCGGCAAAGGACTGCTGCGCGGCGTTCAGCTGGATGAAAAAGTAAACGCGGCAAGTATAGCGGGCAAAATGCTCAGTCTCGGAGTTGTTATCGGCACCTGCGGTCACAATACACTCCGCATCGCGCCGCCGTATATCATCACTAAAGAAGAAATAGACGATATGACGGATAAACTGGAGATCATTTTCTCCAACACCAATATTTGATCAGGGATCGAGGAGGTATCATGGATCTCGCATCGTACAAGCCTACCGGTAAACTTAAAAACAAGCATATGCTCACTCTGATGGATTATTCCACAGAGGAAATATTTGAGCTGCTCAGCTGCGCTATCGAACTTAAGCGCAAGCAGTATGCTCACGAAAAACATGAATATCTCGCGGGTAAGACGCTTGCCATGATATTCGAAAAGTCGTCCACCCGCACGCGCTTATCGTTTGAACAGGGCATCAAACAGCTCGGCGGCTCCCCTATCTTCCTTTCATCAAGGGATATACAGCTCGGACGCGGCGAACCTATCCGCGACACCGTGCGCGTTATGGAGCGCATGAATATTGACGGCATCATGATCCGCACTTTCAAACAATCCGATCTTGACGAACTTGCAAAGTACGGACACATACCTGTCATTAACGGTCTCACTGACGATTTCCACCCCTGTCAGGTGCTTGCCGATCTGCTCACGGTTTATGAGGAATTCGGCACGTTCAAGGGAAAGAAACTCGTGTTCTTCGGTGAAGGCTTCAATATGGCGAACTCGCTTATGCTCGGTTGCGCAAAAGTCGGAATGGACGTCACGATATGCTCGCCCGAAGGTCTCGGACCTCGTCCGGAGATAATCAGGGCGGCTCAGGACGCCGCTTTTGACGGCGCAAAGGTAGTCGTCACCGACAATATCGGAGAAGCTGTCTCCGGAGCGGATGCGGTCTATACGGACGTGTTCTTCTCAATGGGTCAGACAAAGGATCCCGTCAAGGAAGCCGCGCTCATGCCTATGCAGGTCAATGCGGCTATGATGGCGAAAGCCAATCCCGGCGCTATATTCCTGCATTGCCTCCCCGCTCACCGCGGTGAGGAGGTTACGGATGAGGTGCTCGAAGGTGCTTATTCCCGCATTTTCCCGGAAGCCGAAAACAGACTGCACGCGCAGAAAGCAGTTATGTACCTTTTGATGAAAGACTGATTATCGAGGTGGATAATGGACAGAACTGCGGAATTTTATATACGTCGCGCCACTGAAAAGGACACTCCCGAAATACAGATCATCATGCACGCGGCATTTTCAGGCTATCTCGAAGATATCGGAAATACATATAAACTGCATGCGCTTACCGAAAATCTGGACGATATAACCACTGATATCCGCAACAACGCCGTGTTTGTAGCGGTAACTCCCGACGGCAGTACGATAGGCTCCATCCGTGTGAAAAAACTTACAGACGACCTCGCGTACATCTACCGTTTCGGCGTTCACCCGTCCATGAAAAACGCGGGCGTAGGCAGCCGTCTGCTTGCCGCGGCGATAGACTACTGCGTAGGCTGCGGATTCAAAGCCGTCGCGCTCCACACCAACACCAAATTTTTCACGCTCGTGCGCTATTATTACGGCAAGCGGTTTTTCGTGCATTCGACAACCACAGACAAAGGTTATATCCGCGCATTGTTTGTCAAAGAACTGTCTAACGACAGGTCTTACGATATATCCCCCGCGTTTAACGAATAATCGAATAAGCCGCCGGATAAAATGAAAAATTTTAAGAAGTGAAATTCGCTTGGGATATTCACTTCTTTTAATTTTGACATACTCTCTGCCCCGGTATTGTCTGCAATGACATTTTTCCGCTGATATAAATGCACGGGTCGCTTATCGTAATTACAGCGCCGTCCTGCCAATACCGTAACGCATGCCGATACTGTCTTCCTGTATGAAGTCGATAAAAAATTTTTATATTTTTTTATTTGTGGACAGACAGTTGTCCACAATACCGCGTTATAATTAAGAAAAACAACGGAGATGAATATCATGATAGCACAGTACGGTATTGAAAACGTGACAAAAATGCTTGCTCCGGAAGAGCTTAAGCTCGTCGTTATATCCAGCGGCAAAGAGAAAAGCCGTTACCCCGAAGAGTACCTCTTGTACGGGGAGGAGATACGGAGATATTCGGTAGCCCTTACCGCGCTTCGTGATATATGCGACGAAATAACGAGACGCGGACGCTCGGGTATCGTCATGCCGCGTATAATCGTCAGTATCGATGACCCGTATGCGCTTATCATGCGCTGCCGGGACGATGAAGTGCGGCGGCTCCTCCGCGTCATCTACGCCCGCGGGATAAATTGCGGCGTCGAGCTCTGCGCCTGAAACGCGATCAAGGAGCGCCGTGCATTCTCCTTGCGGCGCGGCGTCTTCCCTAAATCCAGTAAAATCGTATTCGTTTACGGCTTTTACTTTTATCATTATTCCTTTTCAAAAAAACAGGCCGCGGCAGTTATGCCGCGGTCTGTTTTTTTATTTGTACATAAAATCGTAACTCCTGACCGCGCCCGTCAATCGGGCATGGCGGCCGGATGAAAACTTCTGTCAGAGCCCTGCGCTCAGACTGTCCAGCGACATGCCGAACGGACGGACGAAGTGGCTGAGAAAGTATTCGACTTCGGGGCTGTTGTACGCGTGGAGCTTTACAAGCGTGGAGCGTTCGGCTTCCGCGAATTCGCTGTTTCCCTGCGACAGCTCTTCTACGCATTTGACATAAGCCGCAAGAGTATCCGCATACTTGACTATACGCCTCTCCTCCTCACTGCCGCCGGAAACGAGTTCCGCGACCGGTTGCAGTTTATCCGGCAATGAATCGGTAAGCCGCTTTTCACTGCGTTTTTCTATCTCCTTATATGCGGACGTTATATCATGGTTGAAATATTTGACGGGAGTCGGAAGATCGCCTGTAAGCACCTCTCCCGTTTCATGATAGAGCGCAAGCATGCCGACACGGTCGGCGTCCAGATTGCCGCCGTTGATGTTGCGGAGCAGAGCAAGCGCGTGCGCAAACATAGCTACAGTAGCACTGTGCTCAAGCACGTTTTCCGTTCGCGTGTTGCGCATCAGCGACCATCTGCCGATATACTTCATCCTCGACAAAAACGCATAGAATACGCTTTCCTTATCCTCTGTCATCTCTTTGCTGCCTTCTTTATGCTCTTGAGCGCAGCCGCGGCAACGTCCGCAGCCGTGAACTTATTGACCTCAAACAGCGCTTCGGCAGGCGCGGACATTCCGAAATCGTCCTTGCATACCGTCGTTCCGTCCAGTCCGATATATTTGTTCCAGCAGATCGAGCTGCCCGCCTCAACCGCAACGCGCGCACGCACGGCATCCGGAAGCACCGACTCTTTATACGAATCCTTCTGCGACTCAAATTCCTCTATGCACGGCATGGATACGACTCTCGCGTCAATTTCCTTTTCGGCAAGCAGTTTTTTCGCTTCTATGAGCAGATAAACTTCACTTCCCGAACCCATAAGTATAACGTCGGGGACAGACTTAGCGCTGTCAGACAGCACATATCCGCCCTTGAGCGCGCCTTCCGCACTCGTTCCTTCCGGAGAGATCAGCTTCTGACGGCTCGTCACAATCGCAAACGGATGTCTGCCCGTCGACCAGCTCGCATACGCCGCCGCCGTCTCCGTTCCATCGCACGGACGATAAACGCGTATATTGGGCAAAGTGCGAAGCATCGCAAGCTGCTCTATCGGCTGATGCGTGGGTCCGTCCTCGCCTACACCTATCGAGTCATGCGAAAGGATGTAAAGTACGGGTATGTTCATGAGCGCCGCCATTCTCGCGGATCCCTTGAAGTAATCCGCAAACACAAAGAACGTCGCGCAGTAAGGACGTATGCCTCCGTGCAGGCACATTCCGTTGCATATGCTCGCCATTGCAAGCTCGCGCACTCCGAAATGTATATTCGTTTCTGCAGGCGTTTCCTTGGAATAGAAACCGCGCTTCGTCATTATCGACATATTGGACGGTCCGAGATCCGCGCTGCCGCCCGCAAGCTCGGGCATACGGTTATCCGCTATCCAGTTCAGCACCGCTCCCGAATGAGCGCGCGTTGCGGCGTTGCCCTTAGGCGCTGCCGCCCAGAATTCCTCGTCATGGATAAGATCGGGAAACTTGCCTTTGATGCGTCTGGTGAGCTCCGCGTGCAGTTCGGGGTAAGCCGCTTTATAAGCCCGCATGAGCTTATTCCACTCCGCGCTCGCTCTGGCGCCCTTCTCACACACCTCTTTAGTGAACTCAGCCGTCGCGGGGAGCGCGGTGAACGGAGGCTGTTTCCAGCCCATTGCCGCTTTCATATCGGCAAGACACTCCGCTCCGAGAGGCGCGCCGTGACAAGCCGCGCTTGCCGCTTTAGTCGTTCCCCGCCCGATTATCGTGTGTACGATAATGAGCGTCGGGTGCTCTTTATCCGATTTCGCAAGCGTGACCGCTGCACCGAAAGCATCGGTATCTTCTCCGTCACCCGCGTCTATGACCTGCCAACCCTGGGAAGCGAATCTCTGAGTCATGTCATCGTCAAATACTCCGCTTATATCGCCCTCTATCGTGACGTCGTTCTTATCGTAAATGACGATCAGTTTACCCAGTCCCCACGATCCGGCAAGACTTGCCGCTTCGTAGCTGAGCCCTTCCATAAGGCATCCGTCGCCGCAGAACGCATAAGTGTAATGGTCTATCACCGGAAAACCTTCGCGGTTAAACGTAGACGCAAGTATTTTTTCGGTAAGCGCAAAACCGACGGCGTTGCCTATTCCCTGACCAAGCGGTCCGGTGCTCGTCTCCACGCCGGGAGTCGTTCCGTATTCGGGATGTCCGGGCAGCTTGCTGCGCAGCTGTCTGAACGCCGCAAGATCCTCTTTCGTTATTCCGTAACCGCTAAGGTGCAGTATGCTGTAAAGCATGGCTGACGCGTGACCTGCCGACAATACGAAACGGTCACGATCGAAAAACGACGGAGACGCCGGATCATGCTTAAGATACTCTCCGAACAATGCGGACACTACGGGCGCCGCTCCGATGGGCGTACCGGGATGACCGCTCTTCGCCTTTTCTATCGCTTCGGCAGATAATACTCTGACCGAATCAATCACCGAACTAAGTGTGTTTTTATCCATTGTTCACCTCTTTGGGGTCTTTGTCTGTTTTATCTGTTTACCGCCTGTTCATAAGCGGTCTTTATCCGCTCGGCTGCTTCAAGCGGCGTTATATCCGTCGTGTCTATCGTGATGCACGCGCAGTCTGCATAGCAGCCCTCACGCTCCGCAGCAAGTTTCTTCACCCGTTCAAGCGTGTCTCCCCTGAGCAGCGGACGCGTGTCGTTTCCGCAGCAACGCTCCGCTATCCGCTCCGGCGTCGCCGTCAGACGCACGCAGAAACAAGTGCGCTTTATCACTGCTCTGTTCTCTTCGCTGAGCGGCGCTCCGCCGCCGAAAGAGATTATCCTGCCCTCTGACGCGCACTCGCGGGCGACAATCTCGCGCTCCCTTGCGCGGAAATATTCCTCGCCCTTGCGCTCAAACGTACTGCTTATGCTGTCGCCCTCTTCACGCTCGAATACCTCATCGGTATCCACAAGCTCCATGCCCGTCAGACGGGCAAGCTCTCTGCCTACGGTGGACTTCATAGTCCCCGGCATACCCGTAAGCCCGATATTCACTTCGCTTTCCTCTCAAGTATGCCTTTTACCGCAAGGCACGCAAGCTTATAACTGTCCGCACCGAAACCGCATATGACTCCGTCGCAGCTCGCGGCAAGTACGGACTTGTGTCTGAACTCGTCGCGCGCGTGGACATTGGAAATATGCACTTCCACTTTCGGGACCTTCACACAAGGCAGCGCGTCGCCTATCGCGTACGAATAATGCGTATATGCGCCCGCGTTAAGTACGATTCCGTCCGCACCGTACTTCGTACGCACCTGATGAATCGCTTTTATTATCTCACCCTCTGTCTCCGATTGGAAAAACTCGGTCTCAATACCGTGATCGGCACACCATCCGGCAATATCCGCATTCATGTCCGCCAGCGTCTGTTCGCCGTATATCTCCTTTTCCCTTGATCCGAGCATGCTGAGGTTCGGACCGTTGATGATGAGTATTTTCATGCCTGTTTCTCCTTGGCTTTTATCGCCTGTTCAGCTGCAGCGCGCAGCCTGAGTCTGTCACCGCTTCTGCCCGTGAATATCTCGTCCGCTATTATAGCCTGATATATCAGCATACCCAGACCGTTGGACGTCTTTGCGCCCGCCGCCTCGCACGCTGTCATCAGCGGCGTCACTTCGGGCGAATACACTATGTCGTATGCGTATCTGAGTGCGCTCGTATCCGTCCCTTCGGGAAGTGCCGGAGCGTCCGCCGACGGAGTCGCACAATTGACAATGATCTCCGCTCTGCCCGCTTCCGCCGCGCTTTTTACCGCGCGCATCCCGAACTTCGCCGCAAGCGCTTCCGCCTTTGAGTGAGTGCGGTTGATGACCGCCACTTCGCTCCCGAGCTTTTTCAGCGCACACGCTACGGCTTCCGCCGCGCCGCCCGCGCCTATCATAAGTACTCTTGCTCCGCTCACATCGCCCGCAAGCTCCATGAGCGCCGCCGCAAAACCGTCCGCATCCGTGTTGTATCCCACCGCGCCGCTTCCGCCGCACTTAACTACATTTACGGCATCCAGTCCGCCCGTCTCAAGACGGCTCAGAAAAGGTATTATATCCCGCTTGAACGGCTTCGTCACATTGAACCCGTCGTACTCGCGGAGCATTGCGGGTACTGCCGCCGCAAATTCACCGGCAGGGATATCCCTGACCCCGTACTCCGCTTCTACGCCCATTGCGCCGAGCACCGCCGTATGTATTACAGGAGATAAAGTATAACTTATTCCGCTTCCCGTTACGCATAATTTCAGCATATTGTCTCCCAGAAGCCCGGATAGCTTATTGCCGCGCTGTCCGCGCCCGTTATCTCACAGCCGTTCCTGCTGCCGAGCGCACCTATTGCGGCGCTCATCGCTATGCGGTGATCCCCGAACGAGTCCACTTTGCCGCCCGTGAGTCCGCCTCTGCCTTTTATTATCATTCCGTCCGGACGGGTCTCCACCTCTCCGCCCATTGCGCGGATCATCGCGGCGGTCGTCTCTATCCTGTCCGATTCCTTGACTCTCAGTTCGCCCGCGCCGCTTATTACGCTGTCGCCTTCGGCATACGCCGCGACTATCGCAAGCAGGGGGATCTCGTCTATCAGAGACGGTACGTCCTTTTCGGTTATCGTGAACGGCCGCAGCTCTCCGCATCTGACCGCGGTTATATCACCGTACGGCTCCGCGCCGCATCCGGGATTGTCCGTCGTTATCTCCATACCCATGGAGGAAAGCACGTCCAGCACTCCGGTGCGCGTCGGGTTGAGCCCTACTCCTCTCACCGTCACTCTGCCGTCTTTTACCACTGCCGCCGCGCCGAGCAGAAACGCCGCGCTCGATATGTCTCCGGGAACGCGTACGTCCAGCGAATGCAATTCGCTCCGCTTCACGCTCACCGTAAGCCCGTTACGCATGATATCCGCGCCCATGGCTTTGAGCATAAGTTCCGTATGATCCCGCGAAAGCGTACGCTCTGTGACCTTCGTCACTCCGTCCGCTCCTATGCCCGCAAGAAGTATAGCACTCTTTACCTGCGCGCTAGCTACGGACATCATATAGTCTATACCGTGAAGCGCCGCCGGACGAACGGATATAGGAACTTTGCCGTCCGTAGTCGTCACATCCGCGCCCATAAGCGACAGAGGTCCGGTCACCCGTTTCATCGGGCGCGTCCGCAGACTGTCGTCGCCGTCTATCGTCGCGCTTACTCCGCGCCCGGCAAGAAGCCCGGTCAGCAGCCTGGTCGTCGTACCGGAATTGCCGGCGTCCAGCACTGCGTCCCGGAAACATGCGGTGCCGCGCACCTTTACGGTGCTTCCGTCCACTTCTATGCGCGCGCCGAGCCGCTCCATACAAGCTATCGTAGACCGGCAGTCGCCGCCCAGAAGAGCATTCGTTATCACAGCACTGCCTTCCGCCGCCGCGTTGAACATGACCGCTCTGTGAGTTATGCTCTTGTCCGGCGCCGTCTCAAGCGTTTTATCGAATGATTTCAGAGGACGGATAAACATCTGTTCAGTCTCCTTTCAAACTCATCCGGCGTAACGCGCTTTTCTTCCACGTTGCCGCCACCCGTCGGAAGCATGACAACTATTTCGCCGCCCGTGTTTTTCTTATCCGCACGCGCTGTCGCCGTTATCTCCTCCGCTTTTACGGGAGGAAATCTGTGACGGCATACCTTACCGCACAACTCCCGCACTTCCGCATAGTATGCGCCGTCCAGCTCTTCTTCAAACATCGCCGCTTCCGCGCGCAGTCCGAGAGCGACGTACTCGCCGTGCGAAAGACGGAACCCGTCCAGCCGCTCGACCGCGTGACCTACCGTGTGACCGGCGTTCAGGCGCTTGCGCAGTCCGCTCTCTTTGAAATCCGCGCCGACTACGCTCTCTTTGTACCTTACCGACATCTCTATCAGTCTGTACGCCGACTTTCCGCGCGATATAAGGTCGTCAATGTTCTTTACCGTTTCGGCAAATATGTCTTTATCGAGCAATGCGTGCTTTATCATCTCGCCGCAGCCGCACAGCCATTCGCGTTCGGGCAGCGTGCGCAGGAAATCCGTACATACGATCACCTGTTCCGGCATATGGAACGCGCCCGCGACGTTCTTGTAACCGCCTACATCCACGCCCGTTTTACCGCCGATGCCGCTGTCTACCATCGCAAGCAGAGTAGTCGGTACGTTTATCCATCTGACGCCGCGCATAAAACTCGCCGCGGCATAACCGGCAGTGTCACCGACTACGCCTCCGCCTATCGCAACAAGCGTCGTCTGTCTGTCACAGCCCGCCTCCACCATATCGGATATTATCTGTCCGACGGTCTCAAGCGTCTTATGCTTCTCTCCTGCCGCTATGACCGTATGACGCGTACCGCCGAATAAAGACGGGTACAGTTCGTAGACGTTATAGTCCGTTACCGCGTATACGTTCCTGCCGGAAAGCAGACCTGCTATTGTTATGCTGTCCGTTATCTGAGCCGCGTTCATTTCTGCCTTCTCTCGCTTACGCGACTCTTAAGCTCGTCTATCGTGTCGCCGCCGAACGTGTCCAGAAGAGCGGTGAGCGTCGCTATCGCTATGACGCTCTCGACAACAACGGTCGCCGCTTCGAGAACGCATACGTCGCTACGCTCCGTCGCCGCTTTTGTCGCCTCGCCCGTTGACATGTCCACCGTGCGCAATGCGTTCATCAGCGTCGGAATGGGCTTGAATGAAGCGGTGAGCACTATGTCTTCTCCGTTGCTCATGCCCGCGTCTATACCGCCCGCACGGTTGGTATGCCTGCCGTCAGTGAATATCTCGTCATGAGCCTCACTGCCTTTCATGTACGCAAGCTTGCTGCCGAGACCTATCCCCACAGCCTTGACCGCATTGACGCCCATAAGGTAAAACGCATAAAGCGCGTCCAGACGACGGTCATACTGCACATAGCTGCCAACGCCGAGCGGCATGCCCTTTATCGTGACTTCCACTTCTCCGCCGAGAGTGTCGCCCGCCGCCTTTGCCCTGTCTATCGCGGCATGCTGCTCCTCAATTTCGGTATAACCGCACACATGGAGCACCTTGCTTTCTATCGTGATACCGACGGCTTCAAGCACCTGACGGCATATGGCGCCGCCCGCGACTCTTGCCGCCGTCTCTCTCGCACTCGCACGCTCAAGCACCGGACGGGCGTTATCCCCGAACCCGTACTTCTTTATGCCCGTAAGATCGGCATGACCGGGACGGACGCGGGTGAGCTTTTTAAGGGATATATCCCCCGTTACCGGATCCATTACGCTCGTCCAGTTCGCATGGTCACGGTTCTTTATGAAATATGCTACCGGGCTCGCAAGCGTAACGCCGCCGTTCAGCCCGCTCAGCACCTCTATCTTATCCGTCTCTATCTTCTGCCTGTCGCCTCTGCCGTATCCGCCCTGACGGCGCGCAAGCTCTTCATTCACTCTTTCAATATCTATCCGGACACCGGAGGGAAGTCCCTCGAGTATTCCGACAAGTCCTATTCCGTGGCTTTCTCCTGCAGTAAGCAATCTCATGATAAGATCTCCTTTGCCTTTTTACAGTCTTTTTCGTCCTTCATTTCCAGTCTGAGCGCACCGCCCGTTCCCTCACGCGAATGCACGACGGAGAGGTTCTCTATGCTTATTCCCTCGGCGGTCAGCTTCGTAAGCACCCTCGCTATCGAACCGACGCAGTCGGGTACGTCCACATACAGAATGTATCCGTTCGGATATTTTTTAGCATGGGCTATTTTGTCGCGCTTGGCTTTTGCTCGCGCAAGAAACGGAGTTATGTCTCTGCCGCCGGCAATGTCGTCGCGCAGCGCTTTCAATGTCGATATATACGCGTCCATATCCGTCACAATGTTATCGCGGTTCATCTTTGCAACGGTGTTCCAGAATTCCGGAGAAGAGGACGCTATGCGCGTCGTATCCATAAAACCGCTGCCCACTATCTCTTCATCGCCCGTGGTCGCGCTGTCCACAAGAGAATACGCCGCCATGTGTACGAGATGGGATATCTTGCATACGAGTTTGTCGTGCGCTTCCGCATCCATGAGTACAGGCAATGCGCCCGCTTCACGGACGAGCTCCGTCATGTATTCAAGCGCGGTTTTGTCGCCGTTGTAGTCCGTCAGGATATAATACGCATTCTCAAGCAGACGCTCTTTTGCCGCGCGTATCCCGCTCTTTTCCGTTCCCGCCATCGGATGACCGCCTATCACGCGCCCTTTTATTCCGCGGAGTATACCTTTCACGCTGCCGACATCGGATATTATTTTATCCGGATATGCCGCCGCAAGATTCTCCACCGTTTCACGCACGATCGAAAGCGGAGTGCATACGATGAGCGCAGTACAGTCACCGAAATCGTCCGTTCCGGACGCTATCTCGTCCGCTATACCGGCGGAAAGCGCGTACTCCGCGTCCTCACTCCTGTGCACCATGCCTTTCACGACATACCTGCCGCGCAGAGCCATGCCGAGCGAACCGCCTATCAGCCCCAGACCGATTATGCCTATTTTATCCTTAGCCATAATATAAATTATATCACCATGAGCGGAAAATGGCAAATATATAAAGGGCGCGCAAACGCATTTATACGCCCGCAGGAAAAAATTTTCACCGAAAATTTCCGTCTACCCCTTGCACTGCGGAGCGATATATGTTAAAATATAAAATAAAACGATAACGGAGACTATGATGGAAGAAAAAAACAGAAAGGTCCTCGCGGTCAGAACGTCTAAGATCATCTACCGCGAAGGCGATACCGTTCTTAAGGTTTTTGACACTAATTATTCCAAAGCAGACGTGCTGAACGAAGCTCTGAATCAGGCAAGAGTGGAAGAGACGGGACTTAATATACCCCGTCTTATCGACGTGCTTGTCGAAAACGGAAAATGGGCTATACATTCCGAATACGTAGAAGGCGTCACGCTCGAACGGATGATGAACGAAAACCCAGAAAAAACGGATGAATATCTTGAGCTCTTTGTGAATCTGCAGCTCGAAGTACACGAAAAACGCGCTCCGCTGCTTGCCAAGCTTAAGGATAAGATGGATCGCAAGATCTGCGAAACCGACCTTGACGCGACGATAAGATACGAACTGCATACCGCGCTCGAGAGCATGCCCAAGCATAAAAAACTGTGCCACGGGGATTTCAACCCGACAAATATAGTCATTACGGCAAACGGTACGCCGTATATCCTGGACTGGGCGCATGCGACGCAGGGCAACGCGTCCGCGGACGTCGCTCAGACTTACCTGCTGTTCAAGCTTGCCGGAAAGGACGATATCGCCGAAAAGTATATCGATCTGTTCTGCGAAAAAACGGGTACGGAGAAAAAGTATATCCAGAAATGGCTGCCCATCGTTGCGGCGGCTCAGTCCGTCAAAGGCAAGCCGGAAGAACGCGAACTTCTGCTCAAGTGGGCTAACGTCGTGGATTACGAGTAATATGCCCGCCGGCACTGCCGGTAAGATCTGATACGCATATATACATAAGAACCGCCGCATGAGCGGTCAACATACAAAAAATAACGGAGTATTGATGATGAAAATTACTGTTTGTATAGGAAGTTCCTGCCACCTCAAGGGCTCACGCGCCGTGGTGGAAGGTCTGCAGGCACTCATCGCCCGCAATAATCTCAAAGATAAAATCGAACTTGCCGGAACCTTCTGCCTCGGAAGATGCCAGACAGGCGTTAACGTACTTGTGGATGACGAACGCTTTTCCGTCTCTCCCGAAACCGTAGAGGAGTTCTTCGAAAATACTGTTCTGCCCCGTCTGGGATGATCGGAGGCGTCTATGCCTGAATTCCTTAAACTGAAAAAATCCGATTGCCGGAACTGTTACAAATGTATTCGTCATTGTCCCGTCAAGTCCATACGCTTTTCAGGCAATCAGGCACACGTCGTCTATGACGAATGTATACTCTGCGGTCAGTGCTACGTCATATGTCCGCAGAACGCTAAAGAAACAGTAGACGAAACGGAAATAGTAGACGTAATGCTCGCGGGAGAAGATCCCGTTTATGTGAGCCTCGCGCCCTCTTTCCTCGCCTACTTTGAAGGCGCAAGCATACAGACCATGACGGATGCGATCAAGCGTCTCGGGTTCGCCGCAGTTGAAGAAACGGCGGTGGGCGCAACGCTTGTAAAACGCGAATACGAAAAAGCGCTCAGCGCCGGACAAAGCGACGTTATGATCACGTCCTGCTGTCATTCCGTCAACCTGCTTATAGGAAAATATTATCCGGATCTTATGAAATATCTCCTGCCCGTCGTTTCACCGATGCAGGCGCACTGTCTGGATATAAAGAAAAGAGTGCCAAATGCCAAAACCGTGTTTATCGGACCATGCCTGTCCAAAAAGGACGAGGCGTATAACGGCACGGTGGACGCGGTGCTCACATTCCGCGAGCTGGCTACAATGCTCAAGCGCGCCGACATCACCGTGGAAAACGGTACGGATGCGGACGAGGATACACGCGCAAGGCTGTTCCCCGTCGTGGGCGGAGTGCTCAAGACCATGGACCTGCCGAAAGACAGCGATTACACCTTCCTTACCGTTGACGGAGTGGAAAACTGCAAAGCAGCGCTCAGCGACATAGCCGCCGGAAACGTACATAAGTGTTTCATTGAAATGAACGCCTGTGCGGGAGGGTGCATAGGCGGTCCGGTCATGGAAAAATACCGGAATTCTCCCGTACGGCACTATAAAGCCATACTCGAGTATGCAGGCAGAAACGATTTCAACGTACCCGCTTACGCTTCAGAGTTCCTGCATAAAGACCGCGGCTACATCGGTATCACCAAAGTTATGCCGACGGAGGACGAGATCAAAGCCATACTGCGCAGTACGGGCAAGGTCAAGCCGTCCGACGAGCTCAACTGCGGTACGTGCGGTTACGAGACCTGCCGCGAGAAAGCTATTGCGGTATTCCAGGGTAAAGCGGATATAAATATGTGTCTGCCCTTCCTGATGCAGAAAGCAGAAAGATTCACGGGCAATATACTTTCCAACACCCCGAACGGCATAATAGTCGTCAATGAGGATCTTGAAATACAGCAGATAAACAAAGCGGCAATGAGCATGTTCAATATCTCGTCCGCTTCGGATGTTATGGGCGAACAGATAGTCCGCCTGATGGATCCGCTCCCCTTCTTCGACGTTCTCGACGAGCATAAGCAGGTCCGCGGCAGACGCGACTACTACGCCGAATATAACAAGTATTTCGATCTTACGATCATTCACGACAGATCGTCACGCATTCTTATCACCATCATCAGAGACATTACGGATGAAGAGGAAGAACGCATAAAGAAGGAAAATATCAGCCGCGCAACGGTGGATATTGCGGATAAGGTCGTAGATAAGCAGATGCGCATCGTTCAGGAGATAGCTTCCCTGCTCGGCGAGACCGCTGCGGAAACCAAGATCGCGCTGACCAAGCTCAAGGAGTCCATTGCGCATGAGGACGAATAATCTTTGCGCCGATATCGGCTACATGAGTATCAACCACGCCGGCGAAAGCCTGTGCGGAGATCATGTGGAGATGATCGAAACGGAGGATAAGCCATCCACCGTCATCGTGCTTGCGGACGGTCTGGGAAGCGGCGTAAAAGCCAGCATACTTTCCACGCTCACGAGCAAGATAATTTCCACGATGATAGCCGCCGGACTCAGACTGGAGGACTGCGTCGAGACGATAGCCGCCACTCTGCCCGTCTGCTCGGTCCGCGGCGTCGCGTACTCGACGTTCACGATTATCCGCATAGTCAACAACAGACGCGCGGAGATAATACAGTACGATAACCCCAAAGTCATACTGCTGCGCGGCGGAGAAAATTACGAGTACCCCGTGACGCAACTGGATATAGGCGGAAAGCATATAACCCGTGCGGATATAGCGCTGCAGGAAGGCGATATCTTTATCGCCATGAGCGACGGCGTCGAACATGCGGGCGTGGGGATCAGGTATAACTTCGGGTGGAAGCGTTCGGATATCATCGAATTCATGAAGACGTTCATTCCCGTCGGTTTTACGGCAAAGACCCTTACCAAAATACTTCTCGACGAATGCGACAGACTGTATGACGGACAACCGGGAGACGACGCCACGGTGTGCACGGTCAAGATAAGACCGCGCGTGCAGGTCAATATGATGTTCGGACCTCCGGCTGACCGATCGGATACGAACAAAATGCTTTCGCTGTTCTTTTCAAAGGAAGGAAAGCATATAGTATGCGGCGGTACAACGTCCACGATCGCAGCGGAATTTCTGAAAAAACCGCTCGTTCCCGATCTGGAATATCTCGATCCGGAAATACCCCCTACCGCTACAGTCGAAGGTATCGACCTCGTTACGGAGGGAGTCATTACCGTCAGCCGAGTGCTCGAATATGCCAAGAACTATACGGGAAGCAACAGTGATTACGAAAAGTGGAGCTGCGGACAGGACGGCGCGTCCAAGATCGCGCGGATGCTGTTTGAGGACGCTACCGATATTGACTTTTTCGTAGGAAGAGCCGTTAACCCCGCGCACCAGAACCCCAACCTGCCTATAAACTTTAATATCAAGATGAGACTTGTAGAGGAATTGAGCGAACAGCTCAAGGCAATGGGCAAAAAAGTTAAAGTCGGATATTTTTAAAAATCATTACAATGAATAAATATCAATCAAGAGGAATCAGGAGAGACCATGAGAAAGTTTGATACCAAGATCCAATATCTTAAGTACAAAGTACTGCGCGCCGTTGCGCGCCACGCATGGAAGGGTGATCTGCTCGAAAAGCTGATCGATATTCCAAAAGAGATCGTTCCCGGCGGTACGCCCACTATGCGCTGCTGCGTATATAAAGAACGTGCTATCCTTTCGGAACGCGTCAAGATCGCCATGGGCGGTGATACGTCAAACCCCAATGTCATAGAGGTCATCGATATAGCGTGCGACGAATGCCCCGCTTCGGGTTATTCCGTGACCGACGCTTGCCGCGGCTGTCTCGCCCACCGCTGTGAGGACGTCTGCCCCAAGGACGCCATCACGTTTGACGACCAGCATAAAGCCCATATCGATAAGCAGAAATGTATTAACTGCGGACGCTGCGCTCAGGCATGCCAGTATTCCGCTATCATCAACCGTAAGCGTCCGTGCGAAAACGCGTGCAAGATCAAGGCTATCAGCATGGCTGAAGGCGGCGAAGCCAAGATAGATAACTCCAAGTGCATCTCCTGCGGCGCATGCGTATATCAATGCCCGTTCGGCGCTATTGCAGATAAGTCGTACATTCTGAATGTTATCGATCTTATACGCAAGAGCGATAATAACGAAAAGTATAAGCTGTATGCGTTAGTCGCACCCAGTATAGCAAGTAATTTCACTTACGCAAAACTCGGTCAGGTCATCACCGGTATCGAAAAACTCGGATTTTTCCACACAGTCGAGGCCGCTCTCGGCGCTGATATGGTCGCATGGGCGGAAAGCAAAGAGCTCGCCGAAAAGGGCTTTCTTACAAGCTCCTGCTGCCCCGCTTTCGTCGATTATATCCATAAGTCTTTCCCGAAGATGGTTCCGCATATCTCACACAACCTGTCGCCTGCCGCTACGATCGCAAAGTATATGAAGGAAACCGATCCGAAATGCAAGATCGTATTCATCGGACCCTGCACCGCAAAGAAAATGGAATTCAAGCTCGAACACGTCCGCCCGTATATCGACAGCGTCATCACGTTTGAAGAACTTCAGGCACTGTTCGACAGCCGCGATATAGACGTGACCACTCTTGAGGAAAGCGTCCTCGACAATGCTTCGTACTACGGCAGAATATTTGCAAGAAGCGGCGGTCTTTCGGATGCGGTCAACCAGGCGCTCAAAGAACGCGGAATTGATTTTGAAGCAAAGCCCGTTGCGTGCGACGGTATCGAACAGTGCAAAGCCGCGCTGCTCAAAGCCCAAGTCGGCAAGCCGGACGGTAACTTTATCGAGGGTATGGCGTGCGTAGGCGGTTGCATAGGCGGCGCAGGCTGTCTCACCCACGAGGCAAAGAACAAAGCTGACGTCGACAAGTACGGTCGCCAGGCTATGGAAAAGAACATCGCCGACGCTATCAGCGTTTACAACATAGGCAAAGACGACTAAGCGGAACTGTACTTCTGTTCTGAAATGACGCAAAATAAAAATATGATTCTTTTTGATATGCACCCCAAAAGTTGGACAGCTTTTGGAGGTGCATATCATTTCGGAGTCCTATTTTTTATGTCCGTCGCATCCACAATAAAAGCAGAATAACTTGCCCTTTTTCAGTATTGCTATATAGCTGTATCTCTTCTGCCAAGCCTCCAGAACGGGCAGAAGGGTTGCAGATCGCGGACTTTTAAGTGTGAGGACAAGGGAGTTTACTAAGAGGTAAATGACCGCAGTCCGAGCACGCAAAAAGGGCGCGAGATGCGCCCACCGTTAATTTACAGTATTGTCATAAAGCTGTTATTACTTTGCCAAGCCTCCAGAACGGGCAGAAGGGTTGCAGATCGTGAACTTTTAAGTGTGAGGACAAGGGAGTTTACTAAGGGGTAAATGACCGCAGTCCGAACACGCAAAAAGGGCGCGAGATGCGCCCTCTTCAGTATTGCTATATAGCTGTATCTCTTCTGCCAAGCCTCCAGAACGGGCAGAAGGGTTGCAGATCGTGAACTTTTAAGTGTGAGGACAAGGGAGTTTACTAAGAGGTAAATGACCGCAGTCCGAACACGCAAAAAGGGCGCGAGATGCGCCCTTATGCCCGTTCTGGTCGAGGCGACGTGACTCGAACACGCGACCTCATGGTCCCGAACCATGCGCGCTACCGGACTGCGCTACGCCTCGACATTCAAAGGGATTCAAATTTCCCATAAGGGATATTTGTTTCCCGAATAAGGGAAATTGCTGTTTCCCGAACAGGTACGTTAGATATTTTACCCTATTTACAGCCGAATGTCAATTATTTGCGGCAAAGCGTTTGGTTTTTTATTGCGAAATTTGAATTTTACAGTTTGCACGCTCAATTATCAGACTGCCGCGCCTGTATGCGGTTCGGCTTTGCGCTGATCAATGCGCTTATGTATCAGATAAAGCAGTCCGCGCGCTATCGGCTGAGCTATCAGGAGTTCTGTCGCAAGCGCGTAGCCGAAATTGCGCGGCCAGTTCGCATAAAGAGCAATCAGCGGCTCGGCGGAGAACGTCCGTGTACCTATCCACTCTCCGAATATCGTCATAAAGAAAGATATCATCATAACGGAGCAAAGTATGCTGACCGTCGTCTGCGCAAGGAAACTCCCCTTGCCGCCCGTAACCGCCTTTGCCAATGCAGATGCGGGAACGTACGTCACAAGCACAACCGCGACTACAGTCAGCCATATAAACGGCAAAACGACAAGCACGTCGGTATAATGCCATACGGTCAGGTCAAAACCCGTCGAACTGCCGCTTATGAGCGGCGCAAGTATATTAACCGATATCACGCTCACTATAAGAAGAAACAAAGCAAATTCACGTTTATTGCGCGGCATCTTCATCGAAAATTCCATAATTTACCTACCTCGTTTTGTTTTTTGGGCAGAAAAAACCGGGCGCCGTTTTCCGGCAGCCCGCGTCTTTCTTTTCGGATATATTATATCATTTTTTCACTCGAAGGTCAATCCGGCGCACGCCTTTGCGAAGAATTTAATCACAAATCACGCGCCGAATTCAAGTAAACGCGATCATATATATTCGCGTTTAGTCACACCGGTATGCCCTCGCTTTCAAGCAATGCGAATGCCGCCAAGATTGTATCGTCCATATCGTAATACTTATACATTCCCAGCCTGCCGCCGAAAAGCACTTTCTTTTCATCGCCCGCAAGCGCCTTGTACTTCATATAAAGCTCGTTGTTACGCTCGTTGTTTACCGGATAGTACGGCTCGTCGTCCTTCTTCCATACGGCGGGATATTCGCGCGTTATCACTGTCTTAGGCTGCGTGCCGAACTCAAAATGCTTATGCTCTATAATGCGCGTGTACGGCACTTCGTACTCCGTGTAATTGACTACCGCGTTGCCCTGGTAGTTATCCGTATCCAGAGTTTCCGACTCAAAACGCAGGCTGCGGTACTCGAGTTCGCCGTAACGGTAGCCGAAATACTCGTCTATCATACCGGTAAAAAGCACCTTGTCCGCCGTGTCGTCGAACTCCGCCTTATTCTTGAAATAATCCGTTTCAAGCCGCACTTCGATACCGCTGAGCATCTTTGCACACATAGCCGTATATCCGCCGACGGGTATTCCCTGAAATCTGTCATTGAAATAATTGTTGTCGTAAATGAACCGGACAGGCAGTCTCTTTATTATGAAAGCAGGCAGTTCTGTCGCGCGTCTTCCCCACTGCTTTTCGGTATACCCTTTGACCAGCTTTTCGTAAATGTCTCTGCCCACAAGGGAAAGAGCCTGCTCCTCAAGGTTTTTCGGATCGGTGATACCCGCTTCCGCACGCTGTCTCTCTATTATCGCCTTTGCTTCCGCCGGAGTGGTTATCCCCCACATCTTAGAAAATGTATTCATATTGAACGGCATATTGTACAGTTCATTCTTATACTTGGCTACCGGGCAGTTGATATAATTATTGAACTCGGCAAAACCGTTCACATAATCCCATACGCGCTTGTCCGACGTATGAAAAATATGCGCTCCGTACATATGCACGTTTATCCCTTCGGTCTCTTTGGTATAAATGTTGCCGGCAATATGATCGCGCTTGTCGATCACAAGCACTTTCTTACCTGACTTCGCCGCTTCGTGAGCGAATACGCAGCCGAAAAGACCCGCGCCCACTATAAGATAATCATATTTTTTCACTTGATTTCTCCTTATCGTTGGTACCTGTTGCTATAATTATATAGGATTTTCTTTACAAACGCAAGTAAAAGTTATAAAATATCCTTATATGAAAAGGCGCGCTCTCGCAAAAAGACTGCACTATGCCGACGGACTTACCGTCATCGCGTTCGCAATTCTGACCGGTGCGGCAACCGGCGTGATAGTCACGCTGTACAATATCCTCGTAAACTACGGCGAAACCGTCTCCGTATACGCTTACGGGGAGATTTTTACGCGCCCGTATTTCATACCCCTGCTTGTCGTTGCACTCGCTCTCGGGGCAATACTCGCAGGTATAGCCATCCGGTTCGTTCCTATGGTACGCGGCAGCGGCATACCCCAGACGGAAGGCGCCGCACGCGGACTATTCCGCCTGCACTGGTTCTCAACTATGTGCACTATGTTCGCGGTATCGCTTGCGGCGGTGTTCCTCGGTCTGTGCGCCGGTTCAGAAGGTCCGAGCGTACTTATGGGCGGCTGCACGGGAGAAGGCGTCGGCACGCTGTCAAAGCGTGAACGTGCTGACGAACGCATACTCGTTTCAGCAGGCGCAAGCGCGGGTCTCGCGGTCGCGTTCAATGCTCCGCTTACCGGTCTGCTTTTCTCCGTTGAGGAAGCAAGCAAAAAATTCACACCGCGCCTGCTTGTCGCAACGCTGTGCTCCGTCGTCACCGGACTTGCCGTACGCGGAGGGCTTCGCGCACTGATATCGCTCGCGGATCCCGAAATACTGCCGTATGCGCCCACATTTTCGGCTTTTGACCTTACGACGCTCGGCACGTTTAAAGAGATCATGATCGCCGCCGGTCTGGCAATAGGCATCGCAGCCGCGGCAGCGCTCGCGGGCGTTCTGTTCTATCATTCGATATTTATCATGCGTTCTCTGCTCGGCAGGATAACGCTGTTCGGCGGCGCAGGTAAACTGTTCGTTCCGTTTCTGCTTGCCGGCGCACTCGGAATGCTCTCCCCGTCGATAATGACCGGCGGACATTCGTTCATTGAGTCTGTCGGTACATACGGCGGCACGTCCGACATGGACGTATCACTGCGGTTCGGAGCCGCGCTTTCCGTCACGCTCGTCGTGATATTCGCCGCCCGCTTTCTCGCGTCCGCTTGCAATATGGGCGCAGGCGTACCGTGCGGGGCATTCGTTCCTATGCTTGCAATAGGCGCGGGTTTCGGAGCTATCCTCTCTTTCGTGCTGACGACAGCCGGACTCGGCGCCGAGTATTCGGACCTTATCGTCATGCTCAGTATCGCGTCGTTCTTCTCTGCTGTCGTAAAGGCGCCTATTTCCTCCGCCGTTATGGTGTTTGAGCTTACAGGCAGCTATAACTTTGCGCTCCTGCTGCCGGCAGTTATCGCCGTTACAGTCGCATTCATCGTCTCTTCCGCACTGCACACGCGACCGGTATACGACAGTCTGCTTGTGAGCTTCGTGCTCCCCTCAAAACAAATACAGCCCCCGGCTGCCCCCTCTGAGACCGAATAACATACATTGCCGCTCACATATGACGCCGGATAGTCGTAAGCTACCCGGGCAAAAACGTTTATCAATGTTTTAATGTATGCCGCACTTAACATTGCGGCAAACCAAAAAGCAGGACTCCGTCAGGCGTCCTGCTTTTTATTATCGGATAATAGTATCAGCGTAACGTGATCAAGTGACCGTGGTCAGACGGCTGTCACCGCGACCACGTCACCGTTATCGTTGAAGAGGTATTCTTGGATTTTGTGACCGCGCGGTTCACAAGCACTACAATGAGAAGTGCGACGGCGCCGGCAAACAGCAACGACGCTATTACGATATAGGCTATCTGCCATTCGGGAAGAACGGATTCGACGCGCGTCTCGGCGGTGATACCGTTCATCGAATTGGAACTGATCACCGTGTACATGATGTTTGCAACCGCCTGATTAAGACGTCCGGACATTACCGAGTCGCTGAAATCGGTCAATGACGGGATATACGCAGCGTAGTTATCGTTGAACCACATATCCGTACCCGCGGCAAGTCCGGAGGTTATGCGCATGTATGTGTCGTTGCCGTAGCGCGACGTCAAGGTCATGCCGCAGAATCCCCACTCTTCGCGGAGGACTTCCGTCATGAGCGCTCTGCTTGCACCCACCCATACTGGTCCGAGCCGTACTGCGGACTGCATGACCGCCGTCGTGTTACCGTCTTTTACCGCTATTTCAAACGGGCGCAGATATATCGAACGGATCGTCTGCTCATCGGCGTATACCGACAGTCCGGCGGAATAGGAAACCTGTACGTCAAGAGCGTAGTTCCCTATGAACGCTATGCCCATCTTGGTGCGTATACCACGAACTTCGGCGGCGCCCATTCTGCCGACAAGCAACGGGTCTTCGCCGAAAGAACTGTAATTCTTTCCGTGGAAAACGCTTCGCCTTACATTCAGGCACGGAGAAAATACACCGCTCACGCCAGTAGCAAGAGAGTCTTCGGAAATACATTCCCCGAGCGTTTCCGCGAGTTCGTCATTCCACGTTGCCGCAACGACAGCGGGCGTCGGGTATGACATTGCAGGCGACGAAGTGGATATATCGGCAATAATTCCCGTCACGCCGTCACGGCATTTTGTACCCGGCATTGCCGGCTTTGAAAGCGCATTTATCGTATATCCGCCCATGCGGATAAAGTCTGCTTTCTCGTTTGTCTGCAACATATCCGCAAGATCAGAATAACGCTCGTCCCCGTATTTTGCACCGATCAGATCGAATGCGGACAATTGTGAATTTTCAGACGCAGTTTCGTCAGCACTGTTCTCTCCGAAAATGCCTGATTGGTCTTCATCGACATACGAACTGCCTTCTGCCGCCGCTTCACCGAGGAAAGCGCTCCTCCCGGACGGCGACATGTACCCTATCAGCCTGTTTTCGGTATCGCGGTCAACTGTCCATGAACTTCCCGAATACCCGGCTTCGGGGAACGTACCCTCCCAGTCCGAACGCGTCAGATATCTGAACGAATTGTCATAAGTCTTTATATCCGCGTAAGCGAACCTGTTACGCGCTTCCGATGTGCCTGCCGCGTCATAAACGCTTACGGAATTTTCGCCGTCCGACCCGGCATCCGCGTCTCCGACAGACGTTTCCGGAAGGTCTTCAGCAACGGTGAACGCGGCGACAAACGACGATTTTGCCCCGTCATAACCGCTCAGATAACTCTCGTTATAGTCGGCAATACCGTTTTCCTGTTTATACGCTATTATGTTATTAACTGCCGCATGAGAGTCTGTAGCAACAGTGAAGTAATATTCACCGCCCTCCGTAATGTAACCGCCCTGTCCGCCGTCAGCAGCAGAGTCGTACACCCGAAGCTGTTCGCCGCTCACCGTTATGTTTACAGTCTGGTAAAATATTGTAGTTTCGTCGCTGCTCTGCGGCTGTAAGGTGTCCGTTTTGGCGTAGCCGACCAACTCGACCGACGCACGCTCTATACCTACGCTCCTGTCATACTCGGTGTACGGCGACTGCATATACAGCTGAACGGTATCCTTTCCGGCGACATCTCCGCTGTTGACTACAATGATTGTAAATCTATATTCGTCCGTCTGTTCATCGTAAGACGACATAAATCCCACATAAGTGAACTCGGTATAGCTGAGCCCGTATCCGAACGGATACATTACCGTGTCGGCATAGCTGTAATCGCCTGCGTTCCCTGCCGACATTGCCCTGTCTTCGTATCTCGTTTCATAATACCGGTAGCCGGTATATATACCCTCCGAAAGTACAGTGTAATAATTGAATTCGGACTCGGGAGCCCCGCTCTGCCATATGTACCTTGAAGCACCGAACGTCTGAGACGACGGCGCGGACATATGATCGTACGCCCATGTTTCAGTCAGGTGTCCGGACGGTGTTACATAACCGTTGAGCACTCTGCCTATCGCGCGCGTTCCCGTGCGTCCGGGATTTCCTATCCATAATATCGAATCCGGACAATATTCCGCCGTCTCCATTCCGCCCAACATAAGCGGGTGTGAGGAATTGATCAGCAGTACAACGTTCGCAAAATGACGACGCGCAAGCCGCAGAAGGTCAAGCTCATCGTTATTCAGTTCCAGATAATACTTTCCGGCAGAATTGCGCTCGGTTGGCAAGTCCGTGTAATCCGATCCGCTCCGGCTTATAACGACTATCGCGGCATCGAGATACCCGTCAAAACACTCTATGACCTTATCCGTGTATTCGCTCGCCGGTACCTCTCCGACTACAAACGAATCCGCACCGGCATATGTCGTAGCCGGGATACTGCGATCATACCTGCTTCCCGCGCCGCTCTTGTAGAAATCCGCCATGTACGGATTAACGTCAAAGCCCGATTCCTCAAGCGCCTCAAGAAGCGTCAGAGGATCGGAAACCGCTGTACTCGCACTGTCCGTTCCGTCATAAAGAAGATCGACGGACGCTCTGCCGAGAACGGTTATGTCGGACTCTTTTTCAAGCGGTAGCGAAGGCGTGCCGGTACCGGGCAAATCGGCATTGCGAAGCATTACTATGCCCTCGGACTCTATGTCGCGGCATACCGCTTCATCGTGTATCAGCACTTTTGCGGGAGACGAAAACGAGCTCGTATATATCGGCTCTCCCGCGTTTATGATCACAGAAGTGTCCTGGTTGAAATGATCGGATATTCTCTGCGCAAATATACTCGTCAGAACAGTGGCAGCCGCAAGACATACTATGACCGCTATGCTTACCGAACATAAAACTACACATTTTCTTGTTGAAAATCTTTTCATTCGCCCTCCGGATCGCTTTTAGAATACCACAAACGACAAACCGTGTCAAGACATTGCCGCACTGCGCTCTAATGCGAATTTAATGGAAAAATTTTTCGCTATGTTTACACAAACTTAAAATTTTATGGTATAATAGCGGTATGTTCAAGATCCTTATAGTTGAAGATAATGAGAATTTGCAAAAACTGTATTCCGCTATACTTAAAAGTAACGGATATACAACGATTTCGGCTTATAACGGTGAAGAGGCGCTTAAGATCCTCGGTAACGAGCACGTCGACCTGATGATACTCGATGTTATGATGCCCGTTATGGACGGCTATGAGCTTACCGACATGCTCAGACAAGGCGGCAGCGAATTGCCTATTCTTATGATAACCGCGAAAAGCGCAAGAGAGGACAAACGCGCCGGCTTCCTCGTCGGTATTGACGACTATATGACCAAACCGGTGGATGAAGAGGAAATGCTGCTGAGGATCAAGGCGCTGCTGAGACGCAGCAAGATAGTTTCCGAACATAAACTGGAGATCGGTTCTACCGTGCTCCACTACGACAGCCTTACGGTGGATACCCCGAACGGCTCTTTCGCCCTGCCGAAAAAGGAATTTTATCTGCTTTATAAACTGCTGTCCTACCCCGGACAGATCTTTACCAAGTATCAGCTTCTCGATGAAATATGGGGGTTTGAAAACGAATCGGACAATACCCTTAACGTCCACATCAACAGACTGCGCAACCGGTTTGAAAATAACGACGACTTTGAAATAGTGACGGTTCGCGGCATAGGATTCAAGGCGGTCAGAAAACAAAATGAAAAAGACCAGTAAAACGAATAAACCGAAAAAGACCCGACCTCTCGGACTGCGCGGCAGATTTTACACTCTGAGTTTCCGCATAGTTTCATATATGTTTGTACTCATGCTGGTCACGCTCACCGTCGCGCTCACACTCATGAGTATTTTTATGGGCATATCCGAAGGCGAAAACCGCATCATCAGTCCCGTGCTGCTCGTAATCATTCTCGTCGTTGTCAGCGCGTTCATAGGCAGTCTGCTCGCCGTAGCGCTGTATAACCTGTCGTTCAGAGAGCTCAACGCATTTCAGTCTGCAATGAAGCGCGTCGCAGGGGGCGACTTCAACGTCACTCTTCCGGACAGCGGTGAGGGATATATGCACGATCTTAACGCCGGCTTTAATTCCATGGTGCGTTCGCTCAAGTCGATAGAAACGCTTAAGGAAACTTTTATTTCCGACTTCTCGCATGAGTTCAAGACGCCGATCGCCTCTATTTACGGCTTTGCAAAATTGCTCAAAAAAGGCGGACTGACGCAGGAGGAATGCAACGAATATATAGATATAATTATCTCCGAATCCAACAGGCTATCTCAGCTCGCACAAAATACCCTCACCCTTACACGGCTGGATAACCATGAAACGGTTTACGAAAAAAAGCCTTACCAGCTGGATGAACAGCTCCGTAAATGTGCGCTTATGTTTCAAGGAGAAACGGATGCAAAACATATCGAACTGTCGCTGACCGGCGAAAACGTGATATATTACGGCAATGAGGACCTGATGCAACAACTCTGGATCAATCTGATAAGCAATGCCGTGAAATTCACTCCCGCAAGAGGAAACATCGATATTTCCGTTTCAGCTTCGGGTGACAGCGTTATCGTAAGCGTAAGCGACAGCGGCATAGGCATGAGCGAAGAAACGCGCAAGCATATCTTTGAAAAATTCTGGCAGGGCGATTCTTCACGTTCGGTGGCGGGCAACGGACTGGGACTAAGCATAGCTCAGCGCATAGTTCAGCTCGCCGGAGGAGAGATACGCGTAAACAGCAGACCGGATGCCGGATCGGAGTTTACAGTCACTCTTCCGAACGGAAACAACAAGAACGCATCGAAAAACAAATGAGCTCCGCGCCTCTGACAGTTGCATACGCCGTCTGAGAAAAACGCGCTTGCGGCGGCGCTTGAGCGCAAATAAAATTATCAAAGCACGTAAAAAACCGCTCCACCTTACGGAGCGGTTTTTTCGGTTTATACCTTAAGAGGTACTGCCGCAACATATGTAAATATCACGGACATCTCCGCGTCTTATACTTCCGGTCTGCAAAGTCAGAGCGCGCTTTTCATTCTCCTTACATAATCCGCTATGGCGACTTCTGCATCCGCGCCGTACTTTTCTATGAGCCGCACTACGCTGCCGGATACCGCGACTCCGCCGCATCCGACAGTTACATTACATGCCTGCTCCGGCTCGAGAATGCCGTACGTAGTCACCGCTTTCACATGAGCGTACCTGACCACTTCGTTTATGAGCGCAGTCAGATCGGTCATGACTTCTTCTCCCGTTCCCACGGCGCCGACGGACGATACTATATGAATAAATCCGGAGGCGTCACCTGCTATTTCGGGGATGCGGTCGCCGGACGATGCGGCTATCATGGATATCACGTCTACGCCGTGCTCGCGCGCATACTCCTCCACCTCGCCTTTTTCCTCGTACGGAAGATCGGGAGAGATGAATCCGTCTATGCCGAGCTCTTCGCAACGGGCGAAAAATTCCGGATAACCGTAAAAGTAGACCGGGTTCATGTATGAGTAAAGCACTATCGGCACATTACTCTCCGCTCTTACCCGACGCACTATTTCGAATACTCCGTTCATCGTCATTCCGCCGTCAAGAGCGCGCAGGCTCGCTTCCTGGATCATCGGACTTTCAGCCGTCGGATCGGAAAAGGGTACGCCTATCTCTATTATGTCCGCGCCCGCTCTCGCCATTGCAAGGATGTATCTCACAG
The DNA here is from genome assembly GCA_944362615.1 of uncultured Clostridia bacterium. Lineage (GTDB taxonomy): Bacteria > Bacillota > Clostridia > Christensenellales > Pumilibacteraceae > Protoclostridium. Next base: position 39,463 of record CALVTM010000003.1, read on the forward strand.
TGCTGTCGGCATCCGGATCGCCTGCCGTCAGAAAGGGTATGAACGCTTTCCCCTTTTCCATAGCATCAGTTAATTTACTCATGAATGTCCACCCCCCCTGTATCTCGCTATTGCCGCGACGTCCTTGTCTCCGCGCCCGGACAGACATACCACTATGCTCTCATCCTTTCCGAGCGTCGGTGCAAGTTTCATTGCACGGTATACGGCATGCGCGCTCTCTATCGCACAGATTATACCCTCCGTGCGCGCAAGATATTCAAACGCTTCCACCGCTTCGTCATCAGTGACTGATACATATTCCGCCCTGCCTGTGTCGTGCAGGTACGCATGCTCCGGTCCTATGCCCGGATAATCCAGACCTGCCGATATAGAATATACCGGCGCTATCTGTCCGTGGTCGTCCTGGCAGAAATACGACTTCATACCGTGGAAAATGCCCGTCCTGCCTTTCGTCATTGTCGCCGCGTGATAAGGCGTATCCACGCCCTTGCCGCCTGCTTCACAACCGATCAGCCGCACTTCCTTATCCGGTACGAACGCATGAAACATACCTATCGAATTACTTCCGCCGCCTACGCACGCAAGAACGGCTGTTGGAAGCCTGCCCTCTCTTTCCAGTATCTGAGCACGCGCTTCCCTGCCTATCACGCTCTGAAAATCGCGCACTATCGTCGGGAACGGGTGCGGACCCATCACGGATCCGAGCACATAGTGAGTGTCCGACGTTCTGCGGCTCCATTCTCGCATAGTCTCGTTTACGGCGTCTTTCAGCGTTTTTGTGCCGCTCGTAACCGCGTGTACCTTTGCACCCAGAAGCTCCATACGGTATACGTTGAGCGCCTGTCTGTCCGTATCCACCTTTCCCATGAATACCTCGCACTCCATTCCCAGGAGCGCCGCTACCGTAGCCGTTGCGACACCGTGCTGACCTGCACCGGTCTCGGCAATGAGCCGCGTTTTACCCATGCGACGCGCAAGCAATGCCTGTCCGAGTGCGTTGTTAAGTTTATGCGATCCCGTATGATTTAAGTCCTCACGCTTGAGGTACACCTTTGCTCCTCCGAGATCTGCCGTCATGCGTCCGGCGTAATATAACAGCGACGGTCTTCCCGTATACTGCTCTGACAAGAACTTCAGCTCGGCAAGAAACTTTTCATTTTTCATTGCCTCGTCGTACGCTTTTTCAAGCGCGATAAGTTCGCTCATCAGCGTTTCGGTTATATATTGACCGCCGTAGTCACCGAACCTTCCTTTTCCCATTATTTATCCTCCCGGCGTCATCCGTTATCGGATGACGCTCAATTTCCGTGTATTTCCAAATTCACTTTGCGCGCGAATACGTTACGAACTCTTCGAGCTTCTTCTCTGCCGCGCCGCTGTCTATAACCGACGCCGCAAGTTTTATGCCTTCGGCTATGTTCTTGACCTTTCCCGCAACGGCAAACGCCGCCCCGGAGTTCATAAGCACCGCATCTCTCCTGGCTCCCTTTTCTTTACCCGCAAGTATGCTTCTCGTGATCTCGGCATTGCGGGTGGGCGTACCGCCCTCCAGCGCGTACCTGCGGCACCGCTTAAGCCCGAACTGCTCAGGTGATATGATGTAAGAACGGAATCTGCCGTCTCGTACTTCACAGACCTTTGTCGCCGCGCTTATGGATATTTCATCCTGACCGTCTTCGCCGTACACCACCATAGCCCGCTTGACCCCGAGGTTTGCAAGTACCCTCGCAAGCGGCTCCACAAGCGATTCATCGTATACGCCAAGCAGCTGCATGTTCGCTCCTGCCGGATTCGCCAGCGGACTGAGGACGTTGAAGATCGTGCGTATCCCCAGCTCTTTGCGCACAGGCGCAACATATTTCATCGATATATGATAGTTCTGGGCGAACATGAAGCATATCCCTATTTTATCCAGCAATTCCGCACTTTTTGCGGCGGGCAACATTATATTCACGCCGAGCGCCTCGAGCACGTCTGCAGCGCCGCATTTGCCCGACGACGTTGTGCGATTTCCGTGTTTTGCGACCGAAACTCCGCCGGCGGCTGCCACTATAGCCGAAGTCGTTGAGATGTTGAACGTGTTTGAACTGTCTCCGCCCGTTCCGATTATCTCGAGTACGTCCATATTATGAAGCAGTTTGACACAATGCGCGCGCATGGCTGAAGCTGAAGCGGTTATCTCCTCCGTCGTCTCACCCTTCATGCTTAGAGCGGTAAGATATGCGCTCATCTGCACGGGGCTTGCCTTGCCGCTCATGATCTCATCCATGACGTCGTATGCTTCGCTGTATGAAATGTCCTTTTTGGCGGTCAGCTTTATAATAGCTTCCTTGATCATATTTTCTCCCTTATCCGTTTACGTGTCGTCCGTCTCTCCGGACAAAATAAAAGCGCCCGTGACTTACAGTCAAGGACGAATAATCCGCGGTGCCACCTTGATTTGCGGCTGTTAAGCCGCACACTTTACGGGGTCTTGCCCCTTGCAGTCTTTCGCGCTGCGCGCGTCGCGCCATACTCGGTTCTCACCTTTCCTTCGCGCCCTCGGCGGCCCATTTGACGGATCGCTTTTACCCGGATTTCAGCTTCCCGGACTCTCTGTGAATGCGCCTTCCGTTTTTACTCCCGCGTCATCGGTTGCAATATTGAATTACCACTATTTTAACGCGGCTGTTATCCTTTGTCAAGAGAATGAGAAATATTTGTTTCAATCAATTTTTATCGAATTTCCCCGCGCGCCTGAGGCGCTCTGCCATAGCTCGTTAACGATCGCATTCCGCCCCGGAAGACAAGAGAACGCGCACCCTTGCGGGTGCGCGCTGCGACTTATCTGATCATCGGATAATTACTTGCGCTTATCCAAAGGAATGTACTGCTTATGAGTACCTACATATTTATATGCAGGACGCATGATCTTGCTGGAATTGATTATCTCCTCCAGTCTGTGTGCGCTCCAGCCTACGATACGCGCAACGGCAAATATCGGAGTGAAGAGCTCCATCGGAAGTCCGAGCATCTGATAACAGAAACCGCTGTAGAAATCCACGTTTGCGCAGATGCCTTTGTCAGTTTTGCGACGCTCGCTGAGAAGCTCCGCTCCTACCTCTTCGATAGAGCTGTAAAACTCGAACTCGTCCGTTCTTCCCTTCTCGCGGCTCAGCTTACCTACGCTGTTACGGAATATTTCGGCGCGCGGATCGGAAACCTGATATATCGCATGACCGAGACCGTAAATGAGTCCGGAACCATCAAAAGCTTCCTTATCCAGTATCTTTTTAAGATAAGCTCTGAGCTCGTCCTTATCTTTCCAGTTCTGGACATGCGCCTTTATATCCTCAAACATGCGGCATACCTTTATGTTCGCGCCGCCGTGCTTGGGTCCTTTCAGAGATCCCATTGCCGCCGCCATCGCCGAATAGGTATCCGTTCCCGTACTCGTGACAAGACGCGTCGTAAACGTGGAGTTATTACCGCCGCCGTGCTCGGCATGCAGAATAAGCGCAAGGTCGAGTACGCGCGCCTCGAGGTTCGTATACTTGCTGTCTATCCTCAGCATGTGCAGTATGTTCTCGGCAGTGCTGAGATTGGGCTCGGGATCGTGTATAAAGAAGCTGTTGCTGTCCGAGCGGTAGTAAGCGTACGCCTGATAGCTGTATACCGCAAGCATGGGATACGTCGCAATCAGATACAGACACTGGTTCAGCACGTTCGTAAGCGAAAGATCGTCGGCAGACGAATCGTACGAGTAAAGCGTAAGAACCGAACGCGCCATACTGTTCATCAGATCCACGCTCGGAGACTTCATTATAATGTCTCTGAAAAATGCCTGGGGCAGTTTGCGGTATGATCCGAGCAGATCTTTGAAACTCGCAAGATCAGTTTCATCAGGCAGCTTGCCGAATAAAAGCAGGTATATGATCTCCTCAAAGCCAAAACGCTCCGTACCTATGATATCTGCAACAAGATCCTTTACGTTGTATCCCCTGTAATAAAGTTCTCCGGGGCAAGGAATGAATTTACCGTCCTGCTCAATATTGACCATGACGTCCGCTATCTCAGTCAGTCCCGTGAGAACGCCTCTTCCGTCGGGCGCACGCAGACCACGGTATACACTATATTCGGAAAAAAGCTGAGAGTCTATGGTTGAATTGTTCGTGCATACAGACATGAGCCGTCTGATTTCGGGTGAGTTACCGTTACTTATTGCCATAGTTTAACCTCCTTTTTTTGCGTTTTCTTGAAATATAAACAAATTGCGAACGTATCTTTATGACGCTCGCAATTTTATTATGCTTATATGCGTCTTTTAACGCCTGCTCCTGTAATCTGTGATAATGGAGTGATTATAACATAAAATGCTGTAAATTGCAAATGTTTTTACACTGTATGTATATTTTACACAAGCCTGTCAATAATCCGAAGACAAAAGTAACGGAGGAATAACCATGAATACCAACAAAGAACGCAAACCTATGAGCAAAAAAATGTATATCACGCTTATAGTATGCATAGCTGCGGCTATCGTAGCGATCATTACCGTGTCACTTGCAGTGGGACTTACCCGCAATCCGGATACCCCCACTCCTCCCGGCTCCGGAATAGAAGTACCGGACGATCCCGATCTTAATGATGACGCGGATAAACCGGACGTCCCCGACGACGATGATCAGGACGACAACGACGATTCCGATATGCCGGACGACGATGACGAACCCACTATCACCGAACCGGAATACACCCTGCCTATGAGCAACTGTGTGCTCGGCGCGGAATGCAGCCTCGACGAACTCGTATGGTCGAATACCCTTCATTGGTATTCCACCCATAACGGCGCAGACTTTACCGCCGAAGAAGGAGCTGCCGTCGGCGCTATTCACGACGGCGAAGTAACGTCTGTAGGCTATACCACTCAGGACGGTTACACCGTGTCCATTGCTCAGACGGACGGTCACACCGCCGTCTACAAATCGCTCTCTGCTGATATAACCGTAGAAGTCGGCGATATCGTTGCAATGGGCGACGTTATCGGCTATGTCTCGGACAGCATGGCAAGCGAACAGAACGACGGACCTCACCTTCATCTTGAAATACTCGACTCCGCCGGCAACTTTGTCGATCCGATGACGCTTCTCGGCGAAGCATCCGAAAAATAACAAACCGTACGGATCTGCGCTTCCGTTCCGGAGACACACGCCTCAGCCGATAAACGGCGAACGGCTCGCCTTATCCGAACGAAAGCATATCCCTCATTAACAAAAAAATAAGTGGAACGTCTGATACGCTTCACTTATTTTTTATTCTTTCAGTCATAGCCGACCGATCTCGTCTTTGCATGAAGCCGCAGCCGATCGGTCTCCGCCGTTATTTAACGATTATTATCCTGGGGTCTTCGGGAGGATTCACGAAGTAAAACTCGCATGCCGTACGCGTAAGCTCAGGAAGATGCATACGGAAGTTCGGCACGTTCACTTCGGTAAAGCGGTAAGTGAAAACGTACTGGCGGGACACCGAAAACGGAGCATACAGAGGGAAATTGTTTTCGTAACACTCGTTATACATACCGTCTATCGAAAACCATGACAGCAGCCCGTTCTCGTCTACAAAGAACGAAAAACCGGACGACAGTTCCCACTTTCCTCCGTCATGTGATATGACGTCGCAACCGTTAAAGAAATTGGCTATCAGATTTCCACAGTTCAGCAGCGCGAAACCTCTCGAGTGTCCGCGCACTTTCTTATACAGAAACGGATCGTACTGTTTGCCGTTGCCCTCAAACAATTCCGCCTCATTGCCGCGGAGATACAGACATGCTTCCGTCCACTCGATCTTTTCACCGCCCTTGGTGACCGTCGTGTACAGACACTTGACGCCGTCGTCCGGCGCGTAGTACACGATCGTTTCCGCGCACCCGGCATTGAGTATCGTTATTCGCCACGTTATCGCGAACATGACTATGGATATGGCCATCGCCAAACAGATTATGCACTCGCATATAATGTATATCGGGTCATACTGCTCAAAAACGATTTGTATCGCTATCACAGCCGCGACTATCGCCGCACATACGAGCATGAGCAACGGATATTTGAACTTAAGAGCGAAACCGTTGCGCTGGGATTTTATCACTTTTGCATTTTTTATTCCGCCGAACGCCGACTTAAATGCCTCGCGCGCCGCATTCAGCTCGCTTTCCGCTTGCTCGTATACGTTCATTATTCAGACAATACCTTCCTTATAAGATCTCCCGCTATCTTGGGATTGGTCTTTCCTTTTGTTGCCTTCATCAGCTGCCCGACAAAGAATGACAGCACTTTTTCGTTACCGTTACGGTAGTCCGCCGCCGGTCCCGGATTAGCCGCCACTATGTCGCGCACAAGCTTTTCTATCTCGCCCGCATCGTTGTTCTGACGCAGTCCGAGAGCGTCTACCGCCGCACCGGCACTCATATCAGTGAGCCATATCTTATTGAGCACGTCGCGTGAAGTTACAAGGTTTATCTCGCCCTTGTCCACAAGCTCGAGTAGCTGAGCAAGCTGCAGACCGCTTATTCCGACGACTATTCCGTCTTCGCCTGCGGTCTTGCCTTTGCGCATGATCTCACTCATGACATAGTTAGCCGCCTTCTTCGCGTTTGCACCCGCGCTCACCGCTCCGTCGAACAGATCCGCAAGAGCCGGATCGGACGTAAGCTGCTCCGCATCGTATTCCGACAGACCGAGCTCGCTCGTATATCTCTGTCTGCGCTTTCCGGCAAGCTCCGGAAGATCCGCACATATGCGCGCTATATCGTCATCACTGAGCACTACCGGCATCAGGTCGGGCTCGGGGAAATAACGATAATCCTGCGCGTCCTCTTTGCTGCGCATTCCGTACCCTTCTCCCGTAGCATCATCAAAACGACGCGTCTCCTGAACGATTTTACCGCCGCTCTCAAGTACTTCCGTCTGGCGGCGTATTTCCGCTTCTATCGCGCGGCGCACGCTTCGGAAGGAATTGAGGTTCTTGGTCTCGGTACGGGTGCCGAGAGGCTCCCCGGGCTTGCTCAGAGACAAATTGACGTCCGCACGGATACTGCCCTCCTGCATACGGCAGTCGGATACTCCGGCAAACCGGAATATGCTCGCAAGCTCCTCAAGGAACGCGACTGCTTCATCCGCACTGTGCATATCCGGCTCGGTCACGCACTCCATAAGAGGTACTCCGCAACGGTTGTAGTCCACTGCGGTAGTCCCCGCGCCGTGCACAAGCTTGCCCGCATCCTCTTCGAGATGTATGCGGTTAAGACGTATCGTCTTTTCCTCACCGTTTACTTTTATTTTTACTTCTCCGCCTATGCAGAGCGGAAGATCGTACTGACTGGTCTGCCATGCCTTGGGCAGGTCGGGATAGAAGTAATTCTTTCTGTCCCACTTGCTGTAACGGCTTATACGGCAGCCTATCGCGCTGCCCGCCTTTACCGTGTACTCCACTGCCTTGCGGTTGATCACCGGAAGTACACCGGGGTGTCCGGCGCATACCGGACATGTATTCGTATTCGGCTCACTGCCGAACGTGTTGCGACATGAGCAGAACAGCTTTGTCTCCGTCTTGAGTTCGCAGTGGACTTCCAGTCCTATCGTGGGAATGTATCCGCTCATCTTTCGCCTCCTTTCTCGTAGATCTCCGCAAGCGACATAAGTGTGCTCTCGCAGTACGGCTTACCTATGAGCTGCATCCCTATCGGAAGTTTATCCGCATCCTCTCCGCACTTTACGGACAGCGCAGGCAGTCCGGCTATGTTGACGGGTACGGTGAAAATATCACCGAGGTATGCCGCAGACGGGTCGTCCGCGCTCATGCCCGCTTTGTATGCCGTCGTGGGGGCGGTCGGGCATATCAGGGCGTCGCATCCGGACAGTGCGCTTTCAAAGTCCTTTTTGATCAGCGTTCTCGCCTTGCTTGCACGCAGATAGAACGCATCGTAATAACCGGACGACAGCACGAAGTTGCCGAGCATTATGCGGCGCTTCACTTCCGCGCCGAAAAACTCCGTACGCGACTTGTAATATATGTCCTCAAGGTTGACACATCCTTCCGCACGTCTGCCGTACTTTACGCCGTCATACCTCGAAAGGTTGCTGCTCGCTTCCGCACTGGAAAGAATGTAATAGCACGCAAGCGCCATATCGAAACTTCCTATGCTCGTCTCCACGATCTCCGCGCCTTCCGACTCATAGAACGCAAGCGCCTTATCTATCGCCGCGCGAATCTCTCCGTTGAGCTCCTTGGGGAAGAACTCCTTAGCAACGCCTATGCGTCTGCCCTTGAGAGAGGTGAACGTATCCCCTTTATCCACGTCGCCCGCATATGATGTGGAGTCGCCCGCATCATGACCTTTGATAACGTCGTATACGGTGCGGCAGTCCGCAACGGTACGAGCCATCGGACCTATCTGATCAAGAGACGACGCGAACGCTATAAGACCGTTTCTCGAAACCGCCGAGTACGTCGGCTTGAGTCCCACTACTCCGTTGAACGCCGCAGGCTGTCTTATCGAACCGCCGGTGTCCGAACCGAGCGACGCATACGCCTGATACGATGCAACCGCGCACGCGCTTCCGCCGCTGCTTCCGCCCGCAACGCGCGTCGGATCGATCGCATTCTTTACGCGGAAGAAAGCCGAATATTCGCTTCCCGACCCCATTGCAAACTCGTCCATATTGGCTTTACCGACGATAACCGCGCCCGCAGCCTTGAGCTTCCTGACTACGAATGCGTCATAAGGCGGTATATAATTTTCAAGGAACTTTGAGGCGCACGTCGTGCGGATGCCTTCCGTACAGATGTTATCCTTGACGGCGACAGGTACGCCGAGAAGCGGGGATTTCTTGCCCTCCGCTCTCGCTTTGTCCGCTGCTTTAGCCGCGCTCATCGCACTGTCTCCACATACGGTCACATATGCGCCGAGGTCCTTCTTCTCTTCTATCTTCTTCAGCGTCGCTTCAGTCGCTTCGACGGAGGATACTTCCCCCGCCTCCATAGCCGCGACAAGCCCGCCGAGCGTAAGTTCGGTTATGTCCATGCTCATTCCACCACCTTAGGTACGATATACGAATTCTCATCGCGTTCGGGCGCGCAAGAAAGCAGTTTTTCTCTGCCGAACGGCTCTCCGGGTACGTCCTCACGAAATACGTTCACCGTATCGAGTATATGCGCCGTGGCAGGAACGGAGGACGCGTCAAACTCATTGAGAGTCTCTACCCACCCGAGTACGGACGCAAAGTGCTTTTCAAGCGCCGCTTCTTCCTCGTCCGTGAAATTGATACGGCTCAGCTTTGCCGTATGCTTTATTATGTCCTTAGTTATTTCCATATTGTTACCCCCGAAAATTATTTTTCGACGCACAGTCTTACGGGCAGACCCTGCTCCGCAAGGTACGATTTGAGTTCTCTTATATCCAGCTCGCGGAAATGAAACAACGACGCCGCAAGTGCCGCGCTCGCTCCGCATGCAAACGCTTCCGCAAAGTGTGCTTTGTTCCCCGCTCCGCCGGACGCTATGACGGGTATGTTGACCGCTTTTGTGACGCTCTTAAGCAGTTCCAGATCGAATCCGGCTTTCGTGCCGTCCGCATCCATACTCGTAAGAAGCAGTTCGCCCGCGCCCAGCTGCTCGCCGCGCACGCACCACTCAACGGCGTCTATGCCCTCGTCGTGCCTGCCTCCTGCCGTGTATACCGTCCAGCCGCCGTCCGGTCTGCGCTTGGCGTCCACCGCAAGCACTATGCACTGACTGCCGAACAGTTCTGCGCCCTCGCTTATCAGTTCGGGACGTCTGACAGCCGCGCTGTTCACACCTACTTTATCCGCGCCCGCCCGGAGTATGTTGCGCATGTCCTCTACGCTTCTCACTCCGCCGCCTACCGTAAACGGGATGAACAGTCTTTCGGCTACGCGGCGCACCATGTCCGCTACCGTATTGTTACCGCGGTATGTCGCGGTTATGTCGAGAAACACTATCTCGTCCGCGCCCTCACGCTCGTACTGCACGGCGTTTTCCACAGCATCGCCCGCATCCACAAGGTCTACAAAATTGACGCCTTTTACTACCCGTCCGTCCTTGACGTCCAGACAGGGCACTATCCTGACAGAGGTCATCGCTTATCTCCCGGGTTATATCCCCATGAAATTCTTAAGTATCGCAAGCCCGCGCGCTCCGCTCTTTTCAGGGTGGAACTGTACGCCGAACACGTTGTCGCGCTCAGCTGCCGCCGTGAACGTTTCGCCGTACTCCGCAGAAGCCGCTTCGTCCCGCTTGTCCCCGGCATGCGCGCAGTAGCTGTGTACGAAATAGAAGAACTCTCCGCTCCCTATCCCGCTGAGCAGTCTTCCGCCGTGAACGTCTATGCTCGTCCACGCTATGTGCGGCAGCGGCAAACCGCCCGACTTCAGTTTTGTCACACTGCCTGCCAACAGTCCGAGCCCTTCATGGTCGCCGAACTCCTCCGAACGCTCAAACAGCATCTGAAGTCCGAGGCATATGCCGAGAAGCGGCGTACCTTTCGCCGCCGCCGCTTTGACAGCTTCGTCAATGCCGTGCTCACGCAGTTTTTTCATGCACTCGCCGAACGCTCCGACACCGGGTAATATAAGTTTGTCGGCGCGTGCTATCTCGTCCGCATCCCCCGATACCTTCGCCTTTCCGCCGAGTGCGTCAAGCGCGTTGGATACGCTCATGAGATTGCCCGCCCCATAGTCTATTATAGTTATCATTGCGGATTTATTATATAATAAACCGCATGTAAAGGTCAAGTCAAATATTTGCATTCCGCCAACGTTTGTGGTATATTATTCACATAAACGCGGCATATGCCGCAGGAGTTACCATATGAGCGTTGCCGCCCGGCTCAAAGAGCTTGAAAACCGCATATTCGATTTTTGCGGCGTCGTACCCGATCACCCGTTCAAAGAGACGGACTTACCCGTCTTCCGGCACCCGGACAGCCGCAAGTGGTTCGCTGTCGTGATACCCGATGTGCCCGGACGATATTTCGGGAAAAGCGGTAAAGTCACCGTGCTCAATCTGAAGTGTGATCCGCTGCTCTCGGACGGCATATGCGACGGCGTGACGGTTTTTCCCGCATACCACATGAATAAGCGGCACTGGATTTCCGTAGTGCTTGACGAAGATCCAGATCTGACCGGGATAATGGCGCTCGTTTCCGTCAGCTACAGGCTGACCATGCCCGCCCGTAAAAAGAGCAAGGAGGAATCTCATGACTGAAAGGGATATCATGCGGCTGTTTGACAAGTATGACGGTGAAGTGAGCATGTCGGACTTCACTCCGGATGAACTCGCCGAACTTATCGCCGCCGAAACGGAAGAGGATCTGCCCGTAAGTTTCAAAGAAAAGTATTTCTCAAAGTATGACGACGTAAAAGTCAATAACTCCAAAAAACTTTCCAGACTGGATTGGTGAATATCATGCAGGATAATACCGTTACCGCAAAAACGTCTTTCAGCACGTCGATAGACGTTGAAGTTCAGAAAAAAAGACAGACGGAAGAGTGGGCGCTGCTCGCGCAAACGGTGCGGCTGTTTACGGTCAAAACCGTCGTTTATCTCTCAGCCGGCATCGCTGCGCTCATACTCAGTATAGTGCTTTTCACAATGATAGGCGCGGCGGAAAACAACGTTATGGCAATCTGCGCGGTTGTGCTTGCCGTAGTCGCGGCAGTCGGCATATCGTCGGCAGTAACGGACGTTGTCCTCGCCCGCTCCAAAAGAAACAAGATGCTTCCGCGCGTCAAGCAGCACCTTGACGACGAATTCGACGGTCTGCCCTCTCCGTGCGTCTTTACCGCCGTTTTCGACGATGACAGCGTTAAGGTGACTTTGGGCGGACGTAGCGACGTGCTGCCGCTTTCCGACTGCACGGCAGTGGAATTCAACGGCATGATAACGGTGGACTTCGGCAATTTCTGCGGACTATGTTTCACACCGGAAGAGCTCGGTGAAGCATGCGAAGACATAAAGACCATTCTGCGTGAGCGCGGAGAGCGGTATCAGTACCTCGAACGCGACGGGCGTTACATGCGGCTTTACGACGACGAAACGCGCGCCGGGAGCGCTGACCGCGAAAACTGATAGCCCCTCACGGCTCGTCCGCGTCGGCAGTAAGCCGGCGGAATCTGTATATCGCGAATGATAACGACGTTTGCGGCGCATACTTATACCGAGAGGTATGGATGAAAAACAAACGCATCTTCAGAGTTGTCGCAAGTGCGCTGACCGCACTGTGTATTGCCCTGCCCGCCGTGAGTCTTACGGCGTGCGGTACCGCGTCATGCGGGGGAAGCTCGGGATACAGCACCAGCCAGACTGTAAAAGCTGATCCCGGAAACACACACTAAAGTAAAAGCAGTGAGACTTCATATGATCTCACTGCTTTTTTATTTACGTTTATACTACGATGTACCCGCATAACGCGGTTTAAAGCCGTCAATGCCGCTTATCCGCCGCATTCGGCAAATGCGCTTACAGGTCGCTGCGGAACATTTCACGCTGCTTATAACGAAGATATCCGTCAAGATTATCCGATTCGCTGACCTTGATGCTCTCAGCTCCCAGACTGCCGAGAAGCTCGTCCGCAAGGATCGCGCCGGCGGTGATCAGTCCGCAGCGCATATCCGGAAGTACGGGAAAGCGCTCTTTTATCGCACGTTCATCACCCAGCGCGCAAAGCTCGCCGATAAGCTTTTCAATGTCCTTTTTCTCCAGCATGCTGCCGTTTACGACTTCAGGCAAATACTCGGTAAGTCCGAGCTTCATCGCCGCAAGAGACGTAAGCGTACCGCCTACTCCTATCAGTTCGGGGCGCAGTTTCACATCGCCGTATTTGGCAATGCCGCGCGCGGCATTTGCGCGCACAAGATCGGGATTACCGCCCGACTGTTCGGTGAGCCGCACGACTCCGAGCGGAAGCGACTTCAAATAGAGCATTTTTTCGCCGTCACCGCTCACTATCTCTACCGATGCGCCGCCTATATCCACGACTGTCGCATCTCCCGTCATGCTCGCGCCGAGAAGCGCTATCTCCGCTTCTTCATTGCCGCTTATCACCTCAAGCGGTATTCCGCATTCTTTTTCCACACGCCGGATGAAATCAGCTCTGTTGGACGCCGCGCGTACCGCCTCTGTCGCAAACAGGTATATCCGTTCCGACGATCTGCGCGCCTCGTCTACAAAGCTCTTTATCACGCTTATTGTGCGTTCCATCGCCTCTTCGCATAATCTTCCGGTCGCGCTAAGCCCTTCGCCGAGTTTGGTCATAACCGTTTTCTTATGACCTTTAAGAAGCAGCCGGACGCTGCCGCTGCCGACGTCAATTACAGCTTCTGTCACTCACGCCCTCCTCAGGCGGCGTTACCCGTGAAAACTTCCTCATCGTCATATACATAACCGAGATATTCTCTCGCATAACGTTCGAAAAATTCCAGACGGGTCTCGTCGCTCGTCATATATTCCAGTCTCTCTTCACCCTCTTCGATCGCTGTCGTCAGTTCTTCGCTCTGTCTTTCCAATTCCGCGCGTCTTGCGCTCAGAGTTCCTATCGAGACTATATTCCACACAAGTGCTACAACGGCTATGATCAACAAAAATACGCACGTCACAGTAACCAGTATGGCTATCTTACGCTGCTTCTCCGTCATTTCGGGCTTTTCTGAAACTGCCGCCCGCTCGACGGTATTCTGTTTTTCTTCGGAAATCCTTCTCATGAATTCTCCTTCCTTGCTCGCACACTTATGCGCCTTAATATTCATAATATTATATACTATAAGCCGAATGTTGTCAAGTCCTTTGTTTTAACGCGGTTTTTGTCATAAATTTATACCTCTGTGAATAGTCTTAAAATGTGGAAAACATCAAACGCACTCACAGTATTACCGTTCAGTCGCGCTCGCGCACACTGGTAACAGGAGTGGATAAAGTCATAGATTCCTCTCCGAAATTAGTCGATATGGTCACAAGCGACGGCTCTTTATCCGTCCGCGGAGACGGTCTGCACATTCTCGCTTTCTCATCCGAAAGCGGTGAGCTCACACTTGAAGGCCGTATTGACAGAATGGAGTACTGCTCCGGCAAAAAGCCGCTTATCGGGAGGATATTCAAATGACTGTCGCTATCCAGATCATATTGTTTCTTGCGCTTGCCATGGAGGGCGCACTCACAAGACTTGCCTACCTCGGGCTCAGCAAGCTCAAACAGCATATAAACCGCAAACCGTTCTGCATACTTGCGGATATTCTGCTCGCCGTGCTCGGCGCCGGTATCATGTTCCTGACCTGTTTTCTGCTCGCAGGCTCAGTGCGCGTATTCTATGCCGTATTTTTTCTCGGCGGCGGTATCATCATGCATTTTCTGCTTCCCCGCCCGAAACCGGACGCACAGTAGCTTTTTTGAACGTCCGGAAACTGTCAGGACTTGACCCGGCTTTACTAACTTTGCGCATCTCTGCCCGCTCAAATCAAGCGGCTGAGACATAAGACGGATGCCAAGCGGCTGAGACGCAAAGAAAAGCTATGCGGCAAAGCAGTTAGATATACAAAAAAAGTGAAACACCGTTATCAGGCGTTTCACTTTTATTTTTGCCGTTAAGATCAATATTACCTGCCGGCTCAAAGCTCGCGTATTCGCTGAGCGATAAAAGCTTTTTCCGGACCTTTTATCTTTTCAGAGAATGAGAGCACCTGAGTCGCAAGTTTTTTGGGAAACGACGGTTTTGCGGGGTTCTTTCGCGACAGCTCTATGATCAGTCTGTCAACTACAGCAGCCATAAACGCACCGAAATTGCCGCCCGCATTCCTGAATGCGCTTTTAAGCAGTTCATCGCTTTCCGGCTTGCCCGAAAGCATGAGCTGCGCCGCATACCCTATCGTTTCCGAACGGCTGAGCGCGGACGCGCTGCGGCGGTATAAAGCGTCGCGTATGACTGCGCTGTCCGTGAGCAGCTTCAGAAAACGCGAACCCGCTTTGCTTTCAAACACCTTTTCCACTCCGTCCGTAAGCATGGAAGCAAGCGCATCGCTCTTTGACATTTCTCCGTCTTTATCCGTAAGGTAATACTCCCATAAGAGCACGGCGGAAGCGTAATCAAAAGTGATCAGATCGCTTATGACCTTATTAAACTTTACGCTGTCGTGCGGAAGATCCAGCACTGCTGCCGACGATATAAGATTTATGAATTTCTGTTCTTTTGCCGTCATATCACCACTCTCCTCTCGCAAAGTCAATCTTTTGAGAAGCTGCCGAGTCCGACAAGGAATTCCGCCGTCTCTTCGGGCGTCTTGAATACGGCTATATTACCGAGTATGCGCTCGCATACGGAGCCGAATTCCTCTTTGATGTATATGCTTGCATCCACTTTGCTCATCTCGGTGCCGTTTTCCCTGATTATCTCGTTGTAAAGCAGCAAATAATCCTTCATGTCATCAGGCAGAGGCTTCTTATCCACCAGGCACTCGCAAAGTCTCGTCATCTGTTCGTCCACCCTGCCCGGAAGTACAAACAGCCCCTGCGCTTCGAGCAGTCCGTTCGGCTCTTTCTTGAGCGCATAGAATTCGGGGTGAGTGTGGAACACGCCATCCGGATACTTCTTGCTGCATATGTTTGAACGCAGCGTGATGTCAAGGCAGTATCTGCCGTTGCTTATCTTACGCATCGTCATGCTTACGGCGTTATGTCTGCCGTCGCCGTCCTCCGCAACTATTCCGCGGGATACGTCCGTGAACTTCTCCCAGCCGCGGCGGATGTCCGACGCTATTTCACGCATTACCTGACGCGACTGCGACGTCACGCGGATCACCGAATCATACCAGTCGAGTATCTCAACGTCGGCAAGAGGATATTTGGGATAAGTAAGGCGCATCTTCGCTTTCGCTTTTGCGATCGGAAGCATCTCCTCTCCTCCCTGGAAATGCTCGTGCGACAGCACGCTGCCGCCCGCCCCCGGAAGCGCGGCGTTGCAACCGATGAACATATGCGGGAACATATCCACGAAGTCCATAAGCTCTGTCTCGGTGTCATCCGTTACGCGCATAGGCTCGTGAGCACGCGTGACCGCTATACCGTGCTTGCCGAGATACCCGTAAGGCGAGTACTGCCAGAACCAGTCTCTTCCGCCGAGCGTGAGCTGTACCGTGCGGAGCGCACACTTGCCCGTCTTTGCCCAGCCTTCGTTCTCAGCGCATATCGAACACTCGGGGTAGCCTCCTTCCGGCGTATTGCCTTCAGCCGCCTCCGTTGCACTCGCGTATTCGGGGCGCGCCTTGTTGATCGTTATCTCCAGTCCCAGACGCGTATAACCCGACTTGAAACGGATATTGCGCTCAAGCGCCGTCTTTTTCACGTACTGGTTCTTTACCGAATAATCGTAAAGGAAGTCGGTAGCCTTTTTGCCGCCGAGGGAGTGGAACATATCATTGATCTCGCTCGGAAGCAGGGAGAGCGCGCCCATTACCTTATCGGCGACCATTCCCGCTTCGGATGCGTTGATCAGTCCCAGTCCGCTCGCAGTGTCCGTAAGCGCGTTTATAAGCACATCCGGACGATCGATGCTCTCTACTTTTTCATAGTCTATTTCCTGCGGGGCGTAGCTGTCCAGTCCGATGATATTGCATATCTCACGGCGGGCATAATCATAGTCATACTCGTCGAGAAGCAGATAGCTTTCCGCATAGTATATGAGCTCGTCTATCGCAAGATATACGCCTATGAGCTCGTCTTTGCCTTCTCCGGTGGCTTTGACCGAGATGCCGTCCTCCGTCACCTCTTCTATGAATGCGGGATTGGACGACTTGCCGAAACCGCTCATCTTTACATAATCCGCAAGGAACGCCTTTGCCTTTTCCGAACCCGCGCCGCCTGATGAAACGTACATATCGTTCACTGCGGACGGCTTAAGCGACGCTATCTCCAGCAGACGCTTACCCGTCTTTGCTGCCGCTTCGGCAGGTATTAGCCCTTTGGCTACGGCGGCATCCGTGACCGCATTCACCAACGTCCACGGCTCGTCATATTCGGATATGTCCGCGTCCGATCCGGAGCCGTTGCATCCGCCGGCATTCAGTATGCCGAGAGCCGTATTGCGTACATATATTTCGTCCAGTTCATCAAGCAGCAGTTTTTCTTTCGCGTAAGACAGAAAACCGTTCAGGGATTTGCAAAGATCCATTATATAACTCCTTTCCCGCGCGAATATAACGCTGCGGGCGCGCGCATAATATCGTCATGAAGCATAAGCGCAAAAAACACATCTCCGCCCCCGTCATGCCCGAAGATCCCACTCGCGGAATCAACTATTCAGGCAGAACGGATGACGACAGAAAATTTGATTGAAAGTATAAAAAACCCGCCGCCTACTATGCACCCTGGAACCGGGCGCAGGCGGTTTGCCGGAATGCGCCGCACACATCCTGTTTTTTCAATAAATATCGCGGCTTCTACCTAAACATAATAACACTCCTGTATACTTTTGTCAAGCGGCAAAAGCTTTTTCCGGCTCTTCGGATGCCATGTCGTCTGCCGTTTTATCCGGGCAGTGTGAGTCGTTCCGGCAATATACGCGCACACGGGCGGACGGGAGCAGCCGGGACAGTACATGAACCTGCCCTGCTCCTGCTTGCTCAGACAAAGTAAAACGCACAAGACCGCACGGACTAAAGTCTGTTTACGGCTATCTAAAACAGCTTCAGCCGCCGGTAAACTAAAAGTGAAACTCCTCATGGAATTTCACTTTAGTTTTTTTGCGTTTGGTTTTACCGGTAAATGCGGAAGAAGGGCGAACGCTCATGGCATATAATACTCTATATTGCTTTCGGGGTCATAATGTACCTCTACGAGATCGCCTTTTTTAAGCGGACGGACTTCCTTCCAGCCGGATGTGAACCTGCGTTTTATACCATATGAAACGTCATCGTAAACGGCGCACACCTGCATGCGTTCCGCCCTGCCTTCCGGCGTGCGCACACGGCGGAGCTTTATACCCGTTACTGTCGCATACGCCGTTAATCCTTTCTCCTTTACGGACGCCATGATCTCGCTTTCAGACGGCGCTTTGGCTCTGCCGATCAGTCCGAGCACAAGCATCGCTACGCCGCAAAGCATGAGGAATGCTCCGATAAAGATCATAAGTCCGAATACAAACGACAAGCCCTGTACGCTTTCGGGCAGAGCGACAGTACCGTACAGCACAAGCCCGGCGGGCAACAGAACCGCTCCTGCCGGGAGCGTAATGACCGCGCGGCGGACAGCCGACTGCCAGCTCACATCCGACGGAGGTAACGGTCTGCCGTTTCTGTCGCAACTAATCCTGCATGAATTCCTGCCTGACATTTGCTTACGCCTCCTTGGGTAAAAAATATGACGGGCACATCCCGCTGGCTTTACGCGGACGGAATGTGACCCGCCTTAAGAGGGAATAAAGGGGCTCGATTATTTCGCTTCGTTGTCGAGAGCTGCAACGCCTCTCTCTCCCGTGCGGACACGCATGACGTCCTCCACGCTCGAAACGAATATCTTGCCGTCGCCCACATGACCGGTATTCAGCGCTTTCTGCGCCGCAGCAACAACCAGTCCGGGGTCGACTACCGATACTACTATATCCACCTGTACTTTCGGCATCAGATTCACCGCGCTCTTTACGCCGCGGTACTGTGCCGTATGTCCTTTCTGTACGCCGCATCCCATAACGGGCATTACGGTCATACCCTGTACGCCTATCTCCGCCATAGTATCACGCAGAGTGGCAAGTCTGTCCTGATTGCAGATTACAGTTATCTTAGAGTACTTCTCACCCGCTATCCCGCCTACAGCGATCGGTTTTACGCCGGTAAGATCGGCGGGACCTGCGCTTTCACCGTATACGGGAGCCGCCGGCAGGAAGTCGGCATAAGCGGATGCAAGCCCGTGCTCGGATATATCCAGACCCGCTACCTCGTGAGCCGCAGAAGCACGCAGTCCGTTGCTGTCCTTGCAGAACCCGAACGCCTTCGGTATGTATTTGATACCCGCGAACGTCGCAACCATCCATACTGCCGTCCAGGCAAGGACGACTACCATGCCGAGCATCTGGATTCCGAAGAACTCTACGCCGCCGTAGAACAGTCCGTCAGCAGCGCCCTCAACTCCGTCAAACGGAGTCGTCGTCGAGAACAGTGCCGTCGCTATCGTACCCCATAAGCCGTTTGCAAGGTGTACGCCTATCGCGCCGACGGGATCGTCTATGTGCATTTTCTGATCGATAAGATTGCATGCGCCGACTACAAGGAATCCGGCTACAATGCCTATAACGGCAGCCGCCCACGGCGTTACGGTGTCGCATGATGCGGTCACTGCGACAAGTCCCGCAAGTGAGGCGTTAAGGCACATCGATACATCCGGCTTTTTGTTGAGCACCCAGGTGAAGATCATAGTTACGCAGGTCGCAACGGCAGGAGCTATCGTCGTGTTGACGAGTATGAGCGCAAGCTGAGACGTGCTCGTCGCGGCAGCACCGTTGAATCCGTACCAGCCGAACCAGAGTATGAATACTCCGAGAGCGCCGAGGGTCAGGCTGTGACCGGGTATTGCATTCACCTTTGTCACTTTGCCGTTTGCATCGCGCGTGTACTTGCCTATGCGTGCGCCGAGGAACGCGGCACCTATGAGCGCGGACAGCCCGCCGACCATGTGGATGACCGTGGATCCGGCAAAATCATGGAAACCGATATCCGCAAGCCAGCCGCCGCCCCATACCCATCCCGCTTCGATCGGGTATACGAACAGGCTGATTATTACCGTGTATATGCAGTAAGACAGAAATCTCGTTCTTTCCGCCATGGCGCCGGAAACTATCGTGGACGCCGTAGCGCAGAACATAAGGTTGAAGAAAAAGTTGGGTAACTCGGATTCATCCATCGTGAACAGTGTGGACGGCTTGCCCATGAAATTTCCGAGCGCGTCCTGCCCTACGAGCAGCGAATAACCGAGAATTACGAAAAATACCGTACCGATGCAGAAGTCCATCAGGTTCTTCATGATTATATTGCCCGCGTTCTTTGCGCGAGTGAAGCCCGCCTCTACCATGGCGAAACCGCACTGCATAAAGAACACCAGAGCCGCTCCGATCAAGAACCATATCCCGCCGCTGCCATCGATATTGAAGATCAATGAGTCCAGTGACAACATTTTTTTATCCTCCTGAAAAAAGTTTTTCGGAAATACATCCCCTTTATTCCCTCTTAACTTTCATCCGAGGATATCGGATCATTTATCAGTCCGCGTAAAACAACATATCGCCGTAAGAAGGAAGCGGCCAGTAATCAGAGCTGCAAAGCAGTTCAAGCGAGTCGATCACTTCACGAAGATTGTCCATTTCGGCAAGGACCACGTCATGCAGATACATAGTCTGTTTTTCAAGATCGTTCATGCCTGCGGCAGTTCTTCTGAGCTCTTCCAGCTTGTTGTTTTTAGCGTATGCGTCATCCACAAGCTTGCTCGTCTTGTAAAGCACGCTGCCTTCATAGTCATAGCTCATGCCGAGTTCCTTTTTCCTGCTTACGGATTCGGAAAGTACGTTCATGAACTCTACGCATGCAGGCAGGATCATCTTCGCAGTCATCTTGTACATCGTATATGCTTCAATGTTGATGACCTTCGCATACTGCTCAAGAAGTATCTCCTTTCTTGCTCCGCATTCGCGCGCGGTAAGCACTCCGTAACGCGAAAGAAGCTCGACATTCTCGGGAAGCGTGTAATGAAGCAGCGCTTCGGGAGTGGATTTGATCTCCGGCAGTCCGCGCTTCTTGCTCTCTATATCTATCCACTCGGACGAATAGTTGTTGCCGTTGAAAACGATAGCCTTATGCTCGAGGTACACATCCTTGATAAGCTTGCGGACAGCCTTTTCAAAGTCCGCCGGCTTTACCTTTTCAAGTACTTCGATCATGCCCTCCATAGCATCCGCAACGGCTACGTTGATCATCATGTTCGGACAGCCTATATTGAGCGAACTGCCGAGCGCACGGAATTCAAACTTATTGCCGGTGAACGCAAACGGAGACGTTCTGTTTCTGTCAGAATTGTCCTTTATGAAATCAGGTACGGCGGAAACACCTATGCCGGTCTTTGCCGCAGCGCCGCTCTTATACTTCTTGCCCGACTCAATCGCATCGAAAATATCCGTAAGCTGATCGCCGAGGTATACACTGATTATTGCCGGAGGCGCTTCGTTCGCGCCCAGGCGGTGATCGTTGCCCGCCGTCGCAACAGACAGACGGAACAGATCGGCATGCATATGCACTGCTTTGATGACCGCCGCAACGGTGGAAAGGAACAGAAGATTGTTCGCAGGATCCTTACCGGGAGACAGCAGATTTACTCCGGTGTCTGTGGATATGGACCAGTTGTTATGCTTACCGCTGCCGTTAACGCCCTTGAAAGGCTTTTCATGAAGCAGACACGCAAGACCGTGACGCTCCGCCGTCTTCTTAAGCACTTCCATCGTGAGCAGGTTGTGGTCCGTAGCCACGTTTACGCTTTCGTATACCGGAGCCAGCTCATGCTGTGAAGGCGCGACTTCGTTGTGTCTCGTCTTTGCGGATACGCCCAGCTTCCACAGCTGCTCGTCCACGTCCTCCATAAACGCCATGACGCGCGTCCGGATAGAACCGAAATACTGGTCCTCAAGTTCCTGCCCTTTCGGAGGTTCCGCACCGAACAGCGTTCTGCCGGTATAACGCAGGTCCTTACGCGACTCATAAAGGTCTCTGTCTATAAGGAAATACTCCTGCTCGGATCCTACGGTGCAGTTTACGCGTTCGCACTCTACGCCGAACAGCCTCGCAAACTTCGTTGCAACATTGCTGAGCGCGTCCATCGAACGCAGAAGCGGCGTTTTCTTATCAAGTACTTCACCGGTGTATGAAACGAAACACGTCGGGATGTAAAGCGTAGTACCTATAACGAACGCATAGCTCGTCGGATCCCATACCGTATATCCGCGCGCTTCAGCCGTAGCTCTCATGCCGCCTGACGGGAAACTCGACGCGTCCGGTTCGCCTTTTATAAGCTCCTTTCCCTTGAACGTCATTATTACCGAACCGCCCGGCTGAGGATCGATGAAAGAATCATGCTTCTCCGCAGGCAGACCGGTCATAGGCTGAAACCAGTGAGTGTAGTGAGTTGCGCCCTTTTCTATCGCCCATACCTTCATGGCCTCCGCTATCTCGTCGGCGAGCTTGGGCGAAAGCGCCGCACCGGAGGATACCGTCATTTTGAGCGCCTTGTATGTTTCCGGCGTAAGACGCTTTTTCATTTCGCCGTCATTGAAAACCATGCTTCCGAAAAGTTCAGGTACGTTCATTGCTGTAATACTCCTTTATCCGATTTATCCGGACACGCTGCCTCAGCCTGCCGGAAAATAAAATAAGGCACTAACGGAAAAATTCCGTCAGCACCTTTGCTTTCATACCCGTATTATATACGCTTTATTTTCCGTTGTCAAATGATTTTAACGGTATTTTCACTGTTTTTTCGTCAGCGTAGCGCATCCGTGCCGCATCCCGCCGCCGCGCATCATATTTTTCCCGCACATATGGATTATTACGCATCTTATGCGCCGGGGGGAATTATTTATCAAGCCTGCGCGGACACGCATTAGCCGCAGAAACGCTGCCGCCTGTTTTTCAGCCCTCTTGACATATCGCACCGACGGTAATATAATATATGCGTGACCAAAGATCAAGGAGAATGAAGATATGACGCTTACCAACAGACAATCCGAGCTGGATGTGGAAAAATGGCTGAAAAGCGAAAAAGCAGGCCGTGACCTGTGCGGAGATTTCGAGTTCTGCGCGCTGTGTGACAAAGATGCGGAAAATCCGTGCGCAACGGCTTACGAAAAAATGAAAAAATCCGCGCCGAAAAAACGTACGACACGGAAAAGCAAAAAAGTATAAGCGCGCAATACCTGCGTCGATTTCTCCGACGCTGCCGCTTGTGCGCTTATAAACCTCTCACCGCCTGCAAAAACCGTAATTGCAGCGCAGTAATTGACACCTGAAAGAGCTGCCGCTTATTTTAAAATGCGGACAGCCCTTCTTTTTATTTTATAATAAGCCGAACATTACCCGTAAGCGCGGATCGTCAATGCGCTTCAAAGATATTTGCGAAGTACAGAGCGTATTTTCTGAGGCGGATCGTCAAGCGAGAACGCAACTACGGGCAGATCGGCGGCATCGCATATCGCCCTTACTTTGTCGTCGCGTAACTTGCGCTCATCCCGCTTGTGGGAAGCATCGTTCAGCTCTATCAGCAGTACGGGCGCAAACGTCCTGCCGTCGGCTATACAGAAATCCGCTATCCTGAACAGTTCGTTACGGAAGCCTCCGCCTTTTACCTTGTCTATCACGGAGACAAGCGCTATCTGAGGCAGAACGACATAACGGGTGCGCATAAGCGTTTCTGTCAGCGTGCGGTAAAGCTCCTGTTCCGGCTGGCTCATTATACTGTCTTTACGGCGGTATTCGGCGCCGTCCGGCAGCAGTCTGGGCTTCTGCGACGATTTTACCGCTATTATCAGAACGATAACGGATACTATGACGATTATTATCCCGAAAGCAAAAATCGCCCAGCGGATACTTGAGACTATTTCGCTCTCAAAACCTGCCAATAAGAACGACAGAGCGGCTATCGCCGCTCCTGTCAGTAATAAGATTATAAAAGTTTTTTTCATTGTGCGTTTCCGGACGAATGCCTGTTCGACGATCCGCGGTGCCTGCGGCGGTTGTTGTTGCGCTTACCGCCCTGCTGATGTTTGCCGCCGTTGCCGCCCGTACGCGGTATAACGACTACATACCGGTTGGGCTCTCTGCCCTCGCTGCGTGTGATCACGTCCTCCCTCGAGCCGAGAGCGGCGTGTACCTCTCTGCGGCTTGCGCTGTTCATGGGCTCAAGCTCTACGCGCTTGCCGGTCGCTACTGCCTTATCCGCAGCAGCAAACGCCTCTGCTCGTATCGCTTCGTTTCGCCTCGCCCGGTACTCTCCGCAATCGAGATTAACGTGAATGTACTTGTCACCCTCCGCCGTCGTAAGCGTCGCAAGGTATTCGAGAGCGTCCAGAGTCTCGCCTCTGCGTCCTATCACGAGCGCGTCTTCCGTCTTAAGCTCGGCGTATATCTCGCCGTCCTCCGCCTTTACGGAGATATCCGACTGAACGCCCATAAGAGATACCGCTTTGCGCAGATATTCGCCTACGGAGTTCACTTTGTCCTGCGGTACTTCGCGGACCTGCTTATCCTTTGCCGCCTCCGGCTTGCGCTCCTCTTTGACTTTGCTGTTTTCCTGCCGCACCTGATGTTCGCTCTTGTGCTCCGGCTGCTTGCTCTCACGATTTTCAGAGCGCGCATCCGTTCCGTTTGCCGCCGCCTTGAGCTCGGCGCGGAAGTCGGTACGGAAACCGTTCGTCTTGCGGACTTCCTTCGCCTGTTCCGTCGTTAATGCGGGAGGCGCGGACTGTACCGGGGCAGGAACGGTCGTCTGGCGGCGCACAAGCTCCTGTTTGCGCTTGTCGTTCTGCTCACGCACGGGCTGCTGCTGCACCTGTTTCTGCTCGTCACGGCGGGGCTTGTCGTCCCGTCTGTCCGAATTATCCCGTTTTTCCGCATTATTCTTTTCGCGCGGGCGGCGGTCGTCGTTAGCTTCTTTCGCACGGCGCTCGAGATTGCGCATGATTTCGGATACGGCAGGTCCTCCCGCCTTTTCGGAAACAAGCGTGAGCTGAACACGCGCTTTGGAAAATATACCCGGATGAGCGAGTATCTTCACTTCCACATCATCCAGCTTGCAGTCCAGTTCCTTAAGACCGCTCTGAAGCGCCTGCTCTATATCTTTGCCTGTACACTCAATTACTTTCAAATTATTGCCCCTTATTCAGCAGACCGTGAGTTATTGCTTTTCAGCATCACCTGTTGTGGTCAGGTCTGCCCTGTCTTTCATAAGTTCCGTTGCTTTCGATGGGAACCATCTTCTTGGAAATACCCGTTGTTATAAGGTTTATCAGCAGGCTCATCGCCGAGTTCACTACCATGTAAAGCGTGAACGCCGCACAGTAGATGAACGCGAAGTATGCCATAAGAAGAGGCGTGAGGAATATCATCGCCGTCATACAGCCTTTGTTCTGACCGAGCTGAGCGTCCTGTCCGCTCTTCTTCTGCTGGAAACGGGCAATCACCTGCGAAAGGATATTAAGCAGGACGGCAAGTATCGGAAGGATCATATAGCCGTTCGTTTCCGTTTCGCCACTCGCCAGAATACGCTCCATTACAGTATCGTAAGAGCTCACCATCGCTTCCAGTTCTTCTTCACTGAGCCCTGAACGCTCCGCGTTTGTCGCATAAGTTCCTACACGGCTTACAAAATCCGCGCTGTCATCAGCCACGGAACTGGACCACGGCGTATCCGGAGACCATATATCGCGTATCCATATGAAAGAATCGTATGAATATCCGCCGCCCTCGTACTCGCCTTTGCCGTTGAAGTAATCGTATGCCGCCGCCTGCGCTTTCGTTACACAGTAACCTGTCGCAACACGGTCAGCCGCGCTCAGGCGCGCTACCGTTCTTGCTCCGGCATATACTTCGTCCGTCACTTCCGCGTGATCGGTAACATAACTGTCAAACGAATCGGCGTACATCGTCGCATAGAACGCAAAATACTCGGTGGAATATTCCGCGCTTGCCGTCACCATCGCATCCGACATCGCCGTCACATATGCCTTGTCGCGCGCGTCCGCACTGCCTGCGGTCTGCTCTCTTGCATACGCTTCGTCAAATACGGTGACAAACTCATCGCCGTATGACGCACTGAGTCCGGCTGTCGCGCTGTCGTACCAGCTCGCTCCCGACTCGTCCGTTCCGAACGCCTGCGTGTATGCGGAATCGTAACGCTCGTATATCTGCGCGTAGTTGTAGAACTGCTTGTATTCCGCGTTCGTGCGCATTGCGCTCCACAGCCACATGAATACGATGAGCGTCACGATCATCGGCAGACAGCTCGCAAAAACGCCTACGCCTTCTCTCCTGTTCAGCTCCGCCTGCTTCTGCTGCAGAACTTTGGGATTGTTGCCGTAAGCCTTTTCCAGGCTTTCCATCTGCGGCTTTAACCGCATCGTTATAAGCTGGTTTTTGCGCATCTTATAACGCTGGAAAAAGTCGAGCGGCGAAAGTATCAGCTTAAGGCAAACGGTCAGCAGTATTATACGAAGCGCATAAAAGCCGATACCATCCATCGCTCCGTTAAGCAGTAGCGCCCACGGAAATGTAGTATACGGCTGAATGGCTATCTCTCCGACAACCGTCGCTATGCCGCTTAATAAAGCCATTTTAACTCTCCTTTGGGATTATGCGGGACGGGATCGTATCCGCCCGTTCCGAGAGGATTGCAGCGCAACAGCCGCGCCGTGCCTATCGCTATTCCCGCAACCGTCCCCCAGTCCTCTATCGCCTGATACATGTAGCTCGAACACGTGGGGTAAAATATACAGGATTTTCCGATGCCGCGCGAAAGCGTTTTCTTGTAAAGCAGTATAAGCCCCTGGAATAACCAGGCAAGCGTTACCGTCTTTATTATCACCCGAAGCGGGGTGAGCTTGCGCTTCCTTCTCAGTATCATATATCTGATGCCAACATGTCCGCCTTATGGAGCAGCGTTTCCATCTGCGACTTTATCTCGGCATATGTCAGCCTGTCTATTCCCGGGCGAGCAATGAATATCATCTGCCCGCTTCCTATGCGGCCAAGCAGTTCTGCTGCAGCCGCTCTCATCCGGCGCTTTACGAGATTGCGCCGCGTTGCTTTGCCTATCTTATTGGATACGATAAATCCTACGCGCTTTCCTTTGCCGCGAAGTACGACATAAGAGAGCGCGCGTTCGTTGAACTTCGCTCCGTGCGCTCTGACATACGTAAAACTGCCCCGCAGTCGCAGTCTGAACGCTTTGGCAAGCATCAGCCTCTGCCGAGCGGCTTGGGCGTAAGGTTCTTTCTGCCCTTGTCACGACGACGCTTAAGTACTCTGCGGCCGGCAGTCGTCTTCATTCTTGCTCTGAAACCGTGCACTTTGCGCTGCGTTCTCTTCTTGGGCTGGTAAGTTCTTTTCATTTCCTGTCAACTTCCTTTATTAAATGGTATTTGCCCGCTTTGGGCATAATGTTACCGACTCATTATATATGAAGCGCGGCTAATAAGTCAAGCAATTTAAGCCAGTTTCGCCCGTTTGTCCCATGCCGCCGCCCCGGTTGAGTTGACCTTATGTACAGAACGTGCTATAATACTCCTTAGTATGCGGAAAATCCCGATTTCCGCTGCCTTACAGAAAGCAAAGGAGACTGCCATGCCGCAGAAAAAAGAAATAAGAATGAAAAACGAAGAAAAAGACGTACGCACATTCCTTGCCGGCGTGCTCGGAGAAGATACGGATTCCGCCGTGGTCCTCGAAACGCTGAGAGGATTCCGCTGGCAGATGACTCTTTACCACTGCGCCATAAGAGAGGTACAGACAAAATTCGAGGTGCTGGACGAAGAGCTTTCGATCAGCCGCGTGCGTAACCCCATCGACCGCATCGAAAGCCGCGTTAAATCTCCGGAAAGCATAATAGGAAAACTCCGCCGCGGCGGTTACGAATTCAGTCTGAAGTCAATGACGGAAAACCTCAACGATATTGCCGGACTGCGCATAATCTGTCAGTACATAGACGATATCTATACTGTCGCCGATATGCTGTGCAAGCAGGACGACATAACCGTTATCAAGGTCAAGGACTATATCAAAAATCCCAAGCCGAACGGCTACCGCAGTTACCATATGGTAGTGGAAGTACCCGTTTTCTTCTCCGAAAAGAAACACTACGTCAGAGTGGAAGTGCAGTTCAGAACGATAGCGATGGACTTCTGGGCATCGCTCGAGCACGACATCAAATATAAAAAGGAACTTCCCGATCCGGACGTTCTCGCCGCAGACCTCAAGGAGTGTGCGGACATCGCCTACTCCCTCGACGTACGGATGCAGTCGATACGCGACAAGATAATGTGACCGCCGGCGCAAGGGCGCACGGACTCACGACTGACGATCTGTCAGAAAAAACCGGTAAGCAGAATAATCGGTAAGCGGACGCCGTTCACGGCGTCCGCTTGTTTTTTGCTTACGTTCATTTGTTTTTTTCACTTACGCTGAAAGAAGCCGTACCGGATTTATTTTGAAACCGGTTCTTTTATTTCATTCCGAAAAAGTCAAAACGGCGCAGAGCTTCGTAAGCCGCAACCGCCACACTGTTGGAGAGGTTAAGACACCTCAGAGCCGGACGCATGGGTATGCGCAGTGCGCGGTCGGGATGCGCCGCGACGAGCTCGGGAGGCAGCCCTTTCGTCTCCTTTCCGAACACAAGGAACGCATCCTCCGGATATTCGACGTCCGTATAGCTCCTTACGGCTTTGGACGAAAAGTAGAAGAACTTCTCTTCTCCGAACCGGTCGGTGAGCACGGAAAGCTCGTGGACGTGTTCTATCTGAAGCTTGTCCCAGTAGTCCAGTCCCGCGCGCTTCACCCTCGACTGAGTTATCTCGAAACCCAGTTTACCTACGAGGTACAACGGCATGCCCGTGCATGCGCACGTCCTGGAGATATTGCCCGTATTTTCGGGAATCTCCGGCTCGACAAGCACTATGCTTATCATTTCTTCGTACCTCCCGCATACGTCCGCTCTATAATATCAAGGTTCTTTATGTATTCGAGAGTGTAGTCCGCCGGGTTCCACCTGTCATGCGTGAGCGCGTATGCAAGATAGGATATGCAAACGCCGTGAGATACGACGAGAACGCGTTTGCCGTCATAACGCGCGCCTATGTCGTCAAGAAAGGAACGCACCCTGTTGTATACGTCTTCGCTGCGCTCCGCGCCTATGGCTTCGTCAAGCACATAAAACAGTCTGGTATGATCGGGCAGACCCAGCTCGTCATACGTCTTGCCGTCCAGTGCGCCGAAATCACGCTCAACCAGCCGCTCGTCTATGACGGGAGTTATTCCCGTGCCTTCAAGAAGCAGCTCGGCAGTGCGCTTAGCCCGGACAAGCGGCGAACAGAATGCCGCGTCCGGAAGCGGACGGAGTTTCTTCCCCGCCTCGCGCGTCAGCTGCTCGCTTTCGGGTGCAAGCGGGATATCGCTTCTGCCCTGTATCCGCCCCGCAAGGTTCCAGGGCGTTTTGGAATGTCTTACTATAAGCAGTGTAACCATATGAAGATATGATACCACTGCCGCCGGATAAAATCAATCGTTTTCGGCGCGTTCTTCCGATCCGGACGCCGGAAGCAGCCTCAGTACGAGTACGCTCATGTCGTCCCTGCACCCGACGGAAGCGGCGGCAGCCATGATCGCATTCGCCATACGCCGCACGTTCGGGCTCACCGATGCCGTTATCGCCGCCGGCATATCACGAAGCACGTCCGTAACGCCGTCAGTAACGAGTATAAGGTAGTCACCCGCGACCAGACGCCTGCGCGCAAGCGAATACGACGCTGCGCTCAGTGCGCCTACCGGCAGAGACGCACCGCTTATTACCGTCACCGTTTCGCCGTGCAATATGTAAGCCGGCGGTGATCCCGCCTTTATTATATCCGCATCCCCCGTGACAAGGTCTATTCCCACGACATCCATTGCTCCGAATTCTTCGCCCGGACGTGACGCGAGAAATGAGTTGACTGAGTCGACGTTTTCGCCGGCGTCGAACCCGGCGCGGTACTGATCCTCAATCACGGACAGCGCCGTCTGCGTCAGTCTTGAAGCGGGTCTGCCGCTCCCGCTGCCGTCGCACAGAGACACAAGCGCACGCGTACCGAATCCCACTACCGAATAACCGTCGCCGTTCGCCGTGTTACCGTCTTTCGGTCTGGACACACACGAGTAAACTACGTCCAGAGCGGGAGCGGGCGCAAACGACGCCGCCTGCCACAGCGGAGCTACTTCCCCTATGCGCTCGACCTTGACTTTTCCGAGCACGCGGCTCAGTCCGCGCTCAGCCTTTTCCGCACTCACTTCACGCGGGATAAGCGCTATACCGCGCCGCTCCGCATTGACGAGACAGCCTCCGCAGGCTATTCCCGTTTCAGGCAGATCGCGTCGCAGTTTTTCGGACAGAGTATCGTCAAAACGGTAATCCGCTTCAAGGTCCTGCGCCATCCTGGCTATCAGTTTACGCAGGCTTTCCAGCCGATGCGCATAACTTTCCGCATTACGCTTTTCCCGCTCGGCGGTCTCTGCCCTGCCGCGCACCTCATGTATCACGTTGCCGGCAACGCGGAGCATTTTTCCGCCGTTGATGCACGGCTCTCCGAGTACGGCGCTTTTAAGCGCGCTCCCTCCCTCCGAGTAGTCCAGAGCAAGAGTGCGGACGTTTTCCGCCATCGAACATATTTCCCGTCTCGCGCATGACGCGCATATGCCCGTCAGCGCATCCCCGACACAATCAGCCGCATACGCCGCTCCGCCGCCCGAGGACAGCAGCATACTCATTTCCCCGAGAGCTTCACTTACGCTCACAAGACGTTCGGGAAGCAGTTTGCCCATACCGGCTGCCGCGGCAATGTCCGTCAGTTTACCGGCAGCGCGGAAATACGACGACAGTACACGGAGTACGCGTCCGGGCAGCAGTACAAACAGGAGCGCTCCGGACGCTATCGCAATTAGCTCGAGAAGCGCGGGCGGCACTTCCGAAAAAAAGTACGCGCCCGCCGCCCATCCGAGCACAAGCCCTGCCGCCGGGATAGGTCTCGCTCCCGAGCTGAAAGCCCGACAAGCTGTCGCCGCCGTGATCAGCGGCACGGCGGCGTAAGGATCGGCATCGGCAAGCGCACAGCCGAGAGCGGCAACTACCCCCAATATCAGTCCCGTCTCGGCAGAGCGGCACTTGCACGCAAGTAAGACCGCAAATGCGAATACCGTATAAGCTATCGGAAAGCCGCAGACATCCACGCTTCCCAATCCCGAGAATAAAATTATACCGAATACTCCCGCACCCGCGCACTCGAGGCTTGTCGGACACAGCAGGTCATTCCCCGCCATAAGCGGTACGGCAAATGATACAAGCGCGCCGCTCACGGCACAGATGCCCGCCGTGAGCAGTCCCTCAAGCACAGTCGAGCCGGTAAAATACGTCAAAAGAAAACATAACGAAGGCTGCAGTATCATGTGAACGATATAACGCCACATGCGCTTGCGCTTTATCCTTCGGCATGCCGCTATGATAAATCCTGCCGCCGCACCCGCTATCGCCGTTCCTCCCGCCGCGGCAAACGAAAGCAGCGTGGGCCGGACGATCACCGACGCGGCAAGAAAGTATGCGGAAGCAAGCGGACTGCCGCCCGCAAGCAATACCGCCAAATGCAGACCGTATCCGAACGGTCTTACCGTAAGCACCTCGGCACACGCACCGGCAAGCATGAATGCAAACGTAAGCGCATGCACGACAGCCAGTTTTATTATCCGCCGTCTTTTCATCCGCTATATAATAACATGCCGCCGACGTTGCTTTCCGTCGTTATATGTCGCGTTTTATGTTTTTTTGTATTGTGAGTGCACGGCGGGAGCCTCGTCAATCAGTACACCTCAGGAGACCTTGACTGACACGCTTATATCAAACCCGGCGGAAGCAAGATCAGGCGGAATCGCCTTATAATCTTGCGGGGACGACTGGTACAGCTTGGTTCTGAGCCCGAGCACGTCCTCTCTCCGCGTGACTTCAGCAATGTCTCTTACGTATCCGCTGAGCGTGCGTGTGAACGCTTCCTCCAGAGTAGCGGCAAGCTTGTTTATCACGTTTTCACCGTTACCCTGCTCTATGACTATGAACCTGTCGACAAACCTTATGACCGCTTCGGCTTTCAGCTCAGCTATGACCCTGCCGCCCTCATAACGAACTTTTATATCCGTACTCTTCGAGCTGATCTCACCCTGAATTATCCGGCTTTCGCCGTTATACTCCCATTCGGTATTTATCAGACCTCCGTTAGCCCGTTTCGAGAACAGCATCAATCCGAGCGTTTCGCTTTCGCTGAGCTCAAAAGCCGTACTGCCGACGACGCGCGCACGGTAAGGCGACTTAAGCTCCGTCATCTCTTCAGACGATCCGGACGATGTACCGCCGCCGTCCGAGCCTGAGTTCTGAGCATTCTGCGAACCTGTCGCCGCATCGCTCTCGACTATCTCGAATACCGGCAACGCCGTTGCCGCGGACTTGCTTCTGAGCTCGCTCATCACATTAAGAGCAGTGGGTATGAATACCGATGAGGAGGTATCCGCAAAACCTATATATGACGTGACGCCGCTTCCTGACGCTTTGGTAAGCTTGACGGCTTTCTGAATGAACTCTCCCGCTTGTGCCGATGAGGACACTACCGCGCACCCGGCGTTGATTGCCGCTTCAGACAGCAGCGACATAAGCGCAAAAGAAATGTCGTCCGCGCTCATTTCTCCGCCCATGACGATGACGCCGCAATGCTTAAGCTCTATCTTTCTGCCGTAACGCTCGTTCAGATCCTGCATGGCGTCCGTGACTCTTATTCCCTCTCCGTGAACGCTTTCGGTAGCCGTGCCGTCCGACGTTTCCGCCGTAAGTTTTATCACGCCGTCTTCGCTGTCTATGCCGAGCGCAGTAACCATAAGGCATGAACTGACCTCAGCTTCCGGTACGAGCGGAGTCATTGCAAGCACTATGAATATCACGACTATAGCCGCGGATATCAGTCTATTCCTGTTTTTTCTGTTCGCTATTTTCACTCTTCCTCCTAATGCTGCCGCGCACTCTGCCGGCAATCAGCGCGACGATACCCATGACCGGCAGACCGTACTGTACGACGGCGGACGGTATCGCAAAGTAGACCATTCCCCACTCTACCGCAAGATTGAGATTTATCGTAAGCGCTATCGCTGCAAACATCGCTATACCGAGAGCGTAAGTTAATATCCGTCCCGCTTTCGCCCCGAACGCATAACTCATGCTGCGGGAAAAGAAAAGCGTCATCATGCCGGCGGAAAGAAACACGGCAAACAGCCATAGCGAAAATATGACAAGATCGAATCTGCCGAACCTGAAACTGCCGACTGCGTACTGAGATATGCTGCTTATGCTGTGACCGTACGTCAGCAGCTCGGGTACATCGCCGTAAGACGCAAACAGCACCGCGCTGAACAGCGTAAGACATATGAAAGATACCACCGCCGCTATCAGCGAAAACAGCGCTTTCTTGCCGCCGTCCGTCTTGCCCGTAAGAATGAGAAGGAGCGAAAAATCTCCGAACCACATAAACAGTGCGCTCATGCCCTCGAATACCTTGTCCGGTCCGTCGGCAAGAAGCGGCCTCAAGCCGTCGAAACCCACGTGCGGGAATGTCAGCACTCCGAGCAGAACCATTCCGACTATGACGAATAACGAGAATATCTCGCTCAGCCTGCCCGCCGAAGACAGCGGTTTTAACGCGAAGCACACAAGCACAACAATAAGCGGTATCAGATGAAGCGCACCTATCGTAGACGGAAATACCGTATTGCTGAAGAACAGACGCACGTCGACAAGCATCATGTAAAGCTTGACCATACAGTACGCCCCGGCAACTACCGCCGTCACTTTCGCCGTGACCTTGCCCAGCGCATTCTCTATAAGTTCATAAAATCCTTTGCCTCCCGAAAGCACCACGACAAGCACTACAAGCACAAGCAGTATCAGATCTATGATCAGTTCGGCTATCAGCACGATAAAAGCGTCTCTGCCACAAAGCCTGAGCATGAGCACCGGAAGATTGAACATCTTCATCGCAAGCCCCAGCAAAAATGTCAGCAGTATGAATTGTCTTAAACTAACTCTGTCCATTACTGCCTCCCCTGTCTGGTCCCGTTGACGTTGGGTATGCTTTGAGGACGTCTGAACGTGTTGCATACCGGAGACTTGAGCAGTCCGTCCTGTCCGTCAGAGGTTATATGCGGTGCGAACGGAGAAAGGTACGGCGAACCGTAAGAGTCAAGCGACAATACGTAGATCAGCGCGCCCATTACCCCGACAAGTATCCCATAGAGCCCGAGCAAACCGCCCGCGACCGTAAATATCAGCCGGAGCACCGTGCTCGACCCTGCGGCATTAGGTACGGTGTATGTGCATATCGACGACAACGCGACTATCATGACCGCCGGCGAACCTATCATCCCCGCCTTTACTGCCGTCTCGCCAAGCACAAGCGCCCCTACTATGCTCATAGCCAATCCCATTGCCTGCGGCATCCGTACGCCCGCTTCCCGTATTATTTCAAACAGGAACATGACGAAAAGTATCTCTGCAAGCGGCGGGAACGGTACGCCTTTAGTCGCATTTATAACCGTAAGAAGCAGCTGTAAAGGTAATACCGAGAAATGAAATATCTCAAGAGCTACAAATATTCCCGGCAAAAGCAATCCTATCACCAGCGAAATTATACGCGTTATACGGATAAGTGATGCGTACGTCGAACGCTCGTAATAATCTTCGCTCGACTGTACGTCTTCAAAAAACACGAACGGAAGAGTTATCACTATCGGCGTGCCGTCGCAGAATATCGCGACCCTGCCCTCAAGCAGCTTCGCAGCAACTATATCCGGCTTCTCGCATGACCCGGACTGATTGAACACCGAGTACGGCCGCGGCTCGAGATAAGTCTGGAGATATTGCGAGTCTATCACTCCATCAATGTCTATTCCGCTCAGCTTGCGTTTTATTTCCTCCGCTACGGCAGGATCCGCTATTCCGCGCAGGCTGACCACCGCGACATCCGTCATTGTACGCCTGCCTACTTTAAGCCGCTCTATGCAAAGATCGGGCGTGCGCAATTTGCGCTCAAGCAAAGATAAGTTTGTTTTAATACTTTCGACAAATCCCTCTCTCGGTCCTTTGACAATCCCCTCTGTAGGCGGCTCTGTTACTGAACGCGTTTCATATTTTCTTACAGCTATTCGCACACATCCGCTCTCACCGTCGAGATATATCAGCGCATCGCCGGATAGCAAATACTGCTCTGCCTCATTATCGTCGTCTACAAATGTACGCTCAAAATTTGTTAATACACATGTCTGCAACGAATCATAGTCCAACACAGGTACATCCGCTTCTCTTAAAGACTTTATACACTCCGTTATTGCAATATGATCGGACAGATCGGTTGTGCCGAGTATACACCCGTGCTTTCCGCATGAATAAAAGTCAGTGCGCACATACAGCGAACGCGTCGCCATTTTATTAAGTAATTTTTCCGCTCTTTCCACATATGTATTTTTGCACGCTTTTTGTCGTATTATGCGAGCGGCTCTTACTTGAACATTTACCGTCTGCCATACATGACAAACATATTAACTTTTTTCGTTTGTAAAAATGAGATGTGTTATATATTGATAAAATTACTGCAGTTTTAATCCTATTACCACGTTAATGCGCTAATTGTGCGCATTGTACAAGTTTTAGTACCTACTGTGACAGGCATATTGACTTTTTTTCGTTTTGCTGCTATTATATAAATAGTAGCTATTTAGTACGGAGGGGCAAGTTATATGAAAAAATTATTAATTAAATTTTTTACGGCGGTTTTAGTACTTGCTACGGGCTTTTCCTGCTGCTTTATTACTGCCTGCAAAAAAGATGTAGACGATCCCCCGCCCCATGGCGGCATTGTCAAGCCCGAGCCGGAACCGGAACCGGAACCTGAACCTGAGCCGGAACCCGAGCCCGAGCCGGAACCTGAGCCCGAACCTGAACCCGAGCCAGAACCTGAGCCGGAACCTGAACCTGAGCCCGAGCCGGAACCCGAACCCGCAAAAGAAGTGAAACTGGACGGTCTGTACTTTACCCTGTCCGAGGATAAAACTTATTACATTTTAACGGGTATATCAGAACCCATTAAAGAAATTATTATCCCTGCGGAGTGCAACGGCATCCCGGTTAAAGAAATTGGAAGTTATGCATTTGCGTATATTTTCTATGGCGATCCTTCATTTGCTGTTGAAAAAATAGTCATATCAGACAGTGTCGTTAAAATAAGCAATTCTGCATTTTACAACTGCGTAAATTTGAAAGAGATCAATATCCCTGACAGCGTTACGAGTATCGGAAATAATATATTTAAAGGTTGTTCATCATTAACGGAAATAAAAATCCCTAACAGTATTACAAGTATAGGAAATAATGCGTTTAAAGACTGCACGTCGCTAACGAAAATAAATATCCCGAACAGTGTTACAAGCATCGGTGAACTTGCATTTCATAATTGCGCAATTACATATGCTTACATTTCTGAAAATCTGACAAGCATCGGCAACGGAGCGTTCGCAGGCTGCACTTCACTCAATTATATTGTCATTGATGAGGATAATCCGGTATACTACTTAAAAGATAATTGCATTATTGAAAAAGACACTAAGGCGCTTTTATTCGCTAACAGCTACAGCAAAATCCCTAATGACGAAAGCATAACAAGCATAAAGGATTATGCGCTCAGAGAATCTGACATTACCGAATTTACTATTCCGAACGGTGCTACGAGTATAGGAAACTATGTTTTTCAAGACTGCGAATTACTGGAAAAAGTTACTATCCCGGATACCGTTACAAGCATTGGAGATGGAGCGTTTTATGATTGCGTATCACTTACGGAGATCAATATTCCGGACGGCGTTACAGGTATCGGAAATAGAGCGTTTTACGAATGCGTATCACTTACGGAGATCAATATTCCGAACGGCGTTACAAGTATTGAAGCTAGTACGTTTTGGTATTGTGAATCGCTTACGGAGATCAATATTCCGGACAGCGTTACAAGTATCGGAAATAGAGCGTTTTACAGCTGCGCAGCGCTGACGGATATAAATATTCCGGACAGCGTTACAAGTATCGGAGAATTCGCATTTTCCTATTGCACATCGCTGACGGAGATCAATATCCCGAGCAGCGTTACAAGTATCGGAGAATATGCGTTTTCCGGCTGCATGTCACTGACAGAGATTAATATTCCGGACAGCATTATTAGTATTGATAATGGTACTTTCTTCAGATGCACATCACTGACGGAGATTGATATCCCGGACAGCGTTACGAGTATCGGAGACAACGTATTCCGCGAATGCACAGCACTAACAGAAGTCACTATACCGAACAGAGTTACAAATATCGAAAAATATACATTTTCTGAATGCACGGCGCTGACGAAAATAACTATACCGGACGGCGTTACAAGTATCGGAGCAAATGCGTTTTCCGAATGCACAGCACTAACGGAAGTAACTATACCGAGTAATGTTACGAGTATTGAAAATTACACGTTTGCTAATTGCACAGCACTGACGGAAGTAAATATTCAAAACGGTGCTACGTGCATCGGATATAATATGTTTTACGGATGCTCGGCATTGACGGAGATCACTATTCCGGGCAGTGTTACGAGTATCGGAAGCAATGCATTCCGCGAATGCACAGCACTGACGAAAGTAGATATTCAGAACGGCGTTTCAAGTATCGGAGCATATGCGTTTTACAAATGCACATCACTGACGGAGATTCATATCCCTAAAACCGTTACGAGTATTGGCGAATACGTGATTTATCGCTGCGAAAATTTTAAAACCATATATTACGCCGGGAGTAAGGATGACTGGGAGATGATAGAAATTTATGTAAATAACAACTATCTTCATTTCGCCGATAAAATATTTAATGCGTAATACAGCTTTAAGATTAATAATGCAAACAGCAATACGGGCGGCATTAATGCCGCCCGTATTGCCGCTCTATTTAATAATATTTTTAATTATTAGATGTTTAACTTTTTAATATATTAAATTCGCTGCACAGTATATTTGAATGATTATTCGCAGCTTCATATGGTATGTTTGAATGGTTAATATTACTCAATTTTATTAAATTATATTTTCTATTGCTATCATACTGATAATCTCGATCTTCGCTATCACGATTAATAAATATGTCAAATAAATCTTTTGCATTTGA
Organism: uncultured Clostridia bacterium; assembly: GCA_944362615.1. Lineage (GTDB taxonomy): Bacteria > Bacillota > Clostridia > Christensenellales > Pumilibacteraceae > Protoclostridium. Next base: position 77,539 of record CALVTM010000003.1, read on the forward strand.
GAAAGGAACAATACCGTCACCTTCATAGTCATCATTAGTATCGACTCCTAGAGTACCAGTACCGCTCCCGTAAATCAAAAGTACCCTTGGCATGTTTGAGTTTTTATTAATTATGTTTGGGTTATTCATAATTTTCATAATTTCTCTTGCGTAATCAAGCGGAGATATCGGACATATCACATCAGACGATGAGTTACGATCCTTATAAGATGCTTCGCAGTAACCGCAATCACTATTTTGTATACTGCCTTTATTGCAAAGTTTCAGTACATTAGTTATCTGACCAACAGCATTAGCTTCAATAAACGAATCTATGTTATTAAACATACTACTGAAATCAGTAGGTCCGGCTTCTGAAATAACAAGCTTAATAGGGAGATCATAATCACTATCATATATGTTATCATATATTTTTTTAAAAGTATACAGCAGTGCCAGATGCCCTCCCGCGCTGTATCCCATAAGACCTATTTTATTTTTATTAAGCTTTAGCTCTTCTGCATGTTTGTCAAGAAGAGACAATGCGCTTTCTATATTCCCCAACATAATCTCATAAGGATTTTCTGTTCCACTGCCACTATTGTTATTTGTGCCATTATTTTCGCCGCCTGTATTATTTTCATTACCAATAGTTGAAGTGGACTCGTATTCCATATTAACATGAATAAGTCCTAAATCCGTTATGATTTCAGTCATGTGGTTATAACTATCTTTATCAGTATTATTTTGATGCGACCATGCGCCGCCGTGAATGGTTATGATAGCCGGAGCGGTACTATTTCCATCCAATAATCCCGGGGGGAAATGTATATCCAATATTTGCATATTATTACTGCTACTATCGCCGCTATTATCATCACCGACCGGCGCATAGCTGACGTTTAGCACTTCATTATTTGCAGATATATGTATTTTAACTTCTTTTTCAATATTTCCGCATATTAATTTCAGAGTAGTTTTATCACTATGGTTGATTTGAACCAGGTCTTTTACTATAGAATTTATATCTTCCGTTCCTATTTCAACATTCCCTATTTTCCATGTTACCACACTGTCTAAAGGTATTGTTTGCGCCTCATCACCATTAGCAACCTGCTCTCTTACAAATGCGAAATTTTTAATTATGTCAGAAACTGCTTTATCATATCTGTAAAAGAGTCTGTTTCCAATATCTTTCAATGTGTATTTAAAGCTACCTGAATTTGTCACCTGTTTGATTCTTTTTAATATTACTTTGGATTTAATTACAGTATTAAAACCTTTTGTCAGTTCATTTATCGAAGAACATTCTATGGAAATATCGTTGCTTCCATTGTTTTTTCTAAACGTTACTTTTGCATCGCTATACTGCGCTTCATCTTCTTCTATTGAGATTCCATTAAAATATATCGTTTTATTCAGCGGATAATCTGTAACGTTATATGTAACAATTTCAGGTGAAATATCAAATCCGTTATAATCATATATATGTTTTTCAAACGTTACTTCTGCATCAATCAGAATGTCTTCCGTTTCATTCAATGTAGGAACTTCCACTTCTGTATGTTCATCTATAATATCATATCCTAACCATACAATACTTAAATTTTGTATATTACTCATTTTTTATCTCCTTTGTAATAAATTAATTGTTTAGTACGGCAGCGGTTTATCCGCCGCACGGGTACGCACACCATACCCTTTTTCTTTTCCTGCTTACCTTGTCTAATATCGTTATCTTTACGCCCACTCTTCACGCTTTTGACTGCTCGGCTCGTTTTTAAATATTTCCTGCCGGCGACTAATATCGCAGTATGAACAAAACGGCATCGGTCCGCGGAATGCTTCTATCCGCTCCCGAGTCAACACGTCATCCACTACAAGAAAATCTTTTTCCGTAAGAACAAGTTTTTCACTGAAATATTCATTATACAGATCAGCAAATTCAGACGACGGACAGTTGTATATCTTTCCGCCGCGTATGTTTATTTTGCTTCGCTCCCATCCGCATTTAAGATATTTATCTTTCGTGACTTCCCGCCCCTCAGAATAGTTAACAAGCCTTACAAACGTTTTTCCGGATTGCAGAAACGCAAGATTGTTTGCACACCCGTTCCGGGAAAATAATTTCTCAAAGTACTCCCGCGGCGTCTCATAGTTGGTTACTCCCCATACTATCCCTTCTTCGCGGATAAACTTCCAGAATATTTCATCTTCCTCATGCCTGCGTAGTGTTATCCCATTTGTATATATACCTACATATGTATCCGGATACTTCCTCCTCAATATCTTCAGCAGATTTATATAATGCGGATGCAAAGTTGGTTCGCCTCCCGTCAGCCAAAACGTATGTATGTCCGGCATTAACCGCCTCATTATATCCACAATGCGCGTAAATTCGCCTTCTGTAACAAAATTTGCACGCTTTGCAAGCGGAGCTAAATGCGAACACGATCGGCAATTCCTGTTACATATGTCCGTTATACTGTACTCTATATGCGGTCGGTCTTCAGCGTATATCCTATGCCAGTCAAAGCTGTAAGGCTCTTTCAGCTTCGCCATCTCTTTAGCTTACTCTTTGCAGATTCTGGTATAAATCCGTCACATACATATAACGGCGACTTCCCTTCCGCTTCGCGCTTCCTCGATTCCGCTATTACTGTTTTTATTCTCTCTAACATGCGTTCATTATCATAATTATAAAAGTACAGCGGTTCGTTTACCGTCGCTTCATCGTAACCGGATTTGCTTGTTATACGCGTTACAAACTCATAGTCTTCGCACAACAACATATCAGTGAAACGATCGTCTCCTATTAGCTCGCGCGAAAAGAAATACAGCCACAACGTAGGCCGCTCTGAATATTTGACCATATTTCCGCCGACTTCATGATCCGTCACGCGGACAGCTTTATGCCCCTGTACCGCATTATAAAGTATCGTCATTGCTGATGTGTTTATAAGCCAGTCATCTCCGTCAATGAACATTACATATTCCCCAACAGCATTATCCAGTCCTACGTTTCTCGCTCCGCCCGGACATTTGCACCCGCATTTATAACAATGCATGTTTACATCGCTATGTGCGGTATGCCATTCGTTTACTATCTGCTCGGAATTGTCCGTGCATGAGTCAAACGATATAAGCACTTCATATTCATTTTTATCAAAATCCTGAGCAGCTACGCTGTCCAGACATTTTACAATCTTTTCTCCGAGATCGCGTACCGGAATTATTACGGATATTTTCATTACTTCCTCCTTGCTAACGATTGTGATCTTTTGTCTTTTTCAACCTTTTAATTGTATTCTCTGTTTATTTCTATCGCTTTCTAAATCATTTTCGCAACCTCCTACTTATTTTAATAATTTGCGCATAATACGAACATATGTTCTATTGTTTTATAGCAAAGAATTGTGGACAACTGTCTGTCCACAATTGAGCAGGCGCACACTATATTGCGTGAAAATTTTTATCACAATTACTCTTAATACACTCTTGTTCCTGCCATTGTTAAATAGCGGCATAAACATAAATATAAAATATAAAGCAATTAAGACGGGCGGCATTAGTGCCGCCCGTATTGATTGTTGCCCTATTTGATAAATTTACTTATGGGTTTTGTTATTGATTTTAATATTTTAAATTGTTTTTCTTCCTAACAAATGATTAACCGCAACTCCGTATAGCTTGTTACTGTCTTCAATGCTATTCAAAGCTGCTATCAAAGAATTACACTATTTACGCGACATTACTCTGATCTCAGCGGAAGCAAGTATATGACCTTTCATCGCGTGCATGAGATCGGAAAGGAAAAACCCCTCACGAAGAGCAAGCGTGGGTACGTCAAGCGCGTACAGCGTCACGGTGTATTCATGGTCTTTATCGGGCGGCATGGGTCCGCAGTAGCGGCAGAATACGCGCGGATCGCGTTCGCCTATGAACCGGGACGCACTGCTGTTCCTGCCCTGGACTATCCCTCCCGCGCCGCTTGCGGATGCGTTTTCCGGCAACCCCGTTGAGTTGCCCGGCAGATCACACATCAGCCAGTGTATCCACGGGAAACCGCAGACGGGCGTTGAATCATAATCAATCATGATCAGCGCATACGACTGCACGCCGGCAGGCGCGTCCACGATATCAAACGGAAAACTCATCACCGGGTTACCGTTCAGTTTCGCTCCGGCAGGCGCGTACTTGCCGTACTCGTCGGGCAGATAACCGCCATTTACTGGTATTCTTATCTCCATATTTTCCTCCTGTACTTTTTTTGTAGTTAAGTATATTCTGTCATTCTTACCTTAACCGGGCGTTAATTTTGACCGAAATCCGGAGTGAATGACGCAACCGCCGATTCTGCCGACTGCGAGTAACCGTCCAGTCCGAGATCGACGGCGCACCTGAGCACATCGTTGTATTCAAACGTAGTGACTCTTCGCCTAAGATCACAGCTTTCGTCCGCAAAATCGGGCGTATACTGCCGCATAAGCGACAGCTTAAGCCGATCAGCGCCTATCGACGCTATGCGCCGCATCACCGCTTTAGAGTCCTCACGGCAGCCGGGCAGTACGAGATGACGCACGATTACTCCGCTTCTGATCATGCCGTCCGCTCCGAATACCGGCGCACCTGCAAGCTCCGTCATAAGACTGATTGCACGATACGCAATCTCCGGATAATCGGCGGCGTGAGAGTATCTGCGAGCCAGATCAGACGATACGTATTTGAAATCGGGTAACCATACGTCCACGTAAGGGGCAAGCTCGATTACCGCCTCTTCCGTCTCATAACCGCCCGTGTTGTAGACTACAGGTACGGTCAGCCCGCGCTCCTTTGCGGCTTTAATCGCTGAGATCACGGCAGGAAGGTACGGCGCGGCGGTTATCATATCCACGTTATGCGCACCCTGCGCCTGAAGCTCCAGCATCGCTTCTGCCAGCTCATCCGATGTCATTGCCCTGCCCGTCAGCGCATACGATATATCCCTGTTCTGACAGTAGGAACACCTCAGATTGCACCCCGAAAAGAACACGGCGCCGCTGCCGCGACTTCCGCTTATGCACGGCTCTTCCCACATGTGCCGCATTATGCGCGCGACTACCGTTTCTGTACCGGCGCCGCAATATCCCCTGCCTGTGCGTCTGTCTGCTCCGCACGCCCGCGGACAGAGTTTGCAGTTTTCGTATTCGGAGTACATGACTTAATTATAACGCAAATCGCGCTCCGCGTCAATCAATACCACGCGTTGAACGCGTGGTATGCACAAGCCCTTCAAGGGCATATTACCGGCTTGCGTCTTAAGACGCACTGAATGTTTCGTCAGCCGCAACACATTCTCTGGCTGCCGCTTAAGCGGCAGTCTCTTTTTGCCTATTACTTCTTGCCACCCGTGAACGGGTCATAGTATTCTTTCATACTTATTTGGTCACTCATTATATCTTCCTGTAATTGATTGCGCACATATTCCGCTATCTTCACCTCGTTCCGCCCTACCGTATCTACATAGTAGCCTCGGCACCAGAAATGTCGGTTTCCGTACTTGTATTTCAGGTTTGCGTGTCGGTCAAAGATCATCAGTGTGCTCTTTCCTTTCAAATATCCCATGAATTGTGCTATGCTTATATTCGGCGGTATCTTCACATGCATATGTATGTGATCCGGGCATGCATTCGCTTCAAGTATTTCTACTTTCTTCACATCACATAACTTTCGTAGTATCGCCCAATATCTGTCTTTATCTTTCCATATATTTCTTGCCTGCGATATTTCGGCGCAAACACTATGTGGTATTTGCAATTCCATTTGGAATGTGCTAATTATCCTTGGGGATTTTTCTCCCCAAGGATATTTTATGTTTGCTACTGCGGTATATTTACCGCGCCTACCAGCTTATAAATAATCTTTACTTCCTGCACTCTCTGTCCGTCTATCCTTTCCGGCTTTCCGATGTAAATTTTATCTATAAAACTGTTCAGAATTTCGGGCGTTAATTCGTTGACTTCGGTGTAGTTGCGCACTAATGATACGAACTTTGAAATACTATCGTCACTTTCCTCCGCCACCGCCAACCCTACTTTCAATGATTCTACTTTTTGTTTTAGAGCGGATTGTTCGATTTCATAATTTTTGGCAAGCAACTCGAATCGAGCTTCCGGCATTGTTCCGCAAACTTTTTCTTCATAGAGTTTGACGATAATCTTCCCTATTTCCGAAAGTCTGCTTTCTGCTTTTTTCAACTCATTTCTTGCTGCCGCTTGCTGCCTCGCACTTTCTTTGACGGAACATTTGCGATAATCTTCAATGAACGCCTGCTCATACTCTTTTACATACGCACAAACTTTGCGGATGTCATTCAGTACGATCTGTTTGAGAACATCCGCTTTTATTGCGTGTTCGGTACATAGGTGCTTTTTCTTTTTACGATAAGTTGAACAAACATAAGCGTCTTTTCTTCGATCGTCTTTCCTTCGACGAATTGTCATTTTGCCGCCGCAATCAGCGCAAAACAGCAACCCCGAAAAGATATTGACTTCATTGAACTTCGTATATGCCCGTTTTGTCCCACGCATTTTCTGTACCGTTTCAAAGGTTTCTTTGTCGATGATCGCTTCCTGCGTCCCTTCGAACACCGCCCAATCTTCCTTGCTTTGGATGACTTGTTTTTTGTTCTTAAAAGATTTGCGCTTTGTCTTAAAATTTACCGTACAGCCCGTGTATTCATAATTGGAAAGGATATACTCTACGGAAATCCTGCTCCATATTTCGGGATAAGTTGCCGTCCTATAATGCTTGATTCCTCTATTCTCGGCGTATAGCTTCGGAGTTTCTATCCCCTCTTCCGTCAATTTACGAGCAATACTGCCCATGTTGTTCCCGTCGAGATACATACGGAATATCTTTCTTACAATTTGTGCAGCATCATCGTCGATGAGCCACTTTTCCTTATCATTCGGATCTTTCTTATATCCGAATGGCGGAATAACGCTCAAATGCTTACCCGAATTACCTTTAGCTTTCAATACGCTTCTGATCTTTTTGCTCGTATCCTTTGCATACCATTCGTTAATGATATTCCGAAAAGGCGTAAAATCATTATCAACCTGATTTTCTGTGTCAACGCCATCGTTCACGGCTATGAAGCGTATATCAGCCTGCGGAAGAAGAATCTCCGTATAGTATCCGACCATGATGTAATCGCGCCCGAACCTCGACATATCTTTCACGATAATCGTTTTAATCAGTCCGGCTTGCACATCCGTCATCATTCTTTGAAAATCGGGACGATTAAAATTCGTTCCGCTATACCCGTCGTCCGCATAGAATCGTGTATTTTCAAAACCATGCTTCCGTGCATACTCGGACAAAATTTCTTTCTGATGCACGATGCTGTTGCTGTCACCCTCTATTTCATCGTCACGGCTCAATCTTGCATACAGGGCTGTTATATCACCTCCGTTTTGTTTTGTTGTTTTCCATACTGCTGTTTGTGTTCCTAACATTTGTATTATCCTCCGTTAGTATCCAAATAGCAGACTCGTCCTTTATTATCTTTGGAAATTTTACCGACATTCCTGTCAATATTTTGCCTTATAATTGTACCGATAATATCGAGAGCAGTATTTTCGGCAGTTGGATTTTCCTCAACTATAACCGTAAAAACCGTATCCCCGACTGTTTCGCATTCTATTCTTTGTTTCCTTTTCTTGTTGTCTTCCGCGCTTATCATTCTTCCTCCGCACATTACGGAAAAGACGAAGCGCGGCGGCATAAGACCGAATCGCTTCATCTTCCCGATGAGCCTTCTTTCTTATGCCGTTTGGCATAGTATTCTCTATAAAAGCAGGAGCGCAAGGGCCGTAGTCCTTGCGCTCCGCGCTGTTATTCTTTTATCTCTTTGCCGTCCTTCGGACAATAGTATGTTTTCATTGCTCTGTACCCCTCCCGAATGAGATCGACTTTGCTGATTCCGTGTTTCTTGAGGAAAGCGCAAATCTCATCGCATTCCTCGCGCGGCAGGCGCGTATTGAATTGCATCGTCGCCTGCTCCCTTGCGTCCTTATTGCGTACTTCATAGTTTCTCCGCGCTTTCCGCTGCGGCGTATCCGCTTTCTTCGGCATATTATCCCTCCGACGTGATCGCACAGACGAGGATGCCTATAAGATCGGCGATAATATTTCCGACAAACAGCACAGCCACAAAGCCCCACTTCAAAACCGTTCCCATACCGCGTAAAATCTTGCTCATCGTTATACCTCCTCACACATACACAAGTTCGGACAGGATCTCTTCCTCTATCCTCTGCCGCAATTCGTTTTGTCTGCGCACATCGGTGAGATAATCCCCCGTCCTTTTGAACTCATCCGACTTGGACAGCTTTTCATACATCATGTCAAACAATTCGTCCGCCTGACGGTCGATGCCGTGCAGATATTCGGGCAAATTTTTACCGAGCGCCCAAGTCCTTGCCGGCTCGTGTTCTTCGAGATACATCTTTGCAAGCGTTCCGTACTTCCCGTAAACCTGCTTCGTTGCCATAACCTGTACCCTCCTTGCGTCTTATTCGTCTATATTATATCGTGCTATCACGATATTGTCAAGGGGATTTCCGCAATTTTCGGAAAGTTTTGAGAAAATTTATGTCACAAGCGCGGCGATTCCTCTTACAAGGTATGGCGCGGCTACAAGGATACAGAAAATGACGATAAGTCCGATAACATAATTCACGATCATCTTCTTTGCCTTTTCCTTGTCCTCATTTTTATGAGCTATCGCAAACATCACGCCCATAACGATGCTCCACACGCCAGCCGTGGCAAGAAACACCCATATCATATAAGGGCTGTACTGCGCGAACAGATATTCGACGTAGTTTGTTACCTTTTCGGTCTGATTGCCCAAATCCTGAACATAGGTATTTCCGCAGATCGTACAAGTATAGGTGCGCTTTGTGCTTCCGTCCTCCCGTTCTTCGTCCGTGATCATATAGTTATGCCCGGTTTTGGGAATGACGCTCGAATACTCTTCACCGCATTTTTCACATCTGTGGTGCCGTTCGCCGTCCTGTGTGCACGTTGCGTTTTTTACGATTTCGCTGACATAGACGTGTCCCGACGGCAAATCTCCTTCTTCCATATATTCAAATCCGCACGCGGAACAAGTATAGACCGTCTTGCCGCTCTCCGTACAAGTGGGCGGTTCTTCCGTTTTAACATAGTTATGTCCGCTCGCCTGCGTGTAATCATCCCGCTTCGTCGCGCCGCACGCACTGCACTTATATATCGTGTAACCTTGTTCGGTACACGTCGGGCGGATGACCTCGCTCACCTCGTACTTATGTCCCGTCCCGGCGACGAAATCCTCCCGTTTCGTCGCGCCGCAACTACTGCATACATAGATTGTATAACCTTGTTCCGTACACGACGGTGCTACGGTCTTGCTTACAACGTAATGGTGGTCGATTGTGAAGTTATACGTTGCGCTCTTACCCACGCCGTTGGACAATACAATCGTATGGTCGCCCTCGTCGCGGATCCATGTCCCCTTGTGATACGCTTTTCCGTCCAGCGTTGCTGTCCAATAATCGCTGTCCCATGTAAAGTAAACGCTGTTATCGACGTCCGATTGCACGAATCTTCCCGCGAGTTCGGCGGCATTGAACAGCACCCACAATTCCGCAGATTTATTATTTTGCTCGTCCACGGCGTAAAAATAATATCGTCCGTCCTGCTGTTTATCCGAAATCGTGCAGCTGTCGCCGCTCGTCTGCCATTCGCCGTATTCATAGCGATAGTACAGCGTCGCCTTTCCCCCGGCATCCCTCGCCGTTACGGTGAAACTCTGTTCGGCAATCGAGCCGAATTCCGCACCTTCGCAAATAAGTTCGGGAGCAGTATTATCAAGTGTGATCGTATAGTCATCGGAGCGGTTGCCCGCCACGTCCGTGCAGTAAAAAGAATACGTCCCGTTCGCCGTGAATTGACTGCTGTTTGATATAACGGCATATCCCACCGCACCCGGCTTCTTCACATACACTTTCGATATACCGGACAAACCGTCTGCGGCTGTAAATTTCACATATTGACTCGTCACCGTGCTGCCGCTCGCCGCAGCCTTTGTTCCGCCGTATAATGTTCCCGCGGGCTTGCCTGTATCAAGACAAATCTTACTCTCGTCCGAATATAATCCGCTCTTGTCCTGTGCGCGGAAATAATACCAGCCGTTGGTCGAAGTTGACGAGATCGTTGTTCCCGACGTATATGTTTTCCATGTGCTCGAACCCGGCGTCTTGTATTGCAATGTCTTGATGCCGCTTCCGCTGTCCGAAGCAGTATAGGAAAACGACTGATTTGTATATGACCCGGATGATACCGAACCGATACTCGTCTTTAATGTCCCGACGGGTTTTGTCGAATCGAAGTACACATAATAGGTCTTTGACTTATTCTGTGCCTTATCATAGGCGTAGAAAGAGTACAGTCCGTTGGCGCTTCCCGACGAAATCGTTTTGGATGATGACCCCACCGACGAATAATAGCTGCTGTTCGGCGCTTTCATATACAGGCTTTCCACGCCGCTGACGGAGTCGCTTGCACGAACGGTAAAACTTGACGTAGCATACTTCCCCGTCGTACTCGTCGAAGCTCCGCTGATCGTCGGCGCATTTCTGTCCACATAGAATGTGAAAGTAATTTTACTGCTTGCATCGCCGACAACACCTGAATAGTCTGAACCCGTCGTCACTTTCAGTGTGTACTTCCCGTCCGACAAAGAAGGGAGCGTATATGTAACCGTCTTGGTAGAAGTACGACTTGAATTTCTTGTTTTATCCGCCTTTGAATAAGACGTCGGACCCGAAAGCTCAAAGTCCTTTACATACTTCGTGTAATAAAAACGTCCCAGTTTTGTACGCTTGTTCAAAACGACATCGACGCGGTTTGGCGCATAATTCAGCGCCGCCCCGTCCGTTATCGTCCCGGAACCGCTTGCACCGTTGACATACAGATAAATCCCTTCCGCTCCCGTCGCCGTAACATCCAGCTTATACCTTACGCTGCTGCTGTAAGCATACGCTGTCGTATTTCCCCCGAAAAAGGAAATGCCGCAAAGCAGGCAGCAAAGGCATACCGCCGCAAGCAGCAGGAGCAACACTTTGTTTCTTCTTGCCGTCATTTTTCCTCCGTATTCGTTTTATCTTCAAACAATTCCCGCGCGTATTCCCCCGCCTTGATACGGACACACGCCCGTAGCTCCGAACTTCCCACAAAAAACGCCTGCCCCGTTACAGCCGAGATGATCATGCACTGTTCCTCCTCGTTGAAACTGTCGCCCGCTTTATAAACGTCCAACACATCTTTCATATCCGGCGCGGCGAGCTTGAAGATGAACAGATATTGACTGTTCTTGATGATCGCACTCGTCTTGCTTCGCAATTCCTCGTTGGCGTTCCAGTCAGCGATATTCTGCGTCGCAGGGATAAAGCTGCCGTTGTACTTTCGGATCCGCTTACTCATCTGGTAGAAGAAGTCCAAAGCGATCGGGAACTTCGCGTCGATGAATAAATGTGCCTCGTCGCAGACGATCATCGTGTGCAGATTTTTTCCGTATCTGTTCAGCTCCCTTGCGTTGATGACTTCCTGCTCGATAAACCTGAACACCAAGAGCATCTGCGCGTTCGCAACGACATTGTTCTTATTTGCAAACAGGCTCTGAAAGTTAAAGTCTATGATGCTCGCGTCCGTTTTCAACGTGGACGGCGCGTTCCAAATATCCGAATATCGCCCGCTCACAAATTTAGTGAGATACAGTTCCGCCGTGCGCATATCGCGCAAAGTAAGGCTGTCCATACCTTCCTTATCTTTTGCTTGCAGCGTTTCGAGCAAATCCGAAAACAGCGGGAAGTCCTCCGCTTTGAAACCGGAGCAATCCGTCGTTTCCGTGATACCCTTCCGCTCATACGTTTCCACGACGAGGTTATTGATGAGTTCTATCACGTCCTGCGACGCGCCGACAAGCACGATCTTGAAAAAGCTCTCCAACATTTTTAGATGCGTATTGAACGTGACGACGGGATCGGCGGGCGTGCCTTCTTCCGTGAGTATCTTATAGATATGGAACGGATTGATACGTCCCTCCTTTGCGTTGCCCACGTCGATGATGTTTCCTTTCAAATTTCTCGTAAGCGTCAGATATTCTGCTTCGGGATCGCATACGATCACCCGTGTGTTGTTCGCCCATTCGTTCAGAATAAGGCTTTTCAGAAAGAACGACTTACCCGAACCCGACTTACCGATGATCATGGCGTTGGAGTTCTGATACAAGTTCCCCCTTTTCCATAAATCAAAGATGAACGGGTAGCGGTTGGTCTTGTTTTCGCCGAGCATGATACCGCCCTTGTCCATGACGAAGATACGCACAAACGGAAACGCTGCCGCAAGCGACGAGCTGTTGATACCGCGCTCGTAGTTTTTCAGGCAGCTCTGCGGGGCGATGACTGCCGACTTGAACGCTTCGATCTGCAATCCGTACAGCGCGCTTGCCTTAAAGTTACCCGTGAGCATGGCTCGCCTTGTATTCTTTTTATAGTTCGTGTTGTTCAGGTAGTTATATGCCGTTACCGTAAGCGTGACATCGAACAGGCTCTCGTTCTCCGCCTGCAAACTGTCCAAAAGCGCGTCCATCGTTTCTTTATGTATTTCGGCACTGTTGGCTTCGCTTGCCTTTTCGGACATGATCTGCTTTGTTTCCATATCCGAAATGCACTTGTCTATCCTGCGTATCGCCTTATACTTTTCCACGGGCTTGACGTGCATGACAACTTTCGTGTTGGGGATATTGAACAGCTCTGCGCCCCAAGCGTTCTTAACGCGCAAAGGATAGTCCGCCACCGCAAGAATAGACGCTTCCACACCGTCGATCATGTACTTGTTCGCCTTGAACGCGATTTCTTTCGGCTTTACCCATTCGAGCAGTTCCTCGTCCGAAAGACAACTTGCTTCCCTCTCGTCAAAACAGCGGGAATGACTGTATTTAAGAAACACAGCCGTTTCGCGTTTGCCGAGCAACTTGGTACTCAACCCGCACTTATTGATCTCCGACGACACGTTGACTGCCGCATTTTCCAAATCCAATTCGTTCCTGCCATACAGCACGATATAATAATCGGATATGTACTGTTTCCGGATATTGTTCAGGCGGTCGATAGCGTCGATTCGCTCGCGCAGGACGCCATCCTTGATAGACTTCACATCGTCCGAATCCATACTCTCACGAACATCGTTCAGCCGCCCGAAAAGTTCGCCTGCGAAGGCGTCCAGATTTACGGGGCGGTCGATTTTTACGATGTCCGCGCTCTGATTGCCGTCGATAAGTTTTAAGGCGTTGGCAAAATAATTGATGTCGATGTTCTGCTGCACGGCGTCTTCAATACCGAAGTTCTTTTGGCCGATCTTGATGACCCTGCCGAACGAGCCGCCCGCGTATTCAATAAGGCCGTTATCCCTGATGTTTTTGAGCGGAATGAGTGCGTCCACACTCTCCTTTGCCGATTTTGCGGCAGCCGTATATTTCTTTTTGGAGAATAAAAATTTTACGTTCTCCAAGATACAGGCGTAGAAGATGCCGTCCTGCGTGGGCATGAACATCACCACACTTACAATGCCGAGTATCACCGCAATCGCCCAATTCCCCGTTGTGACCGACGCAAAGATGATCGCAAACATGACAAGCGCCACGATGACGTCCGGCATGGAATAGCACTTCCATACCGTATTTTTAACCTTGATTTTTTTGGGAATGATCCTCATTCACTTCCTCCCGTATCCGTATTTTCTTCCGCAGACGCAGCATCGCCCGATGCCGCTCCATCGCTTCCATCCGACGGCGCGGGCGATTCCGTATATCTGTCCTCGCCGTCCGCACATCCTCCGTCGCCCGATTCGCCATTGTCCGATTTTTTAGAGCGGATCTTTTTGGCAATGCCTTTACCCGCGCCGACGCCCTTTTTCAGCACCCAGCCGGCAAGTCCGAGCGTTGCAAGCCCGGCAAAGCGCGAACCGTAGTACGCGCTTCTGAGGAACGAACCGCCGCCGTGCCAATCATCTGCCTGACCGAACAGCCTTGCAAACAACGTCATGCCCGCAGGAATGACCATTGCACCGCCGATGATCATAAAAATAAGGAACAGCGAATTGCCGAACCCGCCGATACCGTCAATACTCATCTGCGACAGCAACGGCAATATCAGCACAAACACATTGACGGAGAACACCGCGCCGTAGGCAAGCACGACTTTTGTGATAAATGTTTCCCGCCATATTTTGAACCGCGCCCCGTCGTCCGCTGCAAGCGTTGACATGGAAACGGGCATGACGAGATACAAAAACACGATCTCGAAAATTCTCTTTGCAAGATTGACGATTGCCACGATCATTGCAATACCGAGCGCAATCGACGCGACAAGAGACGGAAAGTACAGAAACTTATTCGGATCGACCATCCCGTTGCATTTCCAGCTTGTGGGCCATATCCCGAACAATGCCGCATTGTAATCGCCGAAAATGTCGCGCACCGTCAGGGACGATACATCAAACTCCGCTTTGGAATAGCCGTTGATCCAATCCCCTGCGCAGGCATCGAACAATGCCGTCGATAATTTTGTCGTGTTCGAGATCTGAAAGATATTCGCAATGAGTTGCAATACGGAATTTGCGATAAGGATTCCGAGCACCACAACGACGAGCATCGCCATTGTACCGAGTAAGGAAAGAAAGAACTTCCCCACCACGCCCGATACCGTGCGGTTGTTCGCCACCATGTTTTTGATAAGTCCGACTATCGCAAAGATACACGAAAGCCCGACCGCAAGGATGAAGATACACCAAAATATCGCTCCGACCGTCGAATCGCCGACGAGCAATTCGATGAGGTTCACCTGCTCGCCGTGGTATGTGACCGTTGCCACGCCGGAGATCGCGGAAAAGATTTCCATGATGCCGTCGATGAGCTGCAACAGCCATAAAAATAATTGCAAGACAAGTTCCTGCAAAAATATAAGCATTGTTTCCCTCCCCCGAAAGCACGAGGCGGCAGAAACATTCCGCCGCCCGCACTTCCGTGAGTTTTATTTTAACTTATCCGACCCACGCGGACAGTCCGTTGATGAGAAGCGGCGCACCCATCGCCACTACAAAAATGATCACAATTCCGATGATGAGGTTTTTCACCATATCCCTTGCGTTGATCTTCTCCTCGTTCCTGTGCGCAACGGCAATTCGGATGCCGACGTATGCGCCCCAGATCACCACCACCGCGGCGAGCGCCATGACAATGTATATCCAGAACGAGTCCATAAGTTCGCTGAGTTTATTGATGATCTCCTGCAAGTTTTCGTTCAGGCTTGCCGCCAATAAAACATTTCCCATTGTTTGCTCCTCCCCTCTGTCACGCTTTCAGCATTGCCGCTGCAATGGACGCACCTTCCGCGCCGGCGTCTGCGCCAACCCATGCGTTCAGACCATTGATGAGAAGCGGTGCGCCGACGGCAATCACGAAAATAATGATGATGCCGATGATAAGGCTTTTGACCATGCCGCGTGCGTTGATCTTTTCTTCGTTCCTGTGCGCTACTGCAATACGGATACCCACATACGCGCCCCACACAACGACCACCGCCGCAAGCGCAAGCACGATGTACAGCCAGAACGAATCCATGAGTTCGTTCAGTTTTGTTACGATATTGCCCAAATTTTCATTGAGCGTTCCCGCTGCCAATAAATTCATTTCCGTTTTCTACCTCTTTTTTTAATTTTTATCCTTTTTGTTTTTCTTCTTGATAACGATAAACACGGCGACGCCGCCGGCAGCCAGCACGATAAGCACAACGATGAGGATGACGCCGAGCGAAGAATTGTTTTCAGGTTTTGTATCTTCCGCGGGCTTTTCTTCGCCCTGCTCTCCTTCGTCCGGATCTTCATCGGGGAGTTCTTCGCCTCCGCCTTCGCCCTCGTCGGGTTCGGCAGGCGTATCGGGTTCATCGGGCTGCTCCGAGCCTTCCGCACGGAGTTCAAAATAGTACAGCGGCTCGCCGAACGAATCCGTGACCGCTATCTCGTAATACCCCGAAAACGCCGAATAATCGTAAATATTCCCGTTCGTTGCCGTTAAAACGTGCTCGTTTCCGTTCTCGTCAAGCGCAATGACCTGCAAAACCTCGTCCGAAATCTCGCCGCACTCGCAGAAATAATCGACCGTAAAGGTCATATTTTCTTCATCGAGCGTCACTTCTGCCGTGAAATAATGCGTATGTGCCTGTTCGTCGTCTTCATCGGGCGTATCGGGTTCGCTTGGTTCCTTATCACCGCCTTCATCCGACGTTTCGGGCTGATCGGGTTCTTCGCTTCCCCCGTCATCGGGATTTACAGGCTCTCCGTTTTCATCCGGCACATCCGTCGTTTCGTCACCGCCGTCAGGTTTTTCGGGTTCGTCGGGATTTGGCGTATCCGCATAGCCGTTATCCCCGCTCGTCACGAAATCGGAAACATAACTGTAATCGCACCGCGCGCAGATATGAAGCGTATAACCGATCTGCCCTTCCGCTGCTTGCTTATGTTCCTCCGTAAAATCGTGACCGAGCGGCGAAACGTAATCGGTTACATATCTGTCCGAACAGTTCGCGCAAGTATGCTCGATATATCCGTAAGACACGCAAGTCGGCTCAACCGTATTTTCCGCGTAATCATGCCCCGTCGCTTGGGTATAATCGGAAACATACGAATACTCGCATACGGTACAGGTAAAAGTTGTATGCCCGCCGTCCGTACACGTCGGCGCAAGCATGTCCGTTTCGTATGTATGACCGAGCGCTTCCACGCGGGTATCCGCATAAGAATACCCGCAAACCGTACAGGTATGCGTGGTGTAACCCGCTTCCGTACACGTCGCGGCAGTTACTTCGTCCTGATAATCATGACCGAGCGCGGCGGTATAATTGTCCGTGTACTCATATCCGCAAACGGTACAAAAGTGCGTAGTATAGCCCTCGTGCGTGCAAGTGGGTTGCACCACGACTTCCGAATAGGCGTGCTCCGCTCTGTCCGTGTAATTATCCCTATAACTCTCGCCGCAGAGCGTACAGGTGTATTCCGTGTATCCGCCCGAAGTGCAATCGGGCAAGTGTACGATCCCATCGCCGTACTCATGCACGCAGACTTCCTCGGCAGACGCCGCCGAAGCCTGCGTGCCGGACGCCATTCCCGTCAAAAGAAATACTGCCGCGAACATCGCAACGCCCGCGAGCAGTACCCAAAGCTTGTGTTTGATTTTCTGCATTTTTCTCCTCTTTAAGCGGCGTTTTCTTTTGCCGCTTCCTGTAATTTTTTCATGTCTTTCAGCATACCGTCTATCGCGGCAGCCGCGTCCTCTATCCTCTGCTTTACGCTCTCCTCATAACGGGCTGCGATCTCAAACAGAAGTGCGACTTTGTTTTCGAGCGCCGCCTTTTTAACCGCCGCGGCGTCCTCCTCGTCCAATATCGGCACGACCTTTTTCAGCCTGTCGCGTACCTCGTTTTCAATATCCAGCCACTTTTTATCGAGGCTCGCGAGACGCTCCTTGTCGCTGCCGTCATCGCCGCTCTTTGCGTTTTCTTCCTTTTCCAAAACGTCGAGCATTTTATCGCGCTCGCTCAATGCCTTTCCGCCCGTAATATCAAATACATATTCCGATTTGTCGAACAGCACGGCCTCGCGTTTTCCCGCTTCCGCCTTGCCTGCCTTGAAATACACGCTTTTCAGCTTGTACGAAGGCGTGAACCTTGACCAGATCGGCTCGTATCCGCGCACCGACACGATGGCGTCGCCCTTTTCGTCGCCGTTGATGCGTTCCAGCATCCCGACCGTGATGAGCGGCTGGTTTGCCGCGCCAGTATTGCTCGACGCCGATGCTTCCGCATTGGTATTGACGGAAAAACTCTTGACTTT
Source organism: uncultured Clostridia bacterium (assembly GCA_944362615.1). Taxonomy (GTDB): domain Bacteria; phylum Bacillota; class Clostridia; order Christensenellales; family Pumilibacteraceae; genus Protoclostridium. The sequence continues at coordinate 95,494 of CALVTM010000003.1, forward strand.
TTTCTGTCCGCAGAGTTCCGAAAACTCTCTGCGCGTATCCGGATCGTCGCTGCCGATAAAAATCTTGACGTTGCAGTTCGCTTTTACGATGTCGCCGATCTCTCTGCCGTACTTTGCCGTAAGTTGACTGAACGATTGCAGCACGAACAGAAAACGTATGCCGCGTGAACGCGCCACCGTGACCATTCCCTCGATATTCTCGAATTTTGGAAGGTTGCCCCATTCGTCAAGAATGTAGTACACATTCCTTTTCAGCACCGCCGTATCCGTCTGTCCTCTGCGGTTGTTCAGGTTCGCTTTTTCGACCAGCTCTTTGTACATCTGCGTAATGAACAGCGTAACAAATCTGTGCCGCGTGAATCGTTCGTCCGGCACGATGATAAACACCGCGTTCGGCTGTTCGTCCATGTTTACGATATCCAGATCGTTTTCGCTCGTAAGCGACAAAATGCCGTCGTCCGCAAGCTGCTGCATATACGCATTGACTTCCGAGAGATACGATGTAAGCGTCTTGTCCGACGTAATGAGCACGGTATTGACAAGCCCGCGCACCTTTGAGAATTCATCACGTCCTTCCAGCAGATATTCCCGAAGCGCCGTCGTGTCTTCCGAGCAGTAGCGCGTGATGTTGTGATAGACGTTGAATAACAGCAACTGTTTTTCGTCCATCTTGCCCTTGATACAGTCCTCGCAAAACGCAAGCACAAGTCCGAAAATAAGATTTCGCGCACCCTGTTCCCATGTCGGCTGATCCCTGTTCTGTACGGGACAGAGCGTATATACGAGGTCTTGCGCGTTTTCATATATCTCGTCTTTGAGTTCCTGTACCCTTGTCCGCGCGTCCCTGTACGAAAGGAACACTTCGCCCGCGCCGTAATACTTGCCGTCCCTGTTTTGAAGATTGTTCTGCAAGTCCTTGACCAATCGGATACGGCGGATGAGCACGTTCATGGGATTCCAGCGCGCCGAGGAATACGGCTCGCGCAAATCGAGAACGCTGATCTTGTACCCTTCGCTCTCCAACTGCCTTGCGTGCTTTGCGTAAAGTTCGCTTTTCGGATCTGTAATGACAAGGCTGGGTTTTGTCTTGCTTCGCGCCAAAACCGCTATATTCTGATCGACGAACCCCGTCGTCTTTCCGCTGCCCGTCGTGCCGACAATGAGCGCATGGAGCTGGTCGGTCGTCAAAATCTCCACGCCGCCGCCCTTTTTCTCCGCACCGATAACGATCCCGTCCGCGTGCCTGTCCATGCCGTTCCATGTCGTAACGGTAAACTCCTTCATGTTTCGAAGACGCTTTGGTGTGAGCCATTCGGTATCTTCGAGGTCGTTTTCATTCATGGCGATATTCTGCGCGTCGATACGGTACATCATGAGATATGCCACGACGAGCAGCCCGCACACAAACCACAACGCATACCAATAGGTGCTGTTGCCGAGGATTTCCGCAACGCTGTCCACGCCTGCAAGCGTGAACAAAAACATGATGAGCACCCCGACAAACGCAAATGTGATGAGCCACAACAGCGCGTTCAGTTTTCGGGATTTTTTCTTTTTATGACTTAAAGCCGTCTTTCTGTTCACTCTTTATAGTTCCCCTCCTTCCGGTTTTGTTTTTCGCGTTCCTGCTCCATTTCTTCCTCAATCTCCTGCAAACGGCTCTTATATTCGCGCTCAAGGTCTTCGCTCGCACTTCCGAAAGTGTGCAGAAACTTATCCATCGCACGCCCGACTTTACGGCGGGAGATCGTGAGATACTTTTTCATGCGGTTGTCGTTCGCCTTGTATTTTCTGCCTTTCTTCCGCTCGTAAAATTCCGGCTTAATGAACTTGGCAAGTTTGAGAACGAGATTTCCCTGTCTGCGCTTGTAGTCCGCTTCGATCTCCTCTGCGATTTTGATACTTCCCGTATCAATTTTCCCGTGGTATTGCGGCAGCGTTTCCAGCCTGTCCATCGGCGTGTTTTTGTCCGAGAAAATAACGGGCTGACCGCAGATTGCGGCAATCTGCCGCTTGCGTTCTTCCAGCGCTTCGTAAAACCGCCTGTCCGCTTTCCGTGCTTTCAGGTTATTGTCTAAAAGCAATTTTACGATTCTATCTACCCGTCCGCGGAACGGCTCCATGTCCTTGCTTGCATACGCAAGCCTGCCCGCGTTCGGCAACGACTTTGCAAGCGCGATGATCTCGCGTTTTACTTCCTCATTGCCCGTCATTGTCCGTCTGATATTCGTCGCCGCGCGCAGTTCTCGGATCGCCGCGTCCCTGCCCTTATATAATCTGTCCTTTCTTTCGGAGATGAACAGCCCCAAGCGCACAAACATTTGGTCTATCGCCGCTTTGTCGATCTTGCCCTTGCTGCGGTAGTGCATCCTGCCGTCTTTGCCTTTGTACTTCGGCTCCTTTTCCCAAAAGACGAAGTGAATGTGAAGGTGGTGCGGCCTGTCGAGGTGCAGCGCACACATCAGGTCTATATTGTCGGGATTGAACTTCGCGTCCCTGAAAAATGCGTTGAACGTACTCTTTACGAGCGCGATACACTTTTCGGGCGTGTCTATCTTCGGGCTGTCCTCTTCCGACAACGAGATGAAGCCGTGCCAGATGTTCTTTTCACCGTCTTTGACGCGCTCCTGCATGGCGGCTGCTTCCTTTTCCGAAAGCATACCGTTTCCGTTGAATACACCCGTACTCTTTTGCAGATAGTCCAGAGCATTCGCACCTTTCCCGGCACGTTTGCCCTCCGTCGTTATGTAACGATACACGTTCTTCGTTCCCGTCATGTCGTAAAACGCCCGCGCCTCCGCGTGCGCCGCAAGTTCTTTTTCCGTCGCGTTTTTCTTTAAGCGGTACGGCGTGTACTGAATATCGAAAATGATCGGTTGGTTGCTCATACCCGCTTACCTCACTTGCGCAGCGAACGCAGGCTTCTTATTTCGTAGTCGGAAAGATAATCGGGTGTTTCCGCATATCTGCCTTCCGCGAACTTTTTGCCGCTCACGCTCTCTTTGTTCAGCGCCCTTGCCCTCTCGTTGTACAGCGAACATAATATGGATTTATTCACCGTAACGTCGATAATAAGCTCTTTCAGAAGTTTGGCGATGTCCGAAAAATATTCTTCGTTCAGCCCGTCCACCCTGCGTATAAGTTTTGTTCCGGCGGGCTTATCTTCGACTTCTTCTACCGTTTCAAACAAGCGGGCAATGAGTTCGTCCAGCCCGAAATACAGAGCGTCGATGATTACTTTGTTAAAGCTCTTGGAATACTTGTCAAGCGTCATGATCTTGTCGATCTTCGCCCACATATCCCCGTCGGTGATGCGGATATACCTCCGCATCCTGTTGTCGGTTTTCGTCTGTTCCTTATCCATTTCCTCCTCAAAGAAAAGCGGGTTTCCCGCCTTGTTCTCCGCCGCTTGACGGCGGCTTCAAAAGCGCCGCAGCCTTGCCTGTGGCACTTTTCTTAACCTGCTTGCCATTTCCGAGCATTTGCCACGGGTTACGCCTTTACACCGTTTCCGTCTTTTCGATGCGCAGCCCTGCCTTTTTGCAGAATACGGGGTTGATTTCTATGCCGATATATTCCCGTCCCAGCCGCTTTGCGACGGCTCCCGTCGTACCGCTGCCGAAAAACGGATCCAGCACCGTATCGCCCGCTCTGCTACCGGCAAGGATACACGGCTCGATAAGCTTTTCGGGAAACATTGCAAAATGCTCGTCCATTTTATAGGTGTTCGTACTTACTTCCCACACGTCACGCTTGCGGCGGTACTGCTGGTCAAACATCGAATAATCGTCGTGCGGGCGGTTGATGTTTTGTAGAAGGTCGTTCCCCTTTCCGTAATACTTCGAGTTGTCCGATCTCCCGCGCTTGTACCGTTCTGCCGTCACGTCCTTGATAGGCTCTCGTATCGCCTTGTAATCAAAGTAATACTTCGGCGATTTCGATAAGAGAAAGATATGCTCGTAGCACTTTGACGGACGGTCTTTTACGCTCTCCGGCAGACAGTTTGTCTTGTGCCAGATGATGTCCGAACGAAGATAATATCCGAATTCCCGTAGCGCGAACGCGAGCATCCACGGAATGCCGATCATATCTTTCGGCTTGACGCCCTTCCACTTTTTCGGCACTTCGTAGATGCGGCTTTTCATATCATACAGATCTTTGTTTTTTCCGTTCGCTTCAACTGCCAGAGTCATCGGACCTTTTCCGCTGCCCGCATAACTGTCCGCAATGTTCAGCCACAACGTTCCGTCGTCTTTGAGCACTCTATGTACTTCGGCAAATACTTCCGTAAGCCGCGCGATATATTCTTCCGGCGATTGTTCCACGCCTATCTGCCCGTCCGCGCCGTAATCACGCAACCCGTAATACGGCGGGCTGGTCACGCACATTTGTACGCTTTTCGGCGGCAGGGTTTTCAGTCCCGCCGCCGCGTCCGCACAGAGGATTCCGCTCACTTTTTGCCCTTGCTTTCCGCCGCGTCTTCCGCAACCGAAAGAACAATGCCTTTCAGCAACATACCCATCGGATCGCTTTCCGCTGCGGAAGGTTTGACGGGCGACGCTTTCGCTCCGCGCATACGCTCCGCCACGAGCAGACCGCCCTTTCTGCCGTTCTCGCGGCTCTTGACCGATACGTCCAGCGCCGTCTTTGCATACGCATACGCCGACGCGATCTTGGCGTCTTTCGTTTCCATAGGCACGCCGTCGAAGGCGTAACCACACAGCCCCTTGATAAACTGCCCCGCCTGCTTTTCCGTCATATCCAGCATTGCCTTGTAGTCCTGTTCCCTCAGTTTGAAATTTCTGTTTGCCATTCTTTCTTCCTTTTTGAATTTTTAATGTCTGCCGAACTTTTCCGTTTCGTTGCCCCAACAGTCCCAGCCGCCGACCGTCTGCCTTGCGAACAATTCTATCTTCGGCACTTCGCCGTACAGCGCCTCGATACGCGCCCGTGCTTCGTCGGGTTTTTTGCTGTGTTCCTCGATATGAGAAACGATGACCGACGACACGCTGCGCGATTTGCGCTCCAATATCTTCCCTCTTGTCGCAAGCAGACAATATTCCGCGTTCGCTCTGGTATAGTATCCAAGTCCCGTAAACAGCCTGTCGCTCTTTCTGCACTGCTTGATCCATGTAAAGGCGACCGTTTTATAGGTAAAACCCCATGCGCCGATAAGTTCAAACGCTTCCGTAAGGCACGGGGCCGTCGCCCATAAAAACAATACGCTGTCTTTCGCGCTGATTTTCGGTACGGGCAGAGCCTGTATTTCGTGTTTCGGCATTGTCGGGTAATGCTTTTCCGCGCTCCTTCCTTTGCCTTTATCCGAATATGTTGCAAACCGCCACGGCGGGTCGGCATAGATCACGTTATACTTTTTATCCGTCGTAAAGATGTCCGTCATTCTTCATTACGACTTTGCGTTCAGTCCGAAATGCGCCCTTCCGCCCGCAGCGTTCATGCTCGCTGCAAGCATATCCGTTTTCATCTTTGCAATAAACGAAAGCGATTCGTCCGCAAGTTTTTCGTAGTGCGCGTTCGGCTTTTCGTCGCGGAACTGCGCGGACGACTTAAAGAGCCGCATGAGCTGGGCTTTATCGTCCGTAAACATCGCAAACCGCGCCATGAGCGAATACTCGTCCTTGTCCTCGTTCCCCGTTAAAGAGATACCGTTATAGAGCTGAACGAACTTCGCGCCGCCCTTCGATTTTTCCGCGCGCTCGACGATCTCTCTGTCGTCCATCCGCGTCAGGCTGTCCTTGCCGCGCGATTTCATGACGCTCTCCCGCCTTTCTTCCGCCCTTGCGCTTGCCCGCGCCGCCGCTTCGCTCGGCAGCATATATATCTCCGACTCCGCTTCTTCTACCGATTCGAGCGCAGCTTCCTTTTCCATCACCGCTTCTTTTTGCAGAACATACTTGGCGATTTTATCCGCGTCGGCGATTGCCGTAAACAGCGCGTTCGGATCGCTCTTTATCGCCGATTTCCAGCTCCCGACATACGCGCCGCTGTTGCGCACCGCGTTTTCGTCCACGTCGATGCCGAAATCCTGCTCCATAAATACCGAAGCAATCTCCGCGCGCAATTCTTCCATCGCGTATTCTTCCGAATTCCTGTCCGCGTTCAAGGGTCTGTTTAACCGCGTCTCGTGTCCCGTAGAATGTCCCATTTCATGCAAAGCCGTCGAATAGAACTCCTGCATATCGTAAAAGTCCTCGCGGACGGGAAGATGGATCTCGTCGCTCGTTTTACTGTAATATGCCTGCGAACCGCCATACACGATCTTCGATTCGTGCTCGTTCCAATATGCGAGCATCCGCTCCGCACGCTCCGACTTTGCGCTCTCGTCCAAAGCCGAAACCTCCTTTTCGGGAATGCCGTCGATGAGGTCGGCATTAAACACCGTATAGTACCTGCGGATCGGATAGACGTTTTCGTCCATGTACGCCTGCCGCTCGTCCGCACTCATCCCGTCCAGCACGCTGCGGTCGAATTTCTCATGCGTGTCCCTGTCCCATAAATCGAAAAACTCCACCGAAACGCCTGCATTCTTGCCGAGACTCTTGCCTTCCGCGTCCGTCTTGAACGACCAGTCCCGCGCTTTCATCTGATTGAAAGTCAGCCATCGGTTATCGCTGTATCCGCGTTCCATCGCCACAAGAAAAAGATACAGATTGTTTACGCCGTTGTACTTCTTTCCCGTGACCGCATTTTCGGGTGCGCCGCGCGTCCGCCAGCCCTGCTTCCACAGCCCGCCGCTGTCCAGATTTGCGACGAGCATATCCGCGAGCTGCTTTCGCTGCGGCGAGAGTTTGTCATACGCGCTCCTTTCCGTCGTTTCGCTCATATCGAATTTTTACCTCCTCCTGTAATGCGGGCGATTCTTCCTCGAAGCCGTAGCCCGTATCGTCCCCGTCGTACAGTTCCTCGAACGTATAGCCTTTCGGCACATACAGTTCCACTTCTTTTTTTCTCTTCCTTTTCACGCTTTCCTCCAAAAAATTTTAGTCAATAACTTTTATGCTATTGACATATAATATCTTATGTGCTATAATGTACTTGCAAAAAGATAAAAGGAGATTTTTCTTATGCCTGTCATCTCACGCTTCTACGGTATGGTCATCAAAATGTACTTCCTCGCTGCCGAGCACAATCCGCCGCATATCCACGTCGTGTACGGCGAATACCTCGGCGTTATTGACATCCGCACGAGCAAAATGCTCGAAGGCGACCTGCCGAACAAGGCGTTGAAGATCGTTCAGGAATGGGTGGGAATACACCGCGACGCCCTGCTTACCATGTGGGAAACGCAGAACATTACCCCGCTCCCGCCCATCGAATAACTTAAAGGAGGTTTATGCAATGTTCCATAAAATCACTTCCCTCGCCACGCTGCCCGATTACATTCTGCTCGTCGGGTTTGCAAACGGCGAATTCAAACAGTTCGACTTAAAACCGCTCATGGACAAATATCCGCCCTTTGCTACTTTGAAAGACGTGGACGGCTTATACGAACAAGCCAAGATAGACGCGGGCGGGTACGGGATCGTCTGGAACGACGACCTCGACATTTCCGCGGAAGGGATTTACGAAAAGGGCGTTGCCTGCGCCGCACCCGATGATGTCGAAAAGTACAGGCAAAGCCTTCTTTCCGCCCTCACAAAGGCGCGGCAGGACGCAGGACTGTCGCAAAAACAGCTTGAAATCCTTTCCGGCGTTGCGCAGCCGTGTATCGCCCGTACCGAAAAAGGCGCGACGGACCCGAAACTTTCCACCCTTTTGAAAATGCTTGAACCGCTCGGTTTGACATTATCAATTACAAGCATTTAACCCCCGGCAGCGGCTTTGAGCCGCTGCCTTTTCTTTTTACTTTCCGCCCTTATCCGCGCCGTTTGCGGGGCGAGGTTTGTAACTTTTCTGTTCCCGTTTGGGCTGAAACCTCTCCGCATTTTCGCGCACCGCTTTCATTGCCGTATGCTCATAGTATTCGGGCGATTTTTCGGGGCGGTACAGTCCGCTTGTCGCGTTGATGCGCAGCATCTGATCGACGTCGCCGTTGCACCAGAAGGCGAGATAGGTCATGAGTGCCATATCCGAATTGGAATGGTTGTGTTTCAAATCCTGTCCCTCATAATAGGCTTTGAAAGTCGCGCCGTTTTTCGCCGAGCAAGCCTTTTCCACGACGTCGCGGTCGGACATCGAGGACAAGCCCTCCACGCCCTGTCCCGCGCCCTTCCATTCCGCGTGTTTGCCGCAAACTTCTTCCAGATGCCCTTTGATAGGCAGACTGTCGAAATTTGCAAGGCTGCTACTATTGCCCGCCCTGTCGCCCGTCACGGTGATGAAGTGCGATTTTTGATAAAATTCAAGTTTTCCGTCCTTTGAGAACGAACGCACGTCCATCCCGTCCGTCTTTCCGAAGATATGCAGTCCGTTCCTGCTTACCGAAATCTCGCGGTATGTGTCGCCGCAGGCTTGCCACGCTTCTTTCGCCGTATCCGAAAGCTGACGGTTGCCGTTAAAGCAATGATCGAGGTCGATACAACAGATATTGTCCTTCCCGTCCAGCGCATAAGCAAGCGATACCCCGCCGTTCTCATGTGCGTATTTGCACGCCGTATCGAAGTCCGTCCATGTTTCGGGATTGTCGATCTCCGCGAACTTGCCCGTTACGGGCGAAATGAGGAACTTGTCCGGTCTGCCCTTTTCCTCGTTCTGCCGCGTGCGCACGATCACCCAATTCGGACGGGTAAGCATTTCGGGAGGAAGATTCTTGCGCAGCAGTTCTTCTCTGTCGTTGAATTTGTCGATGCGCGTTTCGCTCGGTCGGTTCAGTTCGCTGCCAAAGTCCTCGTTTTCCGCGCCGTCCATGACGGCTTTGAACTCCTCCGCTGTAAGCTGTGTATGCCTGTCATTATGGTTGTCACGCAGCAATACCTCGAAATTTTCCGAGAGATTTGCTTCGATACCCACGTCGACGGGTTTGAGCTGATCGTTGAACAGATAAAAGCAATACCCAGCGTATTCGCCCGTTTCGGGCATTTTGAACAGCGTCTGCGTCTTATATTCCGCGATCTTTGCGTTTGCGGGAATGACCGTTTTGACCGTTTTGCGCTCGCTGCTGCTCTCCTGTGCGGTGCGGACATAGTTCTCCTCTTTCGTCCCGTTGCAGGCCTCGAACACATCATATGCCGTTACGATCAGCTCCTCGTCCGTCGCACGGTTTTTCAATGTCACGTTGAAATCTTCCGGCAAAGTGATGAGAATGTTCCCGTTCTCTCCGCGCTTATCTTCCTCCACAAACACGTTCGGGATATAGAAACTGTATCCCGCAAACTCGCCGTCTGCGGGCATTGAAAACAGCGACGACTTTTCGTATGTACCGCGCAGCGCTTCCTGCGGCACGGATATGGCGTACCACGACATATCGTCCGCGCGTTCCCTGCGCTCGTAGTCTTTGTTTGACGTGCCGCCGATAATCTCGACAAACTCTTGCACCGGAAAGACGACCTCGTCTCCGTCGCGGTTTTTGACTGTCACTTCGCCGTCCGCAGGGAATACGAGTTCGTAACAGAGTTCGCGCCCGTCGCTCTCCATATCCACGAGCTGGCGGCTTTCCTTGACGCGGCTGTTGTAAATGTTATAGGTATAGCCCTCGTATTCGCTGTTTGGCATACGCATAAAGCTGTGTCTGTCGTATCTGCGGATGAGCGCGTCGCGCGACACCTTTGCCGTCAGCCACTTATTTTCCGCCTGCGGCTTATACTTTTCGTCGATGAACGCCTGCGCCGATTCCTGCGAAACGAAATCATATCTGCCCTGCGCCCATGTTCCGTCTTTTACGTCGTAGCCGACGGCAACGACGTAATCTTTCTGCCTTTTGACGATGGCGATGTCATGCCCGTACTTGTCGCGCTCGATATGCACGACGGGCAGTCCCCTCGCCGTTTCCGTCCTGTACCGTTCTTCCTGCATTTCTTTCTGCTCCTTTTTTGATTCTTTTTCCATCGCGCGGATACGGACAATAAACCCGTCCAATACCGCGGGATGGGACGCCACTTCAAACTTCCGGCGATGTTCCATCTCTTCCCTGACCGCAACGTCTTTTGCCCAAGCCTTTGTTTCGGGCGAAAACCTTCCGTCCCAATCATGGCTCTGCACGGAGCTTGCCAGCACATACGCTACGCGCTCCGTGCCGAACTTTTCCACAAGTTCTCTTTCAAACCCCTTGTTCAGCCGATACCCGTCGAAGTTCTTATTTATCGCCTGCTCTATCTCGTGTCTGCATTCGATATTCGCTTGCAGCGAGCGTCTGTATAATTCCTCCTCGCCGTTCGCCCGCGCATATTCAAACGAATTGCCGTACAGCGGCACGTCCTCCGTCATTGCTCTTTGCATCTTCCACCTGTCGTCGATATAATTTTTCGTCAGTTCGGAAAGCTCGCTCCAATCCTCCGTATTGATTTGATCGCTCGTATCCATATAATAGGCATACACCTGCTCGGTGAGCGCGCTCCCGTCCTTGACAAGCTCGGCGAAATCCTCGCCGTCCAGATAATAATCGTCCACGTCTTCGATAAATTCGGCGTAGGCAGCGAAAAAGCGTTCTTTATACCCGGCACGTTCCGTATTCGGATCTGCCTGCAACTCTTTAAGCGCCGCCCTTGCGTTTTCCGCTACCCGTTCGAGCGTTTCGGCATTGCGTCTGACTTTTTCTGCCGCCATGCGCATTTCCCGCTTTGCCGTCTCCGCCGTGCCGTACACCGCCTTGTCGGGTATATCTCTGCCCGTTTTCAGAAACGTGATCTTATACTCTTCCAACCGAACCTCAGGCAACGTACATTTCGGCGCGGCTATGACATACCCTTCCGCCGGATTGCCGATGTCCGAGAGCGTATTTTGCGAAAGACCGTCGGGAAGAAAATAATACGCCGTGCCGTCTGCGCCTTTGCCGAAGTATCTCGGCTCGTTTGCTTTGCGCAACACTTCGGGATAAAACTTTTCCGCATACTGCTCGATAACTTCCTGCCGCTCCCTGTATGTATGCAACGCGAGGTCGCCGTTTTGCTCATAGAATGCGGCAAGCCGCGGCAGCATTTCCTCTCCGTCCCTGTCCAGCGCCATAAAACACGCATACGGAAGCGTGTCGGTTTGCCGCAAATACTCGCTCATATTTCTGTAAATCAGATTCCTGCCGAGATTGTTCGCATAGTCGGGATGTTCCGCCTTGTACCGTTCATAGAACGCGCCCGCCTGTTCGCGGACGGCTGCGGCATAGTCCTTATCTTCCGTGTCGGCATTTTCCGAAACGGTATTCTCGTTGTAATACTCGATAAGCACGCTCATCTCGGTCGCGTTGCCGACGTCGTGCGAAACGCCGTCCCAGTCATAGTCGTACAGCCGCTCGATGATCCGACCGTTGCCCTGCATGAGTTTTTGCACGTCCTGTTCGGACAGGAGATTATGTTGCCCGCTTGCAAAATAATCCGCAATCGCTTTATAGAACCTTTGCCTGTACGGAAGTTCATCCTCCGCGTTTTTTTCAAAGGCTGCATACTCGTTCAAAACGCTGTTTCGGACACTTTGATATAACGCCATACTCCGATCCGCGCGTTCTTTTGCAAGGTTGTCCGCGGCGAGCTGCATTTTTCCGATGACCGAGGTTTCGCCCGACAAGTCCTCCTCTTGAATTTCCCTGCCGATTTCCAGATATACGACAGACCTCGCCCGCGTGTCAAGCGCCGCAGAGTCCGCCGCAATGACGAACGCATCCGCGCCGTCACCATATTCGGCTATCTCTTTGAACGTCTGCTCGTTCAGTTCGCCGCACACATACGCATACGCGGTGTTCTCCGTATCTTTGCCGCAGTATCGGACAATGCCGCCCGGCTCAAGCTCCGCCGATTCGTTCTCGGCTATCGCCTTTGCTTCGTTTTCCGTTTCCAAAAAATCCACCTCTCTGTCAATTTCGTTTTCGGGCTCTACGATCTCCACCCGTCTGTTCTCATCCGACATATCGCTCACCGCGGCGTCCAGATCGTCGTAACCGAGCATGGCGACCGTCCGCTGTCTGCCACCCAATTCCTTTTCATACGCCGTAAAGCCGTATTCAAAGGCGAGCGATTTGGCGTCGTCATCGCACGTTTCGTAATATCCGCCGTTTTTGATAAAGATCACCGCGTCGGGCTTTTGCGATTTGCGTTCTGCATAGAGCGCGTACAGTCTTTCCGTCATGCGCCTGTGTGAACGCTTTTCTGGATTTTGTTTTTCCTGCCCTGCCTGCGGCAGCGCCATAAAGTTCGTTTCCTCCTCGCTTTCCGTTTCCTCGTCCGTGTCGATGACCACCTCTTCCCGTTTGTTGAGGTCGAGTTCCGCATTGATCTCGGACAGTTCTTTTGTGATTTCCTCTATCTTGCCCTTGTGTTCAAACGGTTTTTTCAGTTCTTCTTCCGCAACGGCGAGGTTGGAACGCAACTGTTCAAGTTTTGCGGCAAAGCGCATACGCTTTTCGGGAAAGTCCTTTAAGAAGTTATCCAGCCTCGTGATAAGGCCGAGTTCGCTTTCGGCGATTTCCATGACGTATTCGCCGCTGCCCGTGAGCGTAACGCTGCGCGAGGTCAACGCTTCCGGCGCGTTCAGACTGATTTTCAAACCGCCGTATTCCGCCACCGCCACGCCGTAACGGTTGGAACGCAGCGCGTCCATGAGCGCAGCCGCGCCTTCCTTTTTGTCCGTGTACGTCCTGCCCAGCACATTTACGGAAAAGACTTCCGCGTTGTACTTTTCTTTGATAGCCGCTTCGTCCGCTTGTGCGTTTTTTACGATCTGCTCCTGCCTGCGTATTTGTGCGGGCAAGTCTTTATAAACCTTATCCTGCAAGGAATACAGGTTCTTTTTATACTGCCCTTCCAGCACGCGCAACCGCGCCAATTCCGCTTCGAGTTCCATCTTCTGCTTTATCTTCGGATTCGCCGCCGTAATTGCTTTGATTTCGGCATACGAGAGCGTCGTTTCGTCGATGTCCTCCGCTTCACGGACCGTAAGGCTTCCGCTTTCGATTTGTGAAATAAACCGTTGCTTGTTTTCGAGGATCTGATAACAGTAGCTGTCCAGCGTGCGCTTTGTTACATAGGTGAAGATTTTGACCGTCTTGTTATCGTTGCCCTGACGGATACCCCTGCCGTCGCGCTGCTGTAAGTCGCGCGGGCGGTACGGCGCGTCCAGATGATGCAGCGCGGCAAGCCGTCTTTGCACGTTCGTGCCCGCGCCGCACTTTTCCGTACTGCCGATAAGGATACGGATCTTGCCCTCGTTCATCTTGTCGAACAATGCCTGCTTATCCTTGTCAGTCTTGGCGTCGTGGATAAAAGCGATCTCGTTTTGCGGTACGCCGCGCTCGATGAGTTTATGCTTTAAGTCGTTGTATGCGTCGAAGTCCTTGCCGCATTCGTAACTCTCATACGGCTTTTTCGGCGTGGACAGATCGCAGAAAATGAGCTGTGTGCCGCGGGATGCGGTCGTTTCGGCATAGACCTTTGCCGCATTGTCCGCGCACATATCCAGCTTTCCGCAATGCTCGTCCTTCAAAAAGCAATCGAAACAGCGTATGTCCAGCGCAAGTTTTTTTCCGTCCGACGTTACTTTGAGCATATTGTCGATGTGCGGATCGACGTTCCCGCCGTAAATCCTTTCCGCGCGCTTTGCGATCTCCTCCGCGATCTGCACAGTCTGTTCGCTCGGTTCGAGCGTAATCGTCGTGCGCTCCGCTTCTGGCACGTCCAATTTCACCATATCGCTCGTCTGCACATCCGCAAAAGAACGGTATAATGTCATGAGTTCGGGTAGGTTCGTGAACTTGGCAAACCGCGTCCGAGCCCTGTATCCCTGCCCGCTCGGAGCCATTTCCAGAGCCGTGACCGTTTCGCCGAAGTCTGCCGCCCATGCGTCAAAGTAGTTGATGCCCAGCTCTTCCAGCGTGTGCTTTTGCAGATATGTCTGCATGACGTACATTTCCGCCATACTGTTGGATATGGGCGTCCCCGTCGCAAACACGACGCCCTTATCTCCGCCGTGCAGTTCGCCGATATACTCGATCTTCATCTGCATATCGCTCGCACGCGCACTCGCCGCGTTCGATATTCCCGATACGTTGTTCATTTTCGTGTACAGGAACAAGTTTTTGTAGGCGTCCGCTTCGTCCACGAACAGATAATCCACGCCGAGGTTTTCAAAGATGAAAACGCCGTCTTTCTTGCTCGAATCGGTGAGTTTTTTGAGTATGGCTTCGCGCCCTTTTTTGATGCGCTCCAAATTCTTCACCGCCGTGCGTGAACCGCCTTCGCCGCGCATTTCCAATATCGCCGCCTCGATTTTGGCGATCTCTTCGCGCATTTTCCGTTCCTGACACTCCTGCGATACGGGAATCTTTGCAAAGCTCGACTGCGCGATGATGACAGAATCCCAATCGCCCATCGCCACTTTCGACACAAACTGCTGCCGCTTGTTTTTCTCCAAATCCTCCTTGCCCGCAATGAGTATCTTCGCCGTGGGATACAATGTGCGGAATTCGCTCGCCATCTGCTGCACGAGATGATTCGGCACGACGATCATAGGCTTCTTTGCCAGACCGTACTGTCTGAGTTTCATTGCGGATGCCGCCATCGTATAGCTCTTGCCGCTGCCCACGACGTGATGCAGAAGCGTGCTGTTGCCCGTACCCGCGATACGCGCCACGGCGTTTTTCTGGTGCGGTCGAAGTTCGATCGTCGGGTTCATGCCGGGGAATTTGAGGAAACTTCCGTCATAGCTCGGCAGGCGTATCTGATTGAACAAGCGGTTGTACGTCTTTTCCAAGTCCTCGCGCCTGTTCGGATCGGCGTAGATCCAATCGGCAAACGCTTCCTTGATTTTGTTCTGCTTTTCTCTCGCCGCAATCGTTTCGCCCTTATTGAGCACACGCTTTTCCTTTCCGTTCTCTTCCACCGTGTCGAAGATCTGCGTCGCCCGTTGATTCAGACAGTCCTCGAACAGACGGAATGCGTTTGCCCTGTTCGTGCCGTAAGTTTCCGTCGCGCGGTAGCCCGCGTTATTGCGGACGTGATCCGCGCGTTCCACCTTCCACGAGCCGTCAAAGGTGTTGTAACGAATGTTCAGCCCGTCCGAATAATAGCCGTAGATACCCAATATCTCCATAAGGAATTCTTTGTAGTAATCTGCGTCCACCCAGCTCGCGCCGATACGCACGGAGATTTCATCCGCTTTCAGCGGTTCGGGCTGTACCTTTTCGAGCGCCGCAACATTGCGCGCATACGCCGTATCTTCCGCCGCAAAGTGGCGGGCAATGCGGAGTTTTTCCACTACTTTGCCCGAAAGGTATTCCTCTGCCGTGACATAGCCGGAATATTTGTCCCCCTCTTTGACAGATACGGGATCGCGGAATATCGCGTCGCCGAGTTCGTCTGTAACTGTATCGTAGTCCTTGCCCGTCAGCTCCTCTATGTACGCTATATCCACGCCGCCGCGCTCGTTGCGGCAGATCTGCAACGCTTCCAACGTGTCGCCCGTATGCGTCGGTACGGCATACGGACGGATAGTGCGTTTTGTAAACACGTCCGCTTTCGTCGCCCGCGTCTTATCTTCCGACAATGTTTCGCAGGCGAACAACAGCGCCGCGTCGCCGTCTTCGCGGAACAGCCGCGCGTTTGTCTGACCGTTCAGAAAACCGTATTTCCTCACGAAGGAGTCGTACCGTGCGCTCAATACGGATTGCGCCCGCTTTAATTCCTCGTCCGTACAGCCTTTCGTCTGCATATCCAGAACACGGCGCAGTTCGTCGCGGATGCCGATCATTCCTTCGAGGCGACTGTATGCGTCTTTGGGAAACGCGGGTATCTCCTGTAAGACGAGCCGATCCCCAACGCGCATATACAGCTTACCCTTGACGGCGGCGTAGCACATGGGACGCACGTTGAACACAGCGCCGTCATCCATTGCCGCCACGTCTGCCGCGGCGTGATCGGGATTTTCATAGACGTTCTGCGGCAAGTTTTCGACCGCTGCCGCAATCGCTTCGCCCAAAGGTCTGCCATCCGGCTTGACCGTAAGTCCCTCCGCGCCGTACAGTCCCGTTTCCTTTGCGAATGTACCGAGAACCATTTCTGGATGACGGATAAAGTAATTGTTGACTTCAAACCCGTCTTTTGTTTTGCCTGTCCCCAGCCATTCAATGCCGCCCGTATCGCTTATCTTTTCCGCACGCTTCTTAAAAAACAGGATGTCCGTCACGGCTTCGGTATTCGCCGTCTGCCTGAACGCCGTGTTCGGCAGACGGATCGCGCCGAACAGTTCCGCACGCTCCGCCATATACTTTCTTGCCGTGGGATTGAGCTTATCGAGCGTACCTTTGCTCGTCACCACCGCCACTATGCCGCCCGGTTTTACTTTGTCGATACTCTTTGCGATAAAGTAGTCGTGTATGAGGAATTTATGCCGCGAATACTCGCTGTCGTACACCCCGTACCCGCCGAACGGCACATTGCTCACTACAATATCGAAATAGTCGTTCGGGAAGTTTGTTTCCTCGAATCCCTTTATCTGCACGTTCGCCTGTGGGTACAATTTAGACGCGATCCTGCCCGTGACCGTATCCAACTCCACGCCGTACAGCTTTGCGCCGTCCGCAATTTCTTTCGGCATATACCCGAAGAAATTGCCTGTACCCATCGCGGGTTCCAGAATTCTGTTGTTGCCTTTGACGCCCAACCTTTCAAGCGCGGCGTAGATACCGTCGATGACTTCCTCGCTCGTATAGTGCGCGTTCAGCACACTCCCCTTCGCGGCTTCGTATTCTTCCGACGTGAGCAGGGATTTCAGCTCCGCATATTCCTTCTGCCATTGCCTGTTCGTTTCGTCAAAGGCCTGCGGCAGACCGCCCCAACCGACATACTTGGCGAGCGTTTTTCTCTCGGCGTCTGTCGCCGCAGCGTTGCGCTCGTGCAAAAATTTTGCAAGCCGTATCGCCGCAACATTGTTCTTGAATCTCGTCTTGGCTCCGCCGAGATCGGTCTGGTCTAATACGGAATTAAGGACGGTGTTCTTACCGTTCTGCGCGTTCTGCTCCGCGCTTTGACGGGCCTGCCAATATCCCGGATACCATTGCGCTATATCTTCGTCGAGCGTCGTGCTCCATTGCCCGATAAACTCTTCCTTTTCCGCTTCGGTCAGCGTTTTGTACGGAACGTACCCGTTTTTCTTGTCCTTATCCGAAACAACGTAACTGTCGGTAAAGTATCTGTCCGTTTTTTTGAGGATGCCTTTGTCGTACAGTTCGCGCAGCGGAATATATATCGCCGCGTCTTCCTCATAGCAATAATACCCGCCCTCTCGCAAGCCTTCACGCAACGCTTCCGGGGATAAGACATACGGTGCAAGCTCCGCGTCGATCATGATACCGCCGTGCCCTGCCGTCGATACGGAATATATCCCCTTCGCTATCGTCGCGCAATGCTGCACCTCATCCCACGGTGAAGTTACAGGCTCACGGTGCGCTCGCAGGGAATATTGTTCTATGAACGCTTTATCTGTTTCGGAAAGTTCTTTGAATCGGTTGAACGGCTGTCTTTCCTTCGGCGAATCGTTCGCTGATGCATATTCTTCATCTTGCTCATCATCAAACCCTTCCTCATCCTCTTTCGGAATATAGTTCGGGCAGTAGTCGAGATAGAAGTTCGTATCAAAAGCGTCCGGCGTAAGTACCACATCCGATACTTCCTGACGCCTTTCCAGTTCCGCCGCGATCTCCTCGGCATTTTCTTGGACGAATGCGTCGTTTTCCCCGAACTCGTCGAAGAAATGCACCCAATTCCCTTCGCTCGTGTTCTTCGTGCCTTCCGCAACGATTTTATCCGCTATCTCCCGCACGAGCCGCGTGTGCTCGCCGGGCGGCATAATGCTTCCGCCCGCGATCCCGGCAATATAGTCGCGGTCGAACGAAATCTCGATGCGTTCCATTGAAAATTCCGCGCTCACAACTCCCGCTTTGCTTTGCAGATATTCTATAAATTCGTCGCGGTTGTCCTTGATGAAAAGATAGTCGCGCTCGCCGATCTCATCGGGCGTTACCGTCCATTCGATGGTTTCCCCGTCCGGCGCCGTGTCATAATGACTTGCGCAGTCCTCCGTAAACCCGTCCGCAAAGTTCTGTATGCGGTGTTCCCTCGCCAAGCGGCCGCGCAGAACTTCCTGCCAATGCGGACAGTATTTGATGTAGAACGATACGTTGACTTCCATGCCCAAGTAATCGCGCGGCGCGTTTACGCTCCGTACCTCTTTGCGCTCTGCAAGAACGGCGTCCACTTCCTGCTTGTGCTCGAAATAGAATTGCGCATAATCTTCCAGAAAATGCGGGTATTCCGAAAACACTTCGCCGTAGGTCTTTTGCGTGCCGTATTCGACGATCTGGTCGGCAATGACTTTACAGCGCTCACTGTCCGTCTTTGCGTTTTCACGCTCATTCCGAAAGCGCACGATTCGGGCGTATTCTTTCTTTTCGTCTGCCGTTAGATAATCGTCGTTTTCAATGAGTTCCGCGATGCGGACGGCAACTTCGGGCCACTTTAAGTTGACGGTGAAATTATTTTCGGGATGCTCTTTATCCCGCCGCTCGATGGTTCTGCCCTTCGTCGTGTTCGTGATCCACTTTTCGTCGTCGCTCTGTCCGCTGTATTCGCCGTAATGACGTTTGAACAGCGCGACAAATTCCGATACGGGCAGGTTCTTTCGGTAAGCGTCGTAATAGTCGAGCTTATAATCGCTGTACTCCTTTTTCAGACAGTAATCGACGAATTTATCTTCTCTGTTCTTTTCCGCACCGCCGTCTAACATATCGAACATGGACATCTGCGGCTTTTGCTTGCGTTTCCTGTCCTGTATTCCCTTTTCGTCTTTCTTCGGCGCGGGTTTTACTTCTTCCGGAACAGGCTCGGCAAACGCTTCTTCCCAATCCGTTTCGTCAGGCTCCTCTTCGGGTTCCTGCTCGTCAAATGGGTTTGGTTCGTCATCCTCGATTTCCGTAAAAACAGGGCGTTCTGCCGCCTGCCCGTCCGCAAGTTCGGACGACAATATCTCTTGCAATTCCGAAAGTTCGCTTTCGTCGAACGGCTGCTCTTCTTCCGAAACGGGTGCCGTTTCCGACCTTTCCGATTTCGACAGTTCGGCACGGGAAAGAATATAGATAGGCTCGGCGTCCGGCTCCAAGACATATACGCCGCAGTGTTCGAGAATGGCTTGCAGATACTGTTCCGTAACGTGGTAAGGAAAACCGCACATCGGCACACGTTCCGAAAGCCCCACGTCCCTGCTCGTCAGCGTAAGGTTCAACCACTCCGAAACTTCCCGCGCACGCTTGCCCATCACCTCGTAAAAATCGCCGAGGCGGATCAGGACGACGGCGTCCGGCTTGTCCCGCTGCGCCGACATATACCTTGCGTACATGGGATTAGCGGGCGGTTTCGGTTCTTCCTTTTGCCTTACATCCGGCAAGTCGCCTTCCGAAACAGGCGGCGCGGGTTCCTCCGCGGCAAAAGGCTCCGTTTTATCCGACGAACTCGTCAATACGTGTTCGTCCGATACTGTTTCTTCCTCGATGTCGTCAATGACTTGCGGCGTGTTGACGCGGCGTTCATAGGCTGCCGATATATCTTCTTTCACAAGTTCCGTCAAAAGATATATCTCTTTGAACAGCCGCGCGTTTTCGTCCAAGCCATATGGCATTCCACGGAGCGCGATGCCGTCGTCCTTCGGGAAGCCCGTCTTGCTGTACAACGAATAAGCAACGCCCTCTGCAATCAGGCTGTTGCGGCTTTCATCTTCCGTGAAATAGCCATTCTCGTCAAGATACCGCGCCACGCCCGACAACACTTTACTGTAATCGCGGCGGTTGCTTTCCGCATGAGACGTGCCATTCAGCTCGTCAAGACCGTGCAAAAGCCGGCGCATCGGATAGATGAGCCGGCGATAGCGTTTATCGCCGTGCGTGTCGTGCAGGTCATAGACGTATTGCTTGTCACCGTCTGCATTATAGAACTGTATGCCCCTGCGGTTTTTCGTAACGCGCCGCCCTATATCGTTCCATTCGTCGATATAGAAACAGATGGACGCTTTCGGACGGACAAGCACTATCTGACAGGCGTCGTGCAGTTCGATGTGCGGATTCTGCGCTGTAAAACGGTAAAAGTTTTTTAGTAGCTCTCCGTTTTCCAGCATCTCCGCTATCTGTTCATTGCGCGTTTTTCGTTCTGTTTTCTCTGCCATGTGCTTTGTTCTCCTCCGCTCCGAATGTCGCTTTTCGCACCCGCTCGCGCTCTTCCGGCGTAGCAAAATAGATAACGTCGAAAGCCGACTTTGCGCCCATGAAGTACACAAGCCTGCGGATCTGTTCTTCTTCAAACGGAGTTTTGTCTTTTATCATTCGCTTGAATACAGATACTCTCATCCGCAACCTGTCCGCCACGATCACGGGATCGACCTTGCGGCTGTACAGCCAGCGGTGCATTGCGTTACTTTTCAAGGAATATTTCTTTTCCGTCATCAGTAAAGCGTGCCCCCGACCGATATGTACTTGCTTTTGAAACTTTGTAGCGTTTCGCCTTCCAAGTCTATGACGCGAAGCATGACAAGCGCGCCGAATTGGTTGTGGATCGCTTTTACAAGGTCATAACCGATCTTGCAACCGCGTTTCAAACAGCCGTATGCGCATTTTCCCGCACCGAGCTTTTTCATAAGCGCCTTGCCGTTGCGGTAGCCGTTTTGCCTTGCAAGAGCCTCAAACTCTTTGATTTTCAGTTTCAATCTTGCCCCTCCTTTTGGCTTCGGATTTTTCCCTTCACTACTATTGGACACTTGAAGGGGCAAGTGGCGGGGTATTTTTACGTCTTTTTGAAAAATTTTTCTAATTTTTTCATGGCAGCCGTAAAAGTTTCTTCCACCGATGAGTGATGTACTCCCTTTTTCTTGGCTATCTCACGCAGGGACAATTCCTCCCAAAAATGCAATACTATGACCTCGCGCTGCTTTTCGGTAAGGCACGAAAGCGCCGACCTGACTTGTGCGCGCAGTTCGGCTTTGCCTTCCGATTTTATTAAACTCTCCTCCGGCGACGGCGTTTCATCGGCAATATCAAAACCAACTTGCTCCGTCATCGCCTCTAACGAAGAATTCCGGAGCCTGTAACGCTTATCACGTTTATCTATCCGTTCAAAATCACGGTTTGCTTCGGCAACGGCTCTTTCCTCTTCTTCGCTCGTTATCTCTATCTTCGAGATTTTGTGGCGCGTGATCTGGTAAATAATTTTCTTTTTCATGATGTCCTCCGACTTTGATTTTTTTGAAAATCGCCATCGGAAGATTGGGGCGCACCATGAAAAGAACGGCAACCGAAAAATCCCCGATAGCGCGGCTAAACGCTACCGGGGAAATCAAAAAAAAGAGTTTGAACGTGCAGATTTCCCCTATTCGGGTTTAACCTGCTGCTCAAACTCATACGTCCGTTCTATGCGGTATTCAGTTGCTTATTGCAGCGAAAAAAATATTCAGTTGTACGCGCCAATGCTCGCGCCTTATCCTGTCGGCTTATGCGGTCTGCCTGTACGCGCCTAAAATCGACCTATTCAATCGGTCACTTTGTCTTTATCAAAAAGCGGTGAGTTGAAAAATTCTTGCAGCGTGATCTGGAATCCTTCGCAAACACCGTAAATTGTAGCCAAAGTTACGGTTTCGCTCAAAGGTATGGTCGCAATCGTTGACCGAGGCACCCCGCCGTTCATCGCAAGGCGGTACATCGACATACCCTTTTCCTTCATCAGCTCTTTGATACGCGCAAACACAGCATCCACAAGCCGCATGGTTCAGACCTCCTTTTTTTTCGGTATAAAATTATTATAGGAAATCTGAAAATTTTTATCGTTTGGCATACCAACGCATTGACAAGGCAACGCAACGGTATGCCAATGCAATGCCATGCCGACATATAAAAAGAGAGCCGCTGCACTTGGCAACAGCCCTCTTTTGCTTTATTCCGATTTACTTTTTATTCGGCGGCGAACTGTACGGAGCGACATGAACGATGCCGTTCTCGATTTCTATCCTGACGCGCTGGTGGCATTGTTCGCACTTTGTAACGCCGTTTATGACGCACTCTGCTTGAAGCAACGTCGCGGAACAGAACGGACAGCAGGCATATACTTTTTTGACCGGATCTTTGTACGTTTCCTTTTTTACATCGTTCATCTTTGCTCTTGCTCCTTTGTTTTTCTTTCTCCGCCGGATCATCGTTCGGCACCGTATTTGGATTTAATGACTGAAAACGTCTCTTCGGAAATGCAATGCTCTATACGGCAGGCATCTTGCTCGGCGACTGCGGACGAAACGCCGAGCGCAACCAAAAATCTCGTGAGCACAATATGGCGCTCATACACATTTACGGCCACGGCTCTGCCCTCTTTCGTCAAAGCGATGCGATGGTCTTTATAGGTCACAAGTTGTGTTTCGACCAATCTTTTGACCGCCTTGCAGACCGATACTTTGGAAATTCTCATGGCATCCGCAAGATCGACTTCACGAATTGCTTTGCTTCGTTCGCTTAACCGCAATATCGTTTCCAGATACATTTCCGTTGATTCGTTTTTCAGCATGATTTCACCCTTTTCCCTGCCTTGTCATTGCGTTTTCTTGGCTTTCTTCTTTCTGCGGACAAGTATGACCGTAACCGTTACAGCCGCCGCGACGACGAGTACGCACGCGACGAGGATCACGGCATACCCCCACATCGGCATGACGAACGCCACGCCGGGAATACAGACGATAAACGTTCCCGTCTTGTCCGTATCGAACCGCACATACCGTCCGTATCCGTCTGCGACGATTTCCATAAGCGTGCCATCCTCCGCCATGTGATAGACAACGACTTCGTTGCGGTCGTAGGTCATATCCGCCTGCAAATACAGCGTGATATTTCCGCTCGGCGTCGCCGCCGTGCCGTCCGACTGCACGAGCGAGATACCGAACACCTCGAAGTTGTCCGCTATGCCCGCCATTTTATCTGCCGCCGTCGCAAAAACGCTGCTTCCCGACGTGATGCGGCTGGCAAGCAGCGACGTTCCCTCCGCAAGCACACCGTTTGCGTCCTCGAACTTTGCAAGTGTGCTGCCGCCAGCGGAGGAAGCGATCTTTACGTCGTATTCGGTATAGGACGGATTGCCGAGGTTGGTGAGATATGTATTGTTCTCCGCGCGGTACACAACATGGTACTCCCCTACGTTTTCCAGCGTTATGGAATTGTTCGTAATTGCTACGTCCGTCCGCTCGCCGCCCTGAACGTAATATGCCGAAATACTCACGTCAAGGTTTTCGCTCCCCAGCGTTGCCGCGGCGGACGGGATGGGAAACACCGTTCCCCGCGCCGCTTCGTACTCCGCACCCGCGCTCGTTTCTATCACGGGAACATACTCTGCGGGGCGTTCGCCGACGTCAACGTAATCTCCCGTGCGCGTTCCGGCAGCCAAATTCAGAGTGATGGAAAAATCCACCGTCATATCCATCGGCACGATATACGCCGTAAAAGAAAGGCTGCCCTGCAAGCGTTCCGCGGACATGGTATAGGTGTAATACGTCCAGCCGTTCTCCATCCGCACGGTGTAACCGGTCTGCATATTGCCGCTTTCCAAAGCCATGTCCGATATGGACGAGCTGTGCCCGAAGGTCATGTAATAGTTTTCGCCGCTCTTTTCGACGGTAGCCGCGGACGAAAAATTATCCGCGCCCATTGCAAGTCCGTCTAAATTGACGGGAACGGAATACACGCCGTCCGAACCTTGTACGGGGCTTTCCGCATATGCCGTAAGCCCACCGCTCGTAAGGACGGCAAACAGGCTCATCAGCATACACACGGCGGCTATGGCCGCAACAAAAAGGTTTCTTCTTTTCACCATACGAGATTGCCCTCCGCATCTTCAAACACAGCAACGAGCTGCAACATCTTATAGGTACTTCCGAGCGCCGTACCCGTCGTATTGCAAAGTTCAGAATCCACAGTATCATTTGCGAGGTCAAAGATTTCTCCTATATCCGTGATTGTTCCGTCATCATCCACTACAGCAATATACCAACCGACGAAGGTATATCGGTCTTTCGCAACGGGTGTTTTTACGCCGGAAACATAGTACCCGTCGTTCACCTCTTCACGCAGGAAGAAACTGTTGGAATACTGACCGTCAATTGAATAACTCACAAGCAGACGTTCTCTGAACTCCGCAGTGATTGTCAGATATTCTGTTAGGTCTGGATCGTCATAGTCAACTGCCTCAATCGTATATCTGCCAGTTACGGTTGACTGACCGAGGAACCCTCCCGTCCAACCGACAAAGTTGTAACCGCTCGGAGCCAACGCCTGAAAACTGCTGAAATCGACGACATAAACGCCGCTCGAATTCATATAAAGCGTCCTTTGCTGAGTCTGTCCGTTCGCTTCTGCAGTAACAGTAATACCCGGATCCCATATCGCATAAACGACAGGATCGCAGTCGCCGAAGCGAGAAATAAAATCGGTTATCGAATACCCTGCCGAAATAACGGACGCCGCACGCGCCGAACCATTTTCTTCCATTGACCAGCCGAAAAAGATATCTTTTCCCTTGGCAAAATCAGTAGACGAAAGTGATTGTATCACCTGCAACAGACTATACGTCTTTGTATATGCATACCCTTTGCTGCCGTCGGCAAAAGTGTAATCTACGGCATCGCGCATGATCTCATCAGAGAACGGGTGCTCTTCATCCGTCACATATGTAACGGACACTTCGCCCTGACCGTCCAGCACATAAACATCCTGCGTCAGCGTAAACGAAACTCGTTCCGTTGAGGAAAGCGATATCGAAAACATGTAAGTCAGTCTGTATTTACCCGTTTCCGAAAAAGTCATCGAATATTGCTGCCCCGACAGCGACAAGCGCACCGCCCTTGCCGACTGCACGTTGTTTAACACTTCATTGCTGTCAAGCGAAGCATACTTTGCGGCGCTTACCGTAAGAGCGCCGAGAGAATTGCCCTCCATGTCATATACATACGGACGGATGAACGTGTATTCATATCCCGTAAAGTAGTCTTCCTCGTCAACGGAACGGAAATCCCTGTTTCCGCTGAATGTGATGCGGGCAATATACCGCATCGTAAAGGAATGTTCGCCGCGCGTGTAGTTCAATGTCAGAACCGCGAAATTGCTTTGGGATATGCTTTGCCACAACTGCTTTGCAAGCCCTTCCGTCATCTCCTCCGCAGAATATTCCGACGAATTTCCGTCAAGATACAGCCGATAAGACGAAAGCGCAAACCTGTAATCGCCGCTCGAAGTGTGCAGATAATAATCCCGCAGCAATTCATCAAGATAATTCTCGGCGTTGAGATACCCCGTCGCGCTTGCCGCCGCGCCGAGCAATGCGCCGTTCGTATCTTCTTCCAACGTCCCGGAATCGTACATGGTACCGTTGCCGGCTTCATCGTCCGTCACGCTGAAAAACGTGTCGTTTACCCCGTCCGCAATGTACTCAAAGTAAATATACTGCTTTTCACCGTAAATGTTGGAGATTTCATAGACGACCAGCCTGTAATCCGTCGTCATTGTAAAATCCGACACTTCACGCGAGACGGCATGCAGATAATAGACGCCGTTTTCTTCCGTGTAATACGCGACTTTCAGATCGTTCAGCCCCGACGTTCCGCTGTCATAATAATCGCCGACAAAGCTCCCGCTTTTTGCTCCCCATGTGTAGGTCACGACGGGATAAGTATATTCGCTGTCCAAAGTGATCGCATCGTCCGTAACATAGGTATTTTTATTTCCCGCCGAAAGGCTCCAATTTCCCTCCACCGTTATCTGCGGCTCCTCGTACAACACCGCTTCGACAAGAGAGATGCGCCTGTTCCCTGCGCTGCCCGATGAAAAAAGTATGGCGACGCTTTCCTCCATGACAAAAGAACCGTCAACCGATACGGACTGCGCAAAATCGGGTTCGCCATTCACCATCCGGTATGCCTGCCAGCTTACGGTGTTAAAATCGGCGTCGGAGTCCACCTTTTCTGCATACAGCTCGGAAAGCACGACCGACTGCCCCGCCCGGTACGATTTTCCGAGGCGATACTCGTCAAATTCGCGCATATTGGCGGATGTAAACGTGCCAAGCGTCATGGAATCGTAATATAGTTTTTCTCCGCATTCGGCAGCGACTGTCGGATCATACCCGAAAATCTCGCTCGAAACCGAGAAATACGCAATGTCGTAGCGCGAGTCGGCAACCGTCTGCACGTTAGTCGAGGCGGTGGGCGCAACGGTGATGCGGCTGTCGTAAGCCGTCCGCGACTGATAAGAACTGTTCAGCCCCGTTGCCGTGAAAAAGTAGTTGATCATGCGCGTGGAAAGCCCGTATTCTTCCGTCGCATCGAACGTCTTGCCGCGTTCGTTCAGATCGTCTATATCTCCCGGATAATACTGTATTTCTTCCTCGGCGATAAAGGCGTCACCTTCCAAAGGCTCATAATCAATGGAAGTCAGCTTTACGATATGCTCGTAATCTATCGTCATCAAAGTGTGCATTTCGCCCAGATCGACCGCCACTTCCATAAACCCGGTCGGAGAACCGGAAAGCACGAGCGCAGTCTGCAAATTATCGCCGAGGTCGATGATACTGTAACAGTTGCCCGTTTCGGCATGAAATTCCACGGAATACTCTTTATACCTTCCGGCATTGTATGTTTCGGGGTAGTAATCGGACTCGACGCCCGTCTGCCCTTCAAAATCGGAAATATCGACCTCGTAGCACACCTGCCACGGCATAAAGGTAGCCATTCTGTCGTAATAATTCGCCGCAAGAGGTTCGAGAAGTTCGCCCAGGTAATATTCCGTAATGCCGAAATAGGGATACAGCGGTTTTACGAGCGTGTAGTTCCCGCCTTCGGCAATGATATACGAATAGACGGGGTTGAAACTGTCCATCATCGTTTCCGACATATCGAGTTGCGACATGTAAGTACGGACTAGATAGTACCCGTCTTCGAGAGGCACGGACGTATCTTCGAACGGGCGGGAAAAACCTATCAGTCTTTCAATGGAAAATTCTACGGTATAAGTCGTCTGCGTGGCAAGGCGCTGTTCGTCCGTAAGCCCATCCGTCTCCCAATTTATCGTGGAAACGTAGAAGTAGATGGGTGTGGAAAGATCCATACCCGTAATATCTATATAAAGCGTCTTTAACGTATCTGTGTACGAATCGACGGTATCTGCAATGTAAATATCCGAATCGTTGAGCGCAGAGGCAAGCGTCACCTCATACGATTTATAATCGGAAAGTGAAAGCGGTTCGAGCGCACGGCAGTCGTACTGAATTTTCAGAAGAAGACCGTCGTCCGTCTTTTCGATATATGTTTCATCCGTCACAATATCGTCTGCCCAATTTTTATAGCCGTATTCTTCTGCAAGTTCGCCGAGACTGAGAGTATCGTCCACGATAGCGGCATTGTAATCTATATCGTAAGTGCCGTTAGCAGAGAGCGCTTCCTGCTCCCACTTTGCGTACAGTACCACATCGCGCATATAGAGATACAATATCCCGTCGGAATACGGCTTTGTATAAGCAGAATCGAAATACCAGCCCGAAAAGACGTACCCCACCCTTGTAGGTACGGGCAGCGTCGGCATATTCTTCGCCGTGTACGTCATATCGGCGACGGGCGCATCCGCGTCCTCCGCCACAAATGAAATGGTATATTCTGTATCCCCGTAAACATTTTCCAAAATGTCCTGCGGCGTTTGTCCGTCATAGCCCGAACACGCCGTAAAACATACGGCTGAAAAACAAAGTACGGCGATGAGTATTGCAAGGATAGATTTCTTTTTCATTTTTGTTTGCCCAAAAAATTTATCCGCGCCCGCCCGAAGACAGGCGCGGACTTCTGTTGATTTATTGTCCTAAAATAGTATTTTTGTCCATTTCAGCATCGCTTGTAATTTTGTTTTGGGAATTAGGAACACCTTCCCACCAGCCTTCTTCAAAAATTGCAGAACTTTGACTCTGCAAATCTTCCTGCGAAAGCCATGTATCACCTTCGGGGCCATACCAATAAATCGTATTATATTTCTGTTCTCCTGTAGAAGTGTACCGCATATCGGTAAAAGCATTCGTATGCACCTTAGATACAATGCCAAACTCGATTGCGTAATTAACAAAATATACAGAACCCTCCATAACCTCAAATCGAAGAACTGCAGTTTTTAACAAAGGCATCATTGTTGCAAAAGCAGCAGCCCTATATGAACTACCGATTGCGAGAGGATATCCCGCCGTCGGGTCGCCACCAGCAATAGCAATCAATCTGACATCGATTACTGTAACGTCCGACCCATCAGAGGCCTTCTCTGTTCCCTGTTTTACATATTGGACGATTTCAAGATACATATTACTTGCGCCCATCGCCCAATAGAACTCGCCTGTTTTCAGATCATCCGCAACATATTCGCCAGCCATCGCTCCCTGAAGTCCAAGGAGAACATAGCGCGATTCTTCGCCCGCAACAGGTGTGAACGTTTCTATCGCCAATGTCTTAAAAGCATACGGCTGAATATCGGTGAGATCAGCAAGCGGCAGAATCATGGTAAGTTCATCCACACCGCCTTCGGTGTTGACCGCCCAATTGCCGTCGGAATCCTGCACGCAGCCAGCGTTTTCAAAGGCGCTTTCACCGATGACGGAAAGTCCGCCGGGTGCAATATCCACAAGCCTTAAATTACCCGTATTCATAAACGCTTCTACGCCGATTTTTGTAACTGTGTTTGCGATATACACTTCGGAAACGCCGCCGACATTCTTAAATGCGCCGTCCGCAATCGCCGTGACAATATATCCGTCTATTATATCAATAGTGACGCGATAAGTACCGTCGGTAAGCTGTTCCGCAGTAGTCGAATTAAATCCGGTAACGGTCGCCGTTTCGCCGTCTGCATTGACCGTATATGTAAAGCCGCCCGCCTTTGCATAACATTCGACGGTAATATACATATCGGAAGTTATTGTGCCGCCTTTATATACCTCACCGACGTTGCGAACGATCACGGTATAATCCTCTTCGGAAACCCCTGCCGCTTCAAGAATAGCCTCAACGGTAAGCGTTTCGCCGCTCTTATAGCTGTCAAGTACGCTGGTCGTTACCTCGTTATCGCGCGAATAGGAGACCGTCAGGCGAATAGACACCGCCTCGCCAGCCGTTACATCGCCGATGAACACAACTTTGACGTCATCTTCAAATTCGCTGCCGTTATGGGGAACACCAGAAGTGGAAACAAACGCATAGTCGCTTACGGGCAAATCACCGGTACGCGCTATCGTAACATAAGTGATTTCGTCGAGATTGGAAACAATCGCATAAGAATCACGGGTTGTTCCCGATGCAGGCGTCGCATCGGGATTGTTGATTACCGACTGCGGCGTGAGCAGGGTGCCGGTATATGCGGAATAGTCCTCCGCAGCATTGTTATAGCCTACTTCACAGAAAGTGGAGGGCAGGTCAAGATAGTCATAATTTAACGTGGAGAGCAGATAAACCTGCACGCCCGTTACGCCCTCTTCCACGACAAGTCTGCCGTCATCCGTAACATTCGACTGATACTCCGAGCAGAGTATCTTGCTGTCGCTGTCCACATAGTACAGTCTGCCGTCATCATACTCGAAATGGTCGTTTTGGGAAAGGTCGAGATTATTTGGAACAGCTACCATGTTGGTTACCGTCGAGGGAATTATGATATTAAAATCATACCCTGCTTCTCTATAGTCAGTAGATTGTCCCTCTATATAGTCACTCCAAAAACAATCTATAATTACTTCCAAACCTTGTGGAAGAATTAACTCGTTCAAATTGCTAAACCCCCAAAGAGAATTTTCTAACACTTTCAGGGTTTTAGGCAACGAAATCTCTTCTACTAAACTTTTATTATTACTCATTTGCAAACCGGAAATATATTCTATACCATCTGCAAATAAAATTTTTGTAAGTGATTCCGTATGGTCTAATACGACACCAAACCTGTCAAACACAACTCCGAGCACATCACCATTTATAGTCTCCCCTTTACTGTCAACGCCATTAACGTCTTTTGAAAGGAAAGATATAACGGGGTACGTGACGTAATCGTCATTGTCGATATCCGATACATAATATTTATTATCTTGTCCTCCAACCGGAGCATACACAAGTCCCGGCGTTTTCCAAAGCACGGTCAAAACTTCGTTTTCGTCAAACGTGTCCGCCGTAAAATCAATGGCGTTGCCTTCCGAATCGTTGTAGGAAATATCTTCGTCGTCCATATAACGCTTTACGAAGTCATCCACTCTTGTGTCGGGCGCGGTGGTCGTTTTACCCGGCGTTACAAGTTCGGTGTACAGCGGTTCATACCCGTTATCATAGGTAATCTTCGCCATATATCTGCCGTAAAGCGCGGTGGCGTCCATGCCGTCGGAATACTTCTGCGTGAACGCGGCGTCCGTGTACCAGCCGTCGAACGTGAGGTTCTCTTCGGCTGCGGCGGCTTCCTGCTCCGCCGTCGTTTGAGAAAGCGCTGAGAGCGTACCCGCAACCTGCGTGGAGGTGCCGCTGCCGTCCGTAATGTTGAGCGTGATGTTCGCCTCCGCCATGAGCGCGTACACGGTAATGTCGCCCGAAACGGAAGTTTCATCGAACACATTATCCGCGCTGCAAGCCTCGTCCGTGTACCAGTCGCGGAAGGTATAGCCGTCCACGGTAGGTTCGGCGGGGAGCGTTACCGAGCCGTCGTCGTTGGTATCGACGGTCGTGTACTGCTGCCAGTCGCCCGTCGTGCCGTTTTCGCGCACCATAAAGGTGACGGTGTACGTTTCGGTGTTATTGCACGCAGACAGCGCAAACACGCCGACAGCACACAGCATCACGAGCGCCAGAATGATCAGAATTCTGTTCTTGATTTTTGCCATAAAAACTACTCCTTTTATAAAATATATTTTCTTGCGAAATAACCGTTTCCGGTTGTTTCCCTATTTGAGTCAGCCCGTCATATATCGTAACGGGAGAGTATCTCGGCGGGCGTCTGCCACAGCACGAACAGATACGGGATGAGCGATATAGCAAGCATGAAAAGTCCGCCTATTGCCATAACGCCCAGCGCAATGCCTACGAATAGTCCGAACGCCGTGTTCATGACCGCATACCGCACGCACATGAGCGCAAACACGATGAGATAGAACACGATATACCCTATCATGTTGCTGACGAGCGCCGTCAGCATCTCTTTGAACAGAAGATTGCTCCTGTTCACGCCTATCGCGCGGTAAATGCCGTATTCCTTGCTGTTTCGTATGCTCCCTGATTTTTCTATAAAGAACCACACGATGAGCAGCAGCGCGAGCACGACGAAAAAGATGGAAAGATTGTTTGTCGCCTCGCTCATGATCTCCGCGTTCTCCCGCGCGTACAGCGCGCCTATGTCGATGCTGCGAATGCCGAGCCCGGAGAGCGTACTCGTAAGGTTTTTGAGCTGTTCCCCTCCCTCAGTCTTTATCTCGAAATAGAACTGCGAAGGAACGCCCGCCGAAGAGGTCGTGCCTTCCAGCGCGTCGATGTCCGGCTGCAAGGCGACGAAGATGTCGGACAGTGTTTCCGCATTGACGTAGATACGGATATCCGTATCCATCACGTCGCGCGTGATCTCGAACCGCTGCACATACATCGGGCGGCTGCCCACGATCTGGATCGCCGTAGATGTGCCGGACGTGGACGCGAGGCGGGAGTTGGTGACATTGACGAGGTAATCCGCCTGCGTGGTATCGCTCATCATCTTATACAGCGAATTGCGGTTGATCTCCACCGTCACTTCGCTGTCGCCGAGCGTAGAGCTGTCAGACAAGAGAATTTCGCTCGTGTAGCTCGTTCCCGCAAAGTCGGCGGCAAAGAACAGGTTGTTGTAATCGTTGAACTGCACCGTGTTGTACACGCCGAGGAAGTTTACATAGTCCACTTTATTGAGGTACACCGCGGGCGTTGCTCCGTCCGTAATGCCGCTTACGCGGTATTCCCCCTCAAACACGACCAAAAGCATTGCGCGGTCACTGCTTAGCTCCGGAAGGCGGAACTGCGTTTTCAGCGTTTCGGCGAGCGCGCGGGAGATGAGTACCTCCCCTTCCTCCGGCATCGCGCCGTAGACAATCCCGACGCTCTCCGCCGTGTCGTCTGCCTCGATCGCTTTTGGCGCATAGTCTGCCGATATGCCCGAAAGCGAGGCAATCTCGTTATACGAAAAACTGCCCTGCTTATACTGCGTTTCAAAGAAATCGATATTCTCGTACAGGTTCGTGTCCAGTGTGCGCAGGTCGGTATAGGTATTCATGTTGACATACACGCTGTCACTGTCAAGCACCTTGTTTTCGATCCTCGTGTTCGCCGCCTCGAACGCCATGAGAGAAAGAAAGCATAGCACCGCCGCGATGACGAAAATGAAGATCTGTTTGAAGATGTTTGCCGTCGAATAGGCGCGCTCGCTCCCGTCCGAACGGAACAATTTGAAGATGCTCTTCCCAGTAAAAAGCCTGCCGTTGTGCTTTGCCGTACTCTTTGCAAAATCGGGAACAAGACGGGCGGGCTGCTCTTCCTCCTGCGCCTGTGCCCCGCGGAAGATGATCTTCTTTTCGCTCCGCTCATCCAGAACGGTGACGTTTGCACCCGCCCTTATGTAGATATTTCCCTTATCGTTAAATACCTGTATGGTATCCCTTGCCGCAGGGGTATCGCCGTAGAACTCTATGTCCAGCGCGCCCTCTTTCACCTCTCCGCGCGGCTTTTCGTCCACATAGATATTGTTGTGTTCGGTGTCGTATTGGAACACTTCGCCGAGGTCGGTGTTCTCGTCAAGTCTGCCGTCCACGAGCTTTATGTAGCTGTCGGCATATTTTTTGATGAGCGTTATCTCGTGCGTTACCACCACGACGAGTCTGGTCTTGGAGATCTCTTTGAGAATGTCCATGACCTTCATGGTGTTTTCCGCGTCGAGGTTGCCTGTAGGCTCGTCGGCGAGAATGACATCCGCGCCCTTGATGAGCGCGCGAGCGATAGCTACACGCTGTTTCTGTCCGCCGGAGAGCGCGTCGCCCTGTTTATTCTTGAACCGCTCCATGTCCACGAGCGTAAGAACCTGCTCGCTCCGCCTCTCTATCTCGCCCTCGTCCTTAAATCCCGCGATGTGCATGGCGTTGCGCATGATTTCGGCGATAGTATAGCCGCGTTCGAGGTAGTAATTCTGGAAGATAAACCCTATCTTTGCGTTGCGAATCTTATCCACTTTTCCGGCAACGTTTACGCCGTCTATGTAGATCTTTCCCTTGTCCTGTCTATCAAGCCCGCCGATGATGTTGAGCAAGGTCGTCTTGCCGCTACCCGACTTGCCGTATATGGCGATAAAGCCTTTTTCGGGAAGTTCAAAGGAGACGCCCTTCAATACCTCGTTGCGGTTACGGGAGTGCGCGTTGAATACTTTGCCGATGTTTTCGATTTTAATCATTTGCTTCCCCTCCTCAAGCTCTTACGAATGCTCTGCCCGTTGAGGGATTTATTGAACCCGAACGCCACAAGTTCGACGATTAAGAGCAACATGACTTCTATGAAGAAGTAATTGCCCGCCGAGATGAACGCAAGGCTGCTGTCCGGAATGACCGCGGCAATGAGCGATACGAGCGGCAGAAGCACGAGCGTCGGCAGGAAAATGAGCGCCATCTGGATATACAGCGAGCGGCTGGAAACCTTGTTCGGAATGCCGAGCGTTCTGTACACCGCAAAATCCGCCTGATAGATTTTCACGCTGCGCATAAAGATGATGCCGATGAGCACGCCGACAAGAAGGCTTGCGGCGATGAGCGTCACATACCAAAGCACGTTCGACGTGAACACGTCCCCCGCGCTCTGCACATAAATGCCGCTCGTGGACAAAAGCCCCATATATCCTTCGGGAAGTTTTGAAACAGCCGCCCGCGCCGCATCGTCAGAGGAGAAATACAGGCACGCCTGCGCAGCGGAGGAAAAACCGCCTTCAAACATGGCGGCATAGTCCGCTTCGCTCATTTCGACGATGAGTCCGTCAATGCTTTCGTTCTCTCCGCTCGCGTCCGCCACGATATACGCCTTATCCGCCTTTGCCGTAAACACCGCCGTCCGCCCCACCACGTTGAAGTAATTGGAGTTGACAAGGTTGATGTTTCCGTCCGCAAGGTTTTCGTTGGCGGCAAAGGTATAGACCGTCGTTTCGTCCTCGCCGAGCCGCACTGCAGAGTTTACCGCCTGTATTTTCAGCCCGTTTTCCGCGAGCGCGCCGTAGCCGAGATACAGCCGCACATCCTCTGCCGTGAGCGAAGTTTTTATCTCTATGTTTTCCAGCCCTACGCCCGCATTCGTGAACGCCGCCGCTATCGCGTTCGCGTCCCGATTTGCCGACTGCGGAAGCACCAATACGCCTTCGTTTGCCTGCAAGTTGTATTCATACGGAGAATACAGGCAGATAACTTCATAATTCCCAAGCATATCCCCGCTTTCGGGAACGGCGACGGTAAATTCGGAAAGCTCCCTGTCACCCAATATGTAACCTGCGTCCGTACCATAAGCGAGTTCGTCCAGCGTATCCGCAGAAATTCCGTCCCCCGTGCCGGACACGATGACTTTGCCCTCTATCCCTACGCCGTCCAGCGTGGTCGTGAGCGGCTGTATAAGGCTCTGCCCGAACAGCGAGATAACGAGGAACAACGTCATGGCGCACACCGCGAGCGCAAGACTCATCATGGTCGTGAACTTCGGGCGGCTCTTGTAGTTGAGTACGCCGATATGCAGCGTATTTTTGAGATTATGGAAACGGCTGACAGGAACTTGCTCCGCCTGCTCGCTCCCGGAGAACGGCGCGGGCGGTTCTATTTGATTATCTTCCGAAACGCTGCCGTCGTAGATGCGCACCCTGCGCGTGGCGTACTGCTTGAAAAATTCGGGATTGTGCGTGACGACAATGACGAGCTTATCTTTCGACACCTCTTTGAGAAGCGCCGCCACTTCCTTTGAAGCCTTGACGTCGAGATTGCCCGTCGGCTCGTCTGCGAGAATGACGGGCGCGTCCTTTGCGAGCGCGCGGGCTATGACCGTTCTCTGTTTTTCGCCGCCGGAAAGTTTGCTGCCCCGTCTGTTCATTTGCTCAGTCAGCCCCACGCGGGCGATGAGTTCCTTTGCCCTCTTCTTTCTCTCCTTCACGTCGTCCAGACGCAAAAGCGCAAGCTCTACGTTTTCCAAAACGGTGAGGTTTTCTATGATATTGAAGTCCTGAAAGATGGTGGCGATGTTCTTTTCGCGGTACTTTTCCCAATCGGCTTCGGAATAGTGCGACGTCGGCTCGCCGTTAAAATACAGCTCCCCTTCCTCGTATGTATCGTTCGCACCGATGACGTTTAAGAGCGTGCTCTTGCCCGAACCGCTCTCACCTTCGATCGTCACAAACTCGTTATAGTCGAACGCCAAGTCGATCCCGCGGATACCCACCGTGAGAATGTCGTTTGAATCGTATATCTTTCCGATATTTTCTAACTTTAACAGCACCGAGCGTTCTCCTTTTTCTCTTTAAGAGTTGTTTGTATTCCCGTTATATAAGTTCTCATACGCGAACTCATCTCTAAAAATTTAAGTTCGCATTAGCGAACATTACCGCTTAAAGTTTGGCGCTCTTTCCGCGCCAACTTCTTAACCTATTGAGTTCGCCATACGCAACCTATCACCTTAAAAAACAGGTGCAATTACACCTTTTAAGGGAAACAAGTCTGCGTTTAGAAAATTAACCATGTTTAATTTCCATAGATAAGTATAACATATTTCACAAAGAATTAGCAAGCGAAAGAATGCAGTAAAAGCAAGACCTCATAAGAAATTTAATCTGTTTGTACTTTTGTGTTCTGCGCTAAACGCAACGCATTCCTCGCCTTTTCGGTAATTGCACACACGCCTCTGATTGCATCATTGTGGCTTGTGGCTCTGTCTACCCCGCAGGAGAGAAAAAAGTTCTCCATATATTGCGCGGCGGTCAGGTATTCCGTTACGATTCTCTCGCCTTGCTCTGTAAGGCGTATCATTCTGGAATTGCATCGACAGACATATCCGTTTGTTTCCGCATATACAGCTAATTTTACAATATAGGATGCCGAAACATTCATATAATCTGCAAGAGTTATGCCTCTTACTCCGGTACTCTCACCCTGCAATTTCTGCACTGCAATAAGGTACTCAAGTTGTGAATGATGCATCATGTCCCCCCTATCACTCATGAAGTGAAATATTCTCTTACGAGTTCCTTGCCGCCGCGCTTTGCGACAATTCCGTCCGCAATGAGATA
The DNA here is from genome assembly GCA_944362615.1 of uncultured Clostridia bacterium. Lineage (GTDB taxonomy): Bacteria > Bacillota > Clostridia > Christensenellales > Pumilibacteraceae > Protoclostridium. The sequence goes on from CALVTM010000003.1 coordinate 131,963, forward strand.
CGCCCTGTCGCACAACGCCTCGGCGCAGCGCACATCGTGGGTAATGGTTATCATTGTATTACCCGACCGCATGTGCAGCTTGTTTAATATCTCCACCAGAGCGCAAAGTCCGTCATAGTCCTGCCCCACCGTCGGTTCGTCCAAGAGCAAAACTTCCGGTTCGCATGCGGCGACCGCGGCAATCGAAACGCGCCGCTTTTGCCCCTCAGAGAGAGACTGCGGGTGCCTCTCCCACAGATGCTTTACGCCAAACAATCCGGCAATCTCCGCGGCATATTCTTCGCTCTTTGCGCCGAACGAAATTTCCTGCCGCACGGTAGGCATGAAGAGCTGGTAATCGGGGTTCTGATAGACTACGCCCACCTTTTTATACCAAGCCTTGCTGCCCTTCGGCTTTTGCTTGAATTTTTCGTCTATGTATTGCACTATATTGCCGCCCGTGGGTTTATACAACCGCGCGATCAGGCGCAGGAGTGTGGTTTTGCCGCAGCCGTTTTCGCCGAGAAAGACCGTCCTGCCGCCTTTCGGAATTTCGAGAGTGATGTCTTTGAGAATCTCCCTGTCTTTGACGGAAAATTTTACGTTTTTCAGCGCAAAAATCGGCGATTGTGCCGCATATATGTGGCAACCATCTTCTATTTTTGCTGTCTGCTGAACAAGATACTCCTGTCTATTTTCGACCTTCCTGACCGTCTTGTTCCCGATATGCCAAACGGTATCAACAAAGGGCAGCACCATGTCAAGTCGGTGTTCGATAACGATGATGCAATACCCCGCCTTTGCGAGAGAGCGCAGCGTGCTCATGAGCATTGCCGCACCGTCCTTGTCGAGATTGGCGAGCGGCTCATCCAAAATTATAATCTTCTGCCCCATGGCGAGCGTACTCGCCGTAATCAGCCGCTGTTTCTGCCCGCCGGACAGCGTGCGGCACTTCCAATTTTTGTCCAGCTTCATGAGATTGCATACAATTTCAATCTGCTTTTGTATCTTTTCGGGCGGGAAGGCGAGGTTTTCGCAGCCGAAGGCGATTTCATCTTCGACAATCTTCTGAATAATCTGCTCGTCAGCGTTTTGCAATACGACGCCGACTTTGCGGCAGATGTCGCCCATCTTTTTGCCCTTGATGCTCTCGCCGCCGACGAGCACTTCTCCCGAAAGTTCGCCGTAATTGACGTTGGGGATAATGCCGCTGACAATATACATTAAAGTGGATTTACCTTCCCCCGAATGACCGGAAAGCAAAGTCACTTCCCCGTATTCGGCGGCAAAATCCATGTTTTCGAGTATCTTCGTTTTTCCGTCGTAGGAAAAATTTACGTTTTTTAACTCTATCGCGCTCATAACACAATCACCAGAACCGCGCCCGCAATCAGACCGAGTACGAATACAACGTCCGACAGCGCGATTTTTTCCCTTTTATAGATGGTATAGCGCACCTTTCCGAGCGCAAAGCCGCGCGTTTCCACCGACAGCGCGAGCGTATCCGAGATATTCACCAGTCGCATGACGAGCGGTACGAGAAAGGCACGGTATAAAATTTTAGGATTGAGTACACTGCCCGCGCCGCGCGTTTTCATTGCCTCGCGCACCCTTTTTATCTCCCCTTTGAGCATAGGAACAAAGGACATAGCGATGAGCATGCCGAGCGTGACCGAGCGCGGCGTATGCACCTGCGAAAGGCTCCTCGTCATTCTTACGGGCGTGGTGGACATACCGGGAACGATGGCGAGGAATACCGCGCCGAAGCGGTTTGCCATTGCCCAGCCCGAATTTACTGTGCCCGTTGCGCCGTAAAATATCCCGAAAAAGATACCCGCCACGATAATGAACATGGGCAGCGCGTGCAGGCAGGACTTCCAGCAGCCGAACAGCAGCAGCCACACAAACACCGCGGCGAGAAAAACCGAGCAGGCGAGCAATTCCCGTGCCATGACGAGGCCGAACACGATGATAAACAGCCCCGCAAGTATGGCGACGAGCGGATAGAGTTTTTTATTCCACAGCGCCATTACTTTTTCAAGACTCCCGATTTTTTCAGTTCACGCGAAATGATGACACCGATGAGCGCGCCGACAAAGCAAATCGCCAGAACCGCGATACTCATGCCGACCGCCATGCCCGCAGAAGAACCAATGAAGGCGTTGACCGCCTGCCCCTCTTCACCCGTCCACGAGTATAGGAAGCGATAGTATATGTACAGGAACGGCAGCGTTACGGGGAAATAAATCGTTCCCGCAAACAGGCATGCAGAGTCCTTTTTGTAGCCGCGGAAAATCAAAAGGACAAGCCCTTCCGCAATGACCGCACAGATGAGGATACACACAAACATAACAGTGTTCATGAACACAAGCACAACGCCGCAGCAGAGCGACATAAAGAGAAGAGCGCCCGGCTTTCTCACCTTCATCATGCCGATGACGGGAAAAATGGAAAATTGCAGGCCGAGGCAGACCTGAATGATGCCGAACACGGGAATTTGCCCGACGAGCGGCATGATTGCGCCCGTAACAAGCATGCACGCTGCCATTATTGCAAGAAAAACTATATCCTTAATCTTATATTTACGGAAGATCTTGTTTTCGTCCTCCGCTTCCTTTGCAGGAGCAGAAGCGACAACGTTCTCCTGTTCGGACGCGCTCTCCGCGATCTCCTCTGTATTTGCAATAAGCGCCTGCGCCGCATCCTGTTCTTCGGTCGTCTTTTTTTCTTCTTCGTTCACGCTATCTTTCCTCCGCCATAATTCCGTTTTCTACTTTGTAGATCCTGTCCGCAATCGCCATAGTGGATTCCCTGTGCGATACGAGGATAATGCTCTTTTTGCTCTTCTGTTCGGCGAGGGACTTTAATATCATGCCCTCGTTGATGGAATCGACGTTGCTCGTCGGTTCGTCCAACAAAATGAGCTGGCTGCCCTTTAAGAACGCGCGGGCAAGCCCGATACGCTGCTTTTCGCCCGCCGAAAGATTGTCGCCCATCGCACCGACCTGCGTCTTGTAGCCGTCCGGCAAAGTCATGATAAAGTCATGCACCGACGCCATTTTGCATGCCCTTTCGATTTCTTCCTGCGTGGCATCCGGCTTGGCGATGCGAAGGTTTTCCTCGATGCTCTCGTCAAAGAGATAGGTCGTCTGCGACACCATCGTTACGTTGTCCAATAGATTATCCGAGGCGATTTTATCGACGTCAATGCCGTTATAATTGATTTCGCCCTTATCCTTTTCCCAGAATCGCAACAGCAGTTTGAGGAAAGTGGACTTACCGCAGCCGCTTTCGCCGACGATGCCGATAATTTCGCCCTTTTCGGCGTGCATGCACACGTCTTTGAGAACGGGCGCGCTCTTTTCATAGGCAAAGGACAAATCTTTGACCGAAAGGTTTTCGTAATCGAATGTCTTTCCGTTCTTTATAGGTGTGACCGCAGGCTTTTCTTCCAAAAGGTTCAGAACCCTGTCGCCGCTCGCAAAGGTTTGGGTGAGATTGCCGGGCAGAGCCGAAACCGCAAGCACGGGGCCGAAGCTGCCGAAGATGGTCACCACGCCGATGAGCATTTTTCCGAGGTCGAGCATATCTGCCGAAACCAATACAATGCCGACAATGAGAGATATTGCGATGAACAGCGTAACGCAAAGTTCGGTAGCCGCACCTGCCTTTGTGATGCCGTGCTTCATCTTCTTCGTTTCTTTCAAAAGGATGTCCGAACGGCGGTTGACTTCTCCTTCCCTGTCCTTTTCGGCGTTGTTGAGCACGATGTCCTTGATGCCCTTGATACTGTCGAGGAAATAGGAATTGAAGCCCGCAAATTCGCGGCGGTAGTTGACGCCCGACTCTTTGAGCGCCCTTGACGAGATGAGCGGCACGACGATGCCGATGGCGGCAAACCCCACAAGTGCCACGAGCGCGAGATACCACGAGGACACAAAGCCCACGAACAGGAACACGGCGAGCGACACCAAAACGGCAATGCAGATGGGACTAATGGTGTGCGCGTAGAACACTTCCAGCGTTTCGATATCCGACGTGATCATGGCGATGATGCTGCCCTTCTGCTTACTTTCGAGCTTGGCGGGACACAGTACGCGGAGCGCGCCGAAGATCTTGTCGCGGAGAACCGCCAGCAATTTGAACGCGATATAGTGGTTGCTGTATTGTTCGAGATATCTGAGGCCGCCGCGCACGACGCCGCAGCCGACGGCAATGCCGACGATCCAGCCCCACGCGAGCGGAATTTCCGCACACAAGCCGAGGACTCCCAAAGCCTTTGCAACGCCCGTTGCCCCCGCGACCGTAACGCCCATTGCCGCAAGAAAGCCGACCGAACCGTTGATGACGGCAAGGATCATGATATAGGAAAGAGAGCCGAGTAGCACAATAAGGCTTGCCATGATTTTTGCGCCGCTTCTGCGAAGTTTTTCTTTCATGCTCTCACCTCCGCGGCAATGCCCGTAATTTCTTTGTAGCCCTCTTCAAGCTGTTTCTGCGCGTTGAACAGTTTTGCATAGCCGCCGCTTCCTGCCATAAGCTGCGCGTGGCTGCCGTGCTCCTTCACTTCCCCTTCTTCCATAAAATAGATATTATCCGCGGGGACGACATTGGCAAGGCGGTGCGAAATGACGATGACGGTTTTTTCCGCGCTCATCGCCTTGATATTGCGCATGATGATGGCTTCCGACTCTATGTCGATATTGCTCGTTGCCTCGTCAAAGACGTAGATATCCTTATCCGCCACGAGGTTGACGGCGAGCGCGAGCCGCTGTTTTTGTCCGCCCGACACGTTGTTGGCATCCTCGGTGATGACTTTATCCAGCCCGCCGTTCTCTTTGATAAAATCGGCGAGATTGACTGCCTTTAATGCAGACCAGATCTCCTCATCGCTCGCGTTCTTTTTCGCCAGCTCAAAGTTGGCACGCACAGTGTCGTTGAAAATATAGGTATTATAGGAAACGGACGCAAGGTGCGAATAGTACGATTCGCGCGTCACGCTTTCGAGCGGCTGTCCGCCCACCGTAACGTTGCCCGCCTTCGGGCGGTACGCGCCGACGAGCATATTGACGACGGTGCTCTTTCCGCAGCCGCTCTCGCCGACGATCGCCGTCATGCCCTTTTCGGGGAAGGTCATACTCACGTTTTTGAGCACGTCGCGCTTGCCGTCATAGGAGAAAGTCACACCGTTTAATTTGAGTTCCGTTCCCTTTACTTCGTTCTCGCCCCATACGGGATCGGGAACGTTGAGGAGAGAGATTATCTTTCTGCCCGCGCTCGCGCCGTTCATGGCAACATGGAAAGCAGAGCCGAGCGAACGGAGCGGCAGGAAAAACTCCACCGCCACGAGAATGAGAAAGAGCGCCGACGCGGGAGCCAGCCAGCCATTCATAAGCCCCACAATCGAAAGCGCGATACCCGCGCCCGCGCCGCCGTAGGCGACTAAATCCATAATGGTGGTACTTGCAAGCTGCATGACGAGTACCTTCATCGTGATCTTGCGGAACTCCTCCGCGCTCGCGTTCATCTTGACGTGGCGGGCGGCGGCCGCCTTGAAAATTTTGAGTTCTTTCAGTCCCTGCACGCTGTCTAAAAAAGCGTCGCCCATCGAGGTGTATTTGCCCCAATACTTTGCGAATATCTTTTTGGCATACTTACTTACCGCCACGATGGACACGGGAATGAGCGGCACACACGCCAAAAGCACCAGCGAAGTGCGCCAGTCTATCCCAACGCAAATGCAGAACAAAATAATAGGCGCGAGCATGGAAAAAAAGAACTGCGGCAGATATGTGGAGTAATACAGATCGAGCTGTTCGATGCCCTCCATTGAAACCTGCGTCAGTCCTGCCATGCTCATGCCGTCCGTCGAGCGCACGCCGAGTTTTAAGATTTTGTCATAAGTGCGTTCGCGCAAGTCCTTTTTGACCTTGCGCCCCAGCATATCTTTCAGATTGCCGGTGCAGCGGCTGGCGATATAACGCACGATAATCGCAACGACCGCCGTTATTGCGGGATATATGTAGGCAAGCGGCTCGTATCCTTCAATGAGGAAGTACACCGCCCAGCAGATGCTCGCCGTAATGCCGATGTTGGCAAGCATACCGAGCACCATCAAAAGGACGGTATAGACGACGTACTTTTTATTTCCGCCGATGAGCTTTAAGAGTTCTTTATCAAACATCTGATTCTGCCTTTTCTTCCTTTTTTAACTTCTTTTTGTATTTTATCATCTGAAAGACGTGCCCCATCGCGAACACGGGGTGAGTGAATATCATTCTCGGCCCCGACCACTTCATAACATCCTTTATCTTCCCCCGCATATCCGGCTTATAGCAATGGATTTTACAGAAGGAACAGAACTTTTTATTGACATTGAACGGGCACTTTTCGAGGCGGAAGAGCGCGTATTCTGTAAGCGCCCTGCATTCCTCGCATAGCTCCTCCCCTCTCGTTCCGTGCTTGCCGTGGCAATATTTTTTGATCATCACGGGGATGAGCTTCTTTTCTTTCTCCCACGCTTTGAGTTCTTTCGGCGTTTTCTGCGTTTTTGTTCCCTTCACGATTTGCCTCTGTTTCGCCACATACGAGTTCGCATACACTAACTCACGGGCGAAAAATTAGGTACGCAGTAGCGAACTTATGGGTTAAATAAAAATTCGCCTTTCAAGTTCCCTCTTGCGAACCAATATATAGTATAATCATTTCTGCCTTGCAAGTCAAATATATTTACCGCGGTTAATTAAATTTTTCCGAAAAATTTGCCTGCACAAAAAAAGGAACGCACGCGGCGTTCCCTTTTTCCTTACTCTTTGATATAATTCCGGAACACTTCCATCATCTCGTCGGAGACGACGTGTTCGATGCGGCAGGCGTTTTCTTCGGCAAGTTCTTGCCCTGCACCCAGCTTCATAAGCGCTTTTGTGAGCGTTTGGTGCCTTTCGTATATTCCTTCCGCCTTCTTCCTTCCCGAATCGGTGAAGGTGAGGTTGCCCGTGTCACGGTCTATATGGATGTACCCCTTCTTTTCAAGCAGGTTTACCCCGCGCGAAACGCTCGATTTGGCAAGACCGAGTTCGTCGCGCACATCCACGGCGCGCACGTTCGGCTGCCCTTTATGCAGCAAAAGAATGGTCTCCAAATACATTTCTTCCGACTCTCTCGTCCTCTTGATAGCCATGCGCGCACCTCCTAAATATCATTTATAATATAGATTATACTCTGTTTTCAAGAAAAAGTAAAGAGAAAACACGGGGCGTTAACATACGCTAACGGAAATAACTTTTCACCTCTTGCGCGAAAACAACCCGTGCTTTTCGTATGGCTGACTTTGGATATTGCCGACCGTATAGCCCTGCGCAGTGATCGCCGCCTTGATACGCAAAATATCCACGCCGTCCGCGGCGATGACTTTCGTTCTGCCCTTCGCGTGGGAGGACGCGACCTTTTTCACGCCCTCCACGCGGCGCACCACATCATTGACGTGCGTTTCGCACATTCCGCAGCGCATCCCCTCGACTTCTAATGTGATTTTAAGCATACTCCCTCACTTTGCCGCTTTTTCACCGAGCGCGCGGCAGGCAGAAAGGGCATCATCGTCCGGCGCATTGTTGCAGATGAGTCCGTCCTCAATCATCACTCCGCCCGCGGCTTCCACTCTCTGCTGCCAAGTGCGCATCCATTCGCCGTCGCCCCAATCGTAAGAGCCGAACAGCCCCACTTTTTTGCCCGAAAGCGAACCTTCGACGGACGAGAAGAACGGCTCGAACTCGCTCTCTTCCAGCTCTTCCGCACCCATTGCGGGGCAGCCGAACAAAAGCGCGTCGCTGCCGACAACATCGGCGTTTGCCGCGGAAACGGGCAGAAGCTCGACCTCCGCGCCCGCGTTCTTTGCGCCCTCTGCCACGGCATTTGCCATTGCCTCCGTATTGCCCGTTCCGGACCAATACACGATAGAAACTTTCATAAAATACCTCCTGAAAATAAAATAATTTTTTATCCTGCATTGAATATTTGCGTGAGCGACCGCCCGTTATCCATATGCCGGCAGATACAGGCGCTGCAGCGGCGGAAGCGCTCGAACGTGCGCGCCGCTTCATCCACGTTTTCGTACACCTTCCACGCACCGCAAAGGATACAACCGTCGGGATCGCGGAGAAAGCCGCACACATCGCATATCGGATAGCCGAGGAACACGCCGATCTCGTGCGGAAATTCGCCGTTCATGCGCTCTTTCAACTGCCGCAATGCCTCTTCCGCACAAGCATATTCATACCCGAACCGCGCAAGGAACGCCATGACGTCCGGCGAAAAAAGATACTTTGTGAGCCGCGCCCTGTGACAGATATACACGAGCAGCCGCTCCTCGTCCTCGCGCAGGAGTATGAATGCAAACCCTTTCCCCGCAAAGCGGCGTGAAAGCGTTTGGATGACGTCCTCCTCCCCTTTCCGTAAACTCACAAGGCTGGCTATTTTCAGCCCCGCGAACGTAACGCCGCAATGACGGCCGATGGCATATTCCGTTGCGCTCATTTTTCTCCTTTATGTTCGCTATTGCGAACTATATGCATTTTAATAAGTTCGCGTATGCGAACTTATTGTCATTATACACGGAAGGGCGACGTTTGTCAACCCTTCCGCGCAAGTTTTTCAGATACGCCACTCGCCCGACCACATACAATATTTAATCCTTATTTCCCGACTATCTGTTTTGCATTGCACTGCCGAGTTTCCAGCCCACGGACTTTTCGCGCATAGCGATAAATTCGGCATACTTGCCCTGCTTTTTGAGAAGCTCTTTATGCGTGCCCTCTTCGACAATCTTGCCGCCTTCCAGCACGATGATCTTATCGGCGTGGCGCACCGTCTTTAACCTGTGTGCGATCATAATGACCGTTTTGGACTTCGTCAGCTCCCGGATGGCGTTTTGCAGCATCCATTCGTTTTCGGGATCGACGTTCGCCGTTGCCTCGTCCAAAATGATGACGGGACTATCCTTGATGATAGCGCGAGCAATGGAAATTCGCTGTTTTTCTCCACCCGAAATGCTCGCGCCGCCCTCGCCGATGATCGTATCGTACCCGTCGGGGAGCGCGGAGATAAAGTCGTGACAGCACGCCTTTTTCGCCGCCTCTATCACTTCCTCCATACTCGCGTCCGGCTTGCCGAAACGGATGTTGTTCGCAATCGTATCGTTGAACAGGTACACATTCTGGAACACCATGCTGTAATTTTTTAAGAGGCTATCCAGTTTATATTCGCGCACATCGTGCCCGCCGAGGGAGATACTCCCCTTATCCACATCCCAGAACCGTAAGATAAGGTTACACAGCGTCGTTTTGCCGCTGCCCGAACCGCCGACGATGGCGAGCGAGGAGCGCGCGGGTATATCTACCATAACTCCGTCGATGATCTTGCGCTTATCGTAGGAAAAATCTACATTGCGCACGGCAATATCCGTCTTTGCGGGCGTTATCTCCTTGCCGTTTATGTCCATGACGGGCAGGTTCATCGCCGCCTCGATCTTGTCGATGCTGTTTGCCGCCATGCGCAACAGCGCGGACATATTGCCGCCCGAATCGAGGTCGTTGAACACCATGAAGGATGCGATACAGGCGACGAGCGCCGTAAACAACGGCATGGAAAGCTGCGTGTAGAGCCATACCGACACCGCGATGATAGCCACACCGGCAAGTTTGACGGCAATGCCCTGCAATGCCATGAACGGGATATAGTTCTTTTCGAGCGCGTAATTGACGTCCCTGTCCTCTTTGATGGCGGAAGTCACTTTTTTATTGGCCTTGCCCGTCAGATTATACGACTTGATGACCGCAATGCCCTGCACATATTCAAGCACGGCCTCCACCGCTTTGTCGCCCGAAACAGTCTTTCTGTCCGAGTTCTTTTCTCCCGCCTTGTGCAGGAAATGATTGATGATGAGAAAGAGAACGAACCCCGCCGCGGCGACAAGTCCTATGCGCCAATCAAAAACAAGCAACGAAATCGTGATGACGAGCGCCATAAACAATCCCTTCGTCGTCAAAAGCAGGCAGCGCGTGAGCGTATCCTGCAATGACTCCGCCGTGTTGGTCGCGGTGTTGGCGATCTGTCCGAGGTTATGTTCGTTGAAATACCCCAT
>CALVTM010000004.1 GCA_944362615.1 uncultured Clostridia bacterium
CGGAAGTTAAGCCACATAGAGCCGATGGTACTGTACGGGACACTGTATGGGAGAGTAGGACGTTGCCGCATTTCATTGAAAAGGCAGATGAAGATCATCTGTCTTTTCTTTTTGCCCGCATTTCTTTGCTCACCCTTTCTCTTACTTTTACCTTTAGTTTTAGGTGTCTTTCCGCTCCGAGCTTTGTTTTTCCCGACCGTTTTTGTGTATATCTTTTACGTTTTTGCGCGTCCGGCAATGTCCGTGCGTCACTTCCCGTAATAAAATTTATCCGGTCCAATTCTCCGCCGGACGGCGAGATCAGGCGTAAGGCGGCAGAATACGAGCGGGGCAGAGCATATAAAAAACAGGATTCCCGGAAGAAATCCTGTTTTCTATTATCAATACATCATTTTATAAAAGGTCAGAGATAAATCAATCGGCTTCATCTATCTGATCGTCATTGTCTTCATCCTCGGTTTCGGCGGTGGTTTCGGGAGCAGTGTTTGCAAGCGTGCGGCTCTGCTCTCTGCCTATGCGTCTGTACTCTTTCGGCGTTACATTATATACCGCTTTGAATTGACGATTGAAGTACGATACATTATTGTATCCGACTCCGAGCGCAACGTCGATTATGCTCGAGCTCGTTACGAGCAGGTGATTTGCCGCCTGGCTCAGACGCACTCCGTTGATATAGTCGACGCAGGTCACGCCCGTCGCTTTCTTAAACAATTTCATAAAGTACGTATCAGAAAAACCGCAGAGTGAGGAAAGCGTCTTGATCGATATTTCCTCGGCATAGTTCTCACGAATGTAATCGATAGCCGGCTGTACGGATTCACTTTCGCGGCTCTCGTCTATGCGCTCAGCGCGGTAAACAAGGTCGAGACGATAAAGGTGATAGAAAAGCCAGAAAAGATTTGCTTTTACCGCCATTTCCCAGCCGGGTATAGCGTCGTTATATGCCTGCATGATCGTTGTCATGTTCTGGTCAAATACGTGATAGTCGGCATGCTTTGTGCGGATAACACGAGTAACCAGATTAGCGCCGTTTATGATCGGCGCAAGGTACTTGATGCTGCATGCGTCGGCGTTCGTGCTCTCAAGTATGCGAAGGTTAAATATGATCGAGTCAATCACCATATCTTCATTCTTGTATCTTCCGATCGAATGAATTTTGCGCGGGTTAACGAACACTATGTCGCCTTTATGCACGGAAAACCACTTGTCGTCTATGCATATCGAACCGGTACCTTCCTGGACTTTGATGATCTCCATTTCCTCATGCCAATGTGCCGGCATACTGGGCATCTTTTCACAGATGACGGTACGGTATTTTGCAAAAGGTCTGAGGGCGGTTCCATGTACTTTGTTTTCATGGAATTGTTTGAATTCCTCTTTGTTGAGGTCAGTTAATTTTCTTTTCATGCTTTTTTACCTGTCCGTTTTTATTTACCGCTTGACCTGCCCCAGGCTGCGGCACGTTTGCTTATAATATTCCGTTTATAAGCATGGTATTAATAAATACTCTTTTCCGAATATTGTATAATATTCGACTGTTATACTACTATTATACCTATAGTTGCACCTGTTGTCAAGTAAAATTTATACGCATGAAATTTTGCAAAAAAATTCGCTTTTGCTGATTTTTTAGCAAAATTTACTGTTATTATTTATAAATTCAACAAAAATTTGCAAAATAGACTATAAAACAAGCTGTTTTTTTAATTTTATGAGCCAATTTACCATATACTGGTATAGCAACGCAAATAAGATTAAATTTGTAACGAATTGCGTGATATAGAAGAAAATACCGCGTGCATAATATACTGCGAACCTACCCCAGAAATTATCGAACAGACCGGTAAGCAGTCCGACGTCCACAAGACACGTGAGCACCGAAAAAAGGGCGGTCAGGAGCAAAGCTGCCAGAGTAGGGATCGTGCGCATCGCTACGCCGTTATCCGGGCGTATCAGACGAGCGAGAAGTAAAAAAACCAGACAAACGAGAGGCCAGTAAATGTAGTATGAAACGATCCACGTTCCGAATCCGTAGATCAGACCTTCCACAGTCACGAATGCCAGAACGGATATAAGGCATATCGATCCGAATACAAACGCGCCGACTGCACAAAGTAATGTTACTATTTCTACGTTGGGAAGCACGGCAAGAGCTTCTTTGCCGCCTATGATCATGGCGGCATATGCTCCGGCAAACGCGATGCGCCTTGCCGGGCGAGGTAAAATCCTTCGTTTTCCGGTTTTTGCCGCGTCGGCAGTTTCCGTCTTATGCTCATATTCCGTGTCTCTGCCGCATTTTTCATCCGCACCAACGACATGAGTGTCCTTTGTACCGTTATCGGCATAGCTGTCATCCGCGCCGGAAACGTTATGAATGTCCTTTGTGCCGTTATCGGCACAGCTGTCATCCGCGCCGCTGCCGTTTATTTGACTGCTGCCGATCCCGCTGCGGCGGAGATCTGCTCCGTCCGGTTTTTTCAGACTGCCGGACATCAGTAAACGATAGTGCCTATATATATGATACAGCCGCTTTCAAGCGTCATGTCTGAAGCGCCCAATCCGCTGCTCGTCAGCGTAACACCGCACCAGTCGAGCGTAAGCGCGTACTGAGAAACGTCAAAGTCCTTTTCCACGCTTGTATACAGATAAATGTACTCGTTTTCGCCGAGAGTGATGCCGTCGACTGCGTTTATGAAACCGCCCGACTGCTGATATCCGACCTCAGCCGCATCCAGTGCGTCGAAAACATTTCCGACCCCGTTCAGCTCAACGGAATATACGGAGTAGTTATGTTCTTCCGCATCGTTTGCGATAACAAGGTACATTATCCCGGTGTCCGGGGCGTCCGTATCGGTTTCCGGCAAAGAGCAGGCGGTGAAGCATACGCATATCAGCGCAAGCGCTATCCCGGCGATAATGCCTTTCTTTATCATATGAAGCCTCCTTTTGCGCCTTAGGGCGGAGGAGACTTGCCCCAAACAGACGCCGTTTTGAATACATGCGACAAACGGCGGAAAAATTTGGGCTGAGCGCGTTCTCCGCGACCAAGAACGCAGACTTGAAACTTGTTGCAGGCAGGTAACCCGACTCGGGCGGTATATATAGTTACGCCGTTACGGTAATGAGCGTTGTGGCGGATTTTCACCGCACTTCCCCTGCTTCTGAGAGCGACAGCTCTCGGTCTTACAACTTCAGATTATTATAACTATATTATATTATCGTAAATTAAGTGTCAAGCATTTACCGCATGTACGGAGCAACAACGCATGCAAAAAAGAAGATGAGCAGATTAAGCGGGCGGCATATATCTGCGCGGATGAAAAATATACGATATGAGCGGAAGCCGCCGTATATTTACGGGCAGAAAGCGGTATAACCATGCGATAAACGGTTGCAGTCGGGCAGCATATACGTGCGGAACCTGAAACAGCGTCCGTAACTGCCGCGGTCAGGGGGTAATTTGTGAATATAAGCGCTTTTGCGCGTGATCGTTTTCTGAGCAAATTCACTCAGCTTACAATAAAGTTGAAAAAGGCTGTCAAATTTGTTTGCATTTTTCTTTAAGTATGATATAATATTAAACGATAAGACAATGGGGGAAGGCGGTTTCGCCTGTTTTGACGACTTGCGGGATCGGCGTGGGCTGCGCCCTTTTTTTAAGCTTAAAGCGGCGTTTGTTCAGGAGGATGGATTTAATTAAACCGACAAAAATTTTTAAACGGAATGGATAAATAATCATGGACAGAAAACACTCGAAGATCAGCATTATCGGCGCAGGTCTTGTAGGCGCGACAGCGGCTTACTCGATCGCTACCCGCAAGCTCGTTTCGGAGCTTGTCGTCATTGACGTTAATAAGGATAAAGCCAAGGGCGAGGCAATGGACATTTGCCATGGTCTTGTAACGATGGATGCGATGAACATCCATGACGGGGATTATTCCGAAATAGCGGACAGTGATGTTATTGTAGTCACGGCAGGACTCGGACGTAAGCCCGGCGAAAGCAGACTTGACCTTGCTGCAAAAAATACCGTAATTGCAAAGGATATTGCGGCAAACATTGCTAAGTATTATAACGGCGGAGTTGTGCTTGTAGTTGCTAACCCGCTTGACGTATTCACTTATGTAATACAGAAGTACTCCGGACTCCCCGTAAATGCCGTAGTTGGTACCGGTACGTCGCTGGACAGCGCTCGTTTCCGTTATCTCCTCGGTAAGACACTTAATGTCGATTCCAAGAACATTCACGGCTTTATGTCCGGTGAACACGGCGACAGTCAGTTCGCAGTGTGGAGCAGCGTTCATATCTCCGGTATGCCTATCGACTCATATTGTGCAAAGATGGGTATCACTCTTGATAAAGACGCTATCGAAAACAGCGTCCGCACGGCAGGCGGCGAAGTCATCAAGCTCAAGGGCGCTACGTTCTACGCGATTGCATCCGTAGTTTCCGAACTGTGCAACGTGATTATAAAGAATACCCGCAGCGTACACAACGTCAGCACTCTTCTTGAAGGTTATTACGGAATAGAAAACGTATGTATCAGCGTTCCCACCGTACTCGGTATCAACGGAGCAGAGCAGCATATTCCTTACGATTACACGGAAGATGAAATTGCAAAGCTTCAGCTTTCCGCAAAGAAGATGCGCGAATTCCTCGATAATCTCAAAGTCTGAAACCAATAAGGTAGGTATAAAACAATGGACAAAAAGCAGTATGCACTCAATAAGCATAAGGAGTGGGAAGGTAAGATCGAAGTCGTTACCCGCGCTCCGATAACCAATCGCGAAGAGCTTTCCGTCGCTTACACCCCCGGTGTTGCGGAGCCCTGCCTTGCGATCTCCAAGGACGTAGATCTTTCGTACGTTTACACCCGTCGCGCAAATCTCGTTGCCGTTGTAACCGACGGTACCGCAGTGCTCGGCCTCGGTGACATAGGTCCTGAAGCCGGTATGCCTGTTATGGAAGGCAAGTGCGCACTTTTCAAGACGTTCGGTGATGTGGATGCGTTCCCTCTCTGCATCCGTTCCAAGGAAGTCGATGATATAGTAAAGACCGTTCAGCTGCTTGCGGGCAGCTTCGGCGGAATCAACCTTGAGGATATTTCCGCGCCTCGTTGCTTTGAGATCGAAAAGCGTCTTAAGCAGGTTTGCGATATTCCCGTGTTCCATGACGATCAGCACGGTACCGCAGTCGTAACGATGGCGGCTATGATAAATGCGCTTAAGCTTGTCGGAAAGAAGATTGAGGACGTCAGCGTCGTAGTAAACGGATCGGGCGCGGCAGGTATTGCAATAACCCGTCTGCTTATGAGCCGCGGTCTTAAGAAAGTCATTCTTTGCGACCGTAAAGGCGCTATCTATAAGGGCAGAGACGGCCTCAACGCTATCAAAGAGGAAATGGCTGAGATCTCCAACCTTGAAGGAAAGGCGGGAAGCCTTAAAGACGTTATCGTCGGCGCAGATGTATTCATCGGCGTTTCCGCTCCCGGCAGCCTGACGCAGGAAATGGTCAAGACGATGAACCATGATCCTATCATATTTGCAATGGCTAACCCTGTTCCCGAGATCATGCCCGATGAGGCTATCGCTGCAGGCGCAAAAGTCGTAGGCACCGGCCGCAGCGACTTTGCTAACCAGATCAATAACGTCCTTGCATTCCCCGGCATTTTCCGCGGAGCGCTTGACGTTCGCGCAAGCGACATAAATGACGAAATGAAGATCGCGGCAGCTGAGGCTATAGCAAGCATTGTAAAGCCTGAGGAGCTTTGCCCCGAGTACATCATTCCCGATTCATTCAATCCCAATGTAAAAGACGCTGTTGCAAATGCTGTTAAGGAAGCGGCGCGTCGCACCGGAGTAGCGAGAATCTGATTTTGGAAATCTGAATCATAAAAAGTAAAATTCTCATGTGAAAAAGACGGAAAATTCCGTCTTTTTTGCATTTTACGCGCATTCTGATTAAAAGCCGTAATGCGCCGCACTTCACTTGCGCGCTTATCAAACAGGACGAAGTGGCGTTGCATTCCGCAGCTTTGCACGGGTATGAATGCCGGCAGGTGCGGCGTGCGCGTAAAGCTGTATGCTTCCGTGCGGAGCGGTCTGCAGGGTTCTGCCCGTTTCAGCCGCGAAAGCCGTGAACGGTACGCCCGCGCCGCTTTGTGCGCGTAAGCCAGTGCTGAATGGTTGTAATTTGCATATCCCGGCTGATAAGCGCTTTTTCAGAAAGAGCAGACTCGTCGGAATAGCGCGGCGAGGGTAAAAGCATAAATATCGTAAGTATAAATTTTTTACGGATTTTCACCCCCGGCCGCCGTAAACTTTGCAGACAGAGCAGGCTTTTTTTGAGCGGAATTGACAGGGTAATGGTAAGCATATTAGATATGCGAACAAATTTACTGATTACTTGAACGTTTAATACTATGAAAAACAGCTGTTTTAGTGGTTATAATTAAATGAAATCAGAACGCATCCGAGTTCTTTTAAAGCGGCATCAGCGGATACCTTTAACTGCGATCAATGCGCCGCATACCTGTCCGGCGTTATCGTTCGGACGCGGCGGAATATTCTGCTGAACATTGACTCTTGAGACTTGATGGTTGTCGCTGCCGCACATCCGGTGTGCGGTATGCCCGGCACTGCCTTTCACCAGTGCCGGCTTTCCTCCTTCCTATCCATAGCGTTAATCCTCCCCCGCAGATAAGAAAGCGGGTTTCCCGTCGGTGACGGAACTACTTTCTTATTTGCAGGATTAGCGCGATAAGATCCTCTCGTTCTCATAATGCCGCTGTGCCGCATGCGTATCCGTACGCCGATAAGCGGCGAGGCGCGGGTGCGACGCCCCGTAAAGCGTGCGCCGGTCATCCGATCGGCTGCCGCGTGAAATTAATGTAAAGATAAACTGAATATTAATTTAATAAGTACCGCCCGGGCGCATGTCCGGGCGGTACTTTTCCGTCAAACCGTCAAGAGTAAATTCAACAAACCGTTAAGGTAAATTCATCAAGCCGTCAAGGTAAACACATCAAGCCGGTCAGGTATATATCTTAAGTATTTATGAATTTACTATCTCTATTCCTGCGGCGCGGTAGGGGGCGATAATGTCGTCCGGCGCGTCCGTAACAATCGTATCGTAATCGTCCAGCGATGCGGTGTGATAAGAGCTGCTGTGTCCGAATTTCGTACCGTCCACAACAAGCATGCTGCGCTTTGCCTGCTGGAACATAAGCTGTTTTATCTGAGCCGTTTCAAGCGAGTGTTCATAGGTGCCTTCAGCGTCCACTGCGGCAGCGGATACCAGCGCAAGATCCACGCGGAAGTTGCGGAGCGTATTGCAGGTAAGACCGCCGGTCACCGAGTTGGTGTTATAATGCACCGCTCCTCCCGGCATGATAAGATTTACGTTCTGTTTCTGAGTCAGCCGCATGGCTATCTGTAATCCGTTCGTTATGACGGTACGGTTTTCCAGATTGAGCTTTTCCGCAAGTATCAGGCATGTGGATGAATTGTCTATAAACACGCTCTGAAAGCCGGTAACGTAAGGCATTGCACGGATGGCTGCCTGCTCTTTTTCCCGCGCGTTCTTTTCCCGCCGTACAAATATGGACACCTCGTTGGCGGTTTCGCGGAGCAGCGCACCGCCGTGACTGCGCACGATCAGTCCCAGTTTCTGCATCTCCTTCAGATCGCGCCGTATCGTAGCGCTGCTGACGTACAAAAACGACGCAAGTTCCTCTACTGTCGCTTTACGATTGTTCTTGAGATAGTCGAAAATCAGATTATGACGTTCATTTGAAAACATAAATCACGCACCTTTTGCTCATTTATGACTGTATTTTATCATATAAATGATTATTTGTCAAGTTTGCAATCAATTTTGAAAAGGTATGGACAAAACAATGTTTTTTATATTATACTCATTATGGAAACGATGACAGGGCGTCGATGTATGATGCGGCGTTGCATGAAAGTTTTGCAGGGGAGAACGATGATGATGAAGGAGATTTGCGGCGGAGATAACGGGATCCGTATTGTTTCGATGCGCGATCCCAGGTTTGAAAGATCGAATACGGGCGATTGTGAGATTGCCGTTGTGGACGACGGTATAATGTCGCTCAGAATTGCGGACAGGACTTTTACTTTGCGTAAAGGTCGGGTTTATCTTTTGCGCAGTAACGACGACGCCACTCTTACGACTATATGCTCAGGCAGAGTGACGGCGCTGCGCTTTCCGGAAAAACTTGCAGAAAAGGTTTTCGACGGTTACGCGCTCTGTTCTCCCGTGCTTGAAGGGGACACTAACGAAGTGGCTGCGGCTCTGAGCTGTATCCGCGGCGAACTGGAAAACAAAAAATACGGATATGAAATAGCGGCGGAGATGCAGATAAAGCAGTGTCTGCTCAATATCTGCCGCACGCAGAAGCTTTGTAATCCCGCCGTAGTATATTCGGATATGGCGTCGGGATTTTTCGGCAATCTTCTTGCGGATATAGATAAAAAATACGCGGACTACACGTTCGATGATGCCGCGCGTTTCATGCGGCTCAGCAGAGCTTACTTTTCAGTCGTTTTTCATAAGCATATGGGAACGACGTTTTCGCAATACCTCAATTATATCAGAGTGCGCTCGGCGGTGGACATGCTGAAGAGCGACAGCAAGGCGAGTATAACGGATGTGTCGCTCCGTTGCGGATTCAATACGATAAGAAATTTCAATCGTGCGTTCAGGGGGATCACGGGTTACTCACCGAGGTCGATGCCCAAGGATTACGTGCTTGCTCCTCTGGAGTGACGCGGATAGGACGCCCGCCGGACAGAAAAAAATTTCCCAAACTTTCAAAAAATAATTCTTGAAAACGGCGGAGCGGGCAGTTAAAATTAAGCATACGAACGGGCGGTGGCTGTTTTTGGCATTCCGTCCGGCGGATGGGTCGGCGGCAGAGGCGGTCGTGCATGGCGGGAGACGGCATTCTGACTTTACCCGAAAGCCGATCGTATAACAAAACAAAGAAATATAAAACAGGAGGAAAAAGAATGACATTCAAAAAGACATTGCCTCTGTGGCGCGGTCTCGTCGTTTTATTCGCAGCGTTGCTTACTCTTTTTATCGGCGCAGCACTGATTATGGAAGCTAACCGCGGATTCCTTGACGAAGCGACCGGAGCACAAAGCGAAGCAATCGTTCGTCCCGAAACTGATCCGAACGTGGATCTGTACACCTTTAAATCTTCTTATAATACATCTGAAGAAATGGTAAAAGCAAATGTTGCTTTCAGCGAAAAGGTGGAGGAAAACGGTGCAGTCCTGCTGAAAAACGATAATAATACGCTTCCGCTTGCGGCGGACGAAGATGCTGTCTCACTTGTGGGCAAAGCGGCGTATTCAAATGTTTTCGGCGGTCAGATGGGTTCCGGATCGGCGGCGAACACTGACTTTGAGGGATATGCACGCGTATCTCTGGAAAACGCGCTTACGGAAGAGGAGTTCACGATCAATCCCGATCTTCAGAAAGCGTATACCACGCAGGACATTTACTCTCAGGGAAGAGACGGCAGCATAACGCATACTACCGGAGCTCGTTCCGTAACCACGCTTGGCGGTTCGTTCGGTATGACCGACAAGGAAAACTGGCTTAACAGAGGTTGGAATTACGACATCAACGAGGTAACTCTTGCGGAACTTGAAGCAAAAGTACCCGGCTGCACGACTGATTTCGGCAACTATACCACTTCGATCGTAGTGCTCGGCAGAATAAACTCCGAGGGTCGTGACTACATTCCCGGAGAGCAGGGTGTAAAATTTACTTCTACTGCTTTTGACGCAAACACCGGTAATATGGGATTCAGTCGTAACGCGGGCGCCAAAGACCCTCTCGGTCTTACGGACGACGAGCGTGCTATGATCAAAATGGCAAAGGATAACTCGGATAAAGTTATCGTGCTTATCAACTCGAACTCCATGATGGAAGTTCCCGAGCTTGTTGAAGAAAACGGCGAGTTTGAAGCGGATGCCGTTATGTGGATAGGTACGCCAAGCACTTACGGTATGCGCGGAGTGATCGACATCCTTACCGGAGAGGTTAACCCTTCCGGAAAACTGCCCGACACTTATGCTGCAGATAACTCTGCATCTCCCGCGGCGCAGAACTGGGATATCTTTACTTACTCGAATCCCGACGAGATCGGTACCGTAGGTAACGGTCAGTCGGACAAGACCAACGGAATAGAGCTTGATGCCGAAACGATGAGAGCATCCGCTTACACCGTTTACGCAGAAGGCATTTATGTCGGCTACAAGTACTATGAGACGCGTTACGCCGACACTTACCTTGATCCTTCCTCGGGCGCAGGCAGTGCAGTAGGCGCAATGGAAGGCGCAACGAGCTGGAACTATGACGATGAAGTTGTATGGCCGTTCGGCTACGGACTGTCCTACACGACGTTCACCCAGACGCTTGATTCCGTTGATTGGGACTTCAATGCGAAAACGATCACCGCTGTCGTAACGGTTGAAAACACCGGAGACGTTGCGGGCAAAGAGGCAGTTCAGCTTTATGCATCGGTGCCTTATGATGAGACTGATATAGCTCACGGCGTAGAGAAAGCGGCTATCCAGCTTGTTGACTTTGCGAAAGTAGAGCTTGACGCCGGCGAAAGCGAAACCGTTACGATCACGACCGACCTCCAGAATATCGGATCGTACGATTCAATGGCTAATGGCGGAGAAGGCACTTACATTCTCGGCGCCGGCGACTATTACTTCACCGTAGGCAACGGTGCGCATGAAGCGGTTCAGAACGTTCTTCAGGCGCGCGGTCACAACGCAGGCGGTGATGAAGATAAGGTCAAGTCCCTTGAACTGGGCAACCGTGACGAAAGAACTCTCTCTGTTTCCAAGAACGGCGTGGAAATAACCAACCAGCTTGAAAACGCAGACCTCAATTACTATATCGAAGATGCAGTCACTTATTTTACGAGAAGTGATTACACGAACACTTTCCCCGAGCCTTATACCGATCTTGCGGCTACCGACGAGATGATCGCAGAGCTCCGCAACATCAAGTACGAGATACAGGATACCGGCAGAGTTACGGAAGAGTGGGGAAAGGATGAAGGGCTTACCCTTGCAGATATGAAAGGCCTTGATTTCGAGGATGAAAGATGGGATATATTCCTTGACCAGATCACTCTGCGTGAAGCCGTACAGATAATTGCACAGGGCGGCAATACGACCTGGACGCTTGAGTCTATACAGAACCCCTCCGCAAAACAGGCGGACGGTCCTGCCGGATTCACAAGCATCAGCCTCGGCGGTTATAAGAGAGATGCCGAAGACCCTTACTACACGACTGAAGACGATCCGTTCTACGGATTCGCATTCAACACCACTCCGAACGCGCCTATCATTGCAGCTACGTTTGATAAGGCTATAGCATACGAGTGGGGCGTAATGCTCGGCGACGAGTCGCTCTGGACCGGCGGTCCTTCTATCTGGGCAGGCGGCGGCAACCAGCACCGCGCTCCTTACGAGGGCAGAACGCACGAGTACTATTCCGAAGATGCAATGCTCTCCAACCTGTTCCTTGTCGAACAGTGCAAGGGCGCGCTTACCAAGGGCTGCCTTGTAGGACCTAAGCACTTCGCATTCAACGCAATAGAGTATAACCGTTACGGACTCTCCGAATTTATGACGGAGCAGGCGGCGCGCGAGGGCGATCTCCGCTGCTTCCAGGGCGCGTTTGAATCCGGTTACTGCCTTGCCGGCATGACCGCATTCAACCGTATCGGCGCTTCCTATATCAACGGTCATATCGGTCTTATGCAGAACATACTCCGCGGCGAGTGGGCATTCAAGGGTCTGCTTACAACGGATATGGTAAACAACCAGTATCTGATGGTGCTCGGCGATACGATCATGGGCGGTATCACGATGATGGCTAACGGTTCGGGTGTTGACGACCCTTCGTCCAGCCACACCGCACCCGGTGCTTACTGGGAATACTGCAGTGCGGATAACATTGCAGACGATCCCGTTATCCAGGCGCAGCTTAAGAAAAACATGCACTATCAGTGGTGGGCATACGCTCAGAGCAATCTGCTCAACGGTCTCGGCAGCGGAGTCAACTTTGAACTGAAGTGGCTTATGACCTGGTATCGTGCATTGTATATCGTCGGTATCATAGCTTCGGCAGTGCTTGCCGCAGCGGCACTTGGAACATATGTGGTCGCTACGGTTAAGGCAAAGGAGGAGGAATAATGGAATTCATTAAAAGTCAGAGAGTTGCATTCTATGCCTCGATAGCAGCCGTGATCTTAGCACTCGTTTCGATCATAATCTACGGCGTGAACACCACCAATAATTACTATGTAACGTCAGGAAGCGCAAATATCAGCGCACTTGTAGTTGTATTTACGGTAATAGCGATGATATTGCTTATTGCACGCATAGTCATTGCGGAGAAGTTTGACGGCGCGGGTCTTATCAAACACGTTACTTCCATACTCACACTCGTTGCATGTGTATTTATCGCTTCCGCATTCTTTGCGTATGTGGGCGAAAGAGTGTACGATATAGCTATAGTCCTTGCATCCGATCTTGAAGCGGGCAATGTCGCCGCAACGGATGCGGTGATGCAGACAATAGCCGGCTTCGTGCTGTATGCTGTCACTCTTATCTTTGCGATAGTTTCCGCTTTTGCAAGGGTAAGAAAAGACAGCGTGGCATGATTCAGGTAAAATAAAAGGCATAACCTAACCATCCCATAAGCGGGGAGTGGGGCGAGTGTTCGCCCCCGCTCCCTGTCGGGGTACCGACCTGCTGCGCGGCACTCCGACAGGAAGCTTGTCCGCCGGGCAGGCGTCAGCCGTTGCTTTGCGGCGCATAAAGGGGGGCTTGTCCATCATCGTCAGAGCGCATTGCGTGACCTTCGCGGCTGTGGCTTCAGACGTCTGAACCCATACGTTATGGCGGTTGCGCATATGCGCTTGTTTATGTTCGTTATATTTAATTTTTGTGCATATTTGCCAATATAACGCTCATATTTTCAAAACTTATGGACAAATGAGCAAATTAGTGATATTCTGTAATCACTTAAGCAGGGACAGCGCGAACATTGCGGGATCATTTGCCGGGCGTTGTGCGACTGCCGGAGGGTTCTCCTTGAGCATATGAGCAAGACCTTCGGCGCGATCCTGCACGGGTAACGGGTCTTACGCTAATGACATGCGCCGGCACGCCAAATGCGGCGTGAGCGGATAGCCGGGTGAACCGGCGGTGAAAAAATTCGGAAATGATGTGACGCATGATCTGCAGCAGACTGGGCGGATGATGCAGTGGAAAAATTACCGCACGGAATTTGCTGCGGGCAGAAACAGGGGAATGATGAAATGCTTAAAATTACAAATCTGAAAACGGAAAATCTGACGGAAGGCTGCGTTACGGATAACGTATGCCCCCGCTTTTCTTTTGCTCTCGCCGCCGACGGAAGGGACGTAAAACTCACTGCGGCGAAGCTGACCGTAACGGCGGGCGGTGAAACCGTTTATGAAACTCTCACAGAATCACAGTATGTGCGTTACCGCGGTAAGCCGCTCGCTCCGTTTACGGAATATACGGTGAAGGTAACGGCAACGGACAACCGCGGACAGCAGGCGGAAGCGGAAACCGTTTTTGAAACGGGCAGGCTGGATCTGCCGTGGAAAGCCGCATGGATAAGCGACGCCGGATATACGTTCACGGAAAAGCGGGTATCTCCCGTTCCTATGCAGTTCCGCAAGAGCTTCAGCACGGCTCGGAGCATAGCTTCCGCAAAGATATGCGCTACCGCTATGGGCATTTATGAGCTGAAAGTAAACGGCAGCAAGGTGGGACGGGACTGTTTTGCACCCGGTTTCACGTCGTACGCCACCCGGCTTCAGTACCAGACTTACGACGTCACCGATATGCTTGAAAAGGAGAACGTCATTGACGTTGTCGTCGCCGGCGGCTGGGCGGTAGGATCGTTCGTGTTCACGCGCAAAAACCGCGTGACTGCCGACCGTCAGGCGCTTCTTCTTGAACTGCGTATACGCTACACGGACGGCAGTGAGGAGATACTGGGAACGGACGGCAGCTGGCAGGTGACCGAAAGCGGCGCTTACCGCATGGCGGACTTCTACGACGGCGAAACTTACGATGCAACGGTGAGCGATGAGGATATCGTATGGCGCAATGCGTCCGCCGAAAAGCTGCGCGTATCCCCGAAGATACTTGCGACTTACGGCGCTCTTGTGCAGAGACACGAGGTCATGCGCCCGGTCAGGGTGAGCAAAGCGCCGGACGGTGAGACGGTGTACGATTTCGGTCAGAACTTTGCGGGCGTCATAGGCGTTGTGATCAGAAATGCGAAGGCGGGGAATGTCGTTACGTTCCGTCATGCGGAAGTGCTCAGGCGCGACGGCAGTCTCAATACCGAGCTTCTGCGCAGCGCGAAAGCGACGGTAACATATATCTGCCGGAACGGCGATCAGAATTATTCGCCCCGCTTCACTTACATGGGCTTCCGGTACGTCGGGGTAAAGGGCGCGGATGAAAAAGATATAGAGCTTGTCGCGCATGCAATGTACTCCGGGCTTGAACGGACGGGGGAGTTCACATGCTCTGATCCGCGCATCAATGCGCTTCAGTCGAATATCCTCTGGAGCGCGCGCTCCAACTTCATGGACATACCGACGGACTGCCCTCAGCGTGACGAACGCATGGGCTGGACGGGTGATATAAACGTATTCGCGCAGACTGCGATAAATAATTTCGGCATGGCGCGTTTCCTTGAGAAATGGCTGCTCGACGTAAAGAGTGAACAGCGTATCGGCGGCGGTATACCAGGTGCAGTTCCCGTTCAGGGCTACGGTTTTCCGGCGACGATGCCGGTCATGGCGGTGGACTTCTGGGGTGATGCGTGCATAACCGTGCCGTGGGCGCTCTACCGTGCATACGGGGATACTTTTATCCTCCGTGAGTTGTATCCGACAATGAAAAAGTATACCAAAGCGTGCCGGTTCTGGGCGGGATTCGGTTTCGGTAAAAAGCGGTACATATGGCATACGCCCGCAGTTCTCCATTTCGGCGACTGGCTCGCTCCCGATCTTCCCAAAATGTCGCAATGGCAGCAGCGCAGCCGGTGGACGGCTACGGCAAGTCTGTATTACACTCACAGACTTCTTTCGCGCATAGCCGGCGTGCTGGGTGAGGAAGAGGACGAGAAAAAATATTCGGCATATGCGGATAAGGTCGCGGACGCTTATATGTCCGTATTCACGGACGGCAGAGGCAGACTCCTTGAGGAATTCCAGACGGCGTACGTCCTCCCTCTGTATTTCGGAATGTTCCCCGAAGATCAGAGAAGAGCGGCAGCCGACAACCTTGCCGCGCTTGCGGAAAAGAACGGATGGCGCATAGCTACCGGTTTCCCGGGTACTCCGTACCTGCTGTTCGCGCTTGCGGATAACGGCAGAGCGGACGCGGCATATAAAATGCTCATGTGCGACGAATGCCCGAGCTGGCTTTACGAGGTAAAAGCGGGCGGCACGACTATCTGGGAACGCTGGGACGCTATCAGTCCAAAAGGCGGTAATATGGGTTCGGATGACGGCACGGGCGGCATGATATCCTTTAACCACTACGCGAGCGGCGCGGTAGGCGACTTCTTCTATCGCCGCATAGCAGGTATCGAACCCATGAGCGCCGGATATAAAACTTTTGAAGTTAAGCCGGTAACGGGCGGCGGACTCACTTTCGCAAAAGCCTCCGTCACATCCCCTTACGGCAGGATAACGAGCGAGTGGAGCATAGAGAATGGAACGTTTACGCTCAGGGTGAGCGTGCCCGTTTCCACATCGTGCGTCGTGACGCTTCCTTCGGGCAAGTCGGTCACGGCAGGCAGCGGCGAATACGAGTTTACGGAGCGCATATGAGATACCTTGCTATAGATATAGGTGCGTCCTCAGGTCGGCACATAATAGCCGAACTGTCGGGCGGCAAAATAACTCTCGAGGAAATTTACCGTTTCCCGAACGGTCCCAAGGCTACGCCGGACGGACTTGTGTGGGACGCGGAAGAGCTTTTCCGGCATATCGTGGAGGGCTTGCGCCGTGCGGGCGAAACGGGCAGACGTCCCGACTGTATAGGTATAGACACCTGGGCGGTGGACTACGCGCTGCTCGACGGCGACGGAGAGCTGATCGGTCCGGTGTACTGCTATCGTGACGCGCGCGGCGGCGACGCGGCGGGCGAACTTCACGACAGAATGCCTTTCAGCGTGATATATTCCAAAACGGGAATACAGTATCAGCCTTTCAATACGGTTTATCAGCTCAGAGCGGATGCGCTTTCCGGCAGACTGGACAGAGCGTCAAGCATGCTTATGCTTCCGGACTGGTTCAACTACCGTCTGACCGGCGTGCGCAGACAGGAGTATACAAACGCAACGAGCACCGCAATGGTATCGGCGGCTACGGGCGACTGGGACGATGAAATACTGTCCGCCGCAGGCGTGCCGCGCGGTCTGCTCGGGGATATAGTGCAGCCTGGCTGCGAAGTGGGCAGACTCTCGGCAAAGATAAGGAGCGCGATAGGTTATGACGCGGCGGTCATGCTGCCGGCGACTCACGACACCGCGAGCGCGGTGCTTGCCGCTCCGCTTAAAGGCGGACCGTACATCTCATCCGGAACGTGGTCGCTTCTCGGTATAGAACAGACGGCGGCGCATACGGATACCGGGGCGATGAGCGGAAACTGGTCAAACGAGGGCAGCATCAACGGACAGTTCCGGTTCCAGAAAAATATTATGGGACTGTGGATTGTTCAGCAGGTGCGCCACGAACTCAACGACGTGTACTCGTTCGCACAGCTTGCTGAAATGGCGAGGGCGCATCCGACGGATAAGCGGGTGCGCGTCAATGACGAGAAATTCCTCTCTCCCGACAGTATGCTGGACGCGATATTCTCCGAAGCCGGCAATATGGCGGTAGGAGAAACGGCTTACTGCGTGTTCGCAAGCCTTGCGGAATGCTATGCGGACAGCGTGCGCGAACTCGAGAGCCTTACGGGTAACACTTACGGAACGCTCAATATAATAGGCGGCGGCGGAAACAACAGACTTCTGACCGAACTGACCGCAAAGGCAACGGGCAAACGCATTATCGTCGGACCCACCGAAGGTACGGCGACGGGTAATATTCTGATGCAGATGATAGGCACGGGCGAACTGCCCGATCTTAAGACGGCGCGTGAAGTCGTCGGTAATTCTTTCGATATTTCGGAGGTGATGGCATGAGTAATACTGATGCGCGCTATGAGAGCGCAAAGGCAATTTATGCGGAAATGGGCGTGGACACCGAAGCCGCTATGGAAAAAGCGGCGGGTATCCCTATATCCGTACACTGCTGGCAGGGCGACGACGTACTCGGTTTCGAGGGCGCGGGCGCACTTACCGGCGGCATCCAGACAACGGGCAACTATCCGGGCAGGGCAACGACTCCCGAGCAGCTCATGGCTGACATAGAAAAGGCGTTCTCACTTATGCCGGGTAAAAAACGCCTCAACCTGCATGCGAGCTACGCTCTGCTTGGCGATGACGCCGGCAAGGTGGACAGAGACGCATATACTTACAAGTACTTTCTGCCCTGGGTGGAGCTATCAAAGCGCATAGGCATGGACGGCATAGATTTCAATCCGACGTTCTTTGCTCACCCGAAGATGAATAACGGACTTACGCTGTCCTCCCCGGACGAGAATACGAGAAAATTCTGGGTAGAGCACGGCAAACGCTCTCTCGAGATAGCCGCGGAACTGGGTAAGGCGTTCGGCAAGCCGGCGCTTGTCAACATATGGGCGCCGGACGGTTTCAAGGACGTTCCCGCCGACAGGCTCGGACCGCGCGTGCGTATGGCGAAGTCACTTGACGAGATACTCACGGCGTGGGACAGGAAGTGGGTCATACCCGCAGTCGAAAGCAAGGTGTTCGGCATAGGCGTGGAAAGTTACACCGTAGGCAGTAACGAATTCTGTCAGAATTACGCGGCTTCCCGCGGAATATGCAGCCTGCTGGATAACGGACACTATCATCCGACCGAAGTGGTCTCGGATAAGATACCGTCGCTGCTTGCGTTTAACGACAAAGTCGCGCTCCATGTTACCCGTCCGGTACGCTGGGACAGCGACCATGTCGTGACGTTCGAGGACGAGCTTAAGGAGATAGCGAAAGAGATAATCAGAAACGACGCCGCCGACCGCGTGCTCATAGGTCTGGACTATTTCGACGCATCGATCAACCGCCTTGTCGCATGGGTGACCGGTCAGCGCTCTATGCAGAAAGCTCTGCTGTACGCGCTTCTCCTTCCCAATAAAACGCTTTCCGACCTTCAGGATGCTTCCGACTTTACTCAGCTCATGTATATGCAGGAGCGCATAAAGATGATGCCGCTGTCGGACGTCTGGGCGGAATACCTGTCACGCGCAGGACTTTCGGAGGACTACTATTCCGCGATTATGGAATATGAAGAGAAAATACTCAAGGAGAGGAAATAAAATGAAGGATATTTTCAGCGCACCTTTTATAAGGGAAATGGGGAAAACGGCTTCCAATATGTACCGTCTCGGCTGGGACGAGCGCAACGGAGGCAATATCAGCTACCGTCTCCGTGAGGAGGAAGTAGGCGAATATCTCGACCTCGGTAAGGTCATCAGGGAAATACCTATCGGTTTTGACGCTCCGTCGCTTGCGGGGGAGATCTTCGTTGTGACCGGTACGGGCAAGTACTTCAAGAACGTGGAGGACGATCCCGAAACGAACCTCGGCGTTATCCGTATCAAAAAAGACGGCAAAACCGCCGAACTGCTGTGGGGATATAAGGACGGCGGACGATTTACGAGCGAATTTCCCGCACATATGATGAGCCATATGGCGCGCCAGTCCGTCGATCCCGAAAGCCGAGTCGTCATGCACTCTCATCCGACTAATCTGCTTGCGATGAACTATGTCCACGAACTGGATGAAGCCAAATTCACGCATACGTTATGGGAAATGTGTACCGAATGTATCGTAGTGTTCCCCGAGGGCGTGGGCGTGCTTCCGTGGATGCTGTGCGGCACCAACTCGATAGGCGAGGCGACCGCGGCTAAGATGAAGGATTTCCGCGTCGTCGTCTGGGCGCTCCACGGTGTGTACGGAGCAGGCAAGACCCTGGACGAGACGTTCGGACTTATCGAAACCGTGGAAAAAGCGGCTCAGATCTATATGCTTATAGGCAGCCGTCCCCGTCTGAATACGATAAAAGACGAGGATATGGTCAAGCTTGTCGAACTTTTCGGCATTACGAATTACCGCAAGGACTTTCTGAAGCTTTAAAAAGAGTTCCGCCGGCTCTTGCGTAACGGCGCTTATCCGGACTATATAATATATAAGCGCATATGACCGGCACGCCATAACGGATAAATCCCGGCTAAGATCAGCGCCCGTATATATTTATCGGCGTGCGTATCGGATGCCTTCGGATATGCTGAGAGCCCCGGAATCCGGCTTGCAAACGCTCTTTCATCCGCATTTTTATCGTCTGAAAAGACGCATTTTACCACTCGTGCATTCTGTGCCGAAAAATGTGCATTGTGTGACGCGGCGGTGAAAGATTATGACAAAAACCTGAAAATTTAATTAAATAATTTCAAAAATGGTCTTGACATAACACTCCTTTTGGTTTATTATTATTGTGATACTCTAAAAAACTAAAAGGAGAGGAATTTGATGAAGGATCAAACCAAAACCAGAAAGTCGTTTTTTGACAATCCGATTCTTCGTACCAAAGTTAAGTCCGCAAACGTAAAGGTCTTCCCTGAAGGCTTGCTGGGCTTTTTCCTTGGTCCGACGCTTGCGTTGATTTCCAACTCGGTATTGTCAAGTTACCTCAATACGTACTTCACAAACGTGCTCGATATGAACTCGTGGGCAAGTACGTTCTTCACCATACTGCCCGTTATTTCCGTCATATTCGTAGTAGCCGGAAATATAGTCATAGGCAGAATTATGGACCATGTCAAGACGAGGGCGGGCAAAGCAAGACCCATACTGCTTCTTGCGCTGCCTCTGTGCATACTCGCGCTTCTTGTGCTGTTTATTTTCTCGCCGTTCGCAAACGCGGATTCGGAAGGAAGCACGCAGATGGTTGCGCTTGTGCTCCTCGCAATAGGTTACAACCTTTGGTTTGCGGTTGCTTATCCGTTCTACTTCACTCCGCACTCCGCGCTTGTCAACCTGTCCACGCGTAACAGCACGCACCGTTCGCTTCTTGCAACGATCTCCAACGCGACCACTCTTGCCGCAATGGGTCTTTGCTCGATGATACTTCCGTTCTTCCTCGGACTTCTGTTCCGTTATGCAGACGCAAGCTTCATCGCCGAAAACAATATTACCGATGCTTTCGCAGTCATAAAAGACGGCGTACATCAGTACTACACCTACGGCGAAGGCGGTGCTATCATTTACGACCAGGTAGCTTCGTACAACGCATGGAAAATATTTGTTATCGCACTTATGATCGTCAATACGGTAGGTATCATCATCGAGTACATGTTCACTCGTGAGCGTATCACCGAAGAGACGATGGCTAAGGGCGACGAAGACGCTTCTAAGAAAAAGGCAGTACCCGTTATCGAGCAGCTCAAAGTCTGCTTCAAGGACAAGTACTGGTGGATCATGATCGCCCTGTTCTTCTTCTACCAGCTCGGCGGTATGCTCAAGAACACCTCTCAGCTTTACTTCTGCCAGGCAATGTTCAGCGATGCTAACGGTAATTACTCCACGGCAATCGGCGGTACATACCAGGGTACGCTTTCTATAATAGGCGCAATACCCACCGCACTTGGTATGGTCATCGCATGGCCGATCGCAAATAAGTTCGGTAAGGCAAAGACGATAGTCGGCGGCTGTGTACTTGCAATCATCGGCGGTATCATAGGTTTGATCGTTCCGGATAACTTTGCGGTTGTCGTAACGTCGTTCGTTATAAAGGCGCTCGGCTCGACTCCCGCTATGTACCTGTCTCTTGCGCTGCTTGCGGACGTTCTCGACCACCAGGAAGCAATGAAAGGCTTCCGTACGGACGGCTTCACGATGACGATCTACGGCGCTATCATGGCAGGTATGACCGGTGTTGCTACCGGTATACTTAATGCCGTTATATCCGCTACCGACTACAACGTTTCTGAAGGTATCGTATCTTCCGAACAGCTCCGTACCGCAATGCCCTGGATCTTCATCGGCGGCGAGACGATATGCTACGGTCTGATACTTATCGTATGCCTGTTCCTTGGCGTTGAGAAGTTCGGTAAGTTCGACCATAAGGCAATAGTCATCGACCAGAAGGCTCTTGCAGAGGCTGAAGGCAGAGTATACGAGGCTCCCGCAGTCGTAATGGCACGCGAAGAAGCCGAGGCTGCCGCACAGTCTGAAGAACAGAGAAAGATCGAGCTTAAGGCACGTTGCGATAAGAAGGGAATCAGCTTCGAAGAAGAGGAAGCTAAGTACCAGGCAGCGCTTGCCGAGAAGAACGCTCAGGCTGAGGCTAAGAAGGCTGCAGCTGAAGAAAAGAAGAAAGCTAAGGAAGCAGAGGCTAAGGCTAAGTACGATGCTCTCTCCGACGCCGAAAAGGCTGCTATCGCTGAAAAGGAAGCGAACAAGAAGGCTAAGGAAGAAGCTCATGCAGCTAAAGTCCTTGCAGAATTCAACGCTCTCAGAGAGAAGTACGGACGCGTAGCTCTGACCGAGGCTGACCTCGCAGACGACGTAAAACCGGCTGAGGCTGAAGAAGAGGTCAAGGAGACCGATGCTCCCGCGGAATAATAAGTGACTTGGGTCGCCCCGATGAGGGGAAGACGATGTAACTTCTTTAACGGGAAAGCGGCGACAAGTGCAAGTCACTTGCCGCCGCTTATATTTTTCGGGCATGACCGTTACCGCACGTTAAAGGGCGTAACGATTTGCACATAAATAACCCAATAAGGAAGGAGTTGAAAAAGATGAACAGATTTATTCTCAACGAAACGAGCTATCACGGCGCAGGCGCTATCACGGCTATCCCCGGTGAAGTAAAGAAACGCGGACTGCATAAGGCGTTTGTGTGCTCCGATCCCGATCTTGTCAAGTTCCATGTGACGGATAAGGTGCTGGACGTACTTAAGGGAGCAGGGCTTGACTACGAGCTTTACTCGGAAATTAAGCCCAATCCGACGATAGAAAACGTACAGACAGGCGTTAAGGCGTACCGCGAAGCTGGCGCGGATTATATTATAGCGATAGGCGGCGGTTCCAGTATGGACACCGCGAAAGCCGTCGGCATAATAATCAACAACCCCGAGCACGAGGATGTACGCTCTCTTGAAGGCGCGGTAGACACCGCAAAGCCTGCCGTTCCGATAATCGCGGTACCTACAACCGCAGGTACTGCCGCAGAGGTGACGATCAACTATGTCATTACGGACGTGGAGAAGAACCGCAAGTTCGTATGTGTCGATCCCCATGACATACCCGTTGTCGCCGTTGTCGATCCGGATATGATGAGCACTATGCCCAGAGGGCTTACCGCCGCTACGGGTATGGATGCGCTCACTCACGCTATCGAGGGATATATAACGAAGGGCGCATGGGAGCTTTCGGATATGTTCCACCTCAAGGCTATTGAGATCATATCCCGTTCTCTCAGAGGCGCTGTCGCAAACACTCCGGAAGGCAGAGAGGGTATGGCGCTCGGACAGTATATCGCGGGAATGGGCTTCAGTAATGTCGGTCTGGGTATCGTGCATTCAATGGCACACCCGCTCGGCGCGCTCTACGACACTCCGCACGGCGTCGCAAATGCGATAATATTGCCCACTGTCATGGAGTACAACGCTCCTGCAACAGGTGAGAAGTACCGCGAGATAGCGCGCGCTATGGGCGTTAAGGGCGTGGACGATATGACGCAGGATCAGTACCGTAAGGCGGCTATAGACGCAGTACGTCAGCTTTCGGCGGACGTCGGCATCCCCGCAGACCTCAAGGCTATCGTAAAGCCTGAGGATATCCCGTTCCTCGCTCAGTCCGCTATGGACGACGCCTGCCGTCCCGGCAACCCCAAGGATCCCACTCTTGAGGATATCGTAGCTCTTTATGAGTCGCTGATCTGATTTTGATATCAAATTTTATCAAACGCCAGGATAAGTTGGACAGGGCAAACCGTGATAAAGCGGTTTGCCCTGTTTTCTGTTAAACCGTTACTTAACATATGGTACGCCCGAATATGTCAATTAACCTGTAATAATTCACGCACGCCGTGAATATATTTATAAATGCCGTGCATAAGACCGGAAACCGCGTCTGTCACGCGTACCGCTTTAATCTCGGTTTTGCCGTGAAATATAATGTTATATTCATGATGAGGCTTTATAATGACCTCAGAAAAGGGAGATAAAGAAATGAATGTTATATCCAAAATGACAATAAAACGCTATTCGGACTACCTGACTTCCGAGCTTACGCTCAGAGAAGCGGCGGAACGCCTGTCCGGGAACGCATTGCCCGTTGTCGGAGAGTGCGGTCAATATCTCGGTATCGCAAACGAACATATATTGCTCTGGGCTTTGAAAACGGGCGCAGACTGGGATACACTGCTTGCAGAAATTGCAGACGATTTTCCCAGACCTTACGCGACCGCCGCTATGGATACCGAAGAAGTCACGGATATTGTCACCGAGTACGGTTTCGTTCCCGTGACCGATGACCGCCACGTCTATATAGGCAGCATGCTGCGCTGAGCGAAGTATGTTGCGCTGAGCGAAGTATGTTGCGCTGAGTTTAAACGCAAAAAATTTTACCACAGAGTGAAATCCGTAAACTGGATTCACTCTGTTATTTTTTGCTGACTCAGCGCTTCCATCCAGACGCAAGAGCCGGTCATCTTTCCGGCTACAATTTCCGTTTTCGGGTCGCCATAGGGCGGTATGTTGCGCTGAGTTTAAACGCAAAAAATTTTACCACAGATTTGTATGAACTCCTTTTTTTTCTCTCTACTGTTGCACTTAATAGTATAATTCACCGTCAATAGAAATACAAACATTTGTTTGTATATTTTTATTCTAATATTTTCTTGTAGCCCCTTGACGAAAACTTAAAATTGCGCTATAATAAAGATAGCTTTGAAAAAAGTGGACACGTCCAATAATTTCTATTAAAAGTGAGGCTGCTATGATTAAGCGTGATTTGTACTTACAAAGGCTTATCGACAGAATGAATAACGGTTCAATCAAAGTCATCACAGGCATTCGCCGCTGCGGTAAATCGGTGCTGCTCTTTGATATTTTCGGTGAATACCTCTTGCAGCAAGGCATTGACGAGGGGCATATTATCAAGTTTGCCTTTGATTCGGAGGACGACCTCGAAAAAATAGGGGAGAATATGCTCGACCTTGCGAAAAGCAAGCGCAAAGTTGACCCGCACAAGTTTTCTGCCTACATCAAGAGCAAATTGACCGACGACGGAAAGTATTACCTGCTTT
Organism: uncultured Clostridia bacterium; assembly: GCA_944362615.1. Classification (GTDB taxonomy): domain Bacteria; phylum Bacillota; class Clostridia; order Christensenellales; family Pumilibacteraceae; genus Protoclostridium. The sequence goes on from CALVTM010000004.1 coordinate 24,560, forward strand.
TGGACGAAGTTCAGCAACTTGGTTCGTTTGAAACTGTTCTGAACGGCTACTTATACAAGAAAAATCTCGACGTGTATGTTACGGGCAGCAATTCCAAGTTTCTGTCGAGCGATATTTTAACCGAATTCCGCGGCAGAGGCGACGAAGTGAGAGTCTATCCTCTGTCGTTCAGCGAGTTTTATTCCGCTAAAGGCGGCGACAAATACGATGCTTGGGACGAATACCACCTCTATGGCGGTATGCCAGCCCTCTTCGAGCGCAACACAGAGGAGCAAAAAATCGAATATCTGAAAACGCTCATGTCAAAGGTTTATCTATCCGACATCGTTGAGCGTAATCATGTGCAATACCCCGACGAGATGGACTCCATCGTTGATTTCCTGTGTTCTGCCATCGGCTCGCTCACCAATCCCAAAAAGATTTCCGATACACTCAAAAGCATCAAGGGCAAGTCGATCAGCGACGTTACGGCAAAGAACTACCTCGGCTATCTCACCGACGCCTTCCTCTTTGACAGCGCGAAGCGCTACGACGTAAAAGGCAAAAAGTACTTTGAAACGCCGCTCAAATATTATATGGCAGACGTGGGACTGCGCAATGCCCGCCTCAATTTCAGACAGGTAGAAGAAAACCACATTATGGAGAATGTCATCTTCAATGAGCTGAAAGTGCGCGGCTATTCGGTTGACGTCGGTGTTGTGGAGAGTAAAGAAACAATCGAGGGCAAGCGCAAGTTGAAGCAGCTTGAAATTGACTTCGTCGCCAACAAGGGCAGCAAGAAGTATTATATTCAGTCTGCCTATGAAATGCCCACCGAAGAAAAATTACGGCAAGAAAAGCGTTCGCTCATCAAAGTGGGCGATTCCTTCAAAAAAATCGTCGTTGTAAAGGACAACATCCGTCCCCAGACCGACGAGGAAGGCATTGTAACGATGGGGCTTATTAACTTCTTGCTCGACCAAAATAGTTTGGAATTATAAAAAGAAATTTTTTATATATGACCATATTTGTCATATATTATATGCTATAATTATTGAAAGTCAATAGAGGGAAAGAAACAATGACTGAAAAAGAACAGAAGACAGCGGCTAAGAATTTTGCGGATTATTGGAAGGATAAGGGCTATGAAAAGGGCGAAAGCCAACCGTTCTGGCTTTCGCTTTTGCGCGAGGTATTGGGCGTTGAAAAACCCGAAACAATAATAAGATTTGAAGATAAGGTCATGCTCGATCACACGAGTTTTATCGACGGCATCATCTCGTCAACCCACGTTTTAATTGAGCAAAAGAGTGCAGACAAAAACCTGCGCAAAGCCATAAAGCAGTCCGACGGCTCCTATCTCACACCTTTTCAACAGGCAAAGCGCTATTCGGCAGAACTGCCCTATTCCGAGCGCCCGCGTTGGATCGTCACTTGCAATTTTCGCGAATTCTTGATCTACGATATGGAAAAACCCACAGGCGAACCTGAAAGCATCCTTTTGAAAGATCTTTTCAAGGAGGCTTATCGTCTGCAATTTCTTGTAGACACAGGTAGCGAGCATGTTCGCAAGGAGATGGAGATATCCATCAAAGCAGGCGAGCTTGTAGGTATTTTGTATGACGAAATATTAAAACAGTACAACGATCCTGAGGCAGACAGTACTCTAAAAAGCCTAAATAAACTGTGTGTTCGTATAGTATTTTGTTTATATGCAGAGGATAGCGGGCTGTTCGGCAATCGCACCAAATTCCACGATTACATTAAAAGTTATGCTGAAAGGGACATCCGCTCCGTACGCAAGGCGCTTATCGAACTTTTTAAAGTGCTCGATATGCCCGAAGATAAGCGCAAAGAATATGACCCTTATATGGACGAAGAACTTGCGTCCTTCCCCTATGTAAATGGCGGTTTATTTGCTGATGAAAATATAGAAATTCCCAATCTGAATGAAAATATTGTAAGTCTTTTACTGCGTAAAGCGAGTGAGAATTTTGATTGGAGCGAAATTTCTCCGACCATCTTCGGCGCTGTATTTGAAAGCACCTTAAACCCCGAAACGCGCCGTTCCGGTGGAATGCATTATACCTCGATCGAAAATATCCATAAGGTAATCGATCCGTTGTTTTTGGATGACTTGCGTGCTGAATTGGATTCTATCAAATCAATTAAAACGGAAAAGACGCGCGAACAAAAGCTTACAGAGTTTCAAAACAAACTTACTTCGCTTACTTTTCTCGACCCCGCATGTGGTTCCGGAAATTTTTTGACGGAAACCTATCTTTCCTTGCGCCGGCTTGAAAATGAGCTGCTTCGATTGCGGCTCGGAAAACAGATGATTATGGGCGCGGTCGATCCGATTCGTGTTTCCATCGGGCAATTTTATGGTATAGAAATCAATGATTTTGCGGTAACAGTCGCGAAAACTGCGCTTTGGATTGCCGAAAGCCAGATGATGAAGCAAACGGAAGAAATCGTTAATATGAACCTTGACTTTCTTCCTCTCAAGACTTATGCCAACATTGTAGAGGCGAATGCCTTGCGCCTTGATTGGGAGAGTGTCGTCCCCAAGGACAAGCTCAACTACATAATGGGTAATCCTCCCTTCGTGGGTGGCATGATGACAGATAAAGACCAGAAAGAAGATATGCGGTCTGTTATTGGTGATATAAAAGGTCTTGGTGAACTTGATTATGTCTCTGCTTGGTATTATAAAGCGACAGATTATATTCAGGGGACAAAAATTAATGTTGCCTTTGTTTCTACAAATTCAATCTGCCAGGGACAGCAAGCTGTTACGCTTTGGAAACCTTTATTTGAAAGAGGAATAACTATTTTATTTGCTTATCGAACGTTTCGGTGGGATAGTGAAGCAAGTATTAAAGCGCATGTGCATTGCATTGTTATCGGTTTTTCTTATGTTAATAGTGGTAAAAAAATCCTATATGATAATGACAGAGCAACTTATGTTGAGAACATAAATTCTTACTTGTCGGCAGGACCTAACATATTCATAGAAAGTCGTTCTGTTCCAATCTGCGATGTTCCGCAGATGAGATTTGGTAGTATGCCGCGTGATGGTGGTGGTTTCATTCTTTCGGATGAAGAAAAGGACGAATTAATAAAGAAAGAGCCGCTGTCGGCAAAATGGATTAGACCATATCTCGGGGCGTATGAGTTTATAAACAATAAATCTCGTTGGTGCCTTTGGATGATTGGCGCAAATCCGCACGAATTGAAGCAATGTCCGACTGTAATGCGTCGGATTGAGAGTGTAAGGGATTTTCGCGCAAATAGCGTAGCGGCTGGGACAAGGAAATTCGCAGAAACGCCGACTTTATTCTGTCAAATAGCACAGCCCAATAGCGAATATATAGCCGTTCCTAAAACTTCCTCAGAGAGAAGAAGATACATTCCTATTGGTTTTTTGTCCAACACAGTTATTGCAAGCGACTTATTATTCCTTATTCCAAATGCTACTCTTTACCATTTTGGTGTTCTGACTTCAAATGTGCATAATGCTTGGATGCGGACAGTATGTGGAAGATTAAAGAGCGATTATCGCTATTCAAAAGATATCGTCTACAATAATTTCCCTTGGCCGACTCCCACGGAAGAACAGAAAGCAAAAATAGAGCAAACCGCTCAGGAAATTTTGGATGCTCGCGCACTCTATCCCGACAGCTCGCTTGCCGATTTATATGACGAACTTGCTATGCCTGTGGAACTCCGCCGCGCCCATCAGCATAACGACAAGGCAGTTATGCAGGCATACGGTTTCGATTACAGATCCATGACCGAAAGCGAGTGCGTTGCCGAGCTTATGAAAATGTATCAAGAACTTACAAAGGGAAGTTAATGTCAAAAAAGAAGCCTTTTACTAATCAACATATTGTACCTGTCAGCTATTTGCGTAGATTCGCAACAAAGGGTAATTCTGCTTATCGAATAGGCGTAATTTGCATTGACAAACATTTTATTGATTCAATCGATAATGTTGGATATATAAAACACTATTATGATATTGAAGGCGAGGACAGTAAAAAGTGGGAACACTATTACGGCAAGGAGATTGAGCCTTTATATGGCAAACCTCTTGATGGAATAATTGCAGGAGTTACACTATCACCCAATAAACAAGTAATTTTGGACGAGAAGAAGAAAAAATTACTAAGTAAACTATTAATTAGTCAATGGCTACGCGTGCCTGATTTTCTTGATGTGAAGATAAGACAACTACCTTCTATGCTGAACCAAATTAAAAAGGATTTTTTGGTTCAAAATAAAGGAAAAATATCTAGAGAAATTGAACATAAAATTAAAGCTTTTGGCTATCCATTTTCAAAAAGAAAAGATCTTATCTTATCTATAATAAATAGAGAAGATAAGCTATCAATGTATGTTGATGTTTTAAGTTCGAAGCTGTGGATAATGTATTATAATCCATACTACACAAAAGTTCCGTTTATCACAAGTGATAACCCTGTTGTTGCCATTAATATGGTTAGCAAATCAATACATCGAGAAGATAATGGTATCAACAATAATAGAACTGCAATATTTTTCCCGCTATCACCTAGTATTGCTGTTGCAATTTATTCTACTCCGATAAAAAATATTATCCCTGAAATAGATGGTGAAAAAAGAGTTTTGTCGGAAATTGATTATCAACTTGTTTCGACCATTAATACAAAAATTGCCGAGCAGAGTTATAAAGAAGTATTTTTGCCGCTCAAATATTATGAAGATTTATTCAAGGAGTATCCATGAAAGCAGTAATATACGCAAGGTTTTCATCTGAAAAACAGAATGAGGCGAGTATTGAAGGTCAGCTCCGCGAATGTATGGACTACGCCAACTTCAACAATATCGAGGTCATCGGCAACTACATAGACAGGGCGCAGTCCGCCAAGACGGACAACCGCCCCAACTTTCAGAAGATGATTAAAGATAGCTACAAGCGTATGTTCGACTGCATTATCGTATGGAAGCTCGACCGCTTTGCTCGCAACCGATACGATTCTGCCTACTATAAAAACGTACTCAAAAAGAACGGTGTGCGCGTCATCTCCGCCAAAGAAAGTATCTCGCAGGGGGCGGACGGCATTTTGCTTGAATCTATCCTCGAAGGCTATGCCGAGTACTATTCCGCAGAACTCTCCGAAAAGGTAAAGCGCGGTATGACGGAGAACGCTCTCAAAGCAAAGAGCAACGGAGTGCGTCCGCCCTTCGGCTACTATGTGGATGATACCGACCACTATCAGATCGACGAGACGCTTGCGCCCGTCGTACGAGAGATCTTCACGCGCTATCTAGACGGTATGCGTGTGAACGATATTGCCAAATTACTCAACGAGCGCGGCATTAAGCATAAAGGCTTTGAGATGAAGTACAACGCCGTGTTTCGCATTCTCACCAACCGCAAGTACATAGGCGAATACAAGTTCGGCGACATAGTAATTCCCAATGCCATTCCTGCAATTATAGACGAAGAAACTTTTAACAGTGCGCAACAGCGTATGGCGAGGAATAAAAAAGCTCCCGCTATGCACAGGAGCGAGGACGATTATCTGCTCACCACAAAGCTCTTTTGCGGCAAATGTGGCGCGATGATGACGGGTGTTATCGGGACGAGCCATACTTCTCGGCAGTACCGATATTATAAGTGCAATCACGCAAAACAGGGCAAGTGCGATAAAAGGACGGTCAAAAAAGAATGGCTGGAAGAGCTTGTGCTGGATGAGATAAAGGAATTGCTTTCGAGCGACGAAGTGATTGAAGAGCTTGCCGACCGCATCTATGAATTGCAGTTGCAGGAAGATAACACAGCAACTTCTATACAGGCACAGCTCACGGGAGTTGAAACCAAACTGAACAATCTTGTGGAGGCAATCACGCAGGGCATTTATTCTTCCACGACAAAGAAGGCTCTGGACGAGTTGGAGGAACGCAAGCGAAACCTTGAAATAGAACTTTTCGAGGCACAGACGCGTAATCCCGTACTGACAAAGGAACAGATACTGTTTGCGCTCTATAACTTCCGCAAGATAGACATCTCCACACAGGAAGGCAAGCAGCGGCTGATTGACGGCTTTGTAAACAGTATTTACCTGTACGACGACCATTTTGTAATTACATACAATTACAAAGGACATAGCAAGACGGTAACTTTTGAAGAACTGAATAGTTCGCCTTTATCTTCAAAGGGGTCACCTTATGGCGACCGCTTGCGCTCCGCACGCTCCGATAAACGGAAATTCTATCTCGAAAATCTGACCGCTTTGCTGCCAAGACGGGAATTGTCAGTTTAGTTCGTATAGGGGCAATGTTTGATTGTTGCTGTACGGAATAAAGTCTGTTCGGTTCGTATAGGGGCAATATTTATAAGAGGATTGACAGGAAATTTTTGCGTCTGTAATTCTAAAAACTTATAAAACTTTATTTAAGTGATTTAGCAACTATTAAAAAGGTGTATTTTTGTAATGCGGTATAAAGTTTTTTGCTGAAAAGGATAGTTTGTTCGGGAGATAAAACAACAATAAAAAAGGTATAAATCAGCGAAATTTATTTAAAATCAGTCGAAAATTATTTTACCAAAAAAGTATAGTCTGTTCGAGCGATAAAGTAACAATAAAAAAGGGTATAACTTAGTGAAAGTTTCTTTGGAAAGGGGGGGGTCGGGGGAAAACCGTTCTTTTTCGAAAGAAAGGTTTTCACCCGAAAGAACTCCCACACCACACCCACACCACGCACCACACCCTCACACCACCCACACCTCCACACGCCACACCCACACCACGCACCACACCACACCGCACCACACCCTCACACCACCCACATCACACCCACACCGCCACACCCACACACCCACGCACACCGCGCGCGCACCCGCGCATCCGCACGCGTACACGCATGCGGAGGGTTCATCCCGGAGGGATACTGCCCTTAAAAGGGCACCGCGCATCCGCACGCGTACACGCATGCGGAGGGAGTAGGGCGGAAAAAATATTGACTTTCGGGCATGATTGCGGTATAATTAAGCGGATGAGTGATGAGTCTAAAAAATTCAAGGATGACAAGGACAAGCTGAACAGGCATCCGAACGTCGTAGGGCAGGTACCGCCGCACAGTGAAGAGGCGGAGAAGGGACTGCTTTGTTGTATGATGATTGACGAGAACGTTCCGATTGAGGTCATGCACATGCTGAAGCCGGAGGACTTTTATTACAAGTCGCACGGACTGATATATTCAGCAATGAGCCGCATATGGAACGACAATCGTCCTATTGATTTTGTAACGGTGACGCAGGAGCTGGACGGCATGGGTGCGCTTGCGGAAGCGGGCGGCGCACAGTATATCAGCGTGCTTTCGGGGTACCTTGCGACGTCGGCGAACTACAGAGCGCATCTGGATATAATCCGTAAAGACTCACAGCTGCGCCGGCTTATGAACGCGGCAAACGATGTACTTAAAATGTGTTACGCGTCGTCGGACGCGCTGGAGACGCTGCAGTATGCGGAGCGCGCGGTAAACGACGTAGCGGAGAGCCAGGGTATACACGCACTGCGGCCGTTTGACGAAGCCGTCAATGAAGCGGTTGCGGAGTTTGATGCGGTATATCGCGACCCGAAAGCGAAGAAAGGGCTGCAGACGGGCTTCCGTGACCTGGACTATCTGCTCGGTGGACTGGGAGCGGGCGACCTTGTGATCATTGCCGCACGTCCCGGACAGGGTAAAACGAGTATAGGAATGAATATCGTGAGTAACGTTGCGAAGGCGCATCTTAACGAGGACGGTACTCCGATCAAATCGGCGACGCCTGCGGTCTGCGCAATATTCTCGCTGGAAATGCCCGCCGTACAGCTGGCTAAACGTATGCTGTGTTCGCTGGCGCATGTCGACTTTGCGCGTATGAGCAAGGGTGAGATCAAGAGCGCGGACGAATGGCGTAAAATAACCGAGGCGCGCGCGGCGCTATGCGCATCCAAGATATTCATCGACGATACATCACTGACTACACCGATGGACATACTGTCCAAGTGCCGCAGGATAAAGCGGGAGCAGAAGCGGCTGGATCTCGTTATGGTGGACTACCTCACACTGATGAGCAGCGGTAAGCGTACCGAGAACAGACAGCAGGACGTATCCGAGATCTCGCGTATGATGAAGCTTGCCGCAAAAGAACTGGGTGTTCCGATACTGCTGCTCAGTCAGCTCTCGCGTGAAAGCGAAAAGAATAAGCGTCCGCCTCAGATGAGCGACCTGCGTGAATCGGGCGCTATAGAACAGGACGCGGATATAATTCTGTTCATATACCGCAAAACCGATAAGGACGGACAGCCGGAGGACGCGACGCTGCCTAAGATAATTGTGGGTAAGCACAGAAACGGACCTCTCGGAGAAGTAGAGATGCGGTGGATGGGCGAGTTCGTATCGTTCGCAAATAAAGACGACGTATTCACGCCGCCCGCCGAAACGAAAAAACAGCCGGAGAGCGCCGGAGAAATACTGGTCGCCGAGGAATCGAATGATACCCATGGGCTTTGACGCGTCAAACGCTTGACATTAACGCTCCCTGCGTATATAATACCACTGTAAGGAAACATTGACATGAAAGATATAACAAAACAGAAAAACGTATTTCGCTTTATGCTTATTCTTACGACGCTTGCGCTTGCAGCCGTCGTAACGCTGATCGTATTCTCGTTCCTCGCTGTCGATACGCTCGGGCTCTGGCAGTGTCTGCTCATCGGCGTAATGATGGTAGTGCTCGTCGTACTTACGGTTATAACGGTAGTTACCGGATTGAACGCGTACGGAAGAAAATGATCCCGCATGTCGGGGCTATTGCGGCAGGCGATGTCTGCCGCTATCTTTTTAATTAAGACGTTCCGGAAGACCGTTTGCGCATAAAAAATCAAGACGTTCCGGAAGACCGTTTGCACTATAAAGCCGGGGGCAGGAAATTTGAAAACAGCGCTTTACCGTAAATACCGTCCGTCCACGTTCGATGGGGTTATAGGTCAGGATGTGATAGTATCCACGCTCGTGCATCAGATAGAGCGCGGAGCGCTTTCTCACGCGTATCTTTTTACGGGCAGCCGCGGTACGGGTAAAACGAGCTGTGCAAAGATCTTTGCGCGCGCGGTTAACTGTAAGCATCCGGTAAACGGGAGCCCGTGCGGAGAGTGTGAAGTGTGCAAGGCGCTTGCGTCTCCGTCCAACCTGGACATAGTGGAAATGGACGCCGCATCCAATAACGGCGTTGATAAAATACGTGAACTGCGTGAAAATATCGATTATATGCCGAGCGTCGGAAAGTATAAGGTATATATAGTCGACGAGGTGCATATGCTTTCTCCCGGTGCGTTCAACGCTCTGCTCAAGACGTTGGAGGAACCGCCCGCGCATGTGATATTCGTGCTTTGCACGACCGAAGTCCATAAACTCCCGGCAACGATACTCTCAAGATGTATGCGGTTCGATTTCAGACTCGTTCCGCTGGATAAGCTTGCGGCTCTCGTCGCAGACATATTCGCAAAAGAGGGCGTGAAAGCGGAGGACAAGGCGATAAAGCATATAGCGCGTCTCGGAGAGGGCAGTGTGCGCGATACATTGTCCGTAGCCGACAGGTGCATGAATGCCGCTTTGGGCGGAGTCATAACTCTGGACCGCGTTCTTGAAGTAGTGGGAGCGGGCAGCTCGGAAGAAATAGCGGGGCTGTTCTCGTCCGTCATGGCGGCGGACGCCGGCGACGTTGTGCGCCGGGTCGAGGAGCTCTGTGCGCGCGGCAGGAGCCCGATGCAGATAAGCAGAGAGCTTACCGTTTTTGCGCGTGATCTGATCCTGATGATATCGGGAGCGGAAGCGGACGTGTCCGCCGCACCCGAGACAATGAAACAGCTTCGCGAAATAGCGTCGCGCACGAGTATTGCAGCTCTGGTGCGGTTCGTCCGCGAGCTCAGCAGCGCGGAAGCGGAGATCAGGTATTCGTCGTCACCGAGGATAGTCCTTGAGTGCGCACTGCTTGCCGTGTGTACACCGGCACTCCCAGAAGATAGCGACGAGTCCGCGCCCGGACACGCCGCTGTGACCGAAAAAGGCGAAGATATACCGGATAATATACCGGACAGCGCACATAAAGCGGCTGACGCTGCCAGCGTAGGAACGGACGCGCCGCCTGCTTGCCCCGTCCGGCACGGCGAAGATATAAAGGCGGTAAGCGTGCTCGGGCATATCCGTCACGCTCTGCGCACACGCGGCGAGCTGCGCCTGTTCGGCGAGTATGCGTCTCTTCATGACGACAGCGTGCGCCTGAACGGCAACGACCTTGAAATATATGTACCCGAATCCTCCTATTCGGTGTATGCGGACGAAAACAATCTGCGCACTGTTGCGGCATGTCTGGAGGATATGGGCGGGCTGAGACCTGTCGTCTACGTGCTTCCGCCGTCCGCTGAAAGCCATCTTGATACTCTTATCAGGTGCGCGGAAGGACTGGAAATAGAGATAGTGGACGGTAAAGGTAAAAAACTGAGAACATAGTACTGCCGTCGGAACGGGCGTTCCGTGAACCGGGCAGAAAGAATAATGATAATTTGTCAACCATATGTCCGCGACGTTGTTTCGCGGAGTCAAATACAGTTTTTCGGAGGTGGAAAATGTCCAAGCACGGCGGATTCGGCGGTTTCGGAGGCGGCATGAATATGCAGTCGCTGATGCAGCAGGCGCGTAAGATGCAGGAACAAATGGAGAAAGCCCGTGAGCAGCTGGAGGAAGCAGAACTGACGGGAAGTGCGGGAGGCGGTATTGTTACCGTTACGGTAAACGGCAACGGTGCGCTCAGAGGCGTAGCTATCAAGCCGGAAGCGGTAGATCCCGATGATATAGAGATGCTTGAGGATCTTATAATAGCGGCGTATAACGAAGCGGCAAAGGCTGCTGAAGAAATGAAAAATTCCGTTATGCCTGCCGGCGTAGGTATGTGACGGGGGACCGGAATGAACAGTCTGGATAAACTTGCTCATGAGTTTGCAAAACTGCCCGGAGTGGGCGCAAAAACGGCGATGCGTTACGCATACGCCGTTATCGGCATGAGTGAGTCGGATGCCGAGGAGTTTTCCCGCGCGATAACGGACGTCAAGACAAAAGTGCATTACTGCAAGAAATGCGGCAACTTCACCGAAGACGAGGTCTGTGAGATCTGCCGGAAGCGTCCGAGCGACGTCATATGCGTCGTGACTTATCCGAAGGACGTTGCGGCAATGGAAAAATCCCACTGTTTCGGCGGTGTCTATCATGTGCTTCACGGCACCATATCTCCGCTCAGCGGACGCAGTGCGGACGATATCCGCATAAAAGAACTGCTTGCGCGGCTGGACGGGGTCAGAGAAGTCATACTTGCAACGAACCCGGACGTAGAAGGAGAGGCGACCGCGATGTATATTGCCGCGCTGATCAAACCGCTCGGCATAAAGGTCTCGCGTATTGCACAGGGCGTAAGCCTCGGCAGCGACATAGAGTACGCGGACTCCGTGACGTTGTCAAGAGCAATCGAGTCCAGAGTGGTCTTATGATGTCTAATCCATTTTGACAGAAAAAAAGTGAAACGCCGTTCAGGCGTTTCACTTTTTTATTTTTATAACGCTTGCGCAACAGCCGTGCGCCCGTTCATTTGCGCTCACGTTTCCGTTCCGGAGCGGCGGGGAACGAGTCATTTGACCCGGGGCATTATCGCTTCAGCCGTCGGACAATTCCGGCGGGGAAATATACCGCTTCAGCTGTCGGACAATTCCGGCGGGGAAATATACCGCTTCAGCTGTCGGACAATTCCGGCGGGGAAATATACCGCTTCAGCTGTCGGACAATTCCGGCGGACAGCCGGATATTATTTACCGGCGGGGGAAGTGCCTATGATCTTGGTATATGCACGGTAAAAAGTGGAGTAGTCGGTAAAGCCGAAGTCCCTGGCGGCGCGAGTGGGGCGCTCTCCGAAGATTATGCAGCGGTGCGCCGCTATGATCTTTTTTATGCGCACGTACTGAATCACTGATACTTTCATGTATTCGCTGAACTTATTGCTCAGGTAGGACGGCGAGAGGGAGAGTGCGGAGCATATCTCCGCAAGAGTGAGCGGCTCACGGAGATGCGAGTCCACGTATTCGACTATGCGGGCTATCGTTTTGTTTTTCTTGAGCGGCTTACCGCTGCACGGCGTATGGGAAAGGACCACGAGAAGCTCGATCAGCTTACACCCGGCAAGAGTGCCGCGTTCGTCCTCATCTTCGCACCCGGATACTATATCGAGGTCTTTGAGAAGCCGTATCATACCGTGAGAGACTGTGTAGAACTTGTCCTTACGGCTCAGCCGCGATATCAGAAATTCCGGGACGGCGGTGTCACCGAACTTGAGCGACCAGCTTTCGCACGGTATCTTGTCCGTTCCGTAATCGAGATAATGGTGTTCGCCGGGCAGAATAAAGACGACGTCGCCGGCGCCCAGTCTGCAGCGCACGTCCTCCATGACGAACTCACATTCGCCGGAAGCAAAGTACAACAGCTCGTAAAAATCGTGATAGTGCTTCGCAAAATCGGGCTTAGTTTCAGGTGCTTCTTCAAATCTGTGTGCAAGATCCAGTTCTTTATAACGGAATTCGAACATAAGTAAACCCTCCTCTGACTTCCGGCTGCGTTGACGTACATATTATAACACGCTTTTAACAATGCGTCAATACCCGATTTTGCACGTTTTTACCCTTAGACGGTAAAAACATTGACATATTACGTTTTTTAGGATATAATCATATATTAACTAATATATACTGCTTTTAGCAGGCGTCATGAACAGCCGGCGAAAAAGGCGGAGCAGTCGCACGAGATCACCGCACGAATGTGTATGATCACCGGGCATGACAAAGAGGTAAGCGCATGATAGAATTGAAAAATATATGTTATTCCGTGACCGATGAGCACTCGGGAAAGACAAACGTGATACTTGAGGACATAAATCTCACATTTCCAGACAACAGTATAAACGTCATCACGGGTCAGAACGGAAGCGGAAAAAGCACGCTTATCAAGCTGATATCCGGAATCGAGACGCCTACGGGCGGCAGTATACTGTACAACGGAGAGGATATAACCGGAAAGAGCATAACCGAGCGTGCCAAAATGGGCTTTACGACCGCTTTCCAGAACCCGATCAGGTTCAAGGGAATAACCGTGCGTAAATTGCTCGACATAGCTTCCGATCATAACAACAACCTTGCGGGGCTTTGCGATTATCTTTCCGTTGTCGGACTCTGCGCGCGCGATTATATCGACCGTGAGATGAACGACAGTCTTTCGGGAGGAGAGCTCAAGCGCATAGAGCTTGCAATGGCAATGGCAAAGAACGGCGGCGTATTCCTGTTGGACGAGCCGGAAGCGGGTATCGACCTTTGGAGCTTTGATAGTCTTACGAAGCTTTTCACCCGCCTTTCCGGGAAGACCGTACTTATCGTTTCGCACCAGCGCAAGATAATAGATATAGCGGATAACATAGTGCTTCTCGACAAGAGCGGCGCACCCGTCGTCGGAAAGCGGGAAGAAATGCTCCCGCGAATAAACGAGAACCGGAACGTATGCTCCGTGATAGAAGGAGAAAACGCAAATGGATAAACTGGACAGCGAGCTGCTGTATAAAATAGCCGATCTTCACGGGATACCCGAGGGCTCATACAACATCAGAAAAGACGGCAAATCACTTGCGCGCTCTTCCGATTCGGACATAGAGATAACGTCGCGCAAGGACGGCAAAGAGGGCATAGACATTTTCGTGCGTCCGGGCGTTAAGAACAAGAGTGCGCATATACCCGTTATTCTTACTCAGGGCGGACTGCTTGACGTCGTATACAATGATTTCTATATCGGAAAGGATGCGGACGTCACGATAATAGCCGGATGCGGCATTCACAACGACACGTGCGGCGAGGCGCGTCATGACGGCGTTCATACGTTCCACCTGGAAGAAGGGAGTACGGTAAGGTATATAGAGCGGCATTACGGCGAAGGCAATCCCGAAGGGAAAAAGGAGTTCACGCCGGTCACCCGCGTATTCATGAAAAAAGGTTCGACGCTCATCATGGAGGCGACTCAGCTCGGCGGCGTCACGAATACAGACCGTCTCACGACCGCAAGCGTCGGAAAGAACGCGCGTCTGATAATCAAAGAAAAACTCATGACGTCGGGTGATGAGCGTGCGGTTTCCCGTTTCAGAGTCAAGCTGATCGGGGAGAACAGTTCGGTGGACGTCGTTTCCCGTTCTGTCGCGCGCGACAGGTCTTACCAGGCATTTATTTCGGACGTTATCGGCAAGAACCGCTGTTTCGGACATGTCGAGTGCGACGGTATACTTCTTGACGAGGCGCGTATCGTTTCCACGCCCAAGATAGACGCGGTAAGCCCGGAAGCAAGTCTTGTCCACGAGGCTGCCGTAGGTAAGATAGCGGGGGAACAGCTGATCAAGCTTATGACGCTCGGTCTTACGGAAAAGGAAGCCGAGGACACGATAATAAAAGGATTTCTGTACTGATGCCGGTTTTACGGCAAGCCTTTTTGCAGGCATGCGGAGGCAGAAACGGTATCGGACAGAGCTGCGGTCTGGCGCGGAACCGGACTGAGCGTGTAAAAAAAAATGACCGCGAACGTATTTAAGACCGGTTGCATGTTAAAGCGGATTCAAAAGATAAATATCCTTTAAAGGTGATATACTGAGGAGTTCACTCTGAAAAGAATATTTTATCATGGAGGTATGAAAAAATATGAAAAAGACTATCAGCGGAATGCTCGCTTTTTATCTCGCAGCCTGCATAGTGCTTGCGTCGCTTGTCGTGGCAATGCCGCTTATCGGCAGTAAGCGTTACATGGTTGAAGCGCGTGGTGGTATTATTCACGAAACGTTTACTGAAAGCATAGTTTACTCGGTAAAGGAGGATGACGAAGAGTACTCCAATCCGTACAGACTGCCGCTTTATTATTCGCCGTACACAAATACGTGTGCGGTCACGGCGGGCGGAGTTGCTATCGCTTACTTTGATATTTCTTATCCCAACCTGATTCCGAACAGCTCGGGCTTTGAGATAGGCACTACATATCTTTACCCGGCTCAGGGCAGCACGGGCAGCGCGGTGAACAATATGTTCGCGGAGCTGTATGAAATGACCAATTCGAGTGATAACGGTACGACTATACCTGATTTTAAGTCGGGTATGGAGGAGTATGTCGAGAGCAAGGGCTATGATCTTACGATGACCGATATCTACAGTAACCATCTGGATTTCGAGGCATGCAAGACGGCGCTTGAAGCGGGTAAGCTTGTTACGGTTTTTGTTGACGGTTTTTCTGTTTACGATAATGAGATCCGTTACGACGGGTATGATACTATGACTTGCACGGTCGTAAACGGTGCGCATACGCTCACGGCTTACGGCTATAGCGTGATCAAATATTATGATGCGTCGATGAATATTGTGGCAGAATATGAATTCCTGCTTGTGCAAAGCGGTATGCCGACACTCGGACTTACCCGTCTGCGCGTCGATTCGGGATGTACGATAGACGATGCGTATGTGCTGGATGTGAACTGACGGGTGGCAGACTATGAACAGAGAAGATAAAAAAATACAGAAAGCCATAGACGAAAATCTGAAACCGCAGAAGTCCTTTGCCGAGTGGGCGAAAGAGCACGATGTGGAGTTGACTCCGGTGAACTTGCAGCCTGGCGGCGCGGCGTACGGTCGGCATGAAGAGAAAGCAAACGGCAGCAGTAAGATCGTGGTGCGGCGCACCATCTCTGCGGTCATTGCTTACTCGGTAATTGTAGCCATATTCGTGAGTCTGATAGCGGTGAGCGTGATCATGTTGCCGAATAACGATGTGAAACATTACCAGCAGTCGGATACGGTAAGCGTCTTATCGTCTTTGGACGAAGCCGCGGACTATCCGGAGATGCTGTTGTTTGACACCTCATCACTCTATCAGATGACGTCCGTGTTCAGGCAGGTAGCCAAGGACGACGAGTCCGTTACTCTTGCGTACATTTTCAGCGACTGCGTTTTCGTGTACGGGGATCCGGAAACCAACCCGTACGTTATCAATGCCACTTATATCGTAAGAACTCATCCCGGTTACGAATTTATGGGTCTTTCCGACTATGATTCATTGCCGGACAGTGTGAGCATAAGTGATGTGGAAATGAAATACAGGTTCAATGATGAAGAGGCAAATGTGAACGTCAGATTTGCCTATGGCGATTTTGAGTATTTTCTGGAGATTTCCGGTATGCCCGGCGTGACCGAACTTACTGAAAGCAGAGTAATATGCGTGCTTGCAAAACTGTTCTGCAGTAATTTTGCTGATTGTAAAGTCGACCTGATGTGCGGAACGTCTCCGGCATTTAACGGCTGAACGTCTCTTACATTTAACAAAATAAGATAATCTCAAAAGTGATATGCACCCCAAAAGTTGGACAGACTTTTGGGGTGCATATCATTTTCGGGTCTCACTTTGTCGTTATCCCTTTTAAAAGATGTGTATTTGACCGGCTCGGGGTATATGCGCTACAGTGCTCTAAATCCGCCCGGAGCCCGCGGTGCGTGGAGGCGGATACGTCCGTCTGTAAGGCAATGCGGAGATAACGGCGAACGGAACGACAGCGCCGAGCAGGTTTACCGTCATATCCTCCATGGTGTCGGGAAGAGCGCTTCCACGCGGGTCGCTTACTATCCAGCCTCCGTCCGTTGTCCCTATGACGGCATCGCGCCAGCATTGACTGTTCATGCCGAACAGAGCGTCGCCGAAGTATTCGAGCAGCTCCCACATATATCCGAGAGCGAGAGCAGTCATAAGCCCCGCGAAAGCGACGGTAAGCGCGCCTGAGCGCGGATAGACGTGCCGGCATATCGCGGAACCTGCGAGTGCGGAGAGTGCTCCGCTTGCGGTATGTAACAGTTTGTCGTAAACGGGCAGGCGGGTGTACAGCTCAAGCGTCTTGCCGCCTGTAAGACAGGCGAGCAGAAACAACCGTATCGCCGCGCCCAGCCCGTCCGGAAGCCGCACTCCGCTGAGCCGCTCCGCTATCTCTTCAGCGGCTATTAGCGCCATGCAAAGCAGCGGGGCGGCGAGCTTTACCGCGTAGCCGTCCGCGCCCGCATCCGCGAAGAACAGGGCGTACAGGACGGCGGCAGTGCACACCGCACTCACGGTGATACCGGCGGCGTTGCGCTTGCCTTGCCGCATTCCGGCTGCCCGGCTTTTGTTTGCGATCTTCTCCATACATATTCAGTTTGTTACCCGCAAGTCGTGCATATCCGCTTTTTAAGCTGTTAATAATTGACTTGATCGGCATAAATAAGTTATAATTTAATATATATCTGAGATACTTTGTGCATTGATGTGGATAAGTTGTGGATAAAACAGAGGATAATGTGCATAGATAGTTATAAAATACCGGATAGTTATCCGCGTATAACACTGTTCACAAGCTGTCCGGCAGGTCAGAGGCGCAGCCTGATCATTGCCGTTGTCAAAAGAAGACGCCGCTTTATGGCGGGGCATCTGATAAAATGTGCGGCAAGCATTTGACAAAATCCTCAAGGAAATATAAGATATATGTATACGGACTTCGGGTCCGTCGGAGGGAGAATATGAAACCCATTAAAGTACTGCTGGCTTTCCTTAACGCGCTCGGACTGGTGGGAATAATCGGGGGCGCGTTCGTTGCGTGGCTGATAATGTACACCGGCCGCATGGAATTTATAGCTTTTGTTATTGCCGCCATAGCGATCGGGGTGGGCGCTATTGTCGCGTCGTCTATAATCAATTACCGCCTTAACAAGCGGGCGCGTGAACAGAAAGAGGGTAAGTGGAGCACACCTTACCAGCCTCGCGTCGTGAATGACCCGTTCTCTGAATTTCCTGACACGGGCAGACGCCCGAACGTAGATCCGTTCGGCTTTGACACTCCGTGTGCGCCGGGAACTTCTCAGACGGCTGAAAGTACGCCGGCGGCGGAAAGTAAGGATAAATTCTGTCAGAATTGCGGCGCAAAGCGCTCACCGTCGGATAAATTCTGTCCGTACTGCGGACACAGATACGACAAGTAAGCGCGCGTGACAGTCGCCGGCGGAGATTAAAACGGACGCATTGAATGATAACGATCGGTAAGTCCGGACGGCGGATCATGGAAAGGCAGCGGATCACGGAAGGAGAGATATGAGAGTAGTGATAGGCATGAGCGGAGGCGTCGACAGCGCGGTAGCGGCTGCGCTTCTCAGAGAGGCGGGATATGACGTCATCGGTCTGTTTATGAATAACTGGGAGGACAGGGACGGCAGTTGTCCGGCGGATGACGACTGGGCGGATGCGCGTAGCGCAGCCGAAAAACTGGGCATTCCGATATACTCCGTAAACTTTGCCGCCGAGTATTACGAGCGCGTTTTCCGGACGTTCCTTG
This sequence comes from uncultured Clostridia bacterium, assembly GCA_944362615.1. GTDB lineage: Bacteria > Bacillota > Clostridia > Christensenellales > Pumilibacteraceae > Protoclostridium. Next base: position 43,032 of record CALVTM010000004.1, read on the forward strand.
CCGAGCAGGCAGCGGGCAGGACTCCGAACCCGGACGTGCTCTGTAACCGTGAGATCAAGTTCGACGCTTTTGCGGCGTACGCGGACGAGCTGGGAGCCGATCTGATAGCGACCGGGCATTACTGCGATATTTCGCACGGGGCAACCACCCGGCTCTTGCGCGCAAAGGATAGCAATAAAGATCAGACGTATTTTCTGAACCAGGTCAGGACGGAGCAGCTCTCCCGGGTCATATTTCCGCTCGGAAAAATGGTAAAGCCGGAAGTGCGAGCACTTGCGGAGAAGTACGGACTGGATTCCGTCGCGCGGAAAAAGGACTCGACGGGCATCTGTTTCATAGGCGAACGCAACTTCCGTAAATTTCTGTCCGGATATCTGCCCGCACAGCCCGGGGATATAGTGGACGAGAGCGGCGTAACGGTAGGCAGGCACGAGGGGCTCATGTATTACACTCTCGGGCAGCGGCGTGGACTGGGTATAGGCGGTAAGGCGGGCAGGGACCAGGCGCGTTGGTTCGTTGTCGAAAAGGATCTTGCAAATAACCGTCTCATCGTTTCCTGCGGAGAGGATGACAGGCTGTACTCCTCCGTGCTTGAGGCAAGCTCTCTCAATATCATAGGGCAGGAGCCGGACGCGGAGTTCGATTGTACGGCAAAGACGCGGTACCGTCAGCCGGATGCGCCCTGCCACGTCACGATGCTCGGAGACGGCCGTGTGCGCGTGGTATTCAGCGAGCCGCGTCGTGCCATTACACCCGGACAGTACGTCGTACTGTATGACGGCGAACGCTGTATGGGCGGAGCGGTTATAGACAGCGTCGGCGGAGCAAATAAATAATCGGATATAAATAACGCGTTATTTATTTGACAAAAGCCGCCGTTAGTATTAAAATGGAATATGACCGGGGCGGAAAAGCCGCGGGAACTATATCTATATGGGAGATTATTATGGGACGTTTTACATTACCTCGTGATCTGTATCATGGAAAAGGCTCTCTTGCAGAGCTTAAGAATCTTAAGGGCAAAAAGGCTATACTTGTCCTCGGCGGCGGCAGCATGAAGAGATTCGGCTTTGTCGACAAGGCTGTAGGTTATCTTAAGGAAGCCGGCATGGAAGTCAAGCTGTTTGAGAACGTTGAGCCCGATCCGTCGGTTGAGACCGTTATGAAGGGCGCGGCTGTTATGCGCGAATTCCAGCCCGACTGGATTATATCCATGGGCGGCGGTTCGCCTATCGATGCGGCTAAGGCTATGTGGGTATTCTACGAGTATCCCGAGACCTCTTTCGAGGCTATCATTCAGCCGTTCTCTTTCCCCGAGCTGCGTCAGAAGGCTAAGTTCTGCGCTATACCTTCCACGTCGGGTACGGCTACGGAAGTTACCGCTTTTTCGGTCATCACGGACTACTCCAAGGGTATCAAGTATCCTCTTGCGGACTTCAACATAACCCCTGATGTAGCTATCGTTGATCCTGAGCTTGCAGAGACGATGCCTCCGAAGCTTACCGCTCATACGGGTATGGACGCAATGACCCATGCTATCGAGGCATATGTATCCACCGTCCATTGCAATTATACCGATCCGCTTGCGCTTCACGCTATCAAGCTGATCCACCTCAACCTCAAGAAGTCGTATGAAGGCGACACCGAAGCACGCGCGGTAATGCACGATGCTCAGTGCCTTGCAGGTATGGCATTCTCCAACGCGCTTCTCGGTATCGTTCACTCGATGGCTCATAAGACGGGTGCTGCTTTCAGCGGCGGTCATATCATTCACGGTGCGGCTAACGCTATGTACCTTCCCAAGGTCATCAAGTACAACTCCAAGGTAGCCGAGGCTGCTGAGCGTTATGCGGAGATCGCACGCTTCATCGGACTCAAGGGCGAAACGACTGCCGAGCTCGTTGATGCGCTCATTGCAGAGCTCCGTCATATGAACAACGAACTCAACATTCCTCTCGCAATCAAGAACTACGGCGAGGGTGGCGTTGTTGCCGATAAGAGCATCATCGACGAGAAGGAATTCAACGACAAGCTCGAGGAAGTTGCAAAGCTTGCAATAAGCGACGCATGCACCGGTTCCAACCCCCGTCAGCCTTCCGTTGAAGAGATGAAGAAGCTCCTTATTGCAGTATACTACGATAAGGATATCGATTTCTGAGATAACTGAAACCTGTGCCGGATAGCTTCCGGACGGCAGACCAGAAGAACAGGTCCCGTAAGCGCATAAACGCTTACGGGACTTATATTTTGCGGCGGATATCCGCCGCTGCCGTCGCATATGCGGAGCGACTTAAACAGCGGAAGCGCGGAAGCGGGGAAAATGTCAATGATAAATTGACTTTTGCGCGGCTGTGCGGTATAATTGAATAAACAAAAGGAGATATAACAGATGAAAGCGTTTTGCGACGGCGGTGACCTTGCGGAAGCGGTAGGCAAAGCCATAAGGGCGATAAGCAACAAATCGAATAATCCGATACTCGATAATATTCGTATAGAAGCGAGCGAAGGCACGCTGATGTTTACGGCAACGGATAACGAACTTACCGTGATGACGGGAATAGTGGGAGATGTCTCGGACGGCGGGATAGCGCTGATACCCGGCAAACTGTTCTCTGATTTCACCCGCAGACTGACGGGGGAGCGCATTGAGCTGGAGACGTCGGGCAGTAAACTGATCCTGCGTTACGGCGATTCGGAGAGTGAGTTTGCGTGCGCCGATCCAGAGGACTATCCCGACCCGGCAACGGTATCCGACGCGCGCAGCTTTGCAATGACGAAAGTCGCGCTTAAAGATCTGATAAATAAAGTCGCATTCTCCGTGCGTCAGGACGACGTGCGCCCCATACTCAAGGGCGTGCTGCTTGAAGTGGGAGAGAACTCCGTGACGGCTGTCGCGCTGGACGGTTACCGTCTTGCCAAGTGCGTGAAGCCGTTGGTCTCTGAATCCGTACCGATGAAAGCGGTAGTACCGGCGCGCTGTCTGAACGAAGTCGCAAGACTGCTTGACGACAGTGATGAGGAGGTGCGCATATACGTTCAGCAGGGACGTATCCGCGTGGATATAGGGCATACGACGATCACGAGCGTACTTTATGAGGGCGAGTTCGTTGCTTACCGTAATATCATCAGAACGTCTTTTGATACGATTGTCACGATTGCCACCCAGCAACTCTACGACAGTCTCGAGCGCGCTCTGCTGCTTACGCGTGACGACAGAAGCAATCCGGTGCGTCTGGATATTTCCGAACGCCTGATGCGCATAACTTCCGCATCCGGCAAAGGCAATCTGGACGAGAGGCTTGCGGTAGTCACGAGCGGTCCTGATCTTACGATAGCGTTCAATGCAAAATACTTCACGGAACTGCTCCGCGTATGCGGCGCGGACAGCGTGACGATAAAGTTCAACAGTCCGGCGGACCCTTGCGTCGTCGTACCGTGCGGCGGTGAGGAGGACTTCCTTTACCTTGTCCTTCCCGTGCGCGTATCTTAAGGAGAATATATGAAAGCGATAGTAACAGTACTCGGTAAGGATAAAGTGGGAATAATTGCAGACGTTGCGATCATAATGAAGGAGTTCGGCGTCAATATCTGTGATATATCACAGACCCTTATGCAAGGCTATTTTACGATGATAATGCTTGTCGATCTCGAGACCGCAACCGTGGATTTTGAAACTCTGAGAAAAGAACTTGCCGCGCGCGGCATGGAAATAGGAGTGGATATCCGCATCCAGCATCAGGATCTGTTCGACTCCATGCATAAGATCTGAGGTGCGCAATGCTCGAAACAGGTGATATACTCGAAACTATAAGAATGGTGGACGACCAGAATCTGGACGTCCGCACGATAACGCTCTCCCTTTCGCTGCTCGACTGTGCGTCGTCCGACGGTAAGGAAGCGGAGAAAAAGGTGTATGACAAGATCATGCGCAGGGCGGGAAAACTGGTTCAGACGGGCGAAAAACTGTCCGGCGAACTGGGTATACCCATTGTCAATAAGCGCATATCCGTAACGCCCATATCCATTGTCGGCTCTCCGAGCGGTAATTACGTCGGGCTTGCCAAAGTACTGGATAAGGCGGCGAAGGAGATAGGCGTCAACTTTATCGGCGGTTACAGCGCGCTCGTTCATAAATCCATGACGGACGCGGAGCGTGCATTCCTGGAGACGATCCCGGAGGCGATAAGCGAAACGGATATGGTATGCTCGTCCGTTAATGTCGCGTCTACCCGAAGCGGTATCAATATGGACGCCGTTGCGCTCATGGGCAAGACGGTCAAGGAGCTTGCGGAGCGCACGCGTAATGACCGTGCTATAGGCTGCGCCAAGTTCGTCGTTTTTGCAAACGCCGTTGAGGACAACCCGTTCATGGCGGGCGCTTTCACCGGTCTGGGCGAGGGCGAAGCTACGGTCAATGTCGGCGTATCCGGTCCGGGAGTCGTTGCCGCGGCGCTCAAGGCGTGCAAGGGCAAGGATCTTACGGAGATAGCCGAGGTCATAAAGCGCACAGCGTTCAAGATAACGCGTGCGGGACAGCTCGTGGGCAGTAAAGCCGCCGAGCTGCTCGGCGCAAAGTTCGGTATCGTCGATCTTTCGCTTGCGCCCACCCCCGCGATAGGCGACAGCGTTGCCGAGATACTCGAGGTCATGGGACTTTCCAGCGTCGGAGGTCACGGTACTACGGCGGCGCTTGCTCTGCTTAATGACGCAGTCAAGAAAGGCGGCGTTATGGCGAGCAGCATGGTAGGCGGACTTTCGGGCGCGTTCATCCCCGTAAGCGAGGACGCAGGCATGATCCGCGCCGCGCGTAACGGAAAACTTACACTGAGCAAACTCGAAGCCATGACGGCGGTATGTTCGGTCGGTCTGGATATGATCGCCGTTCCCGGAGATACCTCCGCCGAGACGATCTCCGCAATAATTGCAGACGAGTGCGCTATAGGTGTTGTGAACAACAAGACAACCGCGGTCAGGCTGATACCCGTACCCGGCGGTAAAGTGGGCGACGAAGTGGACTTCGGAGGTCTGCTTGGAAGCGCGCCCATCATGCCCGTATCGGATGTGGACAGCTCGGAATTCATACGCCGCGGAGGCATTATACCCGCGCCGCTCCATTCGCTCAAGAACTGACGGCACGGTAAAAGGGGAGCTATCATGAAGAGAAACGAAGTACGCGAAGAATACAAGTGGGACATGAGCCATATGTTCGCGAGCCGCCTGGACTGGGAAAAGAGCTTTGCAAGGGTCTCCAGCCGTCTCGGAGAACTGAAGAAGTACAAGGGCAAGCTTGCAAACCCCGATATCACGATCGCGCTGCTCAGACTTGCAGATGAACTGGGTAATGAGGTTGAGAAGCTCTATGTCTACGCTAATATGTGTATGCACACGGACGGCGCTAATGCCGAACTCGTTGCGCTTGCCGCACGCGCAGGCACTCTGTCAGCGGAATTCGGCGCGGCTTTATCCTTTATGGACCCCGAACTGACGGCGCTCTCGGATGCTGAACTGGACGATATGGCGGCAGATCCGCGCTTTGCGGATTACGAGTACACGCTTGCGCGCATAAAGAAGCAAAAGCCGCATGTGCTCGGTGAAAAAGAAGAACTGCTGCTTGCGCGGCTCAGCGAAGTTACGGGCGCGTTCAGAGATATTTTTGAAAAGATAGACAGTGTGGATCTTCCGCATCCGACCGTGAAGGCGGACGGAGAAAAAGTGCCGCTGACTCACGGCACATATTCGCGGTTATTGCAGAATCCCGACCGCGCCGTGCGCAAAAAAGCGTTTACGACGTACTACTCACTTTATGAGGAGCGCATCAATACGATAGCGGCTTGCTATGCCGCGTCCGTGCGCAAAAATAACATAATTTCCTCTCTGCGCGGTTATGACAGCGCAATGCAGGCGAGCATAGCCGGAGACGACGTTCCCGAGGGCGTTTACGACAGACTCATAGACGCGGTGAACGGCGCACTGCCGTCATTGCATGAATACGTCGATTACCGCAGACTCGTGCTCGGCGATCTCCATATGTACGACATGTATGTGCCTCTTACTCACGGCGTTAATTTCGGAATGGATTACGAAAAGGCGTTCGGCGTAGTGCTCAAAGCGCTTGCGCCGCTCGGCGAAGAATACGTCAGCCGCCTCAGACAGATGAAGGAGGAGCGCCGCATAGACGTTATGGAGAGCGAGGGAAAGCGTGGCGGAGCGTACAGCTGGGGCGCATACGGTTGCGGACCTTACGTCCTGCTCAATTACTCCGGTACCCCGCACGACCTGTTCACGATCGCACACGAGCTCGGTCATGCAATGCACTCGAGGTATTCGGACGAGGCGCAGAGTTTCAATAAAGCGGGTTACAGCATATTCGTCGCCGAAGTCGCGAGCACGACCAACGAAGTGCTGCTTCTCAAATATCTGCTTTCCCAGACTAAGGACACGAACATCAGACGGTACCTGCTGTCCTATTATCTCGACATGTTCCGCACGACTCTATTCCGCCAGACCATGTTCGCGGAGTTCGAGCTTGCGGCACACAGAGCGGACGCTAAAGGTGAGCCGCCCACCGTTGAGTCGCTCAGTAAGGTATACCTTAAACTGAATAAGAAGTATTACGGAAAGGGAGTGACCCACGACAGACAGATAAGGTATGAGTGGGCGCGTATACCGCATTTCTATAATGCGTTTTATGTGTATAAGTACGCGACCGGTCTTACCGCTGCCGTTACGCTTGCAAACTCAATACTTAAAGACGGAGAGTTCGCGAGAGAAAGATACTTTAATAAATTTCTCCGCGCGGGCGGATGCAAGTCGCCGTATGAGATACTTAAAGACGCGGGAGTCGATCTTATGACATCTCTTCCGTATGAGACGGCTATGCTGGAATTCCGCAATACGCTGTCCGAATTTACCTCTCTTATCTGACGGAGGCTGATTTGCTGAAGAATTATTATGAAATACTCGGCGTGCCGCCGCTTAGCACGGACGCGGAAATACACGACGCTTATCTCAGACTTGCACGCAAGTTTCACCCCGATCTCGGCGGAGACAGAAAGCGGTTCGACGAAATAAACGAAGCGTACCGGTTTCTGTCCGATAAGGTCAAACGCCTTGCGCTTGACGCACAGTTGCGCGTAAAGCGTCCGGTCTCAGGCAGGGTAAAGCCGGCTGAAAATAAGGGGACTGCGGCGGACAGCCCAAAACAGGCAACCGCGCCTCAGTCCGCAAAGCCGGAGCAGGTAAGCCCCTCAGGCTCTGCCGATGTTTATGTCCGCACGCTTGAGAGCCAGGTCGAGGAGTATGAAAAACTGCTTCTTGTGCTTTCCCGCTGTTCGGTCACGCCGTTGCGTCCCGAGCTTTCCCCCGCGAGTCTGGAACTGCTTGTCCGCAGAAACCGCTCAAACAGAGGAAAGGCGCGCAGATAGTACTGACCGTAAGAACGCACTTGAAAGTGCGCAGGTTCGGCGCAAGTGAACCGGCAACGGCGCTGAACCCCGGGGCTGTGGACATGCGCAGTCCGGTTTGAAGTAAAATTACATGCCGCCGTAAAGCTCCGGACGGTAAAAAGCGGACGATAAAGGCGCATATTATAAGTTTACTGCTTTTTTCGGGCGCCGGTTTCCGCGGCGGGAAGTTTCTTTCCGCGGAGCACACGCCTAATAAGTTTTCCGACAATCCCGGCGAAGAACTCACGATCTTCTTTGCCGAGTTTTTTATACTGTCTGTACAGTGCCGGTATCTGCCTGTGAAGCGACTTGAAAAACACGTTGAAGTCATCCGTATCAAGAGTGTCGAGGGCGTTGCGCACGATCGTTATGAATTTTTCGCGCGACTGTTCGTCTATTCCGTTTATCCAGTCGTTCACCGCTTTTCCCAGCTTTGACGAAAACCGCGTTCTTTTTTTGCGGAAGATGAAGTCGTGTCCGCCTATCTTCCACGAGAACGGATTATGCTGAAGCAAGCTGACCGCACTGCTGTCTGTGATGAGCAGCTCCATACCGTCGTCGAAAAGCATTCCGACAAACGACGACTTCGGAACAATCTTGACGACTCTGTCGGAAATTTTGTCATAGCCGCGTAAGTTTTCCAGCCCGTACGCGAACCCGGGTCCGTCGAAATCGTAGATGCGCGTTATCCTGCTCTGCAGATTTTTATCCATGCTTGCGGCGGCATATACGGCGACGTTCCCGCCTTTTGATATTCCGCCGACGTAAAACTCCGCATCCGGATGTTCTCGCATGCGTTTTTCCAGATACTCTGCGGCTCTTGACTGTGACGGCACAGGATAGCGGTAGGCGAGAGAAAAGGATTCGTACCAACCCGTAAAGGAAGGATCCGTGCCGCGGAAAGCGACAAAATATTTTTCTTTGCCGAAACCGATGCACAGCGCGGCAAACTGCTCACTCGGATCGGCGCACCGCGTTTCGGTAAAGCGGCTGAGCCGTATGTCACCGAAGCGGCTGCTGCATGTCAGCCGGTCGAAAAATTTTTTACTTTTGCGCTGCCGGTAAGCCGCCTTATACATGACCTCGTCGGGAAGCAGTCCGCGCGCGGTCATCTCTGCCGGCGTCATTTCGGTTTCGCCGCAATAGTCGGGGTAGTTGAAAAATGCAAGCCAGCATAAAACCAGCGCGTCCGTATTGCCGAACGGAATCTGTCCGAAGTCCGGTCTGAATTTGCTTGTATATTCCGAAAAGTTCATGACGGTTCTCCTTTGTGCTTTTAATATACAACGGAGACGCCCGGAAACTCAATATCATGCCTGTTACAAAATACGAACACTTGTGATACAAATAATTCAAATGCCGGAATTTCACGTTAAATCACGTCAGCGGCGCGGAGATATAAGCGAAGCATGTTTCTTTTTTGAAAATTTTTTTATATTTTTAAAAAAATATGTATAAAAACAGTTGACATTATTATTGACGTATGGTATATTAACAGTACAAACAAGACTTTACGAAATAATCTTGAGCGCAAAAGTGCGCGGAAGTAAAGTCTGATTAATTTGCTCATCATTTTCCCCCTTATCATAGCGAGTTCGCCGATGTGACTGAGATCCGTGGCGGACTCGTTTTTTTGCTTTCCCGCCGCGCCGTAATGTTACAGCCGCGTTGCTGCTGTCCGGACGCCGGCTTTTTTTTGCGGCTCTTCGTTTGCAGCTGTTTGTAAGTGTCCGTTCTGCGGCACATTGAGGCGGAGCTGTCCGAGTCCTGCGGCTTATAAAAAAGCCCGGATAACAGGCGGGCGGGAAGAAAAAAGTATAAACGCAGATTATCAGCTTATAAAATAAACGAATAAGCAGGAGCGGGAAGAGCAGAAGATAAACTGCCGAATTTTATGAAGCGCGTACGGGTTATGCCCGTACTGCGGATATTACGGGAACGCCGGGAAAATGGCAGAGCCGGGCAGGGGAGACAAAACGAAAGCGGCGCGTGTGCTCACGCGCCGCTTTTTACCGACGAATCGGATATTATCTGAAGTTTGCTTATTCTGAAAAGTTATCTTTTAACGAATCGTACTTACTCTTTCTGACCCTTGGTTTTATTACCATATCTTTACTATATCTATCAGGTGTCAAATTTGATTCGTAAGAATTTTTCTTTCCTTTTTACTCCCTTCACATACGTTTTTCTGCGCTGCTTATTTCTCATCATTCCCCATTGAACGTCTTATCGCATATCCGTATTTAACGATCTGTCACTTGCATCGTTGCACCTACGATATGCAATGAAGCGTTCGACATTTGGATTGACCGTACAGAATATGTTTGAAATTAAGTTCGCAGCATATGTTTATAATAATGCCGTTTCGCCACAACTCACTCACATTTTCGGTTGACTCACATTTCTCCGCCCAGTGGATCGTACGCTTCCGCTTTGCGTCTGCTGTGAAAAACGTTTGTTTACAACTTCCGCTTTGTTTTTGCTTTCGCTTTGCTGCAGAGCACTTACGTTTTCCTTCCGATTCCGATAGGCTTTCACTTTCCCTTGCTTTACTCGGCTCGGGACGTTTGCAGATCTCGCGGCGGCTTTTCATCCTCGGTCGGTCCACGGAAATGATCCAAGCATTGTTTCCGCTACTGTCGCGGCGGTTATTGTCACACCCTACGTTGCTCGTTTGTTGTACATTAATTCTATCACATAATTTTCGTTTGTCAATACCTTTTTGAAAATTTATTTGCTTTTTTCGCAAAAATTATTGCAATTAGAAAGGCTTGACATTGTAGTTCTCCAAGAATTTATTGATTCTCGGGAAGTCCGCGGGGGTGACTATGCTGATGACCTTTTCGCCGAGCACTCCGTTCTCCGTAACTATGACGGCGACAAGTGACCTGCGCTTTTCAAATTCGGTAAACACGTCGAGAACGGTCGAGTATTTATTCATCAGACAGTAGTTATCCATTTCCTCGCTGCTGAGCGCGTCTCCGCACTTTGTTGAGGCAAGGTAATCGGTAAGGTTCTCGCCGCGGTCTGCTGCCGCCGCAATGAGCTTGTAAAGCGCGTACGAGTTGATAAGCCCGATCATATTGCCGTGATCGTAGACGATGACCGTCTTTTGTCTGTTTACGGAAAACTCGCGCACCGCCTGGAGCAGCGGATCGTCCGCAAACACCGTAACTATTTTTTTTACTTTGAACGCGTCCGTGATCTTAGGCGGACGGCAGATTTGTCTTTCGATGTACTCGATATTATCCACAACTTCGTCGCACGGTACGGCGATGACCGTTTCCCCCGCGCCCGCCGTGTGGTGTACTATGGCGTTGCGCAGTTTGCCGTAGTCGATCAGCTCACTGCAGTACCTGCGTACCGTGATATTCATATCGCTGCACCTCTTGACCAGATCGGTGAAGTTCTGCGTCGGACGCACACTGTATATAGTTTTCAGCCGTGCTTCGATGCTGTTATAGCTGCGTAAAAACCTCGCCGCATTTTCGTTATCCATCAAAACCTCCTTATTTCTTTTATGATTATACCATATCAAAGCGTAACGCGCAAGTATGTTGCGCCCGGTTTTCCTCTCAAAAAATCGGTTGAGCGGCAAGGCGCGCCCGCCGCTCATCCGTCATGCCGCCGGGCTTCCGTCTGAAAAAAGCCTGCCGCGCACTTAAGCGCGCGGCAGGCGCATACCGTTAGTCACGGCAGCTTACAGTCTGTTGTTCCGAAGCGGCTTACAGTCTGTTTCTGAAGTCGTCATATCCGAAAGTGCGCAGTAGAGTAAGTTTCCCGGAAGAGGTGCGGAGCGCTATATCCGGCAGAGGGGTGCCGTTGAAAGTGTTGGTCTTGACCATTGTGTAAAGCGCCATATCCCCGAACACTATGCGGTCACCGGCGGTAAGCGGTCGGTCGAAAGACCAGTCCCCGGTAATGTCTCCCGCAAGGCAGGTAGCGCCCGCAAGGCGGACGGTACAGGCTTTCTCGCCCGGGTCGGCGGCGTCCGAAAACTTTTCGTAACCCTCTCCGGCACCGCTGTCCTCATGCGTACCCGTTTTTGCGTATGCACCTTCAATCGGCGGACGGTACGGCATTTCTATGACGTCCGGCATATGACAGGCGGCGGAGGCGTCGAGCACGGCGATGTCCATGCCGTTATGCACGACGTCGAGCACCTCGGCAACAAGCGTACCCGCGTTAAGCACAACGGCTTCACCCGGTTCGAGATATACCTCGCACCCGTATTCTTTTATGCGTCTGATGCAGCGGATAAGACGGGGGATGTCGTAGTCCGCGCGCGTTATATGATGCCCGCCTCCGAAGTTGACCCATTTCATATCGCCGAGGTATTTGCCGAACTTGTCGCAGAACGCGTCCAGAGTGGTCTCGAGGTCATCCGAGTTCTGCTCGCACAGGGTGTGGAAGTGCAGTCCGTCCAGACGGTCGGCAGCATCGTCCGTCAGCTGAGCGGCGGGCACGCCCAGACGGGAAAACGGCGCACATGGATCATATATCTCGTGTCCGCTTTGCGTGGAGCATTCCGGATTGACGCGCAGTCCTATGCTTTTTCCTGCCGCTCTTGCCACGTCCGCATATCTGTCAAGCTGAGATACGCTGTTGAACGTTATATGATCGGCATACCTGAGTATCTCCGCAAAGTCGTCCGGCTTGAATGCGGGATTATAGACGTGCGTTTCGCCGCCGAAGTACTCTTTGCCCAGCCGCGCTTCATAAAGTCCGCTTGCCGTTGTGCCGTCGAGGTAACGGGAGATAAGCGGATAAGTCGCGTACGCGCTGTACGCCTTCTGCGCAAGGAGTATCTTGCAGTCGGCTTCCCGCCGCACTGCGTCCAGGATCTCGCAGTTATGTCTGAGTTTGTTTTCGTCTATTATAAATACCGGAGTTTTCATTCAGCTTCAGTCCTTGTCTGCAATTTTATGCGCGGCGGATGATTGTGCCGGTCGCACCGCACTTTTATGCTCAGATAAACGTAAGCGGGGTCATGCCGTACAGGCGCCCCGCTTTATATATCAGTCGACTAATACAGGATCTCTGACTACCTTCCACGGCAGTCCGTAAGCATTAAGGTCTTCCATGAACGGATCGGGATCGAACTGCTCGGGAGTGAACACGCCTGGCTTTTTCCACTTACCGGTAAGTATCATGGACGCGCCTATCATTGCAGGAACGCCTGTCGTGTAAGAGATAGCCTGAGACTTTACTTCACGGTAACACTCCTCATGGTCGCATATATTATAGATATACGCCGAAGTCTGCTTACCGTCCTTGACGCCCGTGAATATGCAGCCGATGTTCGTTTTGCCTTTGGTGCGCGGACCGAGGGAGGCGGGGTCGGGAAGGAGCGCCTTGAGGAACTGTATCGGCACTATCTCCCTGCCTTCGTACATGACGGGAGTGGTCGAGAGCATGCCTACGTTTTCCAGACACTTCATATGAGTGAGATAGCTCTGACCGAACGTCATAAAGAAGCGTATGCGCTTTACTTCGGGGAAATTTTCAGCGATGGACTCTATTTCCTCATGGTGGAGCAGATACATATCCTTAGTACCGACGCCGTCAAAGTCGTAAACGCGCTTTATGCTCATAGCAGGGACTTCCACCCATTTGCCGTTTTCGATGTACGAGCCGGGTGCGGACACTTCACGCAGGTTTATTTCCGGATTGAAGTTGGTCGCGAAAGGATAGCCGTGGTCTCCGCCGTTGCAGTCGAGGATATCTATAGTGTCTATTCTGTCGAAAAGGTGTTTTTTTGCGTATGCGCAGAATACCTGAGTCACGCCCGGGTCGAAACCGGAGCCGAGCAGACCGGTCAGACCTGCCGCCTTGAATCTGTCGTCATACGCCCACTGCCACGAATAGTCGAAGTATGCCGAGAAGCCCTTTTCGCGGCAGCGCTTTTCATATACTTTGCGCCACTCGGGATCGTCGGTGTTCTCCGGTTCATAGTTGGCTGTATCCATATAGTCCACCTTGCACTCAAGGCAGGCGTCCATGATAGTCAAATCCTGATAGGGCAGAGCGATATTCATGACCAGATCTGGTTCGTAAGCGCGGATAAGCGCAACGAGCGCGTCCTTGTCGTCCGCATTCACTTCCGCAGTCGTGATAACGGTATTTGTATTGCCTTTGAGGTCGGCAGCAAGCGCGTCGCACTTTGATTTGGTGCGGCTTGCTATCATGATTTCGCTGAAAATATCACTGCGCATGCAGCACTTGCGTATAGCTACGTTCGCAACGCCGCCGCAGCCGATTATGAGAACTCTTGCCATGATGTTTCTCCTTAGCCGTGTACTTTATTTATTATATATATTATAGTCCGGTATATCGGGAAATTCCGGGTAACGACCGTCCGCATAGCAGGTCATCTGCGTTTGCCGGACAGCGCGAGCAGCATTTCCCTTATGATCTTGCACGCGACGGCGGTGGAAGCGCCGCTTGCGTCGTAGTGAGGACTGAGCTCGTTCACGTCGCAGGCAATGACGTCCGCTTTACGGCAGACTTCCGTTACGGCGCGGCGCAGCTCGTCAAAACTGACCCCGCCCGGTTCCGGAGTACCCGTTCCGGGGAATACGGACGGATCCATAACGTCAAGATCGACGGTGAAATAAACGGGCAGACCTTTAAGCTCGGTCAGTGTTTTTTCCAGCCCGTCAAAGCTGAAAGCGTGCATATCCGTGTGCTTTTCCGCCCATATCCATTCGGGACGATCCCCGGAGCGCACCCCGAACTGATGTATTCTTCCGTCGCCGAGAAGCTCATGACAGCGCCGGATAACGCATGCGTGCGAAAGTTTTACGCCGAGATAGTCGTCCCGGAGATCGGTATGCGCATCGAAATGGATGATGTGAAGGGCGGGGAAAAACTCCGCCGCGGCGCGCATTGCACCGAGGGTCACGAGATGTTCGCCGCCGATCATGAACGGCAGTTTACCGTCCGAAAGTATCTGAGCCGCGCGCGCCGTTATATCGCCGAGCACCGCCGCCGAGTCTCCCGGACACAGTTCAAGGTCGCCGAGGTCGCAGACAGCCATATCCGTAAGATCGAGTTTCTGGTACGGGCTGTACGTCTCCAGTCCGAACGATTCCCGTCTGATCTGCGCCGGACCGAACCTCGTTCCCGGACGGAACGAAGTCGTGCCGTCGTACGGCGCACCGAACATAACGATGTCCGCTTTTTCGTATTCGGTTTCACACGCCATATAGGCGTCATTCTGCATGTTCGACATTGCTTAGAAGCTCCTCCACATAAGCCGGGATATAGAACGCGCCTTTATGCAGCGTCGTGGTGTAATATTTACACTTCAGTCCGCGCGCATTCCATCTTTTTTCGTCAAGGTCCTTGAGCGGGTGATATTTTTTGGAAGCGAACCCGAACAGCCAATGCCCTGACGGATACGTCGGGATGTGCGCCTGGTATACGCGGCTGACGGGGAAAGATTCCACTATGCGCTTGTGCGCGCGCTGACAGGCGAGGGCGTCCTCGGGGTAGAACGGGCTTTCGTGCTGGTTCACCATGATGCCGTCGCTTTTGAGCGCCTTGAAGCAGTTGCCGTAGAATTCGCGGGTAAACAGCCCTTCGCCCGGACCGAAAGGATCGGTCGAGTCCACTATGATCAGGTCGTAAGCGTTCACTTTGGAGCGGATGAACTTAAGCCCGTCCTCAAAATGCACACTTACGCGCTCGTCGTCCAGCCCGCATGCGGTGAACGGCAGGTACTTGCGGCACACCCGCGTAACTTCCTCGTCGATATCCACGAGGTCGATGTGTTCTATATCGTCGTAGCGGATGAGCTCACGGCACGCGCCGCCGTCGCCGCCCCCTATAACGAGTACGTCGCGGACGTTCGGATGCACTGCCATAGGAACATGAGTTATCATTTCGTGATAGATGAACTCGTCCTTTTCGGTGAGCATCATATACCCGTCCAGGACGAGGAACCGTCCGAACTCGGGCGAATCGAAAACGTCTATGCGCTGAAAATCGCTTTCGCGGCTGCACAGCTGCTTGTTTACTCGTATTGAAAGTTTGACGTTTTTCGTATGTTTTTCGGAAAACCACAGATCCATAAATCATTCCTCCGCCGCACGGGCGAAGCCGTACGGCATAAAAGGCGAACGGTCACGCCCCGTTTTCATGCGGGCAGAAGCCGTAAGAGCGCATCCGTCTTTTTGTCACGCCGGCTGAGACGCCGCGCGAAGCTCCTGCCGACACCGAAGCGTGTGCGTTATTTTATAACATTGAGCATCCGGATATCCGGATCTTCCGGGCCGGTCATCTGACAGCCCTTTTCCTTGGCGTAACGGATGTACTCGAGAATGCGCGGAGTAATGCGTTCGCCGGGCGCAAGCACGGGAATGCCGGGAGGGTAGCACATGACGAATTCCGAGCATATCCTGTCAGCAGTATTATCTATCGGCAGGGATTCGGATTCGGCATAGAATGCGTCCTGCGGCGACATTGCGACGTCCGGTTCGATGTACTCCTGCTTCATCAGCTGTGCGGAGCTGCCACGTCCGAAGCGGCGGCGTATCTCCGCAAGCGCGCCTATCAGTCTTTCGAGATCGCGCACGCGGTCGCCGATCGAAAGATAAGCGAGGATGTTGCCGAGGTCGCCGAACTCGATCTGTATGTCGTACTCGTCGCGGAGCAGGGAATACACTTCAATGCCTGCAAGCCCTACTTTGAGCGTATTGACGGAGAGTTTCGTCACGTCGAAATCAAAAACGCTGTCGCCGTTGACAAGCTCTCTGCCGTATGCGTACCAGTCGCCTATATCGTTGATCTCGGTGCGCGCATAGTCCGCCATTTCCACGACTTTGGCGAAAGCCTCTCTGCCTCTGAGAGCGAGGTTACGCCTGGAAATATCAAGAGAGGAGAGCAGCAGATATGACGCGCTCGTCGTCTGTGTCAGGTTGATTATCTGCCGGACATAGCCGGGTTCAACGCGGCTGCCCGTAAGCAGTATCGAGCTTTGAGTGAGGCTTCCGCCCGACTTGTGCATGGACACTGCCGCCATATCCGCGCCCGTAGCCATAGCGGAAACGGGCAGACCTTCTCCGAAATAGAAGTGAGTGCCGTGCGCTTCGTCCGCAAGACACAGCATGCCCGCTCTGTGCGCCATATCGGCTATCGCGCGTATATCCGAGCAAATGCCGTAATAAGTCGGGTTATTGACGAGCACGGCTTTTGCGTCCGGATTGGCTTTTATCGCGGCGGCGACCGATTCGCGGCTCATACCGAGTGATATCCCGAGATCGTCATCGCAGTCGGGATTGACATAAACGGGTATTGCTCCGCAGAGCACCATAGCTCCCATAACGGAGCGATGTACGTTGCGGGGAAGTATTATCTTGTCGCCGCGCGCCGCAACCGAAAGTATCATGCTCTGGACAGCGCTTGTCGTGCCGCCTACCATCAGGAAGGCGTGAGCCGCGCCGAAAGCCTCCGCCGCAAGCATTTCCGCGTCGCGTATAACAGACACGGGGTGGCAGAGGTTATCCAGACATTTCATGGAATTTACGTCGAGATTCATACATTTCTCGCCGAGAAGCGCGGTCAGTTCGGGGTTACCCCTGCCGCGCTTGTGTCCGGGTACGTCGAACGGAACGAGGCGCATACGGTGCATTTCCTGCAGCGCTTCGTAAATCGGCGCATTTTTCTGAGAAAGTTCGCGTTCGTCGTTCATCGGCAGTCCTCAGGTCAGAATACGTTCCTGCCGCTGAAGATCTCTATCATTTCTTTGCGGAGGTTGTCCATGATCTCCAGACGGACGGTGGGAGGGAGCTCATACGCGTCCGTTTTGAACAGATAGTTCTGAAGATCTATTTCTTTGACCATCATTTTAGTATGGAATATATTGGCGTCATAAACATTGATGTCCACGGCGTCGTATTTAAGAAGAGTAGCGGGAGAGATGTAGTTCTGGATAGACGTGACCTTATGATCCATAAAGCACTTTTTGCCGCCTATATCGCGGGTGAAGCCGCGGACGCGGTAGTCCATCGTGATGATATCCGAATCGAACGAGCCGATCAGATAGTCGAGGGTGGAAAGAGGAGTGATCTCGCCGCACGTTGCGACGTCGATATCCACGCGGAACGTAGCAAGACAGGTCTCCGGATGGTATTCGGGGTAGGTGTGGACGGTGACGTGACTCTTGTCGAGGTGAGCAAGCTGCGTTCCTCCCGCAGGTACCATAGACCCTTCCGCTATCAGTATCGTAACGGACGCGCCCTGAGGATCGTAATCCTGCTTGGCTATATTGAGCACTCTTGCGCCTATCATATCCGTAAGCGTCGTCAGAATATTGGTCAGACGTTCGGAGTTATACTGCTCGTCTATGTACGCGATATAGTCGCGCTGTTCGCGAGCCGTCTTGGCGTAGCAAACGTCGTAGATATTGAAGCTGAGCGCCTTTGTCAGATTGTTGAATCCGTAGAGTTTGAGCTTATCCAAATCCCTTCCTCCCGAGCGTGCAAAACGGTGCGCGCCGTATGGCGCGCACCGCAATGAAACTGATCAGCCTTACCGGGGAATAATATCCCATAGAGGTTCTTCGGAGTCTATATAGCAAATACTTACTTTTACTACTCTTATTGGATCGTTTTCACGGCGAGCGGCAGCGCATATGACGGCTGTTTCGCACAGGTACAATAAGTTTTATCGGCAGTGGACCCGGCTGTCCGTATGGCCTTAGCCCCGAGAGGCGGTCCGTAGTTATTTGCATGGATACTCTGTCGAACTCATATCACATGTAATATCATTTTATTATACCCGCGCGCATATGTCAAGGGTTTTACCGATATTTATTTACACCGCCGTAAGTGCGCGGACGGCTTACGCATTGTAAGCGTTATATTTTTCACGCGCTCATACTCAAAAAACACTATTGACATACCGTATGCGCTGTGTTAAAATTTACTTACGGAGGCATTATGGCGGATATGTTAAAAATTCTTGTTTCATCGTCGGACATGACGGGAACTGCCGATACTACGTCTGAATGGACCTGGGATACGTTCTGGAACACCGTGCTGAACTGGATCACCACAAACGGTCTTAAACTGCTGATCGGTCTGGTCGTACTTTTCGTATGCTTCATTATAATCAACATAATAGCGCGTTCTGTGCGCAAGTCGATGATAAAGCATAACCGCGACAAGACGATAACGAGCGTCGTTTATCAGCTGATAAAAAAGGGAATCAAAATACTGTTGATCGTGCTTTTCCTCGGATATGTCGGTATAGATACGGCGGGGATAGGCGTTATCATAGGCGCCATAGGCGTGGCTATCGGACTTGCGGCGCAGGGTGCGATGTCCAACTTTGCGGGCGGCATGATCATACTTGTCATGCGTCCTTTCAGAGTGGGCGACTATATTGAAACGGATGGTGAAGAGGGTACCGTGGAGGACATCCACATGTTTTACACATACCTTGTCACTCCGAACAATCAGGTAGTCATGATCCCGAACGGCGAGATCACGAGCGGCTCCGTCGTGAATTACTCGATGAAGCCCACGCGCAGACTTGAGCTTAAATTCTCAATTTCTTATAACGAGGATTTTGACTTTGCGGAGGACGTCATCTACGACATTTGCGAAAAACACCCGAAAGTGCTGGACGATCCTCAGCCTATGGTACGCATAGACGCTCACGATGACAGCGCGATAGTCATACTGACGCGCGTCTGGACCAAAACGGAGGACTACTGGGACACGAGATATGACCTTCTCGAGGAGGTCAAGCGCCGTTTCGACGAAGAGGATATCGAAATACCTTATCCTCAGATCGACGTGCATATGCCGAAACCCGCTCCGCGACGCACCCGCTCTATGCCGGATACGCGTAAGCGCAGACTGGGCAGGGTTGCCGCGGCAATGTTCGCTCTTCCCGAAATGGAGGCGGACAAGCCTCACCGCTCCGGCGGCGGACAGGAAACCGCGCCGCTGAGCGGAAGTATCGGCAATGATGCGGCGGAGGAAGAGGACAGAACAGAAAAATAAATATCACTAAATGCGTTTAGCGGCAAGTCCGGAGTTTCCGGACTTGCCGCTGTATGGTTTTTGCGCGTAAAGGCGGTGTGCGCGGTCATTTTTCCGCACGGTAAGCGCCCGGAGAAACTCCGACGTACCGGCGGAAGAATTTACAGAAGTAATTATAGTCGGGTATGCCGACAGCCGTGGCTATGTCCGTAACTGTCGAGGCAGATTCCCGGAGCAGTTTGCACGCTTTATCTATGCGTTTGTGCGCGACATATCTTGCTATGCTCATGCCGAAAGCATGTGAGGAGACGGTGTGGAGCTTGGTTCTTGAAATGTAAAATCTTCGGCAAAGCGTTTCCGTGCTCAGATCCCCTGAAATATTGTCGTCTATATATTTATCTATCTGCCGCGAGAAATCCTCGTTGCGCCAGACCGCCAGTCCGGATATGATCAGATATGCGGCTATCGCATTCAGCAGTTTTGCCGCGGACAGTATGCGCTCCTGGCTCTGCGTCGCTATGCCCATGGCGGCATTACGTATTTCCTCTTTGCTTCCGTAAAGCGGAGAGCATCTGCGGCATATCTCGTCGATAGCTTCTTCTTGACCCTCTTCCGGGATCATGTGCGCAAATATCGCATAACCGATGATACCTCCGCCGTAATCCAGCGGTGTGATAGCTTCAGTGACTCCCGCATGGCAGATGTACACATGCGCCGCTCCGAGCTTCTTTGCCCTTATGCACGCTTCGTTATCGCACTCTTTGCACGCGTCTCTGCCTTCCTGTTTTTTCCTGATCATACGGCAGAGTTCGGGCGCCGTGTCCGGATATTCGGTTACAAGATTGAACTCGTCGTCAAATACGGAGATCCGTATGCCGACTACCGTGTAAAAGTCTTTGAGCAGATCGCGAAGCCGTCCTTTATCAAATACACCTATCATAAATGCGCCCCTGTATTTATTGTTTGTAGTATTATTCAAAGTTAAAAACAATTTTACCATAAATAAAACCGTTTTGTCTATACTTTCATAAATAAAAAATGATATATTTTTCATGAACATACGGCAAAGAGGCAATTATGAAAGACAGACAGACAGAGAGCGATGTCATCAAAGCAATACGCATATTATCCGCCCGTCAGGTGGAGGCGGCAGGCAGCGGACATCCGGGAACGCCGCTCGGCGCAGCACCGGTAATGGCGACGCTGTACGGCAGATTCATGAATGTCGTCCCGGACGATCCGTGCTTCTACGATCGTGACAGATTCGTTCTGAGCTCGGGTCATGCGTCCGCAATGCTGTACTCAACGTTGCACATTTGCGGTTATGACGTGAAAGCGGAGGATCTTGCGGCGTTCCGTCAGGAAGGGAGCCGCACTCCCGGTCATCCCGAAGCGGGCGTGACTCCGGGCGTGGACTGTTCGACCGGACCTCTCGGACAGGGGGTGGCGAACGCCGTCGGCATGGCGCTTGCTGAGCGCATACTTTCCGCGCGGTTCAATCGTCCGGGAAGCACGCTTGTGGATCATTATACATATGCCTTCTGCGGTGACGGCTGTATGATGGAAGGCATAGAAAACGAGGCGGCGAGCCTTGCCGCTATGTGGAAGCTGGGGAAGCTGATACTTATCTACGACAGCAACGGTATCACGATTGAAGGCGATACGCACATTTCTCTTACAGAGGATATAGCGAAGCGTCACCGCGCTCTCGGATGGCATGTCGTGCGCGCGGGCAACGTGGAAAATACGGATGCGCTTGCGGTGGCGATCGAGGAGGCGAAAGCGGAAGACGGCAGACCGTCGCTCATCATAGTATCGAGCAAGATAGGTTACGGAGCGCCCAATGAAGGCACAAGCTCTGTACACGGCAGTCCTCTCGGCGCCGAAGGTATGGCAAAACTTGCGGAAAAGCTGGAGTGGAAGTGCAGTGGATTTGAACTTCCGGACGATGTCAAGGCGTTCCGTGAGGAGATGAAGGCGAAAGGCAGGGCGTACAAGGCGGAGCGTGAAGCGCGTATGGAGCGTGCGAAAGCCGCTTATCCCGCGCTCCGTGCGGAGTTTGATAAATATTTATCCGGCGCATATATGGCTGAAGCCGCGGACAAGATAACGGCGCTTGCGCCCGAAGGCAGCGACTCTACACGCAGCATATGCGGTAAACTGCTTGCGGCGGCAGACGGGATGATTCCGAACCTTGTGGGCGGCAGCGCGGATCTTGCGCCGTCCAATTGCACGGCGATAAAGGGCAAGGAGTACTACTCGGCGACGGCGAGCGCGAACGGAGCGCTGCATTTCGGAGTCCGTGAACATGCGATGGCGGCGATATGCAACGGCATTGCACTGCACGGCGGACTGCTTCCGTTCTGTTCGACGTTCTTTGTGTTCTCCGACTATATGAAATACGCGATGCGTATGAGCGCATTGATGAAGCTCCCCGTGACTTACATTCTGTCTCACGATTCGATAGGCGTGGGCGAGGACGGTCCTACTCATCAGCCTGTCGAACAGCTTGCCGGACTCAGGGCAATGCCCGGACTTTACGTATTCCGTCCGTGCGACGGCAGGGAAACGGCTGCGGCAATGTCGTTCGCACTGTCCGGGAAGGCTCCGACTGCGATAGTTACGAGCCGTCAGAAGCTACCGGCGTGCGAGTCGTCGGATGTAAGCGGCGCGCTCCGCGGAGCTTACGTCATAGCGGAAGGCGGTGACTGCGTGCTCATGGCGAGCGGCAGCGAAGTCGGACTGTGTCTGCAGGCAAGGGAACTGCTTGAAAAGCGCGGGATACGGGCAAGAGTCGTTTCCGTACCGTGCATGGAACTTTTCGCAGAGCAGAGCGAAGAGTACAGGAACAGTGTACTGCCGCGTTCGGTAAGAGCGAGGGTTGCGGTGGAAGCCGCAAGCAGGCAGAGCTGGGGCGGATTTGTCGGACTGGACGGCGATTATGTGTGCATGGACGGGTTCGGAAAGAGCGCGCCTGCGTCCGTGCTTATGAAGAAATACGGATTCACAGCAGAGAATATTGCTGATAAGACGGAAAATATCGCACGCGCATGCCGTGCGGCGAAATAAACCATTATAAAGGAGAAAATCTGCATGTCGGAAATTTTTAGTGAAATTCCTGTCGTAAAGTATGAGGGCGCAGGCAGTAAAAATGAATTTGCATTCAAGTTTTATGACGCGGAGAAAGTCATTCTCGGCAAAAAGATGAAAGAGCATCTTCCTTTCGCCATGGCATGGTGGCACAATCTTTGTGCCGGCGGAACGGATATGTTCGGTCGTGATACGACGGACAAGACTTTCGGGGCAAAACCGGGGACCATGGAACATGCAAAAGCCAAGGTAGATGCGGGCTTTGAGTTCATGAGCAAGCTAGGCATCGGATACTTCTGTTTCCATGATGTGGATCTTGTACCCGAGGCAGATGATATAAAAGAGACTAATCGCCGTCTGGACGAGATAACCGATTATATGCTTGTCAAGATGAAGGAAACGGGCATAAAGTGTCTTTGGGGAACGGCGAACATGTTCGGCAATCCCCGTTACATGAACGGCGCGGGCTCGACGAACAGCGCAGACGTATATGCGTTTGCGGCGGCTCAGGTCAAAAAAGCTCTTGACCTTACCGTGAAGTTGGGCGGCAGAGGATATGTGTTCTGGGGCGGCAGAGAGGGTTACGAAACGCTTCTCAATACCGACGTTGCGTTCGAGCAGGAGAACATAGCGTACCTTATGCGGATGGCTGTCGACTACGGCAGGAGCATAGGTTTCAAAGGCGATTTCTATATAGAGCCCAAGCCGCGCGAACCGATGACTCATCAGTATGACTTCGATGCGGCTACTGCCGTGGGATTCTTGCGCGCGCACGGACTGGACAAGGATTTCAAACTTAATATCGAAGCCAACCACGCTACGCTTGCCGGTCATACGTTTGAGCATGAGCTGCGCATAGCCGCGATAAACGGTATGCTCGGTTCGGTGGATGCCAACCAGGGCAACCCTATGCTCGGATGGGATACCGACTGCTTCCCGTGGGACGTTCCCACCGCGGCTAAGGCGATGTATGAGGTGATCAAAGGCGGCGGACTTACAGGCGGATTCAATTTCGATGCAAAGACGCGCAGACCGTCCAATACACACGCCGATATGTTCAAGGCATATATCCTCGGTATGGATACTTTCGCGCTCGGTCTCATCAAGGCGGCGCAGATAATAGAGGACGGTCGGCTTGACGCGTTTGTAAGCTCGCGTTACTCCAGCTTTAACAGCGGTATGGGTAAAAAGATAACCGACAGAAAGACAAGTCTTGACGAGCTTGCCGCTTATGCGGATAAGCTCGGAAAACCGGAACTTCCCGGATCAGGTAATGAGGAGGGACTGGAGTCCATAATCAACCAGATACTTTACTCATAAAACGGGGAGAGGGAAAGTGAAAAAAGATAACGTTTATATAGGTATAGATCTCGGAACGAGTGCGGTCAAGCTTCTTGCCGTTGCGCCGGGCGGCGATATCGTTGCGGAAGCGGACGAAACGTATTCGGTATCGTACCCGCGCAGCGGCTGGAGCGAGCAAAACCCTGCCGACTGGATGACGGCAATAGAGCGCGGCATACGCTCTCTCGGAGCGGATCCTGCCCGCGTCTGCGGGATTTCCGTCTGCGGGCAGATGCACGGCTCTGTAGTGCTTGACGCAAACGGCGAAGCGGTGCGTCCGTGCATACTCTGGAATGACGGACGCACGCGCGAAGAGACCGATTACCTTAATAATGTTATAGGAAAGGAAAAGCTCCGCGAGCTGACGGGTAACATCGCGTTCGCGGGCTTTACCGCACCGAAACTGATGTGGCTCAGGCGGAATGAACCGGAGAATTTCGCCCGGATCCGAAAGATCATGCTCCCGAAGGATTACGTCATATACCGTCTGACCGGTGAAGTGACGTCGGATATGTCGGATGCGTCGGGTACGCTGCTTTTCGATGTGCGCCGCGGAGAGTGGTCGCGCGGGATGTGCGATATATGCTCTGTGGATCCGGAACTGCTGCCGGCAGTTAAGAAGTCGTTTGAGGTGTCCGGATATCTGAGCGCCGAGGCGGCGAAAATTCTCGGGCTGAGAGCGGGCATACCCGTTTGTGCGGGCGCCGGCGATAATGCGGCGGCGGCAGTGGGTACGGGCGCAGTGGGCGCCGGATCATGTAACATATCTCTCGGTACGAGCGGCACGGTATTCATCTGCAAAGAAGGTTACATTGAGGGCGGCGACGCTCTTCACAGTTTCCGTCATGCGGACGGCGGCTATCATCTTATGGGATGTATGCTGTCCGCGGCATCGTGCAACAAGTGGTGGACGGAAGATATACTGCACGGCGATTACGCGGAAGAACAGAGCTCAATGCCTGAACCGGGGAAAGCCGGCATCATATTCCTGCCGTACATGATGGGCGAGCGCAGCCCGCATAACGACGTGGACGCGCGCAGCATGTTCGTCGGAATGCGCCCGGACACAACGCGCGGAGCTATGGGACTTGCGGTGCTCGAGGGTGTGGCTTTAGGCATGCGCAGTCAGCTGGAGCGCGCAGGCGGCGCGGCGGAGATCACGCGCACGCGCATCTGCGGCGGCGGAGCGAAGAGCGCGCTGTGGCGCAGGATAGTCGCAAGCGTCATAGGCGTTCCCGTAGAAACGGTAGCGACGGAGAAAGGTCCGGCATACGGCGCGGCGCTGCTTGCGATGACGGGATGCGGCGAGTACGCCAGCGTAAAAGAAGCGTGCGAGGCGTGTGTGCGCGTTTCGGGCGTAACTGAGCCGGATGCGGATCTTACAGCGGCTTACGACAGGCTTTATGTGATTTATGACAGTATATATCCTGCAATGAAAAAAATATTTGCGGACATGCGCGGCGTGTGATGTCCGGATAAAGCAGAGGAGGAAAAGAAGATGAGTAACAGACAACAGGTATTCAATCCGTACCTGCCGAGCTGGGAATATATCCCGGACGGAGAGCCGCATAAATTCGGCGACCGCATTTATGTATACGGCAGTCACGACAGATTCGGCGGCAGTACATTCTGCATGAACGACTATGTCTGCTGGAGTGCGCCCGAAACCGATCTTTCCGATTGGCGTTACGAAGGCGTGATCTACCGCAAGACTCAGGATCCCGA
This sequence comes from uncultured Clostridia bacterium, assembly GCA_944362615.1. Classification (GTDB taxonomy): domain Bacteria; phylum Bacillota; class Clostridia; order Christensenellales; family Pumilibacteraceae; genus Protoclostridium. The sequence continues at coordinate 68,626 of CALVTM010000004.1, forward strand.
TAACCGCAGCGGCAGAAAGAGCATGTATGCGCCCGACGTATGTCAAGGACCGGACGGCAAATATTATTTGTATTATGCTCTGGACTTTGTTGGGAAGATAGGCGTTGCGGTATGCGATAAACCGGCGGGCAAGTATGAGTTTATCGGATTTGTACATTATCCGGACGGTACGATACTCGGCAGGCGTGAGGGTGATCCGTTCCAGTTCGACCCGGGTCTGTACACTGAGGACGGTAACATATATCTTTACACCGGATTTTGTCCGAAGGGCTTCCCTTTCAGTCTGACTATCGGAAAACGCATCAGCCGAGAAGGTGCTATGGTCATGACGCTTGAACAGGACATGCTCACGATAAAGAAGCCCATGAAGTTTATAGCGAAGAGCATATACAACTCTCAGGGTACTCCGTACGAGGGGCATGAGTTCTTTGAAGCGCCGAGCATGCGTAAGATAGGCGATAAGTATTACTTCATATATTCGTCTTATATCGGGCATGAACTTTGCTATGCCATAAGCGACAGACCGGACGGTGACTTCACTTTTGGCGGTACGCTTGTAAGCATAGGCGATATCGGACTGCGCGGCATCATGGGTGTCAAAGACGCGGCGAACTACACGGGCAACACTCATGGTTCGATAGTCGGGGCATGTGGTAAGTATTACGTATTCTATCACAGACAGACTAACCGCCACTGTTTTTCCCGCCAGGCATGCGCTGAAGAAATAACTATCAGACCGGATGGACATATAGAGCAGGCGGAGGTCACGAGCTGCGGTCTGAACGGCGGATCGCTTGCCGGAAAGGGCGAGTACGAAGCGCGCATAGCGTGCAACCTCACCAGCAGCGCGGGCGGAAGATTCTACGGCATTTTCCGCGGTTTCGAGGGCGCACATCCGTACTTCACTCAGTCTGGCCGTGACCGCGAGGGAACCCCCGATCAGTATATAGCGAATATCCGAAACGGAACGGAAGCAGGTTTCAAATACTTTGACATGACGTTCACCACGGGCATAGCTCTTACCGTCCGCGGTAAAGCCAAAGGACAACTCATCGTTTCGTTTTCTCCTTGCGGTGAGCCGGTATCGGTCATTCCCGTTGACATTAACTCCAAGGAATGGACAAAACTGCCTGCGGCGTCCGTCCGCGGCGGAAGCGTAAAGACCGCTCTGTATATCCGCTATGAAGGAACGGGCAGACTGGATTTCCGCTCTTTTGAACTGACGTGAGATCTGAAGAATGAGCGCTCTCGGCGTCTCTTGCTGGGTTTCAGGTTTTTTCTGTCGGAGTCATGCGGAAACACATATCAAACTCTGAAAAAACATGCCCGGGCAATTAAAATAATGAAAAATTAATCGTAAGGCAGCCGCTTAAGTAGCGGCTGTCTTTTAGTTGTTAAGACGAGCTTTCTGGTCCGATCGGATATCCGCATCCGGACGGAGAGACCACTCAGCCGCATGTGGGGAATGTTCTGATGCTCCGTCTGAGAAAATAAAATACGGATAATATCCGGTGAAATTCCGTATGAGGAACGCCCGTATGGTCAATATTAATGTAACCGGCGATCCGTCCGGCTCACGTGCCGGAGACTGACTTCATAAAGGCTCTGTCACTCTGAGCGGGCGGGTCATAAATAACGCTTAAGCCCCTCGATATTCGCGTATTCGGTGCAAAGCAGGCGATAGGCGAGCCCGAGAGCGTCGGATGACGCGGACGGACAGCGGCGGATATGTCTGAGCGCCGAGATATAGCCGCGTGTGGACCCGACGATCACCATTTCGGCTATATGCGACGGAGAGCGGTCCGCGATCGACTGAAGGTCAAGCATTGTGACGGCAGCGGTCCTGGTCAGCGGGCACACGTCTTTCGGTTCGTCGCCCAGTTCGCGGGCGCGGAGCGCGGCGGCGTCGGCGACAGCGCGGTATTCGTTCAGCTGTTTGGTTATGATATCCGTCATACTGCGGTCGGCGGCGTTCAGTCTTTCCGCCAGTCTTTCAAGTGTTACTACGCCCATCTGGGCATTCTGCCGCACGAACCCGAGCAGCTCTGCGGTCTCGTCATGTATTTTTTCGTCCATACATTAAGTTTGCGCGTCGGACATATTATATATGCGTCGGTAACGGAAGGCGGTTTAATTCTTTTTTTAATGTAAATAGTTTGCATTCGTTTGTAATTTAATGTATTATTATACCATAAGCGGTAAAATCAAGAATATAATAATAAACCGGTCTGCCGCTCAGGTACCGGCGGAGAATGATATGAGAGCTTCCAGAAGTAAAGTTTTATCGATAGTATTTTCAGTAGTCTCAGGAGTACTGATCTTAGCTATTATCGCAGGTGCGTTAGCCATTTTCGGCAGTATTTTCAGACGTAGCCGTGGCGACATAAACTACAACGACATAGAATATTCGCGTCCGGATTTCGAGGAGATAGACAAGGCTTTTGACGATGCGACTTATGAGGCGCTCAACGGTTCGTCGATGTCGGCAGTGAGGGAGATGAATAATGCGACAAACCTTCTCAATGACCTTATTTTTGCACTGACTTATGTGAATATCGAGTATCAGAAGGACTACACCGACACTTACTGGTATGAAGAGTACAACGCGCTCTACAGCCAGTACAACAAGTCGTATCTCGATTATTACACCATGCTCATCTCCGCGCTGGACGGTCCGAACGGCGATACTCTGTTCGACGGATGGTCGGATGATGAGAAGCAGGATATCCGCGACGAATATGAAACGCTGACGGGAAGCGGCAGTTACGTCGAAGGACAGGAAAAGATAAACGACATTAAGATGACATATAACGGACTTACGACGTCCGGCGGCATGGGTACGGCGGTTTACAGGGACGAGACCTCTGCCAAAAAGTATTCGGATAAGGCAGGAGAGCTTCTGATAGAGCTTTCGTCGGTGTATAACGAGATCTATTCATACGATTATATCGACTATGCCTACTCCTCGTACGGCAGGGACTATACCGCGGACGAAGCGGCTGCCATGCGCGGATACGTCAAGGAGTATATCGGACAGTATGTCGTAAAACTGTTCGACGATCTTGGCGCGGACGGATATTTGCTGTATATCACGGCAAGCACTCAGGAAGATCTGACTGTCAGTCCGGTGGTCACGGATTTTCTGTCGTCTGTAAGTTCCGCCGAAGCGGTCATGAATGCGGACCATTCCATGAGGGATTATCTCACGGACGCTTACTCCTACATGCGTAAATACGATCTGTATTACCGCTCGGAAAATCCGAACGGCAGTACGGGTGCGTTCACGACATACCTTCAGAAGTACGACATGCCTTATCTTTTCCAGTATGTCACTGGAGCGATGACGGACGTCACGACATTCGTACATGAGTTCGGACACTTCTCGGCGTATTGGCTCAGCGGAGCGGATACGAGCGTTTCGCTGGACGTCAACGAGGTGCAGAGCCAGGCGCTCGAGATGATGTTCATGAACCGTTATCAGGATCTGTTCGGAAATTATGCGATTTACGATAAATCGACGGACCAGTATGTCTCAGGCAGCGCGCTTTCGGATATCATGGTAAAAGGTGACCTGTTTACGAAACTTCTTTACAGCGTCGTTATGGGATGCGTCATGGATGAATTGCAGTATGACGTCTACACCTACGGCGAACAGTATGAAAGCGGTGCGGACGTGACCGAACGCTTCTCTGAACTGCTCAATGAATACGGGCTCAGCGACAAGTTCATAAGCGAATACAGCGAAGTGCTCGGCTACGATTACGACTATATGCGCTACTGGTGGGCGACGGTGTCTCACACTTTTGAGTCCCCGTTCTACTACATCAGCTACGCGGTGAGCGCACTCCCGGCGATCACAATCTATGTCGAGAGCACGACAGATTTTGTCGGAGCGGCTCAGAAATACAATTATATTCAGTGGTACAGCAAAACGTCATACGGCTATTCGTTCATCGATCTGCTTGACCATGCGAACGTAGGCAGTCCCTTCGAGTGGGATACTTATAACGAGCTTTCCGTTTATTTTGACTCGCTGCTGCAGTCGGAAAGTATTGCGGCTGCGGCATAGAACCGCAAAAACAAGCGCCTGTCGTGTGTCAGGGGCAACACACATTCGGAAAATAAGATAAAGCGCGTCGCTTTCCGCGACGCGCTTTTGTTATACAAAAAGAACCTGGCGTTGATCAACGCCAGGCCGAAGAAAGTTTTGCGCTTCCAAAAACCAATAGATTTGTTTCAAGAAAATCTTGCTAAGTGTTGCACTTAGTTTGACAATTCATCAAATGCCTCTTTATTTTTCAAAGCGTTTTTTTAACACTCTATAATGGTTTTCGTTTGACTTATCTCCGTTATTATCGGGGAATAAACAATACGGCAAACTGTCCGTGTTTCTATGTTTAATAACACATTTACAACATTGCCCGTGGTTCGGGCAGGTAATTTTCGGACAAATACACTCTTTTACATTGGGGCAACTCATTTTATAATCCGTCCTTAATCAATTTTTCGATTTGTTCCACGGAAAGCATACGCCCTATTGAAACAACTTTGCCGTCAATAACAAGTGCAGGGGTAGCCATTACACCGTATTTCATTATTTCCGCCATATCTCCGATGTTGACAACGGGTTCAGCTATTCCGCAATTTTTTGCGGCTATAACTGCGTTTTCATGGTTCTTCTGCGATTTTTTACAGCAATTTCCTAATGTGATAATATTCATTTTCTATCCTCCTAAATAAATAAAAAGTTCAAAGCGTTAAAGATATACCCGATAGCGATAATCCCGACAACAACTATGAAAATAAACCAAAAGAGCAATTTCGGTTTTACGGCTTTTGCCAACATAATCATTGACGGCAAAGACAAAGCGGTTACGCTCATCATAAAAGAAAGTATCGTACCAACTCCTACGCCTTTGAAAAATAACGCTTCGGCAACAGGTATTGTTCCAAAAATATCCGCATACAGAGGCACGCCGACAATACTTGCAATAAGTACACTGTACCATTTATCCTCGCCAAGCACCATTTGTATCCATTCCGTGGGAATGAAGTTATGAATAGCCGCACCGATACCCACGCCGATCAGTATATATATCCATACCTTTTTCAGCGTGGAAAGCATTTGGTCTTTTGCATAAATCAAGCGATCTTTTCTCGTCAGCTCAACGCCGTCAACTTCGGCAATATCACCTTCAAGTATAAAATCCCGAACATTTTTACCGACACCTGTTTTTTCTATGATAGTTCCGCCGACAATGGCAAGCAATAGACCGACAACTACATACGATATTGCGATCGGGAAACCGAATACACTTACCAACAGTATAAATGCGCCCAAATCGACGAGCGGGCTTGAAATAAGAAAACTGAAAGTTACGCCGCTTGATATGCCCGCCCTTGTAAAGCCCATAAAAATAGGAATAGAGGAACAGGAACAGAACGGTGTAACAGTTCCAAGCAATGCGCCAACGGCGTTTGCGCCTATGCCGTGAAATTTTCCGAGTATCTTTTTCGTGCGTTCAGGCGGGAAATAGCTCTGTATATAAGAGATAAGGAAAATAAGCAAGCATAACAATACGATAATTTTGATTGTATCGTAAATAAAGAATTGTATAGCCCCGCCCCAGCGCGTTGCCATAAATTCCGCGCCGAACATTCCGGTAAACGCCATGCCGAGCAAAGTGTTCAGCCATTGCATACCCAAAATCTGGTCTGTTATAAAGCTACCTAATACTTCTATGCCGTGTACCCCGTCAATAATTGCGGCAATTCCGATCGCAAGTCCTATGCCGATAAGTACACCAAAGAAAATCAGTAATTTTTTATGACGCTTAAACCATGATTGCTTGCTTGCGTTTTCTATTTCGTTGTGTTTTGATAAAATCTTTTCGCTTTCTTCCATAAATCCTCCTATAATATTGACAATTATCTATATGAAAGACAAAAATTTTTTCGGACTATCTTTTTTCTCGCATACATTTTGTATCGCCTAAAAAGGAAAGCAAGCCCTGCAACTTTTCGCAGTCAATCGTGTAATATGTCCATTTCCAGTCTTTTTCTGCTTTTACAAGACCGCAATCGCATAACACTTTCATATGGTGCGAAAGAGTAGGTTGCGTAATATTGAGTTGTTCAAGAATTTTACACCCGCAAAGTGTACCATTGCGCAACATTTCAAAAATATGCAAGCGCGTACTCTCGCCCAACGCTTTCAGTATTTCAATATAATCGGCAAACTCCATAGTGCGCCCTCACATTGATTATTGTCTATGTTATTATATGCGATTTTATATAAAATTGTCAAGCAAATTTTGCAACTTATTAAAATAACGAGTTGCATTTAGAATTTTTAAAAATCTCTCACAAAAAAAGCGATCTATCGTTTCCGAAAGATCGCTCTTTTTCTCTCTTGAAAGTGCAATTCCTATTAAAATTTAATTTTGATTTTATTCCCTATGGGAATTGCGCTTTCCGCGACGCGCTTTTGTTGCTTTTCCCGGACGGACGGCTCCTGCCGGAAAAATGCCGGTTGTGCTTTATTTGACGAAAATGCTGCCCTGGACGTAACCGGTAAGAGTGGAAGAGGATACGTCCGAGGTGAAGAGCGCGACGGCAAGTTTTCCGCTTACCGAAGTGCAGAGCGAAGCGGAAGCCGTCAGGATACTCCCTACCGGAAGAGCGGACGTAAGTCCGGACGCAAGCACGATCGTGCTTCCGGGTACGAGCCCGAAAGTATCCGAGTTGTAAGGCGCGGAAAGCAGTGCCGCATAGAGCGTTACCGAAGAGCCCGTCACCGGAGCGGATATTATCATCGACGCAGTGAAACAGCGGATCCTGACTCTGTTCGGCAAAAAGAATGCGGCTGCCTGCTCGGCGGCGGTAAGCGTGACGGACGAAGCGAAAGGCTCGAACTTCGTGACCGCTCCGCCTGCGCCGACTATCACGAAATTAGTGCTTGCGCCCGCATTCGCGGTGAGCTGGACGCCGCTGCCCGTTCCGCTCGTGAAGTGAAGCACGTGCGGCGGAAGATCAGCGCATCCGGTGCGGCAGGGAAGGATACAGCAATCACCGTAACACTGGACGCCGGAAACAGAGCCGCTCAATGCCGCATTGCATGACAGATCTTCATATGTGCCGCAGGCATTCCCCGCACCCGAACCGAATGAACCGCACGAGCCGCAAGAACCGCACGAGCCGCAAGAACCGCATGAGCCGCAAGAACCGCACGAGCCGCAAGAACCGCACGAGCCGCATGAAGAGCCGCCGTTGCATGAATCGCAACTATTTCTACCGAAAATATTAAACAGCATATTCGTTACTCCTTTGTATGGGATATTCTGCTCCATATTATGCGGCGGAAACGGGACGCGTTACCCTGTTGACAAAACGTACGAAGTGATATATACTTTTGTTATGGAAGATAATGAACAGAAAATAAAGCGGCTGAAGCAGATGCTGAATGATTCGAAGTACGCGGTATTTTTCGGCGGGGCGGGGGTCTCTACGGCAAGCGGGATACCCGATTTCCGTTCGCCTGACGGGCTTTCGGCAAAGAAGTACGCCTACCCGTTCGAAACGATACTTTCGCACGAATTTTTCTTTGAGCATACGGGCGAGTTTTACGATTATTACTATGCGGAGCTGGATGCGTATACTGCCAAGCCGAACGCCGCACATAAAGCGCTTGCGGCGCTGGAGGCGGACGGGCGGATAAAAGCTGTCATAACCCAGAACATAGACGGACTGCACCAGGCTGCCGGCAGCAGAAAAGTATACGAGCTGCACGGTACGACGTCGAGAGGCATGTGCGTGAAATGCGGAAAGGTGTACAGTGCCGGAGAGATGCGCGCACGTCGTCCTGTTCCGAAATGCGACTGCGGCGGAATTATAAAACCGGACGTGGTGCTGTACGGGGAGTCGCTCGATCCGCATGTTATCTCCGGGGCTTGTATGGAGCTGGAGAAGGCTGATCTTGTCATCGTCGGGGGAACGAGCCTTTCTGTATATCCGGCGGCGGGTTTTCTCGATTATACGGACGGCGACATAGTCGTTATCAACAAGACGCCTGTCGCATCGTCGTACATAAAGCCTGCGCTTGTGATCACCGGAGACGTGTGTCTTTTGTCCGGTCTGGTGTGACGCACCTGAAGTTCGGGGGTCAAGCTTAAAAAATTTTTATAAAATCCATTGCAAATATGATTATCGTATGGTATAATTCAATTTATGGACAGCCTATGTGAAGTAAATCCCGCGGCAGCAGCTGCGGACGGGGAAGGCGGCTTGGCATATCTCTGGTTGCTTTTACCGATAATAATACTGCTGATAATGTCGGCAATGTTTTCCGCGAGCGAAACGGCATATACGTCTGCGGGAAAGATCAGGCTGCGCACGATGCAGGCGGACGGCAATAAGAAAGCGGGGAAAGTGCTCAAATTCCTCGATAATTATGACGATCTGCTGTCTACCGTGCTGATCGGTAATAACATAGTCAATATCGTTATGACGACGCTTACGACGATATTCTTTATGGAACTGATAACGAACAGTTCGAGCATAGCCAATGTGGTCTCTACGATAGTCACGACTGTTGCGGTACTGCTGTTCGGAGAGATCAGCCCCAAAGCGATAGCGCGTCACAATCCGGAAAAAGCGGCTCTTATGCTGTATTCGTGGGTGCGCGTGTGCTATTGTATACTTATGCCGCTTACGCTCATTTTCAAGGGCTGGAAGAAACTGCTCGGAAAAGTGTTCAAGCTCGGAAAGGTCAAGAGCATAACGGATGACGAGCTTGTCACGATAGTGGAGACGGCGGAGAGCGAAGGCGAACTGGACAGTCATGAAAGCCGTCTGATCAAGAATGCGATAGAGTTCGACGATCTTGAGGTAAAAGATATCATGGTGCCGCGCGTGAACATAACGGCGATAGCGGACGATATGCCCGCCAAAGCCATAGCGGATATATTCATAGAAAGCGGTTACACCCGTCTTCCGGTATACCATGAGACGATAGATTCCGTCATAGGCATACTCAATCAGAAGGATTTTAACCTCATATATTATGAGAGCAGGCAGGACAGCGTTTCATCTGCGGTACAGCCTGTGCTTACGGTCGCGCCGATGATGAAGATATCCATGGTACTGCGCATGATACAGCGCGCAAAGATACACATGGCTATAGTCGTAGACGAGTTCGGCGGTACGGCGGGGCTTGTGACTCTTGAGGATATCCTTGAAGAGCTGGTAGGCGAGATATGGGACGAGCATGACGAGCCGGAGGACTACCTTCGTCAGCTTTCTGACGATGAGTACGTGGCGACCGGTTATGCAAATCTTGACGATATGTTTGAAAGACTGGGCGTCGATACGAAAGAGGAGTTCGACGCGACTACTGTCGGGGGCTGGGTCATTGAAAAGCTGGGGCGTATCCCGTCGCCGGGCAATGCGTTTCTGTTTGAGAACCTGCGCGTTACCGTGACCAAAGCGAATGCAAAACGTGTGCTTGAGGTCAAGATCAAGCGGCTGGAAGAGCTGACCGACGAAAAAGAAGACACAAAACGTCCGGCGCGGATGCACACGGACGATGAATAGTGGAATATCAAGGAGGCAAATAATGGTAAAATTCAAGATGCTTGGTATGCATTGCGAGGATATGCGCTTCAGACTCAATGTAGTTAAGGCGGAACCGCAGACCAAGTTCGAGATCAAACCCGAGTTCAACCGTCAGGTTAAGAAGATCAAGGAGATGCCGAAAAGGCGTATAGTCGAGATGACCGTTAAGATGATAGGAACGGAAACCGACCCCAAACCGTTTGATCTTGCTATCAGACTTATCGCTAATTTCGAGCTGGAAGAGGAGATATGGCTGGCGGAGGACGAAAGAGAGTTTATAACTGCGGCTACGCGCGCTACGTTCCCTTATCTTCGCAGCGCGATCACCAATCTTACTGCGGCAGCTATGATAAACCCCCTCATTCTTCCCCCGATAGACGGCGGTACGCTTTTCCCCGAGGCAAGCGTATCTGAGGACGGAGCAGCAGCGGCTGAGTAAGCGCTGATGCGGCGGGTAACGCATATAATACAGACATTTGGCACGCTGCCGGAAGGCAGCGTGCTCTTTTTACAGTCAAGACGGCTGAAAATCAGCCGGACTTATCCGACATGATAAAAAACACAAAAAAGTGAAATCCTGTACTCAGAATTTCACTTTATGTTTTTTAAAAAACAGATAGGAAAAACCCGGTAAGCTTATCAGTCATATCTGATAAGCGTTTTCATGTGACCGCGTATTATGCTGTCCTCTTTTGCAAACGCGGCAGGAATATCGTTGAATGATACTTCAGTCGTGATAAGAGGAAGCACGGATACAGCTTTGCTCACGAGCATATTCATTGCGACCTGATCGTTCTTTGCGCCGTTTGTAATGCAGGTGATCGTCAGGTTATTCTTCACGGCATTTTTAAGCGAACAGGACAGGGTACCGACGCATCCGCTTCGTCCTATGATTGCAAGCCTGCCGCCGCGGGACGCAAAATCGATGCTTCGGGAAACGGACATCTCCGCCGAGGCGATATGCGCGACGCGCTCAGCCATTTTACCGCCGGTAATGTGAAAGATCTTCGTGCGCGGATCCGTCTCCATTGCGTCAACGGTGTAATAAAGCCCGAGATTTTTTGCGGCGGCAAGGGAATCCTTGTCAACGTCGATAATGATCGGCACCGCCTGATAGTAAAGCGCGACCTGCCCGAGAATGATACCGAGAGTTCCCGCACCGGATATTGCTATATAGTCGCCTTTATCCGTATCAAGCGCCGCTATTGCCTGCACGGCAATGGATATATAATCGATAAATACGGCTTCATCGTTTTTGACGCGATCGGGTATCTTAATGCAGTCTGCCGCAGAAACCACGGCAAAATCACGCATGAATCCGTCGCACGAATAGCCGCGGATCTTCATACTTTCACACTTCCAGGATTTTCCCGAACGGCAGTTCGCGCAAGTGCCGCAGCTCATCTGTGAGCGCACATAAACCCGGTCGCCGCGCTTAAGATCGCAGACGCCTTCACCTGTTTCAATGACCATGCCGACACAAAAACCACCGGGGCATACGGGAAGAGCCACTCCGGCTTTGCCTGAGTAAATATTGACGTCGGGAGCTGAAATAAGGCTTTTGAGCACTTTGATCTTAACGCAACCTTCGCCCGCACTTTCGCTCGGACTTTCCACAAGCTCCAGTTTATTTGCAGCTGTTATCATCCATGCTTTCATATCACAAGTATATCACATATTTTCTGAAAAGTCAAGGGGTATGAACTCTCGGTGCTTTTCGACACGAGAGCTGCGCTTACGCCAAAGGAAGACATAAGCGGTCAATCTTCGTCACGCGTATTGATTGTCCGCGCCGTGCGCCGTTTGTTATAATAATATTGACAAAAAACGGAGGCGTAAAATGAAGATAAAACTGATGATCGTTGATGATGATGAAGAATTTCTCACATCACTTGCCGCTTACTTTACGGGGAAGAATGATTATGAAGTTACCGCTACTGCGGTAAACGGGGAAGAAGCGCTGGAAAAGCTGCGCACTGCCGATCCCGACGTTATACTGCTTGACATAGTTATGCCGAAGCTTGACGGCTACGGCGTGCTTGAAAAGCTGGATCCGTCCAGACGCGTAATAGTTATGAGCGCGCTCAGCTCCGGTAGTTTTGTGACGAAAGCAATCAATCTCGGCGCAAGGTATTTCATGATGAAGCCGTTCAGGTTCGAGCAGCTTGAAGCGCGTATCGTGGAGTGCATGAAAGAGAGCGCCGCAAACCGGATAAAAAACAAAAGCCTTGAGGAAAAGATAACGAATATTTTCATAACAGTCGGCATACCTGCGCACATCAAAGGTTATCAGTTCCTCAGAGAGGCAATTAAAATGGCTATAGATAATCCGGACGTGATAAACAGTATAACCAAGCGCCTGTATCCCGAAGTCGCACGTCGTTTCGGTACGTCTCCGTCCAAGGTGGAAAGGGCGATACGCCACGCTATAGAAGTTGCGTGGAACAGAGGTAAGATAGAGAATATAAACAGCCTGTTCGGCGTGCGCGTTTACAGCCACAACGAAAAACCGACGAACGGAGAATTCATCGCCCTTGTCGCCGATAAAATGCTCCTCGAGTCCGTATAGGGTGGGGTATGTTGCGCTGAGCGAAGTATGTTGCGCTGAGTTTAAACGCTTAAAATGAGGGGCGTGACAACGCCCGACCGTATAAACGAGCTGTGTATGCAACGGGCTTAAGCTCTATGCAGTTACTTACTCCCCCTCATTTTTACGCTGACTCAGCGCTTATCGTATGTTGCGCTGAGCTTTACCGCTTAAAATGAGGGGCGTGACAACGCCCGACCGTATAAACGAGCTGTGTATGCAACGGGCTTAAGCTCTATGCAGTTACTTATTTCCCCTCATTTTTACGCTGACTCAGCGCTTATCGTATGTTGCGCTGAGCTTTACCGCTTAAAATGAGGGGCGTGACAACGCCCGACCGTATAAACGAGCTGTGTATGCAACGGGCTTAAGCTCTATGCAGTTACTTACTCCCCCTCATTTTTACGCTGACTCAGCGCTTCCATCCAGACGCAAACTCGGTCATCTTTTCGGCTATAATTTCCGTTTTCGGATCGCCATAGGGTCACCTTATGGCGACCGCTTGCGCTCCGCACGCTCCGATAAACGGAAATTCTATCTCGAAAATCTGACCGCTTTGCTGCCAAGACGGGAATTGTCAGTTTAGTTCGTATAGGGGCAATGTTTGATTGTTGCTGTACGGAATAAAGTCTGTTCGGTTCGTATAGGGGCAATATTTATAAGAGGATTGACAGGAAATTTTTGCGTCTGTAATTCTAAAAACTTATAAAACTTTATTTAAGTGATTTAGCAACTATTAAAAAGATATAAATCGGTGTAAGTTATTTTGCCGAAAAAGGATATAGCCGGTACGGGAGATAAAGCAACAATAAAAAAGGTATAAATCAGTGGAGTTTATTTAAAAGCGGTCGAAAGTTATTTTGCCGGGAAAAGGTATAGCCGGTACGGGAGATAAAGTAACAATAAAAAAGGGTATAACTTAGTGAAAGTTTCTTTGGAAAGGGGGGGGGTCGGGGGAAAACCGTTCTTTTTCGAAAGAAAGGTTTTCCCCGAAAGAACTCCCACACCACACCCACACCACGCACCACGCACCACACCGCACACCCACTCACCCACACCCCACACCACCCGTACCAACACACCGCATACGCATAACGCGGACTGATAAGGGGGGGGAGGTGATCAGCGTGTAAATTAAAAGCGGAACCCGTTGCGGGTTCCGCTTTTAATTGCGGTTAAAGTTCAGAGCGACAGCTTTTACGCTTCTTCGCTGAACTGGTCTTTGCCGACGCCGCAAAGCGGGCAGACAAAATCTTCGGGAAGATCAGCCCACTTCGTGCCGGGCTCTATTCCGTTATCCGGATCGCCGGCTTCTTCATCGTATACATATCCGCATACATCACAAACGTATTTCATAATTATTTCTCCTTTTTACGGCATTGCCGTTAATATTCATTGTATTTTTTCAAAGTCGGACGCGCCGTGCTTGCAAAGCGGGCAGACAAAGTCTTCGGGCAGGTTTTCGCCCTCGTAGATATAGCCGCAGATCTTGCATACCCAGCCTTTGACGCCTTCCGTCTTAGGCTTCGGCTTGACGTTCTCCTGATAATAGTTATACGTCATCGTCGGGCGGTCGTTCATGACGCGGGCTTCGGTCACGGAGCAGATGAAAAGACCGTGAGTACCGAGATCGACATAGCTTTCCACTTTGAGCGACATGAACGAGTTTATATACTCGGGCAGGTACACGAGCCCGTTATCCGAGCGGAGCACGTTTACGCCGTCGAACTTGTCCTTATTCCTGCCGCTTGCGAAACCGTATCTCTCAAATACCGAGAACGGCGCATCCTCACTCAGACAGTTGATATTCATAATGCCCGTGTGCTGAACGAGGTGATGAGTGTAGTTATCCTTATTGACAGCGACTGCTATACGATTGGGCGTATTCGTGACCTGGGTAACGGCGTTGACGATCATGCCGTTATCCTTGCCGTCCATACCGCTCGTAAGAACGTACAGTCCGTAACCGATCCTGAAAAGAGCAGTAAGATCGTTCTTGTTTGCGCGTGAGTCATCTTTAGCTATATAATCGCGGCAGAGCTCGTCAGAGAGCGCTTCTATCTTTTCGCTTACGTCGGCATTCACTGCCGAATGTATCGTTACATTGTTTTCGGCGTACGTTATATCCTTAAGCGGTTCGAGCATCTTTTTCATGACCTTAGCCGCCATCGGCGCCCACGTCCCGTTTTCTATGAGCGCAACGGTATGCTTTTTCCAGCCGCGTTCAACGAGATTGGTGAGCAGGGTGTGCATGAACGGGAAGATCTCTCCGTTATACGTCGTGGTTGCGAACACCACTTTTTCAAACATGAACGCATACATCACGCACTCGGACATATCCGAGCGCGCAAGATCGCGCAGGACGACTTTCGGGCAGCCCTTGGCGCGCAGTTTGTCCGCGAGCAGCTCAGCCGCTTTTCTGGTATTGCCGTATACGGAGGTGTAAGCAATGAATATGCCGTCACACTCGGGGCGGTAGCCTGACCACGTATCGTAAAGATTGAGATAATAACCGAGGTTGGAATCGAGAACGGGTCCGTGAAGGGGACATATGCGCTTAATATCCAGACCGGCGGCTTTTTTGAGCAGGTTCTGCACCTGTACGCCGTATTTTCCGACTATTCCTATATAGTACCGTCTTGCCTCGTCCGTCCAGTCCTGTTCGACGTCCAGCGCGCCGAACTTACCGAAACCGTCCGCGGAGAACAGCGTGCCGCTTAACGAGTCGAAAGTGACCATGACTTCCGGCCAGTGCACCATGGGCGCGAAAACAAACGTAAGCTTATGCTTACCGAGGTCAAGCGTGTCGCCTTCTTTTACTTCCAGTCTGCGTTCGGCGAAGTCCGTACCGAAGAACTGGGAGATCATAACGAACGTCTTGCTGTTTCCGACTATTCTTGCCGCGGGATAACGATCCGCAAAATTCTTTATGTTTGCGGAGTGGTCCGGTTCCATATGCTGTACGACGAGGTAGTCGGGCTCACGTCCGCCGAGAGCCTTTTCGAGGTTATCCATCCATTCGTGAGTAAAGTTGCGGTCCACCGTATCTATAACTGCCGTTTTTTCGTCACATACGACGTAAGAGTTATAGGACATGCCCGCAGGTACTTTGTACTGTCCTTCGAACAGATCCACTTTGTGGTCGTTTACTCCGACATAGAGTATGTCATCGGTAACTTTGAACATCTGTTTCTCCTTATTTGTTTAATGCAGATTTATTCTAACATAAACTTTTGATTTTGGCAAGTATTTGACGGTGTGACGGTATGCGGGCAGCCGCCGAATAAAACAGTATCCGGCGGTTCCGGCTACGGGGCGGGGCGCGTACATTTTTTCGGGAATGCCGTAAGAAATAGTGTGCCTGCCGGGGAAAAGAGCGCGGCTGAGGTCGTTGCAGGTGCGCTAATAAGGTAAACGCGGGTGTGCATGCGAATAAATAAGAGGTTAAAATTGCATACAAACGCTTTTTTTGTTGACAAACGGTATAGATTTATTTTATACTACTACGGTATGGAACAGCAGAGAAAAACAGGTAAGCTCAATCTGCTTGGCAGCGGATTGGCATTTCTTATCACCGCATACCTGACGGTGATATACATTTTGCTTATGGTGGGCAGCACACCCGGTTGTCTGGCGTACGAGATTACGACGGACTACGCGGGGCATTTTACACTCAGATTCGTCGTAGTGGTACTTATGTACGTTTGTTGCGCTGTCAACCTTGTGACAATTCCGTCCTATCTTGTTATGAAAACGAAAGGATTGGAGTGGGAGAATAACCGCCGCCGCATTTTCGGCGCCGCGTCGTTGATCTCTTCCGCCGTTATGTTCGTACTGGTGATCATGTTCACCGTTGCAAGCGGCTCCGTGTTCGAGAGCGATATGGCGACTCCTTTTGCGACGCCTTACCGCATAATCGAAATCGTACTGACGGTCATTCAGATCGCGGCAGTGCTTCTGACGTTGATTTACAGCGTAAACAACGATGCTCTGCGCGTATTGAAGAAAAAGTACAACAAAATTTAATCGGTATATAAGCGCGCCGCCGTGCGCGTTACGGAGATAAGATAATGTCCAAAATCATAGGAAAATCACTGCTTGCGGCAATGGATATTGCACTTGTGGTAATGCTCATAATATGCGCCGTGTTCTACTGGACGGTAGCCGGATTCATACTTCTTGCAGTAGCTGCTCTGCAGTACATAATACAGACGGTTGCATTCATAGTGAAAAACGGTCCGATGGGCATAGTATCGCCCATAGTGCTCGTCATTCTCGGAGTCGGCATAGCTTTCCCGATCATACTTGTCGGGCTGAGCATGACTGTTGTCGAATGCATATTCATACTCGGCGCGATTGCCGCGCTGCTTGCTTCCGCATATACTTTTGCGGATATCAGATGACAGCCGTTAATACGGGTGGAAAGCGAGAGCCGCTCTGCCGTGCGCAGAGCGGCTTTTAATATTTTGCAACGGATAATTTAAGCGTTGTTTAATAAGACTTTAATTAATCGGTGGTATCATATACGTCTATACGGTAAATATAAAAATATACTGCAGCAATGAGGTGACGTGCATGCTCAAACTTATAAATATTGTTAAAGATTATGCCGCGGCAGGCAATACGGTGCACGCGCTGCGCGGAGTTTCCGTGAATTTCCGTGAGAGCGAGTTTGTTTCCATTCTCGGTCCGAGCGGCTGCGGAAAGACCACGCTTCTGAACATTATCGGCGGACTGGACAAGTATACTTCCGGCGATCTTGTGATAAACGGAAAGAGTACCCGTTCATTTTCCGACCGCGACTGGGACGTATACCGCAATCACCGCATAGGGTTTGTGTTTCAGAGTTACAACCTGATTCCGCACCAGACGGTACTCGGCAACGTCGAGCTTGCGCTTACGATTGCAGGCGTCAGCAAAGCCGAACGCCGGCGCAGAGCGGCGGAAGCTCTGGAAAAAGTCGGACTGGGTGATCAGCTCGACAAGCGTCCGAACCAGCTTTCGGGCGGACAGTGCCAGCGCGTCGCGATAGCCCGCGCTCTCGTGAACGATCCGGAGATACTGCTTGCGGATGAACCGACAGGAGCACTCGATTCCGCGACAAGCGTGCAGATCATGGATCTTATGAAGCAGATAGCCGGCGAGAGACTGGTCATTATGGTCACGCATAATCCCGAGCTTGCCGAAAAGTACTCGACGCGTATAATCAAACTGCGCGACGGTATGATAGTCAGCGATGCCCATCCTTACGGCGGAGAAAGCGCGGAAACGGGCGAAGCGCCGGGAGCGGAAGCGCATGCGCCGGCAGGCAGAGAGCGCGCGAAAATGGGACTGGGCGCGGCGTTCGCATTGTCCGGACGCAACCTTATTGCAAAGAAGGGCAGGACGATAATGGTGGGTATTGCCGGATCGATAGGCATAATCGGAATAGCGATAGTGCTTGCGTTCTCGTCGGGTATCACGGGGTATATAAACAGCATGCAGAACGATATGCTGTCCGGGTATCCGCTTTATGTGTCTGAGAACACCCTCGACTACGCGTCGCTGATGAGCCTTACTTCCACGCTTTTGCAGGACGAAGACAAATCATGGCATGAGGACGATAAGATATATATAAACAGCATGGTCAAGACGCTGACCGAGCTGGGCGGAGCGCAGATAACCAATAATATCACGCAGGAATACGTCGATTATATAAATGCGATGCCTCAGGATTATTACGAGGCGATTAGGTATAATTACGGCATCAATTTCGCGCATAACATATACACCGACTACAGATACGACGAAGAAGGAACATCGGACAGTGAAGGAGCCACCGTGGAAAACTCACGCATTTCGATAACCGGAATACGTGCGATATACGCGGGCGTACTCAGCCATATAGAGGAGTACGCAGCTTACGGCAGTATGATAAGCAGCATAGGCACGTTCAGCGAGCTGCCGGACAGTGAGGATTATATACTTTCCCAGTACGATCTCGTTGCCGGAGAGTACCCCGCGCAGTCGGATAAGGATAAACTGGTATTAGTGCTCAATTCGGATGATGAAGTCACCGATCTTATGCTTGCGCAGTTCGGATACGTCACGTCGCGCGAGTTTGCCAACTACGCATTCAGCTGCACCGGGGATGAAGAAACGGGAGATTTCAACGAGTACTACGAACCGGAAAAACCGCATATGGATAAACCGTTCGACTATTCCGACTTTGTGGGCGAGGGCTCCAAAAAATTCTATTGGTATCCGAACAGCGTCGTCTACGAATGTACGCCGGGCGCGGGCGTTATGCCGGACAGCTATGAGTACCGCGCGTACGCCGATGAGTTCACGCCAGAGCAGCAGGACGAGGGCATGGAGCTGGAAGTCGCGTGCATACTCCGTCCGAAGAGCGACGTTATGTACGGTTCGCTGTCGTCCGGCATGTATTATACTAAAGCGCTGACGACTTATGTCCATGATCTGGAGACTGACGAGGAGACGATGTCCGAAGTCGTCAGAAACGCCGCGTCCATGACGGACGAGGACGGTTCGGAGCTTAAGGAATCGGAAAAGTATATCTCCAACGTAACGTACAGCTATTATTACTACTACGACGAAAAGGATGAAGAAACGGGCGAGATCATCCGCAACAGAAAGGAAAGCGTGACGGAAGGGTTCGGAAGTTACGGCAGTTCGTCCGCGGCAAGCTCCGGACTGGGAAGTATATCCTCCATGTACTCGAAAGAGGAGTTTGAGCAGATGCTCGATGATGCGCTTGCGTCCATTCCGAGTTACGAGGGCAAGTACAACGCGATAAAGAGTTTACTTGTCACCGCGATATACGGCACGTCGGATAAGGTCGTGTATCTGAGCGAGCTGGGCGGTTGCAAACTGCCGTCAAGGATAACTTTCTATATCTCGGATTTTGCGGATAAGGACCTTGTCACCGCATATCTGGACGGGTGGAACGACAGCCGTGAGGAGCTGGATCAGATCCAGTATACCGATACCGTCGGCGTGATAATGGAAATGGTGGGAATGCTGATAACGATGATAACAGTTGCGCTCATAGTGTTCACGTCCATATCCCTTGTTGTATCCACGGTCATGATAGGCATAATAACTTTTGTCAGTGTCGTGGAGCGCATAAAGGAAATAGGCGTTATCCGCGCGATGGGCGGCAGAAAGCGCGACGTAAAGAATCTGTTTACTGCCGAAACGGTCATCATAGGTCTGCTTGCGGGCATAATAGGAATAGTGGTGACGCTGCTGCTCAGTCTGATAGCCAACCTGATCATAGGATACTTCACGGGCATATACACGATTGCGGCGCTTCAGCCCTGGCAGGCGCTGATAATGATAGCTCTTTCCGTCGTGCTTACGCTGATCTCCGGACTTATTCCCGCATCCAAAGCGGCTAAGCAGGATCCCGTTGTCGCGCTTCGTACGGAATAACGGTCAAACGGTTGACAACCCCGGAATATTCGTGCTATAATACACATAATCTTGAATATGACCTTATGCGAGGGAGTAATTTGCGCGGAATGCCGCGTAACAATTCCCAACAGCCGACGGGTTTCCGTCTGGGATTGTTTTCAATAATGAGACTCGCGTACCGCATTTCTTGCGGTACGCGAGTTTGTTTTTTAAGAAGACACTGAGCGGCTGAACGGGCGGCATGTGAAAAAACCGGCAAAGGAGTGGCAGAGAGAATGGCAGAGAAAAGAGGCAAAGGAGAGATGAAATGAAAGCGTACTTGGAAAGCGCGGAAAGCGTAGTAAAACAGCTCGGTACGGACGCGCGCGCCGGTCTGTCCGAGAGTGAAGCCGCAACGCGTCTTGCCGCAAACGGCGAGAACAAACTGCGCGAGAAAAAGCGCACGCCGCTTGTCGTCAAGTTTTTCAGTCAGCTTGCCGACCCTATGATCATAATACTGATCGTAGCCGCCGTAATAAGTCTGGTGCTTGTCATCGTCAACTCGGCGGGCGGGGAGTTCGACGTAAGCGGACTTGCGGAAGTCGTGATCATCGTTGCCGTAGTGCTGCTGAATGCGATACTCGGCATGGTGCAGGAGGCAAAAGCGGAAAACGCGATAGACGCCCTGAAAGAAATGACCGCTTCCGAAAGCAAGGTCATACGCGGCGGCAGGCTTCTGTGCATAAAAAGCAGCGAGCTTGTAGTCGGAGATCTGATAGTGCTGGAAACGGGCGCGAACGTACCTGCGGATGCACGCATAACGATGAGCGCTTCTCTCAAGTGCGAGGAGTCCGCGCTTACCGGTGAAAGCGTACCGACGGAAAAACATACCGCCGCGCTCAAGGGTGAGAGCGTTCCTCTCGGCGATCGCTCCAATATGGTATATTCCGGTTCTTCCGTTGTCTACGGCAGGGGCAGAGCGGTGGTGACCGCGACGGGCATGGATACGGAAATGGGCAAGATAGCCGGCGTGCTCGAGGACGCGCGAGACGAAAAGACCCCTCTTCAGAAAAAACTTGCCGGACTTTCCAGACTGCTTACCGTCGTCGTTATAGTAGTATGCGCGATTGTTTTTGCGGTCAATCTTGTGCGCGCGGACGTTATCACCGCCGCAGGAGTGCTCAGCAGTCTGGTGCTTGCTGTCAGCCTTGCCGTTGCGGCAATACCCGAGGGGCTTGCGACAGTCGTTACGATAGTGCTTTCAATGGGCGTGATGAAAATGTCCAGGCGCGGCGCCGTGCTGAGAAAGCTTACCGCCGTGGAAACTCTCGGCTGTGCGGAGATCATATGTTCGGATAAGACGGGTACGCTTACTCAGAACAGAATGACCGTCGTCGAGACGTTTGGCGGCAATGATGAGCTGCTTGCACGTGCGATGAGCCTCTGCTCGGATTCCAAGGTCACGGACGGCGAGGTCATAGGCGAACCGACGGAAAACGCGCTTGTATCGTATGCGCTCAGAAGCGGTTTCGATAAGACCGCCGCCGAAAAGGAAAACCCGCGCATAGGCGAACTGCCGTTTGACAGCGTCCGTAAGATGATGACGGTATTCTTCCGCGAGGGCGAAGTCGTGCAGTACACCAAAGGCGCACCTGATGAAGTGGTAGCAAGGTGCACGCACATTCTGGACGGCGGAAAGGTCAGGGAGATGACGGCTGAGGACAGGGCGCGTATAAAAGCGGTCAACAAATCGTATGCAGACCGTGCGCTCAGAGTGCTTGCCGCAGCCGTCCGGCGCGGCGCCGAAGTGACCTCGAACGAAGCCGAAGCGGAGCGGGATATGACGTTTATAGGCATGACGGGCATGATCGACCCTGTGCGCCCCGAAGTCAAAGAAGCAGTAAAGGAGTGCCGCAAGGCAGGCATACGCCCGATCATGATAACCGGCGATCATATCGATACCGCCGTTGCGATAGCGCTTGAGCTCGGAATAATCAAAGACAGGAGCGAGGCGGTCACGGGAGCGGATCTGGATAAGATCAGCGATGAGGAGTTCAGGGAAAAAGTTAAGGAGTATTCGGTTTACGCGCGCGTACAGCCGGAGCATAAGACGCGTATCGTAAATGCGTGGAAAGCTCTCGGAAAGGTCACGGCAATGACGGGCGACGGCGTGAACGACGCTCCGTCTCTCAAAGCCGCGGATATCGGCGTGGGTATGGGCATAACGGGTACGGATGTGACAAAGAACGTCTCGGATATGATCCTCAGCGATGATAATTTCGCAACGATAGTCGTTGCTGTCGGCGAGGGCAGGCGCGTCTACGACAATATCCGTAAAGCGATACTATACCTGCTTTCCAGCAATCTTGCGGAGGTCATTGCGGTATTTGTAGCGTCGATGATGGGTTTCACGATACTCGGCGCGACGCATCTGTTATGGATAAACATGATAGGCGACACCTTCCCTGCGCTTGCAATGGGAGTGGAAAAGGCTGAAAAGGACGTTATGAACCGTCCGCCGCGTCCGTCCGGACAGGGATTGTTTGCGGACGGACTGGGTGTGAACCTGCTCGTGCAGGGCGTCGTGATATCCGCGCTTACACTGCTTGCGTATTTTATAGGCAACCTCATGACTACCGGCGAACCTATAGTCTACAGCTCAAATAACGCAGGTATCACCGCAGCATTCTTTACCTTCTGCATGATCAAACTGTTCCATGCGTTCAACGTGCGTTCCGCGCGGCGTAGCGCTTTCGACTTCCGCGAGCCGAATAAAATGCTGATTATAGCAACGATAGCGTCTATGATCCTGACGACGGCTATAATTTACGTTCCGGGCATTAATTACGCGTTCGGATTCGAGCCGATCAGCGTCGGACTTTATTTCGTATGCATAGGACTGGGTTTTGCGATAATACCTTTTGTCGAACTGACGAAGCTGATCGCATACCTTGCCGGCAGAAAATATAAAAAGCAGATAGCTTAAACAGTTTATGCCGCAGTGCGCATACTTTGCGCAGGCGGCTCGGCAGGAAGCACGCGCGCTTTTGACGCAGTGTATTGCGGTTTGTTGCGTGCTCCCGGTGTAAAGCGGATAAGCTCGGCAGGAGCCCCGTAGCGGTTCAGCTGCGGGGCTCCTGCAATACCGTTTTCCGGTGGCGGCGCGCCTGCTGAAACGCCGTCCGGCGGAAAAAACAGATGAGATCCGGGCGGATACCGGCATATAAAATTCTTGCGGAAAAGCAGAATATGTGCTAAAATATCATCATAGTAGATAAACGGGATCAGGAGGCGGAAGCCGTGTATATTTTTATACTTTTGCTGGTCGGTATAGTCGTACTTCTATGCGTGTTTGTAGGCAGGCTGTCCGAAAAACTGAAAATACCCTCCCTTGTGCTTTTTATAGGCATAGGTCTGCTGTTCGGCGAGGACGGCATCGGCGGTATAGTTTTCGATGATTACGGTTTTGTCGAAACGGCTTGTTCGATATGCCTTATTTTCGTTATCTTTTACGGCGGTTTCGGCACTAACTTCAAAATGGCGCGTCCTGTTCTCGGTCAGGCGGCGGTGCTGTCGTTCGCAGGTACCGCGCTTACTGCCGGTCTGCTCGGAGCGGCTGTCTACCTTCTGATAAACACCGTATTCGGCGTTTCGATCGGTTGGCTGGAAAGTATGCTTATAGGCTCGGTGATCGCGTCGACGGATGCGGCGTCGGTGTTCAATATACTGCGCAGCCGGCGGCTGAACCTGAAATACAATACCGCATCCCTGCTGGAAATGGAATCCGGCTCGAACGACCCTATGTCGTATATGCTGACGATGCTGTTCGTTTCCCTTCTTTCCGTTCAGGGATACGGAGCAGGAGAGGCTGTTTCTCTGCTCGTCTGCCAGATATGTTTCGGCGCGGCAGTAGGCGTCGCTTTCGGTTTCGCCGCGATATTCGTGCTCAAAAAACTGCCGATGAGCGTCGGGCAGGGCGGAACGATATTCCTGCTTGCAGTCGCGCTTTTGGCGTACGTTCTTCCGCAGATACCGTCTCTTGCGTCAGGGATAGCGGCGATAAACGGCAACGGATACCTTGCAGTATACATTGCCGGGATCATGATAGGAAATTCGGGCATAAGCAAGAAACGTGAGATTTCCAAGTTCTGCGACAATCTGACAAGCATTGCGCAAATGATGATATTCTTTCTGCTCGGTCTGCTTGCGACGCCGTCGCAGCTGCCGTCCGTCATACTTCCGGCGCTTCTGATCTTTGCGGTGCTCACCGTGATAGTGCGCCCGATTGTAGTTACCGGTCTGCTTCTTCCGTTCCGGGTGAACTTCGGGAAAATACTCGTTGTCAGCTGGGCGGGACTGCGCGGAGTCGCTTCCGTAGTTTTTGCAATAGTTGCGACGGGCGCGCTGGACGCGGACGCACTCCCTTATAATCTGTTCAATCTGGTATTCTGTATAGTGCTTATGTCCGTTATCGTGCAGGGAACGCTCCTTCCGGTGGTTTCACGCCGCGCCGGAATGATAGATACCGAGGGTACCGTCATGCGCACGTTCAACGATTATGAAGAGCAGGAGGATATCGGCTTTATACGCATAGAGGTGGGCGAGGATCATCCGTGGTATAATAAAATGCTGCGTGAAACGGTCATGCCGAAAGAATTTCTGATACTTCTCGTGCTGAGAAATAACGAGGCGATCGTACCGTCCGGCGATACGCGCATACAGCGCGGAGACGTGCTTGTCGCCGCCGCCCCCGAGTTCAAGGGTAAGGATGAATTCGGCATGTATGAAGAGCATATCGGCAAGAAACATAAATGGAAGGGAAAACACCTTTACGAACTGGATCTGCCCTCCGGCACTCTCGTGGCAATGATACGCAGGAACGGTACCGCGCTTGTTCCGCGCGGCAGTACACTGGTGGAAGAGGAGGACACTCTTGCGATACTGCGCATAAAGGACGTTGCCAAAGAAGAAAAAACTTAAAAATAACCGCGCAAGCGGCTGAAAAGAGAGGGAAATTCCGTCAGGAATTTCCCTCTCTTCCCGGTTTGCGGCAAAGACCGGCGTAACGGAAGATTTTAACGCATTCATTGATAACTACCGGTATCACCGCAAGTGCGAGACAGAACAGCGTATTTGAAAGCGTAGGTACTTTCATTGCGAACGCCGATGCGACAGGCGGTACGAATACCGCGAGCGATATAAGCGCAAGTCCGACGACTGTAGCTATATTGAGCAGTTTGTTATGCGACTTTATCATAACGAGCGGTTTATCCGAGCGCAGGTCGTAAGCGTGGAGCACCTGAGATACGCCGAGAGTCAGAAAGCATGCGGTGCGGGCGGCGGCGTAATCGTTCGTCATACCGAGCGTGACGTAGAAAGCAATAAGGCAGAGCGCGCCGAACAGTATCCCGTGCGCGGTAAGCCGCATTATCATGCCTTTCGTGAATATGCCTTCTCCGCGGCCGAGCGGTTTTCTGGTCATGACGTCGGGCGGCGTTCTTTCCGCTCCGAGTGCTATGGCGGGAAATGCGTCCGAAACGAGATTTATCCAAAGCAGCTGCATGGAAAGCAGCGGCGAATCGAAAGTAAGACACATTGCAAGCACGACGGCAACGACTTCGCCTATGTTCGTTCCGAGCAGGAACGCGACGGCTTTGCGGATATTCCCGAACACGCCGCGTCCCGTTTCCACGGCGTCCACAATGGTGGAGAAGTTATCGTCCGTAAGCACTATGTCCGCTTCCGCTTTTGCAACGTCCGTGCCGCTTCCCATCGCACAGCCGATATCCGCGGTGCGCAGAGCGGGCGCGTCGTTTACGCCGTCTCCGGTCACGCCGACGACTTCGCCCATGCTCTGGAGCAGCTGCACTATCCTCAGCTTATCCGACGGAGTCACGCGCGCAAACACGCACACGCTTTTCAGTTTATGACGCAGCTGGTCATCGCTCATGCGTTCGATACATCTGCCCGTCAGCACTTCGCGCGCGTCTATCCCGATAGCCTCCGCCGCCACCCGCGCCGCACCTGCTCCGTCTCCGGTCAGCATTATAGGGCGTATGCCCGCGCTCATACACTTGCCGACGGCTGCCGCGGCTTCCTCACGCGGCGGATCGGATAATCCTATAAGTCCGGAGAAGATCTGCTCTCCGCAGCCGAGATCGGCGGGCGAGCGAAGTCTGCGGTAAGCGACGGCGAGTACGCGCAGTCCGCGCGCTTCCATCTGTTCGGCGGCTTTGGAGGCGGCAGGGTAAACGCTTTCCGCCGCTCCTTTCGTAATCTCGAGCAGATCGCCGCCGTACCTGACAACGACGCTCATCCGCCGGACGGTATTGTCAAAAGGGGTGATGGACAGCCGGAGCGCGTCCGGACGCGGATGACATTCGAGGAGCGCGGCGTCCGTGGGATCGGACGCGTTGTCCGTACAAAGAGATGCAAGCTCAAGCGTGCGCTCATCCGTGTATTCGGTCACGCGCATACGTCCGGTAGTCAGTGTACCCGTTTTGTCCGTGCAGATCACGGACACGCTTCCGAGCGTTTCCACCGCCGGCAGTTTCCGCACGACGGCTTTTCTGGAAACGAGCTTGCGCATGCCTGCGCTGAGGACCATAGTGACCGTAGTCGGCAGACCTTCGGGCAGAGCGGATACGGCAAGTGCAACCGCGGTAGTGAGCAGCGTCATGGCGGACAGCTCACGGTTGCCGAGCACATATATCCCGGCGAGTCCGAGAGCGAATACGACAAAACATATGATTAGGGATAACACGCCGAGCTGTTCGCTCAGTTTTTTCAGCTTAGTCTGGAGCGGAGTAGGGCGTTCGCTTGCCGAGTCGAGAAGCGCGGCTATCCTGCCCATTTCCGTACTCATTCCCGTTTTGTCAACGACTGCGGTGCCGCTTCCGGTAAGCACTCTGCTTCCCGAATATATCTCATTCGTTTCCGATTTGGTAACGGGTGCGCTTTCGCCGGTCAGCATGCTTTCCTCACAGCTGAGCGAGTGCGCGTCCGTAAGTATGCAGTCCGCCGGTACGACGTCCCCGGCATGCAGCATCACGACGTCGCCGGGAACGAGCAGCCGCGAGTCCATGGTACGCTCTTCACCTGCGCGCCGCACCTTGCACATAGTTGCGCCCAGCTCCTCGAGAGCGTCCAGTGAGCGCTGGGCGCTTCGCTCCTGAAGCGCGGAAAGAAGTGCGTTCATCATTACAATGCCGAAGATAAGCAGAGGCTCAAACAGCGCCTCCGCCGTAAAGTCGGCTATGGCGAGAGCGAGTCCGACCGCGCTTGCTCCGAGCAGTATAATGAGCATGGGGTCTTTCAGCTGCCGTGCAAAGCGCAGCGCAAGAGAGGGCGGTTTCTTTTTGGCGAGCACGTTGTCGCCGTACAGCCCCCGCCTGCGCTCAGCCTCCTCGTCATCCAGTCCGTTCGGGCAAGTCCCGTATTTCTCACAGATATTCACGTTTGATATTATGCGGAAAAACCGGCGGTTATGAAAAAAAGCGAAAGGCGCCCGGACGAACCCGTCCGGGCGCGGTATATAAGCGGTTTATCCGAAAGCGCGGAAGCCGTAAGACAGCCGCGGTTTTACTTTTGTTTTTTGTTTTTCGGTTTGTCCTTTTCGTCTTTTTCCGGAGGTGCGAACGCCGACTTACCTTGCTCTATCTCTTCGTCGGAGAGGTGGAAGGTCGGGAGTGCGACGCGCTTGGATTCATCAATGTCTTCCGGCTCTATCTCTATGAGAACGGATGCGCGGTAGGTGATGAACGAGAGCACGTAGTACGCCGCGGCAAGTGCAAAGCATACCCAAAGCACTGCCGCTCCGGCAAAGTCCGTGACGTTGCCGCCCGCTATCACCGCAAGTATCGTGTGATAGACGGCGAAAGCGAGAGAGAGCAGGAGCTCGACGAGTATTCCGACGTACGGTATCAGTCTGAAGCCGAAAGGCGGACTTTTCCGCTCAAGGGTCTCCCGTTTCGGGGAATAGGACAGAAAGGACATGACCGCGCACCATATAAGAGAGACGGGGAGGGCGAAAGTAAGTATCAGGTACGCCGAAAGACCGTCGTAACTCTCCGACATTACGCCGGGCGCTTTATATCCGTAGATGATGTAAAGCAGAATGAACGGAACATAGACGATTGCGGCGGCTACGGCTATAATGCGCAGTACGATTTTGCGCACGGCGAGCGTCTGTTCGTCCAGTTCGGAAAGGAAATAATTCTTATTTTGTTTTGTATACTTCTGAACTCTTGCCATTTGCAGATATTATACTCCTATTTTACGTATCATGCAAGCGGTTTGACGATAAGTTTTCGGCGGACGGGTATACGGCGTGCGGGTGCATGTGTCAAAACAGTTGCAAAGCCGGTCGGGGTGTGATACAATAAACGCGGAAATACAATTTTATCGGAGTTAATAATGTTACAGGTCACGGGAGTATCCCTTCAGTTCGGACAGCGCGTGCTGTTCGAAAATGTGAATATCAAATTCGTAAAAGGAAACTGCTACGGTATAATAGGCGCGAACGGCGCGGGCAAGAGTACTTTTCTCAAGATCCTTTCGGGCGAGATAGAGCCGAATAAGGGCGAAGTAAGTCTGTCTAAGAACGAGCGAATGAGCGTGCTTCAGCAGAACCAGAACGCTTACGACGAT
Organism: uncultured Clostridia bacterium; assembly: GCA_944362615.1. Classification (GTDB taxonomy): domain Bacteria; phylum Bacillota; class Clostridia; order Christensenellales; family Pumilibacteraceae; genus Protoclostridium. The sequence continues at coordinate 96,869 of CALVTM010000004.1, forward strand.
AAGACGGTGCGTGAAACGGTCATGTGGGGGCATAAGCGACTGATGCAGCTTGTGGAGCTCCGTAACGAGATTTACTCGAAAGCCGACTTTACAGAAGAGGACGGCATGAAAGCCGCGGAGTACGAGACGGAGTTTGCCGATCTCGGCGGTTACGAAGCGGAGGCGAACGCGGACACCATGCTTGCGTCGCTGGATATACCGCTGTCGCTTGCGGATACGCTCATGGCGGACGTCGATCCGAAAATAAAAGTCAAGGTGCTGCTTGCGCAGGCGCTGTTCGGTAAGCCGGACGTGCTTATCCTCGATGAGCCGACGAATAACCTGGACGTCCGCACGGCAAACTGGCTGGAAGATTATCTGATGGATCTTGACGATACGTGCATCATTATCGTTTCGCATAACCGTCACTTCCTCAACAGCGTATGTACGCATATCTGCGACGTGGACTATAAGAAGATAACGGTATACGTAGGTAACTACGACTTCTGGTATGAATCCAGTCAGCTGCTGCTGCGTCAGCAGAAAGAGGCCAATAAGAAAGCGGAAGCGCGCGCCAAGGAGCTGCGTGACTTTATTGCGCGGTTTTCGGCGAACGCAAAGCGTGCCAAGTCCGCAACGAGCAGGAAAAAAGAGCTGGAAAAACTGGAGATCACGGATATCAAGCCGACGAGCAGAAAGTATCCGTTCGTCGAGTTCAAGTTCGAGCGCGACCTCGGTGCGGATATACTCAAGGTGGAGGGTCTGAGCAAGGAAGGCTTCTTCAAGGACATCTACTTCACCGTAAAAGCGGGAGACAAGATAGGCTTCGTGTGCGAAAACGGTAACGTCATATCCATGCTTTTCGACGTGCTTATGGGCAAGGAAAAGCAGGATAAGGGAACGGTCAAGTGGGGCAGCACTGTCATTCCCGCATATATGCCTCAGAACTATGACAGTTATTTCGACGGCGTGGATCTCACGCTTGTGCGCTGGCTGGACCAGTTCTCCAAACAGCACGATGAGGAGTATCTCCGCAGCTGGCTGGGCAGGATGCTTTTCTCCAAAGAGGAAGCGCTGAAAAAAGCCAAGGTGCTGTCTGGAGGCGAAAAAGTACGTTGCATGCTTGCCAAGATGATGCTTGCGCAGGGAAACTTCCTGATCATGGATGAGCCGACCAATCACCTTGACCTCGAGTCGATAACCTCTCTGAACAAGGGGCTTATCAATTTCCGTGGACCTTTGCTTCTCGTATCGCACGACCACGAGCTGGTACAGACGACGTGCACGCGCATAATCCGCATAGACGGCGGCGCTAAGGTATACGATAAGGATATAACTTACGACGAATTTATAGAGCAGAACAAGTGATAAGACAGTATGGAGAAGATAGCCAGTTTTACAGTGGATCATGAAAATTTGCTGAGCGGTCTGTACGTTTCCCGTAAGGATACGCATGACGGTGTTACGGTAACGACTTTCGATCTGCGTCTGACCGCTCCCAATCGTGAGGCGCCGCTCGGTACGGGTGTAATGCACACGATAGAGCACATAGGCGCGACTTATCTCCGTTCGTCCGGATCCGGCAAAGACGTCGTATATTTCGGACCGATGGGATGCCGCACGGGATTTTATCTGCTTATGTTCGGGGATCTTCGGAGCGCGGACGTTCTGCCTCTCGTGCGCAGCGCCTTCGGTTTCATTGCAGAGTACGAAGGGGATATCCCCGGAGCAAGTCCGTCCGAGTGCGGAAACTGGTCCGACCAGGATCTTGACGGCGCAAAAGTCGCCGCCGCCAGGTATCTTTCCGATCTTGCCGAGCCGAGGCTGGAATATCCCGGCAGCGGTAAATAATATTTTCTGAGTATTGAGTATAGAGAAGCAGCGACCGCCGCGAAATATGATTTTCGCGGCGGTATTTTATTTTTCGCCGCGCGGGCAGGAACGGATTTAAAAAAATATTGCTTTTTTGCGTACGTTATGATATTCTTGAGACGATAAAGATCACGCCGGGCGCGGCGCGGAGGAACGTATGGACAGACAGGAACTGATAAACACGGCTGTGGGGCGGAAGAAAGCCGAACTGGTCATAAAGGACGTAAAAGTTGTGGACGTATTCGGCGGCGGGATCATCCGCGGCGATATAGCGATAAGCGGCGGAAGGATAGCCGGCGTGGGCAGCTACTCGGGTGAAACGGAAGTCGCGGGCAACGGAAGATATGCTTTGCCTTGCTATTACGACGCGCACCTGCATTTTGAGAGCGCGGCAGTGCGTCCGTGCGAGTATCTCCGGCTGACCGTGCCGCGCGGCGTGACCGCATACAACGCCGATCCGCACGAGATAGCCAATGTGTGCGGCAATGCGGGCGTGGATTTTATGATGCAGGACGTTGCCGGATTGCCTGCCGACGTGCATTATATGATGCCGTCGTGCGTGCCTGCAACGAGCGAGGACAGTTCGGGAGCGCGGCTGAGCGCAAAGGACGCGGAGGAGGGCAGGCGCAAAGGGCTGTTCGGACTGGGCGAGATGATGAACGTACCCGGACTGCTCGGTTGCGACAAGGACATACTCGACAAACTGGACGTGTATGATATAATAGACGGACATGCGCCCTCTCTCGGCGGCAATATGCTCAGCGCGTATGCGGCTGTCGGGGTGATGACCGACCATGAATGTACGACCGCGGAGGAAGCGGAAGAGCGCATAAGCCGTGGAATGTACGTCATAATGCGTGAGGGCAGTCAGGCAAAGAACGTGCGCGATCTTATCGGCGCAGTGACTGCGCATAACTACCGCAGGTTTATGTTCTGCACGGACGACCGCAATCTTGAGGACGTGTCGGAAAGCGGCACGATAGATAACTGTGTGCGCGTTGCCGTAGAGTGCGGTATGGATCCGGTGCGCGCGATAGCGATAGCGACGATAAACGCGTTTGAAGCATACGGCATAAAGCGAAAGGGCGCGATAGCTCCGGGGTATGCCGCCGATTTTATGTTAAGGCGCGAACTTACCGAAGGAATGCCGGACGAAGTGTATTACGGCGGAGTCAAAGTAGCCGAAAACGGCGTACCGCTTTTTGAAAAGAGACTGTGCCCGGACGCCGGGATGCGCGGTACCGTACATCTTCCGGCGCTTACAGAGGCGGATTTTACGTTTCCGATGCGCGGCACAATGCCGGTTATAGAGGTGTTTCCGCATACGCTGTACACAAAATTGTCATACGCAGCCGGCGCCGAAGGGCTGAACGTCATGTGCTGTATCGAGCGTCACCGCGCAAGCGGGGAGATAGGGCATGCTTATGTCCGCGGTTTCGGAGTCCGCGGCGGCATAGCGCAGACGGTAGGGCATGATTCGCATAACGTGACGGTAATAGGCGACAATGCGCGGGATATGTTTACCGCGGTCAAAGCTCTCGGAACGGACGGCGGCTTTGCTGTCGCCAAGGACGGCGCAGTCATAGGCAGAGCAGAGCTTGAGATAGCCGGACTCATGAGCGGAAAGAGCGCATCCGACGCGCTTAAAGAACGTAAAGCGGTGAGCGAAGCCGTGCGCAGGGTATGCTCCGCGGCTGAGATCGAGCCGCTTATGCTGCTTTCGTTCCTGACGCTTACAGTCATACCCGAAGTCAAACTGAACACGAAAGGACTTTTCAGCGTAACTGAAAACAGATATCTTTATAAAGGCTGAGCCGTGTGAGCGGGCATTTTTTATGATCACCGAAGCAATGCGGTGCATAAAAACCGCCGTAAATATGCAAAAACGGTCGGAAACAGTCGGAAATCGGCGTAAGAGGTGATATTATGAAAGCATTTTGCTATCTCGGCAACGGAAAACTCGGTTGGGCAGATAAGCCGGAGCCGAAGATCACGGACGCGCGTGACGCTATAGTGAGAGTCACGATGTCGAGCATATGTACGAGTGATCTTCACATAAAAGGCGGTTTTGTCCCGAGGGCGAAATTGGGAGTTACGCTCGGTCATGAGCTTGTAGGCGTAGTCGAGCAGACGGGCAGAAGTATAAGCGGACTGCGCGCGGGCGACAGGGTTGCGGTGAATGTCGAGACGTTCTGCGGCGAGTGTTTTTTCTGTCGCCGGGGCTGGGTGAACAACTGTGAATCAGACGAAGGCGGCTGGGCTATAGGTTGCAGGATAGACGGCGCACAGGCAAAGTACATACGGGTACCGTTTGCGGACACCGGTCTGACGCTCATTCCGGACGGAGTGACGGACAAGCAGGCGCTTCTGACGGGCGACGTGCTTGCGACGGGTTACTGGGCGGCGACGCTTGCCGAAATATCCGAGGGCGATACGGTACTTGTGATAGGCGGCGGACCGGTGGGCATATGCTGCGGAGAGTGTGCGCGGCTTAAGGGTCCGGCGCGGGTGATAGTGTGCGAAGCGGATGCCGGGCGGCGCAGATTCATAGCGGAGCATTTTCCGGCGTTGACGGCGGTGCCTCCGTCCGGAGCCGTGGAGTACGTCCGCAACGTGAGCGCGCACGGCGGTGCGGATGCGGTTATCGAAGCGGCGGGGAGCGCGCAGTCATTTGAAATGGCGTATACGGCTGCCCGGCCGAATGCTGTCGTTGTCATTGCGGCGATGTACGAAAGCGGTATGACGCTGCCGCTGCCGGATATGTACGGAAAAAATCTTGTTTTCAAAACGGGCGGAGTGGACGGTCACTACTGCAAAGAGGAGCTGAGTCTGATAGCGGAAGGTAAGCTTGATGTGTCACCGCTTATAACGCACGTATTCGGATTTAAGGACCTTGAGGCGGCTTATGAGTTGTTTTCCGAGCGCAGAGACGGAGTAATGAAAGTGGGTATAACCATGTAAAAACGGCGTAAGTAAATTTAGTGCAAAAAACTTGCTTTTTTCTGAATGTAGTGATAAAATATAAGGGAAGAATAAAAGGGCGCGTGCGCCGCAAGCGCACTGCGACACACGGAATCGAAGAATATGAAGACTTATGCAATAATAATAATGGACGGTTTCGGGGCGCGTGACGAAGCGCGCGGCAATGCGGTAGCGGTTGCCGGCACCCCCAATCTTGATAGACTTATGGATAAGTATCCGCACACGCTTATTGAAGCGAGCGGACTTGCCGTAGGACTTCCCGCCGGACAGATGGGTAACAGCGAAGTTGGACATCTTAATATAGGCGCGGGCAGAGTAGTCTATCAGGACATAACGGCGATCGATAAAGCGATAGAGGACGGCGATTTCTTCAGGAACGCGGAGTTCAACGAAGCCATGGACAGAGTGAACGCGAGCGGCGGTGCTCTGCACCTTGTCGGACTGCTTTCAAACGGCGGCGTACACTCGATGAACACTCATCTTTACGCGCTTCTCGAAGCGGCTAAGCGCAAGGGCGTGAAGAATGTATGGGTACACTGTCTTATGGACGGACGCGACGTACCGCCGACGTCGGGCGGACAGTTTATTGCCGAGCTTGAGGACAAGATTGCCGAGATCGGCGTAGGCAAGATAGCGACTGTTATCGGCAGATATTATTATATGGACCGCGACAATCGTTGGGAGCGAGTCAAGGAAGGGTACGACATGATGTACGCGGGCGTAGGCGAGCATTACGCCACAGCGGGTGACGTAACGAAGAAGTCGTACGCCGAGGGCATAACCGATGAGTTTATCCGTGCGAGCGTAGTCGGCGATTACGACGGCGTAAAGGACGGGGATTCGGTAATATTCTTTAACTTCCGTTCCGACCGTGCGAGAGAGATCACGCGCGCTGCCGTATATCCGGACTTTGACAAGTTTGAGCGTGCAGGCGGATACAAAAAAGTATTTTATGTATGTATGACCCAGTACGACGCGACGATAGAGCATGTAGTGATAGCGTTCCCGCCGCGCAAGCTGGTGAATACGCTTGGCGAATACCTTGCGAAGATAGGAAAGACTCAGGTACGCACAGCCGAAACGGAGAAGTACGCTCACGTAACGTTCTTCTTCAACGGCGGCGTAGAGGAGCCGAACAAGAACGAGACCCGCATTCTCGTACCGTCCCCCAAAGTGCCTACATACGACATGCAGCCGGAGATGAGCGCTCCTGAGGTTTGCGAGAAAGCGCTTTCGGTTATAGGAAAGACGGACGTCCTTATAATGAACTATGCTAACTGTGACATGGTCGGACACACCGGAGTATTCGATGCGGCGGTCAAGGCGGTGCGCACGGTAGATGAATGCGTAGGCAAGGTTGTGGATGCCGTACTTGCGACTGGCGGCACTGCTCTGGTATTTGCGGACCACGGCAACGCCGAACTGATGAGCTTTGAGGACGGCAGCCCCTGCACGAGCCACACGACGAATCCCGTACCGTTCATTGTATGCGGTGACGAATACGTCGGCAGCAAACTTGCGGACGGCGGTGCGCTTTGTGATGTTGCGCCGACGCTGCTGTATGTGATGGGCGTGCCTCAGCCTGCTGAGATGACCGGTAAGAACCTGATCGTCAAAGGCTGAGAATAAGCAGAGATGAATGGCGCAGGCGACTGAGCTGCGCCGGATCGGACGATGACGGTTGTCCGGTCATACTGACAAAGATATCGCCGGCAGGAAACTGTCCGATATATATAATAAAGATAGGGCAACAGCGACCGCGGGCAAAAAGCTTGAAAAAAGCTATCCGCTTTAACGCCGCCGAGATAATCAATAAGAGTCTTCTGAGCGAGTTTTGCGGGGGAAATCCCCTCTTACGGTAGAAAGAGACTTCCCCCGCGCTCCTTTCCCTATTCTGTAAAAAGCGAAACCGTGCGAGTCATTTATGATCAGACGAGACCCGCGCGGTTTCCTTTTATATTTGCGCGTTATATTTGCGCGGTTTGCTTTAAATTAAGGTGTAATAATATTAACCTTATTATTTGTCCGCTTCAATCCGATGCGCTTTAAGAAAAACCCGGCTTACGTATGCCGGGGCGGCGGCCGGAAGCGGCGACACTTATGCGCTTTAAGAAAAACCCGTCTTACGTATGCCGGGGCGGCGACCGGAAGCGGCGGCGCCGGCGATTTAGAACAAAATTCCGGCGTCGATAAAACTTTGAAGTTCGTCCTGGAGCCGGTTTTCCCGGTTTTTACATGCAAAACCGGGTGCTGCGGCAAAGATTCTCATCAAATCTTAATAATTCAATTCCCGTCAGCCTATTGACGGCGGCAAAATTTTGCGCTATAATATTACCGATATCCGGAGGATGGGCAGTGTGCGATTAAAAATCGGTACGCTTTCGATCCTCTGCCCGGGCTTTTGACCCAATTTTACATAAGCGCCCGAAACAGGGGGAAACAAAAGATATTCCTGCCGCAAGTATTATTGCGGCTATTCGGCGCATAGGATTTTACGATATGCGTCCGGATAGTCGGGGGATAAGTTCGCCCCTGCCGCACGGTAAGTGCGGAAAGAGTCGGTCGCGTGCCGTTATAAGGCGCGCGGTTTGTCATATGCGGTAAATTTGGGTGAAAAAACCGAAGGAAAGCGGGCAAAAAAGCCCGCAAAAATGGGTCTGACAATAACAGCTTAGTCATTCCCGTTCAGCTCATAATACATAGTTATCCGATACCGTTTTTGTAAAAAGCGTACAATGCCGGAGCTTTTTGGCTTGTCATGCCTTAATTTAACAGGGATTTTTTACGAAAAACGATTGACAATGGCGGTTGAATGAGTTAAAATTAAGAATACAAATAGGGTTGTTATGCCAAAGACACTGTTTTACAGGCAGAACAATTTAATCATGAAAAGGAGATAAAAACATGATTCAGAAGACCAAACGGATTTTGATCAAGGCGTTGATCGTTCTGCTTGCGCTCTGTTGTGTTATCGGACTTGCTTTTAATTTGACGGCATGTACGGACGACACGGCGGTCAAGGGAATTAAATCGACCGAGATCAATTCAAATGGCGAACTTGTCATAACGTATACCGATGGTACGACACAGAATCTTGGCGTAGTTGTTGGTCAGGATGGCGACAAGGGCGACAAGGGCGACAAGGGTGAAACCGGCGACAAGGGTGAAACCGGCGACAAGGGTGAAACCGGCGACAAGGGTGAAACCGGCGACAAGGGCGATGACGGTGTAGGCATTGCTGATGTCAAGGTTGAAGGCAACAAGATGACCATTATATATACTGATGGCACCAGCGAGAGCTTCGACCTTCCTTCCATCGCTGATACCTGTGATCATGCAGACGCTGTATCGTATGTACTTGAACCGCATAGCTACGATCCTGTTACCAAGAAGTTCACCGACGGCGTAACTCTTACGGTATGCAACGACTGCGGCTGGGCACAGCTTGAGTATGGCGTTAAGCATGAATTTGAAGAAACCGTAGTTGCACCTACCTGCACGACCGAAGGTTACACGACTAAGCTGTGTAAAGTCTGTGGATATCAGGAAGGTAAGACGGACGTTGTAGAAAAGCTCGGACACGACTACGATGTAGAGCCTACCTGGACTGTCATCGAAGGTAAGGATCCTTGCACCGAAGGCGCTATGTGGGTATACCTCTGCGCAAACGGCTGCGGCACCGGTATTTCCGAAGTTGGCGAACCTGTAGGTCATGACGTAACGGCTTGGACCTCTTCCGATGCAGGCGAGACCGTATATGAGAGCGCTAACTTCACGAAGCCCGCTGCTCTTACCGGCGATTGCAACAGATGCGGTAAGGACGTTACCAAGGAGCTTCCTGCGTTCGCAACTGAAGGCGCATACACTGTAACGGTTGCTACTCCTGCTGCTGACTGCAACGATAACGAGATCGTTAAGTACACTTACACGGCAGAAGACACCGAGCAGACGTTCTCTTGGCTTGTTAAACTTCCTAAAGTAGGTCACCACCTTGACGGCGAAGCTATTGCAAACAATGCTGTTGTAAGCGTTGATAACGACAAGTACAACGAGGGCAGCCACTCCTACACCTATGGTAAGGACGGCGGACTCGTATACATCCCTGAAGGCACGACCATTACTTGTGCTGACGGCACGACCGTACAGGGCTACTACATCTGCGACGACTGCGAAGGTCTTGTACCTGTTAAGGTTAAGGTAGCTCATACCAAACCTGCTGACGCAACCGTTGATGAAGAGACTTACTCTGCATTCGCTGATGCTGCTACTGCTGCCGCAAAGGCTGCTACCGATTACGCTGCAGGCAAGAAGGTAGTTTACACTGTAGCTCCTACCTGCGAGTCTAAGGGCTTTGAAGCATACTACTGCACCGTTTGCAAGAAGGGTGTTTACGATGAGCTTCCTATGGCTGAAGATCATAAGTACACTTACACCGCTAAGGTAGTAAATGTAGAAGGTAAAGAAGTGCTTAAGCTCACCGGTACCTGCGTATGGTGCGGTGTAGAGACTAAAGAAATCACTCTTGAGGACTTCACGACCGATACCACTCCTGCAACCTGCACGAGCGAAGGTAAGACGGTTTACACCGGTACTTATGCCGGCCAGACCATAACGGTTGAAAGCACGATCGCTAAGCTTGACCACAATAAGAAAGGTAAGGCATTCAAGGCGGGCGTTGAATACAATTACAATGAAGTTAAGGACTATGTAGTTCTTGAAGCTGATAAGGAGCTCACCTGCGCTGACGGCGGAATCGTTGCCGGTATCGTATGTGATGGCTGCGGCGGACTTGTAACGTTCACTGTCAGAATTCCTCACACCGCTCCTGATGTTGAAAAGACTACCGATGGCACGACTATCGAAGCTGCTGTAACAGCTCTTAAGGGCGGCGCTGCTAATGTATATGTCAAGAAAGCTACCTGCGATGAAGCAGGCTTCAAGGCATACAAGTGCGCTAAGTGCAGCAAGATCGTAGTTGAGACTTCTGTAAAGGGCGAAATCGCAGACGTTGACTATGTTGTAAGCGACAGCTACAAGGCAACCGGTCACAACATGGTCAAGGAGCTTTACGAGAAAGACGGCAAGTACTACATCATCGAGTACTGCACCAACGAGTATGCTGACCGCGAAGCAGCTGCAGCAGACGGCGTTCAGGCTAAAGAAGTTCAGAATGTTGTAAAAGGCAAAGTGACCAAGGAAGCAACCTGCACCTCTACCGGTAAGCAGGAGATGAAATACACCGATCCTTCCGACGGTAAGACTTACTCCGTCGAAGTAGACACACCTAAGATTCCTCACAACCACGGCGGTAAGGACTACGTTACTGGCGGACAGTACTTCAGCACCGATCCTGGCGTTATCCTTGAAGTAGATATTGCTCCTGCTTGCGACGGTATACCCGCTGAGACAAATGCAGGCGTTATCTGTGATATGTGCACTCAGCTCGTTCTTATCAAGGTCACCGCTCCTCATAAGAGCAGTGCGACCAAGGATATGGAAATGAGCAAGGCTGATTTCGATAAGATAGCAGAAGCTAACAGAGATAAGACTGTTCGTTACCTTGTATCCGAAGGCAATGCATGCACGGATGCTGTAACCCAGCACTACTACTGCTCCGTATGCGAAAAGTGGGTTGAAGATGAGTACGCAGCAGGCGGCGAGCACAGCTACGCGCTTGACTACACGACTCTTAAAAAGCCTACCGCATCTGCAACGGGATCTATAGCAATTAAGTGCAACAACTGCGATGCATCTGAGCAGATTACTCTTCCTGTACTTACCGATGGTAACTACAAGACGAAGGTTATAGCTGAGGCTACCTGCTCTCAGGTTGGCATCAAGGAATACACCTACACCGCTACGTACGACACCGATAAGAAAGTCGATGTAGTATTCCAGGTAACCGAAGAACTTAAAGATCACGCACCTGCTGCAGGTGACGATAAGACCTACACCTGGACTTACACCGATGATTACGGCGTAACGACGACTTACACCGGTTACCTCTGCGCTGGATGCAAAAAGCTTGTTGCTGAGACGTGGGTTACCGATGACGCTAAGCTTACGTACGACGAGACCAAGACGGCTGAACAGAACGGCGATATCCTTGAGTCTGCTATCGAGCAGATCGTTGCAAGCGGCGCTGAAAAAGCTACCATAGTTCTCGGCGCAGGCGAGTATGCAATCGATCGTATTGCTACCGGCGGGACCGATATCACGATTGTCGGTGTTGAGGGTACGAAGATCTCTTGCTCTGATAACGCTGATTCCGATGACGGTTCGATTATCTTCCACGGCGCATATGACGCAACTGTTACGATAAAGAACGTAACGCTTGTGGCTCCCGAAGAGACTACCGCTGCTTACAGAGGTATCGGATTCTCCGCACAGAACGGTAATGTTAACCTTGTTGTTGAGAACTGCACGTTCGAAAACTTCATGACCGGTATCTACCTTGGCGATGCTACCAAGAACGCTACTATCAAGGACTGCAAGTTCACGAACTGCACCGCTGGTATCGGCGGCTCCGAGGGTATCTCCGGCGAGCTTAAGATCGACAGCTGCGCGTTCGACAAGTGCGGTGAGACGATCGGCTGGGCAGGCACTGGCGACCTTACGATCACCAACTGCTCCACGATTACGAGCTTCAATGATTACACCGGCGGCGCTGCTGTTGTTGTAACCGTTACCGGTGGTAACTACACCACGAAGGCGTAAGCGTTGATCGCTTGAATGGCTGAAAAGTCATAAACAAAAATCAAGATCCTTAACCGGATCTCCGGAAAGGCGACGATTTTCATCGTCGCCTTTTCATTTTATTGGGGTGGGAGTTCTTTCGGGGGAAAACCTTTCTTCAGAAAAAGAACGGTTTTCCCCCCGACCCCCCTTTCCAAAGAAACTTTCACTAAGTTATACCCTTTTTTATTGTTACTTTATCGCTCGAACAGACTATACTTT
>CALVTM010000005.1 GCA_944362615.1 uncultured Clostridia bacterium
TTTGCGCTTCCAAAAACCAATAGATTTGTTTCAAGAAAATCTTGCTAAGTGTTGCACTTAGTTTGACAATTCATCATGACAAAAAATGACCCAGGTCGACATAATCATACCTGCCACCTGGGTCTGCTTTTGTTTTGTCTCATAGTCTCGTTTTGACTTCCTTTCCATCCTTGAACCGGAATACCACCCGCTCGTCAGCGCAGAGCGTGCAATGAGCCACCGTTGCCCTACACGGCGATAAGGAATGGCTCCGCTCCCCAGCAGCCGCACCAGGGTGGGTACGCTAATTCCCAGGTAAGCTGCCGCTTCCTTGAGATTGAATACGGACTTGTGAGAACTCGTTTTCATATATTTCACCCCCTTCTCTTGTGTTTGGCTGTATTATCGCATATAATAGGAGCATAAATCCTTACTCTATCGGTAAGAAACAAAACGAAATACAAAGTTCTAACGGTAAGATTCTCGGTAATGAAGGAGAGTGAAGCTATGGATCTGAAAAAACAACTGACGGATTATGAGATCGGCGGCATCGGAGACATAAAAAAACACACCCTCCGGTTCCATTCATACAGAATCGGAACGGAGGATGGTAAGTTAACGATATTTGCGGAATATACCCCTGGGCAATTTCCCAAGATCTATAGGGGCTACCCTTCCGGGCAGGAGTTGCTGATAGAGCTGTGCAATCTGAACCTGGAACTTCGGAACAAGCCGCTGGAGGAGTGTGCCAGGATATTGATCCGCTGGAATCTGGAGAATATTCATCCGTACTATCGCTATGGAGATACGGTTTCCTATATCGAGTTTAACGGAGACGGTGCAGATGGGTATTGGGATATGATGGTCAATGTTCTGGAAAGCTATCATGTCTGCGTGGAGGATATGGTGCAGGATTTGGAGCAGCTCTATACCGACACCATGACAGCCTTCGCCATCCGTAGCCTGATGGAGGGTAAAGCAGCTGATGCCCAGAGAATTTACGATGGTGTCTGTGTACCGGAACAGAAGAATCTGCTCCGGGAGTGGTATCGGACGGACAGCGACCACCGTCCCCTGGTGCTGCAGCGATTTGTCGAGAAAATATCGAAGCTGAATATGGGGCTGGAATATGACCTCGCCACCGGGCAGATCCAGCTACAGCCTTCCGTCAAATCCGTGGTGGACGCGGCCTATTTCGGTCTTGCCAGATTTATGGCGGTGAATGCCAACGCTCTGGATGACTACGGCGGTAAAACCAATATTGCGTTCTGCCAGGCTTGCGGTAAGGCATTCATCAAGCGAGGGAACCGACAGAAATACTGCGGGACACTGGAATGCCAGAGTGTGAGGAATAAACTCAAATCAAAGGAGCATTACTACCGGGAAAGGGCAAAAAGCGATACAAAATAATTGCTGTTATGCGGTGGCCCCAAGGGGGAGTCAAAATCCCTACGCTCTATTTGTATAAAGACCGGCGTGGGGCTTCGCGCAAATTTTCGCAGAATTAGCAAGAGGGGATACCCCAAAAACGAGAAATACTCGGTAGCGCAAGTGATTTACAAGCGGTGATTTGCCAAACAATACGGAAAAGCTCACAGGTTCACGCGAAATTTCAGCAAAACATTTGACGTTCAGTGTGCGAAAGTATCCTCGCCACATTGACTTTTTTGAGAAATGTGCGTATAATTAGATTCATGAAGTTACATCACAAGATGAGTTTGTGCGGAAAGTTGGTGAAAACATGGCCGACAAAGAAATCATTGAAAAGATGGCAGACGAATGCGGAGGCATATTCCGCACATTTGATCTCGCAGCTCTCGGCTATAACACCTATGCTATTCGGAAAATGGTTGATGAGCAAATTATAGAGAGAATCAAGCAAGGCTATTACAGCCTTTGCAAAACGAATGAACTCATATCCGAGGCGGCACAAATTGCTCAACTGTTCCCGGATGGTGTGCTGTGCATGTACACGGCCCTGTTCTATTACCGCTATTCTGACCGGACGCCCCTGGAATGGAATATTGCAGTCGACCGGGATACGTCCAAATCCCGTTTCAAGCTGGACTATCCCTTTGTGCAGCCGTACTACATGAAAAAGGAATTTTTGGCTTTTGGCGTTACAACCGCAGATTACGGCGACTGCACCATGCAAATATTTGATCGGGATCGATTGATTTGCGAATGCATTTTTTATGAAAACAAAATGGACAGAGAGACCTACAACAAAGCCATCCAGAGCTATGTAGCAGATACGAAAAAAAATGTACCCAAGCTGCTGGAATATGCCGAAAAACGTAGAGTTCTCAAAAAGGTGAAAGATCGGATAGGAGTGTGGCTGTAATGGATATGGGCGCATCCGTCATTGCACGGCTGAAAAACAAAGCAAAAGAAACAGGCAAGCCCTTCCAGCTGCATTTACAGCTGTTCTGCCATGAAGAATTTCTGCGGCGGCTGGCTGCCTCCTGTTATGCGGAAAACCTGGTGCTTAAGGGTGGCCTCTTCATTTACACGCTGACCAATTTTGAGAGCCGGGCTACCGTTGATATCGATTTTCTGCTACAACAATTCCCCGGAAGGATTGAGGACATCAAACGCATGGTGGATGAGATCATCTCCGTGGACAGCGGCAACGATTTTGTTACATTTAATTCCAGGGGATTTGAAACTATTTCTCCCCAGCGGAAGTATACCGGCGTCAGTTTCCAGCTGGTAGGTCAAATCAAAAATACCCGGACTCCTTTTGATGTGGATTTCGGTGTGGGTGTCATAATTATTCCCGTGCCCCGCAAGAGGACAATCCCCGTTCAGCTGGATGGCTTTGGCGCTCCGGAGGTGCTGACCTACTCTCTGGAAAGCACTGTTGCAGAAAAATTTGACGCACTACTTCAGCGTTTGGAACTGACCAGCCGCATGAAGGATATCTATGATATTTACTATCTGTCCAGCATCTTCGATTTCGATGGCTGGGCACTCCGGTAGGCGATTTTCGAAACCCTGCAAAACCGGGGAACGGCATACGAGCGGGACAGCTTCGACCGCGTAATCGCCTTGGCAGGTAACAAGGACATCCAAGTTCGCTGGAGGCAGTATCTGCGCCGCCTGAAAATGACGGAGCTTCCTCTGGAGGAAGTTATGGTATGCATTGATCGTTTCCTGCGCCCCGCTTGGGATGCAATTCTTTCCGAAGGGGAGCTTTTCATGCGGTGGGACTGCAAAACTGCCACATGGCATGGAGAAAAAAGCCTGTTTTATAGAACAACAAGGCTGATATTCTGTAGCTAATATCGAATGCTTCGCGGTTTATCGGCCTATATCTTGAAGGTTGGAGAGATGCACAATGGCTCGCAAAAAGAGTAAAGAGCAAATACATAAAAATATGAGCCGGGTGCGCAATAGTGATACCGCGCTGGAGAAACTTCTGTGCGAGGAACTTGTCCGCCAGGGACTTACTACATTTACGAGAAACAATAAGACGATTTTTGGAAAACCGGATATTGCATTTCTTGCTCGGAAAATCGCGATATTCTGTGACGGAGATTTTTGGCACGGATATAACTGGGAGCAGGCACAAAATGAAATAAAAAGCAATCGTGATTTTTGGATTCCCAAAATCGAACGCAATATGCAGAGAGATATTGAGGTAACGGCACGACTACAGGAACAAGGTTGGACTGTTCTGCGATTTAGGGGACATGAAATAAAAAAAGAACCGGAATACTGCGTTTCCGTAGTTTTGGATGAGTTGCGAGTTTTCCCTGTTCAACCGTATAGAACAATTGACCTTTGTGCCGGCATCGGCGGCATTCGTCGTGGCTTTGAGCTTACAGGGCAGTTTGTGAATGTACTTTCTTCGGAAATTGACAAGTACGCTTGCAGAACATACCAACATTTATATGGGGACAATCCCGAAAACGATTTGACCAGCGATAAATTTAAACAGCAGGTGGAAAACACGGAATATGGAGTGCTTTTGGCCGGATTCCCCTGCCAAACATTCAGCCGGGTCGGGTTGCAGGAAGGATTTGAGAACGAAGAAAAGGGAAAGATCTTTTTTCATATCTCCGACATTATTAGGAGAACCAGACCGTTTGCATTGTTTTTGGAAAATGTAGATCGTTTAGTTACTCACGATGAAGGGAGAACATTCAAAACCATCATCGAAACGCTTGTAAATGATTTGGGGTACCATGTAATTGGTGTCACAAAAGAAGCGGACGGGACACTGAAATATGTGCCGAAAACCTTTATTCGCAACTCCCGCGACTTTGGCGTTCCGCAAAATCGCCCTCGTACATATATAATCGGTTTTGATACGGAGCGTTTTGCCCCGGAGAGACTGGCTATGCTGCCATCGGAAATGCCTCGTACCCGAGCGGTTGAGCTGTATCATGATTTGAATGATTTGTTGGAGCATGATGTTCCGGCAAGGTATTATATGGCATCGGGATATTTGGAGACACTCGTCAAGCATCGAGAGCGTCAAGAAGGAAAAGGCTACGGATTTGGTTATCGGATTGTAAATGCGGAAGGAATTGAGAGACCTATAGCCAACACATTGTTGGCAACAGGAGGTTCGGGCCGTGAACGCAATTTGATATACGATCCCAAAGAAGGCATTGCAGGACAGATTATTAAAAGGAAGAAAACGCCTCTCAATGATAAAGGCATTCGTGTTATGACTCCCACCGAGTGGGGGAAACTTCAAGGCTTTATAAACTATGGTTTCGTAAACGATGAGGGGGAGGACGAGTTTTCATTCCCCGAGGGAATTCCGGCAGTCCAACAGTACAAGCAGTTTGGCAACTCCGTCACAATTCCGGTAATTGAGGAGATGGCACGGTTTATGCTTGATTGTTTGGCTATCTTACACGGAGAAGAACCGTAAACGGAGGTGTATGACCGTGACGGCAGAAAAACTGGCAAATGCTATTCTGAAAAAGTGCGATATTTATTATGGTGATGCGCTGATATCGAAGGAAGCAATCATTGAAATATATCTGTCTTTTTTTGCCGATTCATTGGTATCAAAGGAGCGAACGGTCAATTTTGCTCTTCATACAGGATCTCTGTGCTTTGATGTTATTTCCGTTGTTGCCGTCGCTCTGGGTTGTCTGTCCTATAACCTGTCTACAAATGACGATATTATCTCTGCTCTACAGATAGACGATATGGTTATGTATAATGGTCAGAGGTATCGCTGGAAAGGTACCAGCCTTGAATACGGTCGGCTTTGCATGGTGATTGAGCAGGACGGGAAAGGAAAAAACGGGAAAGCGATCAGTTACCTCCCCCTGGAGAAGAATAAACACCTGATAAAGCCTTACTACGGCGAGTCGCAGATTACTGACGGACGCGGCATTAGAAAGAAAAAAACAAATCGTGAGGATTTTTTGGCTTTTGCATTTGATGTGGATATGCAAGAAATCCCTACACAGATCGATGTTTCAATCGTTATTGTGGCTGATCGCAACTCATTTGGCGAGATCTACAAACAAGTCCGCATCGTATATGGCGAAGGCAAAGAAGTTGGTTTGTTGGACATTATTCCGGCGGCCTATTATACCGGTAGCGGCGAAGAGTATCAGTTCGGCCTGAATCCGACAAAAGCGGAACCGGTTTTGAAAGTAACCGGTAAAATTTCAACGGCACGAGATTTGGTTCTGGATAGAAACGGAAATAAAGTAGTAGGTCTATTGGTCATCGGTGGCGCGTCTATAACCGAGAACGGGTCTGAACTTGCCGATTTGCTTCGAAGGAAAGTACTGCGTTTTGTTCATGTTACATCCCCAATCAAAGCCGGGATGGGTGAACATATCTTGGAAATGTATGAGGGTGCTTCCGTATTTGCTTGTACAAAAACCATGCTATCCAAAAGCAATCAAATGATTCGCAACGACAACCCGCTTACCGAAGAACTCCACCGGCAGATTATGAATGTGATACACAATACTGTTACGGCAATTCCCGTAGGTGAAGGTTGGAGTTGGGATGAATACAAAACCATAAAAAATGCGATTTTTGTCGTCAAACAGTCCAATTGGAATGATGCAGTCAAAGACGACTTCGTGGTGGCTGCGCATGGCCTGCTGAACCTTCTTAATTCCGCAGTTTTTCCGTTAGAAATAATGGAAAACGCCATTTGTAATGGACAGATTAACAAAGCGGTTACTTCACCCTACAGACGCATTCAGGGATTATGGGATATTGCGGATCAAGCCGGGTCTATGCAAGAACTGTGTATGGTTGTGGCGGATGCACTGGAACGAAAATATCGTGAACGATTGAAAATCTGCCCAAAGGCAAATGCCCTGAGGGAATACTTGAACGAACATAAACTTGGCAAGGTTGCAATCATTGTACCAAAGGCATATTATGCCGACCTACTTCGCATGGTATACCCTGAGTACTTTTCTGATGAAAATGTAATTTGTGTAACGGCAAATCGTTTCGATAGCCGGAAAAAATACGATGCGGTTTTATGTGTCGGAGAACTGAATAATAAGCGGTTTGATCCGTTACAATGTTTGGCTGCACGTAACGTCGATGTCCTTCTATATGGATGTGAGGAAAAGGTATTTACATTCCGACGAAAGAAACTCGCAAAGTACGAGCGAAAGCTGAATCGAAGAATCGGTGCCACCCATATGGCAGACGAGCCAGAGGAGGATGACTCTTTTCAGGAAATGCAGATGGAAGAGGAAGTACAGCAGTTCTCCGCCCTGGACGAATATATCGAAGCCTTTAATACATTTGATGTTCGCAAATTGGCACAGAGCAGCAGTGCGGGAGGCGTTTATGTCCCGGTGTCCGAAGTTAAACATGTAGGCACTTTTGTTTCGGGAGAGCAAATATTCTTCTCCAAGTATTATTCTGCGGTTGTCTTTGACAGTATGGCAGGAAATGTGATTGAAAAGTCCCCGGAGCAATTGCGACCCGGAGATGTGCTGGTGTTTGTTAAGCGTGATGATTACACCAAGAATATTGTTGACTTCATCTATGAGCGTCTGCTCCGCGATGGACGTTTGGGGCAAGGCGCAATTGAGGCTTACGAAAAGTCTCAATATTGGAAAGAAGCCTTGCGGGAGTATAAGGAAACCAATGGCCTTACTTATCGAAAGGTTGCGCAGAAAATGAGAGAGGCCGGAAGCTCTATGCAGGAGGTCACTATTCGGCAATGGCTCATCGATGACAGTCACATTGTCGGCCCCCGTAAAGAATGTACCATGGAGTATATTGCAATCGTAACACAGGATCCTCATCTGCTGGCAGATACTCATGGTTTTTTTGAGGCGTGTGGAGCGGTGCGTCACGACCGGCGAAAGATTCTCGAATTAATCGCAAAGGCTATCAACGATAAACTCAGTGGCAACATACCTGAGGAAGGCAGCGTTCTAAGCATTGTATATGACAATGTGGACAGTCTGTCGGAAACACTGGAACTTGAGTATATTACGGAACTGGACGAAAGTGTAAATATAAACATCAATCTGGTGAATACACCCATTACAGAAGCGGAGGTATTGATGTGACAGGCAGTGAGATTAGACAGACAATGATTTCTGCCCGGGAAGAGTATATCGGTATAATTAGGGATGAACTTTTAGGACCCGGATCAGAGTTTTCTTTGCCTGACAGAGAGCATGAACTTATTTCCAGCACCCCTACCAGTCGTTATTCCGTTGGTATTCTGTTCCCACAAGGAAATGCTGTCAACCAGGATAATGATGAGACTGTTGAATTGGAGGAATCCGATAATTCGGCAGAAAACTCCGGTTCGGTTTCTGTCGAAGATCCGGGTGCCGACCCCGTTCAACAAAAGAAACAGAGAACCTATGCATTTGACGAAACTGCCGATGAAAACTTGGACGAAGAAATCGGAATGGCTACACAGTACATGCCTTCGTCCATGGGTATTACATTCATCGCAAGCGGAAATACAAATATCGTCAGGGGAAGTTTGACATTTGCCACATATCGAAATGCCAAAGTTCCGGATTGTATGATTCCCTATCTGCCGGATACTCCTGACACCTATACAGTACCGCCCGAATTGGCGCATATTATGGTGTATGACAAGGACACCCATGCGCTGCGGCTGATTTCTTCCGTAACGGCCAAGGAAGCCCGTAGCATTTTTGAGCGCGATACGATTCCGGAAAATGAATTCCACATTCTTCAGAAAATAGTCTACCGTTTTGTTGACTACTGTGCTATGGGGTATGTGCGAGTTCCGCATGAAATTCCGGAATTTGTGCTTGACTTTAGCCATGGGGATTATGCCGATGACGAAGCCAACCACAACCTGGATGGCACTGATGCAAAGCTGGTGGCTTTGAGACGGAAAATTGGAGATAATTTGTGGTCAATTACCGTTATGTTGGTGAACGACTGGAAGGAATCTCCCGTGAAAGCAAATCGCTGCATTTTCCAGGCCAAAATGAAAGTATCCTCTGAGAGTAATGATTTCGTTTTTGTAGAAAGCAATCCCAACGCGGATGTAACCGCGATGGATTCAGAAGAACAATCGCTGGATTTGTTGTACCGTCACAAAAAAATATACGGAACCGGCTTGGGTACATCCGTAGACTGGGAAATCGATGCGTCTGGAGTTGGAGCTATATGGAGCGATTTCTTACCGATAATAGAGATTCCGTCGATGAGTTTTTCCTTACCTCAGAACGACCTCATCAAAGACGAAGAATTGTCTATGAAGTATTTGTCCGACCTTGATCCATCCGACAGAACCACAAAACTTGCATCCATGCGGAACCTGGTCGACCTGTATAAAAATTGGGTTGATAGTCTGGAAAAGGTGGCTGACACACTCGATCCCAGATATGTATCTGCTGCCGCCAATAATATCCGTGAATGTAAACGCGCATATAAGAGAATGTATGCCGGCATTGATACTCTGGCAAAAAATGACAACGCGTACAAAGCCTTTCTGTTGGCAAATCGTGCAATGTTTATGCAGAGAATTCATATTGCGATGCAGGGAGATATGGCCAAAACCAACGCCGATCGTTACCCGGGGGACGAAGAAATTGCAGACAGGCTTTATGGCATGGATTACAGCCAGGAGAGCGACAGCAATTGCAAATGGAGACCTTTCCAGATAGCATTTTTACTGATGGATGTCAACTCTATAACTGATGATGAATCTCCGGAGCGGAGTATCGTTGATTTGATATGGTTCCCTACCGGTGGCGGTAAAACCGAGGCATACCTTGGACTGACTGCGTTTACAATTTTCTATCGCAAGCTGGCACACCCCAAAAACTCCAACGGCACGGCTGTTATTATGCGTTATACTCTCCGCCTTTTGGCGGCACAGCAGTTTACCCGTGCAGCGACACTTATTTGTGCTTGTGAGTATATTAGACAAGATTGTGCCCAAAAGAGACATAAGTACCCAGCCTACCCTCTAGGAAAAGAACCGATCACAATTGGTCTCTGGATTGGTGGATCGCATATTCCCAACAAAAATGTTGGAACCGGTGAGCGTTCAAATAGTGCGGAATACCATTTGGGAAAACTGCAGAGTGTGAGCAGTCCATATTATGTTCGTAATGAAAAAGAACGTCATAATAAGTTTCAAGTGCTGAAGTGTCCGTGGTGCGGAACAAAGATGGTCAAGGATGATAAAAATGGCCGTCTGGTTGGAGAATGGGGCTATAACATGAGCGGTAAACATTTCTATATGTTCTGCCCTCATGAAGACTGTGCTTTTACCAAGAGACTTCCTATTCAAATTATCGATGACGAACTTTACGAAACACCTCCGACATTGTTATTTGGTACGGTGGACAAATTTGCTATGCTTCCTTGGGACGGACGAATTGGTGCTTTCTTCGGCATCGGAAAAGATAATCGCACTCCGGAACTAATTATCCAGGACGAGCTGCACTTGATTTCGGGGGCATTGGGTACGGTGGTTGGCCTTTATGAAACCGCAGTGGACGCAATTTGCGGTCAAAAGGGCGTGTGTCCCAAAGTCATTGCTTCCACCGCTACAATTCGTAGAGCAAAAGAGCAGTGTTCCGTGCTGTATAATCGTGAAGTTGTGCAGTTCCCGGCTCCCGGCTTGGATGCGGAGGACTCTTTCTTTGCAAAAGAGTCTGTAATTGATTACGAAAAGGGTGTTTACGGACGTAAATATGTAGGTATTATGCCTTCCGGAAAAACCAAGGCTATGATGGAAATCCGTGCTATGGCTGCGCTTATGCAGAAGGTTTACACCATGGATCTTCCGGAAGAGGTTAAAGACAAGCTGTGGACATTGACGGTATATTTTAACAGCTTGAAGGATTTGGGCAAGGCTTCAACTCTGGTGGACGATGACGTAAAGGATTTTATCATTCGTACGGCAAATCGTATGTTTACGGGAAGAAGGCTTATCGTCAGTGCGGACGAACTTACCAGCCGTGTTTCCACCACGGAATTAAATGAGACATTGGATAAGCTGGAAAAGATCGAGTATTCCAAAGAAAATGAAGCCGCCAAGCGATATTCTTCTAATGTGCTGCTTGCCACAAACATGATCTCCGTTGGCATTGACGTTGCACGATTGAATATTATGTTGATGATCGGACAGCCCAAACTTACCAGTGAATATATCCAGGCCTCCAGCCGAGTGGGACGTTCCTTCCCCGGTGTAGTCTTTGTGCAGTACGATGCCACAAAGAGTCGCGACCGCTCCCATTATGAACGATTTCGCTCTTACCACGAATCTTTCTATCGCTTTGTAGAGCCGACCGGAGCGACTCCGTTCTCTCGTCCGGCACGTGAACGGGCCTTACATGCTGTGCTTATTTCGATGATGCGCCAAATGGCCGGAATGAGCGAAGATAAGGATGCCATTAACTTCGATGAGGAGTACTTTGCGGAAACAATAAAGAAAATCGAAGCGTTTGTCATAGACCGGGTGACCGGAATTAACGAACGCTCCGAGGGGCAGGCAAAGGACGATGTAGATGAAATCCGAACGGAGATTAAGGAGTTCTTCGATCTTTGGCAGTCCTATGTGGATGAATGCAACGGAGAGAATCCGTCTGTTCCGTTGTATTTTGGGCGCAAGTTCATGGTCAATCCGCCTGCGGGAGATGCACGTCGATTGCTTAAACAATACAACTCTGCAGGAAAGGACAATGCCATAGAAACTTTGACCTCAATGCGAAATGTGGATACTCCGGTATTGGGTAGTATTGTAGTTTGGGGGGATAACAATGTCTGAACAAGTGAAGACAAAGATAGAATTGAATAAAGTTACCCACTCCGTTCGTGCCGCTCAGGCAGTTCTGCAATATGGCGTAGGTGCTATGGTGGACTTTCCGGATCAGACATTGGTTACTGCTGCGCCGGAGTACTGGAGCGGAAAGAGTAGGATCTATGATGATCGTTTTGCAAAAGCCCTGGGTGTGGACTACTTTGCGTTACCCACCAATATTGCGTATTCCCGTTTTCCTGAATGGTATTTCTGCCCTAAGTGCCGAAAATTCCAGCCATTAAAAAACTGGGTGGCCGAGTACAGGAAAAACGCCAAGGCAAAAACGCTTGAACGGGACGAGTATATGGTTGAGCATATGCAATGCCCCAAGTGCCGCCAGGATTTGGTCGTGGCGCGTATTGTCACGGTGTGTGAAAGCGGTCATTTGAATGATTTCCCTTGGGTAAAGTGGGTGCATGCAAAGGCCAAGAAACCGATTTGCGGAAATCCGGAGTTGAAGTTTAAGACCGGCGCATCCGGAACGGAAGGGCTTGAGGGCTTGAGCGTAAGTTGCTCCTGTGGTGCTATTGCTACATTAAAGGGTGCCTTTGATAAGGATTGCTTTCAAAAGCTGGACGAAGACCTGGGGACCAATCAATTCAGATGTGATGGAAATCATCCGTTTCGACATACCAAAGATAAGTGTGTTTGCTATCCCAAAACCGTGCAGAGAGGTTCATCGTCCGTTTACTTCCCCGTGGTGCATAGTTCGTTGGTTATTCCCCCGTATGCAGATAAGTTGAATGCAAAAATTGAGCAAAGCAAAGCTTATGATGATTGCATGACCATTATCAGCGATGAGGACCCTGAGGAAAGGATCGCTACAATAACCCGGCGTTTGCCGAAGTGGGTGGATAAAATTGCGCTTGAAATCGGTGCGCCCCGTGCAGAAGTGGAGAAAATCCTGATTCGCAAATGGTTGGAGCCGATGCCCGAAAATGTAGATGTGACCAGTATTCAGTATCGTGTGGAGGAATATACCGCATTGTCCGGAGAAGTAGGCGCAGCCAGCTCGGGGTTGGGCGATTTCTCCCGTGAAGAAATGGACATTTCCGAGTATGATCTGCCTCATATTAAAGCCATTTCCCTCGTCGACAAAGTGCGTGTAGTAAATGCATTGATTGGGTTTTCCAGAATTCAGCCGGCAATGACCAGTAATGATGTCGGTTTTGTAGATGTAAAGGAACCCGATACTCGGTGGTACCCTGCTTATGAAGTACGTGGTGAAGGCATCTTTATCGAGTTCAACCAAGAAGATATCGATAGCTGGATTGAAGCCCATCCGGCAGTCGTTGAGAGAGCAGCTAGGCTGAACCACAACTATGCGACATCGTTTATCGGGAAGAATCATCCACGCACGATAACGCCCAAATTCCTTATGTTGCACACGCTATCTCACCTGCTAATTTCTCAGCTGAGTTTTGAGTGTGGATATAGCATTGCTTCTCTGAGTGAACGCCTATACTGCGCCGAGGAATCCGACGGAAAAAAGATGGCGGGTATTTTCATCTATACTGCCAGTGGCGATGCGGAAGGTACATTGGGTGGACTGGTTCGTCAAGGCAGACCGGATGCATTCCCCAGGATTCTCAGAAAAGCAATTGCAAACGCAAAAACTTGTTCAAATGACCCGGTATGCATCATGAGCAGAGGTCAAGGACGTGATTCTTTAAATCTCGCGGCATGCCACGCATGCGGCTTATTGCCGGAAACATGCTGTGAGGAGAGAAATGCATTTCTGGATCGTGGTGTAATCGTTGGTACATATGAAAACCCGGAAATCGGTTTCTGGAATGATATCGATTTATAAGCAGTAATTAGAGTTATTTGCTTTGAGGATAACAATATGAGTGATTTTGCCAAATGGTTTAAAACGAATACGGGGTTGTCCGATTCTTCCATATATAAATACAGCCATGCGGCTGATACGGTTATGGAAGAAATGTTGGCGTTGGGAGTAATATCAAAGCCCTTTTATGAGATGACAGAAATTGAAATCGATATTGCCATTGCAATGATTATACACGATCAGCACTTTATCAAGAAGAATACCAAAGGGAATGCAATGTATAGTAATGCGCTAAAACAATATCGGGCATTTAGACGGGACGAAACTGTTGTTAATACGGATGATATTAAAACAGCACTCCAAAATGAAAGCATTTCTGAAACAGAGCGGCAAGAATTGATTAAAGCCAGAGTGGGACAAGGGCAGTTTAGAAAGAAAGTTTTGCAAAAATATGAAAGCCGCTGTATTATTACTGGAATAGATAATCCACGATTGCTGCTGGCGAGCCATATTAAGCCTTGGGCAGTGTCATCAAATGCAGAACGACTAAATTCCGAAAATGGTCTTTGCCTGAGTCCGGCATATGATCGATTATTCGATATTGGCTTGATTTCTTTTTCTCAGAAGGGGCAATTACGTATTTCTACGCAATTAGGCGTTCAAAATGCAAAACGATTATACATACAGGCGGGAATGCAATTTGATCTTAAATCCACGCCTGAATTGTTGCGGAATTTGGAATACCACCAAGATACTATCTTTATCAGATAGTCCCGCAAAGTCTTGATGTATGGCACATAACTAAGTGCCTGTACCCGGAGTAAAAGCTGTCAGAAATGCCGCCGCAAAAACGACCGCACCGTATTAACACTGATCCCCAGCCGCTGCGATATTTCCTTCGCGGAGCATCCCTCGGCGTATAAGGCCAGCATCCGGCTGTGATCCCGCTGCGTATTGTAAAGCCGTGTTCCTCGGGGAGTAGCGCCAAGGCGGTGGCGGTAGGTGGTGCCGTCCAGAAAGTGAATTACCAGGGTTTGCTTTGGCGTGACCACCATTTTTCGGATAAGGATACCAATCATCAGACCGTCAATCTGGATATCCAGTTTCCCACGGGCTATATCATTCAGAACGGATCGAGCATCTGATGAAATCTCTCCCGGAGCCTGTGACAACAGATCCGCGCAGTCAGGGATGATATTTTTATGGGTCTTAAGCAGATGATTCACGGATCGGCGGAGGGCAGCATCCAGTTCCTCGGCGTAAATGTGGCGGCATTTACATTTTGCGCGGCCAGCCTTCTTGCTAATACACTCCCAGACGGCGTCCCGGTAGGTGGTAGAATGCCAGGTCTTTCGACCATACCGACCGCCACAGTCACCGCAGATGATTTTGTTGGCAATGGGTGAGAAGGTGCAGTTCCGGCGGCTGGCATCCGTCCATGTGGCTTGCACTTCCTGCCACACAGACTTGATGACAATACCGGGATGCCCGTTCTCCACATAGTATTGCGGCGCTTCACCCTCGTTTGGCTTTCTGGTTTTTGTCAGAAAATCCACGGTGATCTCTTTTTGGAGGACGGCATCGCCCATATATTTCTCGTTTTTTAGAATACTGCGTATGGTATGCGGCTCCCACCTCGGACTCTGTCCCGGCGAGAGTATATCATAGTCCATAAGAATGCGGCAGATATCTGTGCTGCTTTTCCCAGCCAGGGCAAGTAGGTAGATGAGCCGCACGACTCTGGCTCCGGCTTCATCGACTTGAATTTCGCCATCCTGGCTGCGCTGATACCCCAAAAGCAGTCCGGGGAGATGATAGATTCCTTGGGCGTATCGGTGGCGGACGGCCCAGGTGACATTTTCGGAGATGGATCTGCTCTCCTCTTCGGCAAAAGAACTCATCAGGGTGATGAGGAACTCACCGGTGTTGTCCATGGTGTTGATATTCTCTTTCTGAAAGTAGACCGCTACCCCGGCGGCTTTCAGGCTGCGGATGGTAGTGAGGGCATCCACGGTATTTCGGGCGAACCGGGACAGAGACTTTGTGATGATCAGATCGATTTTACCGTCCAGGGCATCCGCTACCATACGGTTGAAGCCGTCCCGCCTGCGGATGGACAGCCCGGAGATACCATCATCGGTGTACATCCCGGCAAATACCCAGTCCGGATGGCGTTGGATGTATTCGGTGAAATACTCCTGCTGGGATTGGAGACTGTTCTCCTGGGCATCTTTCATGGTGGATACTCTGGCATAGGCTGCAACCCGCTTTGTGGGCGGCGGCTGTTTCGGGGAGATTGTCCTGGCCGGGAACTCAACCCGTGTAATTCTTTTCGACCGCAATGCTGCTCACCTCCAGTTCGCCAATTGGTGCGTGGTATTTTTCCGCAACGGCACGGAGTAAAATGCGTAAATCATCTTCTCCGATGATTCCTCTGATTGCCAGAGTGGCGAAGATACTTTTACAGAGCCGAAAGTGCAACTCCGCTTCGTATTCTGATTGGGTCATAGCGACACCTCCTTCAGCAACGACAGTATATTGCCGGATCTGTGACAGTCAATGACAGGGCCGGAGAGTTATCAGAAAGTTATCATTTATGAAGTTTCCCACGAACTAATACTGTAGGGTAAAAGAGTTGTTGCATTAACGAGAAAATCTTTACGTTCATGGGTCAAAAATCAATTTTAGATAAAAAATATTCATAGTATACTTGCAATATTTCTTGACTAAGATTGATTTTTTGCATATAATATATGCAAAGGAGCGTGATCGGCGATGGCGATTACTTCAAAAGATGGAATCCTTAAGGTTCTAACGGCATATAATCCCTGGTGGAAAACCGGTATGGTCAATTCTCAAATGACAAAGACATACAAGCGCTTTGCGTTTTATGAAGCAATGAAGCGTTTGAGTGAAAAAAGTATACGCCGGACTGTAGTGCTTACCGGAACTCGCCGAGTAGGCAAGACCACAATTCAGTATCAGATGATTGAGTCGTTGCTTAAAGCAGGCGTTGCGCCGCAGAAAATTGTATTTATTTCCATGGACCACCCCATGCTCAAATTGAGCCAGTTTCAAGAGGTCTTGGAATGCTATCATGAAAACATCTATGCGGACCAGGATGTATACTATTTCTTCGACGAAGTTCAATACGCCCAAGACTGGGACCGCTGGCTGAAAACAATCTATGATACGCAACCGGATACCCACATTGTGGCAACCGGTTCAGCAAGTCCGGCACTCATGAAGGGAAGTCGGGAAAGCGGTGCTGGCAGATGGTCAGTGATTCAGGTCCCAACACTGTCTTTTTATGAATATTGTGAATTACTTGGGTTGGATCGTCCGGACATTCCAGACAATTTGAAAGTAACATCTCTGCTGCATATGACTCAAATTGAACGCACACAGACGATGTTGCAGTTATCAAAAGTGCAAAATCATTTTATGCGTTATCTGCAGGTTGGAGGATTTCCGGAACTTGCTTTGGCAGACAACGATTTGATGGCACAGCAAATTATGCGCGAAGATGTTGTGGACAAGGTACTAAAGCGGGATTTGCCATCGTTATACAACATTCGTAATGCTACGGAATTGGAACGCATTTTCCTATACCTCTGTAATGTTTCCTCCGAAATTATCTCTATTGAGGCGATAACCAAAGAACTCAACGGTGTCTCCAGGACTACTGTGGAAAACTATATTCAATATTTGGAAAGTGCCAATCTGATTTATCAAAGTTGGCCTGTGGATATGGCTGGCAAAAAAGTTTTGAAGGCACGCCCCAAGATCTACATCGCAGACGCTGCGATTCGTAACGCTGTTTTGATGGATGACTCCATAATGACAGATCCGGTTGGCATGGGTAAAGTAGTGGAGACCGCTGTATATAAGCATATTGCAGCATTTTATTACCAGCTTGCCACATCAGTGGGATATTTCCGTGGAGGGAAAAAGAACAAGGAAATCGATGTCGTGGTTGATTACCCCAATGTGAAGAATATTCTGATTGAAGTGAAGTACAGAGAGGGCGCACCGATTGCGGATGACGATGCCATTGTGGAGTTCTGTGAGGAAGCGTCTGCTGCAATTGTTGTAACGAAAACGGCATCAGACTTTGGTGTGCATAACACGAAAAAAGGACGGGATTTGTTGCGTATTCCCGCCTTCGCATTCCTGTATCTACTTGGAAATGCGGAGAAGCATGGCTATCGCGGAAATTTGGAATAATTGTGACAGATCTGTCTTTTCTGTCCCGATTGTCCCCGTATGTCACAAGTCAACGCCGCAAATCATGCACCACGTCTTCAAAACATGGTGCATTGTATCCATGAACGGTAGATATGCCAGAACAGACAAAAGGGCGCGTGTTTGCGCCCTTTTGTCAAGCAACAGCTAAAAAAAGGGCGCATGTCTGCGCTCTTTTTATTTGTTTTCGTGCGGCGGTCATCTGCCGAAGCGTTCCGGTTCCTTGACTTTCAAACGGTAAGCGTCCCATTCCCCGCCCTTTGAAATTCACGGATCATAGCCCCTTTCCCGCGGCTTGCCGGCTCTGCAAATCATCGCGCCGTGAGTCCGGACGCAAAATAAAAGTGAAACTTGCCGGGAAGTCTCACTTTTTTATTTATAAATGATGTTTCGGTTCAGCCGTCCGCAGGTGGCGCTCCGCTTTTATCGCTTATAAGCGACGCGTCGGCTATGTCGCTCTTAAATATGTCAGCCGCGCTCAGACGATAACGCTCTTGGCATTGAGCGAAAGGTCAGCTATATCCTTGCCCTCGGCAAAAGCAAAGCTGCCGCGCGCGGCTATCATGGCGGCGTTATCCGTGCAAAGCACCGGAGGCGGTACGAAAAGGCTGAAACCGCGCTTTTCACATTCGGAAGCAAGCAGACTGCGCAGATAGGAATTAGCGGCGACTCCGCCGGCAAGAGCAAGACGGGTCACGCCGCGCTCTTCCGCACACCGGATGAACGTATCCACCGTATATCCGACAGCCTCAGCCGTAAACGACGCGCAAATATCGTCCACAGGTATCTCTTCCCCGCGCTGACGCAGGTTGTGAACATAATTGACTACCGCCGTCTTCAGTCCCGAAAACGTGTACGAAAGATCTCCGCGCACGTGAAGGTTCGGACAAAAACGGATATTCGCTTTGCCGTTCCTGCCGTGACGGTCTATCTCCGGTCCTCCGGGGTAAGGAAGACCGAGTATGCGCGCCACTTTGTCAAAAGATTCGCCGATGGCGTCGTCCAGCGTCGCGCTTATGCTCTTATAAGTGTTATAATCCTCAACGGCTATGATGCTCGTATGACCGCCGCTCGCAACAAGCGAAAGCAGCGGAGGCTGAAGATCGGGAAATGCGATGAAGTTCGCGGCAATATGACCTTGTATGTGGTTCACCGCTATGAGCGGTATGCCGAGCGCATACGCTATTGCTTTTGCCGCCGATACGCCCACAAGCAGACAACCGATCAGTCCCGCGCCGTAAGTTACGGCTACGGCGTCAAGATCCTTCATTCCGATACCCGCTTTTGCAAGCGCTTCGTCCACTACCGGCATGACCGCAAGAAGATGGTTTCTGCCGGCTATTTCAGGGACTACGCCGCCGAAACGACGGTGTATCTCTATCTGACTCGCGATCACATTGGACAAACATTCCCTGCTGTTCTTTACGACAGCCGCGCTCGTTTCGTCGCACGAAGATTCTATTCCGAGTATGTAAATATCCTTTTTCATGCTTTATTTCCCTTTGCCGCTGTTTACGGCTACGGGAAAAGTATAGCCGCATATACGGCGTTTGTCAAGTTATTCCGCTCCGCCGTCGCCGAAGAAAATGAACGCAAACGCATTTTTTCCGGTGTGCGAAGTTATTACCGCTCCCGCTTCCCTCTCTATGATATTGGCATTCGGGAACTTTTCCAGGAATATACGGCGCGCATTGTCGAGCACGTCGCGGCTTATCACGGTGTGAACGAGAAATACATACCTGGGGTCGACAGCCTCAGCTCGGGAAACTACGTCCCTGACATACTTCTCCGCCGCGCGCGAGGAAGAACCGATGAACTTACCGCGCACGTCCAGTTCGCCCTGATCGTGCATGTAAAGCGAAATGTGTATGCGGAGCACGCTTGCCACAAGAGCGGTCACGCCGCTGCACCTGCCGCCCTTATGCAGAAACGTCATATTGTCAACGATCAGCGAAAGGTTTATGGCGCTTCTGCGCGCGCTTACTTTCTCCGCTATTTCCGCCGCCGTGTAGCTGCCCGTGCGCCTGAGATCGTCCGCGTAAAGCGCAAGCAGTCCTATGCCAGCACTGAGCATATAGGAGTCTATCACATAAACCCCCTTGCGCCCCTCCGCCGCTCTCACGGCGTTCGCATAACAGCTGCTCTTCGTTGAAGCCGCGCATACGTAAATTATTTCTCCGCCGTTTGCCGTGCATTTATCGAACAACGCGGCATACCTCTCCGGTTCCACCGCCGCCGTTTTCGGCGTTTTTTTCGTTTTATCGTAATATGTGAATATATCCGCCGGCGTTATCTCGGTTCCGTCCATACCCGATCTGTCACCGAGTACCACGGTAAGCGGCTCGTAAAGTATACCGCGCTTTTCAAACAAATCTCCGAGATCGGCTGCGCCGTCACAAGCTATGGTTATATTTTCGTTCATTGTATCCTCCGATTTGATCCTGTCGCCGTTTATTATCCCACTTCTATATTAACGACTGATAAATCATTGAACACGCATTATAAATTTTTCTTTAATTTCATAACAGAATATGCCGAAAACTCATCCGTGTCCGTGCGTACAGTCATAAAACAAAGACTGCCGCCGTTTTCACAGGCAGCAGTCTCAAAGTCCCGATCGTGGGTCTGCAGTAAAAAAAGCGGAAGCCCGGACGGACTTCCGCTTTCTGATTTCACAATATGCTGCGCCGACGTTACTGCGCGTCGTTGAAGTACAGCACGCCGAGCGTGCCTTTGCCGCAATGCGACGTTATCGTCGCGCCCGCTATCGTCTCTATGATATTCGCGTCGGGGTATGCGGCAAGGATCTCCTCCTTAACCTTTGCGACGACTTCGGGACGCGCGGACGTATGAGTCACGAACACATACCGCAGATCGGGATGAGAATAGCTTTTAAGCGTATCGGCAACGTATTTGATTATCGCCTTATCCGTCGAGCCCATGTACTTCTTGCCTACCACCATCTTACCGTTACTTACTATTATACTCGGCTTGATATTGAGTACGCTCGCAACAAAAGCGGCTATACCACTGCATCTTCCGCCCTTATACAGGAACGTCATGGTATCGACGACGAAAGACGCCTGAACCGCATCCCGCCGCGCGTTTACCATACGCGCTATTGCCGCGCCGTTTTCACCGGCTGAAGCAAGATCGTCAGCATACAGTACAAGCAGACCCGCTCCGGTGGAAAGATTATGCGAATCGACGACATACACTCCGCCACACTCGCTCGCCGCCTGACAGGCGTTGCGGTAACAGGAACTCATCTCGGACGAAAGCGTGAAATGCACCAGCTCACTGCCGTCCGCCGTCTGCGCCTTGAAAAACTCATAATAGGCTTCCGGCGTTATCGCGCTCGTCTTCGGAGTCGTTTTTGTCTCGTTAAAATACGCATAAATGTCATCCGGCGTTATTTCGCCGTCCAGACCTTCGCGGTCACCCAGGATTATAGGTATGGGCAGACACGCTATGCCGCGTTCGGCGAATAGATGCCCGAGATCGGATATGCTGTCGCTCGTGATCTTTACTTTACTCATCATTTACCTCCGGGCATTCTATGAACGCCTTATTATCATACTTTACCGCCGTCCGCAAAAAACAGTACGCCGAGCGTGCCTTTGCCGCAGTGCGACGTTATCGTCGCGCCCGCAACAGTCTCGATTATATTGACTCCCGACCATGCCTGCAAAACTTCGCGTTTGACCGTATCCACTACCTCGCGGCTGGCGGACGAATGTGTTACAAACACGTACTTCGGATCGGGCTCCGGACAGCTTCCGGTAATATCTTCGGCATACTTTACTATAGCTCTGTCCGTCCTGCCCATGTACTTTTTACCGACTACCATCGCTCCGTCAACTACGGCTATGCACGGCTTGATCTTGAGCACGCTCGCAATAAACGCCGTTACGCCGTTGCATCTTCCGCCTTTATACAGGAACGTCATAGTATCGACAACGAACGATGCGCGCACCGCTCCGCGTCTTGCGTCCACTTTTTCCTTTATCTGAGCGCCGCTGAGTCCTGCTTTCGCAAGATCATCAGCGTACAGCACAAGCAGACCTATTCCAGTGGAAAGGTTGCGCGAATCCACGACATAAACGCCTTTGAACTCACTTGCGGCAGCGCATGCATTCGCATAGCACGCGCTCATATCCGACGATATGGTGAAGTGTACCACTTCACTGCCGTCCGCTGTCTGTCTGGCGAAAAACTCTCTGTACTCCTCCGGAGATACCGCGCTCGTTTTCGGCGTCGTCTTCGTTTCATTGAAGTACTCATAAATATCTTCCGGCTTGATCTCTACACCGTCAAGACCGGATCTGTCACCGAGAAGCACGGTCAGAGGCGTGACTTCTATTCCGCGCTCAGCAAATAAATAATCAAGATCGGACGTACTGTCGCTCGTAATTTTAACTGCCATTTAACTATCCTCCTTATCGGTCTTTCACCGGTTACATCCGATTGTACTACGTTTCAATTAACTTTTTATAAATTAATTGATCTCATTCATTCCGTCATGCCCGGATAATGATGCAAAATATTTACTGCCGCCGTCCATATACGTTTCGGTACGTTTCGTACAGAAAGCCTTAGTTCCACCGTTTTTGTCCACTCCGCGCTCATCGTACGTTACGGTCACATATTTTGAACCGGCTTCTCCCTTTACTATTTTATAGCACATACGCGCCGCCCCGCGCTCCGTGGCAATATTCAGCAATTCGCCGTTCTGCAAATAACAAAGCGTGTCTGTTATTACCGTCTCAACGTCGCCCAAGTACATTATTGCATGATCGGCGTCCGGATAACGCAAAAAATATATTTCTTTGCTGCTTACCTGCTCTATTACGTATTTCATGCCGACGTACGGTATAAACTCGTCGAGGTCTCCCCACATTACACACAGCGGACATTTGACTTTCGGCAGATACTCGCTCGCCGTGCGCATGATCTTTGCAAAAGTAAAGATATTTCTCAGACTCCAGTTGGGCAATAACCGCTTGAAAAAAATATCCAGCGCGGATGCATTTGCTTCACTGATAACTTCTACGCGCCTATCAAGCACGCCCAATAATTCTTCATCCGCGCATGCGCGCCGCAGCTTGTCAATCTTTTTCAAATAATCGTTATACTTCAGCAGTATATCCGCACGCGGATATTTGAATGCAGGCGCATATAATATCGCCTTACGCACATTGTCGAGTTTTGCGCACACGTATACTGCCGCGCCTCCGCCCATCGAATGCCCGGCTACATCCACACTGTCATACTTCTTTAAGTATTCTATCTGCTTATCCAGAGCTTCAAATACCGCCTGCTCCGTAAAATCGTTATAATGTGTTTTTTCGCCTTTCCGCTCATGCCCGGGCTGCTTGAAAAGCACAACCTCGTCATACAGCGGCTGAAGTCGGGGCAGCAACTCGTCCCAGTCATCGGTACACGTTAAAAATCCATGCAACAGCAATAAAGCTTTACTCAATATACACTTTCCTCCAAACATTCTTATTTTAATTCAAAACGCGTTGCTTGTCAATACTTTTTTTTAAAAGCACACCTCAAGTATATGTACAGATTACAGGTTTTTAGTCGCAAGGCGGATGCGCTGTTTATACAAAACAGCCGCGCCGTTCTCCGACGGCGCGGCTTGCGCATTATGACTCTGTTTCAAGCTTACGACTCTGTTTCAGACTACGGATATATTGATAAGATCGCTGTTTCCGCTCTGACCGTTGGGAGTGCCGCCCGTTATGACTATCACATCCCCTTTCGATACCAGTCCGGTCTCTCTCGCCGCACACTTTGCAAAGTGAAAGAGCACGTCCACCGAATGATACTCGTCGCTGAGCACGGGAGTGACTCCCCAGCTGAGCGAAAGTTTGCGGTACGCACGCGGATTGGACGTCATTCCGATAATGTTCAGCATCGGGCGGAAGCGGGATACCATCATGGCGGTGGTACCCGTGCGCGTGCATACGACTATCGCTTTTGCGTTTATATCCCCTGCAAGCGTGCATGCGGAATGGGAAAGCGCATCAGACGCTCCGCGTATCAGGTAATCCTCCGTCCGCAGGAACTGCATGAACTGTCTGTTCTTCTCCGCCTGCATCACTATCCTGCTCATAGCCGCAACCGTCTCCACGGGATACTCGCCCGCAGCGGTCTCGCCCGAAAGCATGACCGCGCTCGTTCCGTCATACACCGCATTGGCAACGTCGGAGATCTCCGCGCGCGTCGGACGGGGTTTCGTTATCATTGATTCCAGCATCTCCGTCGCCGTTATCACCCGCTTCCCCGCTCTGCGGCATTCGTTGATTATATACTTCTGTATATCCGGCAATTCCTCGTAAGGCACTTCCACTCCCAGATCGCCGCGTCCTATCATGACTCCGTCGCTGACCTCGAGTATGTCACGCAGGTTATTCACTCCCGCTCTGTTCTCTATCTTAGCTATGAGATCTATATCCCGCGAACCGTGCGCATTAAGAAATCCGCGTACTTCGGCAATATCCTGCGCCTTGCTCACGAACGAACATGCTATGAAGTCTACGTCCTGCTCTATTGCATATATAAGATCCTTTTCGTCCTGTTCGGAAAGATACTTGAGCTTCAGTTCCTTATCCGGGAAAAACATGGATTTCCGATCGGATACTTCTCCTCCTACCAGCACCTTGCAGACAACATCCGGGGCCTTTACCTCCGTAACCTCGAAAACCATCAGCCCGTTATTGAGCAATATGCGGTCTCCGGGAAGCATCTCGTCGCAAAGTCCTTTATATGATACGGTCACGCGCGTTTCGTCTCCGAGTATCTCCTCCGTCGTAAACGTAAAAGTACCGCCCTTCTTAAGACAGACCTTACCGCCGGCAAATCTGCCTATACGGAATTCCGGTCCTTTGGTGTCCAGCATAAGAGCCACCGGCTCATTCAGCCTTTCGCGCACGCTCTTTACCGCCGCTATCTTAACCGCATGCTCCTCATGCGAACCGTGAGACGCATTTATACGCGCCACATTCATGCCCGCCCTGACCATAGCTTCTATCGTCGCCTCGTCGCAGGATCTGGGACCGAGCGTGCATACTATCTTCGTTCTTTTCAATACCTTTTCACTCATACTGACGGCTCCCGTTGGTAATTTCCCATTCCTTCCCCGGCAATATTTTACTATAATTCTCTTTGCGGCGCAAGCGTTTTAAGCCCTGCCGGCAGTCCGCAAGCTAAACAGTTTACCGCCGAAAAGCAACAAAGTGAAGTCCGTACGGATTTCACTTTGCAATAAATTCTGCGGCTGCATCCCGTCTGCCGAACCGGCTCACTGACTTTCGTCACGTTTGCCCGTAACGACGTAATTCGTCCATTCAGCAATATTTGTCGCGTGGTCGCCTATACGCTCAAGATACTTGCCTATCATGAGACAATTCAGGATATCCTCGGTATCATCGTCCGTGCGTATGCGTTCGCTGAGCTTTATCTTGAGACTGTCGAACGCCTCGTCTACCTTATCGTCCCTCGCCTCCACTCTGCGTGCGCCTTCGACGTCGCGCCCTATGTACGCATCCCACGCGCCTTTGATCATCACGGAGCAGCATTCGCACATAGTCGCAATTTCCTTTTCATTTGGCATGACCCGGCACTTCGATGCCGTTTCCGCTATGTCGCGTATCTGGTCGCCTATGCGCTCCATGTCGACAACTACGTTCATGACGCTCACTATGAACCTCATATCGGACGCGACAGGTTGCTGAGTAAGGAGCAGAAGACTGCATAAACGCTCTATCTCGTCCAGTTTTCTGTCCGTGCGCTGTTCAACATTTGCCGCATCCTTGACGAAATTGCCGTTCGGCTTTATCAGCGACGCAGCTACTTCGTCAAAACCGTTTACTATAAGCCCGCCCATCTTACCGATAAGCTCTTCCAGCTCGCTGAGCTGTTGCAAATAATGAGATCTCATCCGAACCTCCCTGAGATATATCTTTCCGTTTCGGGGTGCGTCGGGTTGGAGAACATTTTTGCCGTTTCGTCAAACTCGATGACCTTGCCGAGAAGGAAAAATGCCGTTTTATCCGAAATACGCGCCGCCTGCTGCATATTGTGCGTTACAATAACGACAGTGACCGTTTTCTTGAGCTCATCGCAAAGCTCCTCTATCTTACCCGTTGAAATCGGGTCGAGCGCGCTCGTCGGTTCGTCCATCAGAAGCACGGACGGATCTGCCGCAAGCGAACGCGCTATGCAAAGCCGCTGCTGCTGTCCGCCGCTGAGTCCGAGCGCGGACTTATTGAGTCTGTCCTTGAGCTCATCCCACATAGCCGCACGTCTGAGACTGCTCTCCACTATGTGATCGAGAGTGGCTTTGTCGCGGATACCGAACATACGCGGCGCATAAGCGACATTGTCGTAAACGCTCTTCGGAAACGGATTGGGCTTCTGGAACACCATGCCCACGTTCTTACGCAGGATCGGAAGATCCACTCCGGGCGCGTAGATGTCCTGCCCGCCTATCTCTATCTTACCCGTTATCCTGCACCCGGGGATAAGGTCGTTCATGCGGTTCAGACTCTTTATCAGCGTGGACTTACCGCAGCCGGACGGACCTATGAACGCGGTCACCTCATTCCGCTTTACCTTCATCGATACGTCCTTTATCGCATGGAACGCCGTGTAATAAAGATCCATGTGCTCGATATCGATCACCACCTCACGATTGAAATCAAATATCGCGCTACTCGCCGCCGATTTGTCCGCTTTCACCTTCAGACCGCCGGTTTTATCTTCTCTTTGCATTTTTTAGCTCCTTTTTCCTTTTTACCGAAATACTCAATGAGTCCGAGACCCACGTATACAAGCGCCACTATGAAAAGCAGTATCACCGCTATGCCGTACGCAACGCCTATCTCCTGACCGTCGCTTGCAAGTATATACATATATACAGTCAGCGTACATGACGCGTTGCCCCTGCCTACAAGCCCTGTAGGAAGGAATGCGCGCGTCGAACCCATCGTGTATATCAGTGCGGCAGACTCGCCGACTATTCTGCCTATCGAAAGCACTGCCGCAGTGAGTATGCCCGCAAGCGCCTGCGGAAGCACAACTTTCCAGATCGTGCGGAACTTGGTCGCGCCGAGCGCAAGGCTCGCTTCACGCAGGGAGTCGGGTACGGCTATCAGGCTTTCCTCCACTGACCGGATTATCGTCGGCAGTATTATCAGCACCATTGTGAACGTACCGGCAAGTATGCAGTTGCTCATTCCCAGCGTCACTACGAATACGATATTTCCAAACAGTCCGAAAACTATGCTGGGTACGCCGCCGAGAGTATCATTGAACAGTCTTATCGCCTTGACTATTTTGCTTCCCGGCTTTGCGTATTCATGAAGATACACAGCCGCACATATTCCGAGAGGAAGCGCTATCGCAAGCGTGAGCACGATCAGCACGAGCGTTCCGAAAAGCGCGTTACCGAACTGAACTATATTGGATACACCGAGCTGTCCGGGCGCTCCCACGTCGAATACCGACGCAAGATTGGGCAGTCCGTTCACGAGAATGAACCCGACGAGTACCACGAGGCAAACACCCGCAAAGCACGTAAAGAAATAACATGCGTACTTCGCTATATTGCTGAACAGTCCCTTCTTTCTGTACTCGGGTACTGCCACAGCGGTTGCCCTGCTCACGACGCAAGCCGCACTGCCCGCCGCATCGCCTGCCACGCACATCACCGCTCCGCCGTCCGTCTTCGCTCTGCCCCGGCTCCTGCTCTTACCCGGCTTCCCGCCTCCGTTATTGTCTCTGTTGATCCTCGATATTATGAAATTAAGTATGAGCACGAATATCAGCAGTACAAGACCTGTCGCTATCAGAGCGTTTCTCTGTATGCCCGATGCGTAACTCATTTCAAGAGCTATCGACGACGTCATCGTACGGATATTGGAGAACAGTCCGTCCGGGAATGACGGGGATCCGCCGCACACAAGCGCGACCGCCATCGCTTCACCTACCGCTCTGCCCGTACCCATGATAAGTCCGCTTATGATACCCGACTTTGCCGCGGGGAGCATAACGGTGAATATCGCCTGCTCCTTAGTCATACCGAGAGCTATCGCTCCTTCATAGTAATTTGCAGGCACGCTTTCAAGCGCATTCTTGCTCATGCTCGCTATCGTCGGAAGGATCATCAGCATAAGCACCAGCATACAAGCCATTATTCCGAAACCGTTGCCCGCAAATGACCTCAGTATCGGTATTATGAATACGAGCCCGAAGAATCCGTATATAACGGAAGGAATGCCGGCGAATACGTTTATCAGCTGTACTACCACTTTCTTGAACCTTTCGGGGCACCAGTACACGACAAACAGCGCCGAACTTACGCCGAGCACGCCGCCGCAGAGCAGCGAAAGCAATGTAACAATTATCGAGCACACTATCATCGGCAATATACCGAATACCTCGCTCGCATTGTTCGAGATCATTTCACCGGTTGCGGGATCGACTTCGAAATGATAACCGTTCGGATACCACTCGGTACCGAAAATAAACTTCAGCACGCCTATTTCAGCTAATGCGGGAATGGAGTTTATCAATATAAACACGACTATCGCCGCAACCGCAAGTATGGATATCAGCGCGCAAGCAAAGAATATCCACTTTTCCACGAGTATCTTACCGCCGCGCTTCCTTCTCTTCGCGGGTTTTTCTTCGTCCGGAGTCTTACCTCCGACTTCCCGCTCTCCGTCCGGCGCCGTAAGTATGTTTTCGTTTTCCGTCACCTTACGCCTCCTTCCGGAGAATTCGCGGCTTCACTCATTACGCACAACATTATGAGCACTCTCCCTGTCAAAAATCTAATGATATTTTAACTTACACTTGTAAACATTTTACGTAAAATTGTAAATTATTTGTAAAATCCGTGTAAACTTTACCGCCTGCCGCATTCAGACGTCAAAGCCCCGAGAAACGCCGGACAAAAAGCAAAGCGGGCTACCGCCTGACGGAGTCCGCTTGTCTCTTTGCTTCTGCCGCCCTGACGGGCGGATAACTTTCTTAAACGATCCGTTTACGGTATCGTCTGCGGCCGCAAACACGCCCTTTCTTACCGACTGTGCGGCAGTTACGGCTGTGTTATGTAACCGGTTATTGTCCGTACGTCTTATTATTTGACTGCTACGTTGCCGCTTGCAACTACTATCTCCTGACCCTCTTCGCTGAGGCAGAAGTCATAGAAATCTTTTGCGACATCGGAAAGCGTGTCATAACCGCCTGCGGGAAGGATGAGGTTGAAGTTACGCTTAAGAGTGTAAGTGCCGTCAACTACCGCCTCCGAGCTGGCTACCACACCGTTGTATGCAACAATCTTGACATCCGAGGTGACGGAGTCGAGAGATACGTAACCGAGAGCGGTCGCGTCGCCGGTAACAGCCTTTACTACAGCGTTGTTGCTGGAAAGCTGCTGTGCGCTCTGGTCGTAGTCGGTATCAATGCCGATAGCGTCGTCAAAGCATTCGCGGGTACCCGACGCGCTGTCTCTGCCTACGCCGTGGGTGATCGTGGTGTCTGCAATCGCCGTGCCGTTTACGAAAAGCGCATTGAGCTGATCGGTCGTAACATTGGTGATCGCGTTGTCTGCATCCGCTATGATAGCAACTGCGTCTATTGCTATCGGAGTGGCGGTAACGTCCGTACCGTCCTCAGGCTTAAGGTCGCGGGATGCAAGACCCATGTCCGCGGTGCCTTCCTTGGCTGCGGTAATGCCTGCGCCGCTTCCCGTTGCGCTGTAAGTGATCCTGACGTCTTCATGATCTTCCATGTACGCATTCATAAGATTATTGATGACCTTTTCCATAGAAGTAGATCCGTTAAGAACGATCGTCTTCGTTCCGCCGCAAGCCGTCATAGCCACGGTACCCATAACGAGGGTCGCCGTAAGAGTAAGTGCCGCAATAAAAAGTGCGATTCTCTTTGATTTCATTTTTTCTTTCTCCTTGATTTTGTACCTTTATTTTAGCTCTTACTTGTAACAAAATTATTTATAATTGTAACGCGCTTGTAAATTCCGTGTAAAATATAAGGGAATTTGCTTTAAAGACAAAACCGGGATGCGGATCTTTCCGCAATCCGTTATACCGCCATGCTCGTCCGGCTGAAAAGCGGAAAACCCGTTCCGGTTCAGGAACGGGCTTTCCGAAACTGTGCAAGACTGCACGGCTCAGCCGTGCGTCACGCCTTGAAGTCGCCGAAAAAACATGTCATATCCGCTTTATCGCCGACGAACGGCACTCCCTCCTTTATCAGCCATTCACGCTGGACGTTTTCACCGCCGAATGCGAACGCCGGCGAAAGACTGCCGTCCGCAAATACTACGCGGTGGCAGGGTACCACGCCGGGATAGCGGTTTGTGTGGAGCAGTCTGCCTACCTGACGCGCTCCGCGCGGACTGCCTATCGCACGCGCTATCGCCCCGTATGTCGTCACCCTGCCTGCCGGTATCTGTTTCACAATTGCAAAAACCTGTTCTGCCGTCATATGTCACCTCTTCCGTATTATGTGCAAAAGCGCGGGACTATCATACGATCGCCTCCGCGCTTTTTATCTTCAGTGAATTTATCAGAAGAAAAGGAAGAACACCGCTCCGCAATAAGAAGCTATGCCTATCAGTATGTATCCCCAGTCGCGCAGCCATGCCCATGACGTCGCAAACGTATAAAGCAGTATGAGTATGCCCACAACGACAAGGACTATGCCCATGATCATTGCAAGCGTGTTGCTGTGACGCACCGACTGAACGATCACGTAAATGCCGTACGCTATGACCGCTATACCTATCGCAAGGTACACATACTGGGATACCGTGTTCGCCATGACGATCAGCACAACGCCGATTATCGCCTGGATTATCCCGACGAGCAGCGTACCCATATCCGTATTTTCTTCTTTGCGAAGATAACGCACTATGGCTACCGCGCCTATGCACACACAGAATACGCCGACTATGGTTATAGCTACCGGCGTTATATCCTGTCCGCCCTTAAAAAGCAGGCATGTGCCTATCGCCGCAAGCATACATCCGATAAATGCGTTTATCGTAATGTTAAAATAAAACTTTGTCCTGCTCGTTCTTGCGCTCGCCGTCGTACGGCGGGGCTTACTGCTGCTGCGGCTGCTGCTGCGACTGCTGCTGCGGCTGCCGTTACTGTTTGATGCCATATTTATCCCTCCTGCTCATATTGATCTGTTTTCGCGTTAATCTGCCTTGTCGTTCTCTTCGGAAGATGCGACATAGTCGAACAGCGACTGCTTGTCGCCCGACACTGTCGCGCCGGTGACCTTGGCAAGTCTGTCGCGCCAGAATTTGGCTTTGTCCTTATCCGCGACTACGCCTATGCCGTTCTCGTATATCTGGATCATTGCGTCTATCGCTTTCGGATGATCGGAAAGCGCCGCCTGGTATATCCAGTTATAGCCTACCGTATAATCGGGAGTGATGCCGTAACCGTTTATAAGGCATACGCCGTACCAGTACTCGCCTTCGGGTATACGCGCTTCCGCCGCCGGACGCCACCAGTTTATCGCCTCTTCCAGCATTGCGGCTGCCGCGGGAAGCTGAACGGACTTACGCAGGTAACGCATCGCCTTGACATAGTTCTTTTTTACGCCTCTGCCCTGGGCGTACATCGCTCCCAGCTCAAACATCGAATGAATGTCGCCGCCGTCCGCCGCCTTTTTGAACAGCTCGGCGGCACGCGCTTCGTCCGGCTCTCCGCCTATACCGAGAGAAAGCATCTGACCCAGCTCGTAACAACAGCCGATATGACCTTGAGCGGCTCCCTGTCCGTATCTCTCACGGGCAAGCTCGTAACTCTTCTTTACGCCTTTTCCCGAATAAAGTTTACTGCCCAGCTCGTACTGGGCTTCGGCATCGCCGCTGTCCGCCAAAGCTTCAAGGTCCTTCGGCTTCATCATTTTATATTTATTTATATATTGTCCTATAACAGACGATATTTTGCTCATAAATTCACGCTCCGGTTTTACAGCTTGTTATGATAAAAGGGACTGCGCTTTCAGGCCGTCCCTTTCCGATCATGACATAGCGTCGGCATATGCATCTGCCGTACCGCAAATGACTACCTTGCCTTGACGGGAGTATGCAACGTCAGCGCTCGCGGAAAACTCGCCGCTTTCAGCCTCTTCCGCATTAGCAGGTCCGACTATCGTCGAAAGTCCATACTTAAGGAATCCGGTCTCGTCTTCCTCGTACCAGCGTATCGCATACTCTTCGGTACTGAAATACCATACCGTCACGTACTCAACTTCCGTGCCGTCCATCTTGCTTGCCTGTACGCGCGCCTGAAGTCCGGTAATATCGTTGTTGAGCATCTGATCGACAGTGTATGCCCGCACGTTGTAGCCGTAATCCTCTCCCTGCAGCTTGGTCACCAAGTCGTTATAATCGGAGCTGAGGCATCCGGAAAAACAAACGCAGGTAATCAGCGCCACGCACAGAAGAAGCACGGGCAATATTATCCTTGTTTTCTTCATCTTTGTGTGTCCCGTCATGCCGTTTCAGCGCGGGAACTCTCCTTAAAAATTCTTTTTTTTATTACTTCTCGCTGATAGCGCCGACGGGGCATGCTGCTTCACAAGCGCCGCAATCGATGCAAGCGGATTCATCTATCTCATAGTGAGAAGCGCCTGCCGAGATTGCGCTAACGGGGCATTCGCCCTCGCAGGTACCGCACGATACGCATTCGTCCGAAATTACTCTTGCCATGGTTATTCTCCTCCTGACTCTTTGTTGATAACCATTATAACACGGCTGAACCGAAAAGTAAATAATTTTAGAGCACTTTATTGGTGATAAAACTAAAACATAAACCGTTTTGACGGTAATTTTTCCGTTTTACCCTTTCCCCCGCATTGTAACAGTGCGGGCAGCGCCGGACCGGTCAGTCCTCTATGTGCCTAAGCTCGTCCGCCTCCGCTTTGCTGATGCGGACATCATCGGCGGCACTGGACGAATCCAGCTTTGTTACTTTTTCTATCGGATAATCGCTGACGTCAAACGAGCCGTCGCGGTTTTCCGTACGTACCTTGACTGTCATGCGCACCTGATTTACTCCCGAAACGGTACCTTCGACGCTTTCATTGCCCTTTTCCACACGCACTACGCTTCCTATCTTCGGCAGCTGTTTGTTCGCTTCGGTGTAATAAGCGTTCTCGTAACTGAGACAGCACATGAGCCGTCCGCAGAGTCCGCTTATTTTTCCGGGGTTGAGCGAAAGATTCTGGTTCTTAGCCATTCGGATATTAACTTTCGCAAAGTCACACCCGGACGCACAGCAGCACTCCCTGCCGCACGGTCCGAAACCGCCCATCATACGGCACTCATCTCTCGTGCCTATCTGGCGCAGCTCTATCCTGGTTCTGAACGCGCTCGCAAGATCTTTTACCAGCTCACGGAAGTCCACGCGGCTCTCGCTCGTGAAGTAAAGCACGAGTTTTGCTCCGTCTATCGTGTACTGAGCGTCGACAAGCTTCATGTTCAGCTTTCTGGCGGTTATCTTTTCCATGGCTATGCGCATAACTTCCGGCTTCTTGGCTTTATGCTCTTCATAACGCTCAAGATCGCTCTCGTCCGCTTTTCTGAGTACCGGCTTCAGCGGCGCAACGATTTTCTTTTCGTCCACATCGGCAGCGGGAGTGCGCACGGTTCCTATCTCCACGCCTCTCGCCGTCTCAACGATCACGCTGTCGCCCACCTGATACTCCGCGTCCTCTTCTACTCCGAACCAATATACTTTAGGCGTATTGTCGAACTTAACGCCCACTACTCTTGGCATAA
The DNA here is from genome assembly GCA_944362615.1 of uncultured Clostridia bacterium. Taxonomy (GTDB): domain Bacteria; phylum Bacillota; class Clostridia; order Christensenellales; family Pumilibacteraceae; genus Protoclostridium. The sequence continues at coordinate 33,124 of CALVTM010000005.1, forward strand.
TACATTACCTCCGAAACGGTTATAACAAACATGTCCGCTATTGCCGCGCGGTTGCCCGTCGCCGTGCGCGATACTGCTTCGCGCGTCGCCCTGAGCACTTCCGGCATAGCGTTAAGCGGAAATTTTTCCGCAAGCGTTTTTATATTGAATAATCCGTAAGTCTGCGTCTCCACTCCTCCGTGGCAGCGCATGACATCCCCCATTATGCGTTCAAAATACATCAGGGTGTCTTTCATATCGCTCCTGCTGTCACCGATAAGCTCGGTCGCCTCCAGCATACGCGCGCTCGGACCGAGTATGCCGGCAAGCCTGACCGCACGCATGAGCGCATCCGTTTTTCTGCCGCTAAGCAGCGCGTCGAACTCCGTAAGATCATGTCCGCCGCCGTAAAGCGCATACGGCAGGTTCTCCTCCGTTTCCCCCGCAAACGCGCTCTCGACGTCCGGCGCATCCGGCTCTATGACTTCCAGTCTGCTCGCTATAGTCGGCAGCACCGACTTTACCGACGGCGCTATCACAAAAAATACCGAGCGCTCGGGTGCTTCTTCCAGCGTCTTGAGCAGCTTATTCTGCGCCGCGTCATTGGTATCTCCGAGAATGAGCAAAAAAGCACGCCGCTTAAGCTCCGCCGGCGAAAGTCTGCAAGCGGATATCACGGTGTCCGCATCCTCCGCGCGGAATCCGTTCTCACCCAGCGTGAGTACGTCGCCGCACAAACCGGAAACTATCCGTCTGCGCGCCCACTCGCCGTTCTCCGCTATCACCGCCGCCGTCGCAATGCACTCGCACAGCAGCGTATCAGTCGATGCGAAAAGATAGGACTGACCGCTGTCGCCTGAAGCAAAATCGGATATCATCCGTCTGCCTGCCGCGCATCCGCCCGCTATTTTCAAATAACTTTCACTTATCATCCGATGATACCGTAACTCTTAAGCGCGGCTATTATTGCTTCCGCGGTCTTGTGCTTATCCGCCATAGTCCGGATGAAAGCAAACCGCTCCTCTCCCTCGCCTATCTCTTTATAACCGGCATAAACGCGGTCGTGAAAATCCATGCCCGCAAGCTCCATGCGGTCGGCAGCCGAACGCCGCGTGTTTGCAAACGGCGGAGCATCCAGGAAAACCGTAAGATCTATACGTACTTCGCCCGTCGCATATGCGTTGAGCATGTCCACTTCACTGCGCTCAAGTCCTCTGCCGAAACTCTGATAAGCCGTAGTGGAGTCTATGTACCTGTCCACCACTACTATCTTGCCCGCCTGAAGCGCGGGTATGATTATCTTACGCGTATTTTCGCTCCGCGCCGCTTCAAACAGCAGTAACTCCGTTTCCGGACACATGTCGAGCGATTCGTCTTTAAGCAGAGCGCGCACCCGTTCGCCCACTTCCGTGCCGCCCGGTTCGCGCGTGAAAAGCGCGTCTATCCCGCGGGACTCAAAGTACTCCGCAAGCAGATTTATCTGCGTGGATTTTCCCACTCCCTCGCAACCCTCAAAGGTCACAAGTTTTCCGTTATGTGCATATTCCGTTCTCATCTGTCTTTCCGCCTTTCAAGCAGTTCTCCGGCGGCGTTTCCGAGCGCCTCCAGTCCTCTTTCATCGTCATACGGCGTGAGTATGAACACGACGTATCTGTCATCGTATTTTTCGGCAGCTATACCGCGCCGGTAAAACGCGTACGCTGTCCGCCTGCCCTCGCCCTGTCCGCAGTCGAACACCAGCCGGGTCGGATCGGCGTTATCCGCGCACACAAATTTTTCGTGCATCTCCCGCGAAAAGCGCACGAGCGCGTCATATCTGCCCTTTATGCTCTCCGCTTCGTCCACGCACTTCTCAAGCGACGCAAGCAGCATATAATTCGGGCTTGTCGTACCCAGCGCGTCCAGCGCTTTGTCGATACCTTCCGCTATACGTCCGCCCGCCGCGACAAACGCCGTCTGCGTCATGCTTCCGAGCGTCTTATGCGCGGACATATTGCATGCGTCCGCCACTTTAACCGCGCTTACCGGGAACAGATCGGGTCTTAAGGCAAAGTGCGCGCCGTGTGCCGAATCGGCTATCAGCAAGCCGCCGAGCGAATGTACCGCATCGGCTATTTTCTTAAGGTCCGCCACTCTGCCGTAATAATCGGGATATTGCACCACGGCGCAGTCCGCACCGCTCCGCTTCATCGCGTCGTATATATCGTCAGCTTCCGTGAGCCGCGGCAGACCGTTCACATATCCGCCGCCCACAGTCACCGCCTCAAGTCCGGCAAGGTAAGCCGCCTCATCGACAGCCCTGTGACGATACGCGTCCGTCACTATGCCTTTCGGACGCGCCGCAAGCACGGCAGTCTTTATACCGATCGACGAGCCGTTCACGAGAAACCGCAGCTTCTCGGCGCCGTACAGCTCCGCCGCCCTGTCCTGAGCGCGTGTGATAAGATCCCCCGGGAATATATCGAGTATCTCCGTTATATCCTCGGGAAATACGCTTCCCTTATGCCCGGGAGTATGCCCTCTGTATGCGGGAGCATAGCTTTTTATAAACTCACCGATCGTCATCCGATATATTATATCATTATATTATCGCTTTTGCAAGGGATTTTACTCGGCGCCTGCCATTCAGACGCTTGCGCCACCGCGCACGAGCTCCGGCAGCAAAAGTATGTCGCGCTCTATCCGGAGCACTTCTCCGCATGCCATGCGCGTCCGGCAAAATAAAAAACAGCGCTTTGTCATAGCACTGTTTTTCATTTTGCGGCAGCAACAGCCGCAGTTTACCTTATTTAAGGAAAAATCTGATCATTTTTTCAAACGCGCTGCCCGGTTTGTAAGGACGATAGCGCATCGGCAGATCCAGTTTGGAGCTTTTGTGCAGTATGCTCTTAAGATGAGAGAACGCGTCGAAACCTGTTTTGCCGTGGTACGCGCCCATACCGCTCTCGCCCACTCCGCCGAATCCGAGCTGACTTGTCGCAAGATGTATCACAACGTCGTTCACACAGCCGCCGCCGTACCGGCACCGGTATGTAACGGCATTGATATGCTGTTTGTTTTCCGAAAAGATATAGAGCGCAAGCGGCTTCTGTCTGCCCTCGAGCATACCGAATATCTGATCGAAATCATCATACGCTATGATCGGAAGCACGGGTCCGAATATCTCCTCGCCCATTACTTTATCGTCGCACGTCACGTTCGTCATGACCGTCGGCTCTATCTTGAGCGCGCTTCTGTCAGAGCGTCCGCCAACGACCGTCTTATCCGCGTCTATAAGTCCGCATATCCTGTCAAAATGTTTTTCGTTTATTATCTTGCCGTAATCGGGGTGTGAGATCGGATCATCGCCGAGCTGAAGGGTTATCTGCTTCTTAAGCTCCGCGACCAGTTCATCCAGCACGGAACGCTCGCACAGAACGTAATCGGGGGCGACGCACGTCTGTCCGCAGTTGAGGAATTTTCCGAACACTATGCGCTTTGCCGCAAGCGGTATTTTCGCACTCGCATCCACAATGCACGGGCTTTTACCTCCGAGCTCGAGAACGGCGGGAGTAAGCGTTTCCGCCGCGTGGCGCAGCACCTCTTTTCCGACATTCTGACTGCCCGTGAAAAATATCATATCGAATTTCTTTTCAAGCAGCGCGGCATTTTCCTTTCTGCCGCCGGTTATCACCGCAACATGCTCGGGAGAGAAACATTCGCTTATTATGTCCGCGACTATCCTGCTTGTTGCCGGAGAATACGCGCTCGGTTTGAGTATCACGGTGTTCCCCGCGGCTATCGCATCGGCAAGCGGATCCATAGTGAGCAGGAACGGATAATTCCACGGGCTCATTATGAGCACATTTCCGTAAGGCGTAGGCAGTCCGTAACTGCGCGAAGGGAACTGTGACATCGGCGTATGGACCCGGCGCGGACGCGAAAATTTATTCACATGTCCGGTCATGTAAGATATTTCACCGAGCACCAGTCCGGTCTCGCACATATAGCTCTCGTAAGCGCTCTTGCCGAGATCGGCGTGAAGTGCGTCCGCTATGTCCTTTTCATGAGATCTGATCGCGCTGTGCAGACGGCGAAGCGCATCCTTTCTTGCGGATACCTTCAGCGTTGCTCCGCTTGCAAAGTACCTGCGCTGACGGTCGAGTATATCGTCTATTTCCGTGATATCCATCCGTTACTCCTTTTCCGCGACCATGCGGTAATATTTTTCCAGCTGTTTTGCGTCCATCGTCACCGGAACGGGATAGAGCGGATTCGCTTCCCTGTCCGCATGATGCGCCATCGTCGGGATATCCTCCTCCCTTATGCCCCTGAGCTTTTCGGGAATGTTCATACGGCGGTTGAGCTCGCGCACTGCCGCTATGAATTTACGCGCCCCTTCCGCATCGGTATCCTTTTCATCCGCAACTCCTGCCGCTATGCCGAGACGGTGCAGCTTTTTATGCGCCGCTTTGCCGTAATCTTCCAGTACTATCGGCATAAGTACGGAATTCGCAAGCCCGTGCGGAATGTTGTACTGTCCGCCGAGAGAGTGCGCGATCGCATGTATATATCCTACGTACGACTTTGAGAAAGCTATGCCCGCATCGTATGCCGCTTCCAGCATTTTCGCACGCGCCTCGCGGTCATGCCCGTTTGCATACGCCCTTTCGATATATGTAAAGATCAGCGACGTCGCACGCAGTGCGCGTTCTCTCGTTTCTCTGCTCGTAGACCTGCCTATATATGCTTCTACGGCATGGGTAAGCGCATCCATGCCCGTTGTGGCAGTAAGATGCGGAGGAAGCGAGTACGTCACTTCCGGATCGAGTACGGCGTAACGCGGAATAAGCGTAAAATCATTCATCGTGTACTTATGCTTTTTCTGTTCATCGGTTATCACCGCGGCAAGCGTTACTTCGCTTCCCGTTCCCGCCGTCGTGGGTACGGCTATGAGCAGAGGTATGCGGCGGAGCACACGCAATACTCCGCGCAGCGACTGAAGAGATCTCTTCGGATAAGCTATCCTCGCGCCCAGCGCCTTTGCGCAGTCCATGGACGAACCTCCGCCGAACGCTATCATCCCTTCGCATCCCTCTTTGAGGTACATTTCACGCGCTTCCGCAACATTGGCTACGGTGGGATTCGCCCGTGTGCCGTCGTATACCGCGCAGTTTATCCCGCGGGCTGCAAGCAGTTCCTCCAGCGGCTTTGTAAGCCCTGCCGTGCGCAGACCTTTATCCGTTACTATCATTACCGATTTTATGTTCTTTTTTTTAAGCAGCTCGGCTATTGCCGCTATACTGTCCAGTTTTTCCGGTTCTCTGTAAGGCAGAAACGGCAGCGCCATATGAAACGCCGTCTGGAACGTTCTGCAAAACGCCTTTCTGAATATATTCATTCTGTCTTATCCTCCTTGTCTGCGCCGTACATCCGGCATATCTCCTTAAGATTACCGCTTATCAGCCGCAGTGATCTGTACATCGTGTCCCTGTCGCTTTCCGTCAGTCCCGCACTCGCATGTTCGAGTACCCGGTCGACTTTATCCGCTATGATCTTACCGGTCTCCCTGCCCTTTTCGGTGAGCATCAGCAACGTCTGGTACCTCTTGTGTCCGCTCTCGTCCGCGCCCGTCAGATATCCGTTCTCCTCCAGGTGCTTCACCGCTCTCGATATGTTCGCCTTATCCTCGCCGCATACGTCGCTCAGTTCCTTAGCCGTAAGCGACTCCATCTTGTAAAGATAATACAGTATGTTGACGTGCGAACCGCGAAGCTCAAGTTCAGCCATTTCCTCTGCCTTGATCCGGTATATGTAGCGGCTTATCTCCGAGATAAGCACGGTGAATGTTTCAAATCTTTCCCGCATGAACGCCTCCGGTTTTATCTTGTTGTAATCACAACAAGCGTAATTATATAGTTCATTTACCGCTTTGTCAAGTAAAAAACCCGACTTTTGTGAAAATCGGGTGAATAATTTGTAAGTTTTGTGAAACAATATAACAAATTTATCGAGAATGCGGAGTTCAGAGTCCTTTTATGAAACTCCGGGAAAAAAGCTCTTCCGGCAACGGTTTATTCTGCGTTACACAATAGCGGAAAATGCCGCAAAGCTCAACAGTACGTTTGACGGCGCGGTTGTAAAGATCGTCGGCGCTGTCGCGGAGAATCAATGACGGATCGGACACATAGTACCACTCATTCCGATCCGCATTCAGTAATTTATCGTTATAATACGGTCGGGAAAAAAGCGCACCGAGCAGCGTAAACGGTTTTATTCCTATTTTACCGAGCGCGTCCGAAATGTGACGGCGCACGCCCGTTTTATCGTAAGTATTGCGTATGAACCGGAAATACGAACCGAGCGCCCGTCTGATATTTGATTCGGCTATCTCGACGCCGTGAACGGAGAGCGCGGCGCTCATCACGGTATACATGACGTGTATGTCGATATTCTTACGGCAGAGCGGCAGACGGAATTCGTGCATACGCTTTCCGCGAAGAAACAGAAAATAGGTATCAAGATCCCTTTCGGCGCGGGTATGGATGATGTTGCGATCCATGCGTGTACCTCCCTTTGTCTGCGCGAGCCAGTAGATGTAGGGATGGAATACCGTGTCTGCGGCATAGTGGGAAATGTATCCGAGCGCATAGTCCATGCACTCCGGACAGGTGCGGACGGTCTCGGCTACAGCGCTGAACGTGTCGTAAATGCGCTCACGGTGAAGCAGTTTCCCCGGGCGCATCCCGCCGCGCATGGAGATGAATCTGTAAAAGAACATAGGGTCTCCGCCCTGCGCTCCGAGGTAAAAAGAAGGAAGATCGGCTATCCCTCCGATCTCTTCAAGCGCGTCCTCTGCTATGAGCTGATGTGTATACGCATTAGGCATAAGCCCCTCCATTCCACCCGGACTTCCGTTCTTTTCATGCGCCGTCCGCACGACTTTGACCGGTTTTACGAGACCGTATGACGTTTTCTCCGCTATTGCCCGGGCAGAAACGGACATACAGCCGTCACAACTATATCATATACACGTAACTGAACTTGTATACAAATCCCCGCGCATTGCCGCGCGGGGAAAAACTTACAGGTCATTCCGTATCTTCATTCGTTTCGTCATCTTTGGATTGTTTTTTCACTACGGCTCGGCGAAGCGGCGCAAGAATCGGACTGTTATCCTTTTCCGCCGCGTTATCGTTCGCTTTTTTCTCACGGTATTCGGCGATGACGCGCGCTTCCTCCTGACGCTCTTCCTCTTCTTTCGCGGCAGCTACTTCTACGGGCTGGGCAGTTATATTTATCCGACTTATCACGGCGGACAGTATGGACACGCCTCCGTACGCCGCAAGCACGACCGTTGAGATATACAGTCCGTCCTGGAGCGACAGCAGCAGGTTGCCGTTGTTGTCTATATACACGACGCCGAACAGCCAGTTCAGCACGAAAGTTCCGAGCAGGCAGCAGGCAAGCGTAACAACTACAAGCACTACGCGGTATGCGTTATAAGGCCGCGCAAGACGGAGAAGCACCATATAACCGGTATACGTCAGCGTTATCGTGACCATTGTCTTGAACACCTGGTTATCCAGGACGTCCATTTCTCCGCCGCTCGGATGAGTCACGCGCCAGTAAACGTAAATAGCCATGACCGCGATAGTAAGCGTAAGTCCGCCCGGAGACGCGTTCTTCAGCATATTGCCGAGAAAACCGCCGTGTACCCTGTCCTTATTGATCTGCAACGAAAGGAACAGCGACGGTACCGCCGTTATGAAAAGCTCGTACATCAGCGTCTGCTCAGTCGTGAAGAAGTACGGCACGCCGAGTATCAGCGTTATTACGGAAAGCAGTATCGTCATCATGGTTTTCATAAGATACAGCGACGACGCTTTCGCTATGTTGTTTATTACCCGTCTGCCCTCCACGACTATATCCGGCATGGACGAGAAATTATTATCCATGAGCACGAGGTGCGCGACGTTTCTCGCCGCTTCCGCGCCGCTCGCTATAGACAGCGCACAGTCTGCCTGACGCATTGCAAGAATGTCGTTCACGCCGTCACCCGTCATAGCGACGGTGTGACCCTTGGACTTCAAACTGCTTACAAGTATGCTCTTCTGTTCGGGCGTCACTCTGCCGAATACCGTGTAACGGTTGGCGGCTTCCATGACTTCCTGATTGCTCAGACCTTCGAGCGAAATGTATTTATCCGCATTGACTACGCCTACACGGCGTGCCACTTCGGAAACGGTTATCGGGTTATCACCGGAAATGACTTTTACTGCGACGTCGTTGTCTTTAAACCATTTGATCGTATCTGCGGCGTCTTCGCGGATATGATCCTCGATCACTATCAGACACACCGGTCTGCGAACGCCGGGCAGTTTGCCGTTCCTGATCTCCGTCGGGGAATGAGCAAGACACAGCACGCGATAGCCCTGGCTTGCATTCTCGTCCACAAGCCGGCGTATGCGGATACCCATATCTCCGAGGACGTACTCGGGTGCGCCGAGAAGATATGTTCCTATATCCTCGAACGTAACCGCGCTCAGTTTACGGTCGGACGAAAACGGCAGTACGGTCACGGGACGGAATTTAAGGTTATATCCGAATTTATCCGCAAGCGCTATTGACGTCTGGTTGTTGTCCTCCGTCGCGCTCAGCATGGAACCGATTATGTCGCCTGCCGGGAAACCGCCCTCCCCGCCCTTAATCTCGATCACTTTACGGACACTCATCGAACCGTCGGTTATCGTACCCGTTTTGTCCAGGCACAGCACGTCTACGCGCGCAAGCATCTCTATGCAGTACATATTGCGGACCATTGCATGACGCTTTACCAGTCTCAGCATGCTCGCCGTCAGCGCGACGCTCGTAAGCAGGAACATACCGGACGGTATCATTCCGATTATAGCGCCGCTCACCGTCGTTATGACTTCATAGAACAAATGACCTTGTCCGCGTCCCCAGAGATCGGGAGAAAGCGCGCCGCCTACCTGCGGAATGTATACGTTATAAGTGCGGATGAACATGACGACAGCTATCGGTATCATCATGACGGATACGACCTTTATTATCAGGTTTATCGATCTGTTCAGTTCACTCTTGGGCTTGGTGTATTTCTTGGCATATGACGCAAGCGTCTCGACGTAATTCTCATCGCCTATCTTATTGACGCGTGCGCGGCAGCTTCCGGACGTTACATACGATCCGGAGTAAAGCACGTCGCCCGGTTTTTTGGAAATGGGTACGCTCTCGCCCGTGAGCATGGATTCATTCACTTCGCACTCGCCTGCGACAAGTATCGAATCCGCACATATCTGTTTGCCCGTTTCAAGCAGTATGATATCGTCCAGCACGACTTCGCGCACGCTTATTACCTTTGTCTCTCCGTCTCTGAGCACTATCGCCGACGGCGCTGTCACCAGTTTCAGTCTGTCGATCGCCATTTTAGCTTTGACTTCCTGGACTATACCGATGATCGTATTGACAAGAATTATGACGACAAACAGGAATTTGCTCCAGTCCACCGCAAAGTCCACGACAAGCGCCATCATAACGAAAACTACAAGCACCACGAGGTTGAGATACGTGCAGATATTGGATATGATTATGCGCAGGTATGACTTACTGCCGCTTTTGCTCGTGATATTGAGATAGCCGTTCTCCATGCGCTCGGCTACCTGCTCGGAAGTGAGTCCCGTATCCGGCGACGGGTCATAGCGCTCCGCATTCTCGGACGATACCGCCCGTTGACGCAACGCTCTCCGCTTGGTTGCCGAATCGTAATTCAGCAGATCTATAGTAGACAGGCTTTTCGTGCCCTTTGTTTCCGTTTTTGCCATACCGTCATTATACTACTTCCGCCCGGTATTGTCAACGGCTATAAAAAAAATCGCTCTGCCCTCCCGATTATAATTTCCGCCCGCTTATTATACTTAATATCAAAATTATTTAAAATACTTCCCAAATCGCTCAAACTCTGATATAATTTACAAAAAGGGAGGAAATGATCATGGACGTTATCGCTCAACGCACTTTCGGTCTGTCGTATATCATACTCGATTCGGTGTTTATTCTGATATTTCTCGCGCTCCTTTTTATGACGCGGAGGCGGCTTACTTTTCTTTGGGCTATCGCCGGCGGCGTTCTGTACTTCATTGTGGATTACGGCATTTTTCACCTGCTGACAGGCTCACGCCATATAGGCACGATAGCGGCGGACGGCACTTTCACCCCCGGCGGCGAAAGTATGATGTTCTGGGTACTGATGTGGATGTCGCTCAGTTACGGCATCACTAATTTTGCGTGGATATGGCTTTGCCTTAAAAAGGACAGGCACATAGCCGAGTGGACCGCGCTTATATTTATATGGTGGATAGTATGCCCTATCCTTGACGACGCTTTGTCTTCCGGTAAGCAGATCATGATCTGGCGCGAAACCGGTGAGTATCACTGGTTCATGGCGGTCTTCCTCGCTGTCAGTTATTTCGCCGTTATTGCCTGGAACCTGTTTCAGCGCTCCCCCGCGCGGAGAATGCGTTTGCCCTGGCTTTTCGCAATAGGCGTTGCCGTACAGTTCGGCTGGGAGTTTACACTTCTTCTCGGCGGTGTGCGCAGCGGAGGTATGGAGCTGTCCGAACAGCTCCGCGTGCTTACCGTGAACTCGCTCATGGAAACTAACCTCGGCATGCCGGCTATCTACTGCATTTATCTCGCGGTTACGTCGCGGTTCTGCGAAACGCTCGCCCCGCGGCAGAGCATAACGATCATTCAGCGGCTCGAAGAAAACAATGCGCAAAGATACCGGGCTGTTCCTGCCGCGTCCGTTCCCGGTGTTCCTTCCCCGGCACAGTCCGTCGAGGCTTCCCCGGTCTCATCCGACGCTCCCGGACTTACCGAGCAGGAGCTTGCCGATACTCCCCGCGCGGCGGAGCATGATGATATTAAATGATAAGAAAGTTTATAGCGCGGCAGGTTTGCCGCATGATGGGAAAAAATGACGCGAAAAGCGAAAGCGGCCGCGTCCTGCCCGGCGGTATCGATATAGTCAGGGATATTCCCGCGCCCGGCGGCTGCGCGTACGATCTGTACTCGCCTTACGGCGTTTGCGATCTTCCGCTTATTGTCGATGTACACGGCGGAGGTCTGATGTACGGTCACAAAGGTCTGAACAGGCGCTTATGCTGCGCACTTGCCGCGCTCGGCTTCAATGTTGCGGACGTTGAATACCGTCTCGCGCCCGAAGCGGACTTTGACGTTATGATACGCGATGTCTGCGCCGCGGTCAAAGCGGCGCACGAACGTTGCGGAGGACAGCTGTTCCTCGCCGGCGACAGTGCCGGTGCGCTCCTTGCGCTTATTGCCGATGCGGCGGCAGTGTGCGATCAGGTAAGAGAGGCTTTCGAGCTCGGTTCCGCCGATGTCGGTTGCGGCGCGTCCGGGCTTTTTCTCATTTCCGGTATGTATGTATTCGCGAAACGCGGTGTGCGCGCTATTGCCGGGCTTTCCGTCGGCAAAGGCGATTGGCTGAAGTATACCCGCATGCCTGTGCTGCTCGATGTCTATACCCCGCCGCGCCTGTTCATGACAAGCAGCGGAAGCGATTTCCTTAAGCGCGCCTCCCTGCGCTTTGACCGATTACTTACTCTCCGCGCCCTGCCGCACATATTCGATTACAAGGCAAAAGACTGCAACGGACACAAGTATGCCCACGTATACCCCGTGCGCGATCCTGAATGGCAGGAGTCCGCCGATCTGCTCCGCCGCGCCGCCGCGTACCTCGTGCGCGGCTTGTAAGCCGGCGCGTGGGTTGGTTGGTGGTGTGTGTGGTGGGTGGTGGGTGGTGGGAATGGGAGTTCTTTCGGGGGAAAACCTTTCTTTCGAAAAAGAACGGTTTTCCCCCGACCCCCCCTTTCCAAAGAAACTTTCACTAAGTTATACCCTTTTTTATTGTTGCTTTATCGCTCGAGCAGGCTACACCTTTTTCGGCAAAAACTTTTAACCGCTTTCCGAAAATTTACAATAAATTATACCTTTTTTATTGCTGCTTTATCGCCCGAGCAGGCTACACACCTTTTTCGGCAAAAACTTTTAACCGCTTTCCGAAAATTTACAATAAATTATACCTTTTTTATTGTTGCTTTATCGCCCGAGCAGGCTACACCTTTTTCGGCAGAAACTTTTGACTCCTTTTTAAAGTAACTTACTCCGATTTATGCCCTTTTCTAAATTGCATTATTTCATCTGCGAAATTATAAGAATTTGTACTTTTCAGAATGAAAAAAGTGAAACTCCGTCAAAGGAATTTCACTTTTTGTTTTAAGATCATAGCGGCGTCAGACGATCGGAAGTTCAAACCAGAAAGTAGAGCCGACGTACTTTTCGCTTTCGACGCCGAAAGTCGTTTTATGCAGTTCGAGTATGGATTTGACTATGCTGAGACCGAGTCCGCTTCCGACAATGCGGCGCTTATCCTGTGCAAGGCGGTAATATTTGTCCCAGACGGTTTTGAGTTCCTCTTCCGTCATGCCCTTACCCGTATCCTCGACTTCGACGCGGGCGACGTTATCCCTGAGATAGCAGCGCACGGTCACGAGTTTATCCTTACCCGTATAGTTGAGCGCATTACCGATGAGGTTATATATGACGCGGTCTATCTTTTCCGCATCGCCGCGGACTATAAGCTCCGGAGTTATTTCCGAAACAAACTTGTAACCCTTCGCCTCTTCCATTATTCCGAAACGGGCTATCGTTTCCGTGACTCTTGCGGAAAGATCGAACACGGACGGATTGAGCTGCATTACGCCAGACTCAAGTTTGCTCAGTTCTACTACTTCATTGATGAGCGCGGTAAGACGTTCTGTTTCATCTATTATGACCTGAGCCTGGTGCGCCGCTTTTTCCTTATTTCCGCCCGACAGATCGCGTATCATTTCAGAGTATGCGCGTATCATCGTAAGCGGCGTTTTCATATCATGCGAAACGTTCGCAAGCAGGTCGCGGCGGAACCGGTTGTTTTTCTCCGCCTCGTTGAACGCATAGTTTATTGCGGACGACAGTTCGTTGATCTCGGAAAATTTCGTATTTGTCGGCAGCTGCTTATTCTTTCCGCCCCGCTTTGCACTTACCTTTTCGGCAAGCTCTTTCATCGGCTTTGCCGCCGCTCCCGATCCGAAAAATGCAACAACGGCTGTCGCTATGAGTCCCGCTATCGTAATTATCGTAAGCTGACCTGCCAGAGTGCTCCGCGCATTGTTGAACGACGGCAGTTCACTTGAAATATATATATACAGATCATTGCTTATCCCGGCGGAGCTGTCGTATATGCTCGTGCAGTAGCCGTATATGACGAGGCTTTCCTCCATATCCGTCTGCGACGTCGTATCTTCGACAAACGAAACATTCTGTTTTATGTTTTCAAGGTAGTAATCGAAAAGTTCGTCATCCATTCCCGCCGCCTGCACTCCGCTTACGGTCGCAGACAGCACATTGACCGGTTCTCCGTAATCGTCCAGATTGAATGTCATGACGTTTACGTTGTTTTCACCGGCAAAATCGTTAATCAGCGTTTCAAGCGTGATTTCCCCCGCGCCGTTGTCTATTGCGGCGATATACTTGGACGTAAAATCTTCGCCTATATTGTATATCCCGTAGCGCTGGAAAGTGACGTAGAAAGTCGAATAAAAGATTATCTCAAATATCCACACTATGCCGAGAACGAATACCGTCATCAGCAGAAATATAACATACAGATTGAACCTGATCGAACGAAAAATTCCGCCTTTCTTTCGCTTTGCTTCCGGCTGCTGTACCTCGACGGTATCCGCAGTCGGTGAAAAAACAAGCCCGTGTTTCCCTTCGGGCTTGCTTTCTTCGTTTGCGACATTATCCGCACTTACCGTGCTTTTTTCAGAATCTTCATTCATTATCATCTATAGTCCGCTGCCGTCAAAGCACGAGCTTGTATCCCACTCCGCGAAGAGTGAGTATCTTATCCCTGTACGGTCCGAGATTGGCGCGCAGCATCTTTATATGCGTATCTACCGTGCGATCCTCGCCGAAAAAGTCGTATCCCCATACGTCGGCAAGAAGCTGCTCGCGCGGAATGGCTATGCCTTCATTGCGCACGAGATAAAAGAGCAGATCGTACTCTCTCGGAGTAAGGTATACCTTTTTCCCGTCTACATATACGTTGCGGCCGGCAAGATCTATTTCCAGACCGTCCGAAACTATTTTCTTGTTTGCCGTCTTGCCGCGGCGGAGCACAGCGCCTATGCGCGCGACAACTTCTTTCGGAGAAAACGGCTTCGTCACATAATCGTCCGCTCCTATCTCGAATCCGAACAGTTTGTCATATTCCTCACTGCGCGCACTGAGCATGATAACCGGAACATCCTTATCCTTCTTTATCTCTTTGACAGCGCTGTAACCGTCCAGTTTAGGCATCATAACGTCCATGATTATAAGGTCATAATCCTTGGCTTTTGCCTGACGTATCGCGTCCATGCCGTCGACCGCTTCATCGACTTCGTATCCTTCCAACTCCAGGTATTCCCGGAGAACCTCCCTTATACCCTGCTCGTCGTCCACTATCAGTATTACTGACATTTTACGATATCTCCTTTCGAGTGTTCCCTCTTAACGTATACACGGTCAAATCACCGCGCCTATGGGCGTAAGCGCATAACCTACTATCAGCGCGAACAGTATCAGTCCGCCGATTATCAGTGCGTTTTCGCCCGCCTTTTTGTTTTCTTTGATCAGTACCGCCATACCCAGTCCCGCATTAACGGAAAGTCCGGCAACGGCTGCCCCCAGCGTAAGTGATCCTCCCGCAAACAGCTCGGTGATCATGACACTGGACGCACAATTGGGGATCAGTCCCACAAGTACCGCTATGAGCGGCTGCAGATACTCCCCGCTGTGCATGAACGCCGTAAAGTTTTCCTCTCCGATAAAATATATCAGAGTGCCGAGAATAAAGTTGATCACAAACGCAAACAGCGTTATCGTAAGCGTATGGATCAGCGGATGCTTGAAATACTTTTCAAAAACGTTTCCTTTCTTATCCGAAATATCATGACCGCAGCAACCGTGCTCGTGCGTATGCAGGTATTCGCCGTCATGCTCGTCGTCATGTCCGTCCGGATGCTCATGCTCTTCCTCATGTTCTTGCCCGTCCGGATGCTCATGTCCTTTCTCCTGTTCGTGTGCGGCGTGCGTGTCGCATTGCTCTTTGGCTTCCGCAACGTCTTCTGCCGCGGGCGCGCTTGCCCTGACCTCTGCGACGGCTCTGCCGCGCCCGCCCGATACCGGGGATAACGCGTACAGAACATATCCCGCCACAAGCGCCATCACGACTTTTATACCTATCAGCAGCGCCGTCCTGCCCCAGAGCTCGGGAGTGGTCGCCGCCTCACCGATAAGTATGGGCAAGGCTTCGTCGCTCGTCGCTATGAACACCGCAACCAGTGTGCCGACGGAAATATAACGTTTTGCGTACAGTTCGCCTGCCACAACGGAAAACCCGCATTGCGGCAAAAGCGCAAGTCCCGTCCCCACAAGGGGCGCAAGCGGCGACTGAAGCAGTCCTCCGCGGCGGAACTTACCCAGTTTCCGCGCTTCGAGGAAACCTATCAGCAAATGCACCGCAAGCAAAAAGGGGATGAGCAGCGCGGTATCTTTCAGCGCATCTAAAAATACTTCCAACATTGTGTTTTTGAGACCTCTCCCCTTACATTATATTTTATTATAACCGCGCCCGCTTGTCAAGCCCTTTTTCGCAAATTTCCTCGCCGCAAAGCGCAAACACTGCCATACACGGACGCCTGAATTCGCGTTTTACAGCGCATTGTCAGCCCGTAGAGCCGAAACCGCCCGTGCGCGACGACGACGCGCTGTCGTCATCAGTAAGGCAGTAATTGAGGAATATCCCCTGCGCGAAACCTTTCCCCGCTTCCACGACAAGATCGCGCGTGCCGTTATTCGTCATTTTTATCATGATATGCCCTTCATTATCCGCGCCGTAATAATCCGCGTCTATTATGCCGACGGTGTTATCCAGAGCAAGGCGGTATTTAAATCCCAGCCCGGAGCGCGGGAAGATCGCAAGAAACCTGTCGTTATCCATACGGCAGCGTATACCTGTCGGTACTTTGACCGTTCCGCCTGCGGGTACGGACAGCGTTACGGGCGCGAAAAAGTCGTAACCTGCGCTTCCCGCCGTTGCCCGCACGGGCAGTTTTATGTTGTCGTATGCGTTTTCATCACCGCCGTCCGCCAGGTACTGCTCGCGGCTCACCTTCTCAAAACAGTTGCTCATAATATCTCCTTTTATCATCATACTTCTATACGGACATGGCTCCCTCCGGAACCTTTCTCCACCGTTATCCTGTGATCGATACGGCTTTTAAGCTCGTCCACATGAGAGATCATACCGACCAGCCTGTCACCGCACGCAAGCTCGGCTATTATATCCATAGCCTTATCCAGTGATTCGGGATCCAGCGTTCCGAACCCCTCGTCAATAAACATGGTATCCAGTTTCACGCCGCCGGATGCGCTCTGAACGACGTCGCTAAGTCCGAGAGCAAGCGACAGCGACGCCTTGAACGACTCGCCGCCCGAAAGCGACCTTACCGGACGCGTCTTTCCCGTCCATGCGTCGGACACGTCCAGTTCCAGACCCGTCTTGAAACGGTTGTCCGTTACGCTCTCTCTCCTGACCAGTGTGAACCGCCCGTCCGTCATCGCCTTCAATCTTCTGTTTGCCTGCGCAAGTATCATATCAAAGTACACCTGCTGAACGTACGCCTCGAACGAGATCTTCCGTCTGCCGCTCGATTCGCCGTTGGCTATATCGGACAGTTCCTTGAGCGCGGACGCCGCATTGAGCTTTTCGATCAGCGACTTCTTCTTCTGAGTATACATCTCAAGCGCTTTTTTATTTCCGTCTATCGCCGACGTGAGCTTTTCCGAAATGGTTTTCAGCTCCTTGCGTCTGACGCCGAGCGCCCGGCGGATCTGCTCTCCTGCGTCCTCCATGCTTACGCCCGGTTCAGCGCCGAGTTTTTCCGCCTGTTCTTCCATGCTCTTTCTTCTGCTCTTTTCCAGCGCTTCCGCTGCCGCCGCATTTTCCGCCGCCGTACGCAACGCCTGTTCTGCTTTCGCAAGATTGCCGTTAATTACGTTTATCCGCTGCCCGAGCTCTTTTATGCGCGCTTCCGCTTCGCTGCGGCTGTGAAATCTGAGCGTACTTCTCAGGCTTTCCGCTTCGCCGCCGAGCTGTGCAAGACGGGCGTTTCCTTCGGCAAGTTTCGTCTCAAGATCAGAAAGTTCGCCGCGCAGCGTTTTAAGAGCGTTTTCCGCATTTTCGGACATCTTCGCCGCCGCATCCTTCTGCTCTTTCTTCTTCGCTAATTTCACTTTACCGGCATTCAGTTCTTCAGCCACTTTTTCGGAAGCTTCCAGAGCCTTGCTTAAAGTCTCTTCCGCGTTTTCCCATGTGACGGTTTTACCGGTTATGCGCGTAATATCCGAAAGAAAGGGTGAAAGCAGTTTGTCGCAGTCCGTCCGGGCTTTGCCCGCGCTTGCGCTTGCACTGTCCGCCGCTCTGCGCGCCTCTTCCTCTTCGCGGCGCAAACATGCCACTCGCTCTTCCGTTGGCGTACCCTCTACCGGTTCCGCGGGAGCGGGATGCTCCGTCGAACCGCACACCGGACACGGCTTACCGTGCTCCAGACGCGACGCCATGAGCCCCGCCTGCGACGACAGGAACAGTTCGTATGCGGAGGTATACGCCTCCGTTGCCTTTTTCATCACGCTTATCGCTTTGGCGGCTGATGCGGCTTTATTATCCGCCTCTTTTACGGCTTTTTTCACCGGCTCGCGCTTGCGATCCAGTTCCCTGAGCTCCTCAAGTTTTTCCAACTTATTGCTCAGCGCGACCTGCGCCGCCGCAAGCTGTTGTTCTATATCCGCAAGTGATTTTACCGTATTATCCGCTTCCAGACGCTCTGTTTCCTTTTTGGCTACGGCATTTTTTCCGGCTATCCTGAGGTTTTCGAGCTTGTCTGTATCTTTCTTTACTTCAGCCGATTCGGCGGTCAGCTTTTCCAGTCTGTCGCATTGCGGCAGAGAGTTTTCCAGTGCGGAGACTTCCGCCGTACACGCGGCAAGTTTTTTTCTGTCATCGCTCGCCGACTGCATGCTGTTTTCCGCTTCTTTCAGCGCTTTACGGCAGGTTTCAAGATCGCCTGCTGCATTCTTATATTCGGTGACGGCTTTGTTATATGCGTTTATCGCCTCAAGGCGCTTCTCCTCTTCCTTTTCCAGCCGCTCCACTTCCTCGCTCTCGGCATCCGCGGCTGCTTTTGCCTCGCTGTCCGAGCGGATAAGCCCGGTTATGAACTTCTCCGTGTTTTCGGAGTAGTATACCCTATTCTGAAGTTCACGCCATTCTTCCGCCCTGCTCTCCGGAACGGTAACGGTTTTGAGCGCATTTTCCGCCGCCTGTTTTTCATTCTCAGCCGCTGTGCGCGCCTCGCCGAGCGCGGACTTGAGCCGGAGCTGAAGCTCTCTGAACCTGCCCGTACCGAATATCTTTCCGAGAATAGTCATACGCTCGTCGCTCTTTGCAAGGAGCAGACGGAGGAATTCGCCCTGCGCTATCATCACTATCTGTCTGAACTGTTCGCAGTTGATCCCGAGTAGCGCTTCAACTGCCGTATTCACATCGCCGAGTCTGGACAGCGTCTTACCGTTGACTGTGAATTCGGCGGACGCGGCAATCGGCGTTTCTCCCGAACCGCGTTTCTTGCTCCTTATCTGAGCGGGTTTCCGCGTTATAGTATACCGCTTGCCCGCGTGCTCGAATTCCAGAGAAACATAAGTCTCGGTCTCAGGTGAAGCAAAATCGCTCCTGAGGCAGTCGTCGCTTCGCGTCGAACCGCTCGGCTTACCGAAAAGCGCGTACGAGATACCGTCGAAAATCGTGGTCTTTCCCGCGCCCGTGACACCGCTTATCAGGAAGAGTCCGCTGCCGCCCATGAGCGAAAAATCCACCGTTTCTTTGCCCGCATACGGTCCGAACGCGCACATTATGAGTTTAATCGGTTTCATCTTTCACCTCCGAAACGCAGCGCAGCAGTTCAAGCTGTTCTTCAGTCATGCGCGCGCCCGTCTGCATCTCGTAGAAGTCGGAAAACAGTTGTTCGGTACTCTTATTCTCCACTTCAGCAACCGGCGTTATCTCTCCGGAAGTACGAGTGAAATCCAGAAGGAGAGTATTCGGGAACACTTCACGCACACGGTCTATCGCGTTCAGTATCTCGCCGCCGTCCGTGAGCGTTATGTGCATATAGCTGTCTGCCGGATACTTATCCGTCTGCGCTGGCAGTTCGCTGAGAGCGCACTCCACCTCGTACAGCTGTCTTATCGCCGGCACCGGTATGCTCGTTATCTTTGCCGTTCCTTCATCCGTTTCGACAAGCGTTACGCTCTTAGTGTGCCTGCATTCGGAAAACGAATAACGCAGCGGCGAACCGGCATATCTCGCGGTGTCCCTCCCTATGCGCTGAGCGCCGTGAATATGCCCGAGCGCAACATAATCGAAAGCGTCGAACGCGGATACGTCCACATTATCCATACCGCCGAGAGTGCGCGTTTCCGAATCCGAACGCTCGGGCAACGCGCCGCCCGCCGTCACGAACTGATGTGCGACAAGCACGCTGAACCTGCCGCGCGGAACGATACCGGACAAAGCCGCGCGTACGCACTCGTCATATGACGCATACGTATTCCCCGTTACATGTGCAACGTCCGCCGGCCGGATGAACGGAAGCATGTAAAAATCTGCGTCGCCCACACGGACGCACGGCACGCTGCCTTCATAACAGCCCGCGACATGTACGTTATGTTTTCCGAGGATGCGGCCGCCGTATCCTACGCGCTCCGCACTGTCATGATTGCCGGGTATCGCTATCACCGCTATGCCCGCGCTCTCAAGACCGGTCATGAAATCGTCGAACAGCTCCACCGCCTCTGCGGGAGGTACGCTGCGATCGTATATGTCCCCGGATATGACAACGGCGTCCGCATGCCTGCTCACCGCCGCCGACACTATGAATTCCAGCGCGGCGCGCTGCTCCTCAAGCATGGACTGCTCGTGCACACGCTTCCCGAGATGCAGATCCCCGGTATGAATGAATTTCATCAGCTCTTAACTCCCCGATATCATTCCCGGCATGAGCCGGATAAATCAAAGGCGTCCCCGGCAAAGCCGGAGACGCCGCAATTATCAAAGCCTTACGCGTCGTAATTGACAACCTGGCTGAAGTCCACTGCCTTGAGGGAAGCGCCGCCGATAAGTCCGCCGTCAATGTCGGGCTGAGCCATGAGCTCTTTGACATTCTTCGGATTCATCGAGCCGCCGTACTGGATGCGCATACCTTCTGCAACTTCCGCACCGTAAAGCGCCTTTACTTCCGCGCGGATGCCTGCTATCGTCTCTTCAGCCTGCTCGCTCGTAGCGGTCTTGCCTGTGCCGATCGCCCATACGGGTTCGTATGCAATTACAACGTCAGCCGCATCTGCTGCGCTTATGCCGTCGAATGCGCCGGTGACCTGAGTCTTGAGCACGTCGTCCGTCTTGCCGCTTTCGCGCTCTTCAAGAGTTTCGCCTACGCATACAATTGGCTTAAGACCTTTTGCAATAGCGGTCTTGAGTCTTGCATTCACGCTCGCATCCGTTTCACCGAAGTACTGACGACGCTCGCTGTGTCCGATTATAACGTATTCCGTGCCGAGCTCAAGCAGCATGTCTGCGCTGATCTCACCGGTAAACGCGCCTTTCTCCGCCCATGCGACGTTCTCTGCGCCTACCTTGATGTTGCTGCCCTTGCAAAGTGCGACAGCCGTATCTATATCCGTGTAAGGCACGCAGATAACTACCTCGGCAGCAGCGTCCTTAACAAGCGGTTTGAGAGCGGTGATAAGCTCGGTAGCCTGCGCTCTCGTCATGTTCATTTTCCAGTTTCCCGCGATAATGGGTCTTCTCGACATGGTTCATATCTCCTTGATCTTAGTTACGTCATTATTATACAACACACGTACGATTTTTGCAACTCTTTTTTAAGCATATGCGGTATTTTGCCCGTCACGCATAAATAAACGTAACGACTACCGCCGCTGCCGACAATACCGCAAACAGCGGTATAAGTACGCAGAAACTGACGTGTTTGGTCTTATGCCGGCAAACGATCATACCGAGCAGTCCGCCGATGCCGCCCAGGAAAAAACTGAAGCCGAAAAGCACGGCTTCGGGTATTCTCCATGCGCCTTTCTTCGCTTTGGCTTTGTCCGCCGCAAACAGTATGAATGTTATAAGCGTCATCACCGCGAAAGCCGCGGTCACCGCTATTTCAGGAACGGTCATGATTTTCTCTCCTGCAAATCATATTCATAAAAGCAATCTTATCCGTGCCGGCGCTCTCCTTTCGTCCGCACGATTAAATATATACATGAAACCTCTGTTCGGGCGGCAAATTTAACGCAAGGACACTCTGAGCTCCCAATGGCGTTTCAGATGCGGAAGGAGTCGCGCATTTTGGATTTTGCCTTACTGAGAACGGACGGCGTCACAAACGGAGCGGAAAGCAGCGCTTCACCGCGCTCACCCATCTTTATCACTCCTTCGCAAAGCAGCCACGCCGCCGCCATATCCACATAATACTCTCCGAAACGCATTCCCGGAAGATACTCCTCTATCAGATGAAAGTCGCTCTCCGTCATGCAGTTGGTCATCAGCGCGACAATGAACGCGCGCCTTCCGAACTCGCCGCACGCGGTCAGTCCCGAAAGGTCGCGTATCAGCGCGCTCTTGTCCTTCGCCCATGCGAATTTATATATCACCTGATCGGTCTGCGCCCAGCTGTCCATAAGCGGTACGAGGCGGCTGAGCAGCGTTATATTGTGCGGATAGTCCTTCCCCGTCTGCCAACCGGCAAGCAGTATTTCCTCGTGGGAGACGTTTTCCCTGCCGAAAAAATCGGTTATGTAATCCGGATACTCGCTGCGTATGCGCCTGCCCAACTTGCGCAGGAGCGGAGTGCGCACGCCGTAAACAAACCGCCGTGTCCGCAGAAGTCTTACAGTGAACGCTTTGAACTTTTCTTCCGAAAGCCCGTCAAGCTCATTCAATACGTCTTCGTAATTCATGTTTTACAGCATCGGCGCAAACAGCGAACCGACCGCGCTTATCACCCGTTTCGGGATAGACTGCTTTGCCGTATCGACGGTCATTTCCTCGCACTCGGTAAACAGTCTTTCAACGTCGCTTCTTATGCTCTTCAGGCACTTGGTCTTAAACATCCATACGCCGCACTCGTAGTGATGAACGAGAGAACGGTAATCCATATTGATCGTTCCCACCATACCGACGGTATCGTCGCTGAGATAAGTTTTGGCGTGAATGAATCCCGGAAGATATTCGTATATACGCACACCGCATTTAATCAGTTTTTTATAGTTGCGTCGGGTTATCCAGAACACTATCTTCTTATCCGGTATGCGCGGGGTGATTATGCGAACGTCCACTCCGCTCATCGCCGCACGGCACAGAGCACTGAGCAGATTGTTGTTGATTATCAGATACGGGGTTGTGATATACATGTATTTACGCGCGTTATTGATCATATCGAGTATGACATTTTCAGCAACGTGCGTCGGATAAAGCGGTCTGGGACCGTCCGCAAACGGCTGTACTATGCCCTCTTCGTCATAGTACTCGTAGTACTCGGGGATAAATGCGTCGTAGTCCTCCAGACGCGTCTCGTCCTGTGAGTCGTACATCGTGAGAAACATTATCGTCAGGGATTGGACCGCCTCGCCTTTTATCATCGCGGCGCAGTCCTTCCAATGTCCGAGACGGTACGTTTCGTTTATATAATCGTCCGCAAAGTTGATGCCGCCGACAAATGCGGTCTTGCCGTCTATAACGGTTATCTTACGGTGATCGCGGTTATTGTATACCGCGCTGACTACCGGACGGAGCGGATTGAAACGCAGACACTCTATTCCTTTCGCCCTCAGCGTTTTCCAGAAATCATGCTTTGCGTGAGTGATGTTCCCTATATCGTCATACATGACTTTGACGGTCACGCCCTGCGCTACCTTGCGTTCAAGAATATGCTCGACGTCATCCCACATTCTGCCCGGCTCGATTATGAAATACTCCATAAAGATATATTTTTCCGCTTTTTCCAGTTCCTCTTTCAGCGTTATCCAGAAGGATTCACCGGACGGCAGGTATTTGACGTCCGAATACCTGTGCGGCGGAGCGCCTGCCGCATCATAAATAAAACGACTGCAACGGGTGTACTCACCGAGCACATCCGAACAGTCGTCCTTACTCAGATAATATTTAGCCGACCGTGCGCGTATATCCATATGGAGCACGGCTTTTGAGCGCGGAAGATAGGAGTGCGAAAAGAACAGATAAAGCAGACTGCCTATGATCGGAGCAAAAACCAGCACTACCAGCCAGCTCAGTTTTTCATCGGGAGACATATCGCGGATAACTATCCTGACCGTCACTATAAGCGCAATTATTATATCCGCCGCCGTTATCAGGAACGACGACAGAGTATAAGGACCTATGAACATAGTGGTGCCGGCAGCCGCGGTTATCGCAATATCGATAGCCCACACCAATGCCACGCTTACTATAAGCTGTAACAGTATCGCAATAACAGTGAGTGCCGCTCTTCCGAACAGTGCTTTTATAAGCTTCATGCCTTCTCCTCCGTGTAATATGCCGCTGAAAATACGCCGCTTTTATAAATATAACACGTTTGTCCGCTCCTGTCAAGCGCTGTTTCATCCGGTACTGTTCCCCTGCCGCGGTTAGGACGCGGCGCGCATCGTCTCCGAGTGAAAACAGAAAAAAGCTATAAAAAACAGCCGTGCGGCACCGGTGCCGCACGGCTCATAAACTTTTATCTTTATCCGCAAAACTCTTACTCGTATTCAACTACAGTCGCCCACTGAAGAAGGAAATCCCGTTCTTCGGGCTTGCCCTTAACGGACTGCGAAGCCGCTACGATAGGCAGCCACTTGAATACATAATGACGGGTGGTGTTGTTTATTCTGCAATACTCGTCAATATACTTTTCGGCAAGCTCATCCTTGCCGCGAAGCTTGAACATCAGATATGTGCGCGCCGCGTCTGCGCTTCCGTTACCCGTCGTAACATGCGACCAGTCTATGATATAAGTCTTACCGTCGTCTCCCATGATGATGTTGGACGGATCAAAGTCGCCGTGGCACAGTTTGAAATGAGTCGGCATACCCTCGAGACGCATCAGCAGCTCGTATTTTATATTACCGTCTATATCCGCTTCGTAAAGCTTGCGCGTGAACTTCTCCTTGGTGCGGTTGAGCAAAGGTACGTTGTATTTATGCATATCGCGCTGTACTTCAACGAATTTAGTCAGATACTCATCGCTCTTTTCGGGATGTTCTTTCATGAGCTCTTCAAGGCTCTTACCCTCAATATACTGCATAACTATCGAGTAACTGTCTTCGCTGAGTCTTACGTCATAGATCTCAGGTACGTTCAGCCCTGCCTCGGCTACACGCGTCTGATTGATTGCTTCGTTGAGTATGTCGCTCTTTTTGAAGGTTTTGTCAAACTTCTTCACAAGCATATCGCCCTCGACATAGATCTCCTTGTTGGGGCGCTTAAGTAAAATTTTCTTTTCGGACATAATTCCTCCCTTATCAATAAATTTAGGCATAAACATTTGTTGCCGTATATATTATAAACCATCTTACATAATTTGTAAATAGGTATTTGAAAATTTCTTTGTGATTTGTCAAACGTTTTTCTGCTCAGTTTTTACCTGTACGAGCTAAAACGATCGTTTATACTATGCCCGTCCGGGAGCAGAACAATCGCTTACTCAAAAATCCGATATTAAGTGCGTGAGTATTTGACATGCCGCTCACGCAATCCCTTGACAACCGCGCAAAAAGCCGTTAAAATATAATAGCTTAAGCAGCCGCAAACGACGCTCGCAATTTCCCCCGCCTGATGCGGAGAAACAAAACAATAAGGATCCCCCCCTTGCACTCGTAGTATAACGGATAGAACGGTGGCCTCCGGAGCCGCAGATTTGGGTTCGATTCCCAACGAGTGCGCCAGACATCCGCGCTTTTTCCGGCGCGGATGATTTTATTATATGCTTCCCCCCCCCTTACGTCTTTACATGCAATGCAGCCCCTTTCGCCGGTCCGACGGACAACAGACCGCATTTGCTCATCCGGATCTGACCGTAAAAAACAACAGAGCAAAATCCGCTTATGAATTTTGCTCTGTTTTAATTCTTTTACCGCCGTGCTCGGCGCAGTATCTCAAATTATATTGATTATCTTGCCGGGCTTGTAGATGATTTTCTTTGCGGAAGGGATACCGAGAAGTTCGAGAGCAGCGGCAAGAGCTTCCGCTTCGGTGGCATCGGGCGCAAGCATGACTTTGCCTTTGAGTTTGCCCAGTTGCTGAACGGGTATCTCCACGAGCGAGCGCACGAGTTTGCTCTCGTCCGCCGTCGGATACGGCTGTCTGAGCACGCTTCCGGTGCAGCCTGCCGCTTCCCAAAGTTCTTCGGAGATGTGCGGCGTTATCGGCGCCATGAGTTTAACGAGCGTCAGAGCGGCGTTATAAAGTTCGTCGTCCGCATCCTCATACTTATACATAGCGTTCGTGAGCTCCATAAGGCGCGCAACGGCGGTATTGAAAGAGAACGCGGCTATATCCGTTCCGCAGTTCTTCGCCGCGTAGTTGACCGCATACTCAAGGTCAGCGGCTTTGGCTTTGTCCGCAGGCGCTTTGCCCTTGCCTTCGTACGCCTTGCGGCAGATACGCTCGACGCGGTCGAGATACTTGGCTATCGCGGGAATACCGTCCGACTGGAACGGTCCGCCCTCCGTGTAAGAGAACGCAAAGCACAGATACATACGGAACACGTCCGAACCGTATACCGAAACGTAGTCGTCCGGATTGATTATGTTTCCGCGGGTCTTGCTCATGCGCTTGCCGTCCGGTCCGAGTATAACGCCCTGGTGAACAAGTCGCATGAACGGTTCGTCAAAGTGCAGATAGCCCATATCACGCAGAGCTTTGGTTATAAAGCGGGCGTAAAGCAGATGCATGCACGCATGCTCTGCGCCGCCGACGTACACGTCCACGGGGAGCAGTTTGTCCGTCCATGCCGTATCGAACGCTTCCTTGTCGTTCTTCGCATTGGGATAACGCAGATAGTACCAGCTCGAGCACACAAACGTATCCAGTGTATCCGGATCGCGGCGGGCAGCGCCTCCGCACTTCGGACACTTGCAGTTCATATATTCCTCGTTCGCGCCGAGAGGGCTCTTCCCCTTCGGCTTGAAGTCGACATCGTAAGGCAGCTGTACGGGAAGATCCTCTTCGGGTACGGGTACGACGCCGCACTTTTCACAATGGATCATCGGAATGGGCGCGCCCCAGTACCGCTGACGGGAGACGGACCAGTCGCGCAGACGGTAGGTTACCGTTTCTCCGCCCTTGCCTTTTTTGTCCAGCTCCGCAAGTATCGCGTGCTTTGCCGATTCCGTATCCAGACCGTCCGCAAAACCGGAGTTTACACAGACGCCGTGTTCGGTGTAAGGCAGATCATCATCAGAACCGTCCGCGCTCTTTACGACGCGGTCTATCGGCAGACCGAACTTCTGTGCGAACTCAAAGTCACGCGTATCGTGAGCGGGAACCGCCATGACCGCGCCCGTACCGTAAGTCGCAAGCACATAATCCGCTACCCATACCGGCACGCGCTTACCGTTTATCGGGTTAATTGCGTATGCTCCGGTGAACGCGCCCGTCTTTTCTTTGACGGTGCTTGTACGGTCTATCTCGCTGCTGCGCGCCGCCTGGAGCTTATACTCCTCGACTTCCGCACGCCTGTCAGCCGTAGTTATCTTATCCACAAGCGGATGCTCGGGCGCAAGTACGACGTAAGAACAGCCGAACAGCGTGTCCGCACGCGTCGTGAATACGTCGAAGCTTCCTCCGAACTCAAGATCGAACGTCACTCTGCCGCCGTAACTCTTGCCTATCCAGTTGCGCTGCATGAGCTTGGTCTTTTCCGGCCAGTCTATCTTGTCCAGCCCTTCGAGAAGCTCTTCGGCATACTTCGTGATTTTCAGGAACCACTGACGCATCTCCTTGCGCTCCACTACAGAGCCGCAACGCTCACAGCAACCGTCAACCACCTGCTCGTTGGCTATTACCGTATTGCATGAAGGACACCAGTTTACAGGCGCAAGCTTTTCTTCCGCAAGCCCGTGCTTGTAGAGCTGAAGGAACAGCCACTGCGTCCACTTATAATACTTCGGATCACACGTCTTTATCTCGTAATCCCAGTCGAACGACGCGCCCATGTCCTTGAGCTGACGCTCCATCGTCGCTATGTTCTTTTCCGTGGAATCCTTGGGATGTATACCCGTTTTTATCGCGTAGTTTTCCGCGGGCAGACCGAATGCGTCAAAACCCATCGGATGAAAAACTTCGTATCCCTGCATACGGAGAAGACGGGCGTAAACGTCCGTCAGTCCGAAATTATACCAATGTCCGAGGTGAAGATTTGCGCCGGACGGATAGGAGAACATCTCCAGCACGTATTTTTTTTTGTCCGCACGGGAAACGTCGAAGGAATCCGCATTTTCCGCCTCCCACTTCTTTCTCCACTTTTGTTCTGTCTTTAAATAGTCCATTGTCAGCTTACCTTGGTTATTATTCCCTTTTTGACTATATATCCCGTTTTCGCAAACGAAAGCATCGTGCTGTCCGCCGGCGTATCCGTGTAATACTCGTCCAGCTCCGCATCCTCTCCGAATGTCATCTTAAACCTTTCGAGCTTCCCTTTCCGGTAACAGTACGGGTCGACTACTTTGCCTGTTTTACGGTTCACTTCCGTCGCTATCAGATACTTTATACCCAGTCTGCGGCATATCTCCTCAAGAAAATATGACGGCGTGGCGGATATGACGATATCGTCATCACGGTGAATTTCCTTATACCATTGTCCTATCTTTTTCTCGTTTCTGTCCCAGAATTTCACGATATATCCGTCAACTCCCCTGAAACGCAGAAACGGAAAAAGCACCCATTCCACCAAGTGCTTCATCTTGAGTATCCGGCAGAATTTAAGCAGTACCGCAATAAGGGCAACGGGAAGCCATAACAGCATCCACGGCCGGCGCGCTGCTATAAACAGCACAAAATCACGATAACTGTAACCCTGGTATATCGTGTGGTCGAAATCAAACGCCCTCATGACTTTACGTGTCCGACTCACAAACCGAGATTGCGGGCAAGATCGTCTTTCCCGACATACCCCAGATGACGCGCAACAATCTTTCCGTCATCAAAACGTATGACCGTCGGTATGCTTGAGATACCGAATGCCGCCGCAAGATCGCTCTCCTCATCCACGTTCACTTTGAAGAACTTAACGTCAGGACGCTCCTCTGCAAGCTCCTCGATAACAGGTGCAAGCATACGGCAGGGACCGCACCAGCTTGCCCAGAAATCCACAACGGCAGTGCCGTTCATTACTTCTTCTTTAAAATTTTCTACAGTAAGATTTTTCATAACCGAATTATACCATATACTTTATACTTTGACAAGCATTTTTTAATGTTCAGCTCTGCCATTGTGTCGCCGTCCTCTTTATCCAGAACCTGCAACGCGGCGTCCATAAGCATGTTTCCCGCGCTTCCGCTGTCCAGTCCGTACACTTCGGCAGTGAGCGTCAGCGCGTACAGTCCGTCCTCTTTTTTGATGACCGTCTGCGCCGTGCGCTCTTCTATCACGGCGACGTCGCCGACAGTGACGCCGTTTCCGAGGGCAAACGACTTCAGATCGTCTATGCTCGTTATACTCTCCAGTCCTTTAAGCGGAGTTATGCTCACACGATGAGAAGGCTCTCCGTCCGTTTCCACACTGCCTACCCCGTCTATGGCTGAAAACTCACTGACGAGTTTTTCGGCTTCAGCCGCCGCATAAGCGACATCCGATCCGGAGTCCTCCGTACTCGTGACATATATCGTCGCCGTCGCCTGACCGTTAAGATCCAGGCTCGATACTTCAGGCGAAGAGCAGCCGTCCGGCAAATCCAAAGCGGACGCACGCTCCCGCACATCCGCCGTCTTTTCGTCAACAGCCGTGCCGAAATCAAATTCAAGCATGACTGCCCCTACGTTGTCATATGAATATGTAAAGCTGCCGGTTATACCGCTTATGCCGCTCATGCTGTCTGCCGGAAACGGAAGTTACGCTCTCTTCAATTACAGCCGCACTCGCCCCGAGATACGTCACAACGACGCTGACAATGGGGATCTTCATATCGGGAACAAGCTGCATGGGCATTCCGAGCGCGCCCATAACTCCTCCGAACGCTATGAGCAACGAAAGAATAACTGTCGTTATCGGCTGTCGGAATAAAGTGAAAAGTATTTTCTTCATATTCCCCGCTTCTTCACAACTTTCAGGACATGTAACTCAACGAAGCGGGTATGCTGCTTCATATTATACCGCTTATTTCATGCAGAGGTGCATTTTTCTGTCAAAGCAAGAGGTGCAATAGGTATTCTCACAATTGAGTCCGGTCTCGCACAGGCTCTCTATCGGCAGAAATCCTATCGTATCGCAACCGAGATAAGCGCACATCTCCTCGTTCGTCCTGCCGCCGGCGGCAAGCAGTCGGGACTCGTCCGCCATCTGCACGCCGTAAAGACACTTATGGATGATGCGCGGCGAACCTATGCGGAGATGCACTTCTTTCGCACCCGCCGCTTTGAGCATGGTTATTATGCGCCGCGACGTATCGCCCATGATTATCGAGTCGTCGACAAGCGCGACACGCTTTCCGCCTACCGTCTGACGAAGTACGTTGTACTTGAGCGTGATCGCCTTTTCTCTTCCCTCGAAATCGTGAGTGAACAGATTGCGCGAAGAGAACTTGTTCTTCATGACTCCCGCCTTAAGAGGAAGACCCGTTTCGTTGGCATACCCCTGAGCGAATACCGTACCGCCGTCGGGTACGCCGCATACCACGTCCGCATCCGCAGGACACGCTCTTGCAAGCAGCCGTCCCGCTTTTTCACGGAATGAATACACCTCGTTCCCGTCGAGTATGGAATCAGGACGCGCAAAGTAAATATATTCATACATACAGAGACTGGTACGTCTGCCGCAGAAATTGTCAAACGAACGTACGCCGAACTTCTCGTCCACGCATACGAGCTCTCCCGGACGGATATCCCGGACATATTCCGCGCCCATAGCGTCAAGCGCGCAGGTCTCGCTCGCAAAAACTACGGCGCTCCCCTTCCTGCCCATGCAAAGCGGACGGAATCCGCGCGGATCACGCACGGCTATCAGCTTTTTCGGGGACATGAGTATCATAGAATATGCGCCCTCAAGGCTCTCCATGACTTCAAGCATGCTCGTTTCCGCGCTCGGACAGGTTGTGCGGGCGCGCGCTATCAGATGCATGATGACTTCCGTATCACGGCTGGACTGGAATATCGCGCCGTCGTCCTCAAGCGCGGTACGAAGATGCTCCGCGTTCGTTATATATCCGTTTTTTGCAAGGCTGATCGTACCTTTGCAGTAACGCGTCGTTATCGGCTGGATATTCTCACGCAGGTCCTGCCCGCTGTTGAAACGTACATGACCGATGCCTATCTTGCCTTTGAGCGACTCTATCGTGCGCACGTCGAATACATCGTTCACATGCCCGTTATCCTTTATCCGCGTAAGCGCATAATTGTCGTTGGTGACGATACCACAGCTCATGTGTCCTCTGTGCTGAAGCGCAAACAAGCCGTAACAAAGGTCACGTCCGACGTCTCCTCCGCCGAGATCGAACATGCCGATCACTCCGCATTCCTCTTTCATATGGTCGTCTGTATACATCTAAACCATTCTCCTGTTCGTATGACAATATTATATAATAATCGTCAGTCAATGTCAAGGGTCTGACGGCTCCGCCGTCCGGCGCATACGACGGCGACAGCCGCAGAAAGTCTGCCGCAGCAATAATGACGGTGCAGCTTTTCAGACGCAGACTGTGCCGTTTGCGAATGACAAAGCTCCGGGGCTGAATGGACACTTTTTCCCGCAACGGTCTCTGAAAAACGATCAGAAAAAGACTGCCGCTGATATTTTGCGGCAGCCTTCCGGTCTTTTATTCTCTTATGTTTCGCAACGCTCCTGTCTTATTGCTTATCTTTATATTGGGTGGCAAGCAATGTGCGGGAACCGTCCGCATTTATATAGTACTTCTTATATACGTCGGGGTATTCGTAAAGCAGAACATTCGGTTCTCCGCGCAGTCGGTATATGCGCGGCGCCGGACCGCCCTGATCTTCACCGAAATCTCTGTTACGTACGGGCTCGCGGTCGCGCGTGCGCGCTTCATCGTACTCGCTCAGCCGTATACCGTCATCACCGCCATAGTTGGACGGCTGAACATACGGTGAAAACGTGGATCCGTCAGCCGGCTGCTTCGCTTTTTCCGAAGAAGAACCTTTCTCTCCGAAATAATACTCCTCCATGCCCTTAGCGCCCATCAGCGCATCGCCGCGGTGAAGCGAATCGGGAGTCGTTGCCGGATCAGGCGCAGGAGACGTATCGAGATAACGTCCGCCTGCCATGTACGCGCTTCGCTCCCTGCGGTCGTAACGCTCGCCGCTCGCCGCCGACGGGTCGCCTTTCATTTCTGCGGCGTACCTGTTCGCTTCGTCGCGCGTCGTAATGTCCGCGCTCTCATCCTCATAATCATAGCGTATCGGCTGAACGGCGCTCTGCGCCTGGCGCGACGGTTCACTGTCCGTATGCGGTTTTTCCCGCTTGACGCGGTTTGCGTAAACATAGGTCAGCGCAACGCACGCTATCAGCGTTACGGACAGTCCTACAAAGTAAAATCCCCAGTTCGCGCCGACAGTCGCCGTTGCAATGGAAATTATCAGAAACACCACCGAATAAAGTAGCGGCAACCAGAGAAACATTGCTATAAATGCTTTCAGTACTTGCTTTATCATACGTTTTCCCCCAATTACGGCTTTAATCGATCACATCAAAGCCGGTGTATTTCCTCAGCACTTCGGGCACGACTATGCTGCCGTCCGCCTGCTGATACTGTTCGACGATCGCAGGCATGACTCGGCTTGTCGCAAGACCGCTGCCGTTCAGAGTGTGTACAAACCTGTTTTTGCCGTCTGCACCCTTATAGCGCGTGGAGTTGCGGCGCGCCTGATAGTCGTTCGCATTTGACACGCTGGAAACTTCCTTATATATCCCCATCGACGGAATCCATACCTCTATATCGTAAGTGCGCGCCATGGATGCGGAGCAATCGCCCGCCGCAAGTTTGCTCAGGCGGAAGTGCAGTCCCAGCTTCTCCACAAGCGAACATGCTTTTCCGACAAGCTCTTCAAACGCCGCCTTGGACTGTTCGGGCGTCGTAATCTGCACCATCTCCACCTTATTGAACTGATGACCGCGGATCATACCGCGCTCTTCACTGCGGTAGCTTCCCGCCTCCTTACGGAAGCAAGGCGTGTACGCAAACAGCTTTTTGGGCAACTCGCTCTCCTTAAGAACTTCGCCCGAGTACAGATTGACAAGCGCGGTCTCCGCCGTGGGAAGCATAAACTTCATCTTCGTGCGGTCGCCTTCCGCCTCATTGTTCTCCACCCAGTATACTTCGTCCTTGAACTTGGGGAACTGACCGGAGCCGTACCCGCAGTTATAGCCGAGGGCAAGCGGCGGAAGTATAAACTCATAACCGTCCGCAAGGTGCTCGGAAATAAAGAAGTTCAGAAGCGCCCACTCGAGGACCGCCCCTTTGCCGCGGTATATCCAGTGACCCGATCCGGACAGTTTTACGCCGCGTTCGTAGTCTATGAGCCCGTGCTTCGTGCAGAGAGCGACATGATCAAGCGGCTTGAATCCGAATTCCGGTTTCTCGCCGACCACCTTAACGACTTCGTTATTCTCCTTACCGCCGCCCTTAAGATCTTCATCCGGAATGTTGGGCAGTACGCTCACCGCTTCCGTAAGCTCTTTCTCGACAGCCGCAAGCTGTTTATCTATGTCCGCGATCTCGTTACCTATTTCTTTGGTACGCGCAATTATCTCCGAAACGTCCTTTCCCGCTTTCTTCAGTACGGGAACCTGGGCGCTCGCTTCGTTACGCTGTTTCTTAAGCTCATCACCCTTGACGATGAGCGCGCGACGCTGCTCGTCCAGCCCGATTATCCTGCCGAAATCAGCCTCGCAACCTTTGCGGGCAAGCAGTTCTTTTACCTTCTCCGTTTCGGTAAGTATAAGTTTGATGTCTATCATGCGTTTTATCCTCTCCTGTTGTCTTACGAATATGATTTTAACACAAAGTGTACAAAAATACAATATATTTCAGGCATTTTTCGCAAACCTTTTTATCCGGCGCGGACTCGATACGTCAAAACGCTCCCCGCCCATGCGCTCCCGCCGCCGCGCGGATTAACGATTACCTTAAGCGCCCGTGCGGACTGTTACCCTTATTCGGGTGATCAGTCCCGAGCCCGGTTAAACGCGGCGATCTGCCACGCTTCTGCCGGTCCGCTCCGTTCTCTTGAAAATTATGGTTTACACTTTTTGTCTCCGAATATTTCATGGCTGTTTGTATTCTGTCGACATGCTTTTCCGATCACACCACTTTATCATCCGATCTTGACAACGTAAGCGTTTTATAATATAATGATTAAAGATCACGAAAGGAGATCATGAAATGGGAATACTTAAACTGATAGAATGGACGGATGATTCTAAAAATACTATAGTCCATAAAATCGACCTCGAGAAGGATAACGACACGATAAATAAGGGCTCAAAGCTGACAGTGCGCGAAGGGCAGGCAGCCGTTTTCTGCCATAAGGGCAAAATGGCTGACGTATTCCTCCCCGGAATGTATACGCTGGATACGGATAACGTCCCCCTGCTCACAAAGCTCATGAGCTGGAAGTACGGCTTTGAACGCCCGTTCAAGTCGGACATCTACTTTGTCAACACCAGGCAGTTCACCGATCAGAAATGGGGAACGATGAATCCTATCATAGTGCGCGACGCCGACTACGGCGCGGTACGTATCCGCGCTTTTGGTACTTACGCGTTCAGAGTGGACGATCCGTACGTGTTCCTGACGGAGATCTCGGGTACGATGAGCTCATACCTCACCCACGATATAACCGATTGGCTCAAGAGCATTGTGGTTACGCGGATATCCGACGTCATCGGCGAAAGCAAAGTGCCCGTGCTCGACATGGCAAGCAACCTCGTCGAAATGGGAGACATGGTCAAACAGCAGCTCGGACCGTCGTTTAAGGAGATCGGTCTTGAGCTGACTGCGTTCAACTTCGTCAACTTCTCTCTGCCCGAGGCGCTCGAAAAGGCGCTCGACGAAAGCACTTCGCTCGGCATACTCGGCAAGAATATGGACGTGTATATGCAGAAGGCACAGGCTGACGCGCTGATGAGCGCGGCGAAAAACCCGGGCGCAGGTAATTTCATGGGCGCGGGTATGGGAGCAGGCATGGGACTGAGCATGGGCGCGGCTATGGGCGGTATGATGAGCGGTATGGCTAACGCGGGAAAGACCGCCTGCCCCAAGTGCGGCGCGTCCGTCAAGGCGGGAGCCAGGTTCTGCCCTGAGTGCGGCACCAAGCTCGGAGGCGTCACATGCCCCAAGTGCGGCGCGTCCGTCAAGGCGGATGCAAAGTTCTGTCCGGAGTGCGGCACCAAGCTCGGAGGCGTCACATGCCCCAAGTGCGGCGCTACAGCCAAAGCGGGCGCTAAGTTCTGCCCCGAGTGCGGTGAGAAACTGTCATGAGCAGAGAAAACGAACCGTTTGAGGAAACGGCGGGCGCGGAAGAGGACAGAGTGCTCTCCGGTACGGAAAAAGAGATACATGTGGACGCAAACGTGTCCAAGTGTCCGACGTGCGGAGCCAACCTCGTATATTCCCCTACGCTGAAAAAGCTGCACTGCGAGTATTGCGGGGGAAACGTGGATATAGATCTGACCGATTATGCCGAAGAAGTGCCGTTCGATCGCCTTACTCATACGTATGAGGATTGGAGCACGGAAACGCGTATATTCGCGTGCAGTAACTGCGGCGCGCGGACGATAGTGTCCCGCAAGGACATAGCTCCCGTCTGCCCTTACTGCGGCGCGCATAACATCGTCGAACAAAAGGATCTTGTCGGACTTAAACCGAATGCGGTGCTCCCCTTCCTTATCGACGCAAAGACCGCCGCGGAAAAATTCAAGGCGTGGGCAAGGCGGAGATTTTTCGCTCCGCGCAAGTACAAGAAGAGCGCAAAGGCGGAAAAGATAAGAGGCAATTATTTCCCCGCATTCACGTTCGATTCTGATACATTCTCTTCGTATAACGGACGTCTGGGAAAATACTACACGGTCACTGTGCGCAGGAACGGTAAAACGTATACCGAACAGCGCATACGTTATTTCTATATCAGCGGCACTTATTCGAAATTTTTCAATGACGTGCTCATATACGCCAACAGAAATAAGGACGAAAAGACTATGGGCAAGCTGCTGCCGTTCGCAACCGACTACGCACAGAAGTACAATGACGATTTTATATACGGTTTCGGCGCGTCCCAGTATGAAAAGGAAGGTACGGAATGCTGGGGAGAAGCTCAGGGCAAAATGCGTGAGTACGTCAAAAACGCTATACTCGCACAGTACACCTATGATATTATCGATTCACTTAATATCAATATGTCTTTCGGACGCGTGACGTATAAATACATGCTGCTCCCCGTGTATATCGGACACAGCAAGTACCGTAAGAAACTGTATAACTTTTTCGTGAACGGACAGAACGGTAACGTTGCGGGCAAGACGCCCGTTTCCCCCGTCAAAGTCACGGCGCTTGTGCTGCTCGGACTGCTTGTCGTGGTCGGCATAGGTTTGCTGATATACTTTTTCGGAGATTAAAGGAGGAAGATCATGGAAGCTCTTATAGGAGTGATAATCGCGCTCGGCGTGATCTGCGTCGGACTGATAATCGCGCTTGCGATCGTATCCGTCAGGTTAAACGTCGCAACGCGCCGCCGCTCGTCTGCCGATGACGTGCGCATCGTGGACGGCGTGCGCTATACCAGGTACGGCAAGGAAGAAGACGAAAACGGCGCCCCCGTCATCTCCCATCTTGAAGGGGATATCGTGCTTTCACGCGGCGTGACGTATACGGTCGGCAAGGAAAAACCCGTAATACCCGGCAAGTACGCGGTACTGTCGGCGGGAGAAAGCAATTCTTCTTTCAATATCCGCATAGGCGGTCTCGTCCGTCAGGTACGGCACGGAGATGACATCGTTCTCGGAGAGGGCGATACGATATGTTCGGTTTCCCATACCGTCATACTCAGATAATTTTCAGGAGGAAACTATGAGTAAAAAACTGCTGTTCAAAGTGCTCGCCGCTTTATGCTTTATTGCGGTCGCCGTCGTGTGGCTGCTGTCCGCGGTCGGAGTGATCGAGGTCAACCTGTCCTGGCTCATAGCCGTATTCGCATTCGCCCTCGCTCTGCTCTGCATCATCTACGGGCTTATATCCAAAACGGTCGGCACGTTCAAGAAAATGTATATTCTGCTCGGAGCCGCGCTCGTCATTGCCGGTATACTCGCGCTCGTCGGTACGTTCATTGATTCCAAACTCGTGCTGCCGATAATCGCTATCGTGATAACCGTAGCCGTGCTGCTCTGCATCCTCGCCGTCGGCGGAAAGAAATGGGATCAGGGAGATAACGAAAACGTCGGTTACAAGGATTATCGCACACGCAAGAAAGAGGAAGAAGAACAGAAGAATAAGGATAAGTAAAAATTGGTTACTGCCGAGGATTCACACCCCCTTAAGTTGCGGCAGATCGAAAGAAACCGCACAAGCGGCATGTAACCAAAAGACAAACCGCGTGCAATAATAGCACGCGGTTTAATTTTATACTTTTTTATTGATGACGTCCCACGGAGTCCGGGAACGCGGACGTTCATAAGTTAATTTATTGTACTGCGCTGCGTTTCCGTCAGTTCCGTTTTTTAGCTTCCCCGTCCCGGCTCTGCGCCGTATTAAACCCGTTTGACCTCTTTTTCCGGCGCAAAAAACGCCCGTTGCAAAACTTATCGGCGTGTGCGCATTATACATTCGTTCCTCTCCGTTTCAGCCTGTCCGGCGGTGCGCCGCTGAGCCGCTCCTCTTCTTCATAGCATAAGAGCGGCGCATTTTCCGGAGAGCATAGAGCGCGGAAAAGTTTATCGCGCCCCGATACCGGAGCTGCCGGACATAAAAAAACGGAGCGCTGGATTTGCGCTCCGTTTCTTTATCGTTTGAAAGTTGATTATTTGGTGATCTTGGAAACGACACCGGAACCGATCGTACGGCCGCCTTCACGGATAGCGAAGCGGAGCTTCTCTTCCATTGCAACGGGTGCGATAAGCTGAACTTTGATCGTTACGTTATCGCCGGGCATTGCCATTTCTCTGCCGTCAGCGAATTCGATAGTACCGGTAACGTCGGTAGTTCTGAAGTAGAACTGAGGACGGTAACCCTTGAAGAAAGGAGTCTTACGGCCACCCTCGTCTGCTTTAAGAACGTAGATCTGACCTTCGAACTCGGTGTGAGGGGTAACGGACTTCGGCTTAGCGAGGACCTGTCCTCTCTCGATGTCCTTACGCTCGATACCACGAAGAAGGATACCTGCGTTATCGCCCGCCTGAGCGAAGTCAAGGGACTTACGGAACATTTCGATACCGGTAACGACCGAAGTAGTCGTGGGCTTAAGTCCTACGATCTCAACGGGTTCCTGGATCTTTATCGTACCACGCTCAACTCTACCGGTTGCAACGGTACCACGACCGGTGATCGTGAATACGTCCTCGACAGGCATAAGGAAAGGCTTGTCGAAATCGTGCTGAGGGGTGGGTATATATTCGTCGATAGCATCCATAAGCTCGAAGATGCACTTGCATTCTTCTCCGTCTACATTACCTGCCTGAGCTGCTTCAAGAGCCTTGAGTGCGGAACCTCTGATGATAGGAGCGTCCTCGTCATAGCCGTTGGAAGCGAGAAGATCACGAAGCTCCATCTCGACAAGTTCAAGAAGCTCGGGATCGTCCATCTGATCGCACTTGTTAAGGAATACGACGATCTTGGGAACGCCGACCTGACGTGCGAGAAGGATGTGCTCTTTGGTCTGGGGCATTGCACCGTCGGTAGCTGCGACAACAAGGATCGCGCCGTCCATCTGTGCTGCGCCCGTGATCATGTTCTTAACGTAGTCCGCGTGGCCCGGGCAGTCGACGTGAGCGTAGTGACGCTTAGCAGTCTCGTACTCGACGTGAGCGGTGTTGATCGTGATACCTCTTGCCTTCTCTTCGGGTGCCTTATCGATATCTTCATATTTCATCTTCTGAGACAAGCCCTTTGCGGCGAGAGTCATGGTGATAGCTGCGGTAAGAGTGGTCTTGCCGTGGTCTACGTGACCGATGGTACCGATGTTTACATGCGGCTTACTACGGTCGAATTTAGCCTTTGCCATATTAGTTTTCCTCCAATGAATTTACGATTTTGAATTTGTACTCTTTACATTATATATTAAAGTTTGCGTTTTGTAAAGAGTTTTGAGTGTTTTTATTATCAGTTCTTCTTAGCGCGCTCGCCGATGATCTTATCAGCTATGTTCTTCGGAACTTCACTGTAGTGATCGAACGTCATCGTGTAGTTACCGCGACCCTGCGTGTTGGAACGAAGAGCGGTGGAGTAACCGAACATTTCGCTAAGAGGAATCTCCGCCTTGATGACCTGAGAACCGTTGTTCATTTCCATACCCATAAGGTTACCGCGACGACGGTTTACGTCGCCCTGAACGGTACCGAGGTACTCTTCGGGAATAACGATCTCTACTCTCATGATAGGCTCGAGAATTACGGGGTTTGCCTTTGCAACGCCCTCTTTGAACGCAAGCGATCCTGCAATATGGAACGCCATTTCGGAAGAGTCGACGTCGTGGAACGATCCGTCGTATACCGTAGCACGGAAATCCACCGTTTCGTAACCGGCAAGCACGCCGTTCATTCTCGCTTCAGCTATACCTTCATTGATAGGCTGAATGAATTCCTTGGGTATCGAACCGCCGACGGTCTTATCAACGAACTCGTAACCAGCGCCCGGCTCGAGAGGCTCGAACGTGACTTTACAATGTCCGTACTGACCTTTACCGCCCGACTGCTTGATGTACTTACCTTCTGCATCTACCGTCTTACGGAACGTCTCTCTGTACGCTACCTGAGGCTTACCTACGTTAGCCTCTACCTTGAACTCGCGGAGCATTCTGTCTACGATAATCTCAAGGTGAAGCTCGCCCATGCCGGCTATGATAGTCTGACCGGTCTCCTGGTCGGTATAAGTCTTGAAAGTCGGGTCTTCTTCCGCCAGTTTCTGAAGCGCTATTGCCATCTTCTCCTGACCTGCTTTGGTCTTGGGCTCGATTGCAACGCGGATGACGGGATCGGGGAATTCCATCGACTCAAGTACAATGGGATGAGCGGGATCGCAGAGCGTATCGCCCGTCGTCGTGTCCTTAAGACCGACAAACGCACATATATCGCCCGAGTAGATCTGCTCAACTTCGGTACGGCTGTTAGCGTGCATCATGACAATACGGCTGACACGCTCTTTCTTGTTCTTCGTCGAGTTAAGAACGTAAGAACCGGTCGTAAGCGTACCTGAATAGCAACGGAAGAACGCAAGCTTTCCGACAAACGGATCCGCCATGATCTTGAATGCAAGACCTGCAAACGGAGCATCGTCGCTCGTCTCTCTCTCCTCTACCGTCTCGCCGTCCATGAGCGTTCCCTTGATATGCGGAACGTCAAGAGGACTGGGCATGAAGTCTACAATAGCGTTGAGAAGGAGCTGTACGCCCTTGTTCTTATAAGACGATCCGCAGACTACGGGTATGATGTTCATACCGATCGTGCCCTTGCGGAGCGCCGTCTTGATCTCGTCAACGGTGAAGGATGCGCCTTCGTCTTCAAAGAATCTCTCCATCAGAGCATCGTCCTGCTCCGCTACGGCTTCAAGCATCTTTGCACGGTACTCGTTAGCCATATCCACCATGTCGGCGGGGATATCTTCGTCGCGTACGTCCTTACCGAGGTCATCGTAATATACCTCTGCGCGCATCGTCACAAGATCGACCACGCCCTTGAACGTCTCTTCCTTACCGATGGGAAGCTGAATGGGTACGGGGTTCGCGCCCAGACGCTCCTTGATCATACGAACGACGTTGAAGAAGTTGGCGCCGTTGATATCCATCTTGTTTACATACGCCATACGGGGAACGCCGTATTTCGTCGCCTGGCGCCATACGGTCTCTGACTGCGGCTCAACACCGCCCTTTGCGCAGAATACCGCTACAGCGCCGTCGAGAACCTTGAGCGAACGCTCAACCTCAACGGTAAAGTCAACGTGTCCCGGGGTATCGATGATATTGATACGCGTCATCGGGCTGGTAGGCGTCTTCCAGAAAGTAGTAGTTGCAGCCGAGGTTATCGTTATACCTCTCTCCTGCTCCTGCTCCATCCAGTCCATCGTCGCCGCACCCTCGTGAGTTTCGCCTATCTTATGCACCTTACCGGTGTAGAAAAGGATACGCTCAGTCGTAGTGGTCTTGCCGGCGTCGATGTGAGCCATGATACCGA
This sequence comes from uncultured Clostridia bacterium, assembly GCA_944362615.1. Taxonomy (GTDB): domain Bacteria; phylum Bacillota; class Clostridia; order Christensenellales; family Pumilibacteraceae; genus Protoclostridium. The sequence goes on from CALVTM010000005.1 coordinate 73,943, forward strand.
TGTTACGCGTGTTTTCGAGTGAATATTCTCTTTTTGCCATATTTTCTCCTCGCGCAAGCCGCTATCGGCTATGCGCCTCGTCGTATCACCAGCGGAAGTGAGCGAACGCCTTGTTCGCTTCCGCCATTCTGTGCATTTCTTCCTTACGCTTGACAGATGCACCGGTGGAGTTGTATGCGTCCATAAGCTCGGCTGCAAGACGCTCTTTCATCGTCTTCTCTCCGCGCTTGCGGGAGAAAAGCACGAGCCAGCGTATGCCGAGTGTCTGACGACGCTCTGCGCGGATCTCCATGGGTACCTGATAGGTGGAGCCGCCCACTCTGCGTGCCTTTACCTCAAGCTGAGGCATTACGTTTTCAAGAGCCTTCGTGAATACGTCCATGGGCTCTGAACCCGTCTTTTCCTTAATTATATCGAAAGCATCGTATACAATCTTCTGCGCGATGCCTTTCTTGCCGTCCAGCATCACCTGATTGGTGAGCTTGGTCACGACCTTACTGCCGTAAATAGGATCCGGAAGCACGTCACGCTTCGGGACTCCGCTTCTTCTGGGCATAAAAGTGATCTCCTTTTGATTAGATTTTTTTAGTCACGCAAAAGACTTATTTGGGTTTCTTTGCGCCGTACTTCGAGCGGGCTTGCATGCGCTTTGCGACACCGTTGGTGTCGAGGGCACCACGAATAATGTGATACCTTACGCCGGGCAAATCCTTCACTCTGCCGCCACGAACGAGCACGACACTGTGTTCCTGCAAGTTGTGCCCCACACCGGGGATATAAACCGTACCTTCCATCTTGTTTACAAGACGGACACGCGCGATCTTACGAAGCGCCGAGTTGGGCTTCTTGGGAGTTGCCGTCTTTACCGACAGGCATACGCCGCGCTTCTGAGGGTTGCGCTCGAGAAGAGGAGAAATGGATTTCTTTACGCTCGTCTCACGACCCTTTCTGATAAGCTGGTTGATAGTGGGCATGTTACTCTACCTCCTTTTTAGCAGTATTGCCGTCCGCTCTTTGAAAATCTTTCAAAAGCCAGGACTATAAACCCGCGCTTAAACCGCAGGCTAAAATATTATACGATACAGTTCGGCGATTGTCAAATATTTTTAGCAGATTAAGTGAAATTTATACGCCCGTTACCTTTTCTGTCCGCTTCAGCCGTTCCCTTAACGCGCATAACGCTTACCTTAACACCGTTCCGGCGATTTCCTGCAAGCTTTCCGCCAGCAGTTTGCACCTTTAATTCCGCACTTCCGCACCAATACCGCTTGACCTGCCGTGCGCACGCGTATATAATATATGTATAACTATAATATATGTTTAGGGCGGCACCTTCCAAAAGCACACATGCAACGGAGATACCTTCTCATCATCAGTAATCAAGGAGGAAGATCATGACGGAAAAAGAAAAAATGATAGCCGGTCAGATGTATGACCCGAACTGCGAGGAGCTTATGACTGCCCGCACGCTTGCCCACGACCTCTGCACGGAGTACAACGCACTCAGCGAATCGGACGCCGAACGCCGGCAGGAAGTGCTCCGCCGTCTGCTCCCCGGACTGGGTAAAGACAGCTATCTGCAAGGTCCGTTCTACTGCGATTACGGCTTCAACATAAAGACGGGCGCACGCTTCTTCGCAAATTTTCACTTCACGGTGCTGGACTGCGCTCCCGTCACTATAGGAGACGACGTTATGTGCGGTCCGAATGTATCGCTGTACGCCGCGCTCCATCCGCTCGACTATAAACAGCGCAATTTCCGCTACCGTGATGACGGTTCGCTTTATGACCTCGAATATGCAAAACCTATCGTCATCGAAAATAACTGCTGGCTTGCGGGCGGAGTTACCGTACTGCCCGGAGTCACTATCGGAGAGGGCTCCGTCATAGGCGCCGGCTCCGTCGTTACCAGGGACATTCCTCCGCACTCCCTCGCCGTCGGCAATCCCTGCCGCGTTATCAAAAAACTTTAAGCCGATTCGCGCTACTGCCGCACGATCGCCAAAAATACAGCGCCTTCTGCCGAAAATCGGCAGAAGGCGCTTCTTTCCTTTTTCGCAGTCAAGGCGTGCTCGGCTTTATGCCGCTTAAAGCGCCGGGCAGCAGAGCTTTCACTTATCACCACAGCGGAGCCGGTTTATTCGCGGTCAGCGTCTGCCGCTAATCACAGAGAATATCGCCGCCGAGCGAAAGCCGCAGGTCAAGCCCCAGTCTCAGCCGAGTAAGCGCAGAAGCCGGGGTCATGCGCGGGAGTACGGTTATGCCGAGACCGGACAGCGCTTCCGCACTCTCATACAAGACAGACGGCGAAGAGCATACCGCGTACAGCTTTACGCCGCGCTCCAGACAGTGCCTGCAATAGTCCGCAAAATCCGCACGCGCAGTCGGAAGAGTCCCCGAATGAAAAGAGATGAACGCGACAGCACGCTTTCCGTCGGGGGACGGCAGAGCGCATGAGGGTACGGGCAGTACGGGCAGTACGTCCGACGGGAGCGCAAGCGCAGATATATCGGCAGGCGGAAGCTCGTCCGGGCGTTCCGAGTAATCCGGACACGGCAAAACGGCATTTCCGGTAACGTATGCAAACGGCGCGCCGAGCGTAAACCGCTCGCCCGAGTACGGCAGATACGGCAACAGTCTTGAGGCACGGCTCACGGTCACCCTCTCACCGGATGCGAAACACGCGAACACACCGCGCATGTCTGACGCCGCAACGGCGGCGCATGCCGCAAGACACACCGGAGCATCAGAGTGCGGATGTGACGGAGGAAGCACCGCGGAAGCAAGCACGACAGGCGGACAGGACAGCCCGAAAGCGTACGACAGCGCCGCCGCCGTGTACTCAAGCGTGTCCGTACCGTGAGTCAATATAACTCCGTCCGACTTCTCAAGCGCGTCCATTGCCGCGCGTACGATACGCACTGTTCCCCCGCCCGTCATATTTTCGCTGAGCTTGTTCATAAGCGGGATAAAACGGTACTCCGCATCGGGCGCACCCTGCCCCGTCGCCGTCGTCAGCAAACCGCTTATATCCGCGGTGGGCCGGAGCGCTCCGCGGCTCAGCTCACTGCCTATGGTTCCACCTGTGGTTATTATCGTTATGCGTTTCATGATATACCCATATTCTATCATGAATGTTTTCTGTCCGCAACGAATTTTTATCCGAAAATCAACGAGAAAAACGTATTAAATTTTTTCACACCGGACATAATCGGTGATATATGAAAACGCAGTACAGGGAAGTTATTTATCTGATCGGAGACAGTGAGGAAAAGCGCAAAGCACTCAGGAGCGAACAGCCCGGAGTCGCACGCGCGCATAACGACGAAGTCGTGGATATCTGCCGCATGGAAGGACGGGATTATTACGTCATAGGCACACACCCTTTCGGCGGCTTTACGGTCGGGCAGTACGTCAGGTACGAACGATCGCTGCTCGGCAGCTCCCCGGCGGAAAATAAAGAGATCAAAAGGACACTGTCCAGACTGGGCGCACGCATAAGTCTTAATAAACGCATTAAAAGTCTGGATTTTCTCGATCGCCGCCTCGCTACGCTCGCCGGACGTATAACCCCGGAGACCCGCACGCTCGCTATCGATCTTGACGGCGTTCCGTACTCGCGACACCTGAAATCCAAACTGCACCGCGTCACTCGCCGCCTCAGCCGGTGGTTCGAAGTGTGGGTGTCCGTTACCGATTCACGGTTTGCCGGTAACCGCGCGGCTATCGCGGAAATGCGTAAGGGCAGCCTCATCGCCCTCAGCCGCAATACCTTCCGCTCAAGACCGCTCTCCAGACGTATCCTGCTCGCCCGACTGCGCCGCTGCTTCACTCAGCCTGCCGAACCACTCGAAAAAGGAAAAATAATTGAAGTAAGACGGGACATAAGTATGTTGCGCTGAGTTTTACCGCTTAAAATGAGGGGCGTGACAACGCCCGACCGTATAAACGAGCTGTGTATGCAACGGGCTTAAGCTCTATGCAGTTACTTATTTCCCCTCATTTTTACGCTGACTCAGCGCTTCCATCCAGACGCAAACTCGGTCATCTTTTCGGCTACAATTTCCGTTTTCGGGTACGCCGCGGGGCGGTATGTTGCGCTGAGTTTAACCGCAAAAAATTTTACCACAGAGTGAAATCCGTAAACTGGATTCACTCTGTTATTTTTTGCTGACTCAGCGCTTCCATCCAGACGCAAATTCGGTCATCTTTCCGGCTATAATTTCCGTTTTCGGGTACGCCGCGGGGTCACCCAGCGGCGCACCGCTTGCGCTCCGCACGCTCCGAGAAACGGAAATTCTATCTCGAAAATCTGACCGCTTTGCTGCCAAGACGGGAATTGTCAGTTTAGTTCGTATAGGGGCAATGTTTGATTGTTGCTGTACGGAATAAAGTCTGTTCGGTTCGTATAGGAGCAATATTTATAAGAGGATTGACAGGAAATTTTTGCAGCAAAACGTTTAGATTTTCGGATCAGAGCGCGCGTTTCTCGGAGCGGCGTATGCCGCGGTCGGGTGCCATAAGGTAATCCGTTGGCACCCCGAAAACGCGGGATATATCCGAAAAGATAATCGATTTTGCGTCTGTAATTCTAAAAACTTATAAAACTTTATTTAAGTGATTTAGCAACTATTAAAAAGATATAAATCGGTGTAAGTTATTTTGCCGAAAAAGGATATAGCCGGTACGGGAGATAAAGCAACAATAAAAAAGGTATAAATCAGTGGAGTTTATTTAAAAGCGGTCGAAAGTTATTTTGCCGGGAAAAGGTATAGCCGGTTCGGGAGATAAAGTAACAATAAAAAAGGGTATAACTTAGTGAAAGTTTCTTTGGAAAGGGGGGGTCGGGGGAAAACCGTTCTTTTTCGAAAGAAAGGTTTTCCCCCGAAAGAACACCTCCACACCACACCACGCACCACACCACACCCACACCACGCACCACACCACACCCACACCACCGCGCGCGCACCACACGCAACGACAAAAAAATACCGCTCTGCCGTGACAGGCAGAGCGGTGATAGAGCCGGAAAGATCAGAACGGGCGGTTAGTATACATACGCTTATATATGTACGCCGTTGACGGAGTGAGCACATAATAATCGTCCGCGAGCAGTTTATCGGCATCGTAGCCGAAATAACCGCAGAACTCGCGCACGAGCGGTTCCAGCTCGCTCTTATCCGTTACGGCGGAGACCTCTGTCTGCTTAGGCAGATCGGCAGGCACATACCTGCTTCTGACGTATATCCTGCCGCCGTGCATACCCGTGGAAGTGAAGTCGCCTACGCACGGTCTGTCCTCGCACCCGATACCGAGTACAACAATGCGTCCGCCCGCCTGGTACTCGCCGAGGTACGCGCCCGCACTGCCGCCTACAACGATCTCGGGAACAGCGCTGCCGTACTCCTTCATATGAATGCCGACGCGCCAACCCGCATAGCCTTTGACGAATATGCGACCGCCGCGCATGCCGTAACCAGTCGTGTCGCCGCAATTCCCGTAAATAACCAGAGTCCCGTCGTTCATCGTGTCGCCGACAGCGTCCTGAGCATTGCCTCGGACTTCTATGCGGCAACCATCCATGTACGCCCCGAGCGCATTGCCCGGCACTCCGTTGATCGTTATGTTCTTACCGCTCGCGCCTGCCGCTATATAGCGCTGACCTAGCACATTATCTATCGTCACTTCACTGTCCGGACTGCTTTTAATAAGCCTGTCAAGCTCCGCAAAGTGCATACCTTTTGCATCAATCTTCATTTAAGCGCCCTCCTTGCCGAGTACACTGTGCACATAATCCATACCGAGCGCCGCAAGATTGGGATGTCTTACAAGGGATGCAAGATCCACTCCCTCAAGATCCGCTTCACGGCGTATCAGATCGGTAAGTATGCCTACGCGCGAATACTCCCCTATCTGGATAAACCCGCGCAGCCTGTTGTCCTTTATGAAAAACCGGTGGAACGAACCGCCGTCACGAACAGTGATCGGCTCACCGTCGTAAGCTCCGGCAGTAATGACGTGCAGCCCGAGGAATCCGCCGGCATTGACGGGCAGGTATTCCCTCTTTTCCCGACTGCCGCCGCTCATGTACGTTCCCGCCGTCTCGCCCTGCATGTACGCATTCGGCTGTATGAACAGCGGACGGGTGTTCTTTATCGTCACATCATAGCTCAGCGTGCAGTCGCCTGCGGCGTACACGTCCGCAACCGTCGTCTGCTGATCGTCGCCTACGACTATACCGCGGAACGGTCTGCCCGACTCCGTCATGCGCTCGGTGACACAGCCTATGCTCTCGGCAAGCCGGGTGTTCGGGCGCACACCCACGGCAGTCACGAGCACGTCGAAGTCCACTTCCGCACCGCTCTTAAGCAGAGCATAACCGTCGCAGTACTTCTCCACACTGTCCGAAAGGAAGAATCTTATCCCCTTGTTTTCAAGATACGAACGGATGATACCGCTTGACTCGTCGTCCATTACAGCCGGCAGTACACGCGGCGCCATATCCACAACGGTTATCTCCTTTACGCGCGGATAAAGCCCTTCGGCGGCTTTGAGCCCGGTCAGCCCCGCACCGATAATAAGTACGCGCGTGGTACCGTCCGTGACCTTTTCCAGCTCGAGCGCATCGTCCAGCTTATTGAATGTATATTTGCGCTTTACGTCCTCATACCCCGCCGTCGGCGGCACTACCGGCGACGAACCCGTCGCTATCAAAAGCCTGTCGTAAGCGTATTCACTGTCGCCGCACCACACTTTGCGGGATACCGCATCTATTCTGTCCGCGGGGCTGCCGAGCACGAGCTTGACATTGTTAGCCGCATAGAACCCGGCGGGACGGTAATCCATTTTGTCCCGAGTGGTCATACCCTCGAGATAATAGGATATGAGCGGACGCCCGTAGCAAGGGTACTTTTCATCCGCAAGCACGGTAATGCTTCCCGTCTTGTCGTTCTTTCTTATTGCCTCGATAGCGCCGATGCTCGCAACGCCGTTACCGATAATCACATACCTGGTGTCTGTCGATACTTTTTTCACGGTCATTCCTCCTCGAACACAATCGCCTCGTTAGGGCAATGCGACACGCACTGAGGCGTATAGTCGCGGCCGGCACATAACTGGCACTTCTTTATAGGCATATTGTCTCCGCCGCTTACTATACAGCCGTAAGGACATAACGCTATGCAGGTGTGGCAGCCGACACACTTGGTCTTGTCTATCCTGATCGCTCCGTAACCGTCACGCGAAAGCGCGCCGCTTATGCACCCTTTCAGACAAAGCGGATCGTCGCAATGCCGGCAGTTCACCGCGAAATGCACGGGACCGACTTCCTCCACCTGTATGCCTGCGGGCGGGGTCGCGCCTTTGTCGAACGCGAACGGAAAGTTCTTTTCGCCCGAACCGCTGTATACGCACCAGTACTCGCACAGACGGCAACCGAGACACCATTCCTCTTTTACATATACTCTTTTCATAGCAGTCTCCTTACTCGCCTGCGTGGCGTATGCCGAGAATATCCAGTTCTTTCTGCGTCAGACCTATGCCGCGGAGCATAAGCCTGTTACCGCGAAGAGCTTCTATCGAGTTGATACCCATGCCGCCCATAATCTCCATGATCTCATGCGACCATGCGCTGACCAGATTGACCAGACGCTTATATGCAACGTCCGGATTAAGCCGCTGAACGAGCTCGGGCACCTGAGTCGCTATGCCCCAGTTGCATCTGCCCGCGTGACAGCTCCTGCAAAGATGACAGCCTATCGCAAGCAGTGCGGGAGTCGCAATGTACACCGCGTCCGCACCGAGCGCTATCGCTTTTACGACGTCCGCACTCGTGCGCACCGATCCCGCGACTACGAGACCGACGTTGTTTCTTATGCCCTCTTCCCTGAGCCGCGTATCCACCGCCGCAAGCGCAAGCTCTATCGGTATACCGACGTTATCACGTATGCGCGTCGGGGCCGCGCCCGTGCCGCCGCGGAAACCGTCTATCGCTATGATGTCCGCACCGCTTCGGGCAATACCGCTCGCTATCGCCGCAACGTTATGCACTGCCGCTATCTTGACAATGACCGGCTTTTTATAGTCCGTCGCTTCCTTGAGGCTGTAAACGAGCTGGCGCAGATCCTCTATCGAGTAAATATCGTGGTGAGGCGCGGGAGAGATCGCATCCGTACCCATCGGGATCATACGCGTGCGGGATACCTCCTCGCCTATCTTGCTGCCGGGAAGGTGTCCGCCTATGCCCGGCTTTGCGCCCTGTCCTATCTTGATCTCTATCGCCGCGCCCGCGTCAAGGTATGCGGGATGAACGCCGAATCGTCCGCTCGCCACCTGAACTATCGTGTTCGGACCGTACTTGTACAGATCCTCGTGCAGACCGCCTTCGCCGGTGTTGTAGAACGTACCCAGCTGCTCAGCCGCACGCGCAAGCGCAATGTGCGCGTTCTTGGATATCGAACCGTAACTCATCGCCGAAAACATGATCGGGACTTTGAGCTCAAGATTGGGATACTTCTCCGTCTCTATGCTGCCGTCCGGAAGATATCTGATCTCCTCGGGCTTCCTGCCGAGGAACGTGCGTATCTCCATAGGCTCGCGGAGAGGGTCTATGGACGGGTTCGTGACCTGCGACGCATTCAGCAGTATCTTATCCCAGTAAACCGGATAGCTTTTAGGCGTTCCCATGCTCGAAAGCAGTACGCCACCCGTATCCGCCTGACGGTAGATATCCTTGATTATATCCTCGGTGTAGTTCGCGGAGGGCTTGAAACAGTGATCGGTCTTTACGATCTTGAGCGCCTTCGCGGGACAGAGCGTCACGCACCGGTGACAGTTTACGCACTTTGAATTGTCAACGTAGAGCACATCGCGGGATTCGTCGTATACGTGTACGTTATTCGCGCACTGGCGGACGCACACTTTACATTTTATGCAAAGCTCCTTATTACGCACGACTTCGTAATCGGGCTGAATATAATCTATCATTTTTCGCCGTTCTCCTTTTCCAGTTCTACGATAACGGGTTCACCGCCCGCCGGGCTCCATGTGCGCTCGGGATCCGGGCATATCGAACGTATCGCGCATTCCTCACTCGATACAAACGTAACGTCACCCTTTTCCGCCGCTACCATGCTGCGGAGCTTGAGCCGGTCGTTGAGCGCCATCATACCGCCCGAATAGCCGAGTATGATCGAAAACGGTCCGGTTATCAGCAATGACGCATACATGTTGCGCAACGTCGTGAGCTTTTCGCGCTCTTTCGTTTCCATTCGCTCTATCTGCTCCCAGAACGGCGGCGCTATGACCTTTGCCACATCGGGAAGAGTCAGTCTGCGCTTTCGGTGCAGATAGTCGATTATGTACGTTATGACTTCAGTGTCCGTCAGAAGCGTACATTTATAGCCGTAGATCTCCATGAACCGCCTATTCGCATCGTATGAGCTTATCTCTCCGTTATGAACGACGGTGTAATTAAGGATATTGAACGGGTGCGCGCCTCCCCACCATCCGGGTGTATTCGTCGGATAGCGGCCGTGCGCCGTCCAGCAATAGCCTTTGTAGTCGCTGAGGCGGTAGTACTCGCCGACGTCCTCGGGATAACCTACGCCTTTAAAAACGCCCATGTTCTTGCCGGACGAGAAGACGTAAGCCCCCTTGATCTTTGTGTTAATATGTATGACCGAACGGCAGACGTACTCCTCTTCGTCAAGCTCGGTGTGAGCCATGATTTCCGGCTGAAGCACGCCAAAGTAACGCCATATAAGGGGCGCGCCCTTAATGCCGTACACTTTGCGCGTCGGTATGCGCTCCATATTGGATATGTCAAAGCGCACTTTAAGGAACGCTTCCGTTTCCTCACGGGCGCGGTCGTTGTCGTAAAAGACATGAAACGCATAGTGATCGGGGAAGTCGGGGTATATTCCGTACCCGGCAAACCCGCCGCCCAGTCCGTTGGAACGGTCGTGCATGTACGACATAGCGTCAACTACGCTGGTCGCCGGAAGCGCCCTGCCTTTGCGGGAAAAATAACCGCATATCGCACAGCCGCTCGGTATACGCACATTGCCTTCCCTGCGCTCCTCTGCCACTCTTTCTGCGATCTGATCGATTTCGTCCATAATTTACTCCCTCTTTTTTACGGAAAACAAATCAAAAAACGCCCCCAACGTCGTATCGTACGTTCGGGACGCCCTTGTCCTGCTTTACCGTTATTCTTATTCCGCGCCTGCCCTTTACTTGCGTCGCGCTTATATAGAATAATAGCCGTTCCATAATCATTTGTCAAGCAATTTTCTGCACTTTTCACGGTTTTTACCGTCTTATCACCGGGTAGCTGAGGCAGAATGCACCGCAACCGGCTTTTTTATCACTGTCACGCCGCGCTCAGCATATTCTTACGCCGCCTGCCGCCTTTGCCGCAACGGGCAACGTGAGGTATGAACGAAAAAGCAAGCACCGCATCAGCGGCGAACCACGCAAGCGGATCGGCTGTGCAAAGCGCAAAGAACGCCGCCGAACCGGATGAAGCGTCCACCGCTCCGCCGCTTATCGCGGACGGCAGGAACAGACATACCAGAACGCGCGCGACAAGCTCGCCCACTCCCGCACCGAGCACGAATGCCGACTTGCCCATGCCCTGCACCGCGCCTATGCGCAGTGACGTGACAACGCAAAAACCCGCAGTAGATCCGAACGCGAACTGCAGGAATATATATATCAGCGACGTCGAGTCGTTTATGCCCGCGACTCTGCCCGAACTGAGCGTCTGACCGCATATCGCCGCATCGCTTATCGTGTATATCTGCTGAAAAAGATACGAGAGTATGATGGGAAGCGCAAAGAGGATTATCCCCTTTGTCATACCGCCCTTCGTAAGATCGATAGGACCGAACGCGCCCTTTACGCGTTGCCAAAATGTCAACTTATTTTCACCGCCCATTGCGCTCCCGCCGATCCCCTTTCTTCTCGGCAAAACGTATTATATTCCGTATCGCCGGAGTTATCAACCGATTTTACCGGGCAGCAGGCGTTTCCCGTGAAAAAATAAAACGTAAAAAGCAAGCGTCCGCAGAGCCGACGCTTGCCTGTCCTGATAACATCCGTTTGTCCTTAATCGTAATTGATGACTTTGTAAACGCCCGCAGTTCCTACGGAAGTCTGCCTGAGGATGCGTTCGTAGATCATATCGGCAATGCGCTCCGCACCGTATTCGCCGGCGCGGGTCTCCGCATTGGCAATGTATTTCTCCATAGCCGTGCGGTCCGACGCAAGCTCGACCAGCTTCTGAGCCGCCTTTTTCGGATCGGGTATATACATTGCGTTACCCACTGTGCGGGTATAATATTTCTTTATTCCACTCTCGATCGGGGTTATACATTTCGTGATGATTATCGGCATTCCGAAGAACGTCGGCTCTGCCATCGAGTTCGCTCCGCTCTTGCCCACGAACACGTCCGACATGCACACAAGCTCCAGCATGTTGTCTGCGTAGTCGTACACGTTCAGGCGCGTCGGACCGTATACTTCGATACGGCGAAGCTCAGCCGCGCATTCGACATTCTTGCCGCACACCGCTATTATGCGCATATCCGCTTTTAGCGCTATCAGCTCTCTTACGGTACGCTCAAGCTCCGCCATACCGTAACCGCCGTCCGCAAGCAGTACGACAAATTCATCTCTGCCTATGCCCGCTTCTTTGCGAAGCTCGTACTTCTTTCCGCGAAGCTCAAACGCCTCGTCGCGTATCGGATACGGCACTACACTCGCGTTGCCGCCCGCGTACATTCTGCGCCTGTTCGCCTTCGCAAGCCCTACATGCGTGGGAATGAAGAAATCGTTGCAGTCCATATTGAACATGCCGTTGGAGTATGCGTCCGGACAAAGCATCATCGTATACGGACGCCTGTCGCCCAGCTTGTTCGCATAGTACGTCGTCGCCCAATGAGTAGTAAACAGTATGTCGGCATCAAGCTCACGCATGTGCCGGAGCGCCGCTCCGTCCGCCTTGCAGTCAGGATAGCGCATGCTCATCACAAACCGCTGAGCAAGCGCATCGCCCGAAAGTTTGTTCCCCAATATGCACAGCTTACCGAACACCTTGCTCCTGCTCTGCTGCATCACCGCCTTTACAAAGCCCTTTTCAAACCTCTGCATATCGGGATCGCCCGTCTCCGTGTAGAAATGCGAACGCACTACCTCGGTCTTGTTGCCGTACTTGCGCTCAAACGCATCGCATATCGCCTTCTCGGGTACGATATGCCCCATTCCGGCTTCGACGAACGTGAATACCACTCTCGGTTTTCTGCCCGCACGGATCTTACCGGGCTCGGTAAGAAGCTCTTTTCTCGTCTGCTCCAGCTGAAGCTCGGAAAGCGCAAGCGCCGTGCCGTAGAATATCTGAAGATTGATATAGAAGAAAAAGTTATCCAGCATGCTCGTCATTATAACGGCGGCTGCGCCCAGACCTATGATCAGTCTTTCGACGCGGAACTTACGGAAACAAAGCTCCATAACACCTTTCATGTGGATGAGGAATGCTATCACTCCTATAATACCCGTCGCGCCGAACAGCTCGACGATCATATTATGGTAAAATCCGCTGAATGCGTTGTAATACGGCTGAACGTCCGCTCCGTGCATGAATCCCGTGCCGAACAGCGGCGCGGATGCAAAATCGCTCATGCCTTCCGCCCACAGCCCGAACCTGCCGTTATCCGCACTCTCCGTTCTGAAAAATCTGCCGACTGCCGAGGGAACTTCGTCCAGCCCTATCACTGAAAGCGCAACTATCGTGACAAGCATCGCCGCGCTCGCTATACATGCCGTGGTCATTCTGTTGACCGTCTTGTTCTTTCCGAACATGCAGAGCACTATACATACGAGCAGGATTATACCGCCCATGAATATCGACGTGCGCGCATTGAGCGCTATTATCGTAACGTACATCGTCACGGCGGCAAGATAGCTGAGAGCACTGTAACGCTTCGTATAAGCAAAGTACATTGTCGGTGCTATCAGCACCGCAAGCGTTCCCGCTATTATGTTTGCTATTCCCCAGCCAAGCGTAAGCGCATCGCGGTTAAGCAGACCGTTTATCATCAGCGTACCGCCGGCTGCCGTGCGGATTATCAGTATCCACGACTGTGCGCATATCATCAGTCCGCATATCATGCACAAACGGCATATATAGTCGATAAGCCCTTTCGTATGATCGCCTACCGCAAGTATAACGAGATACATGAGCGCAAGTCCGACGGATTCAAGAAGCCCCATCGCAAGATCGGCAGGCTCCCAGTAAGGAGAGCCTACGCCGTTGAACATGAACGCTATGCCTATCGCCGCAAACCCGACAACCAGCAGTCCGCGCCTGCGCACCACCGAACGCGCAATGCCGTCACGGAAAAACCGCCATATGAACGCGGATCCCATGATCGCGCCCGCTATTATCATATTAACAAAGCCCGCAGTCGTCCAGGACGTCAGCAGTTCGCCGCCCGTCGCAAGCACTGTATCCGAACCGATGCAGTAGTACGCAAGGAATATCGGTACCAGCATTACTTTGAAGTCATCGCAAAAAAGCGCGGCAAATACCACGCTGACAGCCATTACATAAAATACGGGAACATATACCTGCCACCCGAAAGATGCAGATATCACGCCGAGAAGCGCAAATACAACGGGATACCAGACCGTTTTTTGCCACGCGGCAACAGCGGCTATTATCCCCTGTTTTCTTAATCCTTTAATTCCGCCGATCATATTATCGTTATGCTCGTCAGACCTTTTTCCAGTTTCCTGCATTTAACCACCGTGCGCCGCCTGCCGCGCCCCATTAACACATCATCCCGACGGCGGCAAAAACGTGCCGGTCAAAAAATCCGCACGTTGTTCCTCATTTTGTTTTTTAATTATAACCGCATTGACCGCATTATGTCAATATAAAATATTGACAATCCGCACCGCTTACGCTATTATGCCGAAGTTTTCATCTCACCGTCACATGCCTGTCACATCCGATATATCATTTTCACAATAATTACGCATATTCCCGCAGTTGACCTTTATGCGCGCTTATGCTATACTGAGCGTATGGGATTCAAGCATTCACATTCACTCGGACAGAACTTCCTGTCCGACGGCAATCTCCTTGCCGCAATAGCCGCCGATGCGGAGCTTTCCGCAGATGATACCGCCGTCGAAGTAGGCGCGGGAATGGGCGCGCTCACGGTCAAACTCGCGTCCACCGGCGCGCGCGTTTTCGCGTTTGAGATCGACAGCCGCCTGGAAGAATACCTGCGCCCTCTTGAGGCGACTTATCCCCGGCTTACCGTCACTTTTGCGGACTTTATGAAATGTGAGCCGGATTTCGGCGGGGATTATAAGGCAATAGCTAACCTGCCGTACTACATAACCACTCCCGTGCTGTTCCGATTCCTCGACGACCCACACTGCCTCTCGGTCACGGTCATGGTGCAGAAGGAAGTCGCCGAACGCATGATCGCACCTCCGGGCGGTAAGGACTACGGAGCGCTCTCCGTAGCCGCTCAGCTCGCGGGGGACGTGCGCATCACCAGGCGCGTCGGACGGCATATGTTCGATCCGCCGCCCAATGTTGACAGCGCCGTTGTGCGTATACGCAAGACCGGGCAGACGGATGAAAGCGTCAAACGGCTCGTGCGCGCGGCGTTCTCGATGCGGAGAAAAACGCTCGTCAACTGCCTGTCGGGCGCAGGTTATGGCAAGGACAGCGTATTATCCGCACTCTCCGCGCTCGGGCTCGATCCCGCGGTGCGCGGTGAGCGTCTCACTCCGCCCCAGTTCGTCCGCTTAACCGGGCTTCTGAGCTGAACCGCCGCCGCTTAGTGTAGCTGCTGTTTTTTACAGCCAAGCCGCGCGGCTTCACTTCCGTACATTCTCCAGACTCAAGGTTTAAGATATACCGCCTGCTCTTAATTCCGGGGCATTTGTGCCGGGCTTCTGAGCTGAACCGCCGCCGCTTAGTGTAGCTGCTGTTTTTTACAGCCGAGCCGCCTGAGCCGCCCTTAACGCCTCTACAAGCGGCGCGGAGCAGATGCGCGGCAGGTACTGGCGTATATTACCCGTTATTACAGGGAAATACAGTCGGATGCCGCACTGAAGATATACCGATCGGAAAACATAAAAAGTGAAACTCCGTCATGGAATTTCACTTTTTTCAGTCATGATATGCCCGGATGCGGAAACTCAGTCTGACAGTCCTCTCTCGCACTCGATTATATCCGCAAGCTGGCGTGCGCCGCGCGGAGACCTGCCGCCTTTTTCGAGACAGAATCTCTCCGCACGGAGGGAAAGCTCGTCCTCGGGAAGCGTTATGCCGCGATCGGAAAGTATGGAGCGCAAAATGTCCGCAAACTCCCGCTTGTCGGGATTTATATATGTAACGACTATGCCGAACCGATCGGAAAGGCTCATCTGTTCCTGACGCAAATCCGATTCATGTATATCGTTTTTTCTGTCCTCCGCCGTTTCTTTTATCAGGTGGCGGCGGTTGGTCGTCGCGTATATGAGCAGATTGCCGAGATGAAGCGCACTGCCCTCCAGTACCGCTTTAAGCTCGCCGTAGTTGTCCTGCCCCTCGACAAACGTAAGATCATCAATGAATATTATGAACTTTTTATCACCGCCGTCTGATATGGCGTTCATCAGTCTGGGCAGAGTTATTATATCCTTTTTCTTGACCTCAATCAGCCGCAAGCCGCGCGGCGCGTACTCGTTGAGTACCGCGTGTACCGTGCTTGACTTACCCGTTCCGCGATCGCCGTATAAAAGTACGTTCTGTGCGGGCAGTCCATTAAGGAACGCCTGCGTATTCTTCACGACCGTTTCCTTTTCTTCCTCATACCGTTTAAGGTCGGTAAGACGAACGGGATCGGTACTGCGCATAGGGAGCAGCTCCCTTTCCTCCCCGTCCCATATGTATGCCGCCGTCTGCGCGAAAAACTCGGGCGAATATGCTCCGCTGCCGCCGTCCGTGCGCACCGCCTGCGATACAAGATACTCGATCTCGCCGTTTACGGAACGGTACTCTCTGTCCGCAAGCCGCGATAACTTTTCAAGCAGCTCCGGACGCATCCTCACTATTACCTGTTTTCTCTCGTCACTCATCGTATGTCTCCGACATTTTTTAAGCTCACAATATGATAGCGCTTTGCGAACATTACGTCAAGCATTTTGCGGGATCACGTATAAAAACTTTATGTCATGTTCATTATTAATTATTATGTTTAATACATATTTAAGATTAACGGCGTTTAATTTAACTAAATAATGCGATGAGCGGGATCAGAACTCACAGGGAGGAAAAAATGAAAAAAGCACTGTTTGCAGTCGCGCTGACCGGAATACTTACGATATCGGCATGCCTGGCATTTGCGGGATGCAGCAACAAAACAGAAAACAACCATGATCAGCCGGATAATCCGATCAGCGGGTCCGTTACGGTAAATACCGAAACCGCTGACCTTCCGACCTACTCCAGTTACACCGAGATGCTCAAAAAACTTCGTCCGAGCGTTGTCGAAGTCTACGGAGAGGGCTACGGAACGGATAATTACGGCAATACCGCACTGATGGTCACCGCCGGCGCCGGCGTAATCGTCTATGAGGAAAGCGGCAGCGATAACTGCTACTACATCGTTACGAATCAGCACGTTGTGGAAGACTGCTATTTTATGTATGTAAACGTGCTGTCCATAGCTGAGGACGGCACCGAAAGCACTCAGCAATACCCCGCCGAGTTTATAGGCGGCTCTCACGAAAGAGATATAGCGGTACTCCGCATCAGCGCGGACACCGCCCTGACTACCGCGACCTGGATGGAGAATATAGACGAGCTCATGGTGGGCTCGGAAGTCGTCGCCATAGGTAATCCTACGGGTACCCTCGGCGGTACGGTCACGAGCGGTATAGTATCCGCTACCAGCCGGAAGATAGAAGTGGAAAATATCGGCAGCATGGATCTTATCCAGACGGATGCCGCAATCAACAGCGGCAACTCGGGCGGCGGTCTGTTCTATATCTGCGAGAACGAGAACGGCGACTGGTCCGCAGCGCTTGCGGGCATAGTCAACTCCGGCGCGTCCGACTATGAAAACCTCGGTTTCGCGATCCCCGCCGACGACGCCAAGTACGCCGCGGATAATCTGATCGCTACATACGGCAGTGACGAAGAGGTTTACGGCTACGTTCCCGGAGACGCCAGCCTGACGATAACCGCCGGCTCGGGTACGGTTTACAGCAAAGACCTTTCGGGCAGAGAAAGTATCGTTTACGCCCAGTACGCGCCCAGCGACGACCTTGCCGAGCTGGATACTTATGAGGAATACCTCAGCGGCGTCACCAACTCTTTTGACGCGATAAAGGAGATCACAATAACCGACGCCGAAACGTCCGAAACGCTTACGACGAACGTCCTTACGGCGCAGGACATCTATGACGCATTTGAAAATGTCGGCGCCGGCGACAGCATGACGATAACCGTTGAGTCCGTCGTTTCCCGCCGTATCGGTCAGGGCTTCTTCGGCTACAGCGTGCTTCTCCTTTCGGGTGAAGAATCCACCATAACCGTCGACAGTCTCCAGCAGTACCGTTATACTCCCCCTTCCGCCCCCGCTGTAATTTAACGGCTACCAGCCGCGCAAATCACGCGCACCCTGCCAAAACATGCAGTATGAACAGACACTGCGGTGTGGAGGCAGAACTGCGGTGTGACAGTCACGATACGAAAAGACGATATTTTAAAAACCATACAAATAATCGCGGAAAAACGATTATACATAAGTAATTGCGGAAAAACGATTATACAAAGCAGGCGCGTCCGGATCTCCGGACGCGCCTGCTTTGCGTTATGCAAAACTTACATTTTAAAATACAAAATTTTGCTTTCTGCGCTTTATTATTGAAATTTGAACTTTTTATTAAAAAACTGCTTATTTGCTGTCTTTTTTGTTTGCTATGACGTAAAGAACTGATTTATCTGTCTTTGGCAGAAGCATTCGATCGAACTGAGCTACGCAAGCACACTTCCCTGTTATTGCCGCTTCTGCCGCGCCTGTCAGTACCTTACTGCGCGAGGGATCACCGGTCGCCATGCAATTTATATAAAAAAACATCCAGGCACGTTGTACCTGGATGTTTTAAGATTGGTGTAAAAAACTGCTCTCCAAAGCGAGCAGAAGGGTTGCAGATTGTGCGCTTTCGAATGTGAGGACGAGGGAGTTTACACGGACGTAAATGACCGAAGTCCGAGGCATGAAGAAAGGGCGCAAGATGCGCCCTTATCCTCGCTTTGGTGGAAGCTACAGGGATCGAACCTGTGACCCTCTGCTTGTAAGGCAGATGCTCTCCCAGCTGAGCTAAGCTTCCATATACCGCCTTACGGCGATGTTGTATCTATTGGTATCCCTATCGGGACTCGAACCCGAGTTTCCACCGTGAAAGGGTGGTGTCTTAACCGCTTGACCATAGGGACTTGTGGTAGCGGTGGGTGGATTCGAACCGCCGACCAATCGGGTATGAACCGAGTACTCTAGCCAACTGAGCTACACCGCCACGGGCATTTAGGCTTAAAAGCTAAATCATTATAGCAAATAGAATAGAAAAACGCAAGCGATTTTCATTATTTTTTACTAAATATTTTAAAAACTTTTCTCCCCTGCCCGTTGAGCCGTTTTTCATCGTTTTTTGTCGGTTTCAGACCCGACTTTAAGCCGGTAATGTCATGTGAATTACGCCCCGCCAAACAAATTTACAGAAATTTTTCAAAAACCCGTAAAAAGTTATTGATTTTTGATGCGCGTTATAGTATAATCATAAAGCGTGTGACGAAGAGCGCCCAGCTTTTAATTAACTCAATCTCCAGAAAACGCAACATGCTGCTATGGCTCAGTAGGTAGAGCACGTCCTTGGTAAGGACGAGGTCACCGGTTCAAGTCCGGTTAGCAGCTCCAAACAAAAAACCGGCATATCAGATGCCGGTTTTTTTGTGCGCCTGAACC
>CALVTM010000006.1 GCA_944362615.1 uncultured Clostridia bacterium
AATGAGCCCGGTACAGTACCGAACTCATTCACAAGCTATTTAGTTATTTTATTGTCCAACTTTTGGGGTCCATAGCAATCCGCAGGGCCTATCTATCACCTTTTAATTAACTAAATAAAATCGAAATGTGCCAAAGTTTCTTTAATTGCCGCTACCATCCGTTCGGTAGGATGCGGCCTAGGATGTTTCAATTCTTCCACTGCATTGGGAGCTACATACATCGGCAATCCCAAACTTCTTTTAACTTCTGCAATGTACGCCGTATGCACTTTGAAGCCATAGTTTTCTTCAATGTACTGCTGTATCATCTTATAGGTTGCTTTTTCTTTCGGCTTACGAGCTTCTGCCCGTTTTTCTACTTCTTTCAGAGAGATTTGCCCCTCTCCTTCGCCGAACTCAACAGTCACGTTGATATGACTGTCCGAATTTTTGGAAAGGAGAACCAATGTCTCAACGTGGCAGGTGTTCGGGAACATGTCGAAAGGTGTGACGGCAACCGGCGCGTAATTGGTGAGCCGTGACAGATCACGCGCTAACGTGGACGGATTGCAGGAAACGTATACGATACGGGAGGCAGCACTGTCGTTGACCGCCGATATGACCTCTGACGAACAGCCGGTGCGGGGCGGGTCCAGCACTATCATCGTATCGCTTTTACTATCGCGCATGAGCTCGGGCAGTTTGTCCGCACAGTCGCCGAGTATGTTGCGTACGTTCGTTATGCCCGCTTTTTTCATCAGTTCGTCTGCGCCCTCTACAGCCGCCGGCTCTATTTCAACGCCGATCACCGATCCGGCACAGTCGGACAGCATCGCCGTCATCAGTCCGCCGCCGCTGTATGCGTCTATTATTCTGTTATGCGTGCCTTCCGAGGCGCAGCGCCTTACCGCTGTGTACAACTTTTCGGCTATGCCGTCATTAACCTGAAAAAAGGCATTCGGGTGCACGGATACCGGCATTCGCCTGCCGTTGATAAATATATCAACGTCACGTCTGTCGCCCGTCAGAAGGCTTGTGTCGCGCCCCAGAATAACGTTGCTCTGTTCGCTGTTTATATTCATCCACAGCTCATCTGCTTTTATTCCGGCTTCGGACGCCGCTTTTATGAGTCTGGAGGAAAGATCACGAGTGACTACAAAAGTCACACTCAGTCTGCCGCCGAACTCACGCGCAACAAAGTGACGCAGTTCTCCTCTCCCCGTTTCCTCGTCGTAAGGAGCAAACTTTTCGGCTAACCTGCCGAATGCAGGGATAAGCTCACGGATACGCTTTGTCTGGAGAGGACAATCGTCTATCCGGATTATGCGGTGAGAATTGTATGCAAAAAGTCCTACGGAAACACCGTCTTTGGTTCGGCGCACCGGAAGAGACAGTTTGTTGCGGCAACCGAGTATTTTATCGCTCGCGACACAGTCGTTCACTTCTGTTTTTATGTGCGCTATCTTTTTCAATGCGTCTTCGACAGCGCGCGTCTTGAATCCGAGCTGCGCTCCGTAATCGAGGTGCATGAGATCGCACCCGCCGCACTTGCCGAAATAAGGACACGGCGGCGCAACTCTGTCCGGAGACGGTATGAGTACCTCCTGCAGCTTGGCTATCGCAAAATCCTTCTTTACGGCTATGATGAGAGCGCGGACCCGCTCGCCCGGGATCGCGCCCTTTATAAATACCGGGAAACGCTCTATTCTTGCAACGCCCTCGCCCCTGTATCCGAGTGATTCTATCCCCGCTTCTATTATGTCATTCTTGGATATTTCCGTCATCTGTTCCTTTTGCGTGTGCGGGCAATACCGCTTCCGCAGCAGCATTATCGCTATTGTTATCGTCTGCTCCCGTTCTCCGCTCTATCGGACGTCCGCGGTACTTGGAAGGTTCGGGTCCGTCTGTAGGCTCGCGGTGATCGGAGAACAGCATTTTAAGGAATATCGGCGTGAGTATAGACGACACGAGTATGAGCATGACTGTCATGATCATGAAGTTTTCGGGTATTATTCCCACCTCTATACCTTTTGTGGTCACTATCAGCGCGACTTCTCCGCGCGCCATCATTCCGACTCCTGCTATGCCGGCTTCGCGCCATGTGCCTCTGCGCAGCTTTATAACAGCGCCGCAGCCGACTACCTTGCCGATAAGTCCCGCAAGCACAAACAGTGCGCTGAACAGTATCAGCCATCCGCTCAGTCCGTCAAACGACATCGTTATTCCTATCGAAGCAAAGAATACCGGACCGAATATCATATAACTGTTAACGTCTACTTTCTTATTGGTGTAGCTTGCCATGCGGTGTACGGTGGAAAGCATCACGCCTGCTATATATGCGCCCGTTATGTCTGCGACTCCGAACACCTCTTCGGCGACAAACGCATAAATAAACCCTACTGCAAGGCTGAATAGCGCAAGCCGGTGTGTCGAAGGCCACCGCTTATCCATCCATGAGAAAAGATAATGCAATCCTATGCCAGCAGATATCGCAACGGCAAAAAACGCT
Organism: uncultured Clostridia bacterium; assembly: GCA_944362615.1. Lineage (GTDB taxonomy): Bacteria > Bacillota > Clostridia > Christensenellales > Pumilibacteraceae > Protoclostridium. The sequence goes on from CALVTM010000006.1 coordinate 2,489, forward strand.
ATTATCATTATTACCGTTCCCCACCACTGCGCCTTGAACCAGTCAAATCCGCTGAGCTCAGCCGCAGCATCGGTACTGCCGAGTCCGGTCACTACGGACAGCACTACCATGCCGATCACGTCGTCTATTATCGCCGCGCTGACAAGTGTCGTACCTATGCGGGTATTTATTTTACCCAGTTCTTTGAGCACCGAAACGGTTATCGCAACGCTGGTCGCCGTCAGTATCGTGCCGACAAATACGCCCTGTATCACACTGTCAAATCCGTCGACGAGTCCGGTACCCATAAACGGAAGCGAAACGACAAGTCCGAGTACAAGCGGAACTAAAACTCCTACCACTGCCACAAGCGTGGATACAAACCCTGTTTTTTTGAGTTCTTTAAGATCCGTTTCCAGCCCGGCACAGAACATTATCATTATAACGCCGATCTTGCTGAAAACGTCAAGTATCGTAAACGTGCCGCCATCGTTAAGCGTGAATTCATCAAGCATGACAAAACATGCTATCTCGTTTGCTTCGCTCTGAAATCCTATCAGCGAAAATCCGCTCATGCCTATGAGCGCGGGTCCGACGAGTATGCCGGCAATTATATAGCCGAGCACCTGCGGCAGGTTGAGCTTCCGCAGCAGTAGTCCGCACACCTTTGTGGACACCATGATTATCGCAAGGACCATTACGAATCCAAGTATGCCATCTATCATCTTACACCTTTTTCCTTTGTATTACCTTATGCTTTTGCTCCGCACAACGTCCGCTATCTGCCTCTGCATGTCACGACTGTTGTCACGATCCTTGATCGTCTGTTTCTTATCGTAACTGCGTTTGCCGCGCGCAAGCGCTATCTCCACTTTCACCAGTCTGCCTTTAAAATACATCGATAGCGGTATAAGCGTAAGACTCTTTTCCCTCACCTTGCCTATCAGCCTGTTTATTTCCCGTCTGTGCAGCAATAATTTACGGCTCCTCAGCTCATCCGGAGGAAGTATCGTCGCTTTATCGTATGCCGATATGCGGCAGTTTTTAAGCAGTATTTCATCACCCTCCACAAAACAGAACGAATCACCGAGGTTTGCATGACCCGCCCGTATGGATTTAACTTCGCTGCCTTCCAGCGCTATTCCCGCTTCGAATTTTTCCACTATCTCATAATCAAAGCGCGCTTTCTTGTTTACTATTGCATTCATCATATGTTATTATACACCATCATCACGTTTATGGCAACTGTTTGCGGCAAAATGCGTGCCTGCCGGTCACGCAGGGAAAAACGCGCCCGCCTTTCCGGCAGACGCGTTTAAATATGTTATTTTGTTGTTTTTACAGCTGATCTCTGTCTTTGCACAGACGATTTAATATAGCGAATACGAATATTGCCGCGACTGATATGCAGAACGTAATAAATTCTACAGACGGCGTCGCTCCGAGACTGGATATATACATGAAACCGAATGCCGCGAAAATCACTGCGCCTATCAGCAAAAGTGTGGAGCGGTACATTATACCTTTATCCTTATAACCGTCAAACTTGTACGTACGCGCCAGCCGCGAAGCAGTTTTACCGGCAAAGAACGGCATTGTGAATATATACTTTATCGTGAGTATCAACAGACCTACCATACACACGATACCGTATATGGATATTTCCGTTGTGGCAGCGTCACCGCTGAGACTTCCGATTATTTCCGCAGCTCTTCCCAAAATTTCAGATGAGCTGCCTTCATAACCGGCGGTTATTCTGAACGGGAAAGAAAAGAAACATATGAATCCTCCGGCGAATATGACCGCGTTCGTCACGAACTTAGCAAGGCTACCCGGCTTGAGAGCGCGCGTTCCGGCAAATACAAGATTGGACAGCAGACATACCGCAAGCCCTGCCACCGCTATGACCAGACATGTGAAAGTGCCAGACCCTGCGTCTACAATATGACCGTAATAGCCGAATCTTGCGGCAAACCAGATCATTCCCACGCACGCAAAGTCAATTGCCGCGAATGATGCCATGCTGAAGTTTCTGCCGCGCGCCATCCCTATGATAAATGCAAATACGGCTATAAAAGTGGAGATCGACAGTATTACTGCCGCAAGTGCATATATTACGATCAGCAATATCTGCACAATATACGGCACCATACCCGCAAGATCATCGGGAGCAAAATTGGTCGATATATTCCGGAAAAATATTATTATCTCTTCAAGATTGTACACCAATCCGAATGAACCGTCTGCCGGCGACATCGTAAGCGGGTTTATCGGCGTGCCTTCGTACGCAAACATGTTGCCCATCAGCATGAAGTATATCGTAACGCCGCATATGGCAAGCACCGCTATGCCGCTTATGAGGCTGGATATAGTCTGAACGGCTGTGCGTCGGGGCGCACCGTACTCAAAACGATTGCCGTACTCCTCGCGCCTTCCGGATATCAATCCCTTGTCATTAGATCTGACTTCCGGAGCAGGTTCGGGCATACCTCCGGTATATCCGTTGCCCGACATATTATTATACTGCGCAGTCTCAGACCAGCCGCACGAATAACACGTCCTGCCGTCAGGAGGGAGCGGCTTGTGACACTGTGGGCAATACTTTTGCCGAAGCGGCGCTCCGCAGTACGGACAAAAATTCTCATTGCCCGCATCTTTATGACAATTGTTACAAATCATACAGGGACAAAACTCCTTAATTAATGTAATATCGCATTATGCGCAAAATCCGCTCGGCGATTTCCACAGTTCCGTATAGTGAAGTCATTTGCCGGCATCGAATGGATTATTTCCCCGGCTTGCCTTTTTATACGCCTATATGTTCAATAATATAAATTATACAATCTTAAAGGGCTACCTGTAAAGAGGAAGCCCTTTATATTTTGATTAAAATTTGATTAAATGCCGTCTCAGACAAGTTCTATGATAGCCATTTCAGCTGCATCACCGCGACGGAAACCGTTCTTGAGCACGCGGGTGTAACCGCCCTTCGTACCCTTCTCGGTCGAACGCTCATCGTACTTGGGAGCATATTCGTTGAATATCTTCTCTACAAGCGGATGATTGATCTTGCCGGTGCGCACTCTGTATGCGCTCTTGGACTCCGTGAAAGCCTTTTCTTCTGCTCTCTCGTATATAACCGCCATGATCGCTCTGCGGGCAGCAAGTTTGGTAGGACCGTCGTTGATAAGTTCGATCTTGTATTCCTCAACGGTCACGTTGCCTTTCTTGTCCTTCTTTTTACGCTGACGCGTCTCAACCTTCTTAACGGTATCCTTGTAGCTGTTGATAGCCTTCGTAAGAAGTTTCTCCGCTATTTTCTGGACTTCCTTAGCCCTGTCGAACGTAGTCTCTATTCTGCCGTGCCAAAGAAGATCCGTCACCTGCGAGCGGAGCAGCGCCATTCTCTTATCGGTAGCTTTGCCTAATTTCCTGTTTTCCATGATTATCGTGATTCCTTGTTTTTATTCTCATTCCTCACTGCTCTTGAGGTCAAGTCCGTATCCTCTGAGCTTGGCTATGACTTCGTCAAGACTCTTGCGTCCGAGATTGCGGACTTTGAGCATATCCTCTTCGGTACGCTTCGTGAGGTCTTCTACGGTGTGGATGCCCGCACGCTTCAAGCAGTTGTAGCTGCGTACGGAAAGATCCATTTCTTCGATGCTCTGCTCGAGCACCTTCTGCTGACGATCCTCAGGACGGGATACGAGTATGTCCATACCCGCAAACATATCCGAAAGATTTGCAAACAGACGAATGTGATCTTCTATTGCGCGAGCGGCAAGCGAAAGTACGTCCTTCGCACTCAGACTGCCGTCCGTCTTGACTTTGATCGTGAGTTTATCGTAATCCAGACTCTGACCGACACGAGCATTCTCTACCGCATAGCTTGCCGCCTTTACGGGAGTGAATATCGCATCGATGGGAATGTAACCGATGGGTTTGGACATGTCTTTGAGATGTCCTGCAACTACATAACCGCGACCCTTGGCAACCGTAAGCTCCATATCGAGGTTAGCACCTTCATCCAGCGTGCAGATATACATTTCCGGGTTAAGTATCTCTATTTCCGGATCAGTAACTATATCTTTTGCAGTAACTACGCCCGGCTCACTGCGAGCAAGCCTGAGTGTTTTGGTTATCGTGTTGTCCTCGTATTTCGCCTTGAGATTGAGACCCTTGAGATTGAGTATTATCTCTGCAACGTCTTCCTTGATCCCCGGAATGACGCTGAACTCATGGCTCACTCCGCTGATCTGTATGCCGACTACCGCTGTGCCGGGGAGCGCGCTGAGCAACACTCTTCTAAGACAGTTGCCGAGCGTTATGCCGTAACCCCTTTCAAGCGGTTCTGCTACGAATATGCCTTCACGCAGATCCGCGCTCTCTTCGATGGTGATCCTGGGTTTCTCGATTTCCATCATAATATTCATGTCTCCTTTTCGTCTGCGGTTGCTAACATAAAACGCCGAGACGAATCGCGATCCTGTATGGGATCATCGGTCTCCGCACCTGGCGGGTCCGGATTACTTGGAATACTTCTCTATGATAAGCGATTCCGTGATGTTTGCGTCGATGTCCTCTCTCTTAGGCTCTTCGATTATCTTGCCGGTGAGAGCAGCGGTATCGAAGCTGACCCACTTGGGCATCGTTATCTTAGCGTCCTTAAGAGCGGTGAAGCAAGCCTTGTTCTTCTTGCTCTCTTTGATGGCTATCTCATCGCCGACCTTGACCTGGTAGGAAGGAATGTCCACTACCTTGCCGTTGACGGTGATGTGTCCGTGATTGACGATCTGACGCGACTGAGAACGGGATGCACCGATACCCATGCGGTATACTACGTTATCCAGACGCTTCTCAAGAAGCGCAAGCATGTTCTCGCCTACGACGCCCTTCATGCGCTCTGCCTTCTCATAGTAGTCGCGGAACTGACCCTCAAGTACTCCGTAGATACGACGTGCCTTCTGCTTTTCGCGAAGCTGCATTCCGTATTCGGATACCTTCTTTCTCGCAAGACCATGCTGTCCCGGAGGAGTGGGGCGTCTGTCCATAGCGCACTTTTTGCCTTCCGCCGTGCAACGATCGCCTTTAAGATATAACTTCTGACCTTCTCTTCTGCACTGTTTGCAGCTGGGTGATATATTCTTTGCCATTTTATTGCCTGCTCCTTAAACTCTTCTGCGCTTGGGCGGTCTGCATCCGTTATGAGGTACGGGAGATACGTCCGTGATCGCCGTTACTTTGATGCCGCATGCCTCTACAGCGCGCACTGCCGATTCACGACCTGCGCCGGGGCCCTTTACGAACACTTCAGCGCTACGCATTCCCGAGTCGTAAGCGACCTTTGCTGCCTTTTCACAAGCAAGCTGAGCTGCGAACGGCGTGCTCTTTCTGCTGCCGCGCAGTCCCGTTGCACCCGCACTGGATGCCGTTACGGTATTGCCGCGCTCGTCGGTTATCGTAATAATAGTATTATTGAAAGACGCCTGGATGTGGACCTGACCTTTGTCTACGCCCTTTGTGATCTTCTTCTTACCTGCCGTTTTCTTAACTGCCATTATTCAAATACGCTCCCTGTTAAGACTTCTTCTTTCTGCTTACCGTACGCTTCGGTCCCTTACGGGTGCGTGCGTTCTGCTTCGTGCTCTGTCCGCGAACGGGCAGTCCCTTTCTGTGCCTTATGCCGCGATAGCATCCTATCTCCATAAGACGCTTGATGCTGAGGGATACGTCTCTGTGAAGATCACCCTCCGTCACGACGTGTTTATCAATGTATTCCCTGAGACGCTGTACTTCGTCCTCGGTGAGATCCTTTACGCGCGTGTCGGGATTGACCTCCGTGGCTGCGAGAATCTTGTCCGCCATAGGTCTTCCGATACCGTAGATATAGGTAAGCCCGATCTCTACGCGCTTCTCCTTGGGCAAATCGATACCTGCAATTCTTGCCATTGTTCTCTCCTGAAATTAATTAAAGTGTTTATAATATTCGGACCGTCCGATCCCGCTGCCGTGGAATGTCGGCGCTTGCGGAATAAGCGGATTATTTTTTACTCTTAACCCTGTCTCTGCTTGTGGTTGGGGTACTTTGAGCAGATGACCATTACCTTGCCGTGTCTTTTGATAACTTTGCATTTGTCGCACATGGGTTTTACGGAAGTACGTACTTTCATAATATTCTCCTTGAATAAACTGTTTTTTTGGAAATCAGGACTTGTTGCGGTAGGTTATGCGTCCGCGCGTTATATCGTACGGGGACATCTCTACCTTTACAGAGTCGCCTTCGAGTATTTTAATGTAATGCTGACGGATCTTTCCCGATATGGTCGCCGTCACTATAAATCCATTGGTCAGTCTGACCTTGAACATAGCGCCGCGCAGACACTCTATCACTACGCCTTCTGCTTCGATCGCATCCGATTTGGACATATAACCTCCGTTTAAGACTGTATATCCAGTCTTGCTATGACGCTTATCACTCCTGCATCCGTCGTCGGAAGTTCCACTTCTCTGCCCGTCGGTTTCAGGTGCTTTACGTTCTTGCTCTTGGGCGCGCAGAGCTTATGCCGCCTGCCGTCGACGCAGAGAACGTATCCTCTGTCGTCCGTTCCGACGACAAGATATATCCTTCCTCTGTCACCGCCCGCTTTGCTTATTACCGCGCTTCCCTTCTGCATTATTTACTCCGTCAGTATCTCGCAGCCGTCCGCCGTCACAAGAACCGTGTTCTCGTAATGCGCGGCGGGCAAGCCGTCCGTCGTGCGGCACGTCCAGCCGTCGGCGTCTATCTTTATCTGCCATGTGCCCATCGTTATCATGGGCTCTACGGCAAGACACATACCCGCCTTAAGCATGACCCCCGTTCCCGCGTGACCGTAGTTCTCCACGGTGGGATCTTCGTGCATGTCACGCCCTATGCCGTGACCGGTCATCGCTCTTACGACGCCATAACCGGCAAGCTCGGCAGTCATCTGTATCGCGCTCTGGGCATCCCCCAGTCTTGCTCCCGCCTTTATGCGGGAAATGCCGTTAAAAAAGCATTTGCGCGTTACGTCTATCAGACGTTGCTTCTCCTCGCTTATCCTGCCTACAGCGTACGTCCGCGTCGCATCCGCACAGAAACCGTTGAGCTTCAGTACGATGTCCACGCTCACTATCTCACCTTCGGCAAGCCGCCTCAGTGACGGTATGCCGTGTACGACTACGTCGTCGATGGATATGCACGCTGCTGCCGGATATCCCATATAACCTTTACAAGGCGCTGTCGCCCCGAGTGAGTATATCTTCTTCTCTATCTCGGCGTTCAGCTCCATTGTCGTTATGCCCGGCGCGACCAGCGGGGCAACGACGCCGAAAACTTCTTTCAGCGCCGCGCCCGCTTCGCGCATCTTCTTTATCTCTGCCGCATTTTTTATAGGTATCATCCGAGTACCTTTCTTATCTCCGCAAAGACTTCTTCCGGAGTGCCCATTCCGTCTACACGGACAAGCACGCCTTTCTTTTCATAGTAGTCGATCAGAGGCGCCGTCTGTGCCGCATACACTTCCAGACGAGACTTGACCGTCTCTTCCATATCGTCCATACGCTGATACATATCGCAGCCGCATCTCGGGCATACCGATGCGTTCTCAAGCATGGATATATGTGTCGTGTAACCGCATTCAACGCAGCTTCTTCTGCCGCATATCCTGTCGGTAAGTACGGCATGATCAACTGCTATATCGATCACTTTGTCTATCTTTACAATTTCGTCCAGCTTCTCAGCCTGGTTGATGTTACGGGGAAATCCGTCAAGAAGGAAATCCGAGTAATTAACTTCCTCAAGCGCAAGCGAGACGATCTTAAGTGTGACCTCGTCGGGTACCAGCTGACCTTTCTTGATGTAGTATCTTGCAAGGTTGCCGACTTCGGTCTGCTGACGCATGTGATGACGGAATATGTCTCCCGTCGATATATGCTTCAGCTTATAGTGCTCTTCTATGCGCAACGCCTGCGTTCCTTTGCCCGCACCGGGCGCACCCAAAAGTACTATGTTCATATCTATTCCCCCTTTTCTGAGATTATTGTTTGAGGAATCCCTTATACTGTCTCATCAGCAGCTGGTTGTCAAGCTGCTTCTGGAACTCAAGCGCAACGCTTACGACGATCAACATACCCGTCGAGCTGAACGCATTCGTCAGTGCAGACGTGAAGTTTATCGTAAGGTTGAGTATGGAGAACAGCAAGCTGGGAACTATGAATATCACCGCAAGGTAGATAGCGCCGAACAGCGTCAGACGCTTGTTTACTTTTGCGAGATAATCCTGCGTTGCCTTTCCGGGACGTATGCCGGGTATGAATCCGCCATACTGCTGAAGGTTACGAGCGACCTCGTCCGGCTTAAACTGTATCATTGCATAGAAGTAACTGAAGAACAGTATAAGCAGCGCGCTGAGCGCATAGTATCCGGGACTTCCCGTTCCGAACGCTATCGTCCACCAGTTGACCGGCGCCGTTCCGTCCGTGGTTACCATCTGCATGATAAGCTGAGGGAACGTGATGATCGCGGTGGCGAAGATTATCGGAAGGACGCCTGACGCGTTGACCTTAATGGGAATGTGCGTATTCTGGCCGCCGAACTGCTTTCTGCCTTTGATCTGCTTTGCATACGATACGGGTATTCTGCGCTCCGCTCCGTCGATGAAAGTAATGAATCCGAAGATGAACACTACCATCACGAGGAAGATGAGCAGATACCACGGCTGCATATCCCAGCCCTCTTCACCGAGAGCCATTATGGATACGGAATTTACAAGCGCAAGGCCTGCCGTAGAAAGAATACCTACGAAGATCAGCATCGATATACCGTTGCCTACTCCGAGATCGGTTACTCTCTCGCCAAGCCACATCGTGAACACAGCTCCGGCAATAAGCACACAGGCGATCAGCATCAATACAACGAATACGGGAATATCTATGCCGTATATATTATAGTTGATATATCCGCCTCTGTCAAAGCTTATAAGTATACCTACTACCTGTACGACTGCAAGAAGCACCGTAAGCACTCTCGTGAACATCGCCATCTTACGCTTTCCCTCATCGCCCTGCTTCGTCCATCTCTCAAGAGGAGGTATGGCTATCGTAAGCAGCTGCGATATAATGGATGCGTTGATGTACGGCGATATACCGAGCGCAAGCAGCGCGCCGTTGGACAAACCGTCACCGGTTATGCTGTTGAGCAAGCCGAGGAACGACGTCTCACCGAAAATCGTGACATTTTCGCCGTTCAGTGCCGCAGCGTCCAGACCGGGCGTGGGTATCCAACAGCCCACTCTGTATATGAACAGAAGCAGCAATGTGAAAAGCAGCTTCGCTCTTACTTCCTTGTTTTTGAATGCATTTGCCAGCGTACGGAACATATTTACTTGACCTCTGCCGTGCCACCTGCAGCTTCGATCTTTGCTGCAGCGCTCTTGGTGAACTTCTTAGCCACCACGGTGAGCTTTTTCGTCAGCTCGCCGTCGCCAAGGACCTTAAGTCCGTACGGCTCGATCTTAGAAAGTATGCCGCGCTCGAGAAGCGCCTCTGCCGTAACCGTATCACCGCTCTCGAATACTTCAAGCGCGCTGACGTTGACGGTCGAGTATACCTTCTTCCAGTTGTTGTCAAATCCGGCCTTAGGCAGTCTGCGGGTCAGACCGAAGATCTGTCCCTCGAATCCGGGACGTACACCGCCGCCGCTTCTTGCCCACTGACCTTTATGACCCTTACCGGCGGTTTTACCAGTGCCTGAACCGATACCTCTGCCCAGACGCTTGGGTGCCTTTTTGGCGCCCGCCGCGGGTTTCAATTCGTTTATAATCATCTTATCCTTTCTCCTTAAGCTTCGCTGACCTCAACGAGGTGTCTGACCGCAAAAATCATTCCGCGAGTGCATTCGTTGTCCTTCTTGACAACCGTCTGCCCGATCTTGCGCAGACCAAGCGCCTCTACGGTCTTCTGCTGCTTCTCGAGACGTCCGCTGACGCTCTTGACGAGAGTGATCTTCAACATTTTTTCTGCCATCGTATTCACCTCACGCCTGGATCTCTTCCACGGTCTTGCCGCGGAGAGCAGCTATCTGCTCGGGAGAGCGGAGAGCCTTGAGTCCGTTGAGTGCCGCGCGTACAGCGTTGATGGAGTTTCTCGAACCGTACGACTTCGTCGTGATGTTCTTGATTCCTGCAAGCTCTACGACCGCACGCACGCTGCCGCCTGCAATGACACCGTTACCCTCGGGAGCGGGCTTCATAAGAACAGTGCTCTTACCGAACTTGCCCATTACCGTGTGAGGGATAGTTGTTTCACTGAGAGGTACCTTTACCATGTGACGACGTGCAATAAGCTCCGCCTTCTTGATAGCCTCGGGTACTTCCTTAGCCTTTCCGGTGCCGATGCCGACTTTGCCGTTACCATCGCCAACAACGACGAGCGCTGCAAAACGCATGATGCGTCCGCCCTTGACGACCTTCGTTATCCTGTTGACGGAAACGAGCTTGCTCTTGATGCCGTCATCCTGTCTGATAGCTTCTTCTCTTTCTCTTCTTGCCATCTTAGCTCGTCCTCCTTAGATCTCCAGTCCGCCTTCGCGCGCACCGTCGGCAACAGCCTTGACTCTGCCGATGTAAAGATAACCGCCTCTGTCGAAAACCGCTTTCTCTATCTTGAGCGCTTTTGCTTTCTTGGCGATATCCTTGCCTACCGCGATCGCGGCTTCCGTCTTGGTCTTGCCCTTGAGCTTGAGGTCTTTGGACTTGGTAGAGGAAGCGCAAAGTGTTACGGCACGTTCGTCGTCTATCAGCTGAACGTAAATGTTGCTCGTGCTGCGATAAACGGACAGACGAGGACGCTCCGCAGTACCGGATACGTGCGCGCGCACTCTTCTGTGCCTCTTAAGTCTGATTTCGTTTTTGTTCTCTCTGTTTATCATGACGCTCTGTTACTTCTTACCCGAAGTCTTACCCTCCTTGCGGATTACGACCTCATCACTGTAATGTACACCGTAACCGTGATAAGGTTCAACGGGACGCTTGGACTTGATTGTCGCGGCAAACTGTCCTACAGCTTCCTTATCGATGCCGGATACTACGACGAGAAGCGCCTTCTTATCCTTGTCATCGCTCTCCTTCGCCTCGGCTTTTACGCCTTCGGGAAGAGGAAGCTCTATCGGATGAGAATATCCGATGTTAAGCACAAGTTTATTGCCCTGCACCGCTGCACGGTAACCTACGCCGGATACCACGAGCGTCTTGGAGAATGGAGTCACAACACCGTTTACCATGTTTGCGATAAGCTGACGGTAAAGTCCGTGTGCCGCTTTCGCTTCCTTTATCTCCGAACTGCGCTCTACTACAACGTGACCGTTGTCAAGCTTTGCGGTGATGTATTTGCTTTCTATCTTTCTGCTGAGCTGTCCGAGAGGTCCTTTTACGGTTACTACCGCGCCGTTGATATCAACGTTTACCTTCTCGGGTATAGCTATGGGGGATCTTCCTACTCTCGACATATGACCTCCTTACCATACGTAAGCGAGCACTTCGCCGCCTACTTTGTTGGCTCTCGCCTGCTTGTCGGTCATTACGCCTTTGGACGTGGATATTATCGCTATACCCAGTCCGTCAAGTACCTTGGGAAGGTCCTCGCAGCCGGCATATACTCTAAGACCCGGCTTGGATATGCGCTTCAGATTCGTTATGACGTTCTGCTTCGCAGGGCCGTACTTAAGAGTTATCTTCATTTCGTCGTGTGCCTTTCCGGTCTTTTCGTCCTTCTCGCTCACAACCTCGACCGCCGATATATAACCTTCTTCAAGAAGTATATCCGCAATCGCTTTCTTCATCTTGCTTACGGGTACGTTTACCGTTTCATGACGCGCGGTAAGTGCGTTTCTGATTCTCGTAAGAAGATCTGCAATGGGATCTGTCGTAATCATTTATGGCGCCTCCTTACCAACTCGACTTTCTTGCTCCGGGGATCTCGCCTTTGGATGCAAGCTCTCTGAAGCAGATTCTGCAAATTCCGAACTTACGCAGCACAGAGTGAGGTCTGCCGCATATCGAGCATCTCGTATACGCTCTCGTGGAGTATTTCGCAGGTCTCTGCTGCTTTAATTTCATAGCTTTCTTTGCCATTATTTTATCTCCTAATTCTTGAAGGGCATTCCCAGCTTCGTAAGAAGCGCCTTCGCCTCATCGTCCGTTTTTGCCGTCGTGATCACAGCTACGTCGAATCCGCGCAGTTTCTCCACGAGTTCGTAGGAGATTTCGGGGAAGATTATCTGCTCTTTAACGCCGAGCGCATAGTTGCCTCTGCCGTCAAAGGACTTTCCGGAGATACCGCGGAAGTCACGCACACGGGGAAGCGCTATGCTTACAAGCTTATCGAAAAACTCGTATGCGCGCAGACCTCTGAGCGTCACTTTGGCGCCGATGGTCATTCCCTCTCTTACCTTGAAGTTTGCGACGGACTTCTTTGCCTTGCATACCACGGGCTTCTGTCCCGTGATAAGTCCCAGCTCTCCGATAGCCGTCTGTATGCTCTTCGCGTTATCCTTTACATCGCCCAGTCTCATGTTGACTACGATCTTATCGATCTTGGGCACCTGCATCACGTTCTTGTATCCGCGTTCGTTCATCAGAGCGGGAACGATCTCCTCGACATAACGCGCGTAAAGTCTGTATCTGCCGTCCTGTGCGTATTTCTTGGGAGCGGGCTCGGACTTCTTCGCTGCCTTCTTCGCAGGAGCTTTCGCTTTTGCAGGTTCAGCGGTCTCAGTTACTTCTTCCGTTGCCGCCTGCTTTGTCTTTTTCTCTGCCACTGTGGGTTCCTCCGGTATTAAATACCTTGTTTATCTTTTATTCCGCCTTCTTGGCTTTTCTTGCCGGCTTCTTTGCGGATACTTCTGCCTCTGCCGCCTCGGGTGCGGTCTCAGCCTCTTTCTTCGCCTTCTTAGCGACCTTCTTATCCTTCTTTACAGCTGCTTTCGCCTGCTTGTCAAGCGATGCGCCGCAGTGCTTGCATACGCGTGCTTTCTTGCCGTCTACTATCGCGTGAGCCACTCTCGTGGGCTTTCCGCAATCAGGGCAGATGACCTGCACGTTGCTTACATGGATGTTTCCCGGCTCTTTCATGATGCCGCCGGGGTTCTGAGGGCCTCTGGGCTTTACATGCTTCGTTACTACGTTTACGCCTTCCACTCTGACGGTCTGCGTCTTGGGAGAAGCGGATATTACAGTACCCTTCTTACCTTTGTCCTGTCCTGCAAGGACTATGACGTTATCGCCTTTCTTTACGTTCAAACTGTTCATACGTCCTCCTGAATCAATAAACCTCGGGTGCAAGCGAGATGATCTTCATGTAGTCTTTTTCACGAAGCTCTCTTGCTATGGGTCCGAATATACGAGTACCGCGGGGCTGCTTCTGTCCGTCGATTATAACTGCGGCATTGTCGTCAAATCTGATGTGGCTGCCGTCCGGACGGGTTATGCCCTTATGGCTGCGAACGATTACCGCTCTGACGACGTCACCCTTCTTGACTGCGCCGCCAGGCGTTGCGGACTTGACGGATGCGACGATTACGTCGCCGATGTTGCCGCTGCGTCTGAAGGAGCCGCCGAGTACCCTTATGCACATTATTTCTTTTGCGCCGCTGTTGTCGGCTACTTTGAGATATGTCTGCGGTTGTATCATGGTCGGATCTCCTTACTTTGCTTTCTCCACGATGCGAACGAGGCGGAAGTACTTGTCTTTGGAAAGAGGTCTTGTCTCCTCGATCTCTACAAAGTCGCCGATGCCCGCTTCGTTATTTTCGTCGTGCACCTTGTACTTCTTCGTCTTGTTCATCGTCTTTTTGTATATAGGGTGCTTGATCTTGTCTCTGATCGCAACGACTATGGTCTTTTCCATCTTGTCGCTTACGACTACACCCGCTCTTACTTTGCGCTGGTTTCTTTCTTCCATAGTCCCTCTCCTTACGCCTTCTTAGCTCTCTCGCTCATTACGGTCTTTATTCTCGCAATGTCGCGCTTCGTGTTCTTGAGCTGCATGGGGTTGTTGAGCTGATGAGTCGCATGGCTGAAACGCAGGTTGAACAGCTCCGCTTTGAGCTCTGTGAGCTTTGCTTCGAGCTCTGCATCGGACATGTCATGAACTTGCTTAGCTTTCATTATGCTTCGACCTCCTCTTCTTTTACCCCCGTGAGCTGCTCGCCCTTGCGCAGGAATTTGCACTTAACGGGAAGTTTATGAGACGCAAGACGGAGCGCTTCTTTTGCTATGTCTTCGCTTACGCCCGCTATCTCGAACATTACGCGGCCCGGCTTTACAACTGCTACCCAGAACTCGGGCGAACCTTTACCGGAACCCATTCGGGTGTCGGCAGGCTTCTTCGTTACCGGCTTGTGAGGGAAGATGTCTATCCACACCTGTCCGCCACGCTTGATGTATCTCGTCATCGCAATACGCGCTGCCTCTATCTGACGGGAGGTAATCCAACCGCACTCGGTAGTCGCAAGACCGTACTCGCCGTATGCAACCTTATTGCCCTTGAGCGCCTTGCCCTTCATACGGCCGCGATGTACACGTCTTCTCTTTACTCTTTTAGGCATTAACATTGTCGTTTCCTCCTACCTTGGACCGGTTCTCGGCTTTGGGGAGAACTTCGCCCTTATATATCCACACCTTGACGCCGATAACGCCGAACGTCGTGTGTGCCTCGGCGAATCCGTAGTCGATGTCAGCACGGAGCGTCTGAAGAGGTATCGAACCTTCATGGTACTGCTCGCTGCGCGCGATCTCCGCACCGTCCAGTCTGCCGCTGACCATGATCTTTACACCCTTCGCTCCGCTTCTCATGACGTTGCCTATGAACTTCTTCATCGTACGACGGAAAGATTCACGCTTCTCGAGGCGGAATGCTATGTTCTCGGCAACAAGCGTTGCATCGAGATCCACTTTCTTGACCTCGTGAATGTTTATTCTTATGTCAGGCAGTCCGGTGAGCTTCTTGAGCTCCTTTCTGATCTGCTCGACTCCAGCGCCCTTCTGACCGATAAGCAGTCCGGTCTTGCCCGTATAGATGTTTACGGTAACTTTGCTCTGGCTGCGCTCGATCACTATCTTGCTGATACCGAAAGAATAGTACTTCTTCTTGAGGTAGTTGCGGATATCGTAGTCCTGCTTCAGGTTCTTACCGAAATCCTTTTTGCCGGCATACCACTGAGCGTTCCAGCCGTTGATTACGCCCACTCTGAGTCCGTGGGGATTAACTTTCTGTCCCATGCGTTATGCCTCCTCCTTCTGTCCGAGCACTACCGTCAGGTGGCTCGTGCGCTTCATTATCGAATGAGCTCTGCCCTTGCTTACGGGCTGGTATCTCTTGTAGACAGGACCTGCGTCCGCTCTGAGCTCTGCGACGTAAAGTTCGTCTTTCGTAAGTCCTTTGCCGCTCTCCGCATTCGCTGCGGCGCTGTTGATCAGCTTGACAAGCGATGCGCTCGCTGCCTTCGGCGTGTTCTCAAGGATCGCTATCGCCTCGGGAACGGACTTGCCGCGCACGACGTTCATTACCACGCGTGCCTTGGAGGGAGATATTCTGATATACTTGGCGGTCGCGGTCGGACGGGTGTCCTTCGCTTCCTGACGCGCCTTTGCTTTTTCTCTGATTCTCTTTGCCATTGTTACCCTCCGGATTACTTGCCCTTAGCCGTCTTATCGCCGCCGTGTCCGCGGAACGTACGGGTGGGCGCAAATTCGCCGAGCTTATGTCCGACCATCTCTTCCGTGCAGTAAACGGGAACGTGCTTGCGTCCGTCATGTACGGCGATGGTGAAGTCGATGAACTCAGGCATGATCGTCGAGCTTCTCGACCAGGTCTTTACGACCTTCTTTTCGTTATTGTTTATCATGGCGGTGATCTTATTGTAAAGCTTCTTCTCTACATAAGGACCTTTCTTAACGCTTCTTGACATTTCGCTCTCTCCTAATTAACTCTCTTGATGATGAACTTATTGGACTTGCGCTTCTTTCTCGTCTTATATCCGAGAGTAGGTACGCCCCAAGGAGTAACCGGCGTCGGGCGTCCTATCGGGGACTTGCCTTCGCCACCGCCGTGAGGGTGATCGTTCGGGTTCATGACCACACCGCGCACTTCAGGACGACGTCCCATGTGACGCTTTCTGCCCGCCTTACCCAGGCTGACAAGCTCGTGATCAAGGTTTCCTACCTGTCCTACCGTCGCTTTGCAACGCGCAAGAATGTATCTCATCTCACCGCTGGGAAGTCTGAGCGTCGCATACTTGCCTTCTTTCGCCATCAGCTGTGCAGCAGCGCCCGCCGTCTTGGCGATCTGTCCGCCGCGTCCCGGCTGCATCTCTATGTTGTGTACGAACGTACCTACGGGTATGTCCGCAAGAGGAAGTGCGTTGCCTGCCTTTATGTCCGCCTCCGAACCGCTTACAACAACGTCGCCTGCGTTCAGACCTACGGGAGCAAGAATGTATCTCTTCTCACCGTCTGCATAGTGGAGCAGTGCAATGTATGCCGTACGGTTGGGATCGTATTCGATCGTGGCTACCTTTGCAGGTATGCCGTCCTTATCTCTCTTGAAATCGATGATGCGGTATTTGGTCTTGTTGCCGCCGCCACGCTGACGCACGGTGATACGTCCGTATGCGTTGCGTCCCGCCTTATGTCTGATTGCTACGAGCAGAGACTTTTCCGGCTTGGAGCTTGTTACTTCTTCGAAAGTGGATACCGTCTTAAATCTCGTGCCCGGGGTCATGGGCTTATATCTCTTTATTGCCATATCGAACTCCTTTTAAGCGAGGCTGTCGAAGAAAGATATCGTCTTCGATTTTTCCGTCAGCTTCACATACGCCTTTTTGCGATCTGCCGTATAGCCCACGGTACCGCGCTCTCTCTTCTTCTTGCCGCGGACGTTGAGTATGTTTACGCTCTCAACTTCCACTTCGAAGATCTTCTCGATCGCGTTTTTAACATCCGTCTTGGTTGCGTCGGGACGAACGAAGAAGCAGTACTTCTTCGACGCTATCCCATCATACGCCTTCTCGGTCAGTACCGGCTTTATGATAACGTCATATGCGTTCATTGTCTGTAAGCCTCCTCGATCTGCTTTGCAGCCGCCTGCGTGAGCACGACGTCCGTATGATTCATAAGGTCGAGCACGCTGACGAGTTCAGCCTTTACGGTATCAACCTTCTCAAGGTTGTTTGCCGCGCGAACCGCAAGCTCGTCTGCCGACGTAAGCACGAACAGCGTTCTCTTCGTAAGTCCGAGCGCCTTTACAACCTCAACCATTTCTTTGGTCTTGCCGCTTACGTTTATCTCATCGATCACCTTAAGCTGATCGTCCGTCACTTTCGAGCTTATCGCGCTGCGGAAAGCAACGTCCTTCATCTTCTTGTTTATCTTCTGTGTGAAGTCGCGGGGCTTCGGTGCGAACACGATACCGCCGTGCTTCCACTGGGGAGCTCTTATAGAGCCCTGACGCGCATTGCCCGTTCCCTTCTGTCTCCACGGCTTACGTCCGCCGCCGGATACTTCTGCACGGGTGAGTGCGCTCTTCGTTCCCTGTCTCTTGTTGGCGAGCTGAGCCACGACTACCTGATGGATGACCGCCGTATTGAGCTCTGCGCCGAACACTGAGTCGTCAAGAGCTACCGTTCCGGCTTCTTCGCCCGTCTGCTTGTATAATTTTACGTTAGGCATTCCGGTTCAACCTCCATTATTTCTTTACGGTGGATTTCACCGTTACAAGCGAACCTCTGGGTCCGGGTATCGCGCCGCGGATCAAAAGAACGTCACGCGCCGAGTCTACCTTGACTATCTCGAGATTCTGTATGGTCACGCGCTCGTGACCGTATCTTCCGGGGCTCTTGAGTCCCTTTATCTTACGCGAGGGCGTGGAGTTCGCGCCCGTCGAACCTACTTCTCTGTGTACAGGACCTACACCGTGCGTCATCTTCAGTCTGTGATGATTCCAACGCTTGATCGTACCGCTGAATCCGTGTCCCTTCGTGATGCCCGTTACGTCTACCATGTCGCCGGTCACAAAGGTGTCACACTTGATCTCGCTTCCGAGCTCAAAATCGGTCTTGTCCAGCTTAAGCTCACGAAGGTATCTCTTGGGTGCGCAACCCGCTTTCTTGAACTGACCCATGTCAGGCTTGTTCACACGCTTCTTGTCGATATCCTCAAACGCAACTTTAACCGCGCTGTATCCGTCCTTCTCAAGAGTCTTGACCTGTATGACCGTAACGGGGCCGGCTTTAACCACCGTGACGGGAACGGCCTCTCCCTTCTCTGAGAAGATCTGAGTCATTCCGACCTTTTTGCCTAAAATCGCTTTTTCCATTTCTCTACTTGCCTCTCTCTACTTACAGTTTTATCTGGATATCCACACCTGCGGGAAGATCCAGCTTCATAAGCGAGTCCACCGTTTTGCTCGACGGACTGTATATGTCTATCAGTCTCTTGTGCGTTTTGATTTCGAACTGATCTCTCGAATCTTTGTATTTGTGTACCGCTCTGAGGACAGTGATGACCTCTCTGTCGGTAGGAAGGGGTACGGGACCGCTGACTTTCGTGCCCGTCGACTTGACGGCGTCAACGATACGCTGAGCACTCTTGTCGAGAAGCTCATGGTCATACGCCTTTAACTTGATTCGAATTTTCTGATTGCTGCGCATTTAATAATTTCCTCCGTTTTTGACTTTTAAGACAACCCTTTCGCGCGTTTCTTTTTCAGCGCATTTTCAAAGGCGGTTCAACGCCGCCCCGAACAAGGCCGTCCGCGAACGGGGATCTCGTCCCCTCACGCGTCCTCCGAAGTTCTCCGCTACGCCCAAGCCGCGGCCAGTAAGCAGTAACCTCCGGATTCTTCCGCTTTTTCGCTTTATTATTGCTGCGCGCTCCAGTGCAGCTTATATATTTTAGCAAATGCGTCAATGTACGTCAAGCAAATCAGCGCAGTTTTTTTCAGAAATTTTACATAAATTTCACAAATAATTCTCTCCTGCTCCCTGCCTGCCCTCTTACGACATTATTATATATAATATAAGGCGCTGCAGCATACTTCAGACGGTATACAAAAGGCGGAGTTTATACTTTTGCCAGGCAAGCGGTAAAAAACTTCGGTAATTTCTTTTCCTTGACACGTACCGGCGTCCGGAGACATACCGTCTTATGTATCCCGAAGCGCATCACGGTTTTTCAGGCACGCCGGACATCCTGTTAATAATCCCGCGCCGTCGTGAATATAATTGAGTGTTATGAAACTTACTTATGCCTTTGTTCCGGGGTTTGAATGCGTAATGATGCTTAACGGCGCATTCAACGAAAAACCTGCGCCGCTTTCCTACCCTGCGGCTTCGCCGCTGTACGTGACGTTATTCCCCCTTCATGCGATCTATCTGCCGTATACGGTAAGGCTTCTCGGGGGCAAGGTAATGTCAAATCCGGAACTCGCTTCCGTACACGAAATAGGTTCGGACAGATATATCGTTACTTTTGCCGAGCGGCACAATTATGTATACTCCCCGCAGCATACGGTCACGCCGCCTGCACGCGATCTGCCCGAAAAGCTGTTCAGATTCGTAAAGGCCGGCGACATATCCTCAGCAAGGACTCTCATGACCGCGGAGCTTTCCGAATCAGTGGATGACGACGCGATTATTGAATTTTTTCAGCCGTTTTCAACGATCACGCTCAATCCGTACACGGACCTGCAGGCAACGCATTTTCTCTCTCCCGCCGCAGGAGGACGCGCAACCGGTTTTGTGATAAGGCAGACCGCAGGCAAAATATCAGATATGGAGGAAGTGTAAGATCAGGACAAAAAAGATACATGCGGCTCGTACAGATTTAAAGCCGCATGTATCTTTTTTGCTATGTTAAAACATGATCCGTCCTAAGCCATAACGATCAGCTTAAACAACCGGACTTAATCATTTATTAGAAGAACGCTCCCTTGCGTTGCGCTCTCTTTCAATTTACAAAAGCAGTACTTTATTGAACTCGTTCATCGATGCTTCATAATTCTTCTTGTTTGATCTGATCAAGCAAAAAGACAATACTTTCGACAAAATAATAAGTATACCTGCAATTACAGTCGGAATCAGATATGTTAATATTGCTTTTCAGCCTCAGACAATAATTCCGACAAATAATGGGAGACGTATTTTCCATCTTTGTTATTGCAATAATAGAATTGAAGTTCACATGCCGACAGGATAAGCGCGCTGACCTTTTCATCCGTTATCCCCTGTTTAAAAACATGAATGACATATTTTTGCGTTTGTAACTTATTGCTACGCACATCTTTTTTAGCTGTTTCAATATTGACTTTTATTTCTTCGTTTTCGCGCAAAGTCTTTCTTGCCAAATTCGCATACGCAACTCCGCTATGAATACTAAATTTCCTCAAAGGTTAAAAGAACTGCGTGAAGAACAAGGGTTACTTCAAAGTCAGCTTGCGAGCAGGCTCGGCGTTTGCAAGTCCGCCGTTTCCGGATGGGAAGTCGGCAGAAACCAACCGAACTACGATATGCTCATACAGATCGCGGAGCTATTCGGAGTAACAAGCGACTATCTTATAGGACGCACGGATTACTGACTTAAAGTATCCGCTCGGCAGTCAATAAATTCAGTCGTATCTATAAAATGCGTATCGGATCCGCAAAAACGAAAACCTGACCCACACGGATTCTGACTGAGCAAAATCGCTCAAACGTCCGCGGAAAGTTCATTTTCAAAAACACTCGAATGCACTAACAGCTGCCGTGAGAACAACACGGCAGCCGTTTGATACTATTAAAGCTGAAAAAATTCGTGCGCATAATTCATATGAGTGCGCACGAAAATAAGTTATTTACATTTAAAATAAGTCGGTTGAAAGGTATCTATCGCCGCTGTCGGGGAGTACCGTCAGTATGTCTTTTCCCGCAAACTGCTTTCTTGAAGCAAGTATGCCGGCGGCGTAAATATTGCAGCCTCCGCTGAAACCGGCAAGCAGCCCGTCGGTACGCGCAACGATGCGGGAGGTCTTTGCCGCAATGTCAGTAGGCACAGCCATTACCTCATCAACAACTTCGGCGTCATATACGTCGGGGATAAATCCCGCGCCTATTCCCTGGATGCCGTGTCTGCCCGCTTTCCCGCCTGAGATCACCGCACTTTCAGCCGGCTCTGCCGCCGCTACGTACACACTTGCGGAACGCTCTTTAAGATACTTTCCCACTCCGCTTACCGTTCCGCCCGTACCTGCTCCGGCAACGAAAGCGCCGAGATTGTCCCCCGCCTGTTCCCAGATCTCCGGCCCGGTCGTAAGATAATGCGCGCGCGGATTGGACGGGTTGACGAACTGTCCGGCAATAAAGCTCTTTTTATACGTTGCGGCTATGCGTTCCGCCTCAGCTATAGCTCCCGCCATTCCGAGCGCACCGTCCGTAAGGATCAGCTCCGCACCGTATGCCGACATGAGTTTACGGCGCTCTATGCTCATCGTATCCGGCATCACTATTATCAGCCTGTATCCTTTGACCGCGCACAATGCGGCAAGCCCTATGCCGGTATTGCCGCTTGTCGGTTCAATGACCACAGTCTCACTGTCCAGTCTGCCCTGCTCTTCTGCGTCCGCTATCATTCTTGCGGCAACGCGGTCTTTTATACTGCCGCCCGGGTTGCGGTTCTCAAGTTTTACAAGTATGCGTGCGGTCGCGCCTATGCTCTTTGCATAGCCGCGCAGATCAAGCACCGGCGTGCCGCCGATAAGCTCTTCAATGCCTCCGTAAACTTTCATATATCCTCCTCAGTCCTTTATCGGTACGCATACCGTAAATACGGTACGCCCGTTACCGCTCGTGCAGGAAATATTACCGTTCATTCCGCCTGTTATCACCTTCGCCATTGCAAGTCCGAGTCCGAAACTTCCGGAATTGTCTCCCGCTTTGTAAAATCTGTCAAATATTTTATCGATCTTATCAGACGGTATCTCGCCGTCGTTGGATACAGTCATGCACACACTCTTTTTACGCCGCTCCAGACGGACGATTATGCGCCCGCGCTCCGGCGTATATTTGACTGCGTTATCCATAAGTATTCCGATGAGCTTGCTCCAGCCCTTCTCATCCGAACGGATCACGGTGCTGCCTTCGCTCTCATACTCCACTCCGATGCCCTTTTCATAACAAGCCGCTTCAAATGCAAGACAACTGCCTTCCGCAAGCTCTCCGAGATCAAACTCGGTTATCTCCGGCTTATATGCGTCCGACTCAAAGCTGCTCATCTCCAGCATTTCTATAATAAGATTGTTCATGCGCCTGGTCTGAGCTTCGATATTCGCTATCCATTTGGAATTATCCGCATCCGGCGGAGCGTTCTTTATTACATCGAGATTCGCATTGATTATCGTGATCGGAGTCTTTAACTCGTGACTCGCATTCGCAACGAGGTCTTTCTGACGCACAAGCGCATCACGCGCGGGCGAAAGAATAAATCCCGACATCATATATGAGAATAACGTGAGTACCGCGGCAAGCCCGATAAACGAAAACATCATCCCGAGCGTCTGTGATACATAAATATTGAATCGTGAAGTGAAATCGTAAAAAGCATATATACTGAATCTTCCGATCGAATCTTCATCGCGCAATACGCGGACACGGACGACCATATCATTTATACGCACGCTCTGTTCGTCACGTATAGCCGCACTTATCAGCTCCTTCATATCGTCATCGGAAAGAGTGACATCGCCGCCCAGTTCTCCGAATATCAGAAATTCTCCGCTGCGGTCCACGACTACAAGACAATCGGAATCGGAGTCGTCGTCCTCTTCCGTCGGCGGTTTAGCCATACCCTCAATCGCATTCGCTATTGCCTTGTCCATCATATCGTTTACCGACATTTCCATGATGATAGTATTGACAATCACCATCGCGACAAACGATACGGTGACAAGCACCAGGCATATCAAAGCAACAAGCACGGTAAACTTCGTCTGCATCTTACGAAACAGACGTGACGTTATCGTCATTTTCTTTTTATCTGCCATTGCTTTTTTAGACATATCACCCTTTTACCGCTCAGTTATGCTTTTTCCGGTTCGCTCAGTCTGTAGCCCACTCCGCGCACTGGCACTATGGTGAAACCTGCATCGAGGAAACGCAGCTTTTTCCGAAGGAAGGATATGAATACTTCCAGGTTATTCGATTCAAACTCGCTGTCAAATCCCCATACCTTATTGATCAACTGTTCACGCTGTGCGACAAAAGTCGGCTTTTCAAAGAAAAATCTTATTATCTCCGCTTCTTTCTTGCTCAGCTTGACAGACTTTTCTCCGGACGACAGCATATACGTATAGAGATTAAGAGTGACACCGCCGTAACTGAGCCCGTCTTCAGGTATGATATCCCCCTTACGGCGCGTGACCGCGCGTATACGGGCAAGCAGTTCGGACATCGAAAACGGCTTGGTTATATAGTCATCCGCACCGCAGTCCAGACCCACTATCTTATCGCTCTCTTCACTGAGCGCCGTCAGCATTATTATGGGCGTGTTTATCTTTTTTGCACGCAGCTCTTTCGTAGCCTCTATACCGTCCTTCACGGGCATCATTACATCCATGATAATGACGTCGTATACTCCGGTCTCAGCATAAGCGACACCCTCTTCTCCGTCATGCGCCACCTCGACGGTGAATTTTTCCCTTTTAAGCACGCTTTCAAGCGCGTCCGTCAGACTGACGGAATCTTCGACAAGCAGTACTCTCATTATCCTCACTCCTTGTTTTGATTATAACATACCCGTTCAGGTTTGTAAACTCAATATATCACTGTTAAGTTAAAGCTCCGTTAAAATAAAAAAGAGTCCTGCTATGCCTTTCGGCTTAATGGACGCAGGACTCCCTGAGGATGGATGATACGGCTGTTTAATCTGCATCGGGCTATATCGCCCTTCGCTTTACATCGTAATAATAATCCCGTTATCTTAAACTTATATTAAAGAATGATGTAATAAAAATTTAATGTTTTATAATTCCGGCATTCTTTGCTGAATAAAGTGCGGATCTATATGTGTAAGTTCATTTCTGTCTGCTTTATGCAGTCTCCGCGCCCGGTAACAAAGCCCTTACGGCAGACGCGGCGCATCAGATCAAGCCGCAGCGCTCAGCTCAAACAGGACTGCCAGAAAGCATAAGCGGATTCCATCCATCCGTCCGCTTCCGTCCCCGCGCCCGTACCGTAGCCGTGCGGAGCGCTCTCGTAACGATGCACTTCCGTCTTTACACCGCTGCTCTGCAGTACGTTTATATATTCCTCTATACCGTGAACGAGCTCTCTGCCTATCACCTTGTCGTTCGCACAATACCCGAAATATGAAGGCACTCTGCCGTAATTGCCGGCGAACTGCTCGTCGTGCCAGCCGGAGTATGAGAGTATGACGGCGGCAGGAGCAGGCAGATCGTACGCGGAATAACCGTATTCGTTTTCCAGACACCACAGCCAGCTCAGTCTGCCGCCTGCAGAATATCCCCACACAGAATATCCGTCCGTACGCACGCCGAGGCTCTCAGCGTTGTCGAATATGTATCTGACGGCGTTGCCGAAATCTTCGGACGCTATTTTTTCCTGCTCTTCCCACGGGCGTTGGGTACTGACCCGATATATCGGTATGAATACAGGATATCCCTGTGAATGAAGCTCACGCGCCGCGGTAAAGCCTTCGGCAGTCAGAGCCTCGCTTGTCATTCCGCCGCCCGGTACGACAAACGCAAACGGCTTGTCCGCGTCTCCCGGAACATATATCAGTCCGGTATCCGCTTTGTCCGGCTCATCCGCAATGTCCCGGGCGCTGTAAAATTTATAAAAGTGGGCTTCGCCGCTCTCTTCCGCGCCTATCATGAAGTTGACGCCGTCCACAACGTCACGGGTATTCCAACCGGTAGTAAGGCACATCCAATAGTAGCTCAGTGCAGGAACGGTAACAGACGCCGCGCCCTCACGCCACGGCAATATATATTCGCCGTACTCTTCAAACGCGGGGTGTTCCATCGTCCAACCGACTGACGATTTCCATGATGCGCGCTTCCAGCTGCCGTCCGAATTATTGTAGCCTGCGCCGTATCCGAGTACCGCTATGCTTACAAACGCAAAAGCAGCCGCTATCAGAGCAAGAACGATACATGATACAATGGTCAATACTTTTGAGGCTTTTTTCATATAAAGCATTCCCGCGTGATTTATTTTATTACCGCAGCATCCGAAGGCATACGCCAGTCGCCGCGCGGAGAAAGGCTGACGCTTCCTACTTTCGCGCCGTCCGGCAGGCAGTTGCGCTTGAATGCGGACGTGAAGAATCTTCTGAAGAATATCTCCAGCCATTTGTCGATAGTCTGTACGGTGTATTCGCCCTCAAAAGCCAATGCGGCAAGTCTGCGTATCTTAGACGCGGACGATCCCCAGCGTATCAGATGATACAGGAAGAAATCGTGAAGCTCGTACGGTCCGATGATCTCCTCGGTGGGCTGAACCACAACGTCTCCGCCCGTCGGAAGCAGTTCCGGACTGACCGGCGTATCCAGCACATCGCAAAGCACTTTTTTCAATTCGGGCAGTCTCTCCGCCTCGTACGCGACAAGTCTGCGCACAAGCGTTTTTGGTATGGAGGCGTTTACGGCGTATGAGCTCATATGATCGCCGTTATATGTACACCACCCGAGTGCAAGCTCCGAAAGATCTCCCGTGCCTACAAGCACCGCGCCCTGCATGTTGGCTATATCGAAAAGCACCTGGGTCCGCTCTCTTGCCTGTGCATTCTCATAAGCGACGTCCGTCGTGTTCTCATCATGACCTATGTCGCGCAAATGCAATTTTACGCTCTCGCCTATATCCACTACGCGGAAATCGGTCCCGAGAAGCCTGCTCATTTCCTCGGCGTTGCGGCGGGTGCGTCCCGTCGTTCCGAAACAAGGCATTGTGACCGCTATGACGTTTTTACGCGGAAGTCCTACGAAATCCACGGCGCGGACGGCGACAAGCAGTGCAAGCGTGCTGTCCAGTCCGCCGCTCACTCCGACTACGCATTTTTTGATATTGCAATTCGACAAGCGTCCCGCAAGCCCCGCCGTCTGCAAACGAAGTATATCCTCCGCGCGCTTGTCAAGATCCCCTTTGACGGCGGGTACGAATGGGTTTTTTACTGGTTTCTCCGAAAGCCGGGTCTCCTTCAGCGTAAGCTCGAACTCAACTTCTTCATAACCGGGACGGCGTCCGCTGTCGAAACTGTTCATCCGGCGGCGGTCATGAGCAAGGTGGAATACGTCTATATCCGCCATTATGAATTCATCTTTGAAAAGCTCTCCCTCACCGAGAACTTTACCGTTCTCCGCGATCAGGTTATGCCCGCCGTATACGGTATCCGTCGTCGATTCCCCCTTACCGGCATCCGCGTAGACGTAAGCCGCGCACAGCTTTGCCGACTGCATGGAAACGAGCGCACGGCGATAATCCGCCTTAGAGATCGTTTCATCGGATGCGGACGGATTGCAAATGACAAGCGCGCCCGCAAGCGCGTGCTCTACCGACGGACTGTCGGGAACCCACAGATCTTCGCATACCTCGGCTGCAAGCGTAAGCGCGCCGCTCTTTTCGCGGAAGATCAGTTTCGTTCCGAACGGACAGTTGAGCTTTTCGTCAAAGTCGTTCTCTCCGCGGTACTCGGTGAAAATACGCGCTTCGTAAAACTCAGAGTAATTCGGCACATGCTTTTTCGGCACCACACCGAGCACTCTGCCGCGCTGGATAACGAATGCCGCAGAGTACAGTTTTCCTCGCATCATTGCCGGCGCACCCACTACTACGACTACGTCTTTGCCTTCCGTTGCGTCCGTGATGCGGTCGATCGCTTCTTCCGCTCCGCCTACAAGACTGTCAAGCAGAAACAGATCGCCTGACGTATAACCCGTTACGCACAGCTCGGGCAGCACAAGCACGCTGACTCCCTCGTCCGACGCACGGGCTATAAGCTCTATGATCTTCTCGGCATTGCCGGAACAGTCGCCCGGCTTTATATGCGGCGTCGCAGCCGCCACTTTGAATATACCGTCTTTCAATTCAGTTCTCCTTTTTATTTACGTTTCCGCTCTGCACTCTGAACTCCGTTACATCGCCTATGCGCTCGCGCACATCTTCGGGAAGATGAGTGCAGGTAATTATCGTCTGGTAAGCTTTAATATTTTCTATCAGTTTTGACTGTCTCTTTTCATCAAGCTCGCTGAGCACGTCGTCAAGAAGGAGTATCGGATACTCGCCTCCCTCGTTCTTGAGCAGTTCCATTTCCGCAAGCTTGAGAGACAACGCCGCGCTGCGCTGCTGCCCCTGTGAACCGTATGTACGCAGGTCGATACCGTCCGATCGTATGGACAGATCGTCACGCTGAGGCCCTACGTGAGTCACGGAAAACTGTCTGTCTCTTGCGCGGCTCTTTTCAAGCTCCGCCATAAGCGCGTCTTCTATCTCCGACAGTTCCTCCCCTTCGCAACCTTCATACCCTATCGACAGCGTTTCCCCTCCCGAAAGTTCGCGGTGTATGCCCTCGGCAAACGTCGCAAGTCTTTCGGCAAATTTCCTTCTCGTACGCGTAACGCGTGCGCCCTCTTTTGCAAGCTGCATGTCCCACACGGTAAGTTCGCTATCCGTCGGGTTTCCTTTCAGAAGCTTGTTCCTCTGCGCAAGCGCCCTGTTATAACGGGTAAGCGAGTAGAAGTATCCGCGGGACAGCTGGCACAGCGCTATGTCCGTGAACCTCCGGCGCTCTCCCGGGCTTTCCTTGACTATGCGCAGCTCGTCCGGCGTGAACAGCACGGTCTTGACAACTCCCATCAGTTCGCCCATGCGGCTGATCGGAAAGCCGTTGACAAGCACGCTTTTCGTCTGTCCCAGACGCACGGTCACTTCGTCCGAGCCCGCTTCCGAACGTACACGGACAGTCACGGATGCCTGCTTCGCTCCCCAGCGTATCAGTTCCTGCCAACGGGTAGTACGCGCGCTCCGTCCTACACTTGCAAGCCGTATGCTTTCGAGCAGATTGGTCTTTCCCTGTGCGTTATCCCCTATAAACAGGTTTACGCCCCTGCCGAGCTGTATCTCGGCAGACGCGTAATTCCTGTAATCGATTATTTTAAGCCGTTGTATGACCATGTCTGATTATGCCGCATCGCTTGCTACAAATTCGATATCACCGAAATTTTCCTTGAGATTATCCAGTACGTCCGCGACGCCGTCTTTGACGCCGCCGAGCATATCAGAGAGATCCAGGTTCAAAGTATTGTCTATTGCCGTGCGCAGTCTCTCCATCGTAAGCTCTTCTATCGGAGCCACGCCTCCCGTCTCTCCGACGCCATTGAACGATATCCATTCGACGTCATCACGCACTGCCGCATCCGGAGTGATCTCCACCCGCATACCCACAGCCATGCGCCCGCTTAAAAGATCGGTGTAATCACCGTCAGCCTGCGCCTGGTCTACAAGGACTACGGAAGCCGTAATGTCCGCATAGTAACGACCTCCGTTCTCGCTTATCGTAAGCGAGTGAACGGATATATCGTATGAGGAAGGCACTCCGAGCGAGTCCGTCATATCACGTATCGCCGCGCCCAGCATTTTATCCGTTATGCGGAATACGGGAGCCGTACCCGACGCACCGCCTTCTACCTTGTTCTTTATCTGTTCGAGAAGCGCTTTCTGCTCGTCGGTAAGCTGACCGTTCTGCATTATCGCTATTATGTCCGCCATTGTGTAGTCTTCCGCACCCTCTATCTCGAATGCGTCAAACACGGCGTTTTCCATCAGACCTGAGTATATGCTGACAAAGTTATCAGGTACGTCCATGCCGGGATCGGCGGTTATGACGGACGCTCCCGCCGCTATAAGTCGGTTGATCTTCGCCTGACTGTCTATGTCTTCCACCGACTCTATACCGCATGCCTGCATCGCTGCTTTGAGCTTATCCATGTCGTTGGTGTAGAAGTCCACGCGCTCCGTCATGTCAAGAGCGTCGTTCACGTCCGTGCATATCAGAGCCTGCAGCATGACAAGCAAGTCGGATATATCCATTTCTTCGCCAGCCAAATATTTTATAAGTCCGTTGATATCTATAGCAAACGAATTGCTTCCGTCCTCGTTGCGTGTGACGCTGTCAAGATCTATTATGTCCGCAAGACAGAATCCGGTTTCTTCGCCGCCTTTACAGATATACTTGAGTATTAGACCCGCGCTCTTGTTGACCGTGTCCTGCAAATCTATTCCCGAGAACGTCTCGATCACTATGCACAGTCTGTCGAACTTGGAAATCGTTCCGTCGCTCCCGTATTTGGCTTCCATTTCTTCCGAAATGTACTCCATATTGCACGTCTTCTGCGCCATGTCGTTTATATTGATACGGATACCGTCGTTTATATCCTTAAGATTTACGGACGCCGAAACATTTACCTTTTCAGGTACGGAAGCAACGACTATTCCCGTAAGTCCGTTTGCGCCCTGGGACGACATATATTGTCTTACAACCGTTTTGACGTTTACGGACAAAGACAACATAAGATATACCCCGTCGTCAATCATGCCGTATGCCTGCTTGTCCTCTTCGCTCATATCCGATCCGCGGGTAATGGTCAGACGGCTCAGCGAAATATGATCGCTCAGCTTCAAGTCGCCGAAACTATCTCCGAGAGCGAACATTTTATCCATGCTTCCGCTGAGGATATAATGCTCGTTCAGCACTGCTCCGAGAGAACGGTCCGAAACCACCATGCCTGTGCTTGTCGTCCTCCAGTCGTACTCTCCCAGCTTATCCGCATCAAAATTGTCCTTTCTGAAAAGCGACTGAATTCCGTTACCGCTGTCGCTCCCGGCGTCGCTTTGCGCGGAAGTCGTAACTCCGTCCTGCCCGGCGTCATCGTTTCCCGGCTGACTTTCAGTTACATTACCGACAAAATCAGCAATAAACGCATCGTCTATGACTCCGTCTTTGAAGTATAATGCGGAATTTATCGCGTTGTAGAGCGTGTTTCTGTCTTCTTCGGTGTATACTACATTGTCTGATTCGTCATAGTCATAGCCGTTAATATCGGTGTAACAGCTGATGATATCGGTAAGTCCTATCCCGAACTGAGTCCGGAAAACCTGCCTGCCGTAATAATATCCGGCAATGCCACCTCCTACAAGTATTATGACAAACAGCACCAAAGCAACAACACTGAGGATAAATCCCGCAGGATTGCGCGATCTGAGTTGTACTTTTTCTTCATACTCTTTTGCCAATGATCTCACTCCTTACCGCATATGCAGTTTACTATTTACTATGATTATCACTGTATTTTTCACATTTATTCTACTATTTTTGAAATATGATAGTCAAGGCATTTTTTATTTTTTTAATTTAATTTAATTAAATTTTAAAAGAGACGGCGTCTCATAAATGCTTGACGCGCAACCGCTTTAGGTTATACAATGCAGTTATGATTGAAGAAAACAGAACTTATTATGGTTTCCTGAGCGGAAATGTGCTGAAGATCGCCGCCTGTGCGCTCATGTTTGTCGATCATCTCGGAATGCTCGTATTTCCGCAGATACGCATTCTGCGCATCATAGGCAGGTTTTCCATGCCGCTCTTTGCGTTCATGTTCGCCGAGGGCTGTTACTACACCAAAAACAAACTCAGACATTTTCTGCTCGTATTTATCCTCGGACTCTGCACGTCCACCGTCGCGTCCATAGCGCAGGGTCGCGTGTTCGGAGATATCCTTATCGCGTTTTCTCTCTCTTCAGTTATAATCTTCGCTCTTGATGCAGTCAAACGCAACGTCGCATCAAAGGACGCAAGAGCCATTGCGCTCAGCTCCGCCGCTCTCGCAGCCGCAGTCGGCTTAGCTGTCGCCGTATGCTGTTTTTCGGGAGCACACATAGATTACGGCATAGCCGGCGTCATGCTTCCGGTCACGCTTCACCTCATCGACTTCCGAGGCTACGGCTTCGGAGAAATACTTTCCTCGCTGTACAACCATGTAACGGCACTGCTGTGCTTCGCAATCGGACTTATAGCCTTATCTCTCGCTCTCGGCGGGATTCAGGTCTACTGCATTTTTACGCTCATACCGCTCGCACTGTACAGCGGCAAGCGCGGCAGACTGAAGATGAAGTACTTCTTCTATATTTTCTATCCCACCCACTTTATTGCTATCGGAGCCATCTATCTGATACTTCATCCCGGCTATCTCGATGCGCTCCTCACTTCGGTCTTCGGCTGAAAGCAAAGAGCGTATCTTTATACCGGAGACCGCGGCGCGGTAACAACCGCTGAAAACCGGGGAAACGGATACCGATCATATACGACAAGCCGGATACGCACAAAAGTCGGCACGCTTTATGTGCACAAAAAATAAAAAGTGAAGCTCTGTCAAAGCGCTTCACTTCGTTTTTTATTACGAAAATAAGTCTTCACTTCAATCTTGTGATGATGCGACGGCTCAAAAACACATAGACAAAGTCTACAAGCACAAATGCGAAGATACCGATAAGAGTGACTATCGCATAACCGAGCGCAAAATTTCCGCCTGCCGCAGCCGAGATCACCGATCCGAGATCGACATACTCGTTCACGCCTATAAGCGCGTTGCCGAGATTGTAGATTATAAGCACCTCGAGCGCCGCGAATGCCGCCACGCATATTATGCGTACGACAGACCGGAATATGTTTCCGTAATCCAGACGGCGCATGAGCATGCAGAGAAGGCTGTAAGGCACGAACGCAACGGCAATAAGGACGAGCACCGCTATGTTTGCCGCCGAACATAAGAATCCGAGAGCAACGCTTGCCGCCATCGAAATGAACGCATACCCTATCCCGCACTTATCCGCCACGACATTCCAGCTGAGAGCGACGAGCACAAGAGGAGCTACCGTAACGGGCAGCCATGAAGCCACCGCTATCATGATCACGGCTATCGCCGTGCATATACCGCTGTACGCTATCTTGCGTGAGGGCGGCAGTTTACGCGGTCTGCGACGGCGCGGTCCGCCTTCCTCGCCGGACGGCTCTCCGGAGGATTCGTTCCCGCCGGGCGGAGTACTTCCCTGAGCCAGTTTCAGAAGCATATCAGTGACAACCTCTCATCATGGCGCAGCAAAGCTCCGTCATGCAATACGCGCATATGCAGTTAGCGCAGAAGTTGCCGGCAGAGTTTATCTGCTGATCCTGCTGCTGTTGCTGCTGCTGATACGTCTGGTTATAATACTGTCCGTTGTCGTAAGGTCCCTGCTGAGTCCTGCCCATATCGTTCGGGTTGACTCCCGCATTCCCCATGACCATGTCCAGTTTACGGAGACTTTCTCTGTACTTTGAGTTGTTCGGCTCCATCTGAACTGCTATCACAAGCTGTGATCTGCTCTCGCTGAGCCAATCGCGCTTGTAAAAGATTATGGACTGATAATAATGCCACTTTCCGTCGCGGCTCGGCACCGCGTCCAGCTCACGCTGTGCGGCGTCATAGTCGCCGCTTCGTATATAATTCTCTATTTTTGCGTAATCGCCCGTCACGTTGTTGCCGCCGCTTTTGAGATCCTGCTGAATGATTGCCCAGCTGGAC
The DNA here is from genome assembly GCA_944362615.1 of uncultured Clostridia bacterium. GTDB lineage: Bacteria > Bacillota > Clostridia > Christensenellales > Pumilibacteraceae > Protoclostridium. The sequence goes on from CALVTM010000006.1 coordinate 35,144, forward strand.
TCAAGTTCACTTAAAAGACGTGCGCCTTCGTTTCCGCGCTCGCCGTCCTCGAACCGTTGTTCGCCGTATTTGGCTTTAAGCTCCTCGTAACGCGCTTTGAGCGCATCCGGATCGCTGTTTCTGCTCATTCCGAGCACTTCATAGGGGTCTCTCATGTTATTCTTTTTTATTCCTTTTAATTGCTTTTTGCGCCTTCAGAGTTTTACGGAATTCCTTTACGGTGCTCTTCGGCAACCGGACTTTCGGGGCGGGCAGCTTCTTCTCTGCGGAGAAAAGTTCATCCGCCTTTTTCCTGAGTCCTTCGTATATTATATTGCGGAGCAGATCGTTCGCCTGAGTGAATACAAGCTCGTTACTGCTCGCTATCGCTCTGTTTATCGTTGAGTTCACCGCAAAACGCAGTTCCGCCATATGACGCTCAAGATATTCCTTTCTGCCGCCTTTTTCATAATCCGGAGCAAACGCTATGACCGGATTGTACCGCTTTTTGGCAAAATCCTCTTCAAGGTCATCCAACGCGTCTGCAAGGTACACGAATTTGCCTATATTATAGCAAAGTTTGCGCATTGCTGCCGAATAGTATTCGTCACGGCAGGAAAGAGATACCGTTGCCATCGTCCGTTCAAGCATTTTCGCAAAGTGATCTGAAGAACGGTCAAGCGAACTTTCTCCCGCTTTTTCCGCCTCGCGCAGCGCGGAGTACATTTCCCCCATGATCTTATCCGCTTCCGGAAGCCGCTGTCTCGCCTTTTCATAGTGAGGACGGAGCAGCTTCCGCGTAAAAGAGCTTTTCCTGCCCGAATCTACGGCGTCATCCTCCGCTTTATGCGCGCAGAGCAGTATGTTGAGATCCGCCATGCGGTCTATCAGGTCACACGATCTGACATACGGTTTGCGCCGGAAGTCGCCCAGACACCTGCACATTCCGAATTCCAGGTTCGCACTTTCCGCTTCTGTCGCAAGCAGCGCAAACGTCGTTATGTCATAGTTGACCGTCATGCGCGGCAACTGCCCGTAACGGCGCTTTGTCGCAAGGCATATGCCGCAGTATATCGCACGGTAAAGAGAGTAGTCCCTCACCGAAAGCGTTTCACAATCCGGCAATACGTATCCGAACATTAAAGCTGAACGAAACCTACCTTACGGTAGACCTTGGAAAGCGTTCTGCGCGCTATACGCGCCGCTTTTTCAGCGCCGTCGCGCATGATGCGCTCCAGCTCTCCCTTATCCGAGATGAACTCGTTATATCTCTCGCGCACCGGACGGAGGTACTCCACTACGGATTCTCCTACGGCGCGCTTGAAGGTCTCGTAACCGGCGCCGGCGAATTCCTTTTCGCCGTCCGCAACGCTCTTGCCAGTCATTACCGACCAGATGTTGAGCAGATTTGTCACGCCAGGCTTATCAGCCGAAGCGCGGACTTCACTGTCCGAATCGGTGACTGCGCGCGCGAATTTACGCATGATATCCTCCGGCTTATCCAGAAGGAACACAACGCCGTTTGCGTTCGCATCCGTCTTACCCATTTTCGCGGTGGGATCGGTAAGGCTATATATCTTGGACGTACGCTTGTTTCCATAGTATCCTTCGGGAACAGTGAAAGTCGGGCTGTAACGTCCGTTGAAACGCTCCGCTATCGTACGGGCAAGCTCAAGATGCTGCTGCTGATCTTTGCCTATCGGTACGAGATCAGCGTTATAGAGCAGTATATCGCTCGCCATGAGCACGGGATAATCGAACAGACCTACGTTAATGCCTGCCTTGCCCGCCTTCTTGCTCTTGTCTTTATACTGCGTCATTCTGTTCGCTTCGCCCATCATGGTATTACAGTTGAGCACCCACGTAAGCTCCGCATGAGCAGGTACGTGGCTCTGCACGAACAGAATACTGCGTTCGGGATCCAGTCCTATCGCAAGGAATATCGCCATGAAGTCATAGCTTCTGCGGCGCAGCTCCGCCGGAACGACATCTACCGTAAGCGAATGCATATCGGCTACAGTATATATGCAGTCGAATTCCTCCTGCATCGCGACCATATTGCGCAACGCGCCTATATAGTTGCCCAGCTGAAGATCGCCGGTCGGCTTGAGCGCGGAATATACTATTTTCTTTTTATCTTCGCTCATGCGTTCTCCTTGAGCTTCTTTGCGAAATTCTCTACCGCTGCCGGTACTTCGGACGGGTCTATCACTTCATTGAAACGCTCCGCCATACCGAAAAGCGCGTATACGCTGTCGGGTACGGGAAATGCGGTTATGTCTTCCATTTTATGCAACGCCTTGACGTCGTCATCAGGTACTTCCTCGCCGAGAGCGGAAAGTACGGCAGGCGCGAACTTGACCGGAGACGCCGTGCTAAGAACAACGGTGGGAACGGTCTCCGCATTGCCGTCGGAATACTGTCCGTAAACGTCGAACGCAACGGCGGTATGAGGATCGGCAAGATATCCGTACTCGTCATACACTTCCGCAAGCGTTTCAGCATAGTCGCTCTGAAGCGCAAAACCGCCCCAGAATTTCTCTTTTATCGCGGCAAGACGCTCTGCACCTATATCGTAATGACCGACGGTGCGAAGCTCCTTCATCCATTCGGAAACAAGTGCGCCGTCCCTGTCTGCGAACTCAAACAAAAGGCGTTCGAGATTGCTGGACACAAGAATGTCCATTGACGGGGACGTCGTTTTGATGAACTCCCTGTCAAGCGAATAAACGCCAGTCGCAAGGAAATCGGAAAGCACGTTGTTATCGTTGGACGCGCATATGAGTCTGCCTACGGGAAGTCCCATGCGATATGCGTAGTATCCCGCAAGTATATTTCCGAAGTTGCCGGTGGGAACGCAGAAATCCACTTTTTCGCCCGACTCTATCTGCCCGGAAGCAAGCAGATCGGCATACGCCGAGAAATAATACGCGACCTGAGGCGCAAGCCTGCCGAGATTGATGGAATTTGCTCCCGTCATCTTACAGCCGAGCGCTTTGAGATCGCTGCCGAGCTTTTCATCGCCGAACGCACGCTTAACAGCCGTCTGAGCATCGTCGAAATTGCCTCTTACGGCAATAACGCTGACGTTGGTTCCGAGCGTCGTCACCATCTGTCTGCGCTGGGTATGGCTGACGCCGCCGTCCGGATAAAACACGACGACTCCCGTGCCTTCCACGTCCGCAAAGCCTTCAAGAGCCGCTTTACCCGTGTCTCCGCTCGTCGCAACGGGGATCAGACAGGTCTCCGTCTGCCCCGCCTTGGCTTTAAGTGCCGTCATAAGCAGAGGGAGCACGGAAAGCGCCATGTCTTTGAAAGCATGCGTTCTGCCGTGCCACAGCTCAAGAACATAAAGCCCGTCGTCCAGCTTCACAAGCGGCGCGGGGTCTCCGTCAAACGTAGAGTATGCTCTGCGGGTTATATCGAGCAATTCATCGTAAGTCAGTTCATCGAAAAACAGGCTCATTATACGAGCACTGCGTTCGGGGTAATCGAGAACGGTCATGTCCTCGATCTCTTTGATGGATACGGGCGGGAAACTCTCCGGAACGTAAAGTCCGCCGTCAGGCGCAAGCCCGGAGAGTACCGCCGCGCTGCCGCTTACCGCGGCAGCGGGGTTTCTTGTCGAGATGTACTTCATTTAAAGTCTTTCCGTTTATACGTATTTTTTTAAGAATTTGGGGAGTTTATCGCACGTGAGCGATATGCAGAAGTTTACGCCCGCGCGGTCGGATACACTGTCTAGCCGTACGAAAAACTCTTCGAGGTTTTCCGCGTCTTCCTTGAGCATACGCGCAAGCCCGTCGATGAATATCTCGGTAACATCAGAGTTGGAGGCGATGACGCCTTTTACGAATCCGAGTAACGCTTCCTCGCTCACCTTCCCGTTTTCGGGCAGATATTCCGACGCGTTCACATACCGGATCGCCGCGGGAATACTCGACGAGTACTCCGTAGTATCCGTTATGTATACTATATTGCCTTTGCTGACGTCCAGCGCCTCATTAGCGCGCCGTAAGATTTCTTTCGTCTTTCCGCTGCCCTTTGCACCGTAGATCAGGTTAATCATAATTTTCCTCCCTTTTCTGTAACCTGCGCCGTTCAGGCGTTATGTCTATGAGCTTACATATGTATATTATAATGCTGACGTTAAAAACAATATAACGTGTGCATTAGAATATCATTAAATCACTCCAGCGACGCAGTAAATGCCGCTACGCGCTCCAGTCCCTTCTTTATATCATCCTCGCTGCATGCGTACGACAGACGGACGTATTCGGGCGCACCGAAAGCTGCGCCGTCCACGGCTGCCACAAGCGACTTTTCAAGCAGTTTCGCGCAGAAATCGGAAGAGTTGTTTATCACTTCCCCGTCGCACTTCTTGCCGAACGTGCCGGATACGTTCACCATAACGTAGAACGCTCCCATCGGCTCCACGCAACTGAGCAAAGGTGCGCTGCGCACAAGAGAAACTATGAGTCTGCGACGTGCGTCGAATACCTTGACCATGTTCTTAAGGAACTCTTCGCCGCGATCATCCGTAAGAGCAACGTACGATGCGTACTGCGCTATTGAGTTAGTGTTCGACGTCGTATGGCTCTGAATGCTGCTCATCGCTTTTGCAACATTGAGAGGCGCGGCGGAATAACCTACTCTCCAGCCGGTCATGGAATACGTCTTGCTCATACCGGAGCATATGATCGTAAGATCCTTCATGTTTCCGAAAGATGCCATTGAGCTGAACGGAACACCGTAAACGAGTTTCTCGTATATTTCATCGCTGATCACATAAATTCCATGAGCTTCCACTACTTTGGCAAGCGCGGCTATCTCTTCGGGAGTGTATACCATTCCGGTCGGGTTGGACGGATTGGTGAATATCAGAGCTTTCGTCTTCGGCGTGATCGCATTCTCAAGCTGCTCGGGAGTGATCTTTAAATGACTCTTATCAGTCGTTTCCATTACAACCACTTTACCGCCCGACATCCTGATGAGTTCGGGATAAGTCAGCCAGTAGGGCGCGGGAAGAAGCACTTCGTCGCCCGGGTTTATGATCGCTTCACATGCATTGCGCAGCGTCTGCTTACCACCGGTGGATACGACGATCTGTTCGGGCGCGTACTTGACACCTATATCGCGCTCGAGCTTATCTGCTATGGCGCGGCGTAACTCTACCGTTCCCGGAACAGGAGTGTACTTGGTCATACCCTTGTCAAGCGCATACTTTGCCGCTTCGATTATATAATCGGGGGTGTTGAAGTCGGGCTCGCCAGCTCCGAATGACACAACGTCCAGTCCCTGCGCCTTCATCGCCTTCGCCTTTGCCGTTATGGCAAGCGTAAGAGACGGCGAAATGTTTTTTGCTCTCTCTGAAATTTCCATTTGTAATTTAGGCTCCTTGCTTTTTTCGCAGTCGGCTTGATTTCACATTTCTCCCTTACTCTGCATAATACCATATAATCGCGAAAAACGCAAGTAATTTATCTGCCCGCCTGAATGTTTAACACATTACAATTGCTCTTTTGCTCAACTTCTTACGTTTTTTACCGTATAAAGCCAAACACACCGCCTTTCATCCGCATATTACGGATAAAAAACGGTGCGTTCGGGTATCAATTCAATTCCCTGCGCTCCTCGCATCAAATGGGAATAAGTCTGAGTATGGATCCGCTGAGTATCATCAAAATAATATCAAGAATCCAGACGATCGTAAATCCGAATACTAATCTTACGATTCCCGCAACAATCTTTCCCTCCATGAATCTCGTTACAAAGCCGAGTATCCATGACGTCACAGGGATTATCGCAAGTATTATACTGACTATACGGCCAAGACCGAAATAATCTCCCTTACGTGCCATTTAACTGTATTCCTCCTTAATATTTTAGCCTTTTCACTTGCCGATTACATTATAACATATAATTCTCACAAAGTAAATATGCTTGTAAAAATTTTTTATGATTTTTTTATGTGCCGCCTCTGCGGATCCGGTGCGCTTCCGCCTGACCGGTAAATCACCTTAATTTCCGTTCTTTCGTTGACACGCATCTGCTTTTATGCTATTCTCATCTCATATATCTTTATCGTAAAAACTCATACGATTTCATCGGAGATATTCATGCTGAAATTACTCAAATATCTTAAAGGTTACAGAGCCGCCGCCATCGCCGCGCCGCTGTTCAAGATCATTGAGGCTATCATTGAGCTCATCATTCCGCTTATCGTAGCCTACATGATCGACCATGCAATAGCCGACGAAAATATTACTCTTGTAATAGGGCTGGGCGCGCTTATGGCGGGTCTGTCGTGCGTAGGTCTGGGCTTCTCGCTCTCCTGCCAGTACCTTGCGTCAAAAGCCGCAGTCGGTCTCGGATGCAATATCCGCAAGGCATTGTACTCGCATCTCCATAAGCTCAATCTCGGAGATGCGGACCGGATGGGTACGGGCGCCCTCGTCAATCGTCTGTCAACGGACGTTACCCAGGCTCAGCAGGGCTTTGCCATGTTCCTGCGCCTTATGCTGCGCGCTCCCGTCATAGCGGCAGGCGGCGCGATAATGAGCATCATCGTCGCTCCGTCGCTGTGGTATATCGGCGTCAGTGCGGGCGTAGCCGCTTTTATCGTACTCCTCGTCGTTATGAACGCGGGCGTATCACGGTTTTCCGCCATGCAGAAACGCCTGGACGATATCTCCAGATTTACCGGAGAGACCATTCGCGGTGAGCGTGTCATACGCGCCTTCGCAGGAGAAAAACGCAGCAAAGACAAGTTCGACAAAGCGCTCGACTCACATTGCAGAGCGGCAGTCGCCGCTTCCGCCCTCTCCTGCCTGCTTACGCCGGCGGCAACGGTCATAATAAACGCCGCCGTCGTTGTGCTGCTTTGGCTGGGTGGAGGTATGGTAAATGACGGCACTCTCTCTTCCGGCGACCTCATAGCGCTCGTCAATTACCTCAATCAGATCATGCTTGCGCTCATCACCACCGCAACGCTTATGGTGCTCATCTCCAAAGCTATCTCCTCCGCCGCCCGCATAAACGCGGTGTTCGACCTTGCTGAGGATCAAAGCGGCGACGGCGCAATTCCCGATCCGGACGCTCCGCTTGTCGAGCTTAAGGATGCGTCCTATTCGTTCGGCGGTGAGGAAAACGCTGTCGGCGGACTCAATATCACCCTCCGTCGCGGAGAAACGCTCGGCGTAATAGGCACTACGGGAAGCGGTAAATCAACGCTTGCCGGACTGCTTGTCCGTTTCTACCGTGCAACTGAAGGGAGTGTACGCATAGCCGGTAACAACATTCTCGACTATACGGATGAGCAGCTGCGCTCTCTCGTCACTCTCGCGCCGCAGAAACCGCTGCTGTTTTCGGGAACGGTACGCGAGAACCTTGCCATGAGCGGCTGCAACGACCCTGAAAAAATGCAGGATAAACTGAATATCGCGCGCGCATGGGAGTTCATTTCAGACAAAGAAGGGCTCGATACTCCGGTCACGCAAAAGGGCAATAATTTCTCGGGCGGCGAAAAACAAAGACTTTCCCTCGCCCGCGCACTGCTCAGGGATGCACCCGTTCTCGTACTCGACGACGCCGCAAGCGCTCTCGATTATGTGACCGAAGCTGAAGTCATGCAAAGCGTACGCAGAACCTGCCGCGACAAAGCCGTTATCAATATTTCACAGCGCGCCGGTACTATAAGGCGTGCGGATAAGATACTTGTACTCGACGGCGGGCGCGTTATGGGATACGGCACTCATCAGCAGCTGCTGGAAAACTGTGAGCTTTACCGTATGCTCAGCGGTAAAACGGAAACGGCGGGAGGTCAGGCATGAAAAAAGTACGCAAAGAAAAATTTTCCGTCATAAGCCGCATACTCGGATATGCTCTTAAACACAAGAGCTGTTTCATTCCGGGCATGGCTCTTGTCATCATAGGTACGGCGCTCTCGCTTCTCGCCCCCGTTCTTACGGGTATGGCTATCGACAGCGCGGTAGAGGGCGGTACCGACTTTTCGGTCATAGCGCGTTACTGCGTCATTATCGCCGCTTGCGTCGCGATCAGCGGCATCAGTGTCTGGACGGGAAACATCCTGCTCAGCCGGCTGTCTTTCCTGACCGTGCGTGACATACGGCGCGAACTTTTCGATAAACTGCTTTCCCTGCCCCTGTCGCGCATAGAGAGACACAGCCGCGGCGATCTCATGACCAGAATGACCGCTTTCGGCGAAAACCTTTCGGACGGTCTTTACCAGGGTATCATGCAGCTCTCCGCCGGTCTCGTGACGCTGCTGATGACGATCGTTTGTATGTACGTCATGAACTGGGCTGTCGCTACGCTTGTCGTACTGCTTACTCCGGTCAGCGCGTTCGTATCCGCCGCAATAGCAAAACGCAACCGTGTGACGTTTGCGAAACAGAGCGTCAATATGGAAAAGATGAGCGGTCTTGCGGAAGAGCACCTTTCGGGTACCCGCGTGCTCCGTTCATACGGACGCGTGGAAGAGAGCGAAGAGCAGTTCGCAAAAATCAATCGTGAGCTGTTCAAAAGCGGACTCAGCTCCCAGTTCGCCGGCGCACTTGTCAATCCGGTAAGCCGTATCGTAAACAATATCATATATGCCGTTGTCGCAATAGTCGGCGGCGTGTTCATCATCGGCAGTGATCCGGGCGGCTGGGCGTCGAATATCGGCGCAGGGCTTACCCTCGGAGGGCTGTCCGCTTTTCTCGCCTACGCGAATCAGTTCGCAAAACCGTTCAACGACGTCACGAGCGTGACGGCAGAACTCCAGACTGCCGCTTCCGCCGCGCGCAGAATTTTTGAGCTCACAGACCAGGCGGACGAGGACAAAGGCGGTACCATGCCCGTCGCCCACCCCGTCAGCGGCATCGAGTTCAGAGACGCGTCCTTCTCATACTCGGATAAACCGTTCATGGAGCATATTACGTTCGCCGCGAAGCAGGGTCAGAAAATAGCGCTCGTCGGCACTACCGGAAGCGGTAAAACGACAATCATAAATCTCATCATGCGCTTCTACGATATTACCGGCGGAAGACTTATCTTCGACGGCAATGATATTGAAAACTACCCGCGTGAGGGCGTGCGCCGCGCTTTCGGAATGGTGCTTCAGGATACCTGGCTTTTCTCCGGAACGGTACGAGACAATATCGCATACGGTAAGCCGGACGCAAGCCCGGAAGAGATACGCAGAGCCGCCGATGCAGCTCACCTTGATAAGTTTATAAGCACGCTCGAAAACGGATACGACACGCTTATTTCGGGCGACGGAGAAGAACTGAGCGAAGGACAGAAACAGCTTATTGCCATTGCCCGCGTATTTCTCACCTCCCCTGAAATGCTGATACTGGATGAAGCTACTGCGTCAGTAGATGCAATGACGGAACGCGCCGTGCAAGCCGCGTTTGCGGACCTGCTCGGAGGAAAAACGTCGTTTATAGTCGCGCACCGCCTTTCCACGATACGCGACAGCGACCTCATTGTCGTTATGGATAAGGGGCATATCATAGAATCGGGTACGCACGAACAGCTTGTCACAGCCGGCGGCTTCTATACAAAGATGCTTCGCGCCGCCGAGTAAATACCGAAAACCTGCGGTAAACGCAATAAAAAGAGCGGACCTCCTGACGGAGACCTGCTCTTTTTATTGTTCAGATTGAATAACACGTTCGGACATTTGATAAGTTTTCATACCGACCGACAGAACATATCTTATAGGTTCCGTACGATATCACATCCGGCACGGTGATATATCAGTCCTGCTACAGAGGAGCGGTTCACCTGTACCGCAAGTCACGGCTTCTTTATCTGAGCCGCCTGAGCGTCTACGGGATCGCCTGTGACTTCGATGCGGCGGTATTTGCCGTCCGGGCAGAGCCTGCGCGCTTTGACGTTATCGGTCAGCATGAGCTCAAGTATGGACACTATGCGGTCGGCTATCGATCTGTCAAGAACGGGAGCGGCTATCTCCACGCGCTTATCAGTGTTGCGCGTCATCAGATCCGCACTGGAAATGTATACCGCTCTGTCTTCGCCGCTGCCGAAGCAGTATACGCGGGAGTGCTCGAGGAAACGCCCGACAATGCTTATCACCCGCATGTTCTCCGTCCTGCCCGGCACCCCGGGAAGCAGGCAGCATATGCCGCGGACTATAAGCTCTATCTTAACGCCCGCGCAACTCGCTTCCACAAGCTTATCTATTATGTCGCGGTCGGTCAGACTGTTCATCTTGGCAAGTATTCTGCCTTCGCCGCCGCGGCGCGCTTTGTCTATCTCACGATCAATGTACTTCATCAGTCCGCTCTTAAGCGTTTCCGGCGCCACAAGCAAACGCTTGTATCTGTAATCGATATTACATATCGCTATGTTACGGAAAAACGCCGCGGCGTCCTCGCCTATGTCATTGTCAGACGTCAATATATTCAGATCGGTATACTGCTTGCTCGTCGACTCGTTATAGTTGCCCGTACCGAGATGAGTTATGTATCTTATATCGTCTCCGTCCTTGAGCACTACGGAAATTATCTTGGAATGTACCTTGTAATTTTCCATGCCGTAAATTATCGTACAGCCGGCGTCCTGAAGTTTGGACGCAAAGTACATATTGTTCTCTTCGTCAAAACGTGCAAGAAGCTCTATGACCACGGTCACCTGCTTGCCGTTCTCGCTTGCACGGCAAAGCAGATCGGCTATGCGCGAATGGCTCGCAAGCCGATATATCGTTATGGATATTGAAGACACTCTGTCGTCTGATGCGCACTCTTCAAGAAGATCCACTATCGGCGACATACTGTCATACGGATACGAGAGGAATACGTCCCGCCCGGACACAAGCTCTATCAGCGAACGCGCCGTGCGCACGCACTCCGGTACCGCCCCTTTGAAAGGAGGATATCTGAGCTGAGCGCTGCGCTCGGGGGAAAGGAACTTGCCCAGCCCGAACAGAAATTTATAATCAAAAAAGCGCTCGTCGGTATAGCAGAAATTCGGCTTTATCTTAAGCAGTTTTACCACGAAATCATAAAGCCGCGTACCCGTCTTATCCGTTTCCAGCCGTACTATGTTCAGCTTTGCGCGGGATTCCACTTTTTTGCGCATGATCGCGGTGAAATCCCTCTCCACGTCATTATCGTAAATATGCGTGTCAAAGTCTGCGTTACGCGTAACGCGCATCATCATCTTATCTGTCACAGTGTACCCTATGAATGCCATGTCCCCGAATGCACGCACAAGCTCTTCAAGCGGTATCAGCTTCACCTTTTCACCGCTGCCTACGCGGTACAACCGGTCAAGCGCATCGCTGTACGACAAAACGCCTATCATACGGCGTCCGCGGCGGTCGAGGTCGTAAAGCATATAGCTCTTCATGTTCTCAAACTGCATCAGCGGATGCTTCGCATCGAGTACCATCACACTGAGCAGCGGCAGTATGTGCGCGGAAAATATCCCGCGGCACTCCTCGCGCTGTCTTGGTGTAAGCTCGCTTCCGCGCATGATCTTAATGCCGTTTGCGGACAGCTCTTTTTTCAGAGCGGTATAGCATTTGCTGCGCTCCGCATACAGCGTGCGCGCCACTGCGGATATCCCTTCCAGCTGTTTTGCCGCCGTAAGGCCCGTCTTGTTGTCCTTTGCCTGGGGATCCGACGCATTCTCATTAAACAAGCTGCCTACGCGTACCATGAAAAATTCATCCAGATTGGAACTGAATATGGACAGGAATTTACACTTCTCCAAAAGCGGATTGGTAGGATCCTGAGACTGGTCAAGTACGCGGCGGTTAAATAACAGCCAGCTGTATTCTCTGTTTACAAGTTCACCGCAAATGAACCGTTTTTTGATCTTGTCTGCCAAAATGTTCTCTTTCACTCCGTTTTCGCTCCCGAACGTTTATTTTTCCCGTTACAACCGTCCGGCAGTTCCCATGTTTCTCATGTTGTAAGATCCGCTCCGCTCAGCGGACGTACCTGCAACGTCCGTACGGCGCCGCAACGATAAGCTCCGCGCTTCAGCTCTGCTTACCGTCTCCCGCACTTTTTACGCGCTTCTTCGCAGGTATCTCCTCAGACTTGTTTCTGCGAACGGGCGTGCGACTGCCCGTTCTGCCTTTATCTCTTTTTCCGAGCGGCATGCGCGCATCGCCTTCAGTGCTTTCAGAACCGAAGTCATAATAAGCTCCGCTCTCTTTCCCGTCAAGCATAAGAGAAAGATAACCTTCCTTGACTCCGTAATCGCTGACAATGAGGTTTGTTGCGTCAAACCGCTTTATCAGCTTCTTAAGCACTACTGCCGCCGGAAGGATAACATGCGTCTTTTCAGGCGCGGTCTGGAGTATAAGGCGTGATCTGTCTGCTCCGCTTATAAGCCGTTTTATGAGTCTGAAAAGCGCCTTGCGTTCCATGGTTTTCGCACCGTCGCCCTCATCCGTGTCCGTAAACTCCTTATACATGTCGTATATCGAGCCGCACGTCTGTCCGACAAGCACTACCGTCTTATATTCGCCGTCTTCCGGCAGTCCGGCTTTGTCGAAACGCGTTCTGACATACTTGCCCATGTCCTTGGCTTCATTCTCGTCCGGCTTTATCTTATCCGCAAATTTCTCGTAAAGATCGATAAGTCCGAAATCGAAACAGACCATGCCGTCCTTTCCATCGCCGAGAGCGCATATCTCCATACTCTTGCCGCCGAGGTCGACAAGCACCGCACGGTCACATGACGAGTAACAACGGTTCGCAATGTAGTCGCAATACGCTTCCGATTTTCCGTCGATCAGGTTGACTATAAGTCCGGTACGCTGACGCACGAACTCGGTGACTTCCGCAAAATTTCCTATATGACGGAGCGCCGCCGTTGCTATCAGCCAGCACTTTCCGACCCCGATCTCCGCAAGACGGCTTTTCATCTGCGCAAGCGCGGCGGCAAGCTTTTCCATACCGCGGCGGCTGAGGTCTTTACCGTCCATATAATACAGCAGGCTAAGACTTTCACGCTCCTTGCCCGTTACTTCTATCTCCGTGCCGCAGATCTCCGCTATTATCACGGAAAGACTGCTCGAACTTATATCCGCTACCGCATACTTCATATTAACGCCTCCTTACGGGCTTATTTTATGCCGAAACTGATGCCTATATCCTTTGCGGAACGAACAGTCGCTCCCTTCGGATCTACAAGTTTGTATTTGCCCGCTATGTCACTGAGCGCATTAAACGTTATCTCTCCGCCTACCGCTGCCGCAGTCACTCCGAACCTGCCTTCTTTTGCAAGATGCGCCGCAAAGCTGCCGAGACGGGTGCAGAGCAGCCTGTCGTATGCGCACGGCGTCCCTCCGCGCTGAAGATAACCGAGTACGGTGTATCTCGTTTCCGTTCCCGTCCGCTCGCCTATGATTTCGGCAAGATGACGCGTTACGGTCGTTTCACCCATATCAGTGCGGACGAATATGCGCTCCGACTTCTTGAACGCCGCTTCGCTGTCCAGCGTCGCGCCCTCGGCAACGGCTATGATATTGTAGGGCTTGTCCTTACGGCTGCCGGATATGAAGTCGCATACCGCATCTATGTTGAACGGTATTTCCGGTATGATGATCATGTCCGCTCCGGCAGCTATTCCCGAGTTAAGAGTGAGCCACCCCGCCTTGTTGCCCATTATCTCAACGAGCATAGTGCGCCTGTGACTTGCTACGGTCGTCTTTATGCGGTCTATGCTGTCCGTGACGACTTCCACTGCCGTCTGGAATCCGAAAGTAACGTCCGTGCCGTATATGTCGTTATCTATCGTCTTTGGCAGTCCTATCACGTTGCAGCCTTCGAAACTGAGCAGAGCCGCCGTCTTATGCGTACCCGCTCCGCCCAGAGTGAACAGACAGTCAAGCCCTAATTTTTTGTAGTTCTCGCACATCTTTTCAAGACGGCTTTCTCCGTTCTCTTCCACCGTCATGCGCTTGAACGGCTGGCGCGACGTGCCGAGCACTGTGCCGCCGCGGTCGAGTATATCCGAAAAATCATGTTCCGTCATACGCAGACTGTCACCGCGTATGAGTCCGCCGTAACCGTCGGGTACACCCACTATTTCCAGGTTCTGTATGTTTTTATAGCAGTACAGACCTATCGCGCGTATGACCGCATTGAGTCCGGCGCAGTCGCCGCCGCTCGTAAGTATGCCTATTCTCATTCCTTCCCTCCGACAGCTCTATTATATGTCTCACTTTCAGTGGACCGTTTCGCTGTTTCTGTCCATAGCTTTTAGCTTGATTATCAGTACGTTTATATCCGCAGGCGTAACTCCGGGTATGCGCGACGCCTGTCCTATTGTCATCGGCATGACTCCGGACAGCTTCTCTATCGCCTCCAGCCTGAGCCCGTGAATGTCCGAATACCTTACTCCCTCGGGTATAACCATATTCTCCAGCCTTATACTTTCCGCGCGCGCTTTTTCCTGACGCGCAAGGTATCCCTCGTATCTGACGTCCGTGAAAAGTTCTTCCGCCTCGGCAGGAGTAAGGAAAGATAATGCCGGACAATGCCGCTTAATCATGTCCGCGGTTATTTCCGGGCGGCGCATCAGTCCGCCGTACGATATGCCGGAGGCAGGTACGTTTTCACCCGTTTCCGCAAATATCGCAGCCGCATTGTCGCTCGGTACAGTAACGCCGAGCATCGCTCTCGCTTTTTCAAGAGCCTTGCGCTTGCGGCGCAGCAGTTTCATACGCTTTTCACCCGCAAGCCCTGCACGGTAACCCTCTTCGGTAAGACGCGTGTCCGCATTATCCTGCCTGAGGCAAAGGCGGTACTCAGCGCGTCCCGTCATCATGCGGTAAGGCTCGTCCGTTCCGGTCGTCACCAGGTCGTCTATCATAACGCCTATGTACGAATTGTCACGACGGAGCGCAAGCGGCGGCTGAGAGCGCATCGCAAGAGATGCGTTAAGCCCCGCGACAAGCCCCTGCGCCGCGGCTTCCTCGTAACCGCTCGTGCCGTTTACCTGCCCCGCAAAGTACAGCCCTTTATACCGCTTATGCTCCAATGTCGGAAGCAGTTCAAGGGAGTTGATGCAGTCATACTCTATCGCATATGCGTCGCGCATGATCTCGACATGCTCAAACCCCTCTATCGAACGGTACATCTCCAGCTGTACGGACGCGGGCAGTCCCGTGCTCATGCCCTGAACATACATTTCCTTTGTGCCGTCGCCCTCCGGCTCGAGAAAGAACGAATGCCTCTCCTTATCCGGGAAACGTACTATCTTATCTTCTATGCTCGGACAGTAGCGCGGTCCGGTGCCTTTTATCATTCCGTTATACTTTGGCGCAAGATGAAGATTATTGCGTATGATCTCATGCGTGCGCTCGTTCGTATAGCCCAGCCAACAGGTCTCGGCTGTCGCCCTTACCTTGCGGCTGAGCGCAGAGAACGAATACAGTCCCTCGTCCCCGTACTGTACGGTGAGTCTGGACAGATCAACGCTGTCTTTATGCACGCGCGCCGGCGTTCCCGTTTTGAAACGGCGCACCTCTATTCCCAGTCCGATCAGACTCTGCGTAAGCCCGTTTGCACGCGGAAAACCCGCCGGTCCCTGAGGGAGCACCGTACTGCCCACTATTATGTCGCTTCCGAGATATACTCCCGAGCATACTATGACCACGGGCGCAGGATATGTGAGTCCGAACGCCGTTTCCACTCCGGTTATCCTGCCGCCGCTCTCAAGCAGCTTTACCGCCTCGCCCTGGCGGAGCGTTATGTTCTTTTCGTTCTCAAGTACGCTCTTCATGTATGCGTGATACGCGTACTTGTCCACCTGCGCGCGCAGACTGCGCACAGCAGGCCCTTTGGACGCGTTCAGCATGCGCAGACACGTCAGGCACTTATCCGCCGCAACGCCCATTTCTCCGCCGAGAGCGTCTATCTCGCGCACGAGATGTCCTTTTGCCGTGCCGCCTATCGACGGGTTGCACGCAAGCCATCCTATGTTATCCAACGATACCGAAAGTACAAGAGTTCTGAATCCGGTGCGCGCAAGAGCAAGCGCCGCCTCTATGCCGGCATGCCCCGCACCTATGACTATTCCGTCGTATCGCATTTCGTTCATGCTTTTACCGCCTTTATATCCGTCAGTTCCAGTCTCACCATACTTCCCTTCTCATGCGGCTTGTCATCCGCCGCTATTATATGCCCGCACGCGACATTGACCGTAAGCATATATTCGCTGCCCGTATAAACGCATTCCGCGACGCTGCCCTCTATGCCCTCCCGGCTCACTCTGACCGTTTCCGGCCGTATATACGCCGCTACGGGGCAATCCCCGCAATCGCAAGCCGCCTCTATGCCGCCTGCAAACAGCGCAACGCCGCCGCTCGCTCTTCCGTATATTATACCGCACTCGCCCGTAAGCCGCGCTGCTTCTGCGCTTTGCGGATCTGAATACACCTGTTCGGGTGTGCCTGTCCGGAGTATTCTGCCGCCGCTCATGACCGCAATCATGTCGCCCATGCGCATAGCTTCCTCTCTGTCGTGGGTCACGCAGACGACAGTCATTCCGGTCTTTCTGCAAAGCTCCGTCAGCCAGTTATCCGCTTCCAGACGGTGACCGGCGTCAAGAGAACCGGTGGGCTCGTCGAGAAGCAGCACCTCCGCGCCGAGGGCAACGGCGCGCGCTATCGCCACACGCTGTTTTTCTCCGCCTGAAAGCGTGGACGTACGCCGTCCCGCCATGCTTCCGAGTCCGAGATCGGAAAGTATGCGTTCAGCTTCCGCGCGGGCATCGCGCCCGCTAATACGTACTTTTTTTCCGTCCGCTATCGTCTGCTTTTTCGCGCCGAGGACGAACGCTATATTTCCCGCAGCCGACATATGGTCGAAAAGCGCAAGACTCTGATGAGCAGTGCTGCACCCTCTTTCCCCGGGAGGCAGATCGGTAACGTCCTTTCCCGATACGTATACTCTGCCGCCGTCCGGCTTCTCGAAACCGGCTATTATGCGGAGAAGCGTCGTTTTTCCGCATCCGGATTCGCCGAGCAGTACAAAAAACGTGCCTTTCGGTATGTCCAGACTTACGTCGCGGACAACCGTCAGTTCCCCGTACTTCTTCGTTATGCCCGTGAGCCTGAGTCCGCTTTCCGCGGTCATGTCGCCATTCGCTTTCATCCACTATAAATATATTATTATCCGAGGAAAGTGTCAAGTATTATTCGAGGCATGTATACGGGAAAATCCACTTTATAATCCGTATTTCCGACAAGATCGGCAGGTAAATTATATAAATCGGCTCCAAATACCTTGACGCTGGACTCAAAGCAGGTGTATAATCGAAAAGAATAGAATATTAATGTGCGCTTTCTTTTGCGCACGGCAAGAGGTTATCATGGGAAAAAATCTTACGCAAGGTATAGAAAAAGCGCCGCAGCGTTCGCTGTATAAGGCGCTCGGTATGACGGATGAGGAATTGTCCAGACCGCTTATCGCCGTCATTTCCGCCAAAAGTGATATTGTACCGGGGCATATGCACCTCGACCGCATTGCTGACGCCGTCAAGGCGGGTATCTATGCGGCAGGCGGCACTCCGTTTGTAATTCCTTCCATAGGCGTCTGCGACGGTATTGCTATGGGCCACGCGGGAATGAAATACTCGCTGCCCTCAAGAGAGCTTATAGCGGACAGCGTGGAAGCCATGCTCATCGGTCATGCTTTCGACGGCGCGGTACTTATACCCAACTGCGACAAGATCGTTCCCGGTATGGTTATGGGCGCGGTACGCGTCAACATACCTACGGTGCTCGTTTCCGGCGGACCTATGGAAGCGGGCGTCGTAAAAGGTCACAAGGTCTCGCTTTCCACTATGTTTGAAGCCGTCGGCGCAACGCAGGCGGGCAAAATGTCCAGAGACGAGCTTTGCTACCTTGAGGATCATGCGTGCCCCGGCTGCGGCTCGTGCTGCGGTATGTACACGGCGAACTCCATGAACTGCCTGATGGAAACGCTCGGCATCGCACTTCCCGGAAACGGTACGATTCTTGCGACAAGCGCGGAAAGACTCCGCCTCGCAAAGGAAGCAGGCAAGCTGATCATGAAAGCTGTCGCTGACGACGTAACACCCAAGATGATACTTACCAAGCGTGCATTCCTCAATGCCGTTGCCTGCGACAACGCTATCGGCGCTTCCACAAACAGCGTATTGCACCTGATCGCTATCGCAAACGAATGCGGTATCGAGCTGACTTACGATATGTTCCGTGCGGCTGCAGACGTTACACCCAACCTGTGCAAGCTCTCCCCTGCGACTGAGTACGATATGGATGCGCTCGGCAAAGCGGGCGGCATCATGGCTGTGCTCAAAGAACTTTCACGTAAGAACCTGATCGATGGCAATGTTCTTACGGTGACCGGTAAAACGCTTGCGGAGAATTTCGCAAACGCAGAGATAACCGATCCCGAAGTCATCCATACCTGTGACGAACCGCTTTCGCCTATCGGCGGCCTTGCTTTCCTGAAGGGAAATATCGCAGAAGAAGGCGCCGTCGTAAAACGCAGTGCGGTCCGCAAGGAGATGCTCAAGTTCACGGGTACGGCAAAGTGCTATAACAGTGAAGAAGAAGCAGTTCGCGCTATCATGGGCGGCGAGATCAAAGAAGGAAATGTAGTCGTTATACGATACGAAGGACCGAAGGGCGGTCCCGGCATGCGTGAAATGCTCTCCCCGACGAGCGCACTTGTCGGCATGGGACTGGACGCAAGCGTCGCGCTGATCACAGACGGCAGATTCTCCGGCGCAACGCGCGGAGCAGCTATCGGACATGTGGCTCCCGAAGCTGCCGCAGGCGGCAAGATAGGTATCATCCGTGACGGTGATAAGATAAAGATAGATATTCCCGCGGGCAAGCTCGATCTCGACGTCAGCGCAAAAGAGATAGCGGCGCGTATGAAGAAGTTCAAGCCCAAGGAGATCAACCCTTCCGGTTATATGCTGAGGTACTCTTACCTCGTTACCGACGCTCCCCACGGCGCGGTCATGAAAAAGAAGTTCTGAAATAAAGGATATACAGTTTTATGGCAATGACTCTTTCACAAAAGATACTTGCCGCGCACGCAGGTCTTGACAATGTGGTCGCCGGTCAGCTGATCACCGCCGATCTTGACCTCGTTCTCGGCAATGACATCACCTCCCCCGTTGCGATCAAGGAGATTCAGGCGCACGGAGGCGGAAATGTATTCGATAAGAGCAAAGTCGCTCTTGTCATGGATCACTTCGTTCCGAACAAGGATATCAAGAGCGCCGAGCAGTGCAAATGCTGCCGTGAGTTCGCTCATGCCCAGGGAGTGGAAAACTTCTTTGACGTAGGTCAGATGGGCATCGAGCACGCGCTCCTGCCCGAGAAAGGACTCGTAGGCGCGGGAGACCTCGTTATCGGCGCGGACTCGCACACCTGCACATACGGCGCGCTCGGCGCGTTCTCTACCGGCGTAGGCTCCACCGATATGGCTTACGGCATGCTTACCGGCAAGGCGTGGTTCAAAGTGCCTTCCGCTATCAAAGTCGTGCTCAAAGGGAAAAAACCCACACACGTTTCAGGCAAGGACGTTATTCTCCACCTGATCGGTGTCATCGGGGTTTCCGGCGCATTGTACAAGTCGCTTGAATTTACCGGCGACGGCTGTGCGGATATGACGATGGACGATCGTCTGACTATCTGTAACATGGCAATCGAAGCAGGCGCGAAAAACGGCATATTCGCCTGCGACGACATTACCCTTGCGTACCTCGGCGAACATTGCAAGAAGACTCCGAAGATATTCGCCGCGGACAAGGATGCGGAATACGAAAGAGAAGTAGTTATAGAGCTGGATAAGCTTAAGCCCACCGTATCTTTCCCCCACCTGCCCGAAAATACGCATACGGTCGATGAGATCGGTGACATCAGGATCGATCAGGTCGTTATCGGAAGCTGCACGAACGGACGTATATCCGATCTTCGCGCCGCTGCCGAAGTGCTCAAGGGCAGAAAGGTAAACGAGAATGTACGCACCATAATCATCCCTGCGACTCAGAGCATTTACATGCAAGCCCTTAAAGAAGGTCTGATAGAAATATTCATCGAAGCGGGCGCGGTAGTTTCCACGCCTACATGCGGACCCTGCCTCGGCGGCTATATGGGCATACTCGCAAGCGGAGAAAAATGCGTTGCAACCACTAACCGCAATTTCGTCGGACGCATGGGCGCAACCGACAGTGAGATATATCTCGCTTCCCCGTATGTCGCCGCCTGCTCCGCCGTACTCGGTAAGATAGGCGTGCTTTAAGGAGACTGGTATGAAAGGTTTTGTACACAAATATAAGGACAATGTCAACACGGACGAGATAATTCCCGCAAGATACCTCAACGACTCTTCCCCCGCTGCGCTCGCGGCGCATTGCATGGAGGATATAGACCGGGATTTCGTAAAGAAAGTTCACGCCGGTGATATCATCGTTGCAGAGAAGAACTTCGGATGCGGGTCTTCGAGAGAACACGCTCCGATATCGATAAAGGCAAGCGGCGTCAGCTGCGTCATAGCATGCGACTTCGCGCGCATATTCTTCCGTAACTGTATCAACATAGGTCTGCCTATCCTGGAATGCCCGGAAGCAGCTAAAGACGCCGAAAACGGAGATGAAATGGAAGTGGATCTGGTGACCGGCTCAATAAAGAACCTTACAAAAGGCAAGGAATATTCCGTTCCTCCCTTCCCGCCTGAAATACGCGCTATTATCGCAAGAGGCGGTCTGCTCAATAAATAATGAAATGCCACAAACCGGCGCAAAAATGCCTGCGGTAAACTGCCGCGGGCGTTTTTTATCGGCTACCGCGGTAAAGCCGGCGCGGGGAGCGCATTTCCGCAAGACGCTTGACAAAACAGCGGAGTGTGCTGTACAATAATTATATATTAACGAGAATTACGGAGACATGATATGAGTGAGAAAAATATAGTCGTCCTTGCCGGCGACGGAATAGGTCCGGAGATAACGGCGGCAGCCGTGCAGGTCCTTGAAAAAGTAGGAGAAAAATTCGGTCATAAATTCAACTTTGATCATAAAATGCTCGGCGGATGCGCCATTGACAAGTTCGGCGTGCCTCTTCCGGATGAAACTGTGGAAGCGTGCAAGGCGTCGGACGGCGTACTGCTCGGCGCGGTAGGCGGTCCCAAGTGGGATGCGCTGCCTGCGGATATACGTCCGGAAAAAGGTCTGCTCGGAATACGAAAGGCGCTCGGTTTGTTCGCAAACCTCCGCCCCGCGGTCATTTATCCCGAACTCGCGGACGCAAGCCCGCTCAAAAAAGAAGTGCTCGAACGCGGAGTCAACGTCATGGTTGTCCGCGAGCTTATAGGCGGTATCTACTTCGGACCCAGAGATGTCCTCGATGACGGTAAAACCGCTTATGACACCGAGATCTATTCAGAAGAAGAAGTCCGCAGAATCGCAAAAGTCGCTTTCGATATCGCACGCGGACGCAGGAAAAAAGTCACGAGCGTGGATAAGGCAAACGTACTACTCTCCTCCAGACTTTGGAGACGCGTTACCGAAGAAGTCCATAAGGATTATCCCGATGTGGAGCTTACGCATATCTATGTCGATAATGCGGCTATGCAGCTCGTGCGCGATCCGTCTCAGTTTGACGTTCTGCTCTGCCCGAATATGTTCGGGGATATCCTGAGCGATGAGGCAAGCCAGATCACCGGATCGATAGGTCTGCTCCCCTCTTCGTCGCTCGGCAGTGAAAAAGCAGGACTGTTCGAACCCATTCACGGCAGTGCGCCGGATATTGCCGGAAAGGATATAGCAAACCCGATAGCGACTATCCTTGCGGCTGCTATGATGCTGGACAATATCGGACTTTCCGATGAAGCACGCGCGGTGGAAAAAGCCGTCGGCGCATTCCTTGCGGACGGTTACCGCACGCCGGACCTCGGAGAAGGCAAACGGGTCGGCTGTGCGGAAGCCGGCAGACTGATAGCCGCGTATATCTGATAACGGCAAATGAGATCATGGATGATATTGAAAGACTTGCAGGCAACCTGATAAGACTGCGAAAAGCCGCAGGACTGACTCAAGCCGAACTTGCTGAAAAACTCGGCTATTCAAACAAGTCAGTTTCAAAGTGGGAACGGGGCGACGGTTATCCGGATATTTTTACGTTGCGTAAAATAGCAGGTATTTATAACGTGACCGTAGACGAGATACTCAGCGGTATTGCGCCCACCCGCGGCAAAGAAGAATTTATTCCCGAACGCGACGACCCTCAGTACGGCTTCAAACGCGCTTTGCTTGTCATTTCCTGCGCTTCGCTGTTCTGCGTTACGATAATAGCGTTTTTCCTTTTTACGTTCCTTGCCGGGAGCGGCAGAGATGAAACGAACACCGTCATCATTTCCGTCATATCGGCAGGCGGTTACGGATACTGGGCAATGTTCGTGTACAATATTCCGCTCGATGCAATAGCCTGCTACATATTTATCATTGTAGTTCATAAACGCTCAAGCTTTCTGATAATGTCCATTACGCTCTGGGGACTGCTCGCATCCATTCACCTCTCCGTAATGCAGATGCAGCCGCTGACCGCGCTTATTTATGCCGCCGGCGCGCCGCTTCAGATACTTATAGGGTACTTCAATAAGTATCTGAATATCTCCCTCAGATCAAGCGCATCCACTTCAGGTAAAAAGGAGAAAATAAATTGAAACACGAACAGCTTACCGTAAGGGAAATAACGGCGGATGACCGCAGTGACTACCTGACAATGGCTTCCGAATTCTACTCTTCCCCCGCCGTCCTGCATGACATACCGCGCAGCTATATCGAAGACACTTTCAGAGAGCTGACAAACGGCAGCGTTCACGCAAAAGCGCTTATCGCTTTATCCGGCGGCAAACCTGCCGGCTACATCCTTCTTGCGCTCACCTGGTCGCAGGAAGCAGGCGGAAAAGTCGTCTGGATCGACGAGATATATGTCCGGCAGGAAGCACGAGGACTCGGGATAGGCAGTGCGCTCATGAATGACGCGGTAAAGAATTTTCCAGCCGCACGTGTGCGTCTGGAAGTCGAACACGACAATACAGCCGCAAGACGATTATATGAACGTCTCGGCTATAAGGATCTGCCGTATATGCAAATGTATACCGGAAACTGAACTTATTACAGAGCGCGTCCGCTGTCCGACAGCCGGGCGCGTTTATGTTTATCCCGACTGTCTGCAGGCAAAAGCGCGGCGATCTTCCGCTGATACGCAAGATGCTACGGCTTTGCCCGACTCGTACGGTATGAAAGCTGCGCACCGCCGCTTATAAAAAATACGGAAAAACCGTAAGGCTTCCGTATTTTTCGTTTATTCCCCGTAACCGTCACCGAGCAATCCGGTTATGCCCGAGTATATCGCGTACGCTACCTTGCGCTGATATTCCGGAGTTATCAGAAGAGATTCCTCACGCGCGTTGGACATGAATCCGCATTCGATAAGTATACTGGTGTACGGCGTACACGACAGGATATAATAGTCCGCGCTCTTTGCGTTCCTTTCGCAGTCAAGCGCCGCGTTAAGTATGCTCTGCATACTTTCTGCACTCTTTTTACCCGCCTCGGAGCCTTCGTCATAAAATACCTGTGCGCCGTATACGCTTCTCAGCGGATAGAAGTTCTGATGAACGCTCACTACAAGATCGGGCGCGGCTTCCTCTATAATACGCTTTCTCTCACGCATATCCGATTGTTTGAAGCTTTCGCCGGCTTTTGCAAGGTCTTTATCCGACTCGCGCGTCATAACAACAGTATAACCCGCCTCGCGCAGAAAGTGTCTCAGACTCAGTGATACGCCGAGATTGATGTCCGCTTCCTTTCTGCCGCTGTCCGTTCCGACTACTCCGCCGTCCGCTCCGCCGTGTCCGGGATCTATCACTACGGTCATGCCGTTCGCCGCGACTGTACGCGCCGCGGATGATACCGCCGCCGCTACCGCCATGCAGGCTACCATAACGATGACCACGACTACCGCAACGATCGCCCGCCTGCTACCGAGCAGTACTTTCATACCGTCAGTTTATGCCTGCGGCTCCGCTCAGCCAGCTTTTAAAGAAACTTTCCAGGTTCATTCCCGAGCTTTCTTCAAACTCCGCTATCAGACACGCCGCATCGGCATTGCTGCCCGAATAGTTCTTATAGTACTCCCTGAGCGCTCCGAAGAACGCATCGTCACCCAGGATATGCCGCAGTGAGTCAAACATAAGCTCGCCTTTGACATAAGCGTGAAACGCATACTCGGTAGACGTTGAATACTCGCCGAGAGGTCGGTCCATGACGCCTATATCCGGCGTATCCGAATATACGTCTTCAAACAGTACGTACGACTGCATCGCATCTGCAATACGATCCGCTATGTCCACTCCGTACTCCGGATTTTTTTCATAGAACAGCGTCGTCGAATACTCCGTCAATCCCTCGTCCAGCCACGGCTCATTGATCTGGTCGCTGCCTACCGCCGCGTACCACCACTGATGCGCCGTTTCATGAATGATCGCCTCTTTCGTCATGTCTGCACCCAGACTGTCGGAGATCATGACAAGCGACGGGTACTCCATACCTCCCTCTATGAACGGCGTCATCACTACGGATAAAGTGTCGTAAGGATATTCGCCGTATAATTCGGAAAATGTCTCCACGGCGTCGCACGCTACCGAAAGCCCGCTCTCCGCCTGAGGCGCGGTGCCGTAAAAACGTACCGTCACATCCCCTGCCGTGCCTTCCGTGCAGGTATAATCCGCCGACGTGCATAACGCAAAATCACGCACTCCGTCCGCATTGAATACGTAAGTCATATCATCGCCGTTCATTGATGCGGTTACGCTTCCAGTACCTGCTACTTCCCAGCCGGACGGTACTGTTATCGTAACGTCATAATCCGCTGTATCCGAATAAAACGGATCGCCGTATGTCGTATACGGATCGGTACGCCACGCCCCGTCCTCACGCACCGCTGCTATCGGATACCAGTTGCCGAGATTGATTTTGCCGTCGTAATGTCCGAAACGATTGCGCGTTTCTGGTATCGCTAACGTGAAATCCACTCCTACGTCCAGCTCGCCGCCCGGAAGCACCTCCAGCCCGGTTATCATAAGAATGTTCTCATCCTCTCCGCCTATCTCCCAGCTGCAGTCCTCACCGTTTACCGTTACGCTCCCTATCGCTATCCCGCCGTAATTGACTCCGTGCGGATACGCTTCAGCCATGTCTGACGTCGCCACGGGCGTGAACCTCGCGCCTTCACGGTACGCATTCGGATATAAATGGAAGTATAAACTGTCCAGCTCCGCATCCGATTCGTTTACATAATGAACATCCATATCCGCCGTAAGCGTCATGTTTTCGGTGTCAAGTACCGCGTCTATGACATACGACGTGCGCTGCTCGCTTACGTTATCGCAGCCCGCTATAACGACTGCTCCGAAAACCATGAGCAGTATCGCCGTAAATATCGCATATTTTTTCATCGTCATACTCCTTGCTTTAGTCTCGTTTATGTATATTCGCTTCCCCTGCCCGAAAATTCCGGAAATTTTACGCGAAAATCCTTGACAAAAAGAATAACCCGTCATATACTGGTAATAGATTAAATGATTATTTAATCGTTTAATCAATAACCGACACGGAGGACAGATTATGACGGAATCTGCTACAGTAACGAAAAAATATGAAATAACCGATCTTGACTGCGCTCACTGCGCACAGAGAATAGAAGACGCCGTGAACAAACTGGACGGAGTGGAGTGTAAGATCACGTTCGCGCTCTCTGTAATGAAGATCACGACGGCAAGAGATTTTAAAGCCGTAGAAAAAGAAGTGCGGCGGATAATGAAAATAGTGGAACCCGAATCTTCGATAAAGGAGATCAGATAATATGAAAGCTGACAAGCGGATAATTTCCGTCGCCGTCGGACTGGTATTCTTTATTCCCGCCCTGCTTCTGGATAAGATATGGGGCATATTTGCCGCGTATCTGACGCTGTACGCCCTCGCATGGGCGGCTGCCGCATGGTCCGTTATACTCAAAGCCTTGCGCAATATTCGCAGAGGCGTTATATTCGACGAGAATTTTCTGATGCTCATTGCGTCGATAGGCGCGTTTGTAATAAACCTCGTTTTTTCGGATTTTGAAACCGAGTTATGCGCTCCGGGCGGCGGCGAAGCTATGATGGACGGCGTGCTCGTTATGCTGCTCTACCAGACGGGAGAGTATTTTCAGGCGCTTGCAGTCAGGCGTTCGCGGAAAAATATACGCAGACTGCTGTCCATGCGTCCGGACAGCGCCGTAGTCGTTCGTGACGGTAAAGAGACGGAAGTGGATCCGGACGACGTTGCCGTCGGTGAGATCACCGTAGTAAGACCAGGCGAACGCATAGCGCTCGACGGAACGGTAACCGAAGGTTCGGGATATATTGATACTTCCATGATAACCGGTGAAAGCGTGCCGGCATTCGTAAAACCCGGGGATCAGGTAAAGAGCGGATGCATAGCCGTAGACAGTCTGCTCACGCTGAAAACCACCAAAGCATTCGGGGAATCCACAGCAAGCAAAATGCTCAGACTCGTCGAAGAAGCCGCGGATAAGAAGGCAAAACAAGAGACGTTTATCGGCGCATTCGCAAAAGTCTATACCCCCATAGTCTGCGCGGCCGCGCTTATAGTGGCAGTGATACCTTCCGTCGTGCAGATCTTTGCGTTCGGCGCGGTTGCGGGTGACGCATGGCACAAATGGATATATACGGCATTGTCGCTGCTCGTGGTCTCCTGCCCTTGCGCGCTCGTTATAAGCGTTCCGCTCACTTTCTTCTCGGGCATCGGAGGGGCAAGCCGCATAGGCGTGCTCGTCAAAGGTTCGGACTGTTTCGCTCCGCTCGCACGAACGAATATCATAGCGTTCGATAAGACCGGTACAATCACCGCCGGTAAATTCTCTGTCAAGGAGACAGCTACGGACAAACGCACGCTCGCTATGCTTGCGGCGGCTGAAAACAAATTCAACCACCCGATAGCGCGCGCGTTCGATGCGGAAGCAGACGGCTCATGCGTGTGCACATACGCCGAAGACGTCTCCGGCAGAGGCATACGCGCAATTGTGGACGATCAGCGTCTTACGGCGGGAACATATGCGTTTATGCAGAGCGAAGGCGTGGAGTGCGCGGACGTTTCTGATCCTTACACGATAGTACACGTCGCCGTTAACGGCGAATATAAAGGTTATGTGACAGTTGCGGATACCGTTAAGCCGGAGAGCGCGGAAGCCGTGGCAGAGTGCCGGAAAAACGGCATGAAAACGATCATGCTTACCGGCGACAGACCTGCTGTCGCACAAGCAGTCGCCAAAGAAGTCGGCATTGACGAAGTGCGCGCAGGAATGCTGCCCCAGGATAAAGTGGACGCCGTGCAGGAGCTTAAAACTCAAGGAAAAGTCATATTCTGCGGCGACGGCATAAACGATGCACCCGTTATCGCGTCCGCTGACGTCGGATGCGCCATGGGCGGCGTAGGAAGTGATTCCGCTATTGAGGCGGCGGATATCGTGATAATGAACGACGATCTCACAAGCGTCGTCGCCGGAAGAAGGCACGCGCAGAAGGTCATCAGGATTGCGACGGAAAACATAGTCGGCTCGCTCGTGACAAAGATAGTAATCATGATACTTTCCATACTGCTCCCCGCCCTGTCGCTTATCGTAGAGTTCCCGCTGTGGATCGCTATAATCGGAGACGTCGGCGTATGTCTCGTCGCTATCGCAAACTCCATGCGCGCACTGAGGTGCAGAATAAAACGGACAAATACTAAAGCCTTATCATAAAAAAACACATATCGCAAGTTCAATAACAGACATAAATAAACATCCACCCGCATAGCGGGTGGTATTTCATTTTCGGGTATAACCCTAAACTTTACTGGCTGCGCACAAGTGCGCCAGAGAATTGGCCTGCCAGCCATGCATTCGTTACTTGCTACCCGTAAACGGGTCATGCGGGTCAAATATGCTTAACTGCTCGCTTTCCTTATCCTTCTTCAACTGGTTTGCTATGTATTCTTTTATCGCTGCTGTGTTCTTTCCTACTGTGTCGACATAAATTTATGGACACTCTAAGGATAATGGCGTTAGCGGCAGAAAATAAACGTATGAGTTCGGTAAACCCATACGCTTTTTGCTATTTGTCGGGATTATTTAGTTTGTGTCGTAAGACGGAAGCAATATCGACTTTATAGACAATATCTATCACCCGCTCTTTGCCCGTATGTTTCGGATGCCCACCGATGATAATACGGTCTATCAGCTCATAGCACATCTCGCGGGTAAGTTCGGGCGCTTCAAGGTATTTCTTTATGTTCCGTATAAACTCATCCGCGCTCTGTATCGTATTCGTCGTTTCGATAAGTTTTGCCTCCAGCTCCGCTATTTCTGTTTTCAGTTTTTTCTGCTCCTCAGAATATCTTTGGATAAAGCTCAGACAGATCTCTTCGGGCATTTTGCCTTTCAGCCTATCCTCATAAGCAAGTTGCATAAGGCGGGATAATTCCTCCGTGCGCTTGCATTTAATCTGCAATTCCTTCTTGGCGACTTTTATGGATTTTTCCTGCACTTCCGTATTGTGCCGTATAAATTCCTCACGGATAGCTTTCTCGTCGAGGACAATTCTTTGCGCCATTGTCCGTATATCGTCAAGGACAATAGCCTCAATGTCTTTCGCTTGAATAAAATGCGAGAAACAGTACACCTTCCCTATTCTCATATGATTGCCACAATTGAAATTAAAATTTATCTTTCCGTTTCGGTTAATATAATTCAATTTCATTTTTCCGCCGCAATCGGCGCAAAACAAGAAGCCCGACAGCGGATGCGTATATCCTCTTTTGGTTTTCCTGCACTGCGCTTGTATCTTACATAGTGAACGCCGTCCAAATTAAAACCCTTTTCGTAAAAATGCTCCCGTAATTCTTTAATTTTTACAAGTTTACCCTCTTCAGGCTTGTATGTATAATTGAATTTTACGTTGATAACGGCAAGGGTGTAACTATTCCCGTACTTATCCTGAAAGGCAAACTTCTTGCGGCATATCCTTTTATATGACTTTTCAAGTTCGATTAAGTCCAGCGAATCATCCAATACGTTTTTGAACAAACAAAAATAGGCGTCGCCTTTTTCGGGCATTTTATACCCGACGGCAACACCGTTCGTCTGTTCGTGCTCGTAGATATCCGCCGCTTCTATGGAAATGATTCTATAACCTTTTTTATTTAGATCAACAAGAGTGTTATGCCTGTTTATTGCAGGATGGAAATCATCCCACAACGCCCTTATCGTCTCATCATAGCGCAGATTTGACCTTATAAACTGATCATAGTGATATATTCGCCCTCTTTCAGTCTATTTGTAGCCGTGACAATTTAAATCTTTTCTAATAAGTGGTTGAGGTATCCTATTGATATATTGTCTTAGTTCCCGCTAATCCAAAACGAATGTAATAAGTTTCAGGAAATGTTTAGATATTTCTGCGCTAAAGTCAATATTTCATCTATATCTTCGATTACCTGTTGTATAACTGACACTAAATAATTTACGCTTTCAAAATGTTTGTTCAGTATCTCGTTTTTTATATTTTCATAAATATTATCGTCCCAACTTAAATGCACAAACATCTCTCTCAATGCGGTATTATTAGCTATTATTTGATTTTTCTGTGAATTCAAGAAATTTTTATAATTTTCTAATTTATAATTATCCAAATATAAATAACTCATTTAATTAAAGGTATATCCCCTTTGTTTTTCATAGAATTTACGCTAATTGAACTTTTCATAATCATTTGAGCAAAATAAATTGCATCTTTAACAGCAGTTCTTATATCTTTTAACTGCACTTCAAGCATCGACCGTATAGAATCTAATCCAGGTAAGTTTGAAATTTTAAAGGAAATATCTCTATACTTCTCAATCCAGCTCTCGGATTTTTCGCGAATAAACTCATATTTGTATAATTGCTTTTCAATTTGTTCCTTTTTATTTTCTAAATTTTTTAAGATATTGTTATAACTATCAATTTCAAAACTATTGTCCACGGGTCTCTTTATTGGATTGCCATATTTATCTTTTTCTTGCATGTTGATCCAGAGAACCGGAGGAATTGAATTTCTGACAGCTGTTTTTCCCTTTATTTCTTTGTTAATTTGTGAAAGTTTTTCCGTCTCATGACGAATTGCATCACTAGCTTTGCTTCGCAATGAATAGGCTTTATTTAACATATCATTTATGCGATTTTGAACAGATGAAATCTCCAGCCTTGCACTCTCAATAAAATCAAAAATATGAAAATTTTCTAAACTTTCTAAAAAACTTTTTGCCTTGCAGCTATCAAAATCAATAATATCGTATTTCACTATTACTGTCCTTTATCGAAATTCTATCGTCAGTTTATCAATTTCCAAGCAATCTTGAACAAAATCACACTGCACTGAATCGTATAGGCTTTTGATGATATCGTAAACTTCTTTTTGCGCATCGGCAATTGCAGCAGCAGCTCTTGAATACAAGTTTAATCCGACGCTGTCTCCCCAGGCGTCAGATAAAGGAACGGCTGAGCCTGAAATCTTCTTTAATGCTTCATCTCTTTGCGAAGAATTAACCCCGGCCATAAATCACCTCAAATATTTCCGTCCAGCAACTGTCGCAATCGTTCATACTTGCGCCTGGTCAATTCGTTTGCATCTCTTAAGCACGACATCTGTCTTGCTATACTCTTTTCCACCTCATTCAAAACATTGCCAAGTTGATAGTATTGAGGTGCAACCCAAGCCCCTTCACGTCCGATTTGTTCATGTTCGTTACGTATATTTTTAACTATTTTTTCGGTATCTTCAATATATTTTTGCATAGCTAAAATATATTTTTGCATATCGTCAAGATTTGTATTGTTATTTTCATTAAATTTATTACCCACCTCTTTACCTCTCAACTGCGTTAAAAACTCAGATATGTTTTTTCCGGCTATGGTATGTTGACCGGGATATTCCTGAATTGAAATGTATTCATTATACTGTTCTGTTGCATTTACGATACTTTTCCTCAATTCCTCATATATTCTGCCGACAGACTTTGCGGTGTCGTATAATATATTGTTTGTCAGATCGTATATTTTGTCATCCCAAGAATTTCCAAGAAGTTTAAAGTTCGATTCTATGGCAGTTTGAGAATCTTGAATTTCTTTGCAATGCTTTTGCATACTTATTATATAGTTTTGCAATTTGGATGGATTAATTATCAGTCTGTTTCCATTAAAACCCATTCTTAATGCTCCTCATATGGAATATAAACCGTTGGCTTGCGTTCATCGACAAGGATAAGCTGTTTAAAGCTATCTCTCATCCTATTCTTATCATTTTCCGTTTTGCAATTGCTGTCCTTTTCTTCATAAGTTTCGGAATACTCCCTAAGCCCCAACTGCCTTAATGTATAGATAATTTCGGCAAAGGAAATCTCGTCATTAAGTTCAGGCACCGTCGGGATAATTATGAAGTCCTTTATCCTGAAAGGATCTTCATGTAACGCACTTCTGCTATTGTTGGACAGTTCATCGATACTGTCAAAATGCAAAACAAAATTAATTTTACATTCTTCTTCCGCATTCAGTAATTTACCTAAAATTTCTCCGGCGGACAGAATTGCTTCATACGAATTATTCCGAACCTCGCTACCCGTACCGTTTATTAAATTATTCAGCAATTCGTCTTCGCTTAACTTGCTTCTGTCAATATCGCATTCCTGTTGGTTTACGGCACTTTTTCTTATTCTGCTATTCTCTATTTGCGCAAGAACCTTTTCCAACCGACCGGCACAATGGACGATAACTTCTATGGGCGTTTGTATCTCTTCGCCATACAAAAAAGCTTTGTCGTATCTTTCCTCATAAATACGATAAAGTTTAGAAAGGATTACCCCTATATCAATCGGCGCTTGTGTAACGCAGTCGACATGCTTTTCACGATATCCATCCATGGCATTTTCGGTATAGTTTGCCAAATTCAAATAAAAGACGTTTTGTTCGTTTGGCGACAACGAATCAAACGCATCCGCAATCAAACGTTCTATATAGGAAGCGCGTTTTCTATCCCCGAACAAATAAAGTTTGCGATTGTTTTTGTTGATTTTATATTCTATCGGCTGAGCAGTAAGTACTTTCTCTCCGAGATATACGCGCACTTCATCATTTGTTTTATTTTTAAATATCTTTCTGTCCGCAAAGTTGATATCGCGCGATTTTCCCATGATGACGGGATCTGCAGGAGCATAACTGTTGTAACGCTTATTGATCTTTGCAATCAAATTCTCTATAGCGGATGAATTTCCCGCATAAGCAAAACGTAATACATATCTTTTGTTCGCTTGTCCCTGATATATCGATAATCTGTTTTCCGGTGTTAAATCTCCATTTTGGTTTGCATCGGGAATCAGGGCATATCTGTCCGCTTTATACATTTCAAATCTATGCGATATCTGTGCGGTAATTTCAGGGAACGGCGCATCTTGAGAACAAAGAACAAGGCTTGCACCATATTTTCTTATCTGCCGGCTTAATGCTTCCAATTTTTTTACACAATCGCCAGACATTACAGAGTATTCATCTATTACAATAAGCGTTCGCGGATGATTGGTCCCTTTTATTACACCGCGAGCCGACATTTGGGAATCGATATGTTCAAGCATTTCCAAAGCACTGGTCTTATCGCAATCGATAGCCATATATTTCACATGCTTTAAAGATGAATAAGCGGCAAAATCTACGCCACCGCGCATAAAATCGAAAATCCATATTTCAAGTTCGGCGGGTGAATAATGAAATGCTGCACTCAAAATAAAACTATGCAGCAGTGAAGTTTTTCCCGTTCCGTTCATACCCTCTATAATTGCATGAGCGTAGGGCGTTTCACTGTCCAGCTCCACTGAAACTGTATCCGCTCCATGTTTCCCAACAGGAATAATCAGTTTTTTTTGTATATTTTCTTTTTGCTTAGACAGCCAAGTTTCCTGCTCCTCATGGAATTGAGAAAAATCTATTGCATTGGTATCTTTTTCGGTCTGTTCGCGCATTTTTTCGAAGTAGGAATCCGTAAGCAAATCCATGTTGCGGGTACAATCAATTTTAATATCGGACGATATCAACGCCCCCGTATCCTCATCAAAATAGAGAGGTTCGGAAAAACTTTCTGGGGACAATTCGTTCATTTCTCCCAACAACGCCAAATTCTCCAAATATTGATCTTCATTATTAAGTATGATTAAATTAATGCCTGTCCCATTACATCCGTACGCAATATCGCCGATTTCTCTTGCGAATCCGCTTTTTAAATTTAAATCTTTTATAATACAAAGAATTAACGGCAAAATGTTGTCGGTATTTTTTTGATTATATTGAAATATGTCTGAATATCCACCCCTGTTCAATATTGTTTTTCTTGAATCAATTTCGTTTGCTATCCTTCCTATTGCTTTACGCATATCTTCATAAGATGTTGCAACCGGCTTCAATTCAGATAAAAACAAGCTATCTCCTTTACAGCATTTGCTCACAGTAGACATAACATTTCCCATGTCCCCACTCAGAGTGCTATTATACAGCGAAACCAACCGTTTGCTCTTTCCGGGATAACACATGATAAAACGTAACGCCAGACATTTTATAATATTCCATAAACGGATATCGTTGGAATATTTTGACTTATAGGTTATATATGTGTGTTTTGCCGACCTTAAATCGATGCTATATATATCATATTCCTTCGGCAAAACGACAGATTTACCAAATGCATCAAACTTTATGATCTCTTGTTTTTCTTTGTTGATTAAACCCAAAGATAGGTTAGCTTCCAAATAATTATCGGAATAAACGGGGGCTTCCGGAAAACCTCCTCGCTCGTATACATGATTGCTGTTTTTGTAAAAACATATATCAAGTTCAAGGAGTGATAATTTCCCATTAAAATCAAGTTCGACTTTTCTTCGCCAGTCTTCCATATCTTTTTGAAGTTCTTTCTTTTTTGATTGAAACTCACGCCTAATTTTATTTTTAACAGCCTTTTCCTGGACATAATCTTGTAAATATCTACTAATATTTTTATGTATGTCACTGATAACGGCATAATTTGCGCCCAAAGACTTCATGGCAGGCTGTATCTTTTTGAGCTCATACGATTTTATATTTTGGGCAATTTCTTTAAAGTTAAAATAAGCGAGCTTTATCTCTGAAATAAAATCTTCTTTGTTATCATTTATTGAAAATCTTAAAGAAACGAAAGGATTAAAATTATTACCGGGATATAACAAATTGCATGTTTCGCTAAGTCGGTCCATCACTTCTGTCGTAACACGATATATTTCATTTACTTTATTTCTAACATCCGATTCCTCCAAAAAAGAATATTCTCCAATCTCCCTTTCTATATCGGCAATTGCCTTTAATTTTTCTGTTTCCTGCTTTTTTTTCACTTCATTTAATTGTTTTAATTCGTTTATTCTTTCTTCAAACATTTTACCACTCCTCATACCATTTAAATATGATATTGTACCCACCCGCTAAGCCTAAAAACCATGATATCGCACAGCAAACAAAAAATAATAAGATAAAGAAAAAGATTCCCACTGTAAATGCAACACTGGAACACAACAATACGGTGGCATAAATAAAACTTGACAATACAGAAACCGATAGAGTTATCAAAACCACTAATATATTATATTCATCGGCATCGCGGTAAAGCGCCCACATTGGGGCCAATGATAAAACAACCCCAGCAATATTCAGGCATGGTATCACCCACAAAAGATGCCACATACTTGCCGCAAATGCAATATTAAAAACAACTTTAACTAGCCCGATACAAGCCAACGGAATTAAAACAGTTAAAAACTGTAAGGCTCTGCGACCAATTAATTCCCAATCCCACTTTTTTAATGTCTTTCCCAGCTCATAATAATAATCACTACATTCAGTAAATTCACTTAAATGTTCAAAGAATACTGCCAGAGCAAAAGATAGAATCACATAAAAAGCCGTTCCAATGTTATGCGGCATATTTAAAACAAAAATGGCGCATATAAGTTCCCCTGCAAATAATCCGAGAAAAATCAATTTCCAAATTCGCGCACCATAAAAATATCTTCGCGCACCAGAAAAATATCCCCAATAGTCAAACGACTCTGTAGGCATAAAAATTGAATGCAGACAACACAAAACAGGAGCGACCAATAACATATACCATTTATTCAAAAAGAGCAGACAAGGTATTGCAACACCCAAACATATCAGAGTGTAAATTCCCAACAGTACATTGTTGATAATTAAATTTTTCCGTTCTTCTTTTTTCTTTAGCTCTTCCTCCCTAACATATTCTTCGTATCTTTTGTTCAAAGCTTCAAGCTTATCAGAACATTTATTTAAAAGTTGCTCCGAATCCCTATAGTCTTTAATATTTGAAAAAATGAATATGACATGTTGCAAAGCGGATGTGACAGACATATCCATAGAGTTCTTTTCCAATTTTCCGTATACTTTTTCCTTTATACGCATGGCATCCATATACCGAGATAGATTGCCGTCAGAGTCAATTTCATCGTTCCTGTAAGATAAATATTCCAAGTCGCTTGAATCCAATACTTTACATACAAACTCTCCGTCTTTAAGATTATCTTTCCATTCCCCAAAATTTAATTCTCCTTTACGGATTTCCAATCCTCTTCCATGGCGTTTTCCGTTTAAAATGTGCCCAATATATAAATAGTCGCTATTCTTTTGATAACCGAATCCTGCCCAATTCTCTCTATAACAATTCAAATAACTCTCTACCCAACTAGAAAATTTTTCATATGTTTCCTGCGTCATTTTGCAGAAATAATTGTTTTCCAATCTCAATTTTTGCCATTTGTCCAACTCTTTTTTTATAGTAAGAAACCAATCCTGACTCCTAAGACGTTCCCATAGTATTTTTATTTTTTTATCGTCCGGAAATTTAAAATCTAAGACATCCTCCAAATCCATATCAAAAATTCCCCAACCAGTATGTTGATCGTATGTAGATTTTACAAAGCTTTCGAATAAATCAATGTTTTTATCTGTTTTTTTCGAAAACAACGAACATTCTCTGGAAAAATTCTTATAAAAATTATAAGCATCCGTATCTTCTTTGGCTATACTATTTTTTTCGTATATGCTCAAAGCTTCATAAAACAAATGCAATTCCCGCAAGGAATCAAAACTTTCAGTCCAAAGTTGCAAATCGACCTTTGTGTTGACGGCAATAATGTTTTTCATCTTTCTTAATGCAGTTAAAAAATCTGACAGCCTTTTTATATTAACCGAAATTTCATTGGATAATTTTATTTTTACAACTTCAAAATTCAAATCTGCTTTTATTTTTTTTAAGTCTATCATCCTTTACCTCTCAGCCGTATTTAAGAATACATTAAACTATATGTAATTATTCCGATCCCAAAAGTACATAGAACTATCTAATCTATGTACTTTCCTTATCTATATTATAGTAATTTTATTGTTTTAAGTCAATAGATAAGAGAGGGGTGACTTGAAATTTTATCCTTTTATGTCTTTTCTATGTAATATTCTACAGCAAAACTCACACAGATTAGATAGTTCTATGTACAATAAACGACGGCTCTAATGACCGTTGCATTTTTAGGGCAGGAATCGTCCCACTTTATTCATCATCTCTGTCTTATGTTCTATCATAGAATGGGCGTAACGTTGAAGCGTAATTGTCGGGTTCTGATGTCCCAAGATTTCGGAAAGAGTTTTTACGTCCATACCTACTTCCAAGGCTCTAGTCGCAAAAGTATGCCGAAGCGCGTGAAATCCCTTATGCGCTATACCGAGCTTCTTCAGCAGTATTTCAAAAGTTCTTTGATAAGATCGCACTTGCGCTCCGTATTCTGTTTTTCCAACAACGACGAACGGACATTTCGATTGCTTTTTCAAGGCTTTTAAGCAACCGAGTAGCTGTCGAGGTATGGGAATAACCCTATCCGAACTCTGTGTCTTGGGCGTATCAAACACCTTTACATAATGCTTGTCTTTCCAACAGTCATGACAGGTTTTCGTAACCGATAGCATTCCTTTCTGAAAGTCTATATCCTCCCATGTCAGCGCAAGTAGCTCGCCTATACGCAATCCGGTATAAAGGCAAAGAATTACGCCGAACAATTTAGGCTTTTGCTTGTCAAAGATATATTGCTCTATCTTCTTCTGCTCCTCTTTGCTGAAACAGACTATCTTCTTCCCTCTTATCTTCGGGCGCACGATAGAATCAGAAAACTGTTTATCTGTAATTCCAAGTACGACCGCCTTTTTTAGCGACGATTTAAGAACGGATATAACGCCGTTAATAGTATTTGCTGCCAAGCCCCGCTCTGTAAGTGATGCAGAAAACTTCTGCAATTCTGTTGCCGTAAGTTTTTCCATCTCATATTCTCCAAGAATCGGGGCAATATATTTATTTACTTGTTGCTGATACTTATTATAGGTTCTTTCTTTCGTTGAAACCTTAATATAAAGCTTCAACCATTCTTTATATTACATTTTAATCCTCCTGTTATTAAGTAAAATTATACGCCACCTTGTTTGGTGACGTATTGAATCACAAGTCCATTACAAAACAAAAGAGCAACGAAATTTTTCATTGCTCCTTACTGCGAACTTGCTGTTTTATGCGATTATTCGATTTATTGATTTATCCCCAAGTATATTTAACTTGTGCTAAACTGTTTACGATATTGTTTTGCTCCTGCATTATGATATCCTCCGATTGTGTATTCTTTTTCTGACTGGCAGGTCAGTTCTTATTTTACACAATCGGAGTTCTTTTGTCATCCTCATCGGCTTAGCCTCCTTTGAACCCCGCGACTATCGCGGGGTTTTCGTTATACAAAAAAGATCGGAATGCTGAGCAGCATCCGGTCTTTCTGTAATAAACCGATGATATTCAAATCCAGGCGTTCAGTCCTGAGAAAGCACTCCTTCGTTTGAGCCGAGGGTGTACTTTCCGCGCGAACGCTTATGATGGTTTATCAATACTCCGTTTATGACCAGCTCAAAAGTGTAGCCGAGCCTGGTGGCGGCAGTCTCACACATGACCATACGCTCAAGATATATCTGAAGATATTCCATGGGCGCTGAAGTCGAATCCATGATTATCACAAGACGTATCACGTCCTTGTCTCTGTCCACGACAAGGTAATTCTTTTTTATCGACATATTCACTCTGTCGTGTATATCAAACTCATCATAGTTGCGTTTGTTTATACGCGAACGGTGAGCGTCCGACTTATCCGCAAGGATGAGCGCCGCTGATAATGCGTCTCCGGCAATTCCCGTTTCCTCTTCATGGTTGGCTATCGCGTTCGCTATATGCGCGGCTTCAGCCGGGTCCATACCTATACGCACGAGTACGCCGTAAGACAGCGTACCGCCCGTAAGACCGTGGCGGGTGCGGCTGAGCGCATTGCCGACGTCGTGCAGCCAACCGGCTATCTCGCCCAGCTCTATAAGCCTGTCGTCGGCACCCGTTTCACGCAGGATATTCGCAGTAGTCTTGCATACGTAACTGACATGACGCAGTCCGTGTTCGGTGTAACCGAGTATCTCAAGATACTTGCTCTGCATATCAATCAGCGCGCGCACTTCGTCACTTGACTTCACGTCCGCAATCGTTATCCGCTTGTATTCCATTTCCCCTCCTTTAACGGTCATTCCGTTTTGCCTTTGATGCGCGCATACGTCGCATCGCCTTTCCAGTCACGCTCCACATCCATATCGCCGCCCAGTGCCTCTACTGCCGAACGTATATCCGTATACGTCGCATAGTCGCAGTCCTTCGCAAGCGCCTTAAGAGACGGTATAGCGCGCATATCGCCGTACGACGCTATAAGCTGAAGAGCACGCGGAAGCGTTTCAGGATCACGCGTAAGACTTAAAAGAAAGTCGTACACATCATCGTTCATCTCCCCGGAGCTTACGAGCAGTTCTCCGAGAATAAGCGCTCCATCATGCGTTGCCTGCTCCATTCTGTGGCTGAGCGCCGGGTATATCCCGTCCGTTTCTGAAAGTATCTCTATCAGACGCTCACGGAAAAGTTCAGGCGTATCAGGATCAAACACCATATCCGCGAATGCCTCGACAGGTACCTTATCCGACTGCCAGAGTATATCGGCTGCCGCCATACGGACTTCTTCCGTTCCGTTTTCCGCAAGCTCCGTAAGGACAGACACCGCTCCGGGCAGTTCCGTCAGTCTGCCGGAGATAAGCGCAGTAGGTTCTCCGCCCTCCTTTATGTCCGCCTCAAGCATATCCGCAAGCGCGCGCACGTCGGTGACGGATGCAAAGTATTCGCGCGGAGTCATACCACCGTACTCGTCGCACGGTTCATTCTCCCACGCCTCCGAGCACTCGGCAACAAAATCTTCAAACGCTTCGCCCTTCGGCATGCCTCCGCGCTTGGTTATACGATTTCTGAAATACTCGCCGAAAAGCGTTTTAGGACTCTTCTTCATTATCTTCATCCTCCTCGCCAAAATCGTACGTCACATCTTCGTCTTCAAGCGACATTGCAAATAAGTTGATCATACGCTGATTCTCGCCGCAGTACAGCACGCTACCGTTCAGCCCGGGGCATATAAGCTTGGCTTTGGACGCGACAAGAAGTACCGCCGCACACTCTTTTTCAGAAATTTTTTTATTGCTGTGTATTGAAATTTCCGGCAATAATCCGAGAAATTTCGCCCGGAGCTTTTCCGGGTTCTGACAATACACCTCGGCGACGG
This sequence comes from uncultured Clostridia bacterium, assembly GCA_944362615.1. Taxonomy (GTDB): domain Bacteria; phylum Bacillota; class Clostridia; order Christensenellales; family Pumilibacteraceae; genus Protoclostridium. The sequence continues at coordinate 75,008 of CALVTM010000006.1, forward strand.
AACACGCAAACAGATATGCCCGGATATAGGTGTCGTCTTCGATCCCTATCGAATCCACACTCGTCACGTCCGCCATCCGGTAACCGTATGAGTACAGGGGTATCCTGCGCTTGCCGCTGACCATCAGATTATACAGTATGCACTGCTTAAGGTGCGGCTGACCTTCTATGTCAAGAAGATACTCCAAAAAAGCCTTTTCATAAACTTCGGAACCGGCGGCAAGATCTGTCAACTGCTCGCTTATGTCTCCTCCGTTCCTGAGCAGATACCTTATCGCCTCTATCGTCTTTTCGGGAGACGGATCGCGGGTATCCGAAAACATGTACTTCTGAACGCGCGTATAAAGTCTCTTCATGTTGGATTCGGGCAAACTGATGCCGTATTCGACATTCCGATTATGTCTGTTTACCTTTCCCAGCAGCATTTTTGCAAGCGGCTCGCCCGGAGATACCAGCGTGCAGCGCGCAAGACGATCACGCGCGGACTCCCAGTCCTCCGCCTTTATCTCCGCTTCTGCCGCCACGAGCAGTACCGATACCGTAGGCTGCACCGCACACAGCTCATCAATAAAATATCTGGAATCCTCATTCATTCCGAGAGACAGCAGTGCAACTATGGTCTTTATTAGATCCAGGTCACTCGCAGGCAGGTCCAGACTGGTCAGCATATCCGCCGCAGCCCTGGCTTCCTTATTCTCGCCAATAGCGGCTAACGCCACCGCAAGCGTCGCAAGTATATCGTGTCTGGGCGGATCGCCGGACTCTATCAGCGGTTTGCACGCCTCTATAAGTTTATATGCAAGAGGAGGTATCAGTTTATCGAGATAGAACACTCCCATCGCCCTGAATAACGTTTCCGATCCTGTGAAATCATGTTCGCCGAACATCATCTCACCGGTAAGCGACTCGTCCGCCCCCGTCACGGAATGTTCGAGTATATAAAGCACTCCGGATATGTCGCTGTCAAACTTATTGTCCGGATACAAAGAGTTTATCTCATTGAGCGCACGTATATAAACGGTACGCGTCATCTCCTCAGGCAAACCGAATGTTAGCATCAGAGCACCCGTTCCGACAGCCTCTCTCAGAAAATATTCCGCACTCTTATAGCGCGTCATCTCATTGAGGCACTTTATCAGAAGCGCGTATCCGTCCCCTCCGAGTTCGCCTTTGTTCCGCATGGATACCAGCAGACTGAGCGCCTGTGAAAGATTGCCGCTTTCATACAGTCTGCTTGCACGGCACATCTGTACATCATGCCCGTCTCCCCTCGTCATATACGCATAGAGGAGCGATTTAGCCAATTCGCCCCTCTTGCTCCACTCAGCCGAACGCTGTATGTACCACTCGTCCGGTCTTATAAATTCAAGTATTTCAGCCGACATCGGTCAATCTCCGTAAGACTTTATTCGCCGTCGTCCTCGTATGCGGACAGATCTTCCAGACCGCTCGCTTCCGTCTTCTCCTGAGCCGCAAGCTCTGCGACCTTGCGTCTGTCCTCTTCCATTTTTTCCAGCTCTTTTGCGGTGTAGCCTTTTACGTGCTCCGGAACGGGCTGTTTCTCATCGCTGCGGACAGCTCCGCTTTCGCTTTCACTTCCCTTACCGCTCTTTTTCTTTTTCGGGTTCACATAATGCGCAGGCTGTTTCTTTGCGGGTACCGCTTCGCCTGCCGCCGCAGCCGCTTTCTGCTTGAGCTTAAGTTCACGCTTAGCCGCATAGTACTGTTCGTTGCGGAGTTTAGTCTCACGCTCGGCAAGTCCGCCTGCAATGTATTTAGCAAACGCGCTCTGACTTACCGCCACAAACGCGGATACTATCGCGTAGAAACCGACAAAGAACATCACTACCCAGGGAAGCATGCTCATCGATGACGATGCGAACATCAGGTTAAGAAGTATGAGCGCGCCGATTACAGCAGCGGCAACCAAGCATGCAATAAAGTTGCGCGGGAAATATACGAAAGTGAGCGTTGCGGCATCACGCAGTTTATGGAAGAATCCCATTTTGTACGATGACGAAAGGGTGATCAGATAGGACGAATAGACAGCCAATATCATTATGAGCAGCGCGCACGCTATTATCGCAAATACTCTTCCTGCCATGCCCCAGCCGTTGAGCGTGAAGGTGTGGTTCGTGAATATAAGCAAAAACGTAGCCGCACCGCAAAGCAGTCCGCCGATCAGCCCCGCCGCCCAGTTGGTCACAACGCCGCGGAAATATGTCCTAACGATCTTTACTTCGCTGCCGTACATGAACAGACGAGCAACGTATGCCATTGCCGCTATACCCACTCCGGCAACGCCTGCGCACGGTATGAGCACCGAATACTGAAGCATCGCTGCTCTGTAGTACATAAGATTACCCAGCTCCAAAGCCGCATTCAGTCCGTATTCTCCGACAATGCCCGGTCCGGGATATCCCACGCCGTCGAACATATTGTAAGGTACGCTCAATCCTACGTTTACGCCTATTACGCTCTGTACGATCACCCAGGCTATAGCCGGTGCTATGAATATCAGCGTAAGCAGGCTGACAAACAACATTTTCGTAAAATTGCCCGTCCACATCAGTTTAAAAGCATCGAAACAGCCTATGCGATCGGCAGTCGAATACTCGTCACGACGGATCGCTCCGCCGCCTATTTTGCTCAGTATACCGGTTTTTACGCCTTCATCGGACATCTATTTTACTCCCCGACGGCTCGTACGCCGTCTTGTTTACTTTATATACTTTTCGCGTCCGCAACCGCTATAAAAGCAGCTATGCCTTTTACAAGAACGCTTTCATCAAAGTCAAACGTGTCGCTGTGAAGCGGCGACGTATGTTTTTCATCCCTTATGCCCAGCCAGCACATACATCCGGGTACCTTTTCGGTATAGAACGCAAAGTCCTCCGCCGTGTATCTGCCGTCTATGTATTCGGCATCCGTGAGTACCATCATTTTACGTACGCAGCGCTTATCGTTGACAAGCGGCGGATAAAGTGCATGGATATTTATCGCACTCCCCGTTCCGTACTCAGAGTCCAGACCGTGCAGCATGTCTTTCAGTCCGCTCCTCACTTCGGCAAGACGACTTTTGTCGCGATACCTGAAAGAACACTCGAGATGCGCTGCGTCCGCAACGATATTACGGGCGCTCCCCGCGTTGATCTTTCCGGTGTGCATCAGAGCATCACCGTGCTTTTCCGCCATCCGCTTTGCTTCGGTTATGAAACGCGCCGCAACGGCTATAGCGTCCGCACCGCCGGCAGGCGACGCACAGTGTGAGCTTTTGCCCTTTATGTCAACGTCAAATTCCATGACTCCGGCGAACAGCGTCTCGGAGTTTGTTGCAAACCTGCCTTTTTCAAGCTCCGGACAAAGATGAAACGCATATATCTCGGTGACTCCTTCCAGAGCTCCGCCCTCTATCATCTTTTCGGCTCCGCCCTCTCCTTCTTCACCGTACTGGAAAATCAGTCGCACTTTCCTGCGCGGAGGCACTTCGGCATAACGTTTAGCCGCCGCAAGCAGCATCGCCGTATGCCCGTCGTGTCCGCACGCGTGCATTCTTCCGCAAGCCGCGGCAAAAGGAAGCCCTGTGCGTTCAGTTATCGGCAGAGCGTCAAAGTCCGCGCGAAGAGCAATAATGCCATCGTCCTCCGACCCGCCGTCCGTATCCGCTATCAGTCCGGTATGGACGCTGCGGACCGTATAGCCCATGCCTTCCAGCTCACGTCTTATGAATGCGGAAGTATGGTATTCCTCTCCGGACAGCTCGGGCATGGAATGCAATGCGCGCCGCATTTTTACGGCATACGCAAGCAGTTCGTCCGTAGTCATATCGTTCATGCAAATCATTATACTACATTATTCACGTAAAATCAATCGATTTTCTTTATATTGCTCAAAGCAACTTACCGCCGCACGGTATTTGAAAAAATCTCCCATAAAACTAAAAAACGGTTGCAAATTATGCGTTTGGGTTGTATAATATAAAGACCGTAAAAGCGGATTCGATTCAAGGAGGTACGGATATGGCAGAGGAAAAACAGACTTTACCTGAAATCGACGCCAAAGATATAGCCGAAAAAATATCCGTACTGCTCGAAGCAAATGAAGAAGAGCAGGCTGCAAGCCTGCTTTCGTCACTTACTGCGGACAAATTAACGGAAGTGCTTAAACTCCTTGACGGAAACAAGCGCGTGGACGCGTTCCTGTTGCTTGACCGTTCCGTTGCTCTCGATCTCATAAGAGAGACTAACGACGATCCGGAGACCAGCTTCCTCCACGACCTGCGCGGCGAAGAAATTTCCCGCATTCTTGACGAGCTCTACGCAAAAAAGGAAGATCGTACAGTCGTTACCGATCTGCCTCCTTTTGTCATTCAGCGTATGCTCACTCACGGCGACAGCCGCTCGAAAGAAATCATAGAGGATTCTATCACTTATCTTGTCGAAACAAAACAGCTCGCTCTGCTCAAAAGCGTTATCGTCGAGATAAACCCCGTCGATATTGCGGAGATCCTCGACGACTTCCCAACCGAAGATCTGCTTAAGATATACCGCATTCTGCCCAAAGATCTTGCGTCCGACGTGTTCGTGTATCTGCCGGACGACGCAAGTCAGAAGCTGCTCACCGCACTGTCTGATACCGAAGCCGGTCAGCTTATAGACGATCTGTACGCGGACGATGCCGTCGACCTGCTTGAAGAGATGCCATCCATGGTCGTCAAGAAGCTGCTCGCAAAGACTAAGCCGGAAACGCGTACGGCAGTCAATCACCTGCTCCAGTACGAAGAGGACAGCGCCGGAAGTATCATGACCGTCGAGTTTGTAGACCTTAAGGAGTATTACTCGGCGGCACAGGCTATCGAAGTCATACGCAGAACCGGACTGGATAAGGAAACCGTCAATACCTGTTTCGTACTTGACGCTCAGCGCAAGCTGCTCGGTACAATCACTCTGCGACGCCTCATACTCGCGTCACCCGACGAAAAAGTCGGCGACATGATGGAGGATAACGCTATCATCGTCCGCACGAATACCGACCAGGAAGAAGTCGCAAAACTGTTCAAGCGTTACGACCTGACTTCAATGCCTGTTTGCGACAGCGAAAACCGTCTCGTCGGCATCGTTACCGTCGACGATATCGTGGACATCATCGAAGAAGAGACTGAGGAAGACTTCTCCAAGATGGCGGCAATGGCGCCCATTGAGAATACCTATCTCAAAACTTCCGTATGGAAACATGCACAAGGCCGCGTGCTCTGGCTGCTGTTCCTGATGATATCCGCTACCTTTACCGGTCTCGTAATCAACGGATTTGAAGCTCAGCTGTCCACTTTCCTGTATTCGTTCACTCCGCTGCTTATGGGTACTGCGGGTAACTGCGGATCGCAGGCGTCTACGACAGTCATTCGTGCGCTCGCGCTCGATCAGATCTCCACAAAAGACTTTTTCAAGGTCAGTATGAAAGAAGGCGCTATCGCGCTCATATGTTCATCCATCCTTGCCGTTGCAAATACGATCAGAGTCATACTCATGTACTGGTGGACGGACTATAACAAAGACTATCTCGTACTTAAAGTCAGCCTTGTGCTCGGCATATCGCTGATACTGATAATACTTATAGCTCAGGTCATCGGCTCGCTGCTCCCCATCATTGCAAAAAAGATACATGTCGATCCTGCGCTGATGAGCTCTCCCGTGATCTCCACAATCATGGATACCCTGTCCATACTGATATACTGCTCGATAATCATACTTTGCTCGGTCTGGTTCGGATGGGGCTCGAGTCTGCAATACGTCCCCGTCGTTTCATGACATATGTGCGTAAAATACGGCGTGGACAATGCCTGCCGGAACTTACCGCGGACTATTTAACAGTCATTCTCATCACAACAAAAAATGGGTCTTGACAAAATTGTCTCAGTGTTATATAATAAAACGATAAAATCAAAAAAAGGAATACGCTTATGAAACTCAAAGGTGCACAGATAATCGTCAAGTGCATAGAAGAGCAAGGTATCGACACCGTTTACGGCTATCCCGGCGGTACGATTCTCGACATCTTCGACGCGCTTTACGAGGAAAGAGACAGACTTACGCAAATCCTGACCTGTCACGAACAGGGTGCATGCCATGCCGCCGACGGATATGCCCGTGCGACCGGAAAGACGGGCGTCGTCATAGCAACTTCCGGCCCGGGCGCGACTAACCTGGTAACCGGTATCGCAACGGCTTATATGGACAGCGTTCCCCTCGTCGCGATCACAGGTAACGTCGGGCGTTCCATGCTCGGCAGAGATTCCTTTCAAGAAGTGGATATCACGGGTATAACCATTCCCATAACCAAACATAACTTCATGGTCAAAAATCCCGACGAGCTTGTGAGCACTCTGCGCAAGGCATTCTTTATCGCAAGCACCGGCAGACCCGGTCCCGTGCTCGTAGACGTACCTAAGGACGTTCAGCAGACTATGCTCGACTATGAGCCTGCCGAACCTGTCCGCAGCAAACCGTACTTCAGCGAGAACAAGCACGTCGAAAACGCGATCAGTCTGATCAACGAAGCGAAACGCCCTATACTGTATGTGGGTGGCGGATGTATCGCATCTGGTGCAAGCGACGCTCTCGTGGCTTTCAGCGAAAAGCTGAACGCTCCCGTTACCGCATCTACCATGGGTCTCGGATGCTTCCCCGCTTCCCACCCCAACTATCTCGGGCTGATCGGAATGCACGGCATGAGCAATGTCGCGGAAGCTATGCAGAAAGCGGACCTTATCATTGCAGTCGGATGCCGTTTCGACGACCGTGTCGCAGGAGACAGAACATGTTTCTGCCCCAATGCAAAGAAAGTGCATATCGATATAGATCTTGCAGAACTCGGTAAGAACGTTTCTCCCGACGTAGGCGTGCTTTCGGACGCAAGACTCGCGCTTGAAGCTATGCTTCCCCGCGTTGATGCAAAGAAAGACACGGCGTGGATCAGTGAATGCCGTGACCGCAAGGCTCATGACTTCCTGCTCGGATCGGACGGAAAGCTCTGCCCTATACGCATAATCAAAGCAGTTCAGCGTCTCGGCGATCCTGAAAAGGTAATCGCTACGGACGTCGGTCAGCACCAGATGTGGGTTGCTCAGGCTTACGAATTCGAACGCCCGCGCAAATTCATATCCAGCTGCGGTCTCGGAACCATGGGATACGGCATGGGCGCGTCTATCGGCGCGTGCATGGGCAGCGGCAAGCAGACGGTTCTGTTTACCGGCGACGGCTCTTTCCATATGAATTTCAACGAAGTCGTCACTGCGGCTAAGCTCGGACTGGATATAACCGTCGTTATCATGGACAACCATACGCTTGGCATGGTGCGTCAATGGCAGACGCTGTTCTATAACCGCCACTACTCCTCTACTGATATCAACTACCCCACCGATTTTGTGAAACTTGCAGAGGCTCTCGGCGAAAAAGGCTTCCGCCTTGAACGTAATGAGGATATCGATAAGGTGATCGGTGAAGCGTTCGCCACAAAAGGCGTCAAGCTTATCGACTGTATCATAGATAAGGACGAATTCGTTCTGCCTATGATCCCGCCCGGAAAGAATTTCGATGCGATCCTTGCAACCAAGCCCGTTATCAAATGAGGTGAACGTTATGAACGAGAAGACTATGAAGCATATTATAACTGCTCTTGTTACGAACAGATCGGGTGTGCTTACCCGTATAAGCGGACTCTTCGCGCGCAGAGGATATAACATAGATTCGCTCTCCGTCTGCAACACGAATAATCCGGATATGTCGAGAATGACTATAGTTGCGCTCGGCACGGACGACGAAATCAATCAGATAGTCCGTCAGCTGGATAAACTCTGGGACTGCCATAAGATCCGCGTGCTCAAACCCAACGAATGCGTTAAACGCGAACTGTTGCTCATAAAAGTCAGCGTACCCGCAGAAAAACGTCCGGAAGTCGAAAGCACCGCAAACATGATGAAGGTCAAGTTTATCGACGTCGGAGCATCCTCTGTCACGTGCGAAATGACGGGCGAACCGAACAAGATCGATAAGTTTATCGAGCTTATGCAGCCGTACGGTATACTTGAGCTTGCCCGCACCGGTATCACCGCCCTTTCAAGAGGTGAGGAGATACTTGACGATCTTACCGACTATAACGAGGAGATCTCCCGCTGACAATGTCCGGGCTGGCTCCGCTCCTTATATCGGTATAAATCAAATATTATGCCATACAGCCGGCGCATTTGATAAATGCGCCGGCTGTTCTTTCTTTTACGCCGCCCGATTTACTTTTCCGATGTTCTGTACTTTACGGGGCAGCCTCCTGCTGCGGTTATTCCGTATTTTGCGCTCTCCCGCCGTTATATCCGGCTGACGCACAGTGCGGCGGCTTATTTATCAAATGCTATGCGTTTTATCACCTCGCCTGCAAGGACAAGTCCCATTGCGGGCGGGACGAAAGATGCGGAAGCAGGAGTACGGGTTGTCACCACGGGCGGCTCATCCGAATACACCACCGTAAGCTCAGGTATCCCGCGCTCCCGGCAAAGCTTGCGCAAAACGCGGGCAAGCGGACAGACGGATGTTGAATATATATCCGACACGCGGAAGCGCGACGGATCCAGTTTGTTCCCCGCCCCACATGCGGATATTATCTCCGTACCTTCCTGTTTCGCGCGCATGATCAGAGCTACCTTAGCGGGCAGATCGTCTATAGCATCCACTATGAAGTCGTACCCGGAAAGACTCATTCCGCTGTCTTCCTTATAATACCCGCATACTGCGTTCACCTTCACGGACGGGTCTATGCGCCTTAATTCCTCAGCAGCGTACTCCGCCTTATTCCTGCCGAGCGCGTCCGCATAAGCAAAACGCTGACGGTTCAGATTGGACGGGGTGAACACGTCGCCGTCCATTATCGTAAGTTCTCCTATGCCGCCGCGGACGAGCGCTTCCGCACACGCGCCGCCGACGCCGCCGACGCCAAAAAGAGCAACATGTGCGCCGTGAAGCCGCCTGATGCCCTCTTCGCCGAATATCGGTAACGCTCTATCAAATATACCTTCGCTCATCTTTCCTCCCTGAGCGCGTCTGCTATCCGCCCGTATTCTTCAAGCATGCGCTCATCGTTTACCGCCCGGTTCGCCGGACTTGGACTGGGCAGACAGATCCCTTTGCGCCCGGTGAATTTTTCATAAAGTTTTTCGGCAAGTCTGCCTACGGTAAATACCGCCCGTATATCGCATGCAGATAAGATCAGATCGTAATCGTTCGGCACTGCCGAACGTATGTGAGCGTCCGACGCGCCGACAATATCGCATTCCGCGACTACGTCCCACAGCGCTATATTTCTTCTCAGGCACATGTTCCTGCGCTCCTCAGCAGTAGCCGGAAAAGGCTCGCCGAGCACTGCTGACAGTATCCTCCAGAATCTGTTCTGCGGATGAGCATAATAAAATCCGCTTTCCCTCGACTTCGGAGACGGAAAACTTCCGAGTACGAGCACCCTGCTTGCGCTGTCGTAAAGCGGCGGTATCGTATGGGTATGACGTTCGTATCCGCTCATACTCCGCTCATCGTCCTCACTATATGTCCGGCGTACGCTCCGGCGACATTGATGCCGCATGTCCTCTCGAACTCCGCAAAGAATGCGTTTGAATTGACTTCGCACACTATGTAGCCGTGCGGAGTGCGGAGCAGGTCTATCCCCGCATAATCCAGACTGAAAACATCCGCAACGCGCTCACAGAGTTTTATCGCGTCGTCGTCAAGCGGATACGGCTGTCCGCTGCCGCCTGCCGCTATGTTTGAACGGAATTCCCCTTCCGGCGCGGTGCGAAGCATGCCGCCAGTCACCCTGCCGCCTATAACTATGACGCGGATATCCTTCCCGTCGCTCTCTATATATTGCTGGTACATATGCGGCTGCATCAGCAGTCCGCCCGCAACGCGCTCAAGCTCCGCTCTGTTATCCGCTTTATAAACGCCCTTTCCTCCCGAACCGTATGACGTTTTGATGACAATCGGATAACCCAGTCTGCGCTCGACCTCGTCAAGCACGTCCGCTCTCGGCACAGAACCTGCGGTATAGCAGAGCGGCGCGGGTACGGTATACGGCACGGCTATTCCGTTAGCCGCAAGCGCGGCATACGTGCGCATCTTATCATCGCATACCCTGACAGCTTCATGCCTGTTGAACAGCCGCATCCCGCTCTTTTCCAGAAGTTCCGAGACGTACTTGTCTTTATCGAGATATACACAAAAGTCATAGGCGTCCGCTATGCGGTTCTCTATCCCCGCGCCTGCCGCGCACGGCAAAAAACCGTTACGCTTTATATCCGTTTCCACGCCCGCAAGCTCAAGTTCGCGCTGTATCCGCTCAGCCTGTTCTGTGACGCACTCAGCGCGCCAGTATGCATTTATAAGCACAAGTCCTTTCATATCCCGTATATTATAATCTCATTTCCTGCCCGTTGTCAAGAGCTGTTCTTTACCCGACTATTGACTTTGCGCCGTCTCTATTGTATAATTAAAAAAATAAGGGGCGTCAACATTATGGATATTGAAATGAACGGAACGCAAATAGACGGCATGAGTGCGGAATTTATCCCGTACATAGCGAACGATACGCCCATGAATAAGGAAACCCTGTGCGTTTTCTATAAGCCAGTCAAACGGTCAGCTGTCATTTTCGCCGTGCTGTTTATCGTGTTTTTAGCAGCAGGCATACTTTCTCTCACGATTTTCGACGAAGCTTTCCTTGGCGGAGTCTTTCTGGTATGCTCGCTCTGTATCGGCTGCTGCACGATCGCCGTCACTGTGATAACATGGAAAAATATCAATAATAACAGCATGTTTTCGCCGTCGCTCCGTTGCTTGTACGAGTTCGGCGACTGCGGTTTCAGACAGATCACATACACGGAAAACGGCGTTACCGGTTCACAGTTTATCGCGTACGGGCAGCTCAACGGCGTTACCGTCCGGAAACAGATCATACTGCTTACCATAGCCAACCTGAATTATATCCTGCTGCGCAGCTGTTTCACGAAAGGAAGCGAGGGTGATCTCATCGCGCTCATGCGTTCAAAAAACGTACCGCTGCACATAAAAGACGCCGGCTGCCGCATTTAAATGCTGCGGCCTTTTATAAAATCGCGCGCGGCATGCAGGAACCGGATAGCGCTCAGCGTTTGCCGTTCCGGCAGACACAAAGCCGGATTTATACTTATTTGTTTTCTTACAGCCGGACCCGGCGCAACATAAACAGCTCACAATATTTCACACAACAAGCACATTCTTCGCCCATGCTTAATATGCAATTAAAGTTAAAGACATATTATAAAAGTGTACCTTAAGTAAGTCTGCTTTATGCGGAAAGGAGGCAGTTATGACCGATAACAAAAGTACTGATATGCAGACAAACGAAACGCAGCTTTCCGGTGCGTTCGTGCAGATGAAAGACGTTTATAAAATTTACGACATGGGCGGAAACAAAATACACGCTGCCGATGGAGTTACCCTGTCTATCGATGAGGGGGAGTTCTGTGTAGTCGTCGGACCAAGCGGCGCCGGCAAGACTACCGTGCTCAATATTCTCGGAGGTATGGATACCGCGACTTCGGGTACCGTCATACTGGACGGAAAGGATATAAGCAGAATGACGTCGCGCGAGCTGACGTTATATCGCCGCTATGACGTGGGATTCGTATTCCAGTTCTACAACCTCGTGCAGAACCTTACGGCGCTCGAAAATGTAGAGCTTGCGAACGAGATATGCCGCAATCCGCTAGACGCAAAAGAAACGCTTGAGAGCGTCGGACTCGGCAGCAGAATGAAAAACTTCCCCGCGCAGCTGTCCGGAGGCGAGCAGCAAAGAGTCGCTATAGCGCGCGCAATCGCAAAGAACCCCAAGATACTGCTCTGTGATGAGCCTACCGGTGCGCTGGACTACGAAACAGGTAAGAATATACTCGGATTGCTTCAGCGCATCTGCCGTGAAAGCGGTAAAACGGTCATCATAATTACTCATAACTCGGAGCTCACAAAGATGGCGGACCATGTTTACGGCATCAAGAACGGCAAAATATCTTTTGAAAAGAAAAACGACAACCCCATTCCCGTAGAAGAACTCGTATGGTGATATTATGAAGAAACATGCTAAAATCGTATTCAAGGAGTTCGGGAGCAGCTTCGGCAGGTTTATGGCGATCACAGGCATCATTGCACTCAGCGTCGCACTGCTGATGGGGCTTACCTTCGTTACTCCGGACATGAAAACGTCGTATAACGAGTACTTCGCAAATGGCAATTATTTTGATTACACGATTTATCCGGGCATAACGGAAATGCCTGAAACTCCGGGCATAGACGATCTGCTCGGAGGTATGAGCGAAGATGAATTCAAAAACGAGATAAACTCGATTTACGATATGATGCTTACCGACGAAACGGTAAGCACGATCGGACGCGGGCTCAAAGAGAAGAATATCGAAAATGTCACTATACAGCCCGTTGTGAGCGCTGACCTGTATTACGGAGTGGAAGGTGAAAACGCGGAAAAAGCGGTGCGCGTCGTTTCAGCCGGTAAAGGCGGCTCGCTCGGTCTGACATCCGTCAATTCCCTCACGCGCGTTGAAGGAAGATTCCCGGTAACTACAGGCGAAGTCATGGCGATACTGCCGTTCGGAGATATGTATGATATTTCCGTAGGCGATGTGCTGACTTACGGCGACAGCAATGCGGATGACGCAATGAAGCCGAACGCAGACGAAGCAACGGGTGAAGCCGGAGATCTTACGGTCGTCGGTATAGCGACTTCCCCGCTTTATTTTACGCGGCAGAGCGAAACATGTACGATAGGCAGCGGCGAAGTGGATATTATCGTTTACGGCGCCGATGGGACTATCAATGCGACGCTACCCTACTATGAGGAAGAGGACAGCCTGATATCTCCTTCCGAACGTCCGTATTATACAGAGCTTTGGATCAGCGTCAACGGCGTCGCCGTTGAAACGGCGTTCACCACTGAGTACGATGAGTACTCCGCAAGCGTTCAGCATATGATCGAGGACATCGATGAAGAGGACGGCGACACGGATTGGTATGTCCTGAACAGAAAGACCAATACTTCATATTACAGCCTGTCTGTCAATATCGATAAAGTGGCACAGATAGCCGGCATATTCCCTGCATTTTTTATCATAATTGCCGCGCTCGTAGCTTTTTCCACCATCGTCCGTATGATCGACGATGACCGCGGTCAGATAGGTACGCTGCGATCACTCGGGTACAACGGCTCTCAGATAGTAGGTAAATATATCTTCTACAGCGTTATGGCTGCCCTGCTCGGCTGTCTGATCAGCGTGCCGTTCGGAGCATTCCTGCTACCGCTGATATTGTGGAACGCGTACGGCTCCATGTATGTGCTGCCTACTCTGCTGTTTACAGCCGACTGGATATTCTGTGTCATTGCTTTCGTCGGAACGGTAGCCGCAACGATAATCGTGACAGCATGCGCAAGCTGGTCATCCTTAAGAGAAACGCCGGCTTCCATACTTCAGCCGCGCGCGCCTAAACCGGGCAAGCGGATTCTGCTCGAACATACCCCGATCTGGAAACGGATCTCGTTCAAGTTCAAAGCCATGTTCAGAAATATCTTCCGCTTTAAGCGTAATCTGATCATGACGGTGCTTTCCGTAGCCGGCTGCTCTGCACTTATCCTTACCGGGTTCGGGCTCATGAATACGATGACTGCGGCAAATGCAATGCAATTCGGACAGATATTTACTTATGAACTGAAAATAGGCGTTACAGAGGACTTTGCCGATTCCGCCGACTTTAAGACGCTGCAAGGCTATCTCGGAGACACGGATAACTATATCGGCATCTATGAAACGAACGGCACACTGTATGCGTCTGCCGACAGTGACACAAGCGATACCGTAACGATCGTTGCCGTACCCGATCCCGCTATACTTGACGGATATGTGTCGGTCGACTGCGAATACAATAACGACTCAGTCATCATCTCCAAAGGTCTGCACGACGCTTACCACATAAACGAAGGAGATAAGATCGAAGTACGCCTCTCGACCGGAGGAAGCGCGGAACTGACTGTGACCGGCGTTATGACAATATATTCACAATGCTGGCTTTTCCTCGGAAATGAAAGTTATAGCGAAGCGTTCGGGGAACTTCCCGATCCGAATACGCTGCTCGTAAAGAGCACCCCCGTTCCTGAGGATGACAAGGAAGCACAGACGAATGCGAAACAGGCACTGTTCGCTCTCGACTGCGTAAACGGCGTGACGTTCGTAGACGACATGAGAGAGCAATACGACAACATAACGTCCACTATCGCGCTGGTCACGCTCGTCATTGTCATCGCCGCCGGACTGCTGGTCATCATTGTTCTATATAACCTTACGAATATAAACATATGTGAACGGCGCAAAGAAATAGCAACACTGAAAGTCCTCGGCTACCGGCGACGTGAAGTGTCCGGGTATGTGTTCCGGGAGATTATGGTGCTCGTCATATTCGGCGTTATATTCGGTATAGGCATGGGCGTAGGATTGACTATGTTCCTGCTGAACGGCATCAGCTCGAGCTTTATGGTATTCCCGTTCGCTATCGAATGGTGGAGTTACCTCGTCACCGTCGCGCTTACATTCCTGTTCAGCGGACTCGTGGATCTGATGCTCCTGCCGAAACTCAATAAGATCAGCATGGCAGACTCGATGAAAGCTGTCGACTGATAACTGTCGGAAAGGGCTTAATCACTGCCGAATAAAAATGAACAAAAAACGGAACTTCTCATGGAGTTCCGTTTTTTTTATTCCGGTGGTGAATTATACTATTAAGTGCAACAGATGTAAATAAAAAAAGAAGTTCATACAGATCTGTGGTAAAATAGAGTTGCAAAACCATTTACACAAGAGGAGATCTGTATGAACTATAAACATTTTACCATAGAA
>CALVTM010000007.1 GCA_944362615.1 uncultured Clostridia bacterium
GTTTCGGTCAGTTTTGCCTCCAACTCCTCAATTTCGGCTTCGAGTTTCTTTTGCTCGTCGGAATATTTCTGTATGAAGCCGATACAGATATTCTCCGGCATCTTGCCTTTCAGCCTGTCCTCATATGCAAGTTGCATAAGACGGGACAATTCTTCAACGCGGTTTCTCTTTCCCTGTAATTCCTTCTTGGCGACTTTTATGGATTTTTCCTGCACTTCCGCATTGTGCCGGATAAACTCTTCACGGATAGACTTTTCGTCAAGGACGATCCGCTGTGCCATTTCCCGTATATCGTCAAGGATTATTTTTTCGAGAGTCTTTGCCGCTATGTGATGGGAAAAGCATATCGTCTTACCGAAACGCATATGGTCGCCGCAGTTAAACGCATATTTATTGTTTCCGACGCTGTTCAACTTCATTTTGCAACCGCAGTCGGCGCAATAAAGAAATCCCGACAACGGATGCGTATAGCCCGTAGCGGTTTTCCTGCCCTGCGCGACAGACTTTTCACGTTCACGTACTCTATCCCAAAGCTCCTGTGAGATAATAGGCTCGTGGGTATTATAGACGACAACCCATTCGCTTTGATCTTTCTTGTATCTCTTATGGTTTTTGTAAGATACGGACGTGGACATCAGCTGCGGCATATGCCCGATATATACTATATTTTTCAGCATAGAGGCGATAGTGATCTGTCCCCACAATCTGCGGTCGCCCGGCTTACCCTTATGTCCGAGTTTCTCAAACGCATACTGTCCGGGGCAAGGGACATTTTCTTCGTTTAATATCTCGGATATTCTCCTCGGACTGATTCCAGACGCGTACATTTCGAATATCCTGCGGACTATCGGCGCTGTTTCTTCGTCGATGATGAACGTCCGTTTTTCGTCCGTACCCTTGATATAGCCGTAAGTGGCTTTCTTGCCGTGGAACACGCCTTCTTTGGCTTTCGCTTTCCATACGGCGCGAATTTTCTTGCTGGTATTTGCCGCATGCCACTCGTTAAAGATGTTCATTATGGGCATCATCTCCATGGCATTGCTGTCGCGGTTTTCCGTGTCTACGTTGTCCTGTATGGCGATAAACCGAATACCAAACGCAGGGAACACATAGTCAACGTATTGCCCGACTTCGATATAGTTCCTGCCGAAACGGGAAAGGTCTTTGACGATGATGGTGTTGATTACGCCCGTCTTTGCGTCGTCCAATAGCCGCTGCACTTCGGGACGCTGGAATGTCGTACCCGAAACGCCGTCGTCTATGTATTCGTCGTGGATTTCAAAGCCATGCTCCTCGGCATACTTGCGTAAGATAGTGCGCTGGTTGTCGATAGATACTGACTCGCCTTGACGTTCGTCCTCTTGGGAAAGTCTGTAATATAATCCCGCGATATAGTGTTTCTGTTTCATGGGTTCACCTCGCATTGTTAGTCGTGCGCTGTACGGCGATGGTTTTCATCGTTTTCTCAAAATCCTTGCCGCCGCGGAAATACCTGCGGACATAATACGTCTGCCTGTCCACGGTTTTCCGTTTACTGATAGACGGAGCGAAGATATAACAGTTCTCGTAATCCTCGCCGCTGTAAAATGCTTTTTGTACTGCGTTCATTTTGCAACCTCCTATGATTTGATTTTTTATTTTGGTTTACCTTTCGGCGGAGCGAAAATAAACGGTTGCGGCCGTTCAACGTCTTAAAACTTTTTCGTTCGGAATACATTGTCAAGGGACAAGAAAATATTTTGCGTCATCGTTAATTTTCTTTGCTGTCCTTTGCAAAATATTTTCCCTTGACAGGGCGGACACAATCGTTTACGCTCCACGGGCGAAAGGTAAATTTAATTTACCTTCGGCATTTTCTCAATGATTTCTTTGCTGACCGTTCCCATAATCTCTCCGTCCGATATACAAGTGAAGTTGTCTGCAAGGATAGCCTTTCGATCGTCTATTCCGTAAGGACAGATAACATCTTCGTCCATCACGTCGGAAACGAAGTAAGTAGGCAGGTCGCCGCCGTAGATCAGGCGTTCTCCGGACTTCTCTATGTATTTCATCAAATACCCCAAAGAGTGTTGTACTTCTTCCGGCGAGCCGAGCGGTTGAAAATCATTTCGCCCGTACCGTTCAAGGAAGTAAGTATTTTGATGTGCTGTCTGCATCCGGTGGTCTTTGGTACTGTAATCTTTGGTCTCCACGATCTCTCCGACCATTCCGCCCGGCGGAATGTAGAAAATACCGTGGAAATGCAGTCTGTCTGTTTCACCGCTCGCTCCCATACACCTACATGCTTCCAGCCTTTACGGGCTACAAGGTGTTTGAACGTGTTGCGCAAGGACTTGCGGAAACTCTCTTCCGTATGCAGCTTATCCGAAAACGTAAACGTACAAAAGAAATTCCATTCCCTTTGCAGATTTACTTTTTTGGATAGGCGCACCTTTCGGCGTATCTTGTTGGTCGTTTTACGTTCATTGTTCCTCTCGACGTATTCTTTCCGCTGTTCTTTGTCGGGGATTGTTTCCTCCATAGCTTTCCGCATATAGGCTTTGCGCTCTTTACGGGGAAGCTTTTGACTTTCCTTATAGGCGGCTTCAAATCGCTCCTTTCGTTCGACCTCTCTGGGTGTTGGTGGCAGGCTTACCCGTCGTCGCTTTCGCCCCTGTGGGAAATTTTCCTTCGGGGTGGCGATGTAATGGCTCCCGTCAAATGAGATTTTTGCTGCTCTGTACGACATTATTTTGTCCTCCTTCGATTTTTTGCATAGCTTAAACCTTAAACTCGCAAGGTTTTTGCGACTTCAAGAATTTTCTTTGAGAAAAATTCTACAAGCCAAACCGGAAGGTTTCTTTCCGGTTTGAAAAAGTTTTAGCACCTAAATGCGACAGTTTTTGACGTGTTATAAAAACTTTTTCCACAAGCGTACAAAAAATCAGTGCCAAAACCTGTCCTTAATTTTCGGAGATTTTTACTCTATCACGGAATTTTTCGAGATGGAAGGAGGCCAAGCGGACAGATTCAGGAGCAATTTCGGGCTTCTTCGGAGAGAAAAGTGTGATATTCAGGGTGTAAGAGGTGTTTTCAGATGACAGGATAACAAAACGACAGGCAGAATGTTAGCAAGCCTGCCTATAACGTTTCCAAAGCGGCATATAACAAATACAAAATGCGGTGTAGTTTACCCAAACTAAATACATAGAAAAAGGCAGCCGTCGTACAACGTCTGCCTTCAATGAAAGATTAAGTTAAGCGGCATATATCAGTACGCGCCGTAAAGCGAATAATATCTCTGACGGATGCTTTCTTTTCTGCTGTTGATTTTCCCTCTTCCGATGCCGAGTTCGGCGCAGACTTCGGATTGTACCATGCCGTTCATATAGCAGTTCAGAATGGCAAGCTCTAATGCGGAAAGCTGTAACGCGTCTACAAGCTCATCGTATTTCGTGTAGTCTGTCTGCTCATGTTCAAAGCAGTTCACGGGATCCATAGGCAACGCCTTATAATCCGTAAAGTCTATGGATTCAACGACAGTCCCGCGCCTGTCCGGTCTGTTACGTAGAAGATTGATGAAGTGGTCTACTTCACGATAGCAGGCAAGTTTTATGGTGATCTCTTTTCCCTTGCGATCTTTGCCGTAAATTTCATTGGCTGTATGACCGACGAATTGATAGAGAAAGCAGATTGCGGTCTGTGCTACGTCATAACCGTCCGATACGATATAGTCTATCTCACTCATATGGTGCAGGTCTTTGATGAGTCCGATATACAGTTTGTCTGCTACTTTCATATCGAACTTTTTGACGGTACGGAGCGCCTGCAATGCTATCATTTCGCCCATGAGTTTTACGTTATCGGCAGAGATAGGTTCTGCGAACAAATCGCCTTCGTTGCGATACTTTCCGTTTGAGAACTTTGTTACCAACATTTCCATTTTAACACCTCTGTTTTTCTCGCTTCCGCGAGTATTTGTATTTGCCTTTTTCGGGCAACAGGCGGAGGTGCATAGGACGGTAAACGGAAAGCATCTTCTCAATCGGTCTGCGGAAGTCAACGGGGCAAAGCCAAAATCGTTGCGTTATACGCGTGCAAAACGGATTGTAAGCGAAAAAAGAGCCGAGCAAGGAAACTCCTTACTCAGCTCAAAAGTTGTTTCTATGGGTGTTTTCTGCGACGATTTTGCGGCCGTTGACGTCCGCGAAGGCCTATGCTACCATAGCCGACCGAAAAAGCAAATTCAAGAGGTACATGGAACGGGAATAAAGCCAATGAAAGAAAGCATTGCGCGGCGGAAAAAGCGGCAGCCGATCCCCAAGCGGGTTAGCGGGGACGGCTCCGCGCCGCCGCGCTTTCGGTTTGGTTTTCCGTGTTGTTCTTGTTTGCTTTTTCGTGGCGTGTGCTTGGCTGCGGCGAGCGAAGCGAGCCGCACTTGTCTATGCCAAGCACACGCCACGGTGCCAAATAAATTTTTCATCCTGATTTTCCTGATTTTTGCTCTGTTTTTGCATGTCAAAACCGCCCCTTGTGAGAGCGGCTTTGCGGATGGATAAAAGTTTGAGCAAATTTATTTTGAGAGCGTTTCCAAAACTAACTGCGATAAATAGGTGTGAGCTAATCGCAGCGGTGGAAGGGCGGTTTGTTGTTCCTCCGCTTCCACCTTTTTGATAAGTTATCATAGGATGCATTTCATCTGTATGTTTTTGAAGTATATCATACAGAACCAATAATTTGATTTTCTGTTCAGCGTGTCTCGACATAGCATTCTATTTTTTATTGATAATATCAATGGGCGTTTTTTTCACCAACTTAAAAACGGGTAATATCGCAGATATTGCGACTGCACCAAAACAAATTCCCAACATTGAAATAATGGACAAAAATCCAACAATAAATAGCGGTATAAAATAAATTGTATTAAGTATCCCGCAAATGATACTGACAGCTATCAATGAAAACGAAAAATCAATTAAAGCGATTATACCGCTTTCCGTCATACAAATACATAAAATATCCTT
The DNA here is from genome assembly GCA_944362615.1 of uncultured Clostridia bacterium. Lineage (GTDB taxonomy): Bacteria > Bacillota > Clostridia > Christensenellales > Pumilibacteraceae > Protoclostridium. Next base: position 5,004 of record CALVTM010000007.1, read on the forward strand.
TTTTCTTGCGCCTAACGCGCGTAAAATACCAAGTTCTTTTTTACGGCATTCAAAACTTGTATTCAAAAAATTCATCATAAGTAAGGCCGCAAATACTGCAAATACAGTTGCTCCTATTTGAAACGGTAAAAGAAGATAGTCTCTAAAAAAATACAAAGGAGACATTAAACCACTATAAGGCGACTGTATTTTAACTGATTTTTCCCGACCGCTTTCCTCAGTATAATTCAACTGATTGAAAAGTTTTAAGTCTGCATTCTCATTTCCACTCAATTTTAGAACTAAACGATTTATATCGACTGAATATCCATGTAAACTTTCACTAAAACCTTTTTTTAAGTACATAAAACTAATAACCGAATTAACAGATGTACCTACAATATCAGCATTATAAGGATCATTGGTTTTGAGGGTTTCCATACTAATATCATCGTATTGTTTATAATATTCCCTGTTCAGTTCGGTGGAAAAAACGCCGCAGATTGTCAAGTTTCCTCGCCCTAATTTTTTTCCAATCAGTTCATCGGGCGTCTGGATGCGTATAGTTTCTCCGTTTTCTGTTTTGTAGCCAAATCGTATAAACATATCGGCATGCATATCCGTGATCGCTACCTCGTCATAAGTTTGCGGAAGTCGACAGATATCCTTGTCTTTAAATCGTTTATCGGGTTCCAATTTAGCATCTTCATCGCCCGTTACTGAATCTATTTCGATACAGGTACTTGATGAAAGAGCAAGTCGGCAATATACGGAATTTGAGTCCTCCCTTTTGGTTTCTCCCAAATTCAACTCCGACCAATCCGCAGTAGCAACGGGAGAAATAACTGTCATCGGTTCTTTTCCGTTATTAAATTCTTTGATTATATTAAGCTGCTTTTCGGCAAACGGCAAATAATCAAGCCCATTATGACCATAATATTTATTATCTGCTTCAACAATAATCATTTGAAAATCGTTGTCACGCAGTATGGTCAGTTCGGTTCGATACTCGTTCACCATGCTTGCCGTAAATGAAAATCCGAATAACGTAAATGCCACCACTGCTAACAGTATGGATATAGCCAAACGAACGGGGTTAGAACTTAATCCATGTACCCCTATTAAAAGAGCACGTTTAAACGGCAGTTTACTCTTTATAAAATGACATTCATCAGTCGTTTTTTCATTCGGTACTTCATTCAAATAAGAATCATTTATTATTTTTCCATCCGACAATTCAACAATTCTGTCGCCGTACCGCAATGCACTCTCATAATCATGGGAAACTACTATAACCAACCTTTTTTCCGAAAGTTTTTTCAAAAGCTCATAAAGTTCGGCACTTGTTTTGCTGTCCAAAGCGCCGGTAGGTTCATCGGCCAAAATTATTTCCGGATTTTTTATTAGAGCACGAGCAATGGCAACACGTTGTTTCTGCCCGCCTGAAAGTTCATTAATTTTACGATTAAACAACGTGTTGCCTCGGTTATCTGTCAAATCAACTAAACGTAATACCATATCGACATCTTCACGAGTATATTTTCTGCCTTGCAATTCTAAAGCGAGTTTAATATTATCTTCCACAGAGTAAGTATCAATTAAATTATACTCTTGAAACACAAAACCGATACAAGTATTTCTATAATTATCAAAATCCATTGCAGAAAAATTTTTGCTGGATTTTCCTTTGACAATGATTTCTCCGTCCGTAGGTTGATCTACTCCTCCCAGTAAATTTAAAAAAGTAGACTTTCCAGAACCGCTTTTACCCAAGATGAATACAAAGCCGGTTTGACAGAAGTTTATTGTCAAGTTATCCAATGCCGTTGTTTTTACGCCTTTGCTTGTTTCATAAATTTTAGTTAAATTCTTGACAGATAACATTTTTATTACCCTAATCTACAAGATTATCATCTTTCCATTCCAATAAAGAATGACCGATCCTTAAAGTTTTTGTGTTATTATCTAATTGATCGGCAAAGGTAACCAATCGCATTCTATTCCCGTTATTATAGTATTCTCTACTGAATGCTACTGATGAAGCAAACCAATTTTCTTCTACTTCGATATTTTTACTCTTATATGCTTCAATACTTTCCTCTGTAACATCTTTTAATCCTTTCCACTCTTTTGCGTCGTCATAAAAACACATTTTTTTGTTGTACCGAATATTTATGTCTTCAGCCGTATTGTTTTTTACTTTAATTGTCCATGTACTACCTTCTTTATCTACAATTGAAAGACCGAGGTATGCAGAATTAGAATAATCTGTATTCACATATGTATAATGGCTACCATAAATATCAGCAGGCCAACATCCACCTTTCTCGCCGATTGCGTCGGTCATGTCTATGCCAGCATATTTATAAGCAGCGTACATCATCTCAGAACAATACCAATCCTCGCTGTTTATATCTGTATTTAATCGGTCATATGCTCCAGCATGCCAAAGATTATATTCCTTCCCTAATTGTTTATAATGGAAATATTTTACATCTTCTCTTTGCGCCGAAGTAACGCCTCTTACTCCCAAAATTTTAACTTGGAAGTTGACCATACGATTGTCATCTAAAAATCCGAACTGTGTTCCGCCCTTGACACAATCAATTGTTTGTATATATTCACCCTTATCGCTCTTGTGATCTAAATCATAAATACATGCGACGTGACCGATATTGTTTAGAATGGTCTGCGTCTCAAGTAAAATATCCCCTTCTTTGATAGCACCATAATAAAACATGGAGCATACGAAATCTCGTTGAAACACACTCGCTGGAGTTATCTCATCGTCATATCCTCTATTTGCGAAATCTCTGTAAATCTCCCTATTTTTACCAGCATTACTATTGTATTTCAATATGTAATCGGCATCGGCAGATGATGAACGGGGTGCTATGGTCAAATTTGTAGGATTCCCCGCATTTTCTATTACCGCTGCAGTGTAATCCTGTATAGTTGTCTCATAATTATAATAATTTGCACTGAAATCCTCAATCTCACACATTTCATGGCCAGTAGCCGTTACTTTTTCTGATGCCTGATCATAATATGATTGAAAAATATCTTCATATGATAAAATTTCAATGGGCGATTTTTCAATCTGTTTTTCAGCAGCCGTTTCTGCTCTTGCTGAAATTGATATCTCCATAAACGAAACAAACACTCATAAACATACTAAGGAATATCAATAAACTAATAATAATTGTTGTACCTTTTAACTTTTTTGAAGTCTTAAAATAATTCATCGTTTTCTCTCCTTTTTTGTTAATAACATAATATTGATATATAATTCTACGATTTTTTAAAAAACAAAAAAGCATAAAAGTTGTCCTTATGACATCTTTTATGCTTATACGCAACATGTGTACATTGGAAAACACCTCCTTTTCCGTTAAACCATCACTTTAACATTTTTTCTTTATTTCCATTCCTATTATTCAACCTAACCTGTAATCTATATTTATATATTATCACATATTTATCTCATTGTCAATACTAAACAATAAAATATTTCCGCGATTTATCACAAATCGATTATTCATATAAAACACAATCCGAATCTTTGGACATCCCGAAGACATAAGGACTCGTAAATTGCTCGTGAATACATTGTTATCGACAGATTTTCCAAGTCTTATGCTGAAAACATAGAAAAAAGCAGATTGAGGAACCCGCTCGCTCTGCTTCTTCTTTCCCCCTCGGTTCGTCCTTTTTCTCGCACTCTACGGTTATGCTTTACCGTCTTACGTTAATAATAGAGAGGCCTACAAAAATGTCCATAAAAATATGTGACAGTCACTACGCATTCACTGCAATTCGAACTTTCCGTAAACTGGGCGGAAACAAGTGAACTTACCGCCATTCTGACATCGGATAGCGAACAGTATGAACAGACTTTTTCAGATGACAAAAGCAGTTTTACGCTATTGTTCGACTCCCTCACCCCGGATACCGATTATCATCTGGAAATAACGGACGGAACGACGGTATTCCTTTCCGAAGATTGCAGAACGGCAACGCCGCAGCTGATCAACATTGCCCATGAAACCGTTTCGCCGGACAGTATTTCCCTTGTGTTTGACGGATCAGGGCTTACGGATATTTACACGGTTTATCTCGACGACATAGCCTGCGGAAATGTGAGCGCGGATTCGGTGGAGATTGCATGGGAAGAGCTGACCCCCGAGACGAGTTACCGGGTGACCGTCAAGAATAAAGTCGGCGATGTTGTATTCGACAAAACTTACTTAACGCCGGCTTATGAGGTTGTCGTCACGGAGACGGCTTCCGAAATCTCGATGACGCAAATCTACGTTGAGCTCAATGTTGAGCACGCAAGCGACACTCTTACGGCAGCGATTGCCGGACAGTCGCAGGCTCTCACCGACGGCGTTAACGTCATCCGGGTTACCGGACTTTTACCAGGAACGGAATATACTCTCGAAGTCAGCGACGAAAATGAAGTCTATCTCACAAGAACTTATATCACTGACTCTTACGTGCAGATGCTGTTCCCTGCCGAGACTGTTCTGCCCGAGTCCATTGAACTGAAATTCGACTCTGAAGAGCTTACCGCAAGCAGCTATACCGTTATGCTGGACGGCAACGAATACGGAATACTGAGCGCGGCGGATACGGACATATTACTGAGCGGGCTTGCGCCCGAGACAAGCTACAGGGTGACCATTGAGGACGGCAGCGGCAATACGGTGTTCGGTAAGACGTACTTAACGCCGGCTTATGAGGTTGTCGTCACGGAGACGGCTTCCGAAATCTCGATGACGCAAATCTACGTTGAGCTCAATGTTGAGCACGCAAGCGACACTCTTACGGCAGCGATTGCCGGACAGTCGCAGGCTCTCACCGACGGCGTTAACGTCATCCGGGTTACCGGACTTTTACCAGGAACGGAATATACTCTCGAAGTCAGCGACGAAAATGAAGTCTATCTCACAAGAACTTATATCACTGACTCTTACGTGCAGATGCTGTTCCCTGCCGAGACTGTTCTGCCCGAGTCCATTGAACTGAAATTCGACTCTGAAGAGCTTACCGCAAGCAGCTATACCGTTATGCTGGACGGCAACGAATACGGAATACTGAGCGCGGCGGATACGGACATATTACTGAGCGGGCTTGCGCCCGAGACAAGCTACAGGGTGACCATTGAGGACGGCAGCGGCAATACGGTGTTCGGTAAGACGTACTTAACGCCGGCTTATGAGGTTGTCGTCACGGAGACGGCTTCCGAAATCTCGATGACGCGAATCTACGTTGAGCTCAATGTTGAGCACGCAAGCGATACGCTCACAGCCAAGATCGGCCGGCTGTCGCGTTCGCTGCATGACGGAAAGAACACTATTGAAATAACCGGACTTAATATAGACACCGAATATACACTGGAGGTAAGCGACGGAGAAACCGTATGCTTCGCTAAAACTTATCGCACGCTCGCTTACGAACAGAAGCTGTTCCCCGTTGAGACCGTTCTGTCCGAGTCCATTGAATTGCAGTTCACACCCGAAGAACTTACCGCAGACAGTTATATCATCAAGCTGAACGGTGAAGAAACCGGCGTATTGAGCGCGACGCAGACAGTCCTGCTGTTTGAAGGACTTACGCCTGAAACCGATTACCGGGTGACCATTGAGGACGATATCGGTAATACGGTGTTCGATAAGACTTACATAACGGTTCCCGACGTCTCCATAACAGAGATCTCGAGCGAAATATCCATGACAAAACTGCGCGTTGAGCTTTATGTCGAGAACATGATCAATCCGCTAACGGTAACATACGGAGGCAATTCGCAGACATTACAAAACGGAACGAATATTATCGAACTTTCCGGACTTTCACCCGGAACCGTATATGCTGTAAGAGTAACCGACGGTACGACCGAATATTTCTTCCAAACATACCGTACGGCAAATTATGTGCAGACACTGTTCCCCGTCGAGCAATATGTAGGTATTGATACTATCATCCTGCAATTTGACGAAGCAACGATTTCCGAAGACGGCTATACTGTATATGTCAATAACGAACTGTACGGTGTTCTGAACTCAAGCAATTTTTCCATTGTTCTGGAAAATCTCACGCCCAATACAACATATCATATCGAAGTACTGGACAGCAACGAGGATATCATGCTTGAGGATTACTACCTGACGCCATACCTTATTGCCGATGTAGCAAGCATTACCTGCGCTCCTACCTATATCAGTCTTACGCTGTTCATACAGTCCCAGCAGGGTCAGGCGGATGTCTCTCTCAGGAGCGAAAGCGGAGAATATTACAACAAGATCGCTAACCCCGAAAACAGCGGTGAATTCATTTTTGAAAATCTTACGCCGCTGACAGATTATACTCTGACGATCACAGATGACCGCGGCGTGGTTTACTATGAAGACGTATTAAGAACAGAGCTTTCTTATTCGCTCGTATCCATTAGCGGTACGGAAATAACTCTGGACTTCCCCGCTTGGCAATTCGACGGTCTCGAAGGAGTGGAAGTAGTTCTGAACGACAGCACCTCGCAAGGCATGTTCTTCGGCGGCGAAATCACCTTGTCTGATCTGACTCCTCTTACTGAATATGAAATCACTGTATATGTAAGCGGTGTGATATATTGGCAGAAGACGTTTACTACCCCGGATATCATAGTAGACCGTGCTGAACCTATCGTAGGCTCAAATACAATGAACGTGATATTCAGCGTTCAGAATCCGCAGAACGAAACACTTCGGGCAGCCACGTTTATGGGGGATATCGAGCAGCAGTCGTTTACGTTCAATCAGTCGGAATTTACCGCAACGTTCGATACCATTGAGAACGGACTCTATTATGTACGCCTGATCAGAGAAAGCGACGGGCTCATACTCTGGCAAAAGCAGATTCCTACAGCATATTCATTTGTATATATTCCGAATTCCCTCCTTACTGAAACCGAAGACGGCGACGAACTGTGGGAAATTAACGGGCAGTATATTGACGGCATACAGATCGAAATCCACGAAGATACACAGTACTTCGTCTTATCGGAAATCAGACTGGATTGCATCGCACAGGACGGCAGCAATCTGACTCTTACGGCGCAGCCGGACGGCAACATCAATTATTACTATTTAATGATGGAAGAAATCACCCTCGATACTGTTTACGAATTAAGGATCTACCGCAACGTAGACGGCGTCGATTATCTTATTGAAAGCTTATATTGGAAGTGTTTAAAACTACTTCCATAAAATAAAACAACGACATAAATTAACATGAGGAGAATAATCATGGAAGTGAAAAACAAAAAATTGGACATTGTCTCCATAATTTTATGGTCGGTCGGCGGTCTGATCGCGCTTACATACTTCATACTGCTGATCGGCGGTCACTGGATGTTCGGAGATGATAATGTATTCTACAACGGCATCAACATATTCAGCGGCACTGCCGGCAACGTATGGTTGCGCTCTGTAAGTTACATCATCTTCTTCTTGACGCTTTCACGATTGATACGCCTCGTGTTAAAGCAGTCGGCAAGACTTTTCCGCAAGGGTAAAGCTATAATCGATCTTTTATGCAGCTTCATCAAATACATTGCCGTTATCGCAATGATATTCGCAATCCTGAGCGCGTGGGGCGTGGATACGGCAGCACTTCTCGCCGGCATCGGAATCTTGAGCTTGGTCGTAGGTCTCGGAGCACAGCCGCTGATCGAAGATATTATCGCGGGATTGTTTATCGTTTTTGAAAATGTATTTGACGTCGGCGACATAATCGTCGTGGACGGTTTCCGCGGCGTGGTAAAAGAGATAGGAATCCGCACAACGCAGATCGAAGATATGGGTGGAGACATAAAAGTCGTTAATAACTCCGACGTCCGCACGCTTATCAATATGACAAGTAAGCTTTCGCTTGCTATCTCGGAGGTGGACGTCGAATACGGTGAGTCTCTCGAAAGAGTGGAGCTCGTCATCAAAGAAAACCTCAACAAAATGCGTGAAAACATTCCGGATATCGTAGACGGTCCATTCTATCTAGGCGTCGCAAAACTCGGCTCTTCCGGCGTTACGCTCCGTTTCTCGGCAAGATGCCCGGAGGAACAGAAATTCCAGGTGGAACGAGATCTTAATCGTCAGATAAAATTACTGTTCGACGAAAACAAGATAGGTATTCCCTTCCCTCAGATCGTTGTACACAAAGCGGACGAGGAGCGTGCGGATATGTATCTGCATGAAGGTACGCAGGAAAACGCAAAGAAATTCGTGGACGAGCAGCGTGAACTCACGCGCGGTATGGGCGAAAACGAATCACAGAATTAAAATACATACATGAAGCGCAGACATTAAGACCGCTGCGCCGCGCTGAAAATAATAAGAAATAATAAATAGCTGCCGCATGTCGGAAATTCTGACTTGCGGCAGTGTTTTTTACTTATACGTTTTTTAATGAATCATTATCCGCGCATACCGGAAGAGAAGCATTTTTACAATATCATCAAATAACAGAGAAGCGGCAATTATTCCGAAAGATACCTGCACATTATTGCCACGCTATTTGTCACGATAATAATGCTCAGGCGCAAGCTGTCCGTTCTCCGATACTTACCGTCAAATGCGTTTTTCAGGCGCGGAATGTCCCCCTTTCGTATCGCACGAACATATATGCTATTATTACGCCCAGTATGAAAAGCGCTATGCCTATACATATATCACGCCACATTCCCGGAGCTTCCCATCCGTCATAGACTTCCACTATCTCAGAATTGAAAAACATCGTCACTATCGAACCGAGAGACAGTCCGGATATCGTAAAAAAAGTAGGCGCGGGGCGATGTTCTATAAGTACGGTCATGAACTTTGAGACCGTAAGCAGTCCCGCAATAAACCCTGCTATAAGACAGGCATAAACTATGAATACTCCGGGATTTTCTTTCCAGTAAGAAATACTGACCGACTCCATCAGAGAAGTAAAACAGCCGACCGTCATCAGAAGCGCCGTCGCGCTCAGCCCCGGAACGAGCTGAGTCACCGCAACCGCATATCCGAGTACGACAAATATTATGTAATGGTACGGCGCAAGATCCTCAAGAGGTGCGAACTCTCCCGCTACAAATACCGACAGACAGGATACTACTACGGGAAGAGCAAAACCTGCCGCAAACAAGATCACACGCACCGGCGTGATCTTTTCGCCCTTCAGCTTTTCCGTTACCGACGGATATGCTCCGAGCATGAGCCCGGCGAAAAGTGCGACTATCGCAAACGGCAGAAGTTCCAAAAGTATGCGGACACCGAAAAAACCGACCACAAGCCCGACTATCGCACCCAGGGCTATCGGAAGCAGAAAGCGCACGCACGTGCCGAATTTTTTGACGAGATTGCCGAAGGCGTAAAGCAGCTTTTCATACAGACCGAAAATTATCGCCACTACCGAGCCGCTTACTCCGGGCACTATTATTGCAAGACCTATCGACGCTCCGAGCACACCGCTGCGCAGGATATCCTTTTTACTTTCGTACTTAAGAGATAATTCCTTTCCGGGCTCTGCTTCTTCAGCCGGTAAATCATGTTTTTCGTTATTCTCGTTCATTTACTTCTCCTTTCTGCTGCTTTTTAAGTAAAATAAGTTTTCTCCACGAACTTATTATCAGATATATCGCAATAAATATCGTCACAGCACATACGATAAATCCAAGTGATGCGCTTATCGGTATCATATCAGATGCGTTGCCGAATAACGCTACCAGTGTTGTTTCCAGCGTAACGAGTGATACAAGCGCATCCGTCAGATTGATGTATCTCAATGTTTCGACGACGGGATCTTTATACCGTTTTGCCCGTACGGCATTTATTATCGCCATTATAACCTTTACAAACGTATACGCTGCCGTGATTATCGCTATTACCTTATTTCCTGCAGGCGGCGCCATTAAAATGCGCAGTGCTATAACGCATAACAATGCCCATTCCAGCCATAACAACGCAAAACCTCCGCCTATGCTCACACGCAGTTTCGCTGTCTCATGCTTCTTCAGCCTGCCTGCCACACTGCCGACCGACACTATGACTATACGGACTATGCTTAACGCAAAGTAATAACCGGCGATCACTCCGTACCAGACCGATGCCAGCAACACAGCAGCAACCCCGTTGCCGATCGCAAACAGAGCGGCAAGGATAAACGATATCAGAGACATTATCACCGTCTGCAATCCGTAGTTGCCTACAAGACGGCGCGTACCCGGATGTGCGCTAAGCTTTACCCTTACCGCCGCTTTTAATCGCATGAAAAAACTTACAGTAAGATATATAGCATAGCCGAGCGCCGCTACCGTAAAGCCGTAAAGTATATACGCGGGTATGCTCAGGGAAAACGGAGATACTGCCAGAAGTACGCTCCCTGTCACAAGAGTAAACGCCAGTATGTATATCAGGGTACCCCAAAGTTTTCCGGGACGGCGTAACCACGTGACAAAAGATAACTGCGTCTCATCACCGGATATTTCAGCCTTATCCTGTTCGGGATCGTTTTCCACCATACACCGCCTTATATTATAACTTCACTTCCCCTTAATTATAACAGATATTCGTTGCTTCGTAAAGTCAATTGTACTTTTTCATGCAAAACAACCGCTCACGCAAATAATATTTGCGGGAGCGGTTTGATCAAGGAGACGGCTGACGCCGAATGAAAAGTGCCTCAACTACTTTTGTGAAAATATATTCACAAAATCATAACTTATCTGTCATATAAATTATATCACATTGTGACGTCGTTGCAATACTTTTCACAGAATTTTAATCAAATTCTAATAGCCGTCTTTTATCCTTTCATGTGCAGTTCAACGTTTGATTAATTTAGCAACAAAAAATCCTTCGTAATACTCGTCCGGAGCGACAAGCAATGCCCCTTCAGTCCTGACCGGCAATAATTCAGCTCTCTCCGGAACTATGCCGACAGGCTCAATGTCAAGTCCGCTTTTAAGCGCATACGATACAACGTCTTCGTTTTCCTCGGGCAGAAGCGAGCACGTCGAGTAAACAAGTACGCCTCCCTTTTTAAGCAGCATTGCGGCGCGGGTGATCAGCGTTTTCTGCGCCTTTACGCACGCGGCAAGCAGTTTTGCCGAAAAGCAACCGGGAGCACGCGGCGTTATCGTACCGCTGCCGGTACAAGGCGCATCCAGCAGTATGCGATCGAATTTCATTACGGGATCCAACCTGCCTGCATCAGTAACAAGTACTGTCGTCCGTTTTACGCCGAGTAGTGCAAGATTATGTCTGAGCTTTTCCGCGCGCACAGCATTTTTCTCGCACGCGGTGATATATGCCCCGCCGCCCGTCATTGCGGATATCTGCGAAGTTTTCCCGCCAGGAGCAGCACACATGTCGAGTATGTTCTCACCCGGTACGGGAGCAAGCGCAAGCGGCGGCAACATTGATGAAAGACTTTGCACGTACAGTCCGCCGCGCGTATAAATTTCCAGCGCACGCACGCGCCCATCATTGGTCACATCTGTTACAAATGCGCCGTTTACGATCTCAAACGGGATCTCCGCTCTTCTCAGTTCTTCCGCAACAATTTCCTCCGTACTTTTGAGCGTATTTGCACGAAACGTCATTTTACGGCATACGGAAAATCCGCTCAGAACTCCGTCCGCAAGAGCGCCGTATGCGGCTTGGATCTTATTCTCCAGAAGTTTGTTTATCTCCATGTTTATGATTATACCCTGCTTTATGCGCACATGTCAAGCACAGAATAACTGACCTGCCGGGCATAGTCGCCTTATAAACTGCGGCAGATGATCATTACTTTGACGGGTGCTTTGGCTTATGTTTTTTCTTGCGGCTAACTGCGATAATATTTAAAACAAAAAGACTCCGCCACTATAACGGAGCCTTTCTTGATCATTGTCATCTTATTTAACCGCCGTTCGGCTTTATCCTCTTTTAAGAAGCATCGCCGCGCCGGAAACTATCGTTCCGACTGCGCACAGATACATGCCTACAACAGGGAAAATTGAAGTAAGTTCCGTGCTGAGATTTCCGCCGAGAGTAAACGAGAACACGGCAACAAGTGCGCCGATGACTATCGTTGCGACTGCGAACAGGAACGGAAGAAGTCCTTTTATACGAACGACTTCAAACGCTTTGAGCACTACGCCTACAGCGCAAAGCCCTGCCAGTACTGCGGCTATTATCGCAAACGCCTGTACAAGTCCGAGAGGGATTGTGCTTTCAAATATATTTGCAGCGTCTACGGTGGTTTTCAGTTCATCCGAAAACAATGCGCTCGATCCGCCGTCGACCTTTCCGTCTAAAGCGCTGCCGCCCATCCACGGAACGAACAGACCGACTATTGCGCAGACAAAACCACCAACAGCAAGCAACATAAACAGTCCGTCAAATAATCCGATATGAACCTTTTTTCTCTTGCCCATGATTACCTCCATTTTTTACGGAGAATATGACGCAAATATCCTCGCGCGCCCTATTCTCTTATTGATGATATTATAACATACGACGACACCGCGTTCAATAGGCATAATCAAATTTTAATGTTTATTTTGTAAAAATTTTACGGTTATTTTTTTCATTAGCGAATTGAAATTCATTAATAAATTTAAGCGCGCCGCACTTTTCCCACAAACAAAAGGCTGCCGCACTTTTCCATGCGACAGCCCGATCAAATATCATCCGAGTTTTATCTTCTTCTGAGCAATCTTATAACCTTTTATAAATGCCCATCTTCCTATGGGACGAGGCAAAAAGGTGTATACGGCAGGATAATGACGGTATTTGAGCTTTCTATACAGCCACTTATCCTTTGCTTTTATATCCGACCATACCTGCTTAAGCGCAGCGTACTTCTCTTTCGTCGGTACCGCAACCGTGAACATTATCGTTATCATCATGATACATGCAAGCGTGTGCATCATGTATTTATAAAGGGGTTTGCTCTTTTTCCTGAGCTCACGCATATCATATGCGTTCGCCATTATCAGCATCACCCTGTTCTGCTGATCATTGCGCTTGGAAAAGTTCGCCATATTGACGGACTGATCGGCTCTGCCTATATAATAGTGATAAAGATCAATATCCATATAGTACATTTTCTTCACATACGGAAGCGGAGTATATGCATATATGTTATCCACATAGAACGTATGCTTCGGAAGCTCCAGACCGCATTCACGCAGAACGCTGACCTTGTACATAAGCGAGTGCATGAGCAGTACACTGGAAGTACGGAAAGGCTTTACCACGTCCCAGCCGAAAAACTGTTCGACCGGCATATTCGTTACGTATCTTCGAGTAAAAGATTCATTATCGCACACGCGGTCGTAAATAAAGTTGGTTATATACATATCGGGAAGTTCATCCGCGTCGCGGTGGCGGCGCACAGTCGCTATCAATTTAGCAAGAGCCTCCTCGTCTACCCAGTCGTCAGAGTCCACTACCTTATAGTAAAGTCCGTTGGCATTGCGCAAACCCTGATTGACACCCTCGCCGTGACCGCCGTTCTCCTGGTGGATAGCACGGCATATCGTGGGATATTTTGACGCGTATTCGTCGGCTATGGCACCAGTACCGTCCTTTGATCCGTCGTTGACTATGATTATTTCAACATCTTCACCGCCGCTGAGTATCGAATCTATACATTTCCGCATGTATGCTTCCGAATTGTACGACGGCACCGCGAACGTTATCAATTTCTCATTCATAACCTGTTCTCCTCTTGAGTTAAATTATAACATACCTTGTCGTAATATGCAAGAACTTTTCGTCAAAGGTTACGACATGATGCCGCTCCGCACGCAGAAACCGCCTTTTTTATCTTGGCGTCACTGAACACGGTCTTATCGATATATAAAAGGACTGCAGCCCGATCTTACGGCAACAGTCCCCGTGTTATTTATTTCCCGAAAAATTTCTTTTTCCCGGGCTGCGTGGACATCGAATCACGATATGCCTTCAGCGCAGCCTTCTGTTCGTTGGTAAGCGATACCGGTACTTCCACATTAAGCGTTACGAAATGATCGCCTCTGCCTACTCCGTTTACTCGCGGCACACCCTTGCCTTTGATGCGTACCCGCGTTCCCGACTGCGTGCCTTGCGCAACTTTGCATGAGACATCGCCGTCTACCGTCTTTACCGTTATGTCTCCGCCCATTACCATCACAGGATACGGCACGTTGACAGTTGAGTATATATCCGTTCCTTCACGACGGAAATCGGGATTGGAACGCACTACTACTTCCACGATAAGATCGCCTCTGCCGCCTCCGTTCTCACCCGGTTCGCCCTCGCCGCGTACGCGTACGCCCTGACCGTTATCTATGCCCGCGGGTATGCGTACTTTTATGCGTTTACGGGTGCTTATATATCCGGTTCCGTTGCACTCCGGACATCTGTTCTTCACCTTCATGCCCGAACCGCCGCAATCCGTACAGCGCGCGGTGCGGCTGATCATACCGAACGGCGTTCGCTGGCTGCTGACTACTTCGCCCGTACCGCCGCACGTCTTACATACCGTCGGCTTCTCTCCGTCCTTGCCGCCCGTACCGTGACATGCTTTGCACTCCGCTTTATAGCTGAGCTCTATTTCCTTTTCACAGCCGAATACCGCTTCTTCAAAATTTATACGCAATACATAAGTCGAATCGCTGCCCTGCACCGGTCCCCGTGAACGCGCACCCCGTCCGCGTCCGCCGAACATTCCGAAAATATCACCGAAAATATCGCCGAAACCGGAGAACATATCCGAATATGAATTTGCGTCAAAGCCGTAATTTCCGTTCATGCCTGCATGACCTACGGTATCGTACTGCTTGCGCTTTTCCGCATCAGACAGCACACTGTATGCCTCACTCGCTTCCTTGAACTTCGCTTCGGCTTCTTTGTCGCCCGGATGAAGGTCGGGATGATACTTCTTAGCAAGGTCACGATAAGCTTTTTTTATCTCATCGTCCGTCGCCGTCTTGCTCACTCCCAGCACTTCGTAATAATCTCTTTTCTTTTCATCCGCCATATATCACAGTCTCCGCAGCGGTCCAGCCGCTCACTTTAGCTTATTTATCTTCAATATCGGATTATACCCGACACTGCGCTAAATGTCAAGCAAATTAGCACTCTTTTAGCTGAAGTGCTAAATTTTGCAATAATAAAAAATATCCCGGCGTTCGGAGATCCGAGCGCCGGGGCGTTACATTTGGAGGTAAACTATCAAAGTTTACTTGGAGATAAGCTCTCCGAAGTACTTTATAGTACGTACCATCTGGCTGGTGTAAGAGTTCTCGTTGTCGTACCAGGAAACTACCTGTACTTCATAGAGGTCATCAGCTCCGTCTACCTTAAGTACGCTGGTCTGGGTAGAATCAAACAGAGAGCCGTAGTTCATACCGATGATATCGGAAGATACGATCTCGTCTTCGTTGTAACCGAAAGACTCGTTTGCCGCTGCCTTCATAGCTGCGTTTACGGCTTCCTTCGTTATGTCCTTACCCTTTACTACTGCGATAAGGATCGTCGTAGAACCGGTCGGGGTGGGAACGCGCTGTGCTGCGCCGATGAGCTTGCCGTTGAGCTCGGGGATAACAAGACCGATAGCCTTTGCTGCACCCGTGGAGTTGGGAACTATGTTGCAAGCGCCCGCACGGCTACGGCGAAGGTCTCCCTTTCTCTGGGGACCGTCAAGGATCATCTGGTCGCCGGTGTATGCATGGATCGTGCACATGATACCGCTCTGGATAGGTGCGAACTTGTTGAGCGCATCAGCCATAGGAGCAAGGCAGTTCGTCGTGCAGGATGCTGCGGATATGATCGCGTCGTCCTTCGTAAGGGTCTTGTGGTTGGTGTTATATACGATCGTCTTAAGATCGTTGCCTGCAGGAGCGGAAATGATAACGTGCTTAGCGCCTGCGTCGATATGTGCCTGAGCCTTTGCTTTGCTGGTGTAGAAACCGGAGCACTCAAGTACTACGTCAATGCCGAGCTCTTTCCAGGGAGCTTCCTTTGCATTGGGTATAGCGTAGATCGTGATTTCCTTGCCGTCTACCGTGATGGAGCCGGGGGTAACGACGGTCTTACCGTCCTCTGCAAGAACAGGATCCTTGTGGGAAACAGCGTGCTTGCAGCCGCCGATACCTGCATAGTTGCCCTGCGAGGAGTCATACTTAAGAAGATGCGCGAGCATCTTGGGAGAGGTCAGGTCGTTGATCGCAACGATCTCAAAACCTTCGGCGCCGAACATCTGACGGAACGCAAGTCTGCCGATACGTCCGAAGCCGTTGATAGCTACTTTTACGTTTTTGGTTGCCATTACAGTGGTCCTCCATTAAATTTCTGTGTGTAAAACTCACCTACTTTGCTATTATACTCCTTTCTATTGTAAAAATCAAGAATTTTAACAATATTTTTCAGCATACTTGCACCACTCGCGCTATATCCCCTATATGCTTGACTTTTATGTGTATAATTGTATATAATACATATATACAATATTGACAGGGGCGAATTTTGGATATCTTTATTAACAATAAATCGGATATACCGCTTCACAAACAGATCTACGATAAGATAAAGCGCGGTATACTTACGGGAGAGCTGAGAGAGGGCGAACCGCTCCCTACGGTGCGCGGGCTGGCAAAAGATCTGCGGATAAGTATCATAACCACAGCACGAGCATATAAGGATCTCGAACAGGACGGATTTATCGATACCGTCGTCGGCAAAGGCAGCTTTGTCGCACGGCTCAGCGACGGTCTGCAGCGAGAGGAATATCTGAAGGAAGCGGAAAAGCTCATGAGCAAAGCGGCGGAAAAAGCCGCTTGCGGAGGCATGAGTAAAGAGGAGTTCGTCCGACTTGCCGAAGAGTTTTACGGAGGGAAATATGAATAACTGCGTCACACTGGAAAACGTGACAGTAAATTACGGCGCTTTGTCACAGTTTTCGCTTATCGTTCCGCGCGGTGAGGTCACCGGCATCATAGGGGAAAACGGTGCGGGCAAAAGTACCGTTCTTAAACTGCTCGCCGGTATCCTGCCATATGGTGGCAGCGCGACTGTAAACGGAGCGCAGGTAAAAGAGATGACCGGAGCGCAAAGGCAAAAGGTCGGCTATCTCGGCGGAGAAAGATGCCTGCCGGAAAGTCTGACCGCAACTCAGTTCGGCAACGTGCTTTCGGGCATGTTCGCAAACTGGGATAAAAAACAGTTCGCGGATATGATTTCGCGGGCTTCCCTGCCCTGCGACAAACCCATACGGGAATTCTCCACAGGCATGAAGACAAAGCTCGCGCTTGCCGCCGCAATGTCGCATAATGCGGACCTGCTGCTCCTCGATGAACCTACAAACGGACTGGATGCGGCGGCGCGGGATGAAGTGCTCGATACGATATACGGATTCATGCAGGACGAAAAGCATACCGTTATCATCACTTCACACATAACGTCCGATCTTGAAAAGCTGTGCGACCGCATTGCTCTGATCCACGAAGGAAAGCTGCTCGTTTCCGGAGAAAAAGACGAGCTGCTTGACAGTTATGTGATCGTACGCGGATATAAAGGCGATAATGCGGTCAGAACGCTTGAGCGCGCTTACGGCTGTGACGCGCTCTTCCTGCGCAAAGATATCCCCGCCGGATCGGATGCGGAAAGAGTCGGTCTGGACGAACTTCTTATGTTTTTTATCAAAGGTAACATGTCATGAAAGGTCTGTTTGTAAAAGATATGTACACACTTAAACGGTACGGTCTCTGGTACCTGGTATACTGCCTGGCGTTCACGCTTCTTGCGGTTTTTCTTGAGAACCCGGCGTTCGTTACCGGACTTGCGGTGCTTCTGCCGCTGTCCGCGCTCTCTGCGACCGTTACCGCCGACCGCAAGGACAACTGGACGGAATACGCTCTCGCCTGCGGACAGTCGCCTTTTGCCATTGCTGCGGAAAAACTGATCATAGCTCTGACGCTCTCACTGATCACCACGGCGTTATGGGCGCTCTCTTATTTCCTTGCGTTCCGGACATTCGACGATCCGGCGGAGCTCTGCATCACCGCCGCGCTCTCCTTTGCTACCGTCGCGCTGTCGCTGCCGCTTTCGTATAAACTCGGTGTCGAACGCTGCCGGCTGGTGCTCGGGATCATCATGCTCGTACTTATGGTCGCGTGCGTGGCTCTTCTCACCGCCGCCGGCAACGGATTGTCAGACGCATCCCCTCTGCTGTTCTCCGCTCTTACCGTCATCAGCGTCGCCACATGCGTCCCTTCTTTATTTATTACTGCATCGGTTATACGTCCGGACAAGTCCCTGAGCCCATAAAGGCTAAAAATATTCAAAATGTATTGACATAAAACCGCACTGATGATATAATATTCAATGGTAATCAAACCGCCGACCGAGAGTTCTTTTTGTTTTGCCGTAATTGCTTTACGGTGAAAACGGCAGACGGTAACCAAATACAAACAATCTATAACGGAGGAATAATTCCAGATGAAAAAAATGACTATCGACGGAAATACCGCGGCGTCTCATGTAGCGTACGCATTTTCCGAAGTAGCTGCCATTTATCCCATCACTCCCTCGTCCCCTATGGCGGAAGTTGCGGATGAGTGGTCTGCGAAGGGTAGACTCAACATGTTCGGACAACAGCTCCGCATTGCGGAAATGGAGTCTGAAGGCGGCGCTGCCGGTGCCGTTCACGGATCGCTCTCCGCAGGCGCGCTTACGACGACGTATACCGCCTCTCAGGGTCTGCTCCTTATGATCCCCAATATGTACAAAATCGCCGGCGAACTGCTGCCCTGCGTATTCCACGTTTCGGCGCGTGCGCTTGCGGCTTCGTCACTTAACATATTCGGTGATCATGCAGACGTTATGGCTTGCCGTCAGACCGGTTTCGCCATGCTCTGCTCGGGCAGCGTTCAGGAGGTCATGGATCTTGCGCTCGTTGCGCACCTGTCCACTCTTAAGAGTAAAGTTCCTTTCCTTCATTTCTTCGACGGCTTCCGTACGAGTCATGAGGTAAGCAAGATCGATGTTATCGATTATGATGAGATGAAGGCGCTCGTCAATATGGATGAAATCCGCGACTTCAAGAGCCGCGCTCTCAATCCCGAGCATCCTATCCAGAAGGGTACGGCACAGAACCCTGACGTATACTTCCAGACCCGTGAGGCTGTCAACAAGTATTACAACGCCGTTCCCGAGATAGTCAAAGAGAAAATGGCGGAAGTCAGCAAGCTGACCGGCAGAAAGTACGAGATCTATCAGTACTACGGCGCTCCCGATGCGGATCGCGTCATCGTCCTTATGGGCAGCGGCGCTGAAACCGTTCAGGAAACGATCGATTACCTCACTGCAGCCGGCGAAAAGGTCGGCGTTATCAAAGTCCGCCTGTTCCGTCCGTTCGCAACTGAGGACTTTATCTCCGCTATTCCCGAGACCTGCAAGAAGATCGCAGTTCTCGACCGTACAAAAGAGCCCGGTTCGCTCGGCGAGCCTCTCTACCTCGACGTATGCGCCGCTCTCGCAGAAAGCAAAGTACGCGGCGTAAAGGTTGTAGGCGGCCGCTACGGCATGGGCAGCAAGGAATTCACTCCTTCGATGGTTAACGCTATCTACAAAGAGCTTAAGAAGGCTTCGCCGAAAAACCACTTCACTATCGGTATCGATGATGATGTGACCGGCACTTCCCTTGCTTACCCCGAATTCGTCAACGCATCTCCCGCGGGTACTGTACGCTGCAAGTTCTACGGCTTCGGCGGTGATGGCACGGTAGGCGCAAACAAGAACAGCATCAAGATCATCGGTGACCACACCGACAAGTATGCTCAGGGTTATTTCGAGTATGACTCCAAGAAGTCCGGCGGCTTCACTCTTTCGCACCTGCGTTTCGGTGATCAGCCCATTCTTTCCGAATACCTCATCGATGAGGCGGATTTCGTAGCTTGCCACAAGCCCGCTTACGTAACGATGTACGATATGCTCTCCTCTCTTAAAGAGGGCGG
Organism: uncultured Clostridia bacterium; assembly: GCA_944362615.1. Lineage (GTDB taxonomy): Bacteria > Bacillota > Clostridia > Christensenellales > Pumilibacteraceae > Protoclostridium. The sequence continues at coordinate 24,988 of CALVTM010000007.1, forward strand.
CACGTTCCTGCTCAACTGCAAGTGGACGGATACAGAGCTTGAAAAAGAGCTTCCCGTTTCCATGAAGCGCATGCTCGCCAAGAAGCATATCAAGATGTATGCTATCGACGCTCTCGCTACCGCTCAGAAAGCAGGCAGCCCCAAGAGCCAGAACATGGTACTTCAGGCAGCGTTCTTCAAGATCGCAAATATTATACCTTACGCTCAGGCGGAAGAGTACATGAAAGCGGCTGTTGAAAAGACGTACGGCAAGAAGGGTCCCGAGGTAGTCAAGGCTAACTGCGACGCTATCGACATGGCTATCAGCGAGCTCCGCGAAGTTGAGATTCCCGACTGGTGGGCAACCACTAAGGTCGGAGCTAAAGCCGAGATCCCTGCCGATGCCAAGGCGGACAAGTATTACAACGAATTCATCAGCGTCTGCAACGCCCAGGAAGGCAACAAACTTCCTGTATCCAAGGTAAGCGCAGACGGCTCCGTTCCTACCGGTACGACGAAGTATGAGAAGCGCGGTGCTGCTCCCGTTGTTCCGATGTGGGATATAACCAAGTGCATACAGTGCAACCAGTGCTCGTACGTATGCCCTCACGCAGCTATCCGTCCCGTACTTATGACGGCTGAAGAAGCTGCTGCAGCTCCCAAGGCTTTCGCATCCAAGCCCGCTAACGGCTTCGCAGGTATGCAGTTCAGAGTTCAGGTATCTCCTCTTGACTGCACGGGATGCTCCTCCTGCGCTAACGTATGCCCTGCTCCCGGCAAGGCACTCAAGATGATCGATATTGAAGCTGCAATCAAGGCGGAAAAAGCTAACTGGGAATTCTCTCAGACCGTTTCCGTTAAGGATGTTCCTCCGACGAATCCCAAGAACAGCCAGTTCAGTCAGCCTCTCTTCGAGTTCTCCGGAGCTTGCGCAGGCTGCGGCGAAACCCCTTATGTCAAGCTTGTTACCCAGCTGTTCGGTGACCGTATGATCATCGCTAACGCTACGGGTTGCTCGTCCATCTACGGCGGTTCCGCTCCCGTTTGCCCTTACACTAAGAACGCTAAGGGAGAAGGTCCCGCATGGGCTAACTCGCTGTTCGAGGATAACGCTCAGTTCGGTTATGGTATGTTCCTTGCTTATAAAGCTCGCCGCGAAAAGCTCGCTGCCGATATGCACAAGGCTATAGAGCTCGGAGCAGGCGCTGACCTCAAAGCTGCTTTCGAGGAATGGGGCGCAAACATGAAGAGCGTCGAGATCACCCGCAAGTGCGCCGACACTATCAAGGCCGCACTTCCCGAGGCTATCAAAGCCGCTTCCGGTGAGCTCAAGAGCGTTCTCGAAACAATCTACGCAGACAGCGACTGCATCGTCAAGAAGTCGTTCTGGATTATCGGCGGTGACGGTTGGGCTTACGATATCGGTTACGGCGGTCTCGACCACGTGCTTGCTCAGGATGAGGACGTTAACGTACTCGTTCTCGATACCGAGGTTTACTCCAACACCGGCGGTCAGGCTTCCAAGGCTTCCCCTACCGGCTCTGTCGCTAAGTTCGCTGCTGCCGGCAAGCGCACAAAGAAGAAGGATCTCGGTATGATGGCTATGAGCTACGGCTACGTATACGTTGCACAGTGCGCTATGGGCGCAAGTCAGCCTCAGCTCCTCAAGGCTCTTACCGAAGCCGAGAAGTATGACGGACCTTCGCTTGTTATCTGCTACTCCACCTGTATCAACCACGGTATCCGCATGGATATGGGTCAGATGGAACAGAAGAAGGCTGTTGAAGCCGGTTACTGGCAGCTTTACCGCTACAACCCCGATACCGGATTCACCCTTGACTCCAAAGATCCTACAGCTTCTTATCAGGACTTCCTTATGGGCGAAACGAGATATAAGTCCCTTAAGGCTTCCAAGCCTGAGATTGCAAGCGTCCTCTTCGAGAAAGCTGAAAATGACGCCAAAGTACGTCTGGAAACCTATAAGATCAAAGCAGAAGAGTCTAAGAAATAATTATCCTTCGCGAGCGGATATGTCCGCTCAGCGGAAGAATAATGAAAAACCCCAGGGGTTGCCGCACAAGTGCGACAGCCCCTTTATTTTTAACCGAAACCACAAACAAAAAAGGTGAAGCGTTTTGCGGCGCTTCACCTTTTTCTGCTTTACGATCAAGCTTATCTGTTCAATATATCAAACGGTTCCGTCAGTGCAGCGGACAGTATAATCACCGGTGTCGCGATCCCAGTTCGAGCCGAAAGTTATGGCTTTCCAATCCTCGGTAGTTCCGTTGTATACTATTTCGGTGAGTGAAGAGCAACCGGAGAACGCATAGCTGTCTATGGTCTCCACATCGGCTGATATTGTCACGCTTTTCAGGGATAAGCAGTCCTCAAACGTATACTTTCCGATACGGCGCACTCCCTCGGGCAGCGTTATGCTCGTGAGACTTTCGCAACCGGAGAACGCGCTATCCTTAATATAAGTTACGCTTTCGGGCAATACAATGTCCGTCATTCTGCAGCCGAAGAACGCTCCGTCACCGATACCGGTCAAACCGTCGGGCAGCGTAATATCCGTGAGCATGTCGCAGCCATAGAATGCGCCGTCGCCTATAACGGTTACTTTATCCGGGATCACGATCTCGGTAAGACCGATGCAGTTATAGAACGCATAATCACCTACGCCGGTAACATTTCCGGAAAGCGTTACACTTGTTAGCTCGCTGCAATTATAAAACGTGTAACCGCCGAATCCGATCACGCTTTCGGGAAGCGTGATGCTCGTGAGCGCGGAATTTTCAAAAGCGCCGCCCTGTATGAATTTTGTACTCTCATGCACGTCACAGCTTTCTGCCGCCTCACTCTTTGCTTCAGTCAATATAAGATAAGGATTATCATCATTGCCGAGATAATATGCGTTGTCGTACTCGCTGAACGCAAGCGAATCGCAATCGGTAAATACCCAGTCACCGAAGCTCGTCAGACCGCCCGGAACAGATATGTCGGTAAGACCGGTGCAGCCCATAAACGCATAGTCCCCTATGCTGACCAGGCTGTCCGGTAGAGCTATACCCGCAAGAGAGGTGCAGTTATTGAACGCCGAATCCCCTATCGCAGATAAGCGGGCAGGAAGCGTTACGGTTGAAAGTGAACCGCAGGAATAAAAAGCATTGTCCCATATGGCAGTCACACCGTCCGGAATAATGATGCTTTCAAGATAGCGGCAGTTTTCAAACGCCGACATCCCTATGCTTGTTACGCTCTCCGGCAAAGTGATGTCCGTCAGTGAATTGCAAGCATAGAAAGCGGAATTTCCGATAAGCGTCACGCCTTCCGGTATAGTGATATCGCTGATGCCGCTCTCGTAGAATGTATAGCTCTCTATCCTTTTCACTCCGCCCGGGATCTCTATGCTCTTAAGAGACGTGCAACCCGTAAACGCCGCGCTTCCGATGCCGGTGACTCCGTTCGGGATCGTAACATCCGACAGTGAACGGCAATAGTTGAACGCGCCACCCTGTATGAACTTAGTGTTCTCGTTTATTTCGCAGCTCTGAATGGTATCATCTGCCACTTCTATAAGAACCATATAATGATTATCGTCATTACCGACATAATGTGCGTTGTCGTAAGTGTAAACCTCCATCCAGTTACACCCCTCGAACACATAATCGCCGATATGCTTTATACCGTCCGGTATCGAGATACTGTCAAGATAACCGCATCCGGAAAATGCCGCGTTCATTATCACTCTCGTGCTATCGTGTATATCACAGCTATCGATCATAAGATTTTCGGACTTTACAAGCACAAGATAAGGATTCGTTCCGTTACCGATATAGTCAGCATTGCCGTAGTTGTTATAAGTAAGCGAAGAGCATCCGGTAAACGCGTTGTTCCCGATGTACTCTATGTTGTCTGATACTGAAATTTCCGACAGCTTACCGCAATCATTAAACGCACGCTCCCCTATGCTTGTCACGCTTTCCAGTGAAATGCGCTCGAGCGAACTGCATCCGTCGAACGCATATACTCCTACGCTCTTTACGCTCGCAGGGACGGTAACGCTCGTAAGCAGGTCGCAGCCGCTGAACGCATAGTCCTCCACAGCCGTGACCGGCAACCCGTTGTACGATGAAGGTATGGAAATGTTAGCACCTGCTGCCTTGCCGATACCGCTGACCGAGTAGCTCGTACCGTCGCCGGACAGCGTGAACTCCAGACCGGTTGTGTCTGCAAGCACATAATGGCAGACCGTACAAACGCCGTTACTGAATGTATGCTCTGCTTTATCGCTTACCTCTCCGGTATGCTCGCATGTCGCCGCGTGCCAATGATAAGTTTCATCGGATGACCATTCTTCCGAATAAGTATGTTCATGGCCGCCGCACGCTGTGACAAACAGCATACAAACAAAAAGGCATACCATGCCCGATACAATTAAAAATTTTCTTTTCATGTTTACCCCTGAAGGTACAGCTATTACGCTATAACTCCATAACTATAAAATTTTATATCACCGGTCAAGTATGACCGACAATCACATATTTGCACTTCAGCGTGCCTGAAAAGCCGCAAGTATATTTTTATGCTTTTTCAAACGACGCTATACGTTTCTGAGTATAACATAATCCGGCGGGAAATGCAAGACAATATCATTCAATAGAGTCCGCAGAAATAAAAATGTGCGCCTGTTTCTTTTTTTTCCGTAAAAAATTTGACAGCCGAATAAAAAAGTGCTATAATCCATATAGTTAAAATTTTTTAAGTAAATTATTTTAACTTGTTTGCCGCAACTGACGCATATGCCGATCGTACAACGGTAATTCGCGCGACTGACCGAACATACCATAATACCATATACACGGGAGAAAATATGAACGCAGATACGAAAATGAATATTGAACGGGATTTTGAAATAATCTATAATGAATTCCGGTTGCAGCTTTACAAGCACATATTCGGGATCATCGGCGAAAGATCCGGTTCACTGTCCGCGACGGAATACTTTAGCGCGGAAGTCGTATACCTGCTCGGCAATCCGACCGTAACCGAATTCGCAGATTATCTTAATATCTCCTCCCCGAATGCCGCGTACAAGGTGCGCTCCCTTATCGAAAAAGGATACCTTGTCAAAACGCAGACTGACGATAAACGCAGTTACAGACTGTCGGTCACGGATAAATTCACAAAGTACTATCACAAGGAAGACAGTTACGGAACTTATATAACCAAAATGCTTGAAGAGCGTCTGAATGATGAGGAATTGGAATACGTCAGCCGTATTTTCAGACGGTATATCGAGCAAATAAATATTGAAAAGAAAAAGGAAGACTGATATGTTAAAAATCATTACCGACTCTTCAGCAAATCTTACGGCAGAAGAAGCGGAATCCATGGGAATCAAGGTACTGCCTTTCCCAGTGATCTTCGGTGAAAGAACATTTCTTGACGGAGTAAATCTGTCAACAGACGAGTTTTACAGGATGCTCGCAAACGATCCCGATCATCCGCATACGTCGCAGATCAATGTTGCGCAGTTTGAAGAGGTATTTTCCGGAGTAAAACCGGACGACGAAGTTATCGTGATACTGCTCTCCTCCGCTCTTTCGGGAACAGTGAACAGCGCGCGCATAGCGAAGGAAAACCTCAAACTCGACAATATACATATTTACGACTCTTTCGGCGCGACCGTTATGGAAAAGATGCTGGTACTTGCCGCATACAGAAATCGCGACAAAACCCCGAAACAGGTCATATCCATACTTGACGATCTCCGCTCCCGCATGGAAATTTACGCCATCGTCGATACGCTCGAATATCTTTACAAGGGCGGCAGGCTCAAAAAAAGCGCAGCAACGCTCGGCAAGATATTCCGGATAAAGCCTATAGTCACCGTATCGAAAGACGGTTTCGTCGAGCTTTGCGGCAAGGCAATCGGTACCGCGGCGGCTATCAAGAATGTAGCTAAGCGCATTGAAACCGTTGGTATCGATCCCGATTATCCGCCATGCTATATCTATTCCGCGGATAATGAGCTTTGCAGACGCATGGTCAGCGTAATTGACCCGGATAATGCCGATAAGTGCGTCGCAAACGCATCCAACCTCTGCCCCGTTATCGGAGTGCATATAGGTCACGGCGCCGCCGGCATCTGCTTCATACGCAAAAAATAACGATGGACTCCATCGGAAATATGCCGCTCAATGTATATTTCCATTATATATTTCTGTAGCTGAAACAACCCTTAAATTTGTAACGCAAAAAGCATACCCGTTTTACAGGTATGCTTTTTCGTCGCTCTTATTAACCGGTATCATTGCCGGCCGGTCTCTCTTTACGTATATCGGCCTGCCGTGTCCGGGATATATCGTCGTGATACGCTCATCCTCCGTTATACGTCGGTATGACGCATCGGCGGCTTCCTTGTCGTAATAGCTTTTCGCTCTGCATGCCGTAAAAATATTCGATACGGCATCTCCGGCTATCAGCGCTCCGTCATAATAAACGCCCATGGATCCCGGCGTATGACCGGGCAGCGCGTACGCCTCGCCTTCAGCTCCGAACGCGGTCAGATCGAGCTTGTCGCACAATTCCACAGACGGACTGAACGCGGGTATCCTGCGCTTTATGTTTCTCCGCGACATCCACAGCATTGCCCTGCCCGTGAACGTGTCAGCTTCCATGCGCACGTATTCGTAATTGAACAGAAACGGTATATCAGCAGAATTTACAGCTATCGGCACTTTCAGCGCATCAGCAAGCCGCGCCGCCCCCGCAACGTGATCGTAATGACAATGCGTAAGCACTATCAGCTTTACGCCGAGCTCGGATGCACGCCTGCAAATACGGTCGAAATACTTTTCCGTAGCGGTATCGACAAGCGAACAACTGCCGCGCTTTCCGACTATGTAGCAATTGACATTGCCGCATACTATCCGCTCTACCATGCCGTCACTTGCCCGCTGCCGCTTTTATCTCCGCTATCTTTGCTTCGAGTGCGGATATACGATCGGTGAATTTGGCAACCTTTTCTTTCTCGGATTCGACCAATGCTTTCGGCGCTTTCGCAACGAACTTCTCGTTCGCAAGTTTGCCCTGCGCGCGCTCAAGTTCACTGCGGGCGTTCTCCAGCTCTCCGCCCAGACGCTCCAGCTCTTTATCGTAGTCCATGAGCTCGCCCATCGGAATGTATATCTCGCCGAGCGTCGTAACGATAGCAGTGCAACCGTCCGGTTTGCTCTCCGTTTCGGTAACCGTCGTTCCGGACGCAAGTTTGACAAGATATTCGCCCGCCTTTTTTATGATGCCGTCGGCTGCCGGAGAAACATGAACATAAAGCTCCGTACGCCTGGAAGGCTTTACGCCCGTTTCGGCACGCAATGCGCGTACTGCGCGGATAGCGTCCATGACCATTTCCATAGCACGCGCATCCTTCGGATGACTCTTAAGCGCTTTGGGATCGGGATAAGCGGATATCATTATATCCTCCGCTTCACGCGCCTCCGCCGGTATGTTCTGATAGATCTCCGCTGTGATGAACGGAATGATCGGATGTGCAAGCTTGAGTATATCGCTGAGTACGCGCACAAGCACGCTTATCGTGTACTGCTTCTTCTTTTCGTCCGAAGAGTACAGTGATACTTTGGAAAGCTCTATATACCAGTCGCAGAACTCGCTCCATATGAAGTCGTAAAGCTTATTCGCGGCAAGACCGACTTCATAACGCTCCATGTACTTCGTGACTTCGGTTATCGTGCGGTTGAGTCTCGTTATTATCCACTTATCCGCAAGAGTAAGACGCACTTTCTCTATCGGAAGTATTTCCGTCTCACCGACATTCATGAGTACGAATCTTGCAGCGTTCCATATCTTGTTCATAAAGTTACGGAAACTTTCCTGCTTTTTGTCCGAATACTTGATGTCGCCGCCCGCAGATACGCCGCTTATCAACGAAATACGCAGCACGTCCGCACCCGCCTCGTCTATGATCTCAAGCGGGTCTATTCCGTTGCCCAGACTCTTGGACAGCTTTCTGCCCAGCTCGTCACGGACAAGACCGTGTATAAGTACCGTGTCAAACGGCTTTTCTTTGATGAACTCCAGTCCGGAGTATATCATTCTCGCAACCCAGAACGTGATTATGTCGTATGCGGTCACAAGCACGTCCGTCGGATAGAAATACTCAAGGTCGGGCGTCTTTTCCGGCCAGCCCAGCGTAGAGAACGGCCAGAGTGCGCTCGAGAACCAGGTGTCGAGAACGTCCTCGTCCTGACGCACGGGCGCTCCGCAGGTCGGACACGTCTTTATATCTTCGCGGCTGACGAACTCTCCTCCGCACTTGTCACAGTAAAATACCGGTATGCGGTGACCCCACCAGAGCTGACGGGAAATGCACCAGTCGCGGATGTTCTCCATCCAGTAAAGATAGTTCTTTTCAAAACGTCTCGGAACGTACTTGATGTCTCGGTTCTTTACAGCGTCTATAGCGGGCTGCGCAAGCTCTTTCATCTTGACGAACCACTGCTTGGAAACTATCGGCTCTATTGCCGACTTGCATCTGTGGCAGTGTCCGACGTTGTGCATATGAACTTCCGTCTTTACCAGCAGTCCGAGCGCTTCAAGGTCTTTTACCATAGCGTCGCGCGCTTCATAACGGTCCATGCCCGCATACTTGCCCGCAAGCTCGTTCATGTGTCCGGTATCGTCCATGACGCGCATCACTTCAAGGTTATGACGCAAGCCGACTTCAAAGTCGTTCGGATCATGCGCAGGCGTGATCTTGACCGCACCGCTTCCGAACGATTTGTCTACATATTCATCCGCAATAACGGGTATCTGTCTGTCGGTGAGCGGCAGGATGAGCATCTTGCCGACAAGCGACGTGTAACGCTTGTCCTTGGGATTGACCGCTACAGCCATATCGCCGAGCAGCGTTTCCGGACGGGTAGTCGCTACGACTATGCCTTCGCTGCCGTCCGCCGCAGGATAACGGATGTGCCAAAGATGACCTTCCTCCGTTTCGTATTCCACTTCAGCGTCCGATATAGCCGTTTTACAGTGAGGACAGAGATTTACTATTCTCGCTCCGTGGTAGATCCAGCCCTTTTCATAATAACGTACAAACGCTTCGCGTACCGCACGGGTCAGCTTCTTGTCCATGGTGAAAGCAAGACGATCCCAGTCGCAGGATGCGCCCAGTCGCCCCAACTGCTCTATTATACGTCCGCCGTACTTGTCCTTCCACTCGAAAGCACGACGGAGAAATTCCTCTCGCCCTACCTGCTCTTTGGTAAGTCCCTCTTCCGCCATTTTATCCACGATCTTGACTTCCGTCGCTATCGAGGCATGGTCGGTACCCGGAAGCCACAACGTTTCATATCCGCGCATACGCTTATAACGTATTATTGAATCCTGTACCGTCATCGTAAGCGCATGACCTATATGCAGCTGTCCCGTGATGTTGGGAGGCGGCATCATTATCGTAAAAGGTTTCTTATCCTTGTTAACATGTGCGGAAAAGTACTTCTTCTCCTTCCACTTGTCGTACAATTTTGTCTCAAACTCTTTGGGATCGAATGTCTTGTTCATAATAAACAATTATACCACCGTTACACCTCAAATGCAACTGTTTTTTAAGGCAGTGCATATCGTTTTTCCCTCTTCCGCTTTTTCAAAAGCGCTTACCGCAGATAAGCCGCCGCCTCGTCACTGTCGCTCCCTTGCCCGTTTTCAGCTCACACACTTCTTCATATCGGCATACAATGCTGTATATGAACTTTTTTCAAAGGAGACAAAACGGAATGAAAAAGGCAATATCCGTGATCTTTGCCGCAATCATCGTGGCGGTAGCCGCGCTTGCGGGCGTAACGGGATGTACGGAAGACAGTACCCGCATACGTCTGTGCGAAGTCACCCACTCGGTATTCTATGCCCCGCTCTATGTCGCGCTTAATAACGGCTATTTCGAAGAGCGCGGACTGGAAGTCACGCTCACAAATGCGGGCGGGACGGATAAGGTTACAGCCGCACTCGTAAGCGGCAGCTCCGATATCGGACTTATGGGTCCGGAAGGCGTTATCTATGCCAGCGATATGAATAACGCGCCTGTCGTATTCGGACAGCTGACCAAACGCGACGGCTCCTTCCTCGTATCAAAAAAGGATGAGGCGGATACGTTCAAGTGGAGTGATCTCGAAGGCAAGCACGTTCTTGCCGGACGTGTGGGCGGCGTTCCCGCCATGACAATGCAGTATATCATGAACGGTTACGGATTATATGACGGCGTAAACTGCACTATCAATACGGAAGTTGCTTTCAATATGATGGGGAGCGTTTTCGACGCCGATGACTCCGTCGACTATACGACGCTGTTTGAACCCACCGCGTCCGAGTTCGAAGCGACCGGTAAGGGCTATATCGTTGCAAGCGTAGGCGCCGAAAGCGGCGAAGTGCCTTATACCGCTTTCTGTGCGCTCGGCAGCTTCCTTGAGGAAAAACGCGACGTAGCTAAAAGCTTCCTTGAAGCCGTGCGCGAAGGATATGAGTTCATGTGCGAATCCACGCCCGAAGAAGTAGCCGCCTCTCTTGCCCCCTCGTTCGACGGCACAGATGAAAAGTCGCTCGCTATCGCAGTGGAAAGCTATCTCGAAATAGACGCATGGTGCTCTACTCCGGTTATGACGGAAGAGTCGCTCGACCGGCTTCAGGAGATCATGAAGAACGCAGGTGAACTGGATAAGGAAGTTGCGTTTGAGGATATAGTGGATAATTCCATTGCAGAGGAGATCATGGCGGAATGAAAGATCTGCTGACGTTGGACGGAGTCGCTCTGTCCTACCACACCGCCGAAGGAGAAACGGAGGCGCTCCGCAGCGTCTCCTTCTCCGTCCGGCAGGGAGAGTTCCTTTCCATCGTCGGACCGTCCGGCTGCGGTAAGACCACGATCCTGTCCATTGTCGCAGGTCTGCTCAAACCTACCGCCGGTACAGTCATGCTGGACGGCAGACCTGTCGGCGCGCCGAAAGGCGAAGTGGGCTACATGCTACAAAGGGATACGTTGTTTGAATGGCTGACCGTTTCGGCAAATACGTTGCTCGGACTGAAGATACAGAAAAAACTTACGGACGAAAGCCGCGCTTACGCAATGTCGCTCATAAAGAAATACGGTCTCGCGGAATTCGCCGACGACTATCCGACAAGGCTCTCAGGAGGAATGCGTCAACGCGCCGCACTTGTTCGGACGCTCGCGTTCCGCCCCAAGCTGTTACTGCTTGACGAACCGTTCGGAGCCCTGGATTTCCAGACGCGTACCGACGTTGCTGAGGACGTGCGAAGTATCATCGCGGCAGAAGGCGTGACGACGCTGCTCGTTACACACGATATTCCCGAAGCCGTTTGCATGGGAGACCGCGTAATTGTAATGTCGCCGCGCCCCGCTGTCGTTCAGTCGATAGTTGACGTGGATATACCGGGGTCTCCGGCTCAGCGGCGCCCGACGGCAAGAGCGGCGGAACTTGCGGAAGAAATATGGCAGAGGCTGAAAAGCCCGCCCGAAAATCAATGATCGGTACGGACGGAGGCGTGATATGCAAAGGAAGAAAAAACCGGGCGTATCTCGGAGAAAAGATAAGACGCTGCTCTCCCCGCATGAGAAGTATCTGCTCGGAGTGCGGAGAAATAAACGACTGGTGCGGCTCTGGCAGGCGCTTATACTCGTGCTTCTGCTCGGACTGTGGGAACTTCTGACTTTTATAGGGTGGATGGATCCGTTTTTTATGAGCTCTCCGTCACGCATTGCCGTCACGTTCGTCGAACTGATGGCGGACGATCTTATGTATCATATAGGCGTCACCCTTCTTGAATGCGTGATAGGGTTCATCATATCCATGACTGTCGGCTGTGTTATCGCTATCGCGCTCTGGCTTTCGCCTCTTGCTAAACGGATAGCAGAACCTTATCTTGTCGTACTGAATGCCCTGCCCAAAATCGCTCTCGGACCGCTGCTCATCATCTGGGTCGGGTCCGGCGCTAAAGCTATTGTTCTGATGGCGGTGCTGATCTGCATAATCGTAACGGTCATCTCGGTTCTCGAAGGATTGTGCTCCGCCGCCCCGGATAAACTGCTGCTGCTCCGTTCCATGGGCGCGAGCCGCTTACAGCTTTTGCGCTACGCCGTTCTGCCCTCCGCCGTCCCCACCTTTCTGTCCGTGCTTAAGATTAATGTCGGACTCAGCTGGGTGGGTACGGTCATGGGCGAATATCTCGTATCCGGCGCCGGACTCGGGTATCTTATCGTATACGGAGGTCAGGTGTTCAAGACCGATCTCGTCATGACTGCTACGGTCACACTGTGCGCCCTTGCCGCGCTCATGTACGGCGCCGTTGCGCTTGTGGAAAAGCTTAATGCGCGCAAAAAGAAACGCCGCGCACCTGATAAGATACGCACCGCCAATAACCCCGATAAGAGGATATAGTCTGCCTACAAGCTTATCAAAACCGAGTACGGACAGCAGACTGCCTGCAAGCGCGGCGGCGAGCATACCCTCGCCGCCTGCGTTTTTTGACGCAAACTTATCCCGGACAGTAGATAAAGCCCCTATCATCGTAGTGAATATCGAGCACAACAGACATATCACGTACAAGGCGTAGATCACTCTCGAGCCCGACGAAAGCTCCATAAGGGGCATTACGCCCGCCGGTGCAAAAGGCAACGCGCCGCATATCAGCGTCAGAAGTCCCGCTATCGTAAGCGCGCTTATCCCGCTTGCCGCAAGCACCTGACCCGCAGTCATCCCCCGCCTCGTCACGAGCACTCCCGCTCCGAGCAGCAGGTTCATCGACACATAAGCAAATCCCGACGGCAGTTCTGTCAAGGAGAACGCTCCCGTAAGATCCAAACCCGCATTGACGCATACGGCGCCGAGCGTGACAGCTATGCACGGTACAAGCACCGTATTCGCTTTCGCAAGCCCTCCGCCGCCCCGACGGACGACGTATATCCCGGTAAGGCAAAGCATCACGCCGTACGGCAGCTCAACTCCGGTCAGCGACGTTAATGCGGAGTCCGTTCCCGCCATCATTGCCGAAAGCACTATAACAGCATTGGCAAGCATTACTCCGTCCGCCGCTCCCCCCGCTTTTCGGAAAAGCGTGCGATTGACGTCCGAAAGATCTCCCGAAGTGCATGAGCCTACTCCGAGCAGTACCGCGGTAAATACAAACATGAGCGCTCCGCATATAACGGGTACGGCTAAAGACGGATGCGGTCCGAAGTATGCGACCACTTCCTGTCCGCTCGCGTACCCCGCGCCTATCATTGTTCCGACACATATCATTGCCGCAGACAAAACTTTTTTCACATTCGATTATATGCTGCCGCATGATAAATAATGTTGCGCCGGCTCCTGCCGCAAGGTGTGAGTGACCGCATTTTTAATACGCCGCACAGTTACCTGCAGTTTCGCCCGATATGCGCTGATGCCCGCGTCATATACCCGGCATGTTTCAGACTATTTTCTCAGATACGCCGGCAGTTTGTTTTTTATCCTGCCGCCCGACCCTTTTCCTATTCCTATCGCATAACCATCGGCGGCTACGACGCACCAGCCCTTACAGTTGCCGTCTATCTCCTCTCCGCGCAGGTATGCGGCTATGCGCGGGTCATCGGCAGCCATGTTCTCGCGGCTGTGAAATCTGTCGCCGTATGCGCTTGCCGCCTGATGAGTGAACGTAAGCCTACCGTCTTTTTCAACGACGGCAAGAAGCACGCCGTTCGTAAGACAGGGTATGTCCGCATCAAACGCCGGAACGAACAGCATATTACCCGTGCGCGCCACCTTCAGTCCGCTTACGTCCATAACCTCGGACAGCCGGGCAATATCGCTCTTTCCTGCCGCGGTGAGCCGTTTATGCCGCGCTTCCGCTCCGCCGCCGCCCGTCTTTTCGAGCAGACAGAAATACTGCCCTTCGCCGCAGTATTTATGCGGATAAAATTTAAAACCCGCTTTGCACCTTGCGTCGCGCAGGAAATCATCGCCCGGTATCCGCTCCTTATAGCCGCGCTCCATCATAAATTCCGCATTGCACTCATCCTCTTCCTCGGAAAAAGTACAAGTCGAATATATGAGCAGTCCTCCGGGCTTCAGACACTCGTCCGCAGCAAGCAGTATCTCACGCTGTCTTTCCGCACACGAACGTATGTTTTTAAGCGACCAGTCGAGCGCGGCCTGAGGCTCTTTTCTCATCATCCCTTCGCCCGAACACGGCACATCAGCTATCACTACGTCAAACATGCACCCGAAAGTTTCGCCCAGCCGCTGAGCGCGCATACAGGTCACAACGACATCAGTGTAGCCGAGCGTGACTATATTTTCACGAAGCGTTTCCGCACGCTTTCTGTCCGCATCATTGGAAACGAGCATACCGCTGCCGCCCAGCCTCGACGCCGCCATACTGCTCTTACCGCCCGGAGCCGCGCACATGTCAAGCACTTTCGCGCCCGCCGGTATGTCCGCGTAGGATACGGGAAGCATTGCAGTCGGTTCCTGCATATAGTAAAGTCCGGCGCGGTAATACGGATGCGCGGTGGGAGTCCCACCGGTCACTTCGTAACAGCCTCCGCTGTACTCCAGTTTCCGCAGTCCGCACACCGAAGTTATGTCCGGCAACGTCTTTGTCTTTACCGCATTCAGATGCAGCCCTGCCCGTTTGGGTTCGGACAGCGCTTTTATGTATTCGTCAGCTTCGTCACCGAGACGGCGTTTCATTTCCTCAAGATATTCCATACTCAGATAATATCACTTTTTATCGGGATTTGCAAGACGTTTGGATTAATTGAATCGTTTATACATTTAAAACAAAACAAGTCCCCGGCGCCGTATCGGCGCCGGGGACGTTGATTTTTAATTTTTCGTGTACTTTAAACCATGGTAAGCAGTACGCTGTATCAACAAGTTAAAGTTATAGTTATATTAACCAATATCATGATCACTCCGCTTATTATCGAAATGACGATACCTGCTATTGCAAGACCGCGTCCGCTGCCATTCATAATCTTGGACTTGTTCAGACCTATTACGCTGAATATAAGACCGAGCAGCCAGAAAAAGAAAGACAATACAAATCCTGCTATCGCAAAACCGTTGGTGCGGCTCTCTGCCGGCTGATTGTTATACTGATACTGCTGGTTATACTGATTGTAGCCGCCGTTATTCATCGGACCGGGCTGCTGATAACCGGGATTATCATGTAAAGCGGCTCCGCAATAAGGGCAAACATTATCGTTATTGTTTACTTGTTTACCACAATTAGAGCAAAACATATTTTTCCTCCTTATAATTTGCCTTCGACATTAAGTTTACTAATATTAATATAACATTAAAATTTGCTTATTGTCAAGCGTAGACGTACACATAATCGGCATTATTTTATTCGGCTGCACATATTTTTATACACCCTGACCGATTATCCCTTTTCCTGCCCGGAATTTCCGTCTGCCGCACTGAAAAGAGCAGGACTCCGAAAGGAATCCTGCTCTTTTATTATCATTGATATCGGCTCAGCAGAACCGCCGAACGCGGTGCGTTTATCAAATCTTATCCAGTTCCGCTTTGATCGCGGCGCGGTCGATATTCTGACCGATGAAAACGAGCTTGATCATACGGTCACCGTATTCCATATCCCAGTCGTGCGCAAACTTCGGATCGGTCGCAAGAAGTCTGTCTATCTCGCGCGCCGGAAGCGTCGCATAGAACGGTCCGTTCTCCGTCAGATATTTCTGTCTGCCCGCCTGCTCATATACGTACGACATATCCTTATCGTCCGTGAAATACAGCAGACCTTTGGAACGAATGATCATTCTGCCATAGTCCTTATTCGCCCAGTCGTCAAATTTCAGCCGGTCAAACGGTCTGCGGCGGTAGTACACATAAGTACCTATACCGTACTCTTCAGCCGTACCGCTGTCGTCATTCTCGCCCACTCCGTGCTCATGGTGATGATGGTGGTGGTGATGCTCATGATGCTCATGCTCCTCGCCGTCATCATCGTCGTCATCGTCGTGATGGTGTTCATGATGATGCCCGTGATGATCGTCATCCGCATCATGCTCATTGTCCGGACTGTCAAACTCTTCCATCCAGCCGGCGGAGTTTATTGCCTGTTCAAAGTCAAACAGATTGGTATCGAGAATATCCGCTATATCTACTTTGCAGTAGTCCGTTTCTATGATCTCGGCATGAGGCTGCAGTTTGCGTATGATAGCTTCGATCGTGCTGAGCTGCTCGGGAGTTACCTCGCTCGCCTTATTCAGAAGCACGATATCGCAGAATTCCAGCTGCTGTATGACGAGGTTTTCGATATCCTCTTCCCCGCGCTCCGCATGCTCGAGAGCTTCGCCGCAACCGAACTCATCAGCAAGTCGCAAAGCATCGGTAACGGATATAACGGCATCCAGTTTGCAGAACTTGGGCATTCCGCGCATCTCGAACTGATCTTCAAGATAAGTTATCGTCTGGGCAATGGGGATAGGCTCGCATATTCCGGAAGCCTCGATCAGTATATGATCGAACTTGCGTGTCTTTATGAGCGACGCAAGCTGATCGATCAGGTCTTTTTTAAGCGTGCAACAGATACAGCCGTTCTGAAGCGCGACAAGATTGTCGTCCTTTTCCGCAACGACTCCGCCTTTCTGTATAAGATCGGCGTCAATGTTCACCTCGCCTATATCGTTGACGATGACTGCCATTCTATATCCTTTCGCATTGCGAAGAAGATGGTTGATCAGCGTCGTCTTTCCGCTTCCGAGGTATCCTGTAATAAGTGTAATGGGTACTGTCTCAAACTTTTTCATGGTTAAATCATAGTCCTTTGTCGCGCCTTTGTCAAGCGCAGCCGCTTAAAATTATAATTATCTCAAAAATCCGCTTCTTTAAGCACCTCAAGCAAAGACTGCTTATCTTTACATACCATAGCCGCATTCCGTATGCGTTTTATATCCGGCACTCCTTTAAGATAGAACGGTATGAAAGACCGCAACGCCGTTACCGCATACCGCTCCCCGAAATATTCCTCTCCGTACTCGAGATGTTTCAGTATTACTTCATAACGCGTCAGTTTCCGTCCGCCCGAGAAAATCTGCGGATTTGCAACTGCTCCGCGACCTATCGCTACGCCGTAAACGCCTTGTTTGCGCTGCCCGATATTCGTTTCGTCCACGTCTCCGTTACCCAGCACGGGTATGCTTACCGCCGATGCAATCTCAAGTATTTTATCCCAGTCCGCTTCGCCGGAGTACAGCTGTTCGCGCGTTCTGCCGTGAACTGTTATCAGATCCGCGCCCGCATCTTCCATACGCCTGGCGAAATCCACGGCGCCGCATGTGTCCTTGACTCCCAGACGCATTTTTATCGTCACCGGCTTATCGCCTTTTTTAAGAGCGCGGACTATCGCCGCCGCCCTGTCCGGGTCAAGCATGAGCGCGCTTCCCTCGCCGTGTCCGAACACTTTGCGTACCGGACAGCCCATATTTACGTCGAGTATATCGAATTTTGCCACTTCCGGATGAGAGAGCGCACGCTCGAACTGTTCGGGAATACTGCCGAAAAGCTGTGCGCAGGACGGAGTTTCATTCGGAGCAATGCGCAGCAGCGCTACCGTCTTTTTGCTTTTGTAATTGAGCCCCGCAACGCTTACCATCTCGGTCACGGTCAGATCGGCGCCGAAATCCTTGCAAAGCCGTCTGAACGCCACGTCACTGTAACCGGCAAGCGGCGCAAGCGTTGCGCAGCCCGGGCGGAGCATCTGCTTTATGTCCGCCATTACTTGTCGGACACCTTTGTTATTTTTCCGTCCATAAAAGCCGCGGACAGCGCGTTGACTTCTTTTATAAGATCCGGTTCAAGATCGGCGCCGCTCTTCAGCGCTCCGCACGCGGAGATCAGAAGATCATGTACGGTCGCGGCAGGAACGTCTATTTCCAAGCCCGCTTCACGCAACTTTTTGACCGTCTTCTGAAGTTTGAGCAAAGCCGGAAACGTATCCGGTATACGCGCAAGCTTGCTTTCCAGCGTTTCCGCATGCTTTTCCTTTGCCTTTGCCGCCTCCCAGCGGTCGAGAGCTTCCGATTCGTTATCCGCCTTGTCCTCGCCGAAAATATGCGTGTGACGGGTCACCAGCTTACGCACCAGCTCGTCCACCACGTCCAGCCGCGTGAATTCGCCTGCGCGCTCCGCCATATCACAATGGAAAAGCGCCTGAAGAAGTATATCACCGGTTTCCTCACGCATTCCGTCAAGGTCGCCTGCGTCTATGGCTTCACAAAGCTCGTACGCTTCCTCTATCGCGTTCTTGCGTATGCTTTCATGCGTCTGCGCTCTGTCCCAGGGGCAGCCGCCTTCGCCGGTAAGTCTGCGCATGACGTGTATCAGGTCGCCGTCAGAGTACCTCGGCTTGAACAGACTGTCGTTCCCTTCGGCGTATGCTTCGCCGCCGGTCACCGCAACTTTACAGCCGTACAGCTTTTCAATGTAAGCCTCTACCCTCTCCGGATCGGTTATATCGATCACGCGGAGATCGTATCTCGTATCTATCAGCGCATCATAAAGATCCGCCTCAGTTATCGTAAAAACGCTTCTGCTCATTTGCTTACCTTATATCCCTCTTTCTCTATTGCCGCTATTATAGCTTCGTCGCTTACATCGCCCTCTACAGTAGCCGTACCGGCTTCAAGGCTGACTTCAACCTTAAGTCCCAGCTCCTCAAGCGCTTTCTTTACTCTGCCCGTGCAATGACTGCACATCATACCTTCTACCTTAAATATTCTCATATCCGTCTCCTTTTTCGCTGCGGAAAGCGAATTGTTTTCCTTTTTTACGGCGCATGCGCCGTTCGCGGAGCACTCAGCCGGCGCGTCAATGACCGCGCTCCTGCCCGCCGTCTGCTTCTTCAGCCCTATATTAAGTCTTAAAGAGTTCAGCACCACGCATACACTGGAAATGCTCATCGCCGCAGAACCTATCATCGGGGTTATCGTGAACCCGAGCGCCGCAAATGCACCGCCGGCTATCGGCATACATATCAGATTGTATATGAACGCCCAGAACAGATTTTCCTTTATTATGCGCATCGCTCTTCGCGACAGCATTATTCCGAAAGCCACCTTTTCCACTCTGCCGCTTGTGAGCACGAAATCGGCGGAATTCATAGCTATATCCGTGCCGCTGCCCATTGCGAACCCGACATCGCTGACCGCAAGAGCCGGCGCATCGTTGATGCCGTCCCCGACAAAAGCGACGTACTCCCCGCGAGCTTTGAGCTCTTTAATGTACTCCGCTTTATCCTCCGGCTTAAGCGAATGCCGCACTTCGTCTATGCCGAGTACGGACCGAACGTGATTCGCCGCCCCCTCGCCGTCTCCCGTCAGCATGACCGTGCGTATACCGAGTTTTTTCAACTCGTCCACCGCCTCTTTTGCGCCTTTGCGCGCGCCGTCGGATACGCCAAACACAAGGACCGCCTGTCCGCCGGTCACCGCCACTATCGCACTGCCGCCCGCACTGCGTATCTCCGCTATTTCACGCGCAAACCTTGTCAGGTCCGCGCCATGCGTCTCCGCCATGGCAACGCTGCCTATAATATACTTTCTGCCGCATGCGCTGCCGGATATACCGCCGTAAAACTGGGCAAAGTCCGCCGCCTCCTCGCTCCCCGCGTCCGCACCGTATTCGGCTATCGCCGCGCTTATAGGGTGAGAACTGAGCTTCTCCACTGCGACTACCGCCGGAAGATGATCCATATTGCCGTAAGCAGATGTTACTTTCGGCTTACCCTCGGTCACGGTTCCCGTCTTATCGAAAGCGACTACCGTTATGCGTCCGGCATTTTCCAGCGCCGCTGCGCTTCTTATGAGTATGCCCTCGCGCGCCGCCCTGCCTACACCCACCGTTACGGCTACAGGCGTTGCAAGTCCGAGCGCACACGGACATGATATCACAAGCACGCTCGCCGCGAATATCACGGAATGCGCAACGTCCGGCGATCCCGACGCCACTCCGGTGACTATCATCCAGATAATGAACACCACGGCGGCAACGCCTATTACAAACGGTACGAATATACCGCTTATTCTGTCCGCCAGTCTGCCTACGGGAGCTTTGTCCGCCGACGCCTTTTCCACCGCGTCTATAATGCGTGAAAGCGTGGTGTCCTCTCCTATCTTCTCCGCTTTTACAGTGATATACCCGCTTTCCAGAGTACATGCGCCTACGACTTTATCCCCGATCCGAACATCGCGCGGTATGCTTTCACCCGTGATCGCCGCCTCACCGACAGCTCCTTCACCCGAGACAATCTCTCCGTCCGTCGGAATGCTTTCTCCAGCTTTGACCGCGAAAATATCACCGACCGCCAATAACGCTATCGGGATCAGCTCCTCTTTACCGTCTCTTATTACGCGCGCCTTATCCGGACGCAGGGATATGAGTCCGTCTATTGCGGACGTCGTCCGGGTCTTGGATAATGCCTCAAGGAATTTACCGATCGTCACAAGCGTAAGCACCATTGCAGCCGAGTCGAAATACAGATATGAACGCGCCGCGCTTACCGCTTCGTGCAGAGCTCCGTCCGTCAGACTTCCGTCTACGCCGAAAAGAAGAACTATACCGTATACACCTACGCCGAACGATGCCAGACTGCCCAACGACACGAGCGTGTCCATATTGAACGACATGTGACGCAGACCTTTTGCCGCGCTAATGAAAAATTTACGGTTCACGACCATTATCACTATCGTAAGCGCCGCCTGTATGAAAGCTCCGGCTATTGCTCCGGCTTTCCCCGGAAATTCAGGCAGCCCTATCATGTGCCCCATCGCAAAATACATAAGCGGCACAAGCAGCGCTATCGATATCATCAGTCTGCGGAAAGTACGCTTCGCTTCCTTTGCATGCACTTCGCCTATCTTCTTCTGCTCCGTGCGCTCAAGCGCTCCGTATCCTATGTCCGTTACCGCTCTGATAATATCAGATGCCGGTACGTCGCCCTCTACGGTTAGCGTCGCGGATATCAGATTAACGGATGCGGATTTTACACCCGCAACTCCCCTTGCCGCTCGCTCTACCGCCGCACTGCACGCGGCACAGCTCATTCCGGTTATATCGTATACTTTACTCAATTAAATATCTCCGTATTTACGTAGTTAAATAGTTTAACCATGGTTATTTAATACTTACACCGCAAGGATACCACCATTTATGGCTTTTGTCAAGAATTTTACCGCCGCGCCGGATGTATTGACAAACGAAAAAAGCCCTTCCGTCCCGGTCCGGTGAAAGAGCTTTTTTCATAAATTAAGTAAAAGTTATGCCGACATTGCCATATTTACCAATGTTTTTAACGTACCCGGGAAGCAAAGCATGATCACACATGCAGCTACAACTACAATGTAGAGAATAAGTATCAGCATGTTACGGGATGCAAACTCGAAACCTGAGCATGCAAGTGCAATCAGAGTCGCCCAGTACTTGATATACTCTATTATACCTGTCGCATCACCGAGGAAATAGCCGTCGATAAAACCGGAAAGTCCGGTGTTGAGCAAACAGAGCAACCACAAAATAACGGTCGCAAAAGCTATTATCTGACCGGCGACGTTGACAAATTTTACAATAGGATTATCCTGCTTCATTTCTTGACCTCCTTATATTTTCTTAATTATACTATCGAATGCCGAATACGTCAATAGCGTTTTTAAAAATTAAACGGAATTTTAATCCAACTTTAATTCTTTGTTCACGCCTTAAGCAATCATTCATTACGGCATGATTTGTTATGTGAAACAGATAAATGCGTTTAAAAACGATCAAGCTCTGCCTTTCAGTAAGTTCGAGCCTTTCAGCGTAACGGCAATACCGCCGCTGCGCACTCCGGCATTGAGCGCTTCCTCAATATCGTCGGAGCGGGATAAAGAAAGAAGTACGGCAGCAAAAAAGGCGTCGCCTGCCCCCGTTGTATCTACTGCCGCAACCGGTACTGCCGGAGCGTAACGGATCTTATTGCCGCGAGCGGCATATGCTCCTTTACTGCCGAGAGTTACAAACACGGTCTTTCCGCTCCCGGCAAGACTGAGTGCGGCTGTGCGCGGATCCGATACGCCCGTAATCAATGCCGCTTCCTCTTCGGAAAGTTTTACTATATCGGATGCGCTTAAAAGCGTATCCGTCGCACGGATCGCGTCCGCAGTCGAGACGTAAAGCCCGTTGCGCAGATTGACGTCGAAAGATATGAGCGCACCGCGCGACCGCGCAAACTCCGCAGCTTCGGCGGCGAATTTCCGTCCGCTATCGCTTCTCAGCATGAGCGAACCGAAATGAACTATGTCGCCGCTTCCCGCGACGTTTTCCGTAAGGAATTTCACGGCGTCGTCAAAGCTCAGATCGTCATCAGAAGTACCGTCCGCCCTGAATGTGAACGAGCGCTCACCGCCCGCGCTTATCTCCACATAAGCAAGCGTCGTCGCACGTCCGGAAGTGCGGAGGAACAGAGCGTCAAAGCCGCAGCGCTCCGCTTCTTGTTTGAGCATTTCTCCCGTTTTATCGCTGCCCGTGCTTCCGAAAAAGCCGGCTTTTCCGCCCAGCGCCTTTATATCGCATGCGACGTTAAACGGCGCACCGCCCGCACATAAACTTTCACGCCGCGTACCGTCGTCACGCTTCTCAACGGTTATATCCGCAAGTATTTCTCCGATACAAAATATCATATATATCTCCGTAAAAGGGACGCTCCGTCCGGAGCGTCCCTCTGTCAGTTATTTATCATTCGGCTGACCCGCCTTCTTCGTCCTCTTCGTAAGGCGCGGCTTTCGCTACGCATACTACCTGACCGACGCCCTTCAGCTTCATAAGGCGCACGCCTCTCGTATCGCGGGATATCTTGCTTATCTCACGCGCACGCATACGGATTATCGTACCGTTATCCGCTATCAGCATGACGTCCTCATCCTGATCGACAAGTTTGAGGTTGACAAGTTTGCCCGTCTGTTCGTTGAACACGCCCGCCTTGACACCTTTGCCTGCACGGGTCTGAAGACGGTATTCGTCAATATCAGTACGCTTGCCGTAACCGAACTGGGATACGGTGAGTACTTCGCATCCCGGATAAACCACCGTCATGTCCACAATGACTTCGCCTTCATCCAGACGCATAGAGCGCACGCCCATCGTGTCGCGTCCCATCGGACGGACGTCGTCCTCCGAGAAACGTATGCACTTACCGCCGCTCGAAGCTATCAGTATCTCATCGCGGCCGCCGGTAAGCTGTACGCTTATCAGTTCGTCATCCGGCTGAAGTGAAATAGCTATCTTACCGCCCTTACGGATGTTGGCAAACTGATCCATAGGCGTCTTCTTGATAAGTCCGCACCGCGTAGCCATCATGAGATTGCCCTTGCTGCGCTCGTCTTCCTTGATCGGGATAACGGCGGAGACCGTCTCTCCCTCGCCCAGACTGAGCAGATTGACTATTGCTCTGCCGCGCGCCGTCTTGGCTGCTTCGGGAACTTCGTATGCTTTTATGCAGTACACCTTGCCCTTATTCGTAAAGAACAGCAGGTCATCGTGAGTGCATGTCGTTATCATCGTTTCAACGAAATCTTCCTCTTTCGGACGATGCGCGGTCACGCCCTTGCCGCCTCTGTGCTGAGCCTTGTATTCGGTCACGGGCAGACGCTTCACGTATCCGAAATGCGTCATCGAAATAACGACGTCTTCACGCTCGATAAGATCGCCTATATCTATCTCGTCGTAATCAATGCAAAGCTCGGTACGACGGGGCGTATTGTACTTTTCCTTGATCTCAAGAAGCTCGCTGCGTATTATTTCAAGCACGCGGGAAGGCGTTGCAAGAATGTTGCGCAGGTCGGCTATCCGCTCTTCCAGCTCGGCAAGCTCGTTCTTGAGCTGCTCGACTTCCAGAGACGTGAGACGGGCAAGACGCATATCGAGGATAGCATTCGTCTGCTTATCGGACAGATAGAACTCGCCCATCAGCTTTTCGCTCGCTTCATAGCGATCGCGGCTGCTCTTGATGATCTCTATCACTCTATCGATATTCGCAAGCGCTTTGACCAGACCTTCGAGTATGTGCTCGCGCTCCTCAGCCTTTTCAAGGTCGTACCTCGTGCGGCGCGTGATAACGTCTTTCTGATGCTCAAGGTAGTAGAACAGCATATCGCGGAGATTAAGTACCTTGGGTTCGCCGTTCACAAGCGCAAGGAAGATTATTCCTGTGCTTACCTGAAGGTTCGTATGCTTGAACAGCATGTTCAGCACCACCTGCGCCTGAGCGTCACGCTTGACGTCTATGACTATACGCATACCATGACGGTCTGATTCTTCCTTGACGTCCGCTATGCCTTCTATCTTCTTATCCTTGACCAGATTGGCTATTGATTTGATCAGCTCGGCTTTGTTCACCTGATAAGGCAGTTCCGTGACTACTATACGCTGACGCAAACCGCCCGGTGTATTATGCTCTTCTATCTCAGTCTTTGCGCGCATAAGTACGCCGCCGCGTCCCGTGCGGTATGCACAGCGCACGTTCGCCCTGCCCATGATAAGTCCGCCCGTGGGAAAGTCGGGCGCGGGAATGTACTTCATCAGCTCGTCAGGAGTGATGTCCGGATTATCTATCAACGCACATACGCCGTCGATGACTTCACCGAGATTGTGGGGCGGGATGTTCGTAGCCATACCTACGGCTATACCGTCCGATCCGTTTACAAGCAGATTGGGAAAACGCGCAGGCAGTACGCTCGGCTCTTCCAGCGTTTCATCGAAGTTGCTCTGCCAGTCGACTGTCTCTTTATCTATATCGCGCAGCATCTCCGCGCTTATCTTGGAAAGACGCGCCTCGGTGTATCGCATTGCCGCCGGAGGATCTCCGTCCACACTGCCGAAGTTGCCCTGTCCGTCCACAAGCGGCTCCCTGATTGAGAAATCCTGTGCAAGACGGACGAGCGCATCGTACACCGACAAGTCGCCGTGAGGATGATATTTACCGAGAACGTCACCGACTATTCTTGCGCATTTACGATACGGCTTATCGGCAGACAATCCCAGCTCGTTCATTGAGTAAAGTATACGGCGGTGTACCGGTTTGAAACCGTCACGCACATCGGGTATAGCTCTGGAGACGTTTACCGCCATCGCGTAAGCTATAAACGACTGCTTCATCTCGTCGTTTACATTCACTTTGAGGTATTTGGTATTATCGGGAACTCTTTCCCTCATATTATCTTTTCCAGCCATGTCCGTTCTCCCCCCGTTATACATCCAGATCTTTGGTCTCGATCAGCTTTGCGTTGTCTTCGATGAACTGACGGCGCAGCTCCGGCTGGTCGCCCATCAGCGTGGAGAATATCTCGTCAGCCTCGAATGCGTCGTCCATGGTTATCTGTATCAGCGTGCGGTGCTCCGGACTCATCGTCGTTTCCCAAAGCTGATCTTTACTCATTTCACCGAGACCTTTGTAGCGCTGTACTTCACAGCCCTTTCTGCCCATACTGTCCAGCTTGGATGCAAGCTCGTCGTCCGAGTAGGCATACTCTATGCGCTTGCCTTTGCTGATCTTGTAAAGCGGCGGCATCGCACTGTATACATGCCCTTTCTCTATGAGCGGACGCATGAAGTTGAAGAAGAACGTTAGCAGAAGTATGCGGATGTGCGAACCGTCGACGTCCGCATCCGTCATACATATAATCTTGTCGTAACGCAGCTTGCTCTCGTCAAAGTCGTCGCCTATGCCGCAACCGAATGCGGTTATCATCGCCTTTATTTCCGCATTCTCGAGAACACGGTTAAGACGCGCACGCTGCACGTTGAGTATCTTGCCTCTGAGCGGAAGTATCGCCTGGAAACGTCTGTCACGTCCCTGCTTCGCCGTGCCGCCTGCACTGTCACCCTCGACTATATATATCTCGGTGTTCTTCGGATCTTTATCCGTACAGTCCGCAAGTTTGCCGGGAAGCGTACTGCTCTCAAGCACGCCTTTTCTGCGCGTAAGCTCTCTCGCATTCCTTGCCGCTTCACGCGCATGAGCGGCAGTAACAGTCTTAAGCACCAGCTCTTTCGCTTCGGCGGGGTTCTCTTCAAGATACGTTCCGAGACCGTCGGTAAGTGCTTTCGCAACGATAGTGCGCATTTCACTGTTACCCAGTTTGGTCTTGGTCTGTCCCTCAAACTGCGGATTTTTCAGCTTTACGGAAATTATCGCCGTCAGACCTTCACGCACATCCTCGCCGCTCAGCTTATCGTCATCCTTGATCAGGTTATTGCTGTGAGCGTAGTCGTTGATGACTTTGGTAAGAGCGTTCTTGAAACCGTCAAGATGCGTGCCGCCTTCCTCGGTGTTTATGTTGTTTGCATATGCGTAGATGTTTTCGGAATAGCCGACATTGTACTGCATAGCTATCTCGACTTCATTGTCTTCGTTGGTCTTTTCGATATAGAGCGACTGGGGGAATACCGTTTCTTTAGTACGGTTCAGATGATCAACGAAATCAAGTATGCCGTTATCAAACTTGAACGTTTCGCTGTTCTCCCTTCCGTCGCGCTTATCTATCAGATTGACGGTAAAGCCCTTGTTAAGATATGCGACTTCGCGCAAACGGGTCTTTATCGTCTCGTAGTTGAAGTCCACCGTCTCGAATATATCCGGATCCGGCATGAACGTCACTCTGGTACCACGCTCTTTCGTCTTTCCAACTACGGCAAGAGCGCGCTGGGGTACGCCGCGGTTGAACCGCTGACGGTACACTTTACCGTCACGGAAAACTTCGACGTCCAGCCATTCGGACAGTGCGTTGACTACGGTCACGCCTACGCCGTGCAGACCGCCGGATACGTTATATCCGCCGCCGCCGAACTTGCCGCCCGCATGAAGGTGCGTCATGACTATCTCAACGGCAGATACTTTGACCTGCTTGCCGTCCTTGACGATCTTCTTCTCATCAACGGGTATACCTCTGCCGTTATCCGTTACGGATATCGACCCGTCCCGCTGCACTTCTACCGTACACGTCGTGCAATAGCCCGCGAGAGCTTCGTCGACGGCGTTATCCACGACTTCCCATATGAGATGGTGTAAGCCGCGTTCATCCGTTGAGCCGATATACATTCCGGGACGCTTACGAACGGGATCAAGACCTTCGAGCACCTGGATCTTATCGGCATTATAACTGCCTTTGACTTTTTCTTCCATACTCACTCTCCTTATGCTTTTATTATAACATATACTGCCGCAAAAGTACAAGCGTTTTTCTTAACCAAACAGAAAAAATTTATATCATTTCGCGTATAAAGCCTTTAAAACCGCTTTAAAGCCGTAATAGTGTTTTTTTAATAAATAAATCGTCTATACCGTTACGCGCGAATGATGCGCAATTAAAAACGATTATCGTTTTCAGACGTAATAAGCGCACCTGACTTCACAGCCGGTGCGCCCATACTGAAACAATGTATGTCATTATGACGATATACTATATTTTTTATAATTTAAGAAGCTTTTTATAGAGCCTTTCACGGATTATCGAAACGACAACAGACAATGCCACTACGCCGCAGGCTATGCCGAGACACCCCTTGAGCGCGACAAGCAGCCGCTCCGCCATTACCGTGTAATTAGCGTACACCATATTGCTCATCGCAAGATATATATCACCTCCAGGGATAAGAGGAAGTATAGCCGGAATGAGGAATACCATTGCGGGAGCTTTCAGTTTTGTCGCAAAAAGTTCGCTTATCAGCGTCACTGCCGCCGCTGCCGCTATCGTGCGGAAAAATACTTCCGTCACACCGCCGACAAACTCCATGAGGTTGATTATTATCATTGTGACGAGCACATTGAAAAGCGTGAGCGGTATACGTTTGTATTCTATGTGGAAATACAGCGAAAAGCCAAGCGCTCCGACTACGCCCGCAGCTGTCTTCACTATCGGGAAATAGTCGTTGCCCGGTCCGTGAGCAGGTACGGCGTTTACGTCCACATTTGAAACGAGCGCTCCGAAAGCGACAAGCGCAACGGAAAGACCTATCGCAAGACCGAGAGTGACCATCACGCTCTGAAGAAATTTCACCGCACCGCTCGTTACGTCGCCGCAAAGCATGTCGCGCACGGCGTTTGTAAGAGTAAGTCCGGGGATCAGTATCATGATCTCACCTATCATCATCGTCGGAAGATTATCGCCTAAACCAATTTTATAAAGCAGTATGCACAGCGCACTTGCAAGGAATGAGCTCAGCAGCGTTGTCGCAAACTTGTTCATTATCCTCGATAGAAAATAACTGAGGAGCATTACCGCAGACGCCGCCACAGCCGCACCCAGTCCGTCAAGCGGCGTACCCATGGAAGCGACGGTCATTCCGAAACTGCCCAAAGCTACGCCCGCGACTTCCTGCCACAGCGTTGCCGTTTTTTTATCTATCACCTCTTTGAGCCGCCGCTCGGCTTCCGCTATCGGCGGAGTCTCAGTGCAGAACTCGCGGGAAAGTGAGTTTATCTGTTCCAGCTTGCGCAGGTCCACGCTGTCTTTACGGATACGTATGGACCTTGTCGTACGGTTGCCGTGCTCGAACTCCGCCGTCAGTATTATGACCGTTCCTGTCGCATATGAATCCGTCTCCACAGCGCCGTAAGCGCGGCAAAGCCTGTCTACGGCGTACTCTGCGCGCTGCATCTCACCGCCGGATTCCAGCAGTGATTTACCGAGCAGAAGCGCAAACTCTATTATATCCTCATGTTCGTCCTCTTTCAGCTCGTCGGTCTCCAGCGCCTCTATACGCTCGACTTCCTCCGATCTTATGTCATCATCTTCGGGCATACGTTTTCCCCTTTATCTTTAGTTATATCCCTATTTCCCTACGCAAAACCTTGAAAATATATCGCCGAGAACGTCCTCAGTGGCGTTGGCGCCCGTTATTCCGCCTATAGCAGAAAGCGCTCCCGCGACTGCCGCAGACGCAAGGTCGATCGCATCGCCGGCAAACGCATTTTCGGCGTGTCCGAGCTCCTCCATGGCTTCCAGCAACAGCGTATAGTGACGCGCGTTCGTGACCGTCACGCCAGAAACGGAGACCTTGTCGCCCATCGCCGCTTTATATATCCGCTCTTTAAGTTCCCTTATGCCTTTGCCCGTAAGAGCGGAAACACCCTCGTCACCGCCGCCCTCGGCTATATCCGTCTTGTTGTATACGTCAATAACGATACCCGTCGTCTCCACCGGCAGCACTACCGGCGCAGCAAGATCGATTATCCTCAGCACGATATGCGCAGTACGAGCGGCAAGCGCACTGCGTTTCACGCCGGCGGCTTCCGCCTCGTCAGACGTTTCACGCACACCCGCGGTATCTACAAGCGTGAACAGTACGCCCTTATATTCATAAGACTCCTCTATCGTGTCGCGTGTAGTTCCCGCATTCGCCGTCACAATCGCACGTTCTCTGCCCAGAAGGCGGTTGAGCAGGCTGCTCTTGCCCGCGTTGGGCAGCCCGACTATCGCGACTTTAACGCCTCCGCGCAGTTTTTCACCCGTTCCGTAACTGGCTATCAGCGCAGCTATTTCTTTCTTACATTCCTCAACGACAGGCAATGCCTGTGCGGAAGTGCGCATTTCCACGTCTTCTTCAGGATAGTCGAGCGCCGCAGTCATTTCACCGGCAAGAGCAAGCAGTTTATCGTACACGCCGCGAAGCGCGGTGTGCAGAGCTCCGCGCATGCCGTCGTATGCGGCGTTTGCCGCGGCTGTGCTCTGGGCGTTTATCAGGTCGCCTACGGCTTCCGCTTCATCCAGGCTCATCTTACCGTTTTCAAACGCACGGCGCGTGAATTCACCCGGCTCGGCATGACGCGCACCCAATGAGATAAAACGCCGTATGATGGCGTCCACTATTTCGGGAGAACCGTGACAGTGCACCTCAGCTACATCCTCGCCCGTATAGCTATCAGGGGCATAGAACACAACAGCCATCACGCGGTCGCGCAGCTGTACGGCATCAAGCGTGCCGAGCACCATTCTGGCGTGTTCCAGACGATCGGCACGCGAAAAACATTCGGAAAGTATGCGCACAGCATCCGGTCCGCTCATCCGGACAACGGATATTGCGCCTCTTCCCGCCGCGCTCGAGAGCGCGGTTATCGTATCGCTTCTCATATCGTTATTTTAACATTTCCCTTTACCGTTGTCAATAGCCGCGACTCAATCCGCCCGCCCGGCTCTCGGCAATCTTTTTCTCCGGTCGCTCCGCATACGCAGTATACCGGTCAGACGCACGCTTATGATTTGACGTGCATACTGTTTTGCCGCTTATGCGCATAGCCGCTGTTTATGAGCAAGGACAACGAAGTCTGTCGCACCGCAGAGTCGTCGTTGCGCAAAAAAATAAAAGAGCGAAACTCCGGAGAAGCATCGCTCTTTTCTGTTCTTTCTGATCGGGATAGATCCGGTCTGACCTATTATTCGGCAGTCGTGGTATCTTCAGTCTCACCGTCGGTAGTCGTATCTTCCTCAGTCGTGTCATCGCCCGTCTCTTCCTCTTCTTCCTCTTCAGGGAATGCATCGTAAGTGTATACTCCCTCAAGAACATCCAGCATTGCGGCGGTGCGCATGCCGAAAGTCAGACGGTAATAGATCTGAGCGGTGGACTCTGTTCCCGGTTCGCTGTGCTCGCCGAATACGGCGTTCCAGCTGAAAGCATAAGCGTCTATATTACGTACCCAATCGCTGTCCTGGTTTACGGTAAACATAACAGTATCGTATTCCTGGGTGCATTTACGACCGTGATCGTCTTCAAGCTCAAGAACGCGAGGCTCGCCTTCAAGACGGATAACGAATGAATAACCGAGCGCAGTGCCTTCCGTAAGTTCCGTGTAGACATTCTGCATCTCCAGACCGGTCATCTTATTGTTGTTTACGTTATCCATATCCGCAAGGCTGAGTCCGAACGAATAGTTGAACTGAAGGCACGCGGAAATAAGTGAGAAATTCGTCATGTCGAATATATCGCCGACAGTGTATTTTTCCTCAAGCGCAGCATATTCGCCATTGCCTTCGAGAAGCTCGCTTTCCATTCCACCGGAATGTATAAGGTAACCCTCTGCGCTGCTGTGGTATATCTCCACGTTTCTGACATCTTCCATCCAGCCGTTAGAATACGACACGGGACGTATCACTATGCTCGAAAGCACTACTACTGCCGCGATCGCTATGATAGCTACTGCCGCTACCACGATCGCGATTATGTTCTTCGCTTTACCTGACATTTGGTATACTTTCCTTTTGCTTAATTATTATTGTTATCGTCGACGGGGTCATCCGACGCACCGTTGTTGTTACCGGCATCACTGCCCGTATCATTGTCTTTATCCGTATCGTCATCCGGATGAGTGTTTGAGGATGACAGGTGTATGACGTTATCCTTCTTTTCCTTCTTGTTTCCGAAGTTGCGGTACGTTCTGTCGTCAATGACCTTCATCACTTCATCCGCAGGAGCGCCCTGCATGATCATATCGAATTCTTCGGCATATACCGTTTCTTTCTCTATGAGCACGCGAACAAGAGTATCAAGGTATTTTCTGTTTTCCGAAAGGATGCGGAGCGCGGTCTGGTGACCTTCCTCGACAAACTTACGTATCTGATCATCGATCTCAGCCGCCGTCTTGTCGCTGTAGTTATGACTGCTACCGTAATCACGACCGAGAAATACTTCGGTTTCGCCGCCGTAGTAAACCGGTCCGACGCTGCTCATGCCCCATTCGGTGACCATCTTACGCGCACGCGCCGTCGCCGCTTTTATGTCGCCTGATGCGCCTGCCGATATATCTTTTATCACAAGCTCTTCCGCGGCACGTCCGCCCATAGTCATAGCTATATCCGCAGTAAGCTTCTTATAGGTTATATGATTGTCGTCGTTGTCCGGACGCGTCATCGTGTAACCTGCAGCATTGCCTCTCGGAATTATGCTTATCTCGTGAACGGGATCGCAGTTGGGCGCAAGTCTGTATGCGACAATCGCATGTCCGCCTTCATGATACGCGGTTATGCGCTTATCAACTTCAGTAACAAGCCGGCTCTTCTTCTGAGGACCCATGATGACTTTATCGATAGCCTCATAAATGTCCTCCATGATTATCTGCGTGCGGTTTGCTCTCGCGCACAGAATAGCCGCCTCGTTGAGCAGGTTGGCTATCTCCGCACCCGTAAAGCCGCTCGTTATGCGCGCAAGAACGCGGTAGTCGATCTCGGGCGACATCGGCTTATTACGCGCATGCACCTTGAATATGGCTTCTCTGCCGCGCACGTCCGGTATCTGTACATATATCTGTCTGTCAAAACGTCCGGGACGCATGAGCGCGGGGTCGAGTATATCCGCGCGGTTGGTCGCCGCCATAACGATTATAGCTTCATTGGATTCGAAACCGTCCATCTGAACGAGCAGCTGGTTGAGCGTCTGCTCGCGCTCGTCGTGTCCGCCGCCGAGTCCGGCGCCGCGCTGTCTGCCGACTGCGTCTATCTCGTCAATGAAGATGATGCAAGGCTGATTCTTCTTCGCCTGAGCGAACAGATCGCGCACACGGCTCGCACCTACACCGACGTACATTTCCACAAAGTCCGATCCGGAGATGGAGAAGAACGGAACGTTCGCCTCCCCCGCGACAGCTTTCGCGAACAACGTCTTACCTGTACCCGGAGGACCTACGAGAAGTACGCCCTTCGGTACGCGCGCGCCTACGCCCGCAAACTTACCGGGAGTCTTGAGGAAATCTACAATCTCCGCAAGCTCCTCCTTTTCCTCTTCAGCGCCGGCTACGTCCGCAAAACGCACTTTCAGAGAGCTCTGCACATTGGCTTTGCTCTTTCCGAAATCGTTTGCAACACCGCCGCCGCCACGCATGCTGCGGAACAGTATAACGATAAAGACTATCATTATAGCGATCATTGCTACGGGATATACATAGTCAAATATGGATACCGAGTAACGGTCGCCGTACTTTGCATTCGTATAATCATAGTCCGCTATTTTAGTATAGTCGCTGCCGATAAGACGGGAACGGGCTATCGTACCGGTTATCGATGTGACATAAGCGTCCCACGCCGCATCCGCTTCCGCATCCGTCATTCCGGGAAGCTCCGTATCCGGCGTTTCGGTACCTTCGTCCGTGCCGGTCTCTCCTCCAGCTTCCGTCTCAGCTCTGTCGCGCTCGGCGACTTCCGCTTCAAGACGCTTTGCCTCACGTACGGCAGCATCATAATCTGCAAATACCTCGGCATAGCCGGATTCGGCATACAGGATAACCTTATAGCTCCTGTTCGTATCGGCATCGTCAAATGTGAGCGTATCATTCGCAATATCGAGCGATTCGTTTTTGATCCTGCCGTCAAACAGCATATCATAAAACTCGCCCGTACGCAGTTCCTGCGCCCGCGTAGTTGCGAACATGATGATCACTATAACAAGGATCACGCCGAGAAACGCAAGAAGCGCTATTAAACCTTTAGTGCTTGATTTCAAATTCTTTGTTCTCCGTACTTTCTCCGCCAAGGCGAAGAGCGAGCCGAAAACTTCGGCTTGAGTATACTATCCTATTATAGCGCAAGCGAAACAAAATTACAAGTGTTTTTATGCCTTTTGCAGAGCGTAATTGCCCCGCCTGTGCCGAATTTTACGTTTTTATTCCTGTTCGGGAAAGTCGGGATACTCCACTGCCGCAAGATATAATGCCTGCGGCGGGGCTATATCCGGCATCATCACCCTGTTGCCTGATGCAAGAGCAGTCCCGATATCCTCCGCTTTTTTCTCATTCCGCCCGATACGGATAAGCGCGCCTGATATTATCCTGACCATATTATAAAGAAATCCGTTTCCCGTTACACGGTATATTATCCTGTCGCCTTCCTCTCTGACTTCCGAGTCGTATATCGTGCGGGTGAATGTCTTTGCGGATGAACCGCTCCGGCAGAATGCGGAAAAATCATGTGTACCCTTAAGCAGTCCGGCAGCTTCATTCATTGCCCGGACGTCCGCCGATGCCCCTATATAACACTCACGCGTCCGGCGCAACGGAGACGGCAGATCCGCCGTGTACATCACGTACTCATACGTTTTGCGCCGCGCACTTTTTCTCGCATCAAAGGTATCCGGAACAGCCGAACAGCTCTTTACGCATATATCTTCAGGCAGCCAGTGATTGAGCGCGCGCATAAGAGTCGCCGCGTCCAGTCCGCCGTCATAGTCAAAGTGCGCAACCTGTCCGAGAGCATGAACTCCTTCGTCCGTTCTTCCGCTCCCCGTCACCGCCGCGTCCGCAGTAAGGTGGCTGAGCGCACGCTCGACTTCTTCCTGTACGGTGCGGCACCCGCTTCGCTGCTTCTGCCAGCCGTGGAAACCCGATCCGTCGTATTCAAGAACGATCTTATAGCGCATACCCCCCCCCCTTTGCCGACTCAGCCGACTTATGTTAAAAAATATATATCCTACATTAAAAGGCTATTAAACGACGTCGCGCCGATCAATTATACGGTACCCATCTGCATGAATGCAACCCAACCCCAGTTCCACCAGTTATATACGCATACGAGTATAAAGAACAGAAGCAGTGCGGAAAACAGCATGCTTAATATGTCGGATACCCTGAATTTAAGCACTTTCATGCGCGTCTTGCCCTTACCGCCGTTGTAACAGCGGGATTCCATCGCATCCGAAAGATCGGCAGAACGCTTGAGTGCGGATATGAACAGCGGTATCAGTACCGGAACAAGCGCGCCTATACGTTTGAATACGTTACCGTGATCAAAACACGCTCCGCGCGCTTTCTGCGCGTTCATGACCCTCTGAGTCTCCTCAAACAAAGTGGGGATCATGCGCAGCGCTATGCTCATTATCATGCCGAATGCGTGAACGGGTACTTTTATCAGCTTTAACGGAGCAAGCAGAAACTCTATCGCATCAGCCATGTCTACCGGCGTAGTCGTGAGCGTTACCATCGTAGGACCGACGATAAGCAGCACTATGCGGCAGATTATGAACGCGCCCGTAAGCAGACCTGTGCCGCAGATGCAGAAAGGTCCGAACTCCAGATACAGCGACTCGTTTTCTGCGCCTTCCCCCTTATTCAGCAATACGGTAAAAATGAATGTCGCTATCGCAAGTACGATTATCGCTTTAAGCGCGGAAAGCACTTTCAGCGGCGGTATGCGGCTCATAAGTATCACTGTCAGCAGAAGCAGAGCAATGACTGCCATCTGCATGAAAGACGACGCAAAGATGACCGTCACTATATATAAGATCATTATTATGAATTTTGCCCTTGCGTCCGCCCTGTGAACCGGAGAATTCACGGGATATATCTGTCCGAAAACTACGTCCTTCATCTCCCGCCTCCGTATGCACTGAGAAGTTCTCCGAGAAGTTCCTCTTCCGTCAGACATTCAGGGCGCACGGGTATGCCGTGCTCCGCAAGGTATGACGCAAGCTCTACCGCAACGGGCAGTTCAAGCCCGAGCGAACGTATCAGTTCCCGTTTGGAGAACAGCTCGGACGGCGCGAATACTCCGAGTACTTTTCCGCCGCCGAGTACGGCGACTTTATTGCAGCACTCAGCCACCTCGTCCATATTATGCGACACCATGACTATTGTCGGGCATGTCGTAAGCTGTATATCCTTAAACAGCGCAAGCAGCTCACGCTTGCCTTCCGGGTCAAGCCCCGCCGTAGGCTCGTCAAGTATGAGCACTTCCGGACGCATTGCAATGACTCCCGCTATCGCAACTCTTCTCTTCTGTCCTCCCGAGAGCTCGAACGGAGAACGCTCGGATATTTCCGTATAATTCAGTCCGACAAGACGTATCGCTTCGCGCACTCGTTCATCAGTCTCCGCATCGCCGATACCGAGGTTCTTGGGACCGAACGCCACGTCCTCACGTACGGTATCCGCAAAAAGCTGGTATTCGGGATACTGGAAA
This sequence comes from uncultured Clostridia bacterium, assembly GCA_944362615.1. Taxonomy (GTDB): domain Bacteria; phylum Bacillota; class Clostridia; order Christensenellales; family Pumilibacteraceae; genus Protoclostridium. Next base: position 60,974 of record CALVTM010000007.1, read on the forward strand.
ACCATTCCCACCTTTTCGCGCAGTCTCTTCAGATCCGGCTTCTTAGCGGTAAGATCTATTCCGCATACGTTAACCGTCGCGCAGTCATTTACTTTGCCTTTAAGCTGTACGCGGGTAAGAGCGTTGATATGAGAAATAAGCGTACTTTTGCCGCTTCCCGTCTGCCCTATAATCCCGAAAAAGTCACCGCGTTCTATCGTCAGTGACACCTTGTCAAGCGCTCTGGTCTCAAACGGTGATTTGGGATTATAAGTATATGTCAGGTCTTTGATCTCGATCAGTCCGCCGGAGGAGGACGTCTTCTTCAGTTCTTTATTCTGCATAACGCCTCCGTAAGTCCGTCGGGTGTAGTTATGCCTTCCGGCATACTCAGACCTCTTTTCCTCAGTTCATATGCTATACGCGCCGGAAGAGGCGCGTCCAGCCCTATTGAACGCAACGCCTCCACGTCAGACAAAGCCGCCGACGACGGCATATCCATCGCCACGCGTCCGCCCGAAAGCGCTATCACCCTGTCCGCTCTTGCCGCCTCGTCCGGGAAGTGCGTTATCATGATAACCGTAACTCCCGCTTCAGACCGTATGCGCTCCACTACGTCCATTACTTCTTTTTTGCCGCGCGGATCAAGCATTGCGGTGGACTCGTCAAGCACCATAACGCGCGGACGCATCGCAAGCACGCCCGCTATTGCTATACGCTGTTTCTGTCCGCCCGAAAGTCTGAACGGCGTCCCTTTTTTATGATCAGCCATGCCTACGCACTCGAGCGCCCAGTCCACGCGCTCGCGTATTTCGGCGGGAGGAAGCCCCAGGTTTTCCGGACCGAACGCGACATCGTCCTCTATTATTGATGCCACCATCTGGTTATCAGGGTTCTGAAATACCACGCCTACGGTGCGGCGCACCGCAAGTATGTCCTCATTCTTATCAGACGCAGTGTTGATACCGCTTACAAATACATCGCCTTCATCCGGAATATAAAGCGCATTGAGGAGACGCGCAAGCGTGCTCTTTCCGCTTCCGTTAGCACCAACCAGCGCCACGAATTCCCCCTCTGCTATCTCAAACGATATACCGCGAAGAGCCGTGACCTCATCTTCCGTGTCACGGTTGTATTTATATACGGCATTGCTGACGCGTATTATCTTTTCGGCTGATCTGTCCATTACTAACGTCCGTCTGTGCGGCTCAGAATCCTCCCATAAACAGTCGTACAAAAAATTCAGTTATATTGTCCGGCGGTACAATTGCCGCAAGCTCTCCGAGAACGCTGTCTTCATCCACGAACCCTACGGTGGAGTACCTCGAGTCCGTGGAGTTGTTCCGGTTGTCACCGAGTACGAACAAGTGACCTTCGGGTACGGTCACGACGACATCCGGATAAAGCATTAGAGGCACACTGTCCGAGTAGTCCCTCATGCGCTCTTTTATATAATCTTCGCGGACGTATTCGCCGTTTACATACAAATCCACATATCCGTCTCCCGTTCGCCGCAGTTCCACGGTATCGCCTGCCGTCGCCACCACTCTCTTTATCAGCGGTTCGTTCCGAACCTCCGATTCAAAGACTATCACGTCGCCCCGCTCCGCAGTGAAGTTATTGTACAGTGTCACGTACTGCCCGTCCTGCAACGTCGGATTCATACTGTTGCCGCTTACAAGACACAGCGAAAACAACGAATGCACTATTACGAGCGTCGCGAGAACGGCGTACATAAACAGCGCCAGGATTAAAAATATTATGTTGGAGTTGTATTCTCTCCCTAACAGGTGTTGTGTTAATTTGCTATTCATGCCCACAGCATACTCGCCACTATGACCGCGCCGCTACCGCTTATGCGTAATCCGAAAACGTCGTTCCAGTTTTCGCACGAGCCGTACGGGGATTTAAAATCAGACGCTTCAAGCGTCAGTTTACGCCAGTTCTCTTCGGGCAAAAGCTCAACGGTATGCGAAAACTCCGCGTACTTTCCGCCCTTTACGGAAGCCGCTATCGTCAATGTGACGTTCTGTCTGGTTTCCGAATATAACATTATCTGCAGCAGATAACCTTCCCTGCCGCGGAATACCGGATCACCGAGCTTAAAAGTTCTCAGCGCACCCGATTTCGCCGTCACACCGTTTATCCCGAACGGACCCTCAACTACGGAGAGCGTATTCATAGACGCCATCGAGGCTTCCTCCGACCAGTCATCTATACCCATATCGCCGTCATATATAAGACGGCTGTTTGTAAGCGGGGTCTCCTCTATCCCAAGCATAGCCGGGAGCTTTTCGCATATCGGACTGCTTATGCTTATACCGCCGGGCTGTCGGGTGTTCACAAACGAATATATCTTTTCTTTAGCATTATAAACATCAACGTGAGCAATATACTCGCCCTCTCCGACAAGCATCAGTTTGATCTGACTCCAGTTCCTTAAGGACGGTTCCTGCGTTCCTCTGGAAACAAAAAGTTCTGTTTCGCATGCCGGGTCCGACTTTATATTATAATACAGTTTATGCTCCGACGAAGATGCCGTAAGATCAGGCTGGGCAGGCACATTCCCCTCGCCGGTCAGGTACTTCTTCAGCCATATACCTACGTTAGCCCGCTGCTTTACTCCCACCGCGTGACTGGTACGCTCGCTTATCGAAAGACGGGATCCGGTCTCTTCGGGGATAAGCGAATAAACCGAGCTCATCTCGTCAGTGGACCCGTCCACTTCGTTTGAAGCTATCATCATCAGAAGCGGCACCTTGACCATGGGCGCATATGCAGCATCGGCAAGCGCTACCTTATACGGAATATAATTCGGATCATCGCTACGCTCGTCCACACGTCCGCTCGAATACATAGTTATTGCACACGATAAGCGTCTGTCCAGCGCCGCCGCCTTGAGCGCGGCAGAGCTTGCCACTCCTTCACCTATCATCGCCATACGCGCACCGTCTACAAAATCCAGTTGCGCCGCATACGAAAGAGTGCGCATGCCTATTTCCGCCCATATGCTCCAGCAATTGAAACGCATGTCTGACGGATACTCCGTGAGCCGTTCGGGAGCATACTCCGCGCATGCCAGAGATATCGGATATATCGTATACTCAAAAGTGTCTTCACGCTTGCCGGCATAATCCGGAACGATCACCGCGTACCCGCAGTCGGCAAGCCATTTCACGTCGCTTTCCGCCGGTCTGCCTACGTCCGGCATAAATACTACGGCAGGATATTTACCTGCTCCGGCAGGTACTATGCAACGCGCATAAACGCGGACCACGCCGTCTGTTGTCGTCGGTCCGTTAAAATAAGCGGTTATAATCCGAAACTCTCCGTCACGCTTATCTGTAAGCGTACTTACGGCAAGCGGCAACGCTGATGCATCGTAACCTTTCCATATTTGTTGCGGTGTCATAAGTTCCATAATGTAATATTGTATAATTCTCAACCCGTTTTGTCAATCTTTTTTAAGTATGAGTATTTCCTGCTGCATTCCTGCGCATATATTCCGCGTAAAATTAAACGCTTTTATAAAGATTTTTATTTATAAAATCGCTTGACAAGCGCGCCGCGATATAATATAATACATTTTGTCGACGGCAAGGAAGCGTCATAATCCTCGGTAGCTCAGTCGGTAGAGCACGCGGCTGTTAACCGCGCTGTCGTAGGTTCAAGTCCTATCCGAGGAGCCAAAAACACGGCACACAAAACAGTGTGCCGTGTTTTTTTCGAGGATTAGGACTTGAACCTTAAGAAGGCGCGAACGCCCGGAAAACGCACCGCGTTTTCAGTGAGCGTGGCAGCAAGCTGCGCTTGCGTCGCCGGCGGGTTTGCTTGCGGCAAACACGCGTCCTATCCGAGGAGCCAAAAGCGATCCGCTTAAAGGGTCGCTTTTCTTTTTTTCGAGGATTAGGACTTGAACCTTAAGAAGGCGCGAACGCCCGGAAAACGCACCGCGTTTTCAGTGAGCGTGGCAGCAAGCTGCGCTTGCGTCGCCGG
>CALVTM010000008.1 GCA_944362615.1 uncultured Clostridia bacterium
TTATGTATTCTGTTCGATACGTTTTCCTCCTTATTAGCGCTTATTCAGTTTTATTTGCTCCAACCGTTTCCAGACGAAGTGACGATTATTCAAGTAAGCGTAATTACACTATACTGCAATACAGACTTTACTTCTTTTTTGCAGACTGCTTTATCTGAGAGTGGTAGAAGTAATTAATAATAATTGGCTTGCCAGTTGGATTACGAAGAAATGGCTCTTCGTCGATAACATACATAAAACCATTCGTCTCGGCGTATTCCGTCACTTTTCTGTCTAAAATCCGCCAATATGTCATGTCGTTTTTATTATAAATCTGCTGATAGAGCGGCAGTAAGTCGGTATATTTTTTGTCTATATATTCCATTATCTGAGTTTTGAAGTTGCCGCGCAGATTAAGGTTTTCCAGCCAGATATAGTCGCAGAAGTCCTTTATTTGCTCGATTATTTCAAACACTTGCGTTATTCCCGGAAAGATGGGAGATATAAAGCAGGTTGTGCGTATACCCTCTTCGTGGCACTTTTTCATAGCCGCAATTCTGCGCTCAATCGAAACGGCTCTATCCATATCGTTTTTGAAGTTTTCGTCGAGCGTGTTTATTGACCAGCTTATGAGCGGAGAAGGGAAGGTCTTTATGAGGTCGAGGTCACGCAATACAAGGTCTGACTTTGTCGTGATTATAAGGTTTATTCCGCTGCCCTGCATTTCTTCCAGAAAGGCGCGTGTCTGGCAGAATATTTCCTCCTGAGGGTTGTATCCGTCCGTTACAGAACCTACGATCATCGTTTGTCCAGTATATTTTTGAGGATTTTTTATCCTGTCCCACTGTTTTACGTCGAGAAATGTTCCCCACGGTTCGTCGTGTCCCGTGAACCTTTTCATAAAGCAGGCATAGCAATATTTGCAGGCGTGTGTACAGCCGACATAGGGATTAACCGAATACCCCGCGATGGGGAGGTTGGATTTTGTAAGCACTGTTTTTACTTTTATATACGTAATTTTAATGTCGTCCATCATTTGTCTCCCAGATTTGCAAGTATTCTCTTTAAGTAATTTTCAAACTGCTCAACTTCGCTGTCGGTAAAGCCTTTATAATAAATGTCCTCTATCTCGCGCGTGACTGCATCGTATTCCTCTTTGAGCGCGGCGGCCTTCTCTGTAAGCGATATGCAAACACTGCGCTTATCCGTTAAGCTTTCCTCCATGGCAATCAGTCCCTGCTCGTCCATTCGCGTCAGCATGGCGGAGAGGGTAGTCTTGGCAAGCCCGCTCTTTTTAGAAATTTCGGTCGCAGTCATTTTGCCGTCCTGCCATAAAACATAGAGTATTTTTCCCTGCGCGCCGTTGAATGCGTCGATATTCTTCTCTTGAAGGATCTTATCAAACTTACGTCCGCCTATATTTTTTATTTTGGAAATTAAAAATCCGCCTTGCCTTGCGTTCATAGATTAAACTCCTTGGGAAATTTCTGTATCATCTGACTTTCGGGAATAATTCCAGCGAAAAATAAATCCTCCTTCATAAAAACGGGTATATTGTTTGCCAGCGCTTGCGAAGCAAGTCCATTAATCCACGACTTTTGAGAAGGTGTCTTGCCCTTGCAGTTGCCCGTTTCGGTGCCCAGTACCACCCACTCAATTCCCGTAAAATCCACTTCGCCAACTTCATCGGAGAGCGGCTCGAACGTGGCGTGATAGTGCTTTGCCCTGACATTGCTCTTTAAAATTTCTATGCGATTTTTTTCCGCAGCGCAGGTGACGGTCACGCCGAACCACAGGTTATCAAGGTCGGTCTGAATGTGCAATCGTTCGGGACGTTTTGTCAGAAACAGATAGGTATTTTTGGGCGTGGCCGCAGCCTTTTCAAAAACTTTTTCCGTCCAGTCGGGTTGCCAGTAGGCAAGGTCGCTCATGCCTGTAAGCAGAAAGATCTTCGGCTCTTTGCTGTCAAAGAGCCGAAGTTTGCTTTCAAAAAACTCGGGCTTATTAAAGTCGTCTGTGATATGAAATCTGCGGCAATTATTTCTTGCGTAGCAGTATCTGCACCCTATCGGGCATCCGATGACGATGTTTAAATTTTTTATTTTGTCCTTTATGCAGGTTATCATATCACTTTTTCTGCGCGGGAGCAAGCTCTGCGTATCCATTCCAACCGAAAACCGCCTCGACGCTATCGTCTGCATATACTGTTGTTACGTCGCATATGTGCAGGATATGGTCGTCGGCGTCAACGGTCGAGTTGACCTTTGCAACTATGGCAAGGCGCGTTAATTCGGGGACACAAATTTCTGTTCCGTCAAGCTTCTGCATTGCAATGTTGAATTTCTCAACCTTGTCGGTGTCTCTTCCGGAAGAGGTGCCGCAGGCAATCAGTGCTCCTGCAAGTTCCGCGCCGGGAACGGCGATAACGACTTCATTGTTCTTTGCAAGCAGTTCAAGAGTGTACGCGCCCTTATTTAACGAGAATACAACCTTTCCGGGGTTGGTTGAGGCATATGTCCAAAATGAAAGCGTTGCCATATTTGTCTTTCCGTCTGCCTTTTTGGAGCAGATAAAAGTCATGGGATTTGGCGAGGTATAAACGGGGGTCTGTGCAATTTTAATTTGGTTCATAATAATCTCCTTAAATTAATTAAGTTCCATATGGTACTAATATAATACTATATAGTACTATTTATGTCAAGCAAAATTTTCATTCTTAAAGGCTATAAGATAGAGGCATGGTGAAAATTGTGGGAATATACTGTAAAATTCAAATGGAGTAAAGGTCATCTCTGCAAAGGAGACAATTGCCGAAGGCTCCGAGGGTATACTGCTGGAAAGCGTTCTGGAAGGCATGGCAGAATACTATTCAGCTGAGCTTGCCGAAAAGGTAACGCGCGGTATGAAGGAAAACGCCTTAAAAGGTTTGTGGAATGGCGGCAACGTTCCGTTCGGCTATGTTATAAATAATGAGCGCAAGCTCGATATTGATCCGCAAGCCGCGCCCGTCATTCAGGAAATTTTTAAGTTGTGCAATGACGGAAAGACGGTGAAAGAGATCTATCGCATAATGAACGAGCGCAAAGTAACTCGCTCGAACGGCAAGGCATTGAGATACAATGCAATCCGATATATGCTTTCTAACAGAGTATATAATTTTTTGCTGACTCAGCGCTTCCATTCTGACGCAAACTCGGTCATCTTTCCGGCTATAATTTCCGTTTTCGGGTACGCCGCGGGGTCACCCAGCGGCGACCGCTTGCGCTCCGCGCGCTCCGATAAGCGGAAATTCTATCTCGAAAATCTGACCGCTTTGCTGCCAAGACGGGAATTGTCAATCTGGTTTATATAGTAATAATATTTATAATGTTATTATGCGAACTGAACTCCGTTCGGGTATACCGTCATATGTCATTAATAAATTATCAGCAAAATCGATCGACGATCAGATCAATCATACGCATGCATGAATATTATTCGATATATTTTGTCCGCATGAATAGCGCCTTGTCACCGCGGCGACAAGGCGCTATATAGTTTATTTTTCGCCTGACTCTTGTTCTATAAAATATAACTTTAACAGAATATATGTGGCTGGCGTCAGCTTATATTCGCGAGAAAGTCTGCGCATGATTTCACTGCTTTTTTTATTCTGTTTGTCGTACAAAAAGAGATATCGGCGTATGATAAATTTTTTGTCTGCTCTATACCGCAGCACCTTTGTGACTATGCTCGTTACTGAAGAGATTATGAGCAATACGGCAATCAATGCCGTAACTACGTTACTTATTCCCTCTGCTGTCCGGAAAGTTATATCTCCGAGTCCCGTAAAAAAAACCATGAGCGACAAGATCGCAGTAAGAATATCGCCATTTCGTCTCATAAAGTCCAAAAAATTTTTTAACCCTATACGCATAAGATCAAAGATGTTTCGATACCTTACAGCCTTGATCCCCCAAAGCATATCAGACTCGTAATTTTCCGTAGCGCTGTTGCGTGCGTCGCAGATCTCAGAAAAACTATGTGATACCTGTTGGACAGCCAGCACGTTAAAATGCATCCGACGCTTTACTGGCACATCCGCGGATATTTCTCCCGAGGGAATCGTACCGTTCATGGAGATACCGTACATGTCCCATAGCATCGGGTCAACTTTGATCTTAAGTTCAGAATAGGTTTCTCTTGTTAATTCGCCGCTGAAGTCTATCCTGCCGCCGTCTACACTGATACACGGCAGATCTTCATAAGAAGACTTTTCATAGAAACCCACGCCTCTAACGAGTACCTCGGCATTACCGTTGACTCCGGGATAAATGCAGTCTTTTTCTCCCTTACCTTTAGCCCCATCAATGGAATGGGTACTTCTGAGCGGAGCAAGCAGAATGTTATCCGACGTACAGATATTTGTGGAGATAGCTATCTGATGGACATTGGAAGATCTTTGCAGATATGCGTTTATCCTCTCAAGCTCTCCTTTATCACTGTCGGCAGCTAGCTCCCTTATTACCTCGTCTTCTTCCCTGAAAAATTCCTCTATCGTTTGCCGGTCTTCGGAGGTGATTAGCCAATGAAACATTGCCTTGTTATTGTCCAAAGCACAAACCGTCCCATAGCTTGACTTTTCAAAATAAATGTTCAGTGTCGTTACGTTGTAGTTGGAGATATAGGGCTCCTCCTGTACGATCTTCAACGGACGGAGCAAAGCACCTGAATAAAAAAGATCTGTATTATACAGAGTAATTATGTTACCGCGGGAATAAACTTCATATATGTCCATTCCCTGCTCTTCCGTCTGACAGGCAATGTCTCCGTCTATTTTAAATCGCCTGCCCGAAAGGTATGAAAGCAATTTATCCGACGGATTACCAATCAATATGCACACATTCTTTTTGCTGTCATATGCGAATTCCCCAATAAATTCTTCGGGCAGAGTTTCCCCGTTACTAAGCTTTATCCTCAGACAATAGAAGTATGTGAGATTGAGCGTGAAAAATCTTGCCATTGCCAGGAGCTTACCTTTCTGCGACACATGAAATCTATAGCTGCCGCAGTTTTCCCGGATAAAGCCGTTCAATCCGTCATTGTCGCGAAAAGTAAGGCGGGATATCGCACTGACGATCTTCTCGGCAGTGATATTTGTGGAAATTCCGTATTGATAGCTGTCGTCTGTCAAAGTAAAGATCTCTTCTTCCAGCCGGTCGTTTAACCCCAGATAACGCCCCTCACCGTTAAGCGGACGGTAAGTGGCAATAACGGACACTTTTTTACTGCCTTCGGGAATGTACAGTAAACCAAAGTTCAACGTTTCTTTTTCTAAGTCTTGTAAAAGCTCTGTGTTGAATTTTTTCAGTGACTGACTGTCAAACATGTCAAACCGTCCCCTTAATATCATAAACTATTTATGTCATTTTAACATGTAGACGGCTTTTTGTCAATCGGCGTCCTACCTCTTGCTGTGCGCAATCGTTTCATTAAAAACCCTTTCAGACAACAAAAACCGGCATATCAGATGCCGGTTTTTTTGTGCGCCTGAACCGGTGACCGAGTCCGTACTCGGTTTGCGAAGCAAACGGACGAGGCGCGAAGCAGGTATGTTGCGCTGAGTTTAACCGCTTAAAATGAGGGGCGTGGCAGCGCACGACCGTATTGACCGCAACAGGCGCGGATCGGTCTGGCGCATATTGATTTTCAAAGATCTCAGCTTTTTGGCGGACTGCAGGTTTTTGCGTGAATTTTATCCTGATTCCTTTTTATTTTTCCTGCCGAACGTGATCAGGATCGTGCCGTCTTCCTGCCGCTTGCACTTCCCTCCGGCAAAATAATAATAATACATGCCGGTTTTTTCTTCTTTCTTTTCCAGCTTTGCTATTTCTTTATCGGACTTAATGTCTTCGATCTCTAAGCATTCGCATATTCTTGCCCCGCTTTCGGAACATAAGTAACTGACGTACAAATGACATATATCATGGGTGGCGCTGCCTTTTTCTCCGCACAAACGGCGCTCAAGAATTTTTCGGTTCACTTTTTTATTGCAGTCGTCAAAGATATGCACTTCACGGTTATTTATATCATCGTTAAGCTTTAATACAATATATCCGTCTTTGACCACGCGGTAATAATCGTGACTCGACCATGCCAGCTCTTCTTTAAGGTTTAAATGAATTTTGAGTATTTCATCACTGTAAACGGTAAATCCCTCACAGTTTTCAAAATCAAGACGGATGCTACTTATCAGAGGCTTTTTGATCTTATTCAGATGCACTATATGATAATTGCTTTCATATGACTCGGCAAAAGGTTTAGGAATGTATTCAAGATATGTCGTATCATTTTCAATTTTAGCGATCATATTGCCGAATACCGTTGTATGCCAGTTGTTTTTTTCAAAAAATCGTATCCCTATTACCCCTCCTTCTGCGACAAGTCTGTTTTCGATATAGCTTTTTCTATCCGTTTTATATTTTTTCGGATTATATACGAGGGCGTCCGTGTGGGTCATTTCCGGCTTCCCCATAAGCTTCAGCTTCAGAATCCCGCTTTCCGCTACCGCACAAAGTTCATCGTTTACAAGTATCAGTTTATCGTATAATCTGACAGAAATATCTTCAATTTCAGCACTGCCGATCGGAATATGATCACCATTGTCGAAAATCAGCAGTGCATAAGATATTTCATCTTTACTATAAATTTTTTTAAGTACTTTATATTCCTGCATTTTACACTCCTCCCGGGGGTTGGTATTTAATATAATACACATATTTACAATAATTGCAAGTATAATTCAACTATTTCATAAAATATTCGCTCATAACAGGCAATTTTTTCAATTAACTGTTCATTATTGTTTTTAAAACAAGAAAAAAAGTAGCTTTGCAAATTTTCGCTTGTATAAAAAAATTCCGTTACTGTTTATATCGTTTCCCCTTCTGTCATTATTGACCGCAACAGGCGCGGATCGGTCTGGCGCATATTGATTCTCAAAGATCTCAACTTTTTTGCGGGCTTCATGACATAAGCAAAGGGCTGCCGCATAGAGTTGACGCGACAGCCCTAAATGAAGGATCTCCTATTCTGATCGTTTGCGCGGCAGAGCCGTGTTAAACGTTAAATATATACCCGGTCAGCCGATAGTTTATTCGCTGACTTCCTTTGACTTACGGTTCTGCACCAGAGCAATGACCGAGACAGTAATGCCTGCTATACATGCCGCGCCGAGCACGCCGTCGGCGATGTAAAGCGCTATCTGCCAGGGCGCAAGTCCCGTCATACCCGTTTTGCCCGAACCGTAATCCTGAACGGCATTGGAGTTCGTTATGGCGTAGATGATGTTCTTGGCGGCTCTGTGCACATAGCTCATTACCGTGGCGTTGTCGCGGTAGTCGTCAAGCGACCAGTAACTGCTGTTTGTGTTCAGCCATAAGTCAGTGCCTGCCCAGAGACCGGAGATCATATCCTGATAGAACATTCCGGATACGGACGCCTGATCGGTTATGACCATACCTTCAAAGCCCCATTCGTTGCGCAAAACTTCGGTCATAAGACCTTTATGTGCGCCTGCCCATCTCGTGCCTATGCGGTTCATTGCCGCCATAGCGGCATTTGCTCCGCCCTCGGTGACAATAAGCTCAAATCCCTTGAGATATATTTCCCTTATACTCTGCTCGGTCGCGAATATCGCATTACCGTAGCGGTCGGTCTCCTGGTCGTTGAGCGCAAAGTGCTTCATGTATGCAATCACGCCTTTCGAGCGAACGCCGCGCATTTCAGCCGCGCCCATTTTACCTGAAAGGAAACCGTCTTCCGAATAGTACTCGAAATTTCTGCCCGAGTAGGGTGAGCGGTGGATATTGGCGCCGGGCGCGTACCAGCCGGTTATGCCTGCGCCTATGCTGTCCTCGCCTATGAGCTCGCCCATTTTTTCCATGAGCTCGACGTTCCAGGTGGACGCCATTACCACTTCAGTCGGCCATGCCATAGTACTCGTACCGCCTACCAGCGTACCGGAAACGCCCGAGGGACCGTCCTTATCCTGAGTCGCGGGGAGTCCTATCGCGTCGATCTGTATCGTGCTGTAACCGCCCATTCTTACAAGTCTCGTCACCTGATTCCAGCTGAGCTGAGACACGATCTGCTCCCAGCGCTCATCTTCGTAATCCGCATCAACAAGATCGGTCACCCTATAAGCCGTTGCGGTGCTTCCCTGTTCCGGCATGGTCTTGGTGCTGTCGTTCACAACTTCATCCGCGCGGTACCAGTTGAGGTCGGCTATCATCCTGTCCGGAGCTTCCCAGCTGCCGCCCTTGTACGCGCCGACGGGCATTGTGCCCTGCCAGTCCTGTCTTGAGAGGTAGGTGCATTCATCGTAGTAGTTTGCGTCCGCCTCCTCAAACTGATTGGTTATGGCGTTGCCGGTCGCCGCAGACCGGGAGTAAGTTTCCGCATCACGCTCGGACTGAACGTACTCGTAAACGAGTTCCGAATCACCATCCACGTCCGCATTCTTTGCGACAAGGATATTATTGAGCGCGTCGTGAGCGTTCCTGCCGGCGGCAAAGTAATAAGTGCCGGCGTCAACGACATACGTCTTTGCCGTGTCCGCATCATACGCTTTCATGCTCTCCTTTGCGACGGAAACGGTGACCGTTTGGGAGCCGTCAGTTTCTATCACGTCGGTCTTGGCAAATCCGACGAGCTCTACTGCGGACTTTTCGATACCGCCGTTTATGTAAGGAGACTGCATGTAGATCTCCACGACATCTTTGCCCGCATATCCGCCGTTGTTGGTCACGGTGAGGCTGATATCGAACGTATCTTCCGTTTCCTCAACGGTCATATCGCTCCAGTCAAATTCGGTGTAGGAAAGACCGTAACCGAACGGGTACTGAACGACTTCTTCGTAATCGTAATCGCCTGCATTACCCTGCCCGAGCACGGCGTCCTCGTATCTCGTTTCGTAGTACTTATAGCCCACGTAAATGCCTTCCTGGTAAACGAGATAATTCTTCGCATTGTTTGCGTAGTCGGTCACCTCGGAGGCATTCGTTATGCTGTAGCTGCCCATATTCTGCGCGGAAGGTGCGCTGAGCGAGTCGTAGGCGTACGTATCGACGAGTCTGCCGGAGGGATTGACCTTTCCGCTAAGCACTTCGCCGATCGCGTACATGCCTTCCTGCCCTACCGCGCCGACCCAGAGAGCCGCTTTGACATTGGCGTATGCGGGATCTTCAAGGAAGCCCAGCTCCATTGCGTTGTTTGAGTTTATTATCACGATGACTTTATCGAACTTGCCGCACGCCATGGCAATCATATCCAGCTCGTCCTTATCGGGCTCGAGATAGAGATACCCGCTTGCAAGCGGCGTAGTCGGGATATCGGCGCTTTCGCCTCCGCTTCTTCCGATGACCACTACTCCGACATCGTCGTTATCCATGCTTGAAAGCACGGCGTCCGTATAGACACTCTGAGGCACTTCATTCACCGCAAAGCTGCCTTTACCCGAAGAGTCCGGCACTTGTTTGCGGTACGCTTTGCCCGCGCCCGTTTCGTAAAAGTTCCAGAGCGTTGTATTTACCCTGAAATCCGATTTTTCCAGCGCCGTCTTTAACGTCGGAGCGTTGGCAGTGTCCACCGAGCCCGAACCGGCGCCGCCGTATACAAAGTCGACGCTGTCCTGCCCGATGAGCGCAAGATTTTTCTCGTCGGACGACAGAGGCAGTGCGCCGTCCCGGTTTTTAAGAAGTACTATACCTTCTGCTTCCACTTCCTGACAGGTCTTTTTGCCTTCTTCGGAAGAGACAGTTCCTCCGCTACTGAGCGCAACCGTTATCAGTCCGGAATATATGCCCGTAACAATGTTTGCGACTATGAGTATAACTGCAACGGCTATGCTCACCGCCATTATGATGATCGAATTCTTTCTGCTCAGTTTAATGCTTTTCAAGTTGTTCACCTCCGTCTGTTTACCTGACCGGGCAATACGCCTGAATTACGCATTGGGATCCGTAAGAGAGAAAGTGTTGTTGGTATCGCTGACGTATACGGTCATCTGTGCGCCGTAAGCGTCGAATACGTCCTCCGCAGACTGAGCCATATTCTTTTCGCCTTCGGTTTCAGCGGGAAGCTCAACGGGATAAGTCGCCGTTGCGGTATCTATGTAAATATTGAAGCCGCCGGCAAGTGAGTAAGCGTTAACGATCGCTCTGTCCGAACGGTTCAGCGTGTAAGCGGTGTATCCGTCAACGCTGCTGCCCATGGTGTAGGTACCGAAAGTCTCTATGCTGTATGTACCGAGGTTCATACTGTAACCGTAAGTGTAAGTCGTCTTGACAAGCTCGTATCTCTCGTTATCGAGGATATGAAGCTGATAAACGCTGTAGTTCGTTCCTGCGGTCGCACCCTCCGTACTTTCGCTGACGATGTACGTTTTCGTAATCTCGCCGGCGCTTTCGCCGCATGCCGAGAATCCTACCGCTACCGCTGCAAGCGATACTGTTGCCATAACGATTGCCATGATCTTTGCTAACTTTTTCATTTTTCTCCTCCTGCACACTTTCGATAAAAATTAAAAGTGCTTATATTTTTTTGTACCCGCATGGTAATATATTTCATATGGCAAGTCAATACGTCTGGCATGTCTTGACCCGTTTCTGGCATGGTTTTATAAAAAACAAAAAAAGCGCATCTCTGTATGTACAAAGACGCGCCCTGCTGCTTAAAGCCGGCAGAACCGCTGTTTGCTCCGCCTGTTTTTTTACGCCGGCTACTGCCGGCAGAAAGTGACGGTCAAGATAAAGATACCGTCATCCGCCGTTATATTCATATCCCCGCCGTACTTTTCGACAATGCTCCGTATGCTCCGCATACCGTAACCGTGACTTGTCTTATCCGTCTTCACCGTGACCGGCAAGCCGTCGCGCATCTCCAGCCTGCCCTCATAATAGTTATTTGACGACAGAGTCACAATCCCGTTTTTTTCCGATACGTTCATAGTGATAACGCGCTTGTTTTTCTCGCTCAGCCTCATGACCGCTTCTATGCTGTTATCTATTATGTTCCCTATCAGCGAATAGAGGTCGACGCTTTCCATGAATTCGAGGGCTTTCGGATTGACCATATACGAGAGTTTGATCCCATGCGTAGTGCAGTACATCCACTTCTCGGATATGACGGCGTTTATCGTCGCGTTATCCGTCTTGACAACTGCATCGTAAGCTCCCGTAAGGTGTTCAAGCTCCGAGAGCAGTTTTTCGGCGGGCTCTCCCCCCGCCCTCAGTACGGCTACCTGATGCTTCAGATCATGCGCTTTTATGCTTATCTGCTCTGCGTTCGCCTGCGCGAATTTGAACTGTTTTTCCTGCTGCTCAAGTATCGTATCCACTACTTTCTTATCGCTTTTGAGCTGCATACTGTCCACGATCAGAGTCTGGAGACTGAGCACAAGCACCATGCACGCTATCTGAAGTATAAGCCCCATTATATACAGGTCAGACCTTTCGCGGCCGTACAGCTCGCTTATCGCGTTGATCACAACGTTGATCGTCAGTACTACCGCGTACAGCAGAAGCGTCGTCCTGCCGAACTCGTACACGCTGTTGCGGTTGATCCTGCGCACAAAGAGAAAGTATACCGCCATGTTCAAAGCGGTATATATGACCAGATATACCGGGATCATCGCCCAGTGAAAAGTTCCGTAATTGAAAAGATTGTACTCCGGGCATGCAAGGTTCACAATAAGCACATATACGCTGAACACCAGGTGCCGCGCGCAGTATCCGAATATCGCACAAAACGAAAGGCTGTACAAGTCGCTCTCGTAACAGCTGTGCATGGCAATAACGCTCAGCAGAAACAGGACTATGAATGTCGCACAAATCACAATATATAAAAGTATATCCTCCGTATCGTAATTAAGCGCGGCAAGAACACTCTCGTTTACAAATGCAAGAGCGACCGATACAGCCGCAAGTACGGCTATACATATGACCAGTCTGAGAACGAATCTCTTTCTTCTGGGGAATCTGCCGATCAGCATGGACTCATCCGCCAGAAGCTCCGCCGTAAAGAGCGTGAAACGCATTATGAAAAAGGCTTCTATAGGCATTTTACATCACACCGTTATAAGAGTTAAGCGCGTTTATGAACGCCGCTCTGCGGGATTTGGTGACCGGCACGGATGCGCCCCGCACTATGACTTCGTTATCCCTTACACCGTCGACGTGACGGAGATTGACTATAAAACTGTTCGCGCACCTGCAAAAGCTCTTTGACAGGAGCTTTTCCATGTCCTTTATGCTTCCGCGCACCGTAAAGTCGCCCTTTGCGGTATGCACTATAAGATAATGCAGCATAACTTCGATATAATATATCCTACTCTCGCCGATGCGGGTAACGCCCTCCTTGTGATTGAGAACGATAAACTTCTCCAGATGCAGCATTATGTACCGCATGGCTTTTTTCAGCTTGAGCGCAAAATCCTCATACGTAAAGGGCTTAAGCACATAGTCCACGGCGTCGACTTCATACCCGTTGATCGCGAACTGCACCGTCTTTGTTATGAACATTATCGCTATGTCCCGATTGACTTTGCGTACCTCTCTTGCAAGCTCCACGCCGTTCGGCTGCCCGTCGGGCAGTATTATATCCATGAGCAGCAGCTGAAAGTCTTTGAAACCGCTGCCGTTACTCAGAAAACTTTCAGCGTCGGAGAAACAGGTCAGACCGACTTCGATATTCAGCTCGGCGAAAAACCGCCTGAGCATACTTTCGGTCTGCTCACGCTCTGATTGTTCGTCTTCTAACAATGCGACGTTTATCTTCATTTTCCCCACCCTTTACCTGTTTGAAAACACAATAAGCAGAAATGCCTGCCCGCTATTATATAGTACTACATTTGCCGCATATTGTCAATACGCGGCTTAGTTTTCCGCACCCTTCAGCTTCGGAAAAAGACTGCCCGGCTTGCTCAGCATCAGGCAGTCTTTCTGATAATTCTGTTGCTCGGTCTGATCTTCCGTTAGACGAGGAAGCCGTCTTCACGCAGAGCGGGCTTCATCTCTTCGACATAAGTCAGGCTGTGCCTTACCGCCGCTTCACGGGTCAGGTGGCTGTTGCTGTCCGTCATATCCTCTATGCCGAACAGATGATCACGATAGTCGGAAATGTATTTGAACGCAAGGTTCTCCTTAAGCCATCGCTCGTACTCGGCATATATCGAGTTTTCCGAATAAGGATCCGGCTCATCGAACGAATACTCCCAGAAACCGTACCAGCCGAAATACAGATTCACTCCGCGCGCCGTGATCTTTTCCGTATACAGTTTGTTGAACACGTTGAGCACCTGGCTCTTGAAGTAATCAAATTCGATCGGGCGGGTGTTGGTCTCAAGGTTCGCCGTCGTTATATTAAAGTTCGGTCCGCGCGTGAACCACTCGTCAAGCGTAGGCTCGTAGTCCTCGTACGTCTTTCTTACGCCGTCCGCAAGCTGATCCACCTTGCCGACAAACGTGAAGTTATCGGCGCCGTGCTGGAAGTCGTAGAACGATCCGAATATGTTGCCGTAGTCCCTGAGGTCGATATAGCGGAATGCGTCAAAGAACTCCTCAAACACTATCCAGGCGGGAAGCGCAAGCTCCTCGGAGTACATATCCCTGCCGAGCTCGGGCGTGAATATCAAAGCGTCTCCGCGCTTCATGAACTGTGAGTAAAGGTCAAGCATCAGCACGCCTGAGACGTATGCGTTCTGTCCGCCGTTTATTATACGGTACAGATCGTTGTTGAACGAACGGGAAAGCGTACTGCCGTCTATGCCCTGGAACGTACTGCTGCCGCCGTAGAATATTATGTTATTCTTATGGTCATTGCGCGTCGCGACAAGCAGCTCGAACCGGCGCACCGTCGTTCCTATAAGATGATCGGTGTATACCGGAGGAAGCACAGCCATCATACGCAGCTCGGAAAGCTCGTCACAGCCCTCAAAGCTGTCGTTATACACATACTCGACGGAGTCGCACATATACAGAGTTCTGAGCCGTGCGCTGTCTTTAAATGCGTAATGGTCTATCGTGCGGATATTTTCGGTTATCACTACCCGCGTCACGTCGCTGCCCTCAAAACAGCCCTCTGCTATCTCGGTAACGGGAAGTCCGTTTATCTCAGTCGGTATTACCGCTTCGGTATCCGTTCCGATATATCCTATAAGTCTTACGCCGACGTTTTCGCCGTTTTCGCTGATGTACTCCGTTTCAAAATCGGTCGCAGCATTCTCCTTTTCCCAGATAACATAAAGGTCTATCCTGTTGCCCGACTCGAATATGCGGCTGCCTATCGAGTACGGCGTACCGCTTCCGTCCGGCTCGGTGTTGTACTCTATCGGAACATATCCGTCTCTTTCAAACGTGCGGAAGCACCATTCTCCGAGTGCGGCGGGATACAGATATACGTCGCTTTCAAACGCATATGTCACGCTGTCTTCGTCGCTGTTTTTGAGCTCTCCTCCGTTCGTATGGTACACGACAAGCGTATCCGACTCCGGAGCGAATACCGGCTCAAGCTCCGTACCGGCAGGTACGGTGATTCCGTTTGAGTATGCCTGCAACTCGCCTTCATGCGTCCAGCGCGTAAATACGTATCCGCTGTCCGCCGTAGCCGTGTATATCAGCGTGCTGCCCGCATCCGTGACGTCCACGCGGCCGTGCTCGTAGTAGACGGTGCTCGTGCTCGTGCGGCGGAAGTTGAGTATTATATCCTGGTCGGCGGTAACGTCGGTCAGAGTTACCGTTCCGTCGTCATATGTCGCGCCGCAGTTATTGGAAACATATCCGTAACCGTCCCAGACGTCCACTTCAAAGCTTACGTCTTCTCCTACCGCAACAGTGACTGAGGACTCACCTGTCACGGTATATCCTTCGCCTTCGAGCAGACGCACGGTCACTTCTTCTTTGTCCGTTTCGGGTGCGTTACGAAGCTGTACGAACACCTCGGCGTCCGAACGCACATCGCTCAGTATGAGTCTGCCGTCCGAGTATTCGGCTTCGCTCGTACTGCCGTCCGGATAACGCACTATTGCTCCCGAGAACATATAACGCTCTTCATCTATCTCTATCTCGAATACGGCTTCGCCGCCGTAAGGCACGGACAGCGTCGCGCCGACTGTGGACGGCTCTCCGTCCACGATCACGGTCATACCGTCCGTCGGTTCGAGTTTGACGACATACGCGCTGACGCCGACGTCAAGAACGACGGTCTGCGGAGCAACCACACTGCGAAGCGTAAGTACGCCGTCTTCGAACTCCGCGCCGAGATTGTTGGAGATATAATAGCAGCCGTTGTCTATCACAATATCGAACGAAACGTCCGCACCCCTTTCCACGGTCTTGATCTTATCTCCGCTAACGGTGAAGTGCTCTCCGTCCTCCACCATTACCCTTACCGTGTTTACGCCCTCCGGCGTGCATGCGGTCAGTGTAACCGTACCCGCGAAAAGCAGAAGCGCAAGCGCGATACTGATTATCTTCTTAGCCCGCATGCTCTCACTCCTCCTCTACCAGGTATTCCACGTACATGGACCAGAAATATCCCGTGCCGAAATCCGACTTCTTCGCATTTACAAGCACTATGCGGCAGTCGGGCGGCGTGCCGTCCATGAGTCCGCCGGATACGGATACATTGTCCTGGCTTGTTTCGAGCAGACGTATGCGCTTAAGCGAATCGCATCCCGAGAACACGCCGTTATCTATCTGCCGGATACCTACCGGCACGGTCACCTCTTCAAGTACCTTGCAGTCGCTGAGCGCACCAGCAAGTATGGAAACTACATATTTATTATCGTAAACGACGGGCAGTACGATATTCGTAAGCTCCGTAGCCTCTTCCTTGACTCCGGATATCGCAAGATAACCGCCTTCAAGCTCGGTATACTCGAACAGATCTCCGTCGGTATACGGCAGGTTGGGATCGATATCGCTCTGCTCGAACTGAGGCGGGGGCGGCTCCGGAAGCTCAACGTCAACGGCGGAAGTATCCCCCTTGACCAGCTTGAGATCGCGCACGAGCTGTACGGTGCGGAGCACTACGCCGCTGTCGTTGAGGTGGAAGTTGGTGTCATAAAAATATCTGTAATCGTAAATATACGCGTACGGGTCGGATATGACCTCGCAATCGAGTACCTGCGTAAGGTATTCGTAATAATCCGCGGTGTCTTTGCGGACGTCCTCGCTGCGTACCGCGCGCTCGTTTACCGGTGCAAACGAATAATACACCTCTGCGCCGCGCATCCGGCAGTAAGATACATAGTCGTTCACGTAATCGACGAATTCATCAGTCATATCCTCCGCCGAATACCTGACCGGCTCGTCAAGATATCCGGTCGCAAGGATGTTGCCCTCGCGCGGGAAGATACCCTTGTCTATCTCGCCGTATTCATTCACGACAGACGCCCTGTAGACGCCCTCTAAGTCGAATTGTTCGTTCGTCTGTATGTTCTCCACCTTCGTGCGCGCAAACCCCCACGACGCGGCAAGAACGTCTCCGACGTTGTCAAAAGCTATGTGCGCAAGTATGTCCGGACGGGATTCCGTCGCTTTCAGCATCGACTCCGCTCCGAAGTAGAGCGTTGTCGATTCCGCGGTCATCTCGGGCGCAAGCACTATGATGTCGCCTTTGCGTATGTTCGCTTTCGAGAGGTCCATCATTACTTTGACGCCGAAAGAACCGTACAGTCCGAACGAAACGGACGGCATTCCGTACAGCTCTTCAAACAGCTCGCTGTCCAGTCCGAATGCGACGCTCGAACCGCCCACGACTATCACTTTCGGCTCGTCGACAGAGCAGAGTCTGTCGTACTGCTTGGAAAGCGCCGCGTAGTAGGTCTCCGCGTACTGGGCGCCCGTTGCGGCAAGCACGACGGGTACCGAGGCAATGGGAATGATGACTGCAAGTACGAAGCATATGACGGATATTACTATCTTCAATACCTTCTTTTTCATCTTTCACTCCCCCCTTCCTAAAACTGGAAATAGATGAACGCGGACGACTGTCCGAGCGAAATCAGCAGCAGCCATGCCGCGGCTATCAGCCATACGATATAGATGTATCCGGTCGCATGACATACCTTGCTGCCGTCCGGCAGGAGATCCTTGCCGCGCGGTATGATTATGAGCTTATCGAGCGACAGCATGACGGTCGTGAGAAGCACTATCGTTATCGCCCCCACGACGTCCAGATCCATGAGCGCAAACGTATCGGTGAAGTACTGACCGGTCGCGGACCAGTCGGTAAACAGCTTGCCGAAGAACATGAACGCATCCCCTACCGAGCTGGCGCGGAAAAGCACAAGCCCGAAAAGCATGATCAGGTTTGTCTTGAGTATGCGGATAATCCGCGTTTTCGGTCCGTTCTCCGTCCACCCCATTTTAGCGCACAATGCGCTTTTCGGCTTTTTGAGAAGTCCCTCGAGCACCTGACATACTCCGTTGTAAAGACCCCATATGACGAACGTCCAGTTCGCGCCGTGCCACAGACCGCTGACAAAGAACACTATCAGCAGATTGAGATACACCCGCGCGCGCAGGTGCTTCTTACCCATGGCGCGGTAGTTCAGCGGCAGGTAGACGTAGTCGCGGAACCACGTGTTCAGCGAGATGTGCCAGCGTGACCAGAAGTCGTCCAGGCTTTCGGAGAAAAGCGGGCTCCTGAAGTTGACCATGAGCTCTACGCCCATCATCTTTGCACAACCCGTTGCAATATCCGAATAACCCGAAAAGTCGCAGTATATCTGCACGATGAATACCAGCGTCGCAATCAGTACCGCAAGACCGGTCACCTGACTCATGTCGGCGGCGTTGTACACCGAGTCGACGTACCTTGCAAGCGTGTCCGCAACGACTACTTTCTTGACAAACCCCGCAGCCATGATCTTGAATCCCTGCCAGAGGTTATCCGTATTCAGCTTGTGTTCGCTCTTGAGCTGAGGAAGGAGGTCCTGCGGACGCTCGATCGGTCCCGCAACAAGCTGAGGGAAGTAAGATACGAACAGCGCAAAATAGCCGATGTGCTTTTCGGCGTCTATAGAACCGCGGTATACGTCGATGACGTATGAAAGCGTCTGGAAAGTGTAGAACGATATACCGACGGGAAGTATCAGATTGAGGAAGAAGTCGTCCACTTCAGCGCCGAATACGCGGAGCAGTGACGTTATACTTCCGGATATGAAGTTGAAATACTTGAAGAAGAACAGCAGCCCGAGACAGATGACGAGAGTCACTACGAGCAGCAGATTTTTCAGCCATTGTTTCTTTACGCGGTCGAGCAGCAGTCCGGCTACGTATGAAGTCAGCGTCGTCGCAAGTATCAGGAATATGAGTTTGAAATTCCAGTACGCATAAAATATGTAACTTGCGATTAGCAGCATTATCCACCTTACCTTATGCGGCAAAGCGTAATACAGCACAAGCACTATAACCAGGTATATCAGAAAGACGAGCGAATTAAAACTCATTGTACGCCCTCCTTTCCTTTATCCTCTTTGTCATGTGCGTCTGCCGCGCCCTCGTCCGCAACCGGTGCGTCGGCTCGCGAACCGCTGTCCGGCGCTCCGTCAGCCGCCGCGCTTACGTTCGTCGTTACGGCAGATGTTCCGGCTGCCGCCGCAGATGCTTTTGCGGCGTTCTCTTTCGCCTTCTTTTCCGAGATATGGCGCGCTATCAGGCGGATAACAAGATCCGCGGTGACGGATGCGAGCAGGAACACGAACACCTGCCGCAGTTCAGCGGCAAGCAAAAGCAGCATGATGATAACGCCGATGTGCAACAGTACGTTCACAACGGCGATAACGGCAAGGTTGCGCAGCTCGGCAAGACAATGCAGAGATATGACTACAACCAGGCACAATGTAATTATAAGCCAGATATTCACTTATCAGCCCTGCCCGGTCAGTTTTGCAATGCCGTCCACAATATTGCCTATCGAACGGAAAGTAACGATATCTTTCATTTTGAATTTTATGGAAAAAGTCTGTTCAAGATTGGCAAGGAAACGTATCTGTCCCATGCTGTCCCAGGCGGTAACGTCACCCGGTTTGGTGTCGCGCGTAAGCGGCGTGTTATCCGCGAAAGTCTTATGGA
Source organism: uncultured Clostridia bacterium (assembly GCA_944362615.1). Classification (GTDB taxonomy): domain Bacteria; phylum Bacillota; class Clostridia; order Christensenellales; family Pumilibacteraceae; genus Protoclostridium. The sequence goes on from CALVTM010000008.1 coordinate 19,098, forward strand.
ATACTTCCTCCACTTTCTCGAAGATCTGATTTTCGTCCATCACAAATTCTCCTTTACTTTATCTGTGAATAAAATTTTCTGTCTATTTTACCGTTGGGGCGGCGCATGACCTTATCCGTCTGAGCGATAATCTGCGGATTCTTGAAGCCCTCAAGGTGCTTTGAAAGCGCGTTTTTCAGCGTTACAAAATCAAACGGCACGCCTTCTTTCATCACGACATGCAGGGTGACGAGCTTTCCGAACGTTTCGTCCGGACTGCCGAAGCATACGCAATCCTCAACAAGACCGGTCGCTATCGCCGCGCTTTCGACGTCCGTCGGGTTTATCTTGTGTCCGCCGGATATTATGACGTCTCCCGCTCTGCCCGCAAGGCAGATAAAGCCCTCATCGTCGGTATAACCGTAGTCGCTCATAAGCACTTTATCACCGAACAGCACCTTTTTCGTCGCCGCCTCATCCTTCCAGTAGCCGAGCATATGCGTTTCGGATTCCACCGCTATGAACCACGGATTTTCTTTTGTCGCGACTTTGTCGACACAGTTCTCGTCCGTAAAGTGTATGATATTGCCCGCCGAAGGCTTGCCTATGCGCACGTCGGACGCACCGTAACGCGAAAATTCGTAGTAACATATTTCCGACGTCTCCGTAGACGCATACATGTTGAAGAAGCGGACGTGCGGCATGAGTTCGGCAAACTCCCGCTGACGGGACGCCGGCAGTTTTTCGCCGCCTATCTCAATGAATACGAACTTATCGTCATACTTGACAAACTCTTCGCCCGTAAGCGCTATTATGTAGTTCAGAGCGGACGGAGTGAGTGTCGTCGCGTTGACTCCGTACTCGGACAGCGCATAGTAAAACTCACCGAGATCGGCAAGCCCGTCGGTGAACACCACAGTGGCGCCGCGTATCAGCAGAGTCGTGCCTCTGCCGACGGAGAGCACGTGATTAGTCGGCGTGGGCAGAAGCATGACGGTATCCCTGCTGTGAGGGATCTCCGAACGCGTTCCGCTCGCTATGTATTTGTTGGAGAGCATAACGCCTTTCGCCGCGCCCGTCGTTCCCGTTGTGAACAGTATCTGACCGAGAGCGTCGAGTTCGGGCATTTCAAATTCACCGTAAGGGCGATCGGAAAGTTTTATGACCTCCGAAGCCGGTACGAATATGCTGCCCGTCTCACGGCTGAGCTGTTCGTCCTGCTTCCCGCCTATCAGCGCGCCTATTTTATCGAGGGATTTTATGACATTCCGCATCTGCGGCTCGGCAACGTCCTTTTCAAGCGGTACGAATACGCCGCCCGCTATCTGAACGCCAAAATAGGCGACCCAGTAATCCAAAGTCGCCGATGAACGGCATACGGCAAAATCTCCTTTTCTGAAACCGCTGCTTCTCAGGTATTCGCCGAAACCGCATATCGCAGTATAAAGTTCGCCGTAAGTCAGAATCTCTCTTTTTACGATGATCGCCGGTTTATTCTTCAATGATACGGAATATTCCGCTAAACATTCATGTAATGTTTTCAATTTTGCCCCTCTCCGGGCATAGCCTATATGCCCGCTTTTTATCATATAATACCACTGTAAAAGATGCGGGTCAATACGCTCAGCACGCAAGGATATAAAAACGCCCCACTTGACATAAATTGTACCTGCAGGGCGCGTTGAACAGATGTTATAATGTGCTGAAAGTGAAGTTAAAGAACACGGAAATCCTGTTGTAAACTTATTCGGGCTTGCGCTCGTTGTTTTTCTCCGATCCGGCTGTGAGAACGTCCCCCCTCTTGCACGGCGCGGTAATCTTTTTCCGTTATGCGCGGCGCGGAAAGCTTTTTCTGTTATGCGCGGCGCGGAAATCTTTTTCTGTTATGCGCGGCGCGGCGGAAAAGGTTTTGAATGCTCCGGGCTTGCGAAAATGCCGATCGGTATCAGCGGAAACGGCAACAAAAATACCGCCGCAGAAAAAACTCTGCGGCGGTACGCTTGCTGCGCCCGAACTGCGATGAGGGGTATCACTGCCCGGGACCAGATCAGACGGCTATATTATTTATTTTTTAGCGTTTTCCGTCTGGTAACGCTCTCTTTTATCCTGCTTCATGACACTGATCATTACGAATACGCCCCAGATGATAGCAGCGATTATAAGACCGAGGTCGAAGAAGAACAGAAGAACTTCCCACCATGCGTAGTAGGTTATATAGTAACCGCCTTCGCCATGACCGTTCATCGCATTGGAGCGAGACAGTGTGTAAAGGATGTTCTTGACGTTGTTGCGCAGTACGGTGAAGTCTGCGGGAGTCTCGGGATCCCAAGGCTTAGGCGTGTTGGCGAGGTTGAGGTCGCCGCCTGCATATGCCATCTGCTTGGTATCCATGAAGGACTCGGTGTTGAAGTCGGTGATGACCATACCCTTGAATCCCCACTCGTTACGGAGGATCTCGGTAAGGAGTCTGTAGTCACCGCCGGTCCACAAAGTACCGATACGGTTGAACGAGCTCATGATACCCATAGCCTCGCCTTCCTTGACTGCAATCTCGAAAGGCTTGAGGTAGATCTCACGGAGAGCCTGTTCGGTCAGCCATGTGCAGACGCCGGAACGGTTGGTCTCCTGGTCGTTGACTGCAAAGTGTTTAACCTGGCAGTAAACGCCCTTGCTACGCGCACCGCGGATAACGGCTGCCGCAAGCTTACCGGACATGAACGGATCTTCGCTGTAGTACTCGAAGTTACGTCCGCCGAACGGGCTGCGGTGAATGTTGATCGCGGGAGCGTACCATCCGCTGTAAGGTCTGTTGCCGGCACGCTGGTTACCGATGATACCTTCGTTACCTACGGACTCGCCCATGCCGAATGCAAGGTCAACGTTCCAGGTAGCTGCTATGACACACTCGCTGACATACGAGCAGGTCTTGTATACGGGGTTCTCGGATTCGATCTGAGCCATGAAGTAAACGAAACCTACGGGGCCGTCGGTAGCGAACGTCTTCATAAGACCGATACTCTCGAGAGCGGGGGTCTGGAATGCGCCGTTCATCGTAAACGACATCATTTCACTTTCTGTAAGGAGTGAGAGATAATCTTCCCAACGCTCATCATTGTAGTCGACCATGATCGTACCGAGCTCATCTCTTAAAGGAACTTCGTCATCCGAGCCTTCTTCAGTCGTCATCTGGATCAGCTTGTAGATCTGAAGAGTACCGGCGGGAGAACCTGCCTCGGCAACGGTGGGCATCTGTATGTTGTCATCGCCGGCGATCGGGTTGTTCGTTGCGGTGCTCGTGATGGTGTTGTAGAAGTCTACGGTGATCGTACGCTCAGCGTCCGAACCTGCAAGTACTTCGTTTACGGGATAGGTGCCTTCCCAGTCGTTACGGGAAAGTTCGCTCTCCATACCGTAGTTCTCTTCAAAGCTTACGTTGTCGTAACGGTTAACTACTTCGTAGTCGGTTACGGGGTCGTTCTTATACAGAACTTCGCCTGTGAGGTTGAAGCTGCGTGCGTCTACTTCGGTATGAGCGTCGCTTCTTACGCTTACGGTGTATTCGCCGGCGTCAAGCTCGTAACCGCGGTTGTCGTTACCGTTTGCATCGCTATAGTCGTACGAAGCAAAGTCGTAACCCTCAAAGGTTATCGTCACTTCATCGCTTTCGCCTGCCTCGATCAGATCGGTCTTGGCAAAGCCTACAAGAACTACTTCGGACTTCTCGATCTCGCCGGGGGTGTAAGGAGCGGTCATGTATACCTGAACTACATCCTTACCTGCAACGTCACCGGTGTTAGTTACCTTAACCGTAACGCTGAACTCAGCGTCTTCGTCAGCCGTCCAGGTCATGGAAGCGCCGTCCGTAAACGACATATCGGTCACTTCCCATTCAAACGTGGTGTAGGACAGACCGTAACCGTAAGGGAATACTACATGGTCTTTATACCAGTCCTCTCCCTCGTATACGGCGCGGGTCTCGTAGTAACGGTATCCGACGTATACGCCTTCCTCGTAGTCAAGGTAACGGGCAAGACCGCTGCCGCCGTCTATGATGTAGGTGTTACCTTTGGCAACGAGATAGTCTGCAAAGTTCTCATAGCTGGGATCTTTGGTAAAGTCACGCTGATAGGTATCGATCGTGTGACCGGAGGGGTTTACTTCGCCCTTAAGCACTCTGCCGAGAGCGTTGATACCGGAGTATCCGGGACCACCAATCCATACACATGCGTTAATCTTTTCATAAATTCCGTCGAATCCTTCAACTACGGAATCATCGTTATCAGCCAACGCATCAAGGAATCCAAGCTCCATCGACGTCGATGAGTTGATTATTATAATGACGTTATCGAAATTGTTGCAAGCCTCGACGATCATATCCTGCTCGTTCTTGTCAAGCTCGAGATAGTGGTCGTCGCCGCTATAAGCACCGTTAACGGGAGTACCGTCAGCGTTCTGCATCGTACGGGGAAGGTCGAAAGACTCACCGCCGATACGGGTGATGACGACAAGAGCCGCATCATTGTAATCTTTGTAGCTGTCTTTAACAGCCTGCGTGTAACTCGAGATCGGGGTCTCACCGGTAGCAAAACCGGGGATCGTGTCGCGCGAGTTGTCCAGCGTGGGAGATTTAGCTCTGCCGCTGCCGGATGCGCTGCTGTCGTAGAAGTCCTTCATGACAGTGTTGTAGGTGAAACCTGCATCTGTCAGACTGCCGTAAAGCGTCGGGGTCTCATCGGTAACCGTGAATGCACCGGAGCCGGAGCCGCCGTATGCAAGGTTTACCGAGTTCTTACCAAAGACGGAGACCTTAGCACCTTCCTCAAGAGGAAGCGCGTTATTCTCGTTCTTCAGAAGCGTTATACCTTCTTCACTTATCTTTTCATTGAACAGGTTGGACTTTTCAAACGCGTCGTCTTTATCCGCATAGTCAGACGTGTAATACGTACCGCCGCCGAAAGACTTTACCGCACGATCACCGAACGCCGTTCTGAACACCTCGAACAATGCGGTTTCGGCAAGTATCGCAACCAGTATGAAGAACGCTATCACCGAGATGGATACGATGAACCATACCCGGGATCTCGTATATTTGAAAATCGCCTTAAAGAAATTCATATATATCTCCTGTTAATTTTTTATTTCGGACCATACCGCCCGCCCAGGCGGGCGGCAGATCCGGATCCGGGTATCTTACTGACCGAATTCGTTTCCGGTAACGGGCTCCCAGCTGAGCTCAGCGGAGGTCGTTATCTTGATGCAGTCAACGATAGGCGCACTTGCTGCCATCGTACCGCCCATACCGTTCATGTTAGCCGTCGTAAGCGTTATAACGTTGTTACCCGCCTTGATGGGAGCATTTACGGTAAGTTCGTAATCCTGGAACTCAGGCCATCCGCCCTCTACCTCGATTACGTCATAATTGATAGGCGTATCGTTAAGAGAGATGATATACTGAGAAAGTCTTGTGCCGCTGTCCGTCGTACCATCGGAAGTACTGGGATTAATAGCATAGCCTGAGTTCTCCGCACCTATTCTGAGTACGATAGTAGCATCGGCTACGTCACGGTCAGACTGGATGTTGAACGTAAGAGCAAGACCGGGTGCAAACAGGTAGGATACATAGTAACCGTTGCTTGCGTTGATATCCGGGTGATCAAGAGGTATACTCTCAACCATGTCAGGGCCGGTAGCGCCGCCGGACGCACCCGAACCGACTATAGGAGTACCGCCGGGAGTACCGTCCGTAGTAAGGCTGATGTGCTCTGCCTCGAAGATGTACTCACCGCTCCACTTAGCGTAAAGCGTCATATCACCGCTTACGACAGACGAGAAGTCGAATTCATTATTGCATTCGGCGTCGGTGTACCAACCGAGGAAGCTGAAGCCGGATACCTGATGACCCTTGGTGGTCACGTCAGCTCTCGAAGGATTTGCGGGCTGAGACATCGTGCTGCCCGAAGGTACGGATACAGTCGTTGCCGCAGGAGCGCCTTCGTAGTTGTTATCCAGAGTGATAGTTACCATTTCCGTAGAGGAGGATACCCACTTAGCATACAGGGTCAGATTACCGGTGACGTCAGCGTTGAAGTTGTACTGCTGCGTACATTCGGGATCACTGTACCAGCCTGCGAAGATGTAACCATCTCTGTCGTCCGGAGTAATGGTAGAATCTGCTTTTCCGTTTATGGTAGCAGCAGTCTTGTCCACGCCGCCATCATAGTTTGCATCATAAGTTACGGTGTAGCTTGCTGCCCAACCTGCATACAGGGTTACATCGCCGGTAACCGTCTGTACGCCGAAGCGGTAAGGCGTCGTGCATTCCTTATCGGAGAACCATCCGAGGAAGCTGAAGCCGTCTCTCGTAGGATCTTCCGGTTCGGTAGCATAACCGTTGATCGTAACTGCCTGGGTAGGCATAGCCGGAGCACCGGTATAGTTAAGATCGAATGTAACGGTGAATCTTGCATCACCTACTTCTATCATATAGGTATCCGTAAAGCCGCCGTACTTAACCTGAACCATCTTCTTACCGTCAGAGCTCATGTTAGGAGCGGTTATTGTAACACCTTCATCTTCAAAAGGAACTACTTCATCGGGCTTTCCATCATTGAACGTAACGGTGATCTCGCCGCCGGAAATATCAAGCTCTTCGTTACGAGCGTAATACGTCTTTGCAGGCTCTTTCGTTATTTCAATATTTTCTATATCTTCCCGAGGAACTTCCATTGCCGTGCCGCAGTTATCGCACTTACCGTTTCTGTCGCTGTCAATGTGGCTTATACAAGTAAGGCTCATTGCACAAGCGGAAAAACTGAACGCCAGCGCGAGGACTAAAGCTATCGGCAGGATCAGCTTTATCAGCTTCTTCATTGTTGACAATTTCCTCCTATATATTAATAGAAATCGTTTTTATGATCAAAAGGTCATCTGTTTTTGAGATCAAGTTGTTTTCGTCTGCAGAAAAACACAGACTACCTTCCCATCTTCCCATTCGCTATTTTCGAATCTTGCGGCGAATGCCGCATCTCCCTGATCCTCGTGCGCCTGAAGAGGCGCGTCATAATTATTATTAACTCCGCATGTGGGGGAAGACTAACGCTTCCCCCACACTAACGGAGTTCCGTCAATCATTTACTTCTGTTCCGGATTGACAAGGAACTTTACATTTTAAATTAGTCGTGCTTCTTAGCTGCTTTCGCGATAACGAGACCTACGAATGCAAGACCAAGTACAGCTGCTACTACGATCATAGACGAGGTGCCTACGAACGAACCGCAACCTTCAGCGTCCTTTCCGGGTTCGCCCTGATCACCCTTAGGACCCTGTTCACCGGGTTCGCCCTGCTCGCCCTTGAGCTCGTCAACTGCGATAACGTCTACCCAAGTAGCGCCGTTGTCAACGCTTGCCTGGATCATGCCGTTTTCAACGCGGAACTGAACGCTCGTAGGGATCATTTCGAACTTAGCGGTAAGCTCAACATCGTCATTGATAGGCTGCGAGAAGTCGAATGCGGTGTCGCCGACATACCAGCCGACGAAGCGCTGTCCGACAGGAGCTTCAGGAGCCTCGGGAGCGGTCATTACGCTGCCCTTCTCTACCTTGTACTCAACGCCGTCAGCGGTTACGGTTACAAGCGTACCAACCGTAATGGTTACGGTGCTCTTGTAATTAGCCGTCTGGTCGCTAGGTCTGCCGGAAGAGTCGATAGTGCGGCTTACAACGGCAAGATTGAACTCAACGTTGTATACGCCTGCCTTGGAAGCCGTACCGGAGATAGCGCCGGTTGCTGCGTCGAAGGAGAGACCCTCGGGAAGTCCGGTAGCGCTCATGGTCGTGGAAACGATACCTGCTTCGTTAGCACCGAGCTCGGGATCTGCTTCCCAGTAGTTCTGAGATACGGTTGCACTGTAATTTGCGCCCGTAGCAACGGTAGTAGAACCGGTGAAGGTGATAGGAGCGCCTACTACGATATTGAACGTAACGGTCTTGTTAGCCCAACCATCGTAGTATGCCTTGATAGCTACTGTGCCGCTTCCTACAGCTGCATTTCTTGCAGTAAGCTGCATGTTGCTTGCATTGAACGTAACACCGCTGGGAAGCTTGCTCTTATCCTCAACCAACTCGTATTTTACATCAGCGTCTTCATCGAAACCGGTTTCAATAGTTGCGGTGTAGCCGTTAACGCCTGCGGGAAGGTTGATCGTCTGAGCTGCGAAATTCTTCTGGAAGTCAGCGCCGTTATCGATAGCGTTGGAGCACATGTGGTTGTACATAACCTCGGTTGCGCGGACTCTGGTGTAGTAGTACTGTCTGTCTGCGTATCCGTCCTCGAAATCGGGATCGTTCTTAGAATCGGAGGTAATGAATTCAGTCGTGGAATAAGTATTTGTATTATAATCCCACTTACCTACTTTTACTCCGCCCTTGCCACCACGGAGGGCCGGATCCCACGTACCGGAGCCGCGGGCATTAGCTGCTCTGTCGCCGAGAGGAATGTTGTTACCTGCACGGTGCATTACTTCAAGGTTATTAAGGTTGTTACCAACGGTACCTACCTGGTAGTCGGTAACTACAGAACCGTCGAATCCCCACTCTTCGCGGAGGATCTGGGTCATAAGAGGATAGTTCTCAGGGCAGGATACTACGCCGATGCAGTTGAAGCCTGCCATAACGCCGCTAGCATCACCCATCGTAACTGCGTACTGATAAGGACGGAGATAGATCTCACGGATCGTCTGCTCGTCTGCCCAGGTACGAACGTTGTTTCTGTTGGTCTCCTGGTCGTTAAGAGCCATGTGCTTGATGTAAGGATATACGCCTCTGGAGGAAACGCCTGCGATTACATTTGCGGTGATGAGACCTGCATGTACGCCGTCCTGAGAGTAGTACTCGAAGTTACGTCCGGAGAACGGGCTGCGGTGGGTGTTCATCGAAGGAGCGTACCAGCCGTTGTAGCCGTTCCACATACCTTCTTCACCGAACAGATCGCCCTGCTCACGAGCAAGCTCCTGGTTCCAGGTTGCGGCAAGCATCTGTGCGGAGCACCAGTAACGAGTACCTGAAGGTCCACGAGCGCCGATGTAGCCGTCTTTCGTCTGACCACCGATCGTGCAAGGACCGTCGGCGTCTACCGCCTCTTCCTTACCTACGCGGTCAATACCCTGCGTCTTGAAGAAACCTACGGAGTTGAGTGCCTTAAGTTCTTCGTAGGTGAGCTGGTTCATGAACGCCGTCCATGCGTCAGCTGCCGTCTTACCGTTGATCGCTGCGTTGTCGCTCTCGACCTTGGTAACTTCATCGTAAGGGTTGTAACCCATAAGGTCTGCAAGGCGGATGGTTACTGCCTTCGTGTCGTCTGCTGCCTGGGTCCAGTCCTCGGGAACAGTGGTATCCTGATCGGTAGCCCAGATCTCGTGAGCGTCATCGTCGCGACCGAAGATGAAGCCCCAATTGATCTTGTTGTAAATCTCTTCCTCGGTTATAACGAGGTTCTCGTTACGTCCCTTAAGCAGAGGGTTAGTGGGAGCTTTTGCTTCAAGGGTACGCTCTTCAAGCGTAGGAGCCTTGGGGAACGTGCCGATCATATCTGCTCTGGACATAATCGTCATCGTCGGGCTGATAGAAGCGTAGTTGTAAACTGCTTCCTCATCCTCGGGATCAACGAATACGTTGTCTACCTCAACGCCGGTGTACTGAGAGTTTCTAAGCTCAAGGTCGGTGAGGTTGATGCTGTAAGAAAGTGCGCCCGTTACTGCGTCATGAGAGTTCTTTGCAGCGTAGAAGATGTATCTGCCGCCGTCGATCTCATAACCGGTACCGAGAATGTCGTTAAGACCTGCCCAGTCGTAAGCTGCGATGTCATAAGCATCGAACGTTACGGTAACTTCCTGGCTCTCGCCGGGTGCGAGCGTATCGGTCTTTGCGAAGCCGACAAGGCTAACGGTAGCCTTCTCGATCTCGTACTCGACGTAAGGAGCTTCCATGTAAATCTCTACAACGTCCTTACCTGCTACGTCGCCGGTGTTGGTAACGGTTACGGTTGCAGTGAAGGTCGTTTCGGTCGTGATGTTCGGAGTAGACATTTCTACAGTGAAATCAGACCAATCGAACGTGGTGTAGGAAAGGCCGTAACCGAAAGGATATACGACGTTTCTGTCGTACCAGTCGTCAGCATCGGTGTAAGGCTTGTAAGCGTCGCCGGTGCCGTTGATATCTTCGCTCTCAAGAACTGCCTTAGCAGCTTCGGACGCAAGGTCTACGTTGCCTGCCTTGATCTCATCATACATCGTCTCGTAGTACTTGTATCCGAGATAGATACCTTCCTCGTACTCGATAACGTTGCTGCCGGCGCCTTCGGACTTGCCTTCTTCATTCTTCCAGTAATAGGAAACGTTCGCAGCGCCCTCGTAAACATCGTCGTACTGAGCGCCGTTACCGAAGTTCTGCATTACGGGATCAACCATAAAGTCGCGCGTGTAGATATCCACGGTTCTGCCGGAAGGATTGACTTCGCCCTTGAGCACCTTAAGGATGCCTCTGAAACCGTAGTCACCCGTCTGACCGATGTGAACTATAGCGTCTACATTCGGATCATCCTCAAGCTCACCGAACTCGATGATGTTACCGGAGTTGAACAGGATAACGACTTTCTCGAATTTATCTTCGACGTACTTTATCAGCTGCTCCTCTCTGTAGGTAAGCTCAAGGTAGTGCTCTTTCGGATTGTCGATAAGATCGCCATTCTTATCCGGACGAACACGCTGATCTACGTTCTCTACCGCAAGGTCTGCGCCCTCGCCGCCGAGACGACCGATAACGACGAATGCTGCGTCGTTGTAACGGTCATAAGTAGCTTCGATTGCAGGCGTGTAGTAGTCGAGCGCAAGCTCCTTGTCCTCATAAGTAGGCACCGACCATCCCGACGTATCACTCATGGAACCGCCCGAATACTTCATGTAAAGTTCCTTAAGTTTGGGGTTGATGCTGAGACCTTCCGCCTCAAAGGACGTATAAATGTCCGCACCTTCCTCAAGCTGACCGGAACCGGAACCCGTACCGCCGTAACCGAACGCATCCGAGTTGATACCAAACACGCTTATGTTCTTCATATCCGTGTAAGGAAGTTTGTCCTCGTCTCCGTTCACGCCGCCGCCGTTCTTAAGAAGAATAGCGCCTTCGCTGGCGAGTTCGATGTTCTTGGCTTTCGTCTCTGCCTGAAGTTCTTCATTGCTGGAGAACGCAGAGTAGTAATGGCCCATTCCATCATTTCCGTGGCCCATTCTGTCTTCATCTGCGACCTGTGGCATAGCGAAGACAGCTATCGATGAACATACCAGCGTAAGGCAAAGCACTATCATAATAAGCTTTACGCTAAGACGTTTACCGATACTTCTGAAACCAGTTGACTTCATCTTTTTACCTCCGTTGTTATTTTGAATAATGCGGGTACGGTATTTTCCCGTATTATCATTTTTATTTGGAAAGTCACGGATGATATACAAAAAGCCGCGCGCCCCGCTTAAGGGTGTGCGGCAAGGGTAGACAAGTACCTGAAAAATCACCATCTGCCCCTCTGCATCCCATGCGATTCTTTCCTATGAAAGATTATAACAACATTAAATTCTAATTTCAATAGAAGTGGCACAGTGCGCATATAATATGACCCACTTTACATACCTTGCCTTGTTTAAACTTTACACATTCTGGGAATAACCTTCAGTTTACGGATTTTCACTGCCTGACCCGGTATATTTCCGCCCCGGATCGCCTTTCCGGACCCGCCTGCCGGACGCCGTCTGACGCCTTATCCGCGGTATGCGATTCATGCGCGGCGCCATACCCGGTGCGCGCGTTCACCTTGTCCCCTCTCAAGACTCTTCCGGCGCGTCCATATATATAATATAGTCTTATTATATATATGACATGCCGCGTCCGTACTGCGCGCGGCACCGGAAGCGGGCTAAGCAGCCGCGCCGGAAAACCTGCCTGAAAGACATAATACGATCTTTCGGGCAGATGACAGAAGCGGCTGACCCCCGTTCGGGATCCGCCGCTTCTGAACGTTTTCTGATTTAAGATTTCAGCCGTCATGATCCGCCGCGGGACAAAAGCGTCTCTTCGCCCCCCCTTAAGCGCAGATCACAGGTCGCTCTTTTCCTCCGACGTTATCGGGATCATCACTATCAGCGTAAATTCATGCTGTGCCGTCTGGATATAAAGCGTTCCGCCGTACTCCTCCGCAATGTTCTTCATGCTCTTTATGCCGTAGCCGTGATTTTCCCTGTCCGACTTAGTCGTAACCGGCAGACCGCCTATCAGAGCGGGCGCGTTCTTCACGTAATTCTCCACCCGGATGACCGCCATATCCGATTTACGGCAAATGTCCAGCCTAATGACCTTCTTATCCTCTTCGCTCACTCCGGACAGCGATTCAACGGCATTGTCTACGGCATTGCCGAGAAGTGAGAATATGTGGTAAGGCTTGAGCATGTCCAGACAGCTGCCGTCCACCGAACACACGAACTGTATCCCGGCTTCCGCGCACCGCGCCGCCTTTTCGGAAAGAGTTATGTCTACCGCTTTATTTCCCGTATAGTAAAGCGTATGGAGCGAGTCTATCTCACTGTCCAGCTTTGCCGACTCTTCGGCATCCATACCCATGTTATGCTGTTGCTTTATGTCGTGATAGCGTATATTGATGCGCTCGGCATTCTGCTTGGCAATCTCGTATTGCTCTTTGTCCTTTTTAAGAAGCTGCTCCAGCGTCCGCTTTGCTTCCGCAAGGCTTTCTCCGCGGCAGTTTATGAAGTTCATCAGCATGACGAGGAACGCAAACAACGCGCACAGCGCATTCAGACTCGTGTAACCGATATAGTAATTCGCCGACGATACGTCCAGCGCTTCTTCCGCATAATAACTGAGGAACACCGCAACGATAATAAAAGCGCCCGTATATATGATCAGTTTGAGGCTGTCAAACTTGAGCTCCCTGCCCTCGAGCATGCGCCGCGTTCCCAGGAAATATGTAGGTATACATACGAGGATGTTTGCAACGACAAGCAATCCGAGGGACAGCAGCTCCATATTGGGAAAGACAAAGGTGTAGTCCACCTGCATCCATAATACGAGCAGCAGGTACGTCACCTTGCTCGTTATGTGCTGAACGCAGTACGCACAGGTGGCGGCAAACAGCACATGCTTTATCCCGCAGTCGAAACAGAACGGAACGGCAAGTACGGTCAGCAGTAAGCTTACCAGAAGATCAAACGGAAGCGGCACCGGAGATACCAGCGTTATGCCTACCGATATAACTACAGTCGCAATGGCGCGTAACCAAAAAAGACTGCGTCTTTTCTCCCACGGTACAAACAGGCACAGCGCAATAAGCATTCCCAGAATGATCTGATTTCGCCTGATCAGCTCAATGACGATCATTGTTTCACTCCGATCTCTCCTGAAGCAAGCCGCCGCATAAAAGCCTCCATAAACGGTTTTCTGTAATTACGGCTGACGGACAGTATAGTCTGCGGCAGATAGACTTCACTGCCTTTTATCGATGTTATATGCGAAAGATTGACAAGATATCCTATACTGCACCGGGCAAAACCGTATTGAGCAAGCTTGCTCTCCGCTTCCTGCATCGATCCGCGTATCTGTATCACCTCTTCGGCAGACCCGTCCTTTTTATATATATGATAATACAGCTTGTGTCTGCGGACTTCAACATACCCTATGTCCTTTACGTTCACAAGCAGCCTGGACCCTACCGTCTTCAGGTGTATGCTGCCGGCGCCCGCAACTATGGAACTGTTTGACAGCCGCCTCATCGCCTTGTTCATAAACAGATCAAACGAGTACTGCCCTACCGGCTTCACTATAAAACCGAGCGCCTCCACCTCGTATCCGTTAAGAGCAAACTGCTGCAGATTGGTGCAGAATATCAGTATCACGTCGTCCCGCGTTTCGCGGATCTTTTTCGCAAGATCAAGTCCGCTGACGCCCGGCATATCTATATCCAGAAATATGATATCGCTGTCGTCATCGCCTGCCGCAAGATACTCTTCCGCACTGCCGTACCTGCTAAGTTCGTACTCGTATCCGTGCTTCTGTCCGTAATCCGTTATCATGGATTCCAGACGTACGCATGCGGCTCCTTCGTCATCCACAATGCTGATCCTATACATTCGTTCCCCTCCTATAAGATCATCCGTCCCCGTCTGCGCATTCGCGCCCGCCGTTCAAACTTTGCCCGGCATCTCCGTTTCGTTCCGCTGCACGGCTCCGTCTTCCGTGCGGTACATTTTTACCTTTTTGATTATTTTTTCAGATCACGGTGCCTATTATTCTCGACACCGGTACATCTCCGAAAACTCTCGAGTCCTGTGATTCGTCGCGGTTATCGCCTATCATGAACGCGCAGCCCTCTCCGACGATATACGGGTTAAGACGCGAAGTTCCGCGAAGCACTCCTGCCGTTTCATACGTTATCGGGTCAAGCTGCACGGCATTGCCGTCCGGACCGGTATACTCTTCCGTGACAGCCGCTTCGCTGCCCTCGGCGTATATCATTATCCGGTAACCGTCTCCGTCGCTGTTCTTCGTCAGCCACAACTTGTCGCCTTCCAGCGCGACTGTGCGCTTTATCAGCAACTTGGCGTCACCCGAAAACATACCGAATGCCGACGATATGCGGGGCACGGCAACATCGGAGTCATAAAATACCGCGACCGTTCCCCGTTCGGCTTTCCCCAGACGGTTTATAAATACCGTCTGCCCGTCCTCGTATGTCGGATACATCGACGTCTGATCCACTTTCGCCCAGGTTATAAAGAACACCTTTACCACAACGAAGCAGATCAGCAATGCAAGTATTACCGAAAGAGCTATATTTATAATGCGCAGTACGAGCTGCTTTTTATCGCCTGCATGTTTTTCGCCGCTCACTTTTTCTCCTTATTGCCGTCCGGTTCCGGCTGATCTGCAGCTTCCGTACCCGCCCCGCCGGTATCTCCGGTATCGTCTGTATCGTCCTGTCCGGCATTACCGTCAGTTGCTTTTCCGTCACTTTCTGCGGGCTCCGTTACGACGGCGTCTGCCGCTCCGTGTCCGGCGTCGTCAATCTCTCCGGACTCCGGCACGTCACTTTCTGCGGGCTCCGATCCGATGGCGTTCTTTCCGGATTTTTTCTTCTTTGAAGCAAGTATAAAGTCGTGTTCGCCCGTGATATACACGAGTATCATTCCGACAACGACAAGCCCGCAGGTTATGCGCGTAATCCATACATAGAACTGGTTGTTGATCACGTTCACTATCGCCGCTCCCACGTCGCCGCCTGCGATAAGCGCAACAATGTAACCGATGACGCCTATGCCGCCGACCGCAAGCAAGACGAGTATGCTCCAGCCGATCACAAGTTTTACCGTATGTGTGAATTTATTCTTCATTGCCGCCTCCTTATAACAGGCAGGCGATGATGAACAACGCCTCTATAAACAGTAACTGCTCAAGCGCCCAGCGCACCGCTATACTGTTCACGCCGTGCATACCGCACTTAAGTATATTCGCGCCTACGAACAGACATGGTGATGACGGGGGTATCGTTCCGGACAGTCCTCCGCATATCAGCGGAAGCATAGCCGTGACTATCAGAGGATCGGCTCCGACGGCGACCATTACCGACAGTATCATATTACCGAAAAATATCGTTACCGCCACAGACGAGATTATCATGCTCAGGAGCGTGGTCAGTAACGGGATTATCAGTGCAATAAGGACGAAAGGCAGCTGCAACTCTCCGAGGAATCTGCCTATCTCGTCTACGGAAATAAGATTTCCGATCATTACGCTCATCAGCACCATTGCGACGATCATGACTATACCGTTCGCCCCTTCTGCAAACGATCTGGCAAGATCTGTCATCTTCGGACGTCTGAACCCGAACAGAAAAGCAAGGATAGCAGTCAGTCCGGGAAGGAAGAGCAGTATGCCGTTCGTGAGCTGACTTGCCGCCGTTTCGCCTATACGCTCCACGATGAAAGGCTCAAACACCATATCAAGCACAAACGGAAACGCTATTATCACCGGAAGGAAGAGTGCTTTCCAGCCGCTTTTTACCGCGTCGCGGAAACGGGGAAGCTCCTCTCTCGGTACGACGGATACCCTGTTCATACGGCAGGAAACGAAGATCGTAGCCATGCGGAACACTATCATAATTGCGGCAATGATCCACATTGCGCCCCAGAGGTGCGCAGAGGAAAGTCCGGTCATCCCTGCTGCTGAGCAGTAAGCGACGTAGATGCCGAAAGCCGCGGCGTACGTCGGCGACGGGGGGATGAAGTTCCCCATAAGACTGTCAAACGCGGATACGTTGATCGACAGTCTGTTCGGAATGCGCGACTTCTGCATTGCGGGCAGCGTTACCGAGCCTATGAGCAGGACGTTCTGAGGTCCGCCGCCGGACAGCGCTCCGAGAAAGACGTTCGCTATGACGTCGGCATATGCCGTACCGCCTTTAAATCTTCCGAATATCGACGTGATTATTGCGACGCAACTATCCATTATCCGCGTCTCTTTCATGACGATCGTAAACGCCATAAACGCGAAAATGGTATAAAGCACCGTCTGAGAAAAAGACGAGGTAATTATCTCCCCTATCTTTTCCCACTTCATGCTTACGATATTGCTTACGATATATATTACAACGAAAGCAATGAAAGTAGATTCGTAAACAGGCCGTTTCGGTACGGTGATCAGAAATATGATCAGCGCGACAAGCAAAAGCAGCCAGATAAGTTCAATGGGCATGCAAAATTCCTCGATGGTGTGATCCCGTCCGATCGACCCTCAAGGCAGCAAGCGTAAATATCAAAGTTGTGCTCCTGAAACAGTATCCGTTTCTCCGCGTCCGTAACGATACGCTTTTATAACGTCACAGCGCAGACGCGCGCCGGCATTGTTTCGCCGGGCGCGGGGAAATTCGTTTACCGTTACGCAGCTACATACCCCTCACGCCGCGCCTTTTGCGGACTACCCCTCACGCCGCAAAATATCGGTAAGTAATACTATTGTTTTGTAATTGTAACACATAGCGCCCACCTTGTCAACACCAAATCTCATACTCTTTGCGTAAATCTGACCGGTTTTGAGCTCAGAATATACCGTTATCGCTCCGTTACACGCAGACGCTGTATCCGCTCGTTACCGTGCGGAAAGCACTTCGTCCGGGACTGTCCGCGTCCGCAAAAAGCTCAGAATAACAAAAGAGTGAAACTCTTAAAAACGAGTTCCACTCTGCGTGAATTATTTTTCCGATATCAGCCTCAGTTGTCAGAACACCAGGTCCGTAAGAAAACCGGAGCCTATCAGCACGGCAAGGAAAGAGAAGTTGATCAGGGAGAAAAGCCCCAGATAACGAAGAGTCTTTCCCGGACAACGGTGACGGTATTCACCGAGCGTTATCAGACTTGCAAGTGAGGAAACGGGCGTTCCCAGTCCGCCTATATTGACGGCTATCAGCAGATGACGGTAATCCGTCGTGAACTTTGACAGGAGCACCGCGCTCGGCACGTTGCTTATGACCTGGCACGAAGCGGTGCCGATGAAAAGCGGCGACGCGCCTATCAGAGCGCCCAGTCCCGCCCTTACCGCGTCTATGCGCGCAAGGTTGCCCGAGAAGATAAAGAACGCACAGAACGTCAGAAGCAGTCCGTAATCGACACGAAGGAAACTGCGGGGCTCGAGGATCAGCAGAGCGATCGTGACCACCGCAAGGGATACCCAGAACGGCAGAGCGTCGAACACTATCGCAACGGACAGCGCAAACAGTATGAAGTATACGATCATGCGCCATACGGGCGGCGCACCTACCGCCGGCGTCTCCAGACTTACCGGTTCGGGCTTCACGAACAGACACGTTCCCGCAATGAGCACGAACGCTACCGCAAACGGTATCGCCATAATCGCAAAGAACTCACCTGCGGGTATCGAATAATACGAGTAAAGATAAAGGTTCTGTGGGTTGCCGAACGGCGTGAGCATTCCGCCGAGGTTGGCGGCTACGTTCTGCATGACGAACACGAATGCCGTGTGCTTCTCCTTTCCGCACGACGAAAGCACAAACCAGCCGAGCGGCAGGAACGTCACAAGCGCCATGTCGTTAGCCATGATCATGGAGCCGAAATATGTAACGAATACCAGCGCGAACGCTACGCGACGCATATTGCCGAACGCCGTCACTATCTTGCCCGCCAGCCATTCGAAAAACCGACGCTCTTTAAGCGCGCTCACTACCGCAAGCGTACAGAACAGACAGGACAGTGTGCCTACGTCGAAATATTCGGCGTAACCTGCATCGGGAGGTACGAAAAAGCAGGTAACGACCGCTGCCGCCGCCGCTATTATCAGCACCATATGGCTCTTGATCAGCCTGAGCGCACCGCTTAAGAATGCGCCCGCCGCTATGCGCGCTTTGCTCTTTTCCCGCTCTTTTACTTCGCCGCCGACAGCCGCGAATTTTCTTTTTTCAACATGTTCTCTCATTCCGCAAAATATATATACCTTTTAATCGCAAAATGCAAGCATTTTTATATGTTTTTTATGCACTAAATCTATCTTAACGAAAAAAAGAAAGCAATGCCCCTTCCGGAGCATTGCTTCCCCCCCCGCCTGCGCTTTTCCGTCACGCTCGTTTTCCATGCGTGCTTTTTCTCCGCGCTTTTCCGTCGCGCTCGTTTTCCATGCGTTTTGCGCGGTCAGGCGATATGCGTGCAATATATATAGGTTTATAATTGGCTGAGAACGTCGGCGGCGTTGGTGTCCGGCTTGACTTTCGGCATGACCGTAAGAATTACGCCGTCCTCGTCGATGATGAATGTCGTGCGCACGACGCCCATGCTCGTTTTGCCGTACAGCTTCTTTTCCTGCCATACGCCGTAAGCCTGTATCGCTTCCAGGTTTTCGTCGGACAGCAGTATGAACGGCAAACCGTACTTCTCCGCGAATTTCAGATGCGATGCGGAACTGTCCTTGCTCACTCCGATGACCACGGCGTTCTTCTCCTCTATCCGGTCATTTGCGGCGGCAAATGCGCACGCCTGCCTTGTACAGCCCGGTGTATTGTCCTTCGGATAAAAATACAGCACCACTTTTCTGCCCCTGAAGCCGGACAGTGAAACGGGTTTTCCGTTCTTGTCCGGAAGAGTGAACTCCGGCGCTTTCATCCCTTTTTCAAGCATGCTTCCTCCTCTGCGCTTTTATCCCGCGCTCCGCCGCTTATGCCGCGCGGCAATGACGGCTTACGGTGACAGTATACCATATTCTCATGGCTTTGGCAACCGCCCCGAAGCCGCTTATGCCGCAATTTCTACGGCTGAACGCCGCCGTCAGAAGCCTTAATCACCTGTTGACATTTTGTCACCCGGGTGAGCGCGCGGCTTTATCCGCAAAAACTTGCTTTTTGCGGATAAATGATATATAATTGCTTAAAAACAGATGCGGGCAAAAGCCCGGGGTGAAAAGTTATGAAGATTTCCAGAATGTTTGACGAAAAAAAGGCGTTATGGTCGTTCGAGGTGTTCCCGCCCAAACCTACTGCGGATATGGCGGCTATACACCGCACGCTCGAAGAGCTGACCGAGCTTAAACCGGACTATATTTCGGTGACGTGCGGCGCGGGCGGCACGGGCAACCGCCGCACTGCGGAGATCGCGGGGTTACTGCTCGGACTGGGCATAGAACCGCTCGCTCACCTCACCTGCATCAATTCATCCGCGGCGGACGTTGAACGCTCCGTCGAAGAGCTGAAGCTGACCGGCGTTACAAATATCCTCACTCTGCGCGGAGACAGAGTTCCCGGCGCGGAGGAGTCAAAGGATTTCAGACACGCAAGCGACCTTGCCGCGTTCGTCATGGCGCGCGGGGATTTCGATCTCGGCGGCGCATGCTATCCCGAATGCCACCCTGAAAGCGCGTCCGTCGATGAGGACATAGAGAACCTGAAAAAGAAGATAGACGCCGGCGTTACCCACCTCAACACTCAGCTGTTTTTCGATAACGAGGATTTCTACCGCTTTACGGAGCGTCTGGATAAAGCAGGCATAACCGTTCCCGTACAGGCAGGCATCATGCCGCTCGTTAAAAAGAGCCACGTCGACAGAACGATCGGGCTTTCGGGAGCAAAACTGCCGGGCAAGATCACGCGCATGATCGCACGGTTCTACGACGACCCCGATTCGCTCATGGCTGCCGGCATTGCGTACGCAACCGATCAGATAACCGACCTGCTCAGCGCGGGCGTGCGCGGTGTTCACCTTTACGTGATGAATAACCCGTACGTCGCACGCACGATAACGGGTAACGTGTCGTCCATACTTGCGAGCGTCAACAGATGAAAGCGCCGCGGGAAGAGATACTCCGCTACCTCGGCAGCATGGGGCACGAACCGGACGAACGGCTTTGCACACGCATTGATGACGCCGTTTCTGCAGTCACTGCCGCCGCAAGTCCGAGAAGCGTTTTCCGGCGGTTCGGGTTTGACGGCTCTCTGATCGGCACCGGCTATTCCCCTGCCGGAAAGGACGTGCTCAGACAGCTGGACGGCTGTTCCGCAGTCTACCTCTTCGCCGCCACTCTCGGAAACGGCGTGGAGCGCATAGAAGAACAGGCGTTCGCGCGCGGGGATTCACTCGGAGCGGTACTGCTGGACGCCGCGGCAAGCTGTCTGATCGAGAGCTTTTGCGACGACGAATGCGAACGGATCGCTCGCAGTGAGGACGTGACGCTGACATCACGGTTCTCATGCGGCTACGGGGATTATCCGCTCGAACACCAGGCGGATATAATCCGGCTTCTGGACGCGCCCAGGCGCATAGGGCTGCACGTCAGCGAAAGCGGTATGCTGATGCCGCGTAAATCGGTAACCGCGCTTATCGGCGTACTCGGAAACGGCTACTCGCCTGCCGACGCCGCCGCGCACACCGCGGACAAGTGCCGGAGATGCGCCGCTCTCAACTGCCCTTACCGCAAAGCCGCCGCAAGCTATGACAACGGCGGGCAAAACAGCAGATCTCCTGCCTGAACGGCAGACGCCCGGACGGGCAAACGGATAAACAGTTATGAAAAAAAAGGATTTCAGAAAATTTCTTTCGGAAAATATCGTCGCTCTTGACGGGGCGTTCGGTACCATGCTGCAGCGCAAAGCAGGCAATGTCGGGATACTGCCCGAGAAACTCAATCTCGAACAGCCCGAACTTATCGCGGAGATCCACCGCGAATACGCCGCCGCGGGCGCGGACGTCATCACCGCAAACACATTCGGAGCTAATGCCGCAAAAGCAGGAGCGCTCTCGGATGAGCTGATACGCGCCGCCGTAAAGATAGCGAAAAACGCCGCGCCGGACAGATATATCGCGCTCGATATAGGACCTACCGGACGGCTTGCCGAGCCTGCCGGGGATATGTCTTTCGACGAGGCGTATGACATTTTCGCCGCCGCCGTCAAAGCCGGTGAGGACGCGGACGTAATACTCATAGAAACCATGAGCGATATGACCGAACTGCGCGCCGCTCTGCTTGCCGCACGCGAGAACTCGGATAAACCCGTGCTTGCGACAATGACGTTTATGAACGACTGCCGCACGTTCACCGGGGTGAGCGCGGAGTGCTTCGCGCTTGTCGCCTCTCCGCTTGCGGACGCCGTCGGAGTAAACTGCTCGCTCGGACCCAAGGAACTACTGCCTATCGTTGAAAGGCTTGCTACTATGACGGACAAGCCGCTTATCGTTCAGCCGAACGCCGGACTGCCCGATTCGCACGGCAGCTTTCCGGTAGGCGCGGAGGAATTCGCGGAGTATGCCGGACGCTTCCTTGACCTCGGTGTGCGTATCATAGGCGGCTGCTGCGGCACTACGCCCGAACATATAGCGCTCACCGCCGCGCTCGCCCACTCGCGCCGACCTGCTCCGTCGCGGTACGTTCCGCGCGCCGCAGTCTGCTCCGCTACCAGAACGGTATTTATCGACGGAGTGCGCGTCATAGGCGAACGCATCAATCCTACGGGCAAAAAGGCTATGAAAGCCGCGCTGATCGCCGGTGACTGGGCTTACGCCGCACGGCAGGCTGTCGAACAGACGGAAGCCGGCGCGGATATACTCGACGTGAACGCGGGTCTTCCGGATATAGACGAACCAGCCGTACTCACCGAACTCGTACGCCGCATTCAGCGCGTGACCGACCTGCCGCTGCAGATAGACACTTCCGACCCGACCGCCGCGGAACGCGCACTTCGCGCGTATAACGGCAAAGCCATAATTAACTCGGTAAACGGCGAGGAAAGATCGCTTGATGCGGTACTGCCGCTTGCCGCGAAGTACGGCGCTGCTGTAGTCGGACTCACGATCGATGAGCACGGCGTACCGCAGACCGCAGAAGAACGCATCGCCATTGCGGAGAAGATCATAACGCGCGCCGCCGCTTACGGTATCCCCGAGCACGATATCTATATCGACTGCCTGACGCTTACCGTCGGCGCACAACAGGAACAGGCTATGCGCACTCTTGACGCTATACGCACGATCAAAAGCCGGCACAACGTGCGCACGGTGCTCGGCGTGAGCAATGTGTCGTTCGGACTGCCCGCGCGCCGCATAGTCAATTCCGCGTTCCTGACAGCCGCTATGTGGGCAGGACTCGACCTGCCGATACTCAATCCCAACCTGCCCGAGAATATGCAGGCTATCGCCGCGTTCAATGTGCTCACTTGCCGCGACAAGGGATGCGCGGAGTATACAAGACGGTACACGGACGCCGATCTTTCGATAACCGAGTCGCGCAAAAGCACTACGACTGCCGCGGACGGCGCAAACGATCTGCGCGCGCTCGTCATCAAGGGTCTGCCGACTGCCGACGAAACCAACCGCCTGCTCGAGGCAGGCACTCCCCCGCTCGACGTCGTGAACGGTATGCTGATACCCGCGCTTACGGAGATCGGAGACGCTTACGAGGCAGGTAAAGCATTCCTGCCGCAACTGCTTGCTTCCGCCGACAGCGCGAAAGAGAGCTTCACCGTCCTCAGGCAGTATATGCCGGCAGGCGGAGAGAATAAGGGCATCATCGTTCTTGCGACGGTCAAAGGCGACGTTCACGACATAGGTAAGAACATCGCCGGAACGGTGCTCGAGAACTACGGCTACAGGGTGATCGACCTCGGCAAGAACGTACCGCCTGAAGACGTCGCCGCCGCCGTGAAAAAGTATAACGCCAGACTGTGCGGACTCTCCGCACTTATGACTACTACCGTACCCAATATGGCGGAGACCATTGCCCTGCTCCGCCGCGAATGCCCCGAATGTAAGATCATGGTGGGCGGCGCGGTGCTGACAGAGGAATACGCTGCCTCGATAGGCGCGGACTTCTATTGCAAGGACGCCCTCTCCGATGTCCGTATAGCCTCTATAGTGTTGCGCTGAGCAAAGTATGTTGCGCTGAGTTTTACCGCAAAAAATAACAGAGTGAAATCCGTAAACTGGATTCACTCTGTTATTTTTTGCTGACTCAGCGCTTCCATCCAGACGCAAATTCGGTCATCTTTCCGGCTATAATTTCCGTTTTCGGGTACGCCGCGGGGTCACCCAGCGGCGCACCGCTTGCGCTCCGCACGCTCCGAGAAACGGAAATTCTATCTCGAAAATCTGACCGCTTTGCTGCCAAGACGGGAATTGTCAGTTTAGTTCGTATAGGGGCAATGTTTGATTGTTGCTGTACGGAATAAAGTCTGTTCGGTTCGTATAGGGGCAATGTAAGTGTATAGGTGCAGCAAAACGTTTAGATTTTCGGATCAGAGCGCGCGTTTCTCGGAGCGGCGTATGCCGCGGTCGGGTGCCATAAGGTAATCCGTTGGCACCCCGAAAACGCGGGATATATCCGAAAAGATAATCGATTTTGCGTCTGTAATTCTAAAAACTTATAAAACTTTATTTAAGTGATTTAGCAACTATTAAAAAGATATAAATCGGTGTAAGTTATTTTGCCGAAAAAGGATATAGCCGGTACGGGAGATAAAGCAACAATAAAAAAGGTATAAATCAGTGGAATTTATTTAAAAGCGGTCGAGAATTATTTTGTTGGAAAAAGGAATAGCCGGTACGGGAGATAAAACAACAATAAAAAAGGTATAAATCAGTGGAGTTTATTTAAAAGCGGTCGAAAGTTATTTTGCCGGGAAAAGGTATAGCCGGTTCGGGAGATAAAGTAACAATAAAAAAGGATATAACTTAGTGAAAGTTTCTTTGGAAAGGGGGGTCGGGGGAAAACCGTTCTTTTTCTGAAGAAAGGTTTTCCCCCGAAAGAACTCCCACACCCCACCCACACCCCACCCACACCTCCACACGCCGCGCCGTCATATCCGTCGTTACCGCGCTTCTGATCGCGCTTGCCGTCGGGTATCTCTGGGAGCTGTTCGAGTACGCGGGAGACTCCGTGCTCGGCATGAACAACCAGCGTTGGGAGAACGGCTTTATCGGAGAGCTTCCGGACGGTACGTTCATCGTGGACGATCCGCGCGGCAACGCTATCATCGACACCATGACGGATATGCTCTGCAACTTCTGCGGCGCACTGGTCTGCTTCGTTCCCTCGCTTATCGCGTTTCTGAAAAAACCCTCGCTTATCGATAACTTCTCGCTCATCCGCATGCCGCGCGCTTAATATGCGCCGGTAAGGAGCGGACGCGGGCGGAGCGGAAATAAGCCGGACGTAAACGAAAAAAATCAGGATTTTTCCGGCAATGACGGTATAAAATCAATATATACGGGAAGGATAAACGTACACCCCGAACAATATTTCTCCTTTTCATTTTTTTCAGGGTAGAGTATCGGGAAAAGAGCGTCAGCCGCGGACTGCGGAGAACGCTCTTTTCCGTTTATCCACTTTTCCACACCGGGATTGTGGATAACTTTTTATCTGTGTGACCGCCTGGCGCGCCGAGGCGCGCCAGCGGTAAACGGACCGGACAGTCCGCCGACGAGTTACCGGCACTTGTCGCGGCGTACCTTTTCGTAAACCACGATTGCGGCGGCAACGGACGCATTCAAAGAATTGACATTGCCGAACATGGGTATAGCGACAGCTCCGTCACAAAGCTCGCGCGTGAGCCGGGAAACCCCCTTGCCCTCTCCGCCTATGACGAAAGCTGCGGCTCCGGTGATATTCGCGGTGTAGAGGCTTTCGCCGTCCATATCCGCCGCAAACACCCATACGCCTTTATCCTGGAGATACCTGATCGTGTCGTTTATATTCGTGACCTTGGCGACACGAACATACTGCGCCGCTCCGCTCGAAACCTTTACAACGGTATCGTTGACCGTGACCGAACGATGCTTGGGTATAATGATGCCGTGTACGCCCGCGCATTCGGCTACACGCATGATCGCGCCGAGGTTGTGCGGATCTTCGACGCCGTCGAGTATCAGAATAAACGGAGGCTCGCCCTTCTCTTCCGCAAGCGCAAGTATATCGTCCGTCTCCGAGTAAGCGAAATCGGTTATCTCCGCGACAAACCCCTGGTGATTGGCTCCGCGCGGAACTTCGCGGTCAAGCGCCGCGCCGTCGCGGAATATCACGCGGATACCGCGCTCTTTTGCCGCATTGATGATACGGTTACCGTGCGCGTCTCTGACGCCGTTTTTTACAAGCAGTCTGTCTATCGTCGCGCCCGAATTAAGCGCCTCTTCTATTGCGTTTCTTCCGTAGATCTTCATCGTATTCTCCGTTTAAAGTCCGAGCGCGTCTGCGTTCACATAAGTGCAGAACCGTATCTTATAGCCGTTGTCCTCTATCTCTTCGCTTTCGCTCTCCAGCGACCAGCCCGCTTCACGCGAAAGATCGGGGAAAAACGTATCCGCTTCACCGTCCGCGTCCACCCGCGTCACAAGCGCGTGTGAGCAGTACGGCAGCATAGTGCGGTACATCATCGCCCCGCCTATAACGAACACATCGTCCGGCGGATACTTCTTTATCTCCGCTTTCAGCTCGTCCATGCTCTCCGTCATCGTGTAACCGTATCCGAGAGCGCGCTCCCTGTCGCCGCCCGGCCAGAGCACTATATTCGTGCGGTTTTTGAGCGGTTTTCCGCCCGGCAGGGACAACAGCGTGTTCGACCCCATGACGACCACTTTGCCGCTTGTCGTTTCACGAAAAAATTTCATATCGGCAGGAAGCCGGAACATCAGCTGATTGTTCCGCCCTATCCCCCAGTTCTTATCGCAGTGCAGTATAGCCTTCATCAAAGCTCCTTGATCTCTTGCGACCGTCAGATCGCAACTTCTATTTTCATGCCTTCCGGCAGTTCGCTCCACTTATACCCGGTAAGCCGGACGCTGTCCGGAGTGAACGAGTAAAAGTCCGTGACGTCCGGGTCCAGTTCAAACGCGGGCGCGGGATAGCTTTTCGCGTTTATGAGCGCTTCGGCTATCGGTATGTGCCTGTCGTATATGTGCGCGTCCGCTATAACGTGCACAAGCTCCCCCGCGACAAGTCCGCTCACCTGCGCAAACATGTGCAGCAGTACCGCGTACTGCACGACGTTCCAGTTATTCGCGGTTATCATATCCTGCGAACGCTGATTGAGTATGCCGCAAAGCACGTTGCCCGAGACATTGAACGTCATTGAGTAAGCGCACGGGTACAGGTGCATTTCGGACAGATCGTGATGATTGTATATGTTCGTGAGTATGCGCCGTGAGTGCGGATCGTGCTTGAGGTCGTAAAGCACGCGGTCCACCTGATCGAACATACCCTCTTTATACTTATGCTTGACCCCGAGCTGATAGCCGTACGCCTTGCCTATCGAGCCCGTCTCGTCCGCCCAGCTGTTCCATACTCCGCTGTGGAGATCGTGTATGTCAGACGACTTCTTCTGCCATATCCAGAGCAGTTCGTCCACCGCGCTTTTGATGTAAGACCGCCTGACCGTTATGATCGGGAATTCCTCGCGCAGATCGTAACGGTTGACAATACAGAATTTCTTTATCGTATGCGCCGGAGTGCCGTCCGCCCACCTCGGACGCACTTCGTACCCCTCGTCGCTCACCCCTTCGGAAAGTATGTCTTTCAGGTTCTGAACAAGTATTTCATCCGCCCTGCTCATAAGCTCTCCTCCATTGCACGGCTCTGAATGTACTCCAGACGCCCGTTATCCTCCGCCGCATAAAGATACCCGATGACGGCTTCAAGCGCCGTAGCGTGCATGTAATCCGCTCCCGTCGCGTTTTTTGCCTTGTTCTTCGGGTGTGAATTGCGCGCACGGCGGGCGACCGCAAGCTCATCTTCGGTAAGCTCCGGCTCGATCGCTCTGTACGCTTTTGCCTGCGCTTCCGCCTTGACGTACTCGCGGCAGAACGAATTCATCCTGCTCGCCTTTACGTCCATATGACGCATTGCGTAAGTGCGTACGAATAACGTATATACCCCGTCGCCCAGAAATGCAAGCGTGAGCGGGTTCAGTTGCGCCGCTTTTTCTTTATCCATAAATACAGTATAACATATATCCGTGCGGTTGAAAAGTGTTTTTCTCCACGTTTTCGGCGAATGCACGTCCCCGTTTACTGCGCGCGCTCCTCAAGTGCGCGGAGAAGTATCTTAGCATGGTCGAACGCTATGCCGCTTCCGATCACCTCTGTCGCGTTCACGTCCACTTTGCCGAAAGCGTCGCGCACCACGCAAAGTTCAACGCTCTCCGATCCGTCGTCGCCCGTAAGTGAAAGCGTTACTCTGCTCCCCTGCGCCGAGACGGTCACGGTATACCATGCGGCATGGGCGGCGTCGTCGCCGCCTTTCACGTCCGGCTTCTCGTCCAGCGTCGCGGTGTAGCAGACGGATACCGTCCAGTCGCGCGGGTCACGCCCGGGTGTGGACGCGGTATAGAACTGACGCATGGGAACGCCTGTTGCACCCGTTTCTTCGAGCAGTTCGCGCGCGGCGGTGCTCTCCGTACTCTCTCCCGCTTCGGCAAAACCGCCCGGGAAAGCCAGTTCCCCGATATACGGGTGATTCCCGCGGCGCACCATGAGCACCTGCCGTCCGCAGAATATCACGCAGTCGGCGGTCACACCCGGTTTGCGGTATTTGTTCGGATTGTACGCGGCAAGAAACTGTTCGAGCGTCTGACCTTTGGCGTTTACTTTTTCCATGGTTCTCCTCCTTATCCGTAACTGTTTACGTTTTTATTAAAATCCAAGCCGCGCTTCTGTACGGCGCGGCTCAGGTTACCTAAGATCTGTTGTGAGTGTCCGGAACGGTCGGGCTTTCGGCAGCCTTGTCCTTATCCGTTCCCTCCGCTTTCTCCGCGGCTTTCGGAGCGCGGAAGCGCGTAAGGTATTTCGTAAGTCCGAGTCCGAACGGCACGCCGCCTACCGCAAGTACGGCAAACTGTCCGATGAGGACGAACAGGAACTGTAACGGGTAAGCTTCGGGCGCACCCGCGAATACCGTGAACGTCAGCGGCACAATCACCGCGTTGACTATCACCGGCGGTATCGCGCCGAGAAATACGCGCAGGTTTCCTCTGCGCAGCAGTCGTCCGATGATGAACGTCATGAGCGACGCTATCAGCGTTGCGGTCGAACCGAACGCTATGTCCAGCGGTGCGCTTATCAGATTGCCGAGCAAGCAGCCTATCCATAAGCCGATCACGGCTTCTCCCCAGAACAGGGGAAGTATCGTCAGCACTTCGCTGATACGGAACTGTACCGCATACGTCGCGAACGATGAGAACGCGAACGCATAGGTAAGTCCGGTGTACAGAGCGGCAATGACTGCCGCTCTCGCTACGATCTTTGCGATCTTCAATTTATTTACCTCCGTTTTTTATCCAAGGTGTCCGGTGACTTGGGTAATCTGGTTTTTTGCCGTGCTTAAGCCATGGGGTCTATGCCGCAGAACGCAAACGCATCTTCCCCCGCGGTCGTTGCGGAGATCTCCGTCATCGACGAAAGCCGGAAACATCCGTAAAACGCCCTGCTGCCGATCGCGCTTATGCTGCCGCCGCTGACTTCCGTCAGCTCGTCGCAACCGAAAAACGCTTCGTCCCCTATTCTGACCGAGGACATAAGCGTAACCGACGTCAGGTTACGGCAGTTCTTGAACGCTTCCGCGCCGACGCTCTTTACCGTAGACGGAAGACTTACCGTATGAGCGCGTGAAACGCCCTCGAATGCGCCGTCCGCAAGCGCGACTATATCCACAGGTTCGTCATGACGCACCGTTTCGCCGCCCTCTTCATCCGCATAGTAGTATGACGACGAGGGTACGGAAATTGCTCCTTCGGCAAGCAGCGCGCTGTGAGCGACGGAAAGCACAAGCCCCTCAAGCTCCGCATCGTATACCATTGAATAGTATTCGTAGCGGGGAGGCTCGGGTTCCTCTTCTTCACCGCCGCACGCCGTAAAGGCAAATGCTCCTATGACAAGCGCCGCGATAAGCGCCGTTATTATTGCGATCTTTTTCTTCATGGTTTATTTATATTACCACACCCCGGCGTCCGTGTCAAGCGAAGTGCAAACATTCTCGTCACCGCGTTTTACCGTCGGACGCCGCACTCTCCTTGCTCCCGCGCACCGCGTAGTTTCACGGGGTTGCGGTTTTGCCGCGGCGGTCGCTGCTCAGCCGCACGCGCAAGCGCTGTTTCCTGTGCGGCTACCGCTCAGGCGTTGCCCGATTTTTCGACGGCCGGACGCCTGTATTTACGTTATCACATTAGTTTTTTGCAATCCGGAGTTATTGACATCAATACTTAACTGTGTTATAATAGTTTCAGATCATAAGGAGCAGATCATGGCACAGAAAATCAGAGCTGTAATTACTTTCGATAACGGCAAAAGCATTCGTTTGCTGCTCAGACCGGACGTTGCGCCCGAATCGGTCAGAAACTTCACGGAGCTTGCGGAAAGCGGATTTTTCAGCGGGCTTTGCATGCACCGCGTCATACCCGGATTTATGATACAGGGCGGAGGCATGCTGTGGGCGGACGGCACGCTTTATCAGAAAAACGCGCCCGGAACCATAGTCGGCGAGTTTGAAGCGAACGGCAGACCGAATCCGCTCTCACATAAGCCGGGAGTGATCTCCATGGCGCGGACGTCCGACCCGAACAGCGCATCGTCTCAGTTCTTCATCTGTGTGGATGACTGCACGTTCCTCGACGGGCAGTACGCCGCGTTCGGTGAGGCGGAGGACATCGACTCTATCCGCACCGCTGTCAGCATAAGCTGCGTACCCACCCGCTCCGTCGGCTGGTACGATGACGTGCCCGTCGAACCCGTCATCATCAGATCAGTGAAAATAATCAGACAAGAGGACTGACGGATCATGCGCAGGGTCGTTAATTTCAGACCCTGCCTTGTGATATTGTTATTCTGCGCGACCGGCATTATTTTGATGCTGGTCGCTTTTAATATTGCGCCGCTCGGGATCGCGCTGCTTTCCGGCTTGTTTATTCTGCTTATCACGCTTACGATAGTCTGCTCCGTACTCGGTAAACTGAACATGACGCTGACCTTTGCCGTCGCCGTCTGTGTTACTGCCGCCGCCGTATACCTGTTCTACGCCGCCGTAACGAGACCTTACCCTGCAGAAAGCGGCAGTGCGGAAATAACCGGACGCATTACTGAGTATTGCGAACATACCGGCAGCGAATTAGTCGTAACGCTGGACGGGCTCACGATCGGCGGTGATGAGGCGGCAGGCAGAATGACTGTTACTTTTACGGACGATTACGGACTCCTTTCCTATCTGAACTGCGGCGACGGCATGACGTTCAGGGCAAGCCCGTCCGTTCAGAGCATAGTCGACGGCATGACGGTCAATACTTACTCCGTACGCTCGGACGTTCTGTACTACGCTTACGCGGATGAGTCGGACGTTATTTCCACGACTGAAGGCGCGCCTTCCGCTATGGAAAGCGTGCGCATTTATATGCGTGATTCCCTGATGCGCGGTATGGGCGAGGAGTTCGGCGGCATTGCTTTCGGCATGATCGCCGGCGACAGGTACGCTATCCCCGAAGAGGCGAACAGCGCGTTTTCCGTAGCGGGTATCGGGCATATACTGTCTGTCAGCGGCTTACATATAGCGCTTTTCGCTATGGCGCTCACCCGCTTTCTGCGGTTTCTGCGCCTGCCCCGTCTGCTCCGCGGACTTATGGTCATGGCGGGGCTTATTATTTACGCCGTATTTACCGGCGGCGCGGCGTCCGCCGTCCGTTCGCTCATTATGTATTCCGTATCGATGTGGATGCGCTTTTTCGGCAGATATGATCCGCTGTCTTCGCTTTCCGCCGCATGTATCATTTGCCTGCTAATTTCTCCGCTCTACCTGTTCGACTGCGGTTTCCTCATGAGTGCGGGCGCGGTGTTCGGGCTTATTGCGTTTTCTTCTCCGCTCGTCCGTCTGATGTTCAAAGCGCATCTTCCGAGATTCCTCGCTTTCGGGCTGGGCTCATCGCTTTCCGTTCAGATAGCCATTCTGCCGCTCACCGCCGTTTTCTTTTCGGAGATAGGACTGTATTCGGTCATTGTGAACGCGCTCCTGATGCCTGTGCTATCCGCGCTGTTCATCGTCATTGTCGCGCTGCTGCCCCTGCTGCTTATCCCGCCGCTCGCCTTTCTCGGATTCTTTCCCGCTCTCGGTATAGCGTGGATAGGTGCGCTGTCCGCCTTTGTCTCCTCTCTCCCCTTTGCCGCCGTTACGGTCCGCGTCTCCGCGCTTGCCGTGCTCGTGATACCCGTTTCTTTCCTGGCTACGCGGTTCGTGCTCATCGGCAATAAGTACATGCGCTCGGTTTTTACCTCTCTACTTTGCTGTGCGCTTCTCATGCTCGGCGAAAACGGCTTGCACTGTACGGACGCTGTTGTGTTCCTCGGCGGCTCTTCGGCGGTGACCGTCGTGCTTGAACAGGATACCGCCGCGCTTGTCGCTGACTGGTCGCGCGGGGAAAGCGTATCTTCCGCTATATCCCGCAGCCGTCTGACGTCCGTTTCATTCGATATATACATGCTTTCCCTGGACTATGACACCGCGCTCGAACTGCTCGCGTTTTCTGACAGTTACACGATTAACAGTGTTATCCTGCCGCCGGGTGCGGACACGACGGGCAGCGGAGTACTTACGGATATTGGAACGGATATACGGGTCTGTTCGTCGTACGAGGCGCTGTCCGCTGCGTATATAGACTCTTCGCCGCGCGGCTGGACGTGCTTTGCCGGAGACAAGCTCTGTTTTATCACCGACGGAGTCGTATCCGATGAATACCTTCCTTTTTTCGATATTGTACGCGGCAGAGCGTATTACGGTTATGATTCTTCCGTTTACGCCGCTTTCACGGAGAATATACCTGCCCTCGCTTACGGCGACTGCGTAATTATCGCCTGACCGGTTGTAAAAAGACTTTCCGTTGTCTTATCGGGGATAAACCGCCTTCGCTCAAGCGCGGAAAAAACAACCGGACAAGTACGGGCGGGCATGACGCTCCGAAGCAGACAAATCCCGAAAATACGGGAAAAGACGACCGATCGGTCGTCTTTTCCGTGTGTTAGGAGAAAATGTTTGCAGCAGTGGATGATGATGGTGGTTTTCTGCAAACATAATGAAGATTGACTGAGTTATGTGGACTAATCCGGTCAATTCTTATTTACGCCTGTATTATAACTTATTTCCCTTAAAAAATCAATACCTTTGGCATAAGTGGTATGTTTTTTTGCGTAAACTGCTTTACGGCGGCTATAAGCGGCAGTTCAAACTGCCTGCGCGGTTGATTCATAAGCTGATTTTATGCTCTCTGAGATATTCCGTTACGGCAAGATCGCACTTATCCGCGTTGCTTCCCACTATTTCAAGCGCCTCGTTTACCGTTGCTCCCGGCGCCGCGCCTCTGATCGTCGAAACGCTTCTTCCCGCGCCGCTTCCCTCATGCGTGCATACGGGATATATCTTTTTACCGCTGAAGTCTGCGCTTTCAAGAAACGTAAGCACTGCCATCGGAACGGTCCCGCACCAGTTGGGGTAAGCAATTACCACGGCGTCATACGGCTTTACGTCGGGCATCGGGCTGGCAAGCACAGGTCGCACTCCCCCGGAAAGCTCGGCTACCGCCGCCGCAACCGTTTCTTTATACGTTTCGGGGTACGGCGACGCGCTCCTGATCTCATAAATGTCCGCGCCCGTCGCATTCCTGATCTTTTCGGCTACCTTTTCCGTATTTCCCTTCTCGATACGGATAATACGTCCGCCGAAATAATTCTCACCTTTGTGTGAAAAGTATGCTACTAAAATTTTCATTCCGTCATCTCCGGTTTACCGTTTTGTCAATAATATTAATACCGCCCGGCGTTCGTGTCAAGCGTTTGGCTGAGATTATTTTATAAATCGAAAATTCTGCGGATTTCCGCGGATACCGCGCCGTCATCGTTACTGCCTATGCACGGGAACATTCGGCGCATGCCTTCCGGCGCGTTGGAAACGGTATAACGTCTGCCGCAGAGCTCAAGCATTTCTTTATCGTTGAAATTGTCGCCGAACGCAACGCACTCTTCCGGTCTTATGCCCGTTTCTCTGAGTATGCTCTCAAGCGCTTTACCCTTGTTTATCCCGTCCGGCGCAACGTCTACCCAGTCCGTTCCGGACACGACGTTCGTAAGCCCCTCAAACGTCGGCATAGTGCGGTACAGCTCCTCAGACTTCCCGTAACAGTAAAGCGCTATCTTACACGCCGGCGATGCGTTCATTTCACTCTCCCCGACCCGTCTGCGCCGGAGATAGTACCTGCTCATTTCCCTTACAAACTCCGGCTCGTCCGATGTGTACCTTCCCTCATGCGCACAGCAGCATATTGCGTTCGCTCTGCCCCCGGATGCCCTTACAAAGTCGAGTACCTGTCTGACGCTCTTCTCCGTCATGCGCATTTCTTCACGGACCTGACTGCCGTAACCGTTGATTGCGCCGTTTTCGCTTATGATATACATTCTCTCGGAAAGCGGATATAATGTCTGATAAATATTATCATACTGTCTGCCGCTTGCCGCAACAAAGGTTATCCCGTCGTCCATTAATCGCCGCGCTGTCTGCATGAACCCGTCAGGAAGACTTTTATCACTCCTGAGCAGTGTTCCGTCAAGGTCGGTTGCTATAAGTTTTATCATGTCCTATTTACCGCCGTTTGTATTTCTGCCGCTCCGCGGTGCCTCACCGCTGCCACTACTCCGGATTATAAACTATATCACGCGAAAAATCAACTATCCCGATATAAATGCCGCTGCGCTATGCGCGGTGTGGTTGTGTGGGGAGTGTGTGGTGTGTGGGAGTGTGTGGGGGCGTGGGTGGTGTGGGTGGTGTGGGTGGTGTGGGGATGGGTTCTTTCGGGGGAAAACCTTTCTTCAGAAAAAGAACGGTTTTCCCCCGCCCCCCCTTTCCAAAGAAACTTACACTAAGTTATACCCTTTTTTATTGTTACTTTATCGCTCGAACAGACTATACTTTTTTGGCAAAATAATTTTCGACTGATTTTAAATAAATTTTGCTGATTTATACCCTTTTTACTCCGTATTACGGCTGCATTTTCCGTCTGTTAAATAAAAAATACCGCTTCCGTAAGATACGGAGCGGCAACTTTGCTTACTCTATTTCCAAATCTTCTGACGCAAATATCGGATCGTCCAGAAACTCAATCACTGTCATTTTAAACCCACGCGCTATCATCATAACGGTATTCAATTCTATACCTTTATTTCTGGCGCTCATAATGCCGTTCATAGTACCGTGCTGAATACCGGAATCCTGTTCCAGCCGATACTGAGTCATCTTCTTTTCCATCAGTAATTGATTGATGCGTTTCGCAACCGCTTGGCAAACAGTCAATATAAAAACTCCTTAATTTTTTTATAAATAGTCTATCAATATAAGGCGTTAAAAATACGGAGTTATAACGCCGTATAGATTGCTTTCAAAGCGAATAAAGCGTATAATATAGGAAGTTATAACGTTGTATGGCGAGGTATTCACATTGATTGCAACTTTTATAGGTCATCGCAAAATTAAAAACAGCGCACTCTTAACCGAACAAATAAAACAAACCGTCCTAAACCTGATTGACAAGAAGCAGGTCGATACCTTTTTATTCGGCAGCCGAAGTGCTTTCGACGATTTATGCCTTGAAACGGTCACCGAAATAAAACAGCTCCGTTCTCACATCAATCGGATATATGTCAGAGCCGCTTATCCGTATATCGACACAGCCTATGAATCATATCTGCTCAAATTCTATGACGCCACTTATATCCCCGACAAAATAGAAAACGCGGGGAAAGCCGTTTACGTAGAGCGCAACGAATATATGATCGACAAGGCAGACGTCTGTATTTTTTATTACAACGAAAACTATCAACCGCCGCTTAAACCGGCAACCGGAAAATGTATCATCTCTTTTCAACCGAAAAGCGGAACCAGAATCGCATATGAGTATGCCGTTAAAAAACAGAAGGAAATTGTAAATCTTTTCAGATAACCGACGTTTCGTAGTTGTTCAGTGCCAATCCTTGCAAATTTAGCCTTTTCGTTCATTCGGTTATCTGTTTTTTTTCGACACAAAAAAAGACGACCTTAATGATATGCACCCCAAAAGTTGGACAGCTTTTGGAGGTGCATATTTTTATGTCAAAGAAAAAGAGATTCAACACAAAGTACTCGCCAGAGTTTAAGTTATCTGTTATAATGGATATGCGTGAAAACCGTTTGAGTTACAGGGAAACAGCTCGCAAATATGGACTTGTGAAAAACTCTATGGGCGGAGCAATGGAAACTCTGCACA
>CALVTM010000009.1 GCA_944362615.1 uncultured Clostridia bacterium
CGCAACTCTATTTTACCACAGATTTGTATGAACTCCTTTTTTTCTTTCATGTGTTGCACTTAATAGTATAATTCACCGCAAAAAATAACAGAGTGAATCCAGTTTACGGATTTCACTCTGTGGTAAATTTTTTGCGGTTAAGCTCAGCGCAACATTAAACGCAAAAAGGACGCTAGATGCGCCCTTATGCCTGCTCTGGTAGAGATAAGTGGACTCGAACCACCGACCCCCACCTTATCAGGGTGGTGCTCTAACCAACTGAGCTATATCTCTATAATAAAGTGGTGGAGGTAAAGAGATTCGAACTCTTGACCCCCTGCTTGCAGGGCAGGTGCTCTACCAACTGAGCTATACCCCCACATTATATAAAGTATTAAGTTGTTTGCCGTCTCACTTACCGCCGACAGCTTATACAATATATCAAATAGGCGGAAAATAGTCAAGCATTTTTAACAAATTTATACAAAAAATTTTTACGAATTTCAAAGGTAATTTTTACATACTTCAAACGCCACGCTCTTCATCCAGATATGTAGCCAGAAGATCGGCAGCATGGAGAAGCACGCATAACGGATAACGCGCGTATGCTTCGCTTATGGAAAAATCACCGCCGCGGCTGCGGGCGTCAAATCCGCCCATATGCCAGTTTATCGCCATTGCTTCCGCGCGCGTCAGTCGCATAAAACCGTTAATTATGTATACGGACTTTTCGCCGTGTCCGTAAGGCAGTTCCTCATCTTTGGTGTAATACGGCTTCTGTACCCATTCTCCGTTTTCCTTGACGTTACGGAGATCCTTTTTGTAATAGCCCACTTTGCACAGATCGTGAAGCAGTCCACAGATAGCAACACTCTCATGAGAAACAGTGTTTTCCCAATCTTTGCCGTATTCCGACTCAACCAGCGCAAGCATACGCCTGTACACATTAATGCTGTGCTCGCAAAGCCCGCCGTCATGACAGCAGTGAAATCTTCCGCTTGCCGGCGCAGTAAAAAAATCGGAGTCAAGCAGGTATCTGAGCAGCTTGTCCGCGCCCTCTCTTTTCACATGTGTCTCGTAAATACGGATAAATTCATCACGCTTGTCCATGTGAACATTATAACATATTGTTTTTATGAATGCAAGCTAATACGCTCTGATGTTTTTGACCGGCAAACGTATCACTAACCGCCCACCGTCTACGGTAAGGAAAGCACTCTGGTCAGATAAGTTTTTCGTTAAATTATTCACACCGCCCTGCAAACGATAGCATTATGTACGATTTCATGATATAATTAAAAAAAACCAAAGGTGTGATTATGATAAAAAATATAATGTTCGATATGGACGGTACGCTTATTGACTGCAACG
The DNA here is from genome assembly GCA_944362615.1 of uncultured Clostridia bacterium. Taxonomy (GTDB): domain Bacteria; phylum Bacillota; class Clostridia; order Christensenellales; family Pumilibacteraceae; genus Protoclostridium. The sequence goes on from CALVTM010000009.1 coordinate 1,351, forward strand.
CGCGTGAATTCATCCCCGTATACGTCAATGCAATCAAAACCCGTTTCGGTAATGAAAAAGGCGGACTTATAGCAAAAGTGGCAATAGGCGGCGCTGAAGCAATGGTCCGAAACAACGGCTCGCGCACTAACCGCGAGGCGTTTATCGAGTATGCCCGCCCGCTTGTGCCTATGCCCATGGACGAGTTTGAAAAAGCCATGATGGACTTTTATGCCAACGAATACTCAGCCGTAAGTACCGTGATAAAGCAAAAGCCGGTGATGATAGACGCTGTCAAAACGCTTAAGGATATGGGGCTGAACCTTATAGTTACGACAAATCCGGTCTTTCCCCTCCCCGCCCTGCTGTCAAGGCTCAGATGGGGCGGTCATGACCCGGATAACTTCACGTTCGTTACTTCGTACGAAACCAGCAGCTACGCGAAACCGAATCCCGCGTATTACACGGAAACGCTTGAACGGCTTTCCCTTGATCCAGCGTCCACACTTATCGTCGGAAACGACTTTAACGAGGACGTATGCGCAGGCAAATCAGTCGGTATGCGCGCTTACTTCCTGACGGATGCCCCCATTCCCGGAGATGACTCGGTTAAGCCTGACTTTACCGGCACTTCAGACGATTTCCTGAACTTCGCAAAAAATATTCTGCCGCGTTGAGCTTTAGCACGCATAAAAAAATCAAGAGGCTGCTGCATTCGTAAATGCAGCAGCCTCTTTAATTCTGAACATTATTTCCGATTATTTCTTCATTGCTTCTTCTACTGCAACAGCGCAGGAAACGGAAGCACCTACCATCGGGTTGTTGCCCATTCCGATAAGACCCATCATCTCAACGTGAGCGGGAACGGAAGACGAACCTGCAAACTGAGCATCAGAGTGCATTCTGCCCATCGTATCGGTCATACCATAGGAAGCAGGACCTGCAGCCATGTTGTCCGGATGAAGCGTACGTCCGGTACCGCCGCCGCTCGCAACGGAGAAGTACTTAACGCCCGCCTCGTTGCACTCCTTCTTGTAAGTGCCGGCAACGGGATGCTGGAATCTCGTGGGGTTGGTGGAGTTACCGGTTATCGAAACGCCTACCTTCTCAAGCCACATGATCTTTACGCCCTCACGAACGTCGTCCGCACCGTAGCAACGTACTTTCGCACGCTCGCCGGTCGAGTAAGGCGTTTCCTTTATGATGTCTACCTTATCGTTGAAGTAATCCATCTTCGTCTGTACATATGTGAAACCGTTGATACGGGAAATGATCATAGCGGCGTCTTTGCCCAGACCGTTGAGGATGACGCGAAGCGGAGTCTTGCGGACCTTGTTCGCGCTCTTTGCAATACCTATAGCGCCTTCTGCCGCTGCGAAAGACTCGTGTCCCGCAAGGAAGCAGAAGCACTCCGTCTCTTCTTCAAGAAGCATTGCGGCAAGATTGCCGTGTCCGAGTCCGACTTTGCGCTGCTCGGCAACGGATCCGGGAATACAGAACGCCTGAAGTCCTTCACCGATAGCACGTGCAGCATCGGCAGCACGGGTGCATCCCTTCTTGATAGCCACAGCACAGCCGAGCGTGTAAGCCCACTTTGCGTTCTCAAAGCAGATGTTCTGAATGCCCTGCGTTATTTCATACGGATTGAAGCCTTTGTCCGTGCAGATCTTAAGCGCGTCCTCAAAGTCTTTGATACCGTATTTTTTCATAAGTTCGGAGGTCTTAGCCTCTCTTCTTTCATATCCTTCGAAAGTTACAGCCATTTTCTGCCTCCTTATTCCTTACGAGGGTCGATGAACTTGCATGCGCCCTCTTCCTTCGTGAATCTGCCGTAGTGACCGGTAGCAGCCTTGAGAGCGTCATCCGCGCTCATGCCTGCCTTGATCTTGTCCAGCATTACGCCCAGCTTGATGTACTCGTAGCCGATAACCTGGTTATCTGCATCCAGAGCCATCTTGGTTATATAACCTTCGGTAAGCTCAAGGTAACGAACACCCTTAGCTTCGGTGCCGTAAATCGTACCGGTCATCGAACGCTCGCCTTTGCCGAGGTCCTCAAGACCTGCACCGATAACAAGACCGTCATCCGAGAAAGCGGACTGAGTTCTGCCGTATACTATCTGCAGGAACAGCTCGCGCATCGCGGTATTGATCGCATCACATACGAGGTCGGTGTTAAGAGCCTCGAGGATCGTCTTGCCGGGGAGTATCTCACCAGCCATTGCCGCGGAGTGAGTCATACCCGAGCAACCGATCGTCTCGACAAGCGCTTCACGGATCACGCCGTTCTTAACGTTAAGACTGAGTTTGCAAGTACCCTGCTGGGGTGCGCACCAGCCTACGCCGTGCGTGTAGCCGTTAATGTCCTCGATCTTGTAAGCCTGTACCCACTTGCCCTCTTCGGGAATGGGAGCCGGACCGTGCTTGGGACCCTTGGCAACGCAGACCATTCTTTCTACTTCTTTGGAAAACTGCATACTATCCTCCATTATTAAATCTCTTTACGCTTTGCGCGAAAGGAGCCGCGCTCCCCCGCTCTTTTAATTTTATCACAATATAGCGCAAACCGCAACGGTTTTTGCTAATTTTCTGTTAAATATTTACACGCACGCTGACGGCTATTACAACGCACGCCAGGACATAATACTACCGAGAGGAGGTGAAAAGATGAGTACTACTTCGACAACCCGTAAATCTACGGCGCGTACGACAAAGACTGCAAGCGCTAAAGCCGAGTCCGCTAAAAATTGCGGAGCTAAAGCTGCAAGCACCCGCAGTTGCGGAGCTAAGGCTGCAAGCACCCGCAGTTGCGGAGCTAAGGCTGCAAGTACCCGCAGTTGCGGAGCTAAAGCTGCAAGTACCCGCAGTTGCGGAGCTAAAGCTAAAAGCAGCAGCGCTAAAATGAAGTAACTTTTGCAGACATTGCATTGGCTTTAAACGCAGAATCATTACTACAAAGTGAAATTCGCTTGCGAATTTCACTTTGTTACTTTAATAAAACAAAAGCATAAGCATATTGCAATCTCTTTATAGTCATAGAAACGGAAATTATAACCGGGAAGATGAGCAAACCTGCGTTTATATGCCGAAAGTATAACAACACTTCGTCCGGTAAATAAAACGACAATAAAAGCTGTAAAAAAGGTATAAATCAGTGAAAGTTTCTTTGGAAAGAGGGGTCGGGGGAAAACCATTCTTTTTCTGAAGAAAGGTTTTCCCCCCCGAAAGAACTCCCACAACCACTCACATCACTCCCACACCCCATTCGACCGCACAGGTTCCGTTCCACCCATCTTCCCAGCCGTCAGGTTTGCTTTCATATGATGTTTTAATGGTCACATCCTCAAGTCCGTCAAAAACACCGTCTTCGATTACTGTAACGTAATCGGGAATCAGTATTGTTTTAAACCCAAAGTCCGTAATATCTAAATCTCTATTGCTCTTTCTAAGCTCTACTTCGACTTTGTCAGTATAACCACTTTGCCGAGGAATCCACACTTTTACAAAATCGCCTGATTTTAATGTACAATATGGATAATCAAAATACATTATTTTTTTCAGTTTAGTAAACTTGCCAATGAAGGCATTGGTAAAAGTATGCTGAATCGTTAATACTTTTATTGTTTCGCTACCAACAAAATGGCGAGTTCCTATCTCAAAAAATGGTGAATCTTCTTCATACCCCAGCTGTACCACCTTTTTCCCGTCTATATATTCGGGTATGGTTACTTCTTCGGTTTCGGGTATTTTTATTATATACGCCTCATTTTCTATGGGATAATAAACAAACCCATCCTCGGTAGTTACACACTTTTCCTCAAATGTCGGAATGTGAAAATTAAATTCATCACATTTATCACATCCCGTAAACAAACACAGCATCATTATTAACACGAACAATGTTAAAATTACCTTTTTTATTCTTTTCATTTTTACCTCCCGTGCTTTTAATCATTTTTACTTAAGCTAAATTATCTGCAAACGTTTTGCAACAAGGCTTTTATAACAACATTAGATTGTATAAGCAAGTTTAATAAATTAAATTTCTTTACGCAAAAATAATATAACAAAGCACTTATTTTTTCAACTTTTTCACTTGATATTTTACTAACTTGTATTTAAATTCATATTTTCCCTCCTATATAATTATTTTTTATGAAGCAATGTAAAACAGTTAATTACAACTATTTTTTATTGTCTCATATATATGACAATTCAAATTCTCTCTACTGTTGCACTTAATAGTATAATTCACCGCGGGCATAAAAAAGGGAAAGGCGAAGTGCCTTTCCCTTTTGGCTGCACACTGTTGCGTGCGAATTATTTCATTTCTGCGGTTGCGCCGATTTCCTTGAACTTTGCGATCATCTCTGCAGCGGAGTCCTTGGAAACGCCTTCCTTGATAGTAGCGGGGGTCTTCTCTACGAGAGCCTTTGCTTCGCCGAGGCCGAGACCGGTGATCTCACGAACTACCTTGATGCAAGGGATCTTGTTAGCGCCGGCATCAGTAAGAACGACGTCGAACTCGGTCTTCTCTTCAGCTGCGGGAGCTGCTGCGCCGCCTGCAGCGGGTGCTGCTACTGCCATAGCTGCAGCGCTTACGCCGAACTTCTCTTCGATAGCCTTTACGAGCTCGTTAAGCTCCATAACGCTCATCTTCTCAATTTCTTCTACAAACTTAGCGATATCTGCCATTTTGAATTATACTCCTTGGAAAATTTTTTGTGTTTGTTGCGGGTACCATGCCCGCCTCTGACGAACGCTTACGCGCTCTGCTTCTTTGCGACTTCGCTGACAGCAACAGCAAGACTGCGCATCGGGCTGGTGAGCAAGCCAAGCAGCTGTCCGATAAGTACGGGCTTCGGAGGAATGCTTGCGAGCACCTTGACTTCGTCTGCCGAAGCGGGCTTGTTTTCAATAACGCCGCCCTTGATCTCGAGCATCTTCGTCTTTGCGCCGTTGTCCGATACTATCTTTGCGCCTGCGACTGCGTCTTCATAAGAGAACGCAACAGCCGTAGGACCTTCGAATACGGATTCCATTCCGGTTATGCCTGCCTTCTCAAAAGCACGGCTGAGCACCGAATTCTTTATGACCTTGTATTCGACATTTGCTTTTCTCATGTCTGCACGAAGAGCAGTATCCTGTTCGACAGTCAGACCACAGTGATTGACAAGTACAATGCTCTTAGCTTTGCTTACCTTCTCTGCGACCTCGTTCACAAGCTGTTCCTTCTGTGCAAGGATCTCTTTATTTGCCATTGATCTACGTTACCTCCTTTTGCCTCCGACGGAGACAGGATGGATATAAAACACAGCCCCGCGTCATAGGGCGCGGGGCTTGATATCTCGTATGCGCATATGTTCAATCGATATGCGTTAAGATGTTTCGCCTCGACCAGCCCTGCTTTCGCGGATTTAAGACCTTTCGGTCACTCGTTTTCTACGGTGAATTATATTATTTTCAGCTTACACTCTGTGAGCTACCTTGATGCCGGGGCCCATCGTTGCCGCAAGCGTAACGCTCTTTACGTATACGCCCTTTGCAGCTGCGGGCTTAGCCTTTACGATAGCATCCATAAGGGTGTTATAGTTTTCAAGCAGCTTCTCTGCGCCGAAAGACTTCTTGCCGATCGGGCAGTGAATGATAGCCGTCTTGTCCAGTCTGTACTCGACCTTACCTGCTTTGGAATCGCGGACAGCTTTTGCAACGTCCGGAGTAACCGTACCGCTCTTAGGCGAGGGCATCAGACCCTTAGGTCCGAGGATACGCGCTACACGACCCATCTGACCCATCATATCGGGAGACGTGATGCACACGTCGAAATCAAGGAAGTTCTCGGAAATGATCTTCTGAATAATCTCTTCAGCGCCGACGATATCAGCACCTGCTTCCTTAGCAGCATCCGCCTTGTCGCCCTTGGCAATAACGAGAACTCTTACTTTCTTACCCGTTCCGTTGGGAAGGACTACGGTACCACGTACCTGCTGGTCCGCCTGACGGGGATCTACGCCGAGACGAACGTGAAGCTCGATCGTTTCATCGAACGCCGCTTTCGCCGTTGCTATTGCATTAGCTATCGCCGCAGCCGGGTCATATGCTTTCTTTACGTCAACCTCGGTGAGGGACGTCTGATACTTCTTACCGAATTTCATTGCGCCGTCCTCCCTCAGTCTTCAACAAGCACGCCCATAGAACGTGCAGTGCCTTTAACCATGCTCATAGCCGCTTCAAGGCTTCCCGCATTAAGATCGGGGAGCTTGATCTTTGCGATCTTCTCTACCTGAGCAAGCGTGAGCTTACCTACCTTATCCTTGTTGGGCTTAGCCGAACCGGACTCCACACCCAGCTCTTTCTTGATGAGTACGGGTACGGGAGGAGTCTTGAGGATAAAGGTGAAGCTTCTGTCCGAATAAATGCTGATCACCACGGGGATGATCATGCCTTCCTGATCTCTCGTCTTTTCGTTGAAATCCTTGGTAAAGCCGGGGATGTTGATACCGTGGGGTCCGAGAGAGGATCCAACAGGAGGTCCCGGGGTGGCTTTACCGGCAGGAAGCTGAAGCTTAACGACTGCCTGTAATTTCTTTGCCATTTTTTAGCTCCTTATATAATTGGTATTATATAATCGCGGTGATAACGAATGCGCACGCATTCTCCCGAATTATACTTGATTGTTCCGGCTCAGTTTTCCTCGCCGATCGGCTCTATCTGATAAAGCTCGAGATCGACGGGCGTCTCCCTGCCGAACATGGAGACGGATACACGGCACTTCTGACTCTCAGCATCGATACTCTCTATCCTGCCGACAAAGTCCTCAAGCGGACCGTTTATTATCTTGACCATATCACCGGGATTGTAATCCGTCTTCGCAACGACTTTTTCAAGGTGCATATGACGTACCTCTTCGTCGTTGAGCGGAAGCGGATGTCCCTGCGGACCGACAAAGCCCGTGACGCCTCGCGTGTTGGTTATGAAGTGCCACATGCTGTCGTTATCGTATTCCATCTTGACGAAAACATAGCAGGGAAACATCTTGCGCTTGACAAGCCGCTGTTTGCCGTTTCTCTCTTCCATGACCTCTTCCATAGGTATGACTATCTCGTAGAGTCTGTCCGCCTTGTTGTTCTTTTCGAACGCCATCTTGAGGTTCATCTCTACCTGGTTCTCATAACCGGAATAGGTGTGGAGCACATACCACTTTGCGTTTTCACTGCCCATCTTTGCGTTTCCTTAACGTATTTCGTCGTTATTGCTTTTGCTCTTTATAACTTTATATGCTATAACGCCGGCTATCGCTGCGATCACGAGTACACCGCCCACTATAAGCGCGGCTATCTGCTCTGCGGTCAGAATCTCTCTGTCGCCGAATCCAGCCTGGAACAGATTGGTGTATATGAAGTTCAGAAGAAGATCAATACACATCAATATGACAAGGAAGATAACGGTTATCGCAAGCACAGCGCCAAGGCGTTTCATCGTATCGGCGAAAGTAGGCCAGCTGACCTGCTTGAGCTCACCGAACGTCGCCACAAAGAAATTGGGCTTCTTGGGTCCCTGCTTCTTTGCTGCGGCTTTGTTGTTCTTATCAGCCATTTTTTCTCCTTACTTCGTCTCTTTATGGACGGTATGCGTTTTGCAGAACTTGCAGTACTTCTTAAGCTCGATACGATCGGGATCGTTCTTCTTATTTTTGTAAGTATCGTAATTTCTCTGCTTGCACTGCGTGCATGCAAGAGTGATCTTATTACGGCTCGTATTCTTAGCCATGTCTCCCTCCGCTTGTATTTACAGTCAAAAATAGCACCCCTTACTCGAAGGTGCTATATAATGTTATCAGATACAAAAACAATAGTCAACTAAAATCATTCAACATTCCGAAAAATTTTTACAAATTTACCTGCGCTTACCGTCAGATCTGCGGCTGTGCGACAGATATCCGGCATGACTTAAGCGCTTCCGGCGGAAACGGAGCGGCAGAAAAGATCGCCGGTCGGTAAAACCGTTTATCCCTGCCGGCAAAACAACCGGCATGAAAAAAGAGGCTGCCGCCGTCACAGCAGAGGCAAGCCCCTTTCGTATCATATGATTTTTAAGCCCGCGCCGCTTTCGCGCGAACCGCCGTCCGTCACATAAGCCGGCTGTTAGCCTCGAACAGTATACCGATCGTACCTGCCCCGGTATGCGCGCCTATGACCGGACCTATCCAGCCAGTCTGGACAATCGCTCCAGGAAACGCCTGTTCGATAGCCTCTTTTACCTCTTCAGCCTTGTCTTCGGCGTCCGCCTGAGCTATCCAGAACTTCTTCTTGTTCGGTTCGGTGCAGTACTCCGTTATATGGTCAAGCACCATTTTAAGCGCTTTTTTCCAGCCCAGGGGCTTCTTGTATACCTGGAGTTTGCCCGCATCGTCAAACACGATAAGCGGTTTTATCTTAAACATGGAGCCGACTACCGCCGCCGCCGAGCTTATGCGGCCGCCGCGCTTGAGATGGAAAAGGTCGTCCGCTATTACATACACCTGTATACGGTGACTGTAAGCCCGAAGCGCCTCAGCGGCGGTTGACGCCGCCTCGCCCTGGTCACGCAGACGGAGCGCCATTTCAAATACCGGCATTTCCGCCTGAGTCGCCGCAAGAGAATCAACGACATAAACACGCGAATCCGGATGCTTCTCCATAAAGCTCTCCGCCGCCTTGCATGCGGAAGAATACGTCTCGCTCAGTCCGCTCGATAATGTCAGATGGACAATATCGGTAGGGCCTGTCCTCGCAATGACTTTTTCCCAGAATTCCTCATGCGTAAAAGGATTTATCTGGCTTGTTACGGGCATAGCGCCCGCACGGATCTTATCGTAAAACTCCTTGAATTTATCACTGTCCGAAAAGTCGTCCTCATAAGTGACACCGTCTATGGCGTACGTTAAAGGTACCCAGTATACGCCCAGCTTATCCAGCTCGGAACGGAACACATCAACGGCACTATCGGTGGTCAAAGTAAACATCCTCATAACTTCCTTTGTTTTATTTGAAATGTCACACTCCATCATCGTCATCGAACGCCATGGAACATAAACTTTTCATAAACATATTATACTATATACGGCAAGTATTTTCAAGTGTTTTGCACAATTACGCAGTAACATTATTTTTTGCACCTATCACCCGCCCGGGCGGAAGCGCGGCGGGCATACTTGATCCGCGTTGCTTCGCCTCCGCGCAGATGACGCTCCGCAAGATTGGTCTCCAGTACCTTGCGCACCTGCCCGGCAAGCGTCGCATTTACCTTCATCAGTCTGTCCGTTACAGCTTTATGTACCGTCGATTTCGCAATCCCGTACTTCTTAGCCGCGCCCCGTACCGTATCGCCCGTTTCAGCGATATATTTCCCCAGCATAACCGCCCTCTCGTCAAAATATTCCATAATCGTATATATGACGGAGATGCCCCGAATATTACCTTGTTTTATCCATTATGCTCTATTTTTACGCGCGCTGTCCGTTTAAATACAAATGGTTTGCCGCACCATCGGCTACCGAAACGACTACCAAAGACTGCTGCCGGAAATGCTGCCGGAAAAATAAAAGTGAAGTTCCTTGAGGAGTTTCACTTTTTATCGGTTCATTTAAACTTTAAGTGCGGACTCATGATCAGTCATAGATCACGCTGAACGGCGAGTCGCTGAAAATGCTCTTGATACCCTTTGCAAAAATAGGCGCAACGGAAAGCGGTACGAGCTTGGAGAGGTGGAAGCCCTCGGGCGGCTCAATCGTATTAAGCATATAGAGCTTTTCGATGTACGAATTTTCAAGACGTTCGCACGCGGGTCCGGAAAGGACACCGTGAGTGCAGCACGCGTATACCTTTTTTGCTCCGCCTACTTCAACGAGCGCTTTTGCACCCTGAGTTATCGTGCCTGCCGTATCTATCATATCGTCCACGATAAGGCATACCTTACCGCGCACGTCGCCCACTATGTTCATGACTTCCATGACGTTAGCCTTGGGACGGCGCTTGTCCACGATTGCAAGCGGAGTGCCGAGTTTTTCACCCATGCGGCGCGCACGTGCAACCGAACCGACGTCCGGCGAAACGGTTATCAGCTCGTCGTTTTCCATCGCCTCTTTGCAGAAATCCTGCTTCTTTATCTCGTTGCCGAGAATGGGAATACCGATAAGATGATCGACGGGAATATTGAAAAAGCCCTGTATCTGGTTCGCATGAAGATCCATTGTAAGGAGTCTGTCCGCACCGGCAACCGTGATAAGATCGGCAACAAGTTTAGCCGTAATGGGATCACGCGGGCGCGCTTTTCTGTCCTGACGCGCGTAACCGAAATACGGTATGACGGCGGTTATACGACCGGCACTCGCACGCTTGAGCGCGTCTATGATAACAAGGAGTTCCATAAGGTTATCATTGACGGGCGCAGACGTCGACTGTACGACGAATACGTCGCTTCCTCTGACCGACTCGCCTATGTGGCAGGCACATTCGCCGTCCGAGAACTTGCCTATCTCGATCTTACCGAGGCTCATTCCGAGGTTATCGGCTATTTCCTTGGCAAGGCGCGGGCATCCGTTACCCGCAAAAATCTTGATCTGATTGCCATGTACGTTCATGTTGTTTTTTCTCTTGTCCTTTCGTTATTGGGGAACGAAACCTTATGTTCCGCTGTTCGCATCCGTGTCACCGGACGCTGTCCTGTTATCTTCCGCTTTGCGCGTAAACGCATTGTTTTGCCAATCATTCTTGATCGTCGTCATCGCACGACTTATCGCAAGTGCGTTTTCGGGTACGTCCGACGTGATGACCGATCCTGCCGCTATAAATGCCCCGTTTCCTATGTGGAGCGGCGCGACAAGTGTTGAATTGCTTCCAACGAATACCTTTTTCCCCAACGTCGTTCTGCGTTTTGTCGCTCCGTCATAGTTGGCGAATACGACGCCCGCACCTATATTGCAGTCCTCGCCGATGTCGGCGTCACCCACGTAAGTCAGGTGGCAGACTTTCGTGCCTGCTCCGATACGGCTGTTTTTTATCTCAACGTAATTCCCTATCTTCGCGCCCGTGCCTATGCGCGTACCCGCACGGAGATGCGCGTGCGGTCCGATCTCCGCATTCCTGCATACAAGCGCGCTTTCGAGATTGCTTGAGATCACTTTAACTCCGCTTTCAATGACTGAGGAGTCAAGCTCGCAGTGAGCTCCTATGACCGCCCCGGAACGTATCACGCTCTTGCCTTTTATGACACTGTAAGGACCTATCTTCGCACCCGGTTCTATCACCGCATACGCATCGATAAGTACGGTAGCAGGGTCTTCCAACTCCACGCCCGCGCTCATATGATAATAATTTATCCGCGAACGCATGATATCCGAAGCGTACGCAAGCTGATTATAGTTGAATACGGTCAGAAAGTCCTCATCACCCATTGCCATGACTCTTGTCGCTTTCAGCTCATCGCATATTTTCGCATAGCCGGTGTTGAGTACCCAGCCTCGCGGGAGCCTCAGAGCATTCATATCTTCGTCGCGGAAACGGTTTATGCTTTCGTTAATCGCCGAGTACGTTATCAGCGGCGTATCAGAATAGAGCACTACGGTGATACATTTTGCAAAAGAAAGAAGAGGACGGATGACGGGCAGTATGTCGTCACCCTCCATATAATCAGCGCTCACCGTTTCCATGCCGCGCATTGCTCCGATCACCCATTGTTCAAGCGTTCTTCCGAGCAGTCTGCTGTCGGCATCAGGCTTATCGCTCCCCCTGTTCGTACGAAGCACTATGATTTTTACATCATCATTCACTTTATCATTATATGTTTCCACGGGGGAAAAGTCAAGTGTTTGACCGTGGGTGTTTTTGCCGTTATATGCCGCGTAATTGCATTTTTACAATCTGCGCCGCCATACGGCAAAGCTTGCTCATATGCGAATATGACGTGCGTTTCCGACTGGCGCCGATAACGTGCCGTCTCGGATACAGACAATGTCTGACGCCGGCGTAAGAGCCCGGCAAACCATATTTAAGCAGCAGAGCAAATCGCTGTTTTGAGCCGTTTTATCCGCGTGCGGACAAATCAAAAGCCGCTTCTGTTTCCGAAGCGGCCGCTTAATACCCGTTATTCGTCTGTTTCCTGCTCCGTCTTATCCCCCTTGGGATGCTTCACCCGCCTTGCCCTGAAAAATTCCGTAAGCATGGACGCGCACTCGCACTCCATAAGTCCGCCTTCCGCAGGCGCTCTATGATTGAACACCGGATCATCCGTCAGGCTCTTTACCGTACCCGCGCAACCGAACCGCTTATCATACGCGCCGTAGCGCACGCGCTTTATGCGTGAAAGCACTATCGCCCCCGCGCACATCACGCACGGTTCTTTCGTGACGTAAAGCTCGCAACCTTCGAGATTCCAGTGCCCGAGTTTTTTGCCCGCTTTGCGCAGAGCCATTATTTCCGCGTGAGCGGTCGGATCGCATTTTGTCGTGCGCTCGTTGTGCGCGCGCGCAATTATCTTTCCGTCCGCGACTATGACGGCACCGACGGGGACTTCGCTTTTGCTCTCCGCCTTACGCGCCTCTGCTATCGCCGCTTTCATGAATTTCTCTTCCTGAGTCATTTATCCTCCGCCGCTCTCCCGCGCGCACATTTCCGCAAGCATGAGAGGCAGCCAAATGTTCTTTTCCTCGCCGTCAAGATCCTTTTCGGTAAGCGGATGAGAATGCGTATCGCCTATCACCTCCACAGTGAGAGCTGTTATCCCCAGCCGGCTGATGCACCAGTCCTTATATCCGCCCGCGCTCCCGAGATCACCTCCGACGACACGGTACCCGAGCATCGTTCCGACGGCTTCGGCTATGCGCCTGTCGCGCTCGAGAGCTCGCCCCGTCTGACCGAATTCATAATACACTTCTCTTCCGAGAGCGTGATAACTTACCGTAAGCACGGGTCTGACCTTTCTCGTCATACGGGCAAGCGCCGCCGTCTCCGGCTCGCTTTCGGGCGCGGCGCCTATGTATGACGACGGTGCGGGGCGTCGGACATTACCTTTGCCGCTTCCCCAGCGCGCGTCAAAATTGCAGTTGAGATCCACGCCGGAAGCGTTGGCTTTCCACAGCGAAAAGTCGCTTCTGCCGCCGTTTATCCGAAGCAACTCCGAAGCGTTCGGGAATACTCCCGCGCCTTTTTGAGCAAGCGTTACGCCGTCCGGGTTCATCATCGGCACAAAGTATATGCCTAACGGGAGTTTTTCGCGAAGCATCGTCATTGCCTGACGCACGACGATACGGCTCGTGACCCATTCCCGCGCGTGGATACCGCCGTGTATTAGGAGCTGATCGCCGCTTTTCGGACCTATATGAAAGCAGATAATATGCGCACCGAAACGAGATCTGCCTATGCTTCCGCATTCCGCGCCGCTACGGCACAACCGGCAACAGTCCTCACGAAGATCGTTATAAACGTACATATCCCATTATATGCAGTAAGTTTTACGTTTAATGTTATTTGTGGTAAGAAGTCCCCGCGGTGATCGTAAACGCGCGGTACAGCTGCTCCGCGGCTATCAGACGCATCAGACGGTGAGGGAAAGTCATGCGTCCGAACGATACGCGGCAGTCTGCGCGGCGTCTGACGGCATCCGTCACTCCGCGGCTGCCGCCGATTACGAACTGCACCTTGTCCGACGTGAGATAAGCCTTGTCTATCGTATCCGCAAGCTGCTCGCTCGTAAAAAGCGCGCCGCCTATGTCCGCAAGTATGACATAGCCGCTCATTGCCGAGAGCAGCTCTTTGCTCTCTTCGTCTGCGGCGCGTCCGTCGTCCTGTCTGTCCGGTATCTCGCGCACGCTGACCGAGCAATACCTGCCCAGCCGTTTAAGATATTCGTCTATGCCGTCGTTGATATACCTTTCCTTTATCTTACCGACGCACAATATTTCCAGTTTTTTCATCCCGATATACCCACAATGAGATTGCCCGTCCAAAGCACGGCGGTCACCGCAAGACCGAGAGCGCCGAGCACGGCTACCGTGACGACGTCCCCGTTACCGCCGCTGACGGGAATGCTTTCGTCGGTTGTACGGAGTTTTTCCGGCTGACCGTTCCCCAGACTGCGTATCAGAGCGCGGAGCGCGAATGCGCCGCCGACGCACAGAGCCGCCGATACTGCTATCGCAATAACAGCGCCGTACCATACGGAAAATACCCGGACAAAAAACCCGTCTATCGCCTCTCCTGTTGCGGGCAGTTCCAGCACTATACCTATCGCGTTATTCAGCGCGTGCGCTATGACTGCCGGTATCACGCTTCCCGTGCGTATCGTAAAGTACGCAAGAACGGCGCCGAACAGAAACTGGTATACCGTCTGTTCGGGACGGGTATGTATCAGCGCGAAAACAAGTCCGCACAGCGCGACAGCAAGCAGTGTCCGCCTGCCGCTCCGACGTGCGCCGAGCGCCGCATACAGCGACGACAGACAGCTTCCGCGCATCAGACGCTCTTCGCATACGGGAGCGACGATGACGGCGGACAGTACGGTAAGCGCAACGGTGAGCGGCTGATCGACGCTGACCGAGCCGGACGGCTCATATCCTACTGCGGACAGGAGCATACCGAATACGGCAGCCGCGCCGTAAAAAGACACCAGGCTTATGACCGTCACCGCGGGAGCAGCCGCGCACGCCTTAAAGGACGGACGGGAAAATCCGTAGAGCGGCAATGTGCGGGTCGCACGGTAAGGCAGCACGGCGGCAAGCAGAAAGCACAGCTGAAGGATTATCGTTGAGACGTATGAAACGATATACAGCGACGTTTCCGTATCAGCCGGCACGAGACTTGCCGCAAGACTGACGAGAAGAAGCGCGCATACCGCGCTTATATAGGATATTCCGCCCTCAGCCTGAGAGCCGGATAACGCGCGTCCGTCCGTCATGATACCTCTATGACCTCAGAGACCTGCCGCTGTCCGGCAGCCGTGATCTTCGCGGCTCCCGAAAGATTGTATTTTATGAGCGCATTCTCCGCGCCGGCAAGGGCTATCTCCGGAGTATTGTTCTGCTCGGAGAGATGCCCGAGAATGATATTCTTCACCCCTTTTCCGGCAAGATATGCGACGCACTCCGCCGCGTCTGCGTTGCTCAGATGTCCGCGGCTGCCGCTTATCCGCGCTTTGAGGTGCGCCGGATAATTCGGGTTTGCCGCAAGCATGTCCTTATCGTAATTCGACTCTATCAGCACTGCGTCCGAGTCGGATATGGCTTCAAGAGTGGCTTTCGGCATAAAACCGAGATCGGTCACGACGGTAACCTTACTGCCCTCGCTGTAGAACGAATAACCGTAACAGGGTACGTCATGGGAAACGGAAAACGGCGACACAGTGATGTCGCCTATGCAGATGTCGCCCGAAAACTCCTCAGCGCCCGGTACGTCCACGAAACGGCGCATGATATGCCCGTAATGCAGTGTCATACCTTTTTCGGTAAGCGCAGGTACATACCTGAAGTGGTCGGAGTGCGTGTGCGACAACAGAATA
The DNA here is from genome assembly GCA_944362615.1 of uncultured Clostridia bacterium. Taxonomy (GTDB): domain Bacteria; phylum Bacillota; class Clostridia; order Christensenellales; family Pumilibacteraceae; genus Protoclostridium. The sequence goes on from CALVTM010000009.1 coordinate 16,860, forward strand.
TCATTCGGCAACTGCTCGCCTATCGACTGAAGTGCCGCGTTAATGCGCTTTGCACAAACGCCCGCATCGAGAAGCAGAGACGTACGCCGGCTGCCTATGAATATGCAATTTCCCTTGCTTCCGCTTGCAAGAGCACAGATCTTAAGTGGCATACGCATATTATACCAGTGCGGATGAGTTTTGTCAATCGACACGCGTTGACTTTACTGTTCGGCAGTGCTATAATAAATGTATGTACAGATGTGAACTTATCGCGGACAGGCTGGCTTCAGCCGTTGATTCCGCACTCAAGAAAATCGATACGCGCGTTGTGGACATGCTGTGCGCCGCGCGTCGTGAAGAGACTGACGAACGGGCGGCATGGGCGCTCGATCAGATCATCGAAAATGCCCGCATAGCCGAAAACGGCAACTGCTATCCGTGTCAGGATACGGGTGTCGCAATGCTGTTCGTGCGCATCGGAACGGACGCGCAGACGGACGGAGACCTTACCGCCGCTCTGACCGAAGGCGTACGCCGCGGTTACCGTGAAGCGCGCAAGTCGATCGCCGATCCGCTTACGCGACTGAATACCGGTGACAACACGCCGCCGGTCATATACTATGACGTGACGGGCGGGAACGGTCTTGAAGTCACTTTTCTCGCCAAGGGCGCGGGAAGCGAAAACATGGGCGGAGTGCGCATGCTCACCCCTTCCAAAGGACGCAAGGGCATCATCGACGCGGTCGTCGGAATAGTGCGTGATGCGGGCGCAAACCCCTGCCCGCCCATACTGCTCGGCGTGGGCGTAGGCGGCACTATGGATAAGGCGTGCCTGCTCTCCAAACTCGCACTCATAAGGGAATGCGGCAGACCCTCCGCCGATCCGGACGTCGCTTTGCTTGAATCGGAAATACTTGAAAGCGTAAACGCGCTCGGCATAGGCGCGCAGGGACTGGGCGGAAACCATACCGCTCTCGCATGCGCGGTCGAAACTTTCCCGACGCATATAGGGATGCTGCCCGTAGCGGTGACGATACAATGTCACAGTGTGCGCCATGCGCACATAGACTTTGCGGAGGATAACGCATGAACGTCAGACAGATCACAAACGACAGTGACCTCACCGAGCTCGTTGCAGGTGAAGTAGCGGAATTTTCCGGCGTGGCTTACACCGCCCGGGACGCCGCGCATAAGCGGTTCGTCGAAGCCGCGGACGCGGGCAGACCGCTCCCGATAGACATAGCCGGAGCGGCTATATACTATGCAGGTCCCACTCCGGCAAGAAAGGGTGAGATAATCGGATCGTGCGGTCCGACGACAAGCGCACGCATGGACGACTATGCACCGAGACTGCTGGACATGGGGCTTAAGATCATGATCGGCAAAGGCAAGCGTTCCCCCGCCGTCATCGATGCGATAAAGCGCAATAAAGCCGTGTATCTTATAGCCGTGGGCGGCGCAGCCGCGCTGATAAAAAGCCGCATTACCGAATGCGAAGAGATAGCGTACCCCGATCTCGGGTGCGAAGCGGTGCGCAGGATAGTGTTTGACAGACTTCCGCTGCTCGTTGCTATCGATACCGCCGGGAACAACATACTCAAATAACAATCGGCATTTACGCCGGGTCTTGCGGCGGAAAGAGCAATAATAGAAATTCAAAGTGTTCAACTACAAAAGCCCTGGAAGTTTATCCGACTTCCCGGGCTTTTCGTGTAAGTATTACACTTCCGCGTATCTTATCCGGCAGACGCGCCATGAGCTGCACTGCTGGATACGCTTAAACAATTCCGATGACGTTACGCGGCTCGGAAGTAAATCAGTTGCCGCGTCTTTTATCATGTTCATCAGGTACGGAAAGAAAGCGCAGCAGTTATTTCCATACGGAACGATTATTCGGCTCCGGAGGTTATCGCGCTGTGATCGTGAAGCCAGTTCATGTACGCCGCCATGACGTCGCGGGTTCTGCCGCGTGCAAAAGCCACGCCGAACAGTGCGAATACGCAAAGTATAAGATGAAACACTATGCCGAGCAGATCTTCAATAAGATTCATATTCTGCTGATAGTCCGCTTCGCCGAAAAAGGTCAGAATACATATCGCTATCGCGCAAAGCTCGCCGAGTCCGAAAAATATAAACGCCTGTGACGCCGCTTTGCTTGCGTCCGCTTTCGTCACCGAGCATAAAGCAAACCTTACGACGCCGTAGATGAATGCCAACCCCACCGCGAAAACAAGCAGCCAGCGGATAACAAAGTCCGGTCCTATCGTAAGTCGCAGAAACCGCTTCGAAACGAGCATCGTTATCATTGCAACAAGCATTACCACGCCGGTTAAAGCCGATACGATCAGATTCACCGCTTTATTCCTGTCAAGTCCTTTCAGATCGAGCATAATTACCTCCGAATTTTAATTAAGTAAAGTATATATCCCGGTCATATAACATTCAATACGGGCGCACCGAAATGTATTATTTTAACTAAGCAACGCAGCGTGTACTTTACGAAGTGCCGTTTTTCCGAATGAAATGCGCAGTTCTGCGGCGCATCCGCATAATTATCCGGAACGTACGGCAGCATAAAAAAACAGCGGCGCAACTGTTCTTGCATCGCTGTTTATTCTCTTTGCCCTACTCGGCGCAGAAACGCTTTAAAGTCAGACGGGCAGTTGTTTTTTTATAGTTTTACCCGCTTCAGTCGCGGATAAACGTCAGGCACTTGGCGCTGTCGGGGACATTGCCCATTACGGTGATACCGGTGGCGGAGCAGCTTCCGCCCGTATTGTAAATGCAATTCGCATCGCACTTTACAAGCGTGTCCACATTGTAATTAGCCGGGATAAAGTCGTTCGCCGCTTCAAATTCGATGCGGCGCTTGCTCTCGTCCGGCGCAAACGTCGTACAGTCCGTCATTCCGCTGACGGTTATGGACTTACTGCAACAGCTGTAGCCCTTATTGTACTTACATTCTCTGAGTCCGCATTTGAGATCTTTCATAATGTCCTCCGATATTGTACGGTTTATTACTATGCTTATTATGTGCCGCAACTTATGAAATTATACCCGCTTTGCCGCGAATATGCCCTGCTGTTTTTATCGCCGAACTCTTTTACTTCGGCATACCTTAGCCGCGCCGCCCGCGTACCGTCTGCCGGAGCATGCAGAAAGGCTGCCGCGTTTATAAGCGCAACAGCCTTTTGATATATTTTAAATTTTTGAGGGCTTAAGCAAGCCTTACGGCAGCACTTTGCTGAGAAACTCTTTGAGACGTGCGTTTTTCGGATTGCCGAATACCTGTTCGGGCGTACCGTCCTCCGCTATCCTGCCGTCGTCCATGAAAAGCACGCGGGTCGCGACTTCACGGGCAAAGCCCATCTCGTGGGTGACGATGACCATGGTCATACCGTCGTCTGCAAGCTCTTTCATGAGCTGGAGCACTTCGCCTACCATTTCCGGGTCAAGCGCGCTCGTCGGCTCGTCGAAAAGCATGTACTCGGGATTCATGCACAGCGCGCGCACTATCGCTATACGCTGTTTCTGACCGCCGGACAATGTCGACGGATATACATACGCTTTGTCTTCCAGCCCTATGCGGCGAAGCATGTGCATCGCATGCTCTTTCGCTTTTTCTTTGCTCTCCAGTCCGAGCAGCGTGGGCGCAAGCATCAGGTTTTCAATAACGGTCTTATTATTGAACAGATTGAAGTGCTGAAACACCATGCCTATGCCGCGGCGCACCTTATCCACGTTTTCACCGTATGTGCGGCTCAGGTCGCGCATCATTCTGCGGTACTCACCGCCCTCGAAACGGCGGAGAAAATCGTGTTTCTTGATCTCGGAAATGAGCATGGCGGCAAGTTCCTGCTCCGTCATATATCCTTCCTTGACGGCGCTCATGCGCTCTTTGAACATTTTACGGAAAGTCTTAGAGCTCATTATAATCTCGGGGTGAAGATACGGATCGACCGGTGTTATCAGTCTGCCGTTTATCCAGACCTCGCCGTATGTGGGCTCTTCAAGCAGGTTCATGCAGCGGAGCAAAGTGCTTTTACCGCTTCCGGACGGTCCGATGATCGCGACTTTCTCGCCTTTCTCTATGGACACGGAGACGGCTTTGAGCACCTTTACGCTTCCGAAATTCTTATACAGATTCCTAACGTCTATCACTGATACTGAACCTCCTTTCTATTATTTTCTGAACAAGCGTGAGCAGCAGTACCACAACGAGATAGATCAGCGCAGCAGTAATAAGATACGCCATCCATTCGCCCGTCGACTGACCTCTCTTGTCCGCAATACCGAGCAGATCGTATACCTGTTCGACCTTACCGTCTACTCCCCACGGCATCAGTATGGAAAGATAACTTACGACGGAAGTCTCTTTTACGAGTATTATTATCTCATTGAAAATAGTCGGAATAACCGTTTTTACCGCTTGCGGAATTATGATCTTGCGCGTAGTCGCAAACCAGCTGAGACCGAGCGAACGCCCGGCTTCCAACTGACCGCGGTCGACAGAGTTGAAACCGCTTCGGAATATTTCAGCCATATATGCACCGCTGTTTACACCGAATGCAAACATGGGAACGAAAATATTGGCATTGGTATTGTAAATGGTTATCAGTATTACATTCGCAATTATAAGCAGCTGAAGCAATGTAGGTGTGCCGCGAATGATCGTAATATACAATCCGACTATTTTGTCCAGTATGCGGATCACTATATTGGTTTTGGGCGCAATACGGATAGACGCGCATACTATTCCTATGATCAGACCTATCACTATAGCCGCGCCGGCTATCATCAAAGTCACCAGCAATGCTCTGCCGAATTTATCGGCATCATTCAGCAACATCAAAAATATGTTTCTCTCGGTTGTATCCGACATTTTTTCTCCTTTTCGCAAACACAGACCGTATATCGGTTACACGGTCTGTGTTTGGTGAAATCGTATTAAATCAAATTATCGCTCCGCTGTGTTTGAGCACAAGATAGTCGATAACGCCGTTTTCGATCATAACTTCAAGCGCCGCATCGATCTTTTCCTTGAGTTCGGTAGCGTTCTTATTCATGTAGATACCGTAAGACTCCGGCTCCGCATCCAGTTCCACAACGACATAACCGTCCATATCTCCGCCGATAGACTGTGCGGGAAGCTGGTCGATAACGATAACGTCTATCTGTCCGCCGAGGTTCTGTCCTGCAATAATACCGTTCTTGTATTCGATCACACTTGCGCCGGTACCCTCAAGCTCTCCGGCAATATGCTCACCGGTATCCTCGTCTTCCGTTCCGTTAACAGCATCGGTGATCAGTATGTTGCCTGTCGTAGATTCCTGCGTGCCTATCTTCTTTCCTTCAAGAGCAGACATAAGCAATTTACCGTCCGCCGTCTTGTTTTCGGCAATATCCATCGAATCAGGAATTATGGCATACTGCGTACTCGTTGCATACTCAATGGAAAACAGTCCGGATTCCATACGCTCGGGCGTGATAGTGATACCTGCGGCTCCGATAGCCATCTCGTCGTTCTGTACGTTCGTAAAGATAGATCCGAAAGATACGTCGCGCACGACTACTTTATAACCGAGTATATCGCCGAGTTCGTTAGCAATATCGATATCCACTCCGGCGATCTCACCGTACTCGTTCATGTACTCCCACGGTGCAAAAGCCGCATTGGTGTATACGGTAAGCGTTTCTCTGCTATCGCCGCTTTCGCAGGCCGTGAACGCGAACGTCGCTCCCGCAAGCAGGCATACCGACAAAATAACTGCCAGTAACTTCTTCATTGTTTTTTATCTCCTTGATAAAATGTCCGCAGGATCTCCCCCTGCGCCAACGAAAAAAACTAAAAACTATCATTTTCGTTAATGCTATTTTAACATACTTTTTCCGCTTTTACAATCTTTTTGACCTCTATTCCGTATTTTTTCGACTCCGAGATATCAAATGGCGGCTTTGCGCATAAAAACCGGACAAAATAAACGCAGACCCGCGAATATTATCCGCACGCCTGCGCTTTCGGCTTTTAATTCTTATGACCTTCGTCTTTTCAGCTGTTTGTTACGGAAATAAACGTTCTCGGAACGGCGCCGCTGAGCACGTTGCGCACATCATGAGCGGCTGATCCGATTATAACGTCTATTCCCGCCCGCACGCACGGCTTGATATATTCCAGCTTGGCCGCCGCGCCGCCCGCGCCTTTACGGCTTGCTCCGAAACAGTGGCTCTTGTATTCGTCTATCTTATTGAGCACTTCCTCTTTCGTACCCACTATCTCGGTGATCAGCGACGACTTGTCCGATACGTCGCGGTATACTCCGTCAAGCGTGGACAGTATCAGCAGCCGCTTCGCGCCTGTAAGGCAGGCTATCTGCGCCGCCGTCTCGTCGTTATCCACAAGCTCGACCGCGTTTATGCCTTCGCGCGCAAGATTGGACAGCTCCGTCTTACGCAGCTCTTCCACCGCGACGGCATCGTTATAGTTCACAATCGGAATGGCGTGCTGTTCGCTTGCACGCACAAGCAGCGACAGTATGTGCTTTCGGGATACCTCGTTATTGAAATGAGCGTGCTCGACAAGCACCTGACGCACAGAATAACGCGGGTCGATGAACCGCCTGTACGTCTCCATAAGTATTGCCTGTCCTTGTGCGGAATAATCCGCTTTGACGTCCTCGTCACTGCCTGTAAGCTGAACGCCGCTTCTGCGCATGTAATCCAGCCGCCCGATCTCTACCGCACCGCTCGTTACCCATACGACTCCCGGCGTAAGCCAGTGCCCTATCATTGCAAATTTATTATGATCAATATCGCCGTGCTTTGCATCGACAAGCGCCATCGATCCTATTTTCCCTACAAGCTCTATCATATGTTTGTCACACTCCGAAATGCCTTAATGTTTCGTCCAGTTCCTCCACTTTCTCACTGAGGAGACCGCCGTAACTCGACGACGCGACGACGCCGCGCAAGCCGACAAGCAACATCCTCATCATGCGCGCATCACGTTTATTCACGCTCTCGCTCAGTCCGCCGCTTATGCTGTAGAGCTGCTCGAGCTCTCTCGATCCCGCTCCCGAACGCTCAGCTATTACGCAAATATCCGCTATGCGTTCCGTCAGATCCGCGACAGCTTCATCCGGCAGAAGCGGCTCATATTCCGTAATCGTTTCTTCGCGGGGAGGAATCTCCTGTCTTGCGCTTTCGCTGAACGCGCGCAGTTCTCCGAGCACACAGTCGGAAAGTGGTACGACTACATTATGCGCAAACGACGTGAACGCAAAACTTATTCCGTTGCCCGAATAATAATACTCGTCGAGAAAGTCCTGTAGACTTACTGCACGCGTATCAAAAGCGTACAGCAGGTTGACCGCAAACGCTATCATCTCACGCGGACGCGAAGGCGGCAGCAGAGAATACCGCTTACCCGCACGCACACGCGCTTTTGCAAAGGCGTCCCGGAAATTAAACCCGTCGCAGGCGTTCGCGACTATTGCCTGGAGTTTACCCGACGTCGCTATCATGATAAGCAGCTCGCTTATTTTCCGCTCCGCCATTATAAACTTGACGTTCGGCAGCTCTTTGCACGCATCACAGAACTCATAAACCGCTTCATCGTCGTTATCGACGTATTTTTCGAACTCGTTCGTCATACTCCCTCTTTTGCGCGCACCCGCGCCACCTATATAGTACAGTATAATAAATCCCCGCATAAATCGCAAGCGTTTAGCGCAAATATCTGAATCAGGCACACATCATCGTTAAAAATTTTTAATACAATTTTAATCATGCCCAAATAGAATTAAAACGTGCATGATATTTTTGCCTGAAAAACTTTTTGCAATTACCGGGGGAAAAATGCAAAAAATTTTAGTGGAAAAGGATGGTCATGAAAGCGTAAAATACGATTCGCCTGATTCTTTGACTTATATCAGAAAAAGTAAGCTTTCCGATTACGAAGAATGTAAAATAGTCCCGCACAGACACGAGGACCTGGAGATCGTAATGGCGCTCAGCGGAGAAATGCTTTATACCGTCGGTAACAAACAGTATTTGTTACGGGAAAAATGCGCGATCGCGGTCAATTCAATGAGATGGCATTCGGTGGAAAAGTCGGCGGCGGACACTGATTGCGAATTTATAGTCGTTCTGATCAATCCGGGTGTTATTTGCACCACAAAGCAGCTGGAGAACAATTATGTTCTTCCGCTTGTAAGTGAAAATGCACCGGACGTATTCATGCTTGATAATGAAACCGAATGGCAGAAGGATCTGATTTCAAAATTATGGGAAATTTATGAGGCTTATGCTGTTCACGAGAATATGCTGCAAGTTACAATGCTGTACTTTTCGATATGGCAGCTTCTGTTCTTCAGAGGGCTTCCGCATAAACTCCGGGTATTGCCGCCTGAACCTCCTACTCACAAGAACGGCGTAAGAAAAGCAATGAAAGAAATGGTCATGTTTATCTATGATCATTACCACGAGCAGATAAAGCTTTCGGATATTGCCGCTGCCGGCAATATGTGTAAAAGTAACTGCAGTGAGATTTTCACGCGTATGCTGCATGACCCTCCCATGAAGTTTCTTACCAATTATCGCATTTACAAGTCGCTTAAGTTGCTTAGCGAAACGGATGAAAGCATACTCAACATAGCTTATAAAACCGGATTTTCCACATCAAGCTACTTTACGGAAGTTTTTAAAAAATATATAGGATGCACGCCTACGGAATACCGTAAAAATCCGCGCGTCAGACGCGGCGACACCTGCGCGAATCCGAAAAGTTTTGCACTGCTTCCGAACTGACATTTCAATATATAAGCAAAAGGGCGAAGCCTCGGCTTCGCCCTTTTTATTTTTCGCTTAAGCGACAAAAAAATCGCAGCCGATTTCAGTCGGCTGCGACTTAAGGATCATATCATGATAATATTGTGATCAAACGGTTTTGTCTATATCGGTGTTCTTGGACCAGCTGTACATAGAACGGATCTCTTCGCCCACTTTCTCGAGCTGATGATTAGCTTCCTTCTCACGCTTAGCGTAGAAATAAGCTCTGCCGTTATTGTTCTCTGCGATCCAGTCGGAAGCGAACTTGCCTTCCTGTATCTCGGTGAGTACCTTCTTCATCTCTGCCTTTACTTCGGGAGTAATGAGTCTTTCGCCGATCTTGTAGTCGCCGTACTCAGCGGTATCCGAAATGGAATAACGCATCGTATGGAAACCGCCCTTGTAGATAAGGTCGACAATAAGTTTCATCTCGTGTATGCACTCAAAGTATGCGTTACGGGGATCGTAACCTGCCTCGACAAGCGTTTCAAAACCTGCCTTCATAAGCGCGGTCACGCCGCCGCAAAGTACGCACTGCTCGCCGAACAGGTCGGTCTCGGTCTCGCACTTGAACGTAGTCTCAAGCACGCCCGCTCTCGCTCCGCCGATACCTGCCGCATATGCAAGTGCAATATCCAGAGCCTTACCGGTGTAGTCCTGATGTATAGCGACAAGGCAAGGTACGCCTTTGCCGTCGCAGTACTCGCTGCGGACGGTATGACCGGGGCCCTTGGGCGCGATCATGAATACGTCCACGTTTGCGGGAGGAACGATCTGCTTGAAGTGTATATTGAAGCCGTGAGCGAATGCGATTGCTTTGCCTTCGGTGAGGTTGGGCTCAATGTCCTGCTTGTACATCTTCGCCTGCTTCTCGTCGTTGATAAGTATCATTATAACGTCTGCGTTCTTAGCAGCTTCTGCAGCAGTCATGACCTTAAGTCCTGCAGCCTCAGCTACCTTCCAGCTCTTGCTGCCGTTGTACAGTCCGACAATTACGTTTACTCCGCTGTCCTTAAGGTTGAGCGCGTGCGCGTGTCCCTGCGAGCCGTAACCGATAACGGCAACCGTCTTCTTCTTAAGTACGGATATGTCGCAGTCTTCCTGATGAAACAGTCTGGGTTCCATATGTGATCTATCTCCTTATTAGAAAAGTTCTTCAGGTTTTTACCTTTCGCTGATAATTATAAACCCGCGCACGCGGCTTGTCAACTCAATTTCATTCGTATACCGTTTTTTCTTTGTCCGGACTGCTTTAAAAGCGCGCCTCAAAGCAGTGAAGTACGATCGTTCCGCTCTCAGCTCTGCACTTTTCCGGCAGAGCCTGCCGCATTATCTCCGTTTACCACTGCTCCGTCCGCTTCTGCCGCGCCGCCGGTTATTATATCCTCTTCCGTGGGCTCCGTAGTCGGGTTCTCTTCCGTGGGTTCCGTAGTCGGGTCCTCCTCCGTGGGCTCTGTGGTCGGGTCCTCTTCCGTGGGTTCTGTGGTCGGTTCCTCCTCCGTGGGCTTCGTAGTCGGGTTCTCTTCCGTGGGCTTCGTGGTTGGTTCCTCCTCCGTGGGCTCTGTGGTTGGTTCCTCCTCCGTGGGCTCCGTGGTCGAGTCCTCCTCCGTGGGTTCCGTAGGCGGGTCCTCTTCCGTGGGCTCTGTGGTCGGGGTCTCTTCCTCTGTTCCCGTAGTCGGGGTCTTATCGCCGTTACCGGAGGAGTTGTCCGTACCGCCTGAAGAGGAAGGGCTGTCGGAGATGAGTCCGAGCATTACCAGTACGCCCGCGCCCGCGCATATCACTTCATTAACTACCGGAAAGTCTATCCTGACTCCGAGAGCCTGAAGCAGCAACAATACGAATGACGCTATCGCAAGTACCGTTTTCTTTGTAAATTTCATAGCCTTCTCCTTTATGCGTCAAGCTCCGAATTCGTTATAGAGCCTGTAATAGAAGTAGTCGGAAAGCGAACTGCGGATGAACGGATCGTTTCGCACCGCGACTCTCGCCTGGTCCGCGCTCATGCCGGAAAGGTACTGACGGAACACGTCGTATTTTTCGCTGTAGTACGAAGCAAGCATATCTTCGGGGACCTCGCCTTCAAGCAGCGACTCATCGCCCATTATGGCAAGCATGTCGTCCCTTTCCTTTTCCGTCATCTGGTTATTATACTTGAGCGCTTCGATGCGCTTTTCCTCACGTTCCTCGGTCAGCTCGGCTATGCGCTCGGTCAGACGGGCGGCATACGCTATGTCGAAAGCGTTGAGAGCCTTCTGCATGTCCGCCTCCAGTCCTGAGATCTCCGCGTCTATGCGGCTGATCTCCTCGGCATGAGCGCTCCGGGCGGAAGCAAGAGCCTCCGCACGACTCTCCTCTATAGCCGCTTTTTCGCTTGCCGCTATCGAAGAGCGTGAAAGTCCGCGCTTAGCCATATCGTCCTCGTAAGCGCGTACGGCGGTAGCATAGTCGCCGCTTATGCCGCTCTCCGTTTCCGAAAGATCGCGGTAAGAATCGGCTTTGCGCCCGAGCGCATCGGATATGCGGTTTTCTGTATCCGTTTTTATATCAGAAATGCTTTCCGCACGGTAGCCCGCAAGCTCGTCCTGAGCGTTCTTTATGATCTCGGCATCGGTAGGCGCATCGTACTCTATACGGTCATACTTGACGCCTTCAAGTTTATTTTCGTCTACGACCTTGTATTTATCGTCTATTTCCTTCAGCGCAAGTTCGAGCTCCGCATCGGTCATTACTTCCTCCGCTTTTGACGCGGCTTTCGCCGTGACAGTATCTTTATTTTTCTTTTCGGCGTCTTCCGCCGCTTTTTTCAGGTATGAACTAAATGTCGACATACTCTCCTCCCAAATGATATATGCGTTTTTCCGCTTCGGCTATCCGGCGTCTCAGAAGCCGCAATTCACCGTTATCCATAAACGGGAACACCTCCTTTAAGTGTTACGCTGCCGTCAGCCGTACGGCAGTACGCGTCTCCGTAACAGACGGTAACGGACTCGCTTTCGGTACGGCGGACGACCGCTCCCGATACCAGAACGTATACTTCCGTACCGTCATCCGAGTACGCGCTCAGGAGTCGCCCGCTGCCGAAGTTTTTGGCTCCCCAAACCCGCATGGCGCCTCCTTTTTCTTTTCGCGTCGTTTCTGACGCGCTATTATCTCATCCAGTCGCACATTCACATGCTCAAGGTCATGCAGACTGGCGGTGAGCTCGCATATGATCCTGCGGTAATACTCCTCCCGCTTTATGTGCGTCCTGACCGCAAAAACGAGCATGATCGCAAACACTGCCGAATAGCAGCCGCTCTCTATGCACGCTGCGATAATATCCATATCAGCCTCCTTGTTGTATCGTCAATGTGACGATACCTGCGCCCCGGCTGTATTTTTCGCCGGTAACGCCGTAATTTTCGCCGGCGGCGAACGAGTGTGACATCAGAAGAGCCTTGCAGGAGGTCGCCGCCCTGCGCGTCACTCTGCCGTCATCCGTCACGGAGTACAGAGCGTCGGTGAACGCTATTTCAGATGAGTCCGCACTCCCGACTTCCGTCATTCCGACGCCGCTTGCGTCGTATACGCTTACGCCGCTTTGCGTCTCTTTTGCAATAAGAAGCCCGTCAAAGCCGGTGAAGCCGCTCCCGAGCACGCGTATATAGTAAGGCGTTATCAGGCATACTGCGCTTTCTTCGCCCGCCGTCGCCGTGACCTCAAACCCGCCGTCAAAGCAGGATACGACGCTGTCTATTGCGTATATATGTTGTTTTGTCACTATATGGCTTCCGGACGGCGAATACACCGCCGTTCCGTTTTCCGTAAGCTCCGCCACATCTCCGGCAAACGTCGCAAGCGCAAACGCCTCCGTAGAACGCGCATAAGCCTGCGTGCCGCTTGTCGTTATCCCCCTGACGCTTCCTCCGCCAAGGACGTGCATGACCGCTCCGCTCCCCGTTCCCGTTATCACTGCGGCAACGGCATCCGTTGTAAAGAAGTCGTCACCGCCGCGGCAGAACGTCGCTCTGCCGTCCGAAACGTAAGCAAGTGTACCGTCATCCACCGCCCATACGCCGGTTATATTGCCGGCGGCGCGCTCGGTGACTACTGCTCCGTCCACTATCACACTTACTCTGCCGTACCCGAAAGCGACAAGCGCTTTTCCGAATGCGCGTAATTTTTCAGCAGGCGGCATATCCGGATAAGTCCGGACATCCGCAAGCCCTGCGGGCATGCTGCGCGTTCTCGCTCCCGACGCGGACGCACTTTCAGCTACAGCCGTGCAGATATACCCGGCAGTAATGCACTGAACAGTCTCCGACACGCTTTCGGTAAGCTGAGACAGCTCATATACCGCGCCGTTTCCGCCGCATGTCACCACCGCGAGACGCGCATTTTCGGGCAACGAGGCAGTCAGAATCAGTTTTCCGGACGAACGGCTCAGGTCTGCCGTCAGAGCGGTCCTGCTGCCGTCCGACGTAATGCAGTCCAGTCCGACGTCGCTTCCGGAAATGCCCGTAAGAACGTCAAGAAGTGCGTCGCCCGCGTCCGCACATCCGTCCAGCTTTGCGGCGACGGATATTTCGGCGTCCGCACCGAGCAGACCGCCGTCACCTGGCGGAACGGCAACGGAGTAAAGCACGTCATCGCCGGATATCAGCGCGACATGGGTTATCTCCCCGTCAAATTCCGCCGGCGTCAGGTATGCGGAGAACGCCGTGCGTATGGACGGAAGAGTCACGGTACGCTTTATATCGGCAGGAACGAGCAAGTTCTTTCCGCCGCCGGTTATCTGTAATTGATATTGCGTTTCAGACATATCATCCCTCCGTTACGGCGTAAATGCCGCTGATCGCGCCGTCGCCGCCGTGCGAAACCCTGCGCACGAGATTGCGCCCGGAATCGGACACTATAAGCTGCGCCGGCTCCGCGCCTTTCGCAAACGCAAGGGCGTCCACCGTCGGAGAGCCGTGACATGAGTAAGACCGGACGGGGATAAGCTCATCCGTAAGCTGTATTACTGTTACTTTCGTACCGTCATCCGTCGCCGCTATATATCCCGCGCCGTCATGACATACAGCCACATGTCTGCCCGCACCGAGATATACCGAACCAGACTGCGCGCCCTGTTTTACCGCATATGCGTGACCGCCCGAGCAGTACACCGTCACTCTGCCGCGTGCGCAGATATCCGCATCGTCGCAACTGCCCATACTGCACAGCGGAGTGAACGCGCTACCCAGCAGCAGATATATCGTAGTAACGTCGCCGACTACCGCCGCCAGCACTTCCGAACCGTACTCGTCCGCACGAAGCTGTGCGGGCAGATATGCTCTGACCGGTTCGCTTCCGCCGAGTGACGAAAGTATGACTCTGCCGAATGTCGCACCTGTCGCCGAAACGCTCACCATACCGGCTTCCGCGGCGGCAAACACGACAGTGGACGTGCCCGGCACATTGAACGCCGCGACTTCGCTGCCGTCAAGCAGTACATGCGCGCTGCCGCTGCCCGTAAGCTCCGCCGTCACGCTCACGAGCGTGTTTTTATCCACTCTTGCCAAGTCTCCGCCCGCGCCTATATCCGAAAAGACGTCGCTCGACGCTTTCGGCGCACTCGCAAGCGCGGCAAGAGTTTCCACTTTGTAATAAGCTTCTTTTGCGTAGTTCATCAGCTGCTCCTGACCAGACAGGACAAGCGGGATATGCGCGTTCCCGTTCCCCCGCTTTTTATTCCCAGTCTTACGACTGTGCCGCTCATGGCGGGGCGCACTCTGCGGACGCCGCCGCCTTTGATCGCGAACTCGCGCTTCTTATCGTCACACTCCACGGTAAGCGTTATATCGCCGTCCGTGCGAAGCGTCACTTCTGCGACCGTCTTGATGCGCGGCGTACCGTAGTCGAGAGCGCCGCTTTCCCAGATCTTGACAAGCGGCTCTCCGAGCATTTCTCCGCATTTGCAGACCCTGCCCGTTTTGTTGTCGCTCGTCACTGCATATACGTCGCCGCCCAGTTTGCAAAGCCTTTTTATCTTCATTCCGGACACGGAAAACGTGTTTTCGTCTATGTCGTATACTATCAGCGTGTCATTTCCCTCGCTCTCCTCGGACGTGCGTGCTGCAAGGTAATATTTGCCGTCGGAGTATACCGAACTTGCGTCAGGCGACGGAGCAAGCCGCACCGCGCGCAGTTTACGCGAAGCAGAGTATCCGTCAAACGAATACAGTCCGTCGGCGCCCGTCATCATGATAACGTCTCCGCATACGCATACGCCGCCGTCATAGATGCCGCCACCCGCGACATAAAGGTTCGCAACGCTGAAACCGCTCTGGTCGCCTATCGCATGCAGACGGGATACGCCGTATTCCCGGACTATATACACATAGCCGATAAAATCAAGCACTTTCAGAAGTCTGCCGCGCTCGTCCAGAAGCTGGATGAATCCTCCGGCATCCGGAGACGCTGTCCATTCGGTGGGATCGAGATCGTCAGAGAAGTATACCGCGTTGCTCTCACCTGCCGTCGTTGCGAACATGCGCTCTCCGCTCATCGCCATGCTCGTTATGCGCGGGCTCAGCACCCGCCGCGCCGGTGACAAGCCGTCCCAAACATACATATCGTCGGTGGGCGAAGTCATGATCACACAGTCATCCCCGTACAGGCGGTAACACATTGCACTCGGAGGAGACGTGAACGTCACTCCGGGCAGCTGCTGCCATGCGTCGCCCGAACGGTAATACACGTTCCCGTCCGTTCCGCAATACATGTCGACGGTCACATATTCTGCATTGTCATAGTCGTAGCGTATGAACCTCCAGAGCGAACAGCATGTCACGTTCTCCCAGATGCTTTCGCTGACTATACCGTAACCGTCTGTCAGTGCGCCGTCGGTCACGTCGAAATTTTCCACGCGCGCCGCCGTTCCTTCCGCAAGTACTGCGTCGTCGAACCGCATATCCACGTTTGCCGTGAAATTGCCTATCGTTCTCCGCGTTCCGCCCTGCGGCATTTTAAGTATGCTCATACGAATCTCCTGCTCTTTATCCTGACGGGCTGCCGCTCCGCCATCGCTATCGAACTTTTGTAGCGCGTATCCCACAGCTCCGCGACATCCAGCCCTTCCGTTATCGCGTATTCAGCCGCGACGCCGTATGCAAGGATGCGGCGGCTGATACCGGTGAAAGACGCTTCCTCGTCCGTCAGAGAATCCGCCGACAGATCCGCGTTTTCGCCTCTGCGGTACTCCTCCGCTATTTCGGAAACCACCAGCCCGTATAGTCTGAGATACTTATCCGCAGTTTCCTGCTCGCACGCTTCAGACGCAAGCTGCTGCGCGTCTTCCGTAAGTCCGAGCATGTTTGCCGCGGCTATACAAACGTCTTTGATCATTTCATCTCCTTGAATGCCGCCCGCGCGGACGGACTGCGCCGCCATTCCCGCGCCGACTTACAGAAGAACGGATTGCGGGTGCGCAGCGCATAGTCGATCGTGCGCGCGTCCAGCCTGTCGTACGGAACGACGAAGCAGAGGGTGTTTCCCCTCTGCCCGTCGCTGTGTACTTCATACCTGCGCTTGTCCGGGTTGTATACGACGTAGTACGTTGGATCCACCTCTTTGAGACGCGAAGCTATGAAGAACACGTCGTCCGTGATTTTTATCAGTCTGCCCGTCAATTCGTGATACCCGTAAGTCTGCCCTGTCCGTTCGGACGGTCGCACACAAGTTCGCAGTACTTGACAAGAGTTGCCGTATACGTCGGATACCCTTGGTTCTGGCGGAGAACATTGCCGTTTTCCGTTTCAAGGAATCTCCAGTCGCAAAGCTGATGCAGGTGGAATACGCTTGTGTCGAGCAGGTACATGGTACCCGAAGGTACGAACCTGTCATAGACGAGCGGTATTCCGTTGAACGACATCGAGCGGAAACCGCCCTCAAGATTGAGCATGTCTATGTTTCTCTTATACTGGGACATATAGTCCATGTACGCATACTTTGTAATGTCGTCGACGGCAATAAAGTCTATCGTCGAACCTGCCTGCGTTTCGAGGAAGTCGATTGCTTCCTGTATCTTTATCTCGTCAAGAGCGCCTACCGATGCGCGGGTATAAGGCTTGAGAAGCGGCGACGTCGATCTGTCGACACCGTAAAGGGGTTTGGTGGTATCGAATATTGCGGCAAGTCCGGTTATTTCCTTATCCTTACTGCCCTGCACATAAAGCGCATCGCCTACCGCAAGCCCGCTGGGCAGACTGGCAAGCGTGATCGTTCCCGCCGCGCTGTCTACCGATTCCACGACAATACCGGTGCCGCGTACGCCCGAGTTACTGTAAACGTCCACTACAAGCCCGGGTACGATATTACGCGTATCGGTCACATTGATGTCATCCGCGCCCGTCGTTACTCTGCTGATCTCGGCAAGCTTACCAGAACCGTCGCCGTAAAGCATTCTGCCGAGGTTGAACTTGCTCGCTTTGAGAAGCCCGTCCAGCTCGGCGTTGAGAAGGTCGGTAAACGCGCCCTTGTCGTTAGCCGACGCTCTGATCGCCTTATCGGATATCTCTATCTGTCCGTAGAGGTTCTTCAGCGTGGACACGAACTGAAGATAGTTATTGCCGTGCGCCGCGGGAAGAGCGCCGTCCTCGTCGCCCGCACCTATGCCGCCGTTGATGCCGAGGGATACCGCTTTGCGCACCTCTTTGCCCCATACGTCCGTCATAGTCTGATCGATTTTAGTCATTAGCGGGTTTACCTTAGTGTTAAGCAGCTCGGTCACAGCGCCGAGGTATACGCTTTTAAGAGCATTCTCCGCCGAATTAATAGTTACCATGTGTTTCTCCTTTTTTATCGGTCACCCGATATTATTATTCGTTTTGCCTCTTCGAGGCTCTTCGCTCTGAACGGAAGCGCGCGCGTCGGGTATCCGCGTCCGCATATCACGGGAACGCTCGTTTCCTCACCCGGTTTATCACCCGCGGCGGCACGCAGTCTGCCGTTCTCCTTTTCCAGCTCGCCCAGCCTGCGCATAAGCGAGCGCCTGTCCGTTCTTCTTTTACGCATTTTCCGCCTCCGCGCGCCCGGTGAGCGCTTTCATCTCGCGGTGAGTGCGGATATGTGTGAGCATACGCTCAGTAAGCGTTTTATCCCGCTTCACCGCTTTTTCGCATTCGGAACTGAGCATGAAACGGATATGCGAATGCAGATGAAGATCGTGATCGTCTATATCCATGACTTCTATCCGCTTACCGCCTGCCGCGTCGAGGTTCTCTTCGTCCGCATGCTGCTCATGCAGCGAACGCAGCTCCTCCGTCGTTTCCCAGCTTCCGTAGCCGAACGCTTCAAGCAGTTTATGCTTTGTCGCGTTCCCGAGCTTACCGTCCTCATCGCTGAGCAGTCCGAGAGAAAGCAGCTCAAGCAGCCGCGACTGTCTGCCCGAACGGCTGAGCGCCGACTCGGCAACGGTATCGCACACGACGTCGCATTCTCCTATATCCGATCCCTTCCAGCGCAGAAGCTCTACTCTGCCGTCTTCTCCGACGCACCGCGTCAGACGTGATTCCTGCGCAAGCTGTTTATAAAGTCTGAGCACCATACGGCTGACCTCGCGCACTGCGGCGCGGATCAGATCACTGGTTATCGCAAGACGGCTGTCATCTTGGTCTATAAGCAGCTGTATCGCCGTGCCGCTCCCCGCCTGAGCGGGTACCGCAGACGAACGCATTATATCGCTCACGCCCGTGATGATATTGAATTCCTCTTCCAGCTTGCTTTCCTCTGCGGACAAGGATGAAGGCACGACTCCCTGATCGAGCATCTGCGGAGGGCGCGTACCCTGGCGGTATATGACGACGCTTCCCGGCCGGAGTCCTTCTTCCGCCAGGCTATCGGTATCTACCGAGCCGTCTTCCACCGCGAGTACGCCCCCGCAAAGCCTGTTGATGAATTCGTGCTTACGATTCTTGACCGCATTGTATGCGCGCTGAACGGGTATCGCGCGCTCCACCATGCTCTGCCCGAAAAATGCGCCTGCCGTCGGCAGCGCGTCCTGCTTTACGAACGGGAACGTGCGCTTGCCGTCCCTGCCGTTTTCATACGGCAGCGGTCCGGAATAAAGCAGCTTGTCCCCGCATGTGATCAGAAGCTCCCCTTCCGGTTTGGCTTTGGTCGGGCGCTCGTAGCGTTCTATGAGCACCGCGTATCCGCCCGGACGCACTTTGCGCATATCCGCAAGCAGACGGGAAGAACTGCGTTCGGGCAGCGCGAACTCCACCTCCTCTTCGGATACGGCGACGCCGTACATGTCGTATATCTCCCCGACGGGAAGAGCGCGCGCATGTATCAGTGAGCGCACATCGTCCAGCGTTTCCGCGCACAGATTGTCGGGGAATATCTCGTACGGCGATACCGCCGTGATGCAGACGTCCCCCGCTTCGTTGTCCCAGTACACCTTATATAGCGACGTACCCGTAAGTTCGCTCCACATTGTCGCACGGGAAATGACATTTTCAGTCTCCATCCTCGCACTTACCGCCGACAGTATCTTCGTGGACGCTTCCGCCGTCTTGAGGTCTTCGTCTGAGCCGGATGCGGGGCGCACGCTCATTACAGGGCGCACTCCGGCAAGCTTGGCAAGTCTTGTTTCAAGTATGGGAGCTATGTGGTTATATACCTGGCGCTCTTCCCAATCGCTCCCGGGCAGAGTATCCTCCACCCCGAGAACGGGCGTTATGTCCGCATACTGCCTGCCTGCGACAAAACAGGCGTTGAGCGTCCACTGCGCTTCCGTCGCACGCCGCTGCTCACTGCGGCGCTCATAATCCCGCCTGACCTCAAGAGCGGTATGTCTTGCAGCCTCGGCTTCCGCATCAGAGATCATTCCTTGACCCCCTTCAGCTTCGCGGTAAGTTTGCCAAGTTCCGCAAGACACTGCGCGCAGATATTGAGATTACTGCGCGTACCCGTGCGCGCAAAACGGACGCTGTAGTCCGCGCGATTGCCGCATGCACCCAGCTCACACCGCATTCTGTACTTACATTTAACGAGTTCCATTATTACCTCCGTTGTTTTTGTAATATTCCCCGATAAGCTCAAGGACCTTTTGTCTTTCCGCTTCCAGCTCGTCCTCATCCGGCTCCGTCTCCACGCCGCTCAGCTCCAGAAGCAGTTTTATCGCGGTCATATCCGGCGGCACGTCCTTGACCGATACCTTGCGCTTGAGAATGCTCCCGTCCGCATCGTACTCGCACACGGTCTCGCTTGCCTCGTAACCGAGAGCGCGTTTGCGGATTGCCGCAAGCAGCTGTTCATCACCTGCCATACCGTCTCCTCGACAGCGCGGCGGCAAGTCTGTCCTTATCCTTACGCACAGCGGATCTGACTTCGGGCGCGCTCTTTCCTTTGGGCGCGGTCATAAGATAATAACGCAGCTCGTCCACGCAGTGATCGTCTTTTTTTACGGGAGCGTCGTCATCTCCCCAGGCGTACGTTTTCAGCTCGCGTATCATGTTGACGCACGAACGGAATATGTACAGCCGCGGCTCGCCCTCTCCTTTCAGAAACGACTTGACCGTATTGATACCGCTGTAAACGTCCTTATTCACGTTCGTGCTGACAAGTATGCCGCGATCGCCAAAGAGCGCCGAGACACTGCGCATGCCGCCGAGTGTGCGCTGATTTGCCGCCGGATCGATAAGCGCGCGGTATCTTCCGGAATTGTCGCAGCGCCACCCGAGAGAAGCGCACTTTTCACGTATGCGCTCCGCATGCCAGTCGACGTCCTTACCGGCAGCGAAGTGCTCCGCCACGACGTATACACGCCCGTCTCCGTCCACCGCGTACCAATGGCACGCAAGCGGATTATGCAGCCCCGGGTCGATCGACATGATATCCTGCCAATCTGCCGGCACCGGGAACGGATCGATCACGTGTATGCTCTCGTCGAACTCGGGATATACAAGCCCGCTCCGCCTGATGAATCTTCCATACCTTCTGCTTTCCAGCACGTCCTCCGGAAGGTTGGCGGACAGACCTGCTATCTCGTCGGGGTCGAGATACGGATTGTCCGCCCACTCCATGAACTCGCACCATACGTCCGGATCGTCGGACATATAAATGCGGTTGTACACGAACGTAAGCCCTTTGAGCGGGGTCATCGTGCCGAACATTTCTCCGCGCCTGTCCATAAGACGCATACGGCACTCGTCGTAGATGTCCTCAGGCGGCTCTTCGTCGAACCAGACATAATCCAGTCCTGTGCCCTGGAATTTTTCCCTGCCGCTCTCGCAAGACTTGAAACCTATGCGCGATAATGTGCCGAATACGTTCTTTATAAGCAGATAGTCTATGACTCCGCATTCGGGTGCGGATGACTTACCGCTTATCATGACTGCGTCCGCTATCCATTCCTTTTTCAGGTATGAAAGTATCTTGCGCTGAGCCACGTCGCGCTGAACCTCCCTCGTCAGGCTTACCACCCACCCTTCCGTACGCTTGTTACTCGCGTACGGATGTATTCCCCTCGCCCGCCATACCACTTCCGCCGCACCGCATTCCGTCTTACCGCTGCGGTTTCCGCCGAACACCCACCTGTTACGCTTTCTGCATTTGTGGAACGCCATCTGCTTTTTGTGGACGTAAGGCGGCTCATTGTAGTGCGCAAGCTTGTTGTTTTCACGCGCGCTGTCCAGCCTGCGCTCTATACGCATCAGCCGCGTCAGCAGCTGCTTTTCGTCAATATCCATTTTCAGTCCTTCCTTTCCGTCATTATGCGCCCGCCGCCGTATGGTATAATCTGTCAAATGAAACTCGCGATCATACTGTATGCCGTACTGCTTTCCCTGCCTCAGCCGGGATGGGGTCTGGTGACGGAAAGCATTCCTTTCTATTACTTCGACGGGGCGTCCTATACCGTCGCCTTCATGCTGCCCGAAACGTATTTCGTATCCGTGGAGGAGCAGGGCGACGAGTTCGACCGCGTATCCTTTCTCGATCTGTCCGGTTACATACGTCACGGCGCGGCAAGTATCGTGGATTACGAACCCGTCAGCAAATATCCGACAGCGGGCAGCGCAACGCTTAAAAAATCCGTATCGTCCGTGTGGCTGTATTCGGATGCGGATATGACAAGCGTCGTCGGAGTGGTGACGGCTTCCGACTCTATTTTTCTGTACGGCGTTTCCAAAAAGGATAACATTTTTTATGTACGGGTAGGCACTCCGGACGACTTTATGCGCGGTTACATATCCGGGGAAGCCGTGGACGTCACATATCCGCCCGAAAATGATATTTCCGCTGTCGCGCCCGATCCTCCGGAAGAGAACGGCACAGAGGATCCGCCGGATAATAACGGAGGCAAAGCGGAGCTTTCGTACGCCGTCCAGATAATACTTGTCGTCACGCTTGCCGTTCCCGCCTTTCTGCTCGTGTTCCTGCTGTCGACAAGCAAGAAACATTGAGCGTCCTTGCAGAGCGTTTTCGCGCCTGATATAAGCGGGGAACTCCGGGCATCTTACTGTCTGAGGCTTTTAAACTGGCGGCGGCGCAGTTACGGCAGCTTTAAAGCGTGAGCCCCAACGGCTCGAATACCGAGAAGTCATACCCGGATTTTTTTAACGCGGATAGATACCAGCCGCATTTTTTTAAGGCGTGCTTACCGACGTTATGCACAGTCATCCGGCATACGCCGAGTTCACGCGCTATGCTCTCTTCCGTTATGCCCTCCGACCTGCCTTTGAGCACGGTAAGCTCTCTCGGCGTCAGCAGTGAAAACATTTCCCCGCATACGTAAGATACGGCGACGAGCGCCTGCTTCCTGGCGATCAGATCGGTCATGTCCGCTATCGCCTTTTCCGTCGTTAATTTCATGTTTGCGGCAGTTCGTTCCAACATCATATCCGTCTTTGAAGCGCTGATCTGCAACTTCGGCATCATTGCCGCTATTGCCCGCACAAATTTTTCCATAATTATACCTCTACCTAAATTTGGAACATATATTCTATATTCATGCGTATTTTATCACACAATTGTGGACAACTGTCTGTCCACAATTCAGACGCTGTATAAGGTTTTTTCAAAGAATTATAACATTTGACAAGCGGGAAAAATTGATGTACAATACGTTTTGAAAACCAAGGAGGCATTTTATGGCACTCAAACAATTCAAAGCTGAGAGCAAGAGACTGCTCGACCTGATGATCAATTCGATCTACACTAACAGAGAGATATTTTTACGCGAAATCATCTCCAACGCATCGGACGCGATCGATAAGCTGCACTTCATTTCGCTTACGGACGAAGGAGCGCGCAGGGACTTCCGTATCCTGATCACGCGGGATCGTGAGGCGCGTACGCTTACCGTGGACGACAACGGTATCGGTATGAGCGCGGAGGAGCTGGAAAGCGATCTCGGCACGATAGCGAAGAGCGGAACGCTGGACTTCAAGCAGAATTCGACGGACGGAAATGCGGCTGAAGAGCTGATAGGTCAGTTCGGCGTAGGATTTTACTCATGCTTTATGGTAGCGGACGAGGTCACCGTCATATCCAGGAAGTACGGTGAGGAAAAAGCGCATAAGTGGGTCAGCACCGGCGTAGACGGTTATGAGATCACGGACGCGGAGCGCGAAACCAGCGGTACTACCGTGATACTTAAGCTCAAGCCGGATGGAAGCGGCGACAATTATTCGCAGTATCTTGAAGAATACACCATTCGTTCGCTCGTCAAGCATTACTCCGACTATATCCGTTATCCGATAATCACGGATGTGGTCAAGTATACGGATGAAAAAACGGAGGACGGCAAGCCGGTCACCAGGACCGAGCCGGAGACGCTCAATTCTATGGTACCCATATGGAAGCGCCGCCGCAGTGAGGTCAAGGACGAAGAGTATAAAGACTTCTATATGGACAATTTTTCGGAGGGCGACGCTCCCGAAAAGATCATAACCGCGAATATGGAAGGCTCCGTAAGCTTCACTGCGCTGCTGTTCATCCCCTCCCGCCCGCCTTACGACTACTACACCAAAGCGTACAAGCGCGGACTCAAGCTGTATTCAAGCGGCGTGCTCATCATGGATACATGCGAAAAGCTGCTTCCCGACTGGCTGGGCTTTGTGCGCGGTATCGTAGACTCTTCCGATCTGTCGCTGAACATTTCCAGAGAGATGCTTCAGCACGACCGTCAGCTCAGCGAGATCGCCAAGGCGCTTGAAAAGAAGCTGCTTTCCGAGCTTGCAAAGTGGCTGGAAAGCGACCGCGCCGGTTATGAAAAGTTCTTCAGTCAGTTCGGCATAACGCTCAAGTTCGGCGCTTACGAGGGCTTCGGCATGAACCTTAACAAGCTTAAAGACCTTCTCGTATACAAGACCGCAAAGGGCAAAACCGTCACGCTCAAAGAGTATGTTGCGGATATGTCCGCCGATCAGAAGGACATATATTACGCCTCCGGTTCGGATGCCGTTTCACTCGGTTCCCTGCCCCAGGTGACAGCCGTTGTCGCAAAGGGTTACGACGTACTTCTGCTTACGGATAACGTAGACGAGTTTGTCATCAAGCTGATGAACGCATACGATGAAAAGCCGCTTAAGAGCGTATCGTCGGACACCCTCGATCTCTCTACGGATGAAGAAAAATCCGCCGCTGAGAAAAAAACGACGGACAACAAGGCTTTACTTGACGAAGTCAAAGAGATACTTGCAGGCAAGGTATCCGAAGTCCGGCTGTCGTCCATGCTCGGAGAGTACGCAAGCGGACTTTCGGCAAAGGGCGAGCTTTCGATTGAAATGGCAAAAGTACTTGCGTCCATGCCGGGAAACGAAAAGATCAAGGCTCAGTACGTACTTGAGCTCAATCCCGATCACAAGATGTTCGGACTGCTCCGCACTCTTTCGGAGACCGATAAAACCAAGTTCGGCAGACTGTGCGTACTTCTCTACACCGAAGCTATGCTCACTGTCGGCATCGAACCCGAAAATCCCGGCGAATTCGTCAAACTGGTAAACGAGTTCATCGGCTGACAGTTACAAACGGTTTAAAATATAAAAACAGACTTCCGCACTTGTGCGGAAGTCTGTTTTTATGTACGCGCCGCAAATAGCGGGCAATGACCGGGTGTATCAACACATAAATAAGCTGCAAAAAATGCGGCGAAACGGGCTGCGGCGCTAAACGGTTGACATAACGGCGGCATTGGGCTATACTGCGTTTATGGAAAACGATAACAGAAAGCGCAGAAAATTTTTAGTGCCGGCGATCATTGCATACGTTTTATGTATAGGGCTGATCGTATTTGAAACGCTCGGGAAAGATATGCTGTACGGCGGCGTTCCGCCCGTTGCGTTCACCCTCGGTGTGGGTGCGGGTGAGCGGCTACTGCTTTCGGCGGCGTTTATCTGTATTTCGGCATACGCCGGGTACACGTCTCTGCTCCGTCCACACATTAGAGGCGGCATCATCGCATTTATTGTTTCCGTCGCCGTTGCGCTCGCTAACTTTCCGTTCCTTACGCTTTATACCGGCGAACTGGTTTATACCGCCAATGCCGGCGAAAGCGCACTCTATCTGCTTAACTGCATTGCTATCGGCATATTTGAGGAAGTCGCTTTTCGCGGCATACTTTTACCGCTGATTTATTTATACATACCGAACAGAAAACATGCGGGCGTTCTCTCCATACTGCTTTCAGCTGTGGCGTTCGCCCTGCTTCACGCGTTCAATATTCTGACCGGGGCATCCGTGACCGCAACGCTGTTACAGGTGGGCTATACCTTCCTCACCGGCTGTATGTTCGGCGTCCTTACGCTTCTTACACGCTCGGTCGTTCCCTGCATTATCGTTCATGCGCTCTACGATATAGGCGGCACTATGGTGGCATCCGGCGTCGCTGCCGGCGCGCACTGGGTCACTCCCTCCGCTATCGTTATGGCTGTCGTGTCCGTGATTGCCGGCGCATACCTGACCTTCGCCGCATTCCGTAATAAAAAGCCGCTGTTCCCGGACGCATAACAATGTGTTTATAACTGACCGCCAAACAGTCTCGGCGCAAAAACTGACAGACGATAATAAGCTGCGGAAAAACACGATCCGGTTTTTTAGGCAAATTACGCTTTTATAGCCGGTGTACGCGGCAGCTGCAAATGACGATATGAAAAGCAGAAAGTATGACTTTCTCCGGAACTGCCGCAACGGCGGCGCAACACCTGCTCCGGAATAAGCGCAACGGCGGTGCGGTTACAATATGATCGCACAGCGGTGCGGCACCTGCTCCGGAGTAAGCGCAACAGCGGTGCATATTATGTCACTATTCATAAAACCTCCTGCGGTAATTTTTGTTGCGGCTGACTCGCTTCTTATTATACCGCAGGAGGTTTATCTTGTATCTTCAGGATTTTTCCGCCGCTTTAATCGGCGGTTTATTTTTGCTGAAACTACAAAAAAAGTGAAACTCCGTCAGAAGTTTCACTTTTATTTTTGCGGTTTGTCCTGCCGCGTTTTATACGTTATTTCAGCGGTTTCATTGTCGGGAACAGAAGTACGTCGCGAATGGACGGGCTGTCCGTAAGAAGCATTACAAGTCTGTCCATACCGAAGCCGAGGCCGCCCGTAGGAGGCATACCGTACTCCAGAGCCATGATAAAGTCCTCGTCTACTTCGGCGTTTGCGCCCTCTTTGCGGCGCTGTTCCACCTGCTTTTCAAAGCGGCGGCGCTGATCGATAGGGTCGTTCAGCTCGCTGAAAGCGTTGCCCATTTCGTGTCCGGTAATGAAGTATTCAAACCTTTCGGTGAAAGCGGGGTCAGACGGCTTACGCTTTGCAAGCGGTGAATTTTCGACGGGATAGTCGTAAATAAACGTCGGCTGAATAAGGTGCTGCTCTACGAACGCGTCGAACAGTGCGGCAAGCACAAGGCCTTTCGGCGCATTCTTATCCTCGAGCTGAACGCCGAGCTTTTCGGCTTCCGCTCTCGCCTGTTCGTCCGACTCCCACGCGTAGTAGTCCGCGCCGCTGTACTCCTTGACTGCTTCAGCCATGGTCATACGCTTCCACGGGGATTCCATATCGATTTCAACGCCCTGGTACATGACCTTAGCGCTTCCGCAGACGTTACGGGCGACGGTGCGATACATATCCTCTATCAGCTCCATCATGCCCTTATAATCGGTGTACGCTTCATACATTTCCACTGTGGTGAACTCGGGGTTATGCGTTGCGTCCATACCCTCGTTACGGAATATTCTGCCTACTTCATACACCTTGTCAAAGCCGCCGACTATAAGCCGCTTAAGGTACAGCTCCGTTTCGATGCGCAGGAACATATCTATATCGAGCGCGTTATGATGAGTAACGAACGGACGTGCCGCCGCACCGATCTCAACGGTATGAAGCACGGGAGTATCAACTTCGAGGTATCCGCGGCCGTCAAGGTAGCGGCGCACTTCGGAAATGATACGGCTGCGTTTATAGAACGTGTCCTTGACCTCCGGATTCATTATAAGATCCACATAGCGGCGACGATATCTGAGCTCTTTATCTACGAGCCCGTGGAATTTTTCGGGCAACGGATGAAGGCTTTTTGAAAGCAGCTCGATCTTATGCGCATGAATGCTTATTTCGCCGCGGCGGGTACGGAACACCAGACCCTCGATGCCGACTATATCGCCTATATCCCATTTCTTGAACTCGGCGAAAACGTCCTCGCCTATATCGTTTATACGGACGTATACCTGAATACGTCCGCTGCCGTCCGCAACGTCGATAAAGTTAGCCTTACCCATATCGCGGCGGCTCATCATACGACCGGCAATACGCACTTCGGTATTTTCCAGGCGGTCGAACTCGTCTCTGATCGTTGCGGTAAGCGCATTGCGGTCGTACTTTGTTACAGTGTACGGATCCTTACCCGCCTCACGCAGCGCATTCAGCTTTTCTATTCTTATTCTCTTAACCTCGTATATATCCTCTTCGGATGCAGACTCGGCAGTGATGTTTTCGATTTCGTTTTCGCTCATTTCAGTGTATGGTTATGATCTTGAAAATTCTCTTGTTTACGTGTACGCCGACTTTGATCTCCGTGCGGAACTCATCGCCTGCTCTGTGTCCGAGAAGCGCCCTACCTATCGGGGAGTCATTGGAGATCTTGCCGTTCATCGGATCGCTGTCCTGAGAACCTACGATCTGGTACTTATATTCCTTGTTATCCATTGTAAACGTGACCGTGCTGCCTACGCCGATAGTATCGGTGCTTACATTTTCAATAATCTCGGCGTTATGGAGCATATTTTCGAGATCGCTTATCTCGCGCTCCATTTTAGCCTGTTCGTCGCGGGCGAGGTCGTACTCGGCATTCTCCGAGAGGTCACCGAACGAGCGTGCTTCCTCTATCTTAGCCGCCATTTCGGCTCTGCCCTTACCTTTGAGCTCCTCAAGGCGTTTTTCCAGTTCCGCCTTGGACTCGGCGGTCAGCAATACTTTCTCTGCCATAATAATCTCCTATGGAATTTGTTATAATTCCGCACCGGCGCGGCGCTCTCTTGCGCAGCGCGCGACAAATCTGTTCATTCTTTCCGCCGCCTGCATAAGCGTGCGAAGCGACGTCGCGTAAGATACGCGGATATGGTTTTTACCCTCTTCACCGAACGCATCGCCCGGCACTACCGCGACTTTTTCATCCGCAAGCAGACGGCGTGCAAAACGCTGACCGTCCATGCCTGTTGAAGAAACGTCCGCAAAAGCGTAGAACGCACCGCCCGGAAGATTGCACTCGAGACCCATTGCGTTAAGTTCTCCGACGATGAACCTGCGGCGGCGGTCGTACTCCTCTTTCATGTCGTCTACCGCCTTATAACCGTCGTAACGCCCGTCCTTGAGTGCGGCAAGACCCGCATACTGTGAGGGAGTGGGCGCACAGAGCGCCGTATACTGGTGGACTTTGAGCACTGCCGCAAGCGCGTCTTCCGGCGCGGCTATGTAGCCCAGCCTCCAGCCCGTCATAGCAAACGCTTTGGAGAAACCGTTTATGACGATCGTGCGCTCGCGGTAACCGTCTATCGATGCGGGCGAAACGTGCTTGCCGTCGTAAGTAAGCTCGGCATAGATCTCGTCGCTTACTATCGTAAGGTCGTATTTCTGGATAACGGGGAGCAGATTTCTAAGCTCCGGCTCCGTCATGACCGCTCCCGTCGGGTTGTTCGGGTACGGCATTATAAGGACTTTTGCGCCGTTCGATGCAGCCGCTTCCTCAAGCGCTTCGGGCGTTATCTTGAAATCGGCGTGCTGAGTGCAGTCTACGGACACGGGCTTGCCGCCGCACAGCATCGCTATCGGAAGATAAGACACATAGCTCGGCGACGGTATAAGCACGCCGTCTCCCGGCTCTATGAGCACACGCAGAGCAAGGTCAATAGCCTCGCTTGCACCCATTGTGACGAGTATCTCATGCTTAGGATCGTAGTCTATGCCGAAACGGCGCGAAAGATACCCGGCTATTTCCTCACAGAGAGCGGGCAGTCCTTTATTGGACGTATATGCAGTATAACCGCGCTGTATGCTCTTTATAGCGGCGTCGCGGATATACCACGGTGTGATGAAGTCGGGCTCGCCGACGCCGAGTGAGAGTGCGTCGGGCATAGTGGACACGATATCGAAGAACTCGCGTATACCCGACGGTTTTATCTGTTGTATGATCTGATTGAGTCTCATTGCCTGTCAGGCGTGTACTGCCTGTCTGACGACATTGCACGACTTTGTGCATACGCCGCCCATTTTGTATTTTTTAAGGATAAAATGCGTAGCGGTAGACAGCACCTTGTCCATAACGGACAGTTTCTCGCTGACAAACCTGGATACGTCTTTCAGACTCTTGCCTTCGATAATAACCGCAAGGTCGTAAGCGCCGCTCATCAGATACAGCGTCTTGACTTCGTCAAACTGGTAGATCTCTTCCGCGATCGCGTCAAAGCCGTGCTTATACATCGGCGAAACCTTGACTTCTATCAGGGCTTCGACGGTATCTTTATCAGCAAGTTCATCATCTGTTATGACGGTGTATTTGATGATAATACCGCTGTCCTCCATTTCCTTTATGGCGGCAGCTACCTGCTTTTCGTCCGCGCCCAGCATCTTGGCAATGCGGGAAGCGCCGAGACGGGAATCCTCGCCGAGTAAGCCGAGAATGTCTTCACGAAGTTTGTCCATGATCGCCCTCCTTGATTTTTCAGGAATTGTCCCCGGACGCCATGCGCAGTGATCCGCCGCACAGAAGCATTTTCTGCTGACGGTCGCCGCACTCCAGCTTAAGAGGAATATTGATATTCTTATTTTCTACAACAAGAGTGAACTTGCGGCATCTTACGCTGTCCGGAGCATCGTAGATAGCGACGGAATCGCCCTCTTCCAGTTTGTCGTAGTCCGCGGGATCTGCGAAAACAAGCGGAAGAATGCCGTTGTTCATAAGGTTATCTTTGTGTATGCGCGCGAAGCTCTTTGCCACTACCGCCTTTATGCCCAGCTGAAGAGGCACGAGAGCGGCGTGCTCGCGGCTGCTGCCCTGGCCGTAGTTGGAACCGGCAACAATGAAACCGCCGTTCTTTGCTTTCGCGCGCGCGGGGAATTCCTTATCACAGTTGGACAGGCAGTAATCGGAAAGATAAGGTATATTTGAGCGGTAAGCAAGCAGAGCGGCATTGGACGGCATGATGTGATCCGTCGTGATGTCGTCGCCGAGCTTGATCAGTACGTCGCCCTTGAGCGTGCTTGCAAGCGGGTGCGTCTTGGGGAAAGGCTTGATATTATCCCCGCGCACGATCTTGACGTCTTTAAAGTCGTCCGGGCAAAGTATAAGATTATCGTTTATCAGGAACTTCTCGGGCATTTTTATTTCGGGAAGTTCAACGCCTTCCGGACTCGTCATAACGCCGGCTATCGCACTTACTGCCGCCGTTTCGGGAGAAACGAGGTATACGTTCGCGCTCGGCGTGCCGCTGCGGTTAAAGAAGTTGCGGTTGAACGTGCGAAGAGAAACAGCGTTAGCCTTGGGGCTCTGTCCGTTGCCTATGCAGGGACCGCACGCGCACTCGAGCACTCTTGCGCCCGCGCCGAGAATATCCGCAAGCGCGCCGTTTTCCGCAAGCATCATCAGTACCTGACGGGAACCGGGCGAAACGGTGAACGATACGTCCGGATGAATGCGCTTGCCCTTGAGAATAGCCGCAACTTTCATAAGGTCAAGATACGAGGAGTTCGTGCACGAACCTACGCATATCTGATCTACTTTCATGCCCGCAAGCTCGCTTACCGGCTTTACATTGCCGGGAGAATGAGGGCAAGCAGCAAGAGGTTTGAGCGCCTCAAGATCAATTACTATGTGCTCATCGTACTCGGCGTCATCGTCTGCGGAGAGCGGAGTGAAATCACCGCCTCTGCCCTGCGCTTCGAGAAATGCCTTTGTCGTATCATCGGACGGGAATACGGAAGTTGTCGCGCCCAGCTCCGCACCCATATTCGTTATCGTCGCACGTTCGGGTACCGTGAGGTACTTAACGCCCTCACCCGTATATTCCATGACCTTGCCTACGCCGCCGGACGTCGTGAGTATCTCAAGCACCTTGAGGATTATATCCTTAGCCGTTACGCCTGCACCGAGTCTGCCTTTGAGCTCTATATTCACGACTTTGGGCATGATCAGATAGAACGGAGCACCGCCCATTGCAAGAGCAACGTCCAGACCGCCCGCGCCGATAGCAAGCATACCGATACCGCCTCCGGTCGGCGTGTGGGAGTCCGAACCGAGCAGGGTCTTACCCGGTTTTCCGAAGCGTTCCAGATGAACCTGGTGACAAATGCCGTTACCCGGTTTGGAAACGTAAATGCCGTGCGAAAGCGCTACTGACTGAATGTATGCGTGATCGTCCGCATTAAGCTGGCTCGACTGGAGCATATTATGGTCGATATAAGCAACACTGCGTTCCGTCTTTACCTTATCCGTGCCTATAGCTTCAAACTGAAGGTATGCCATCGTACCCGTCGAGTCCTGCGTAAGCGTCTGATCGATGGAGATAGCTATCTCCTCGCCGGGGATCATTTCGCCCGATACGAGGTGGGCTTTTATAATCTTCTGAGTAAGATTCATTGTAATTCCTCTCGGTTGCATATTTACTGTCTGCGCGTCAGACAATGATGCGCAAGGCAAGAAAAGCGGACGATATAACTTCCGCTTCGTATATTATAAAAAAAATTCCCGTCAAAGTCAATCGTTTGCCGCTTGCGTTTTGCGTTTGTTTAGGGTATACTGTTTATATGTTCAAGATATGGTTAAAAACTCATAAGGATAAGAAGATAGTAACTAACGAACTGATCTTCTATGAGGGCAAGTATGACCCTGACGAATTTGACGAATATGTAAGATATGCGTGTCATGAAACGGATATACCGACGCCGGTCATACTGTCTTCACATGCCGCAAGTTTCACTAAGTATAATATAGCGCGTTTCAAGCCTGCCGACTTTGTCGAACACGTTGACTTCGATGAGCTGACGCTGGAAAATGTTAAAATATAAACATACTCGGCAGCACGGAAAATATAAAGGCGCGGAAATATTTAAGGGCGCGGAAAGTATAACAGCATAAAAACGCAAAGGCGCAGGAAAATGTAAAGGCGCAGAATATGTAAGGCGCAGAAAGGAAGTGTTATGGAAAATAAAAATTACAATTATATAGATTATAATGATCTTTCCGAGGAGAAGCGCAAGGCGCTTTATGAAGAGTTTCTGAACGCGTATCCGGAGGAAAAGAAGCTGTCGCTTATATTTCGTTTTGCTCCGCTCGGGTTTGCCGCTATCATAATCGCGCTTGTGATAGCATCGCTTGTGCTGTACTTTATAAGCGGTATAGGTATTCCGTTCATCGTAATGCTGAGCGTTATGCTTGTGGCACTGCTCGCGTTCATCATCTTCCGCGTAAAACTCGATAAAGTACGCTATGCCCACTCGGCACGTTACTCGGCATGGCTGCTTGACGTCAAGCATGTTGTAGCAGAACTGTCGCGTTAAGCGAGGTATGTTGCGCTGAGTTTAAACGCAAAAAATTTTATAACAGAGTGAAATCCGTAAACTGGATTCACTCTGTTATTTTTTGCTGACTCAGCGCTTCCATCCAGACGCAAATT
>CALVTM010000010.1 GCA_944362615.1 uncultured Clostridia bacterium
CTTGCTGTTTGCTTTTTATTTTGTATTTATAAAAGTGTCCTTATAGATATCTAACCCTGCTTAGGCATCGGTTTTTGTAGCACATTTATCCCAACTTTAAGATGCCGTTTTTTATGCTGCATATTGCTTGATTTTTTCCGTTAATTGGCGGATATATGTGGGGCAATTTTCTGTTTCCCGACGGGATTGCAATCACTAAAATTCCATGAACTATTTTTATATATATGACTAAATCTGACATGTTTAATGTGTTATAATAATGTCATGGATAAACAGGCATATCATTACAACAAAAAGAAACTTAAAGGCAAGTCGGCGGGAACATACCGCTATTTTTACCCTTGTGATCCGTACGACAATCCCGACATCTGGCTGGAAGATAAACCCTATGCCGAGATTGAAGTTACAGAGCGCGAATGGCAGATTTTATATTCTCTGGACAAAACAGAGTATAAAGATAACCACGCCTATACACGCAAGTTTACGCCGCTTATTTACAGTAAAGACGAAGAAGAACTCTCACCCAAGCAGCGGCAAAAGAGGATAGGCAACAAGCAACTTTTTGACGAACTCTTAAACGACAAGATAGACATAAATCGGGCAATGAGCCGTCTCAATGAGCAGGAACGAGAAGTCTACTACCTATTCCACTTCAATGACTTGAAGCAGGCAGATATTGCAAAACAGCTCGGCAAAACACAGGGCTATATTTCCATGGTGCTTGAAAAAGCCGAAGAGAAGGTTGCCGAGTACGACGGAGATAAAACCCCTGACGGCGTTGCCTGGCGATATTGGAAAGTCTTTGTACGTAAGGGACACATGCCGAATTATGTTGACGTTGAAATAGAATATGCCCTCAGCCAACTTGTATGCGACCTTGTCCCATTCTTCCATTGGTTTTACAGCGCAAGCGACTTAATCCGCTTTACGACCAAGAGTTATCTGCATGCTAACGACAAAATGGAAAAAGAAATCAAAGAGTATCTGGCATGCTCTTCCTCTGACGAAAGGCAGCACTTCGAAGATTATTACGGCGACCAGCCTGTAATTATAGGCGCACTGTATATCCGCTTTGTAAATGAGGTCAACAGGAGAAAGAAACGCGGACTGCACGAGAGAGATAACATATACACCACATTTATAAATATGGCAGACAAGATTGCCAAGCGCGTACACATGACGACGGACGACTTTATAGAGAAAAGATTTTTGCCGTACGTTGCCGAAAAGCGCATGAAGAGCGCAAGGCAATTCTATAAGCTCTACACGGGCAAAAGCCTGCCGAAAAAATAATTTTAAAAAATTTTTAAATTTTACTAATATTTTCGGTCTGCCCGTGGCTTATATATAGGAGCGGGTACGACCGAACAGGTCAATCCGCCAAAACTTAATATATTTAAAGTCGAAGAAGCGCAACCGAACAGGTTGCGCTTCGGCATTTTGCCAAATAACTAAAGGAGGAAGAAAGAAAGAAATCAAATTTTACACGAATAAGCCGACATGGTATGCCTACCCAGACGAAGACGAGGAAACAGCTCCACGTCCGATACACGCCACTATTTCGGTAATCAAGCACAGGGCGCGTAAACTTTCACACATAGATAACTACCTTTGGGACTGCGAACAGCAGTTCAGGGTTGAATACTTAAAGAGAATGTCGAAACCAGCCGAACAGGCTTGGAAAGATATTTTGGAAAGCACTAACGCTCAGTTCAACCCACGTGGGAAAAACACGGTTATAGAATGTCTGCAATTTGGCGGTAATCGCGAATTTTGGAATAGCTTTGCAAGCAGCGAAGCTATCCGTCGCTATTTTTACGAATGCTACGAATATGCGGTGGATAAGATAGGCTTTCTGCGCACAGGCGAGAACATCATCTGCGCAGCAATCGTAACCGAGAGTGCGCGGCGAAATCTGTTTGTGTGGTACCTACCCATAACCGAAAAGTGGACAAGCAAAGTAATGAGCAAGAACAAGAGCCAAGCCGGCAACAGATTGCAACAGTATGACGAGTTCGGGTATCCACAGTACCGCTACTGTTGCGACATAGACCGACCAAGGCTTTCAAGTTCGGAATTCTGGAAAGCGCGCGGCGGACTGACATCCTATTCTGACTTGCAGGAAGACTTTTACAACAAGATTTCTTCCCACTACGGAGCAGAGCGCGGCGAAAGCAAGTCACTCGTCAAAAACACCAATGCTGAACAAGTGCGGCGTTTTTCAAGGACAGTCGGAGACCGCTACGACGAACTACCACCGTATGACGATCTGCCCTATTGATGACAAACACCCCCTCTGCCCTTAGCATACAATTTTAAGAAATTTGTCGCAGGGTCTTGACAACGACAAAAATCTTGCTATAATCGTATTAACATTTTGTACGGAGGACCTTATATGATTGACGACAAGGCGTTAATAGCCAAAGCTGACAGCGGCGAAGGACTGACCGCGGATGAGATTATGCGGTACAGACAGCTTGTGAAGCCCGTAAAACACGTGTACGGCAAGTACGGCACGCTGGCTCTTAAATATATGGAAGAGCATAATGTGGGCAAGCTCTGGGCGATTGAAAATCTGCCCGAATACCTCCACGACGTGGACAGACAGGCGGACGAGCTGTATGCAAACATGCACGCGCGCCTTTCCAAAGACGAGCGTTACAGACGAACAGGCGATTTTATGGAAGACTATCGCCGACAGACAGAAATTCAGAGGCTCATTGAAGAGGAAATTCTGAACGAATTGGTATATGCGGACTGACGAGGAAGCAATTATGAGATTTTTAAAGACGATTGTTATATGCTCTTTCAAGGCAATATTCTTTGCTGCGGTGATTGCAGGCACTTTTATAATGAACTGCATAGGCGCGATAATCTGCGCCGTCAGCGAGTGAGGTAATACAATGGAAAAGAAGCCTGAAACGCCGCAGAGAATTGTACGCAGGCGGTACGAGGACAAGCACAAGGACGAGAGAAAGACAGCGCATGCCGTCTGGGGAACGTCCATGAGCCGTGAGGACTTTGACAAACTGAACAAGTTTTTAAAGGAACACGGCATTAAAAAAGTTGAGCTCATCTATGCGGGATGGCTCGCACTTGAAGAACAGTACAAAAACAAACCGTAAACGGAGAATATCAGCGAACAGCTCCCTCTGTTTACACACATTAAGGTGCAAGCAGGTTTTACTGCCTCAACACAAAAATTTAATTTAAAGGAGGAAAAATTGTGGTATTGGTGAGAGAACATTGTAACCATCAGGAAAGAGAACATAGTATCCGCACAATGGCGAACGGCAGATAAATAATTTGCCTGTTCGCTGATGGATGCTATGACCGATCAGGAATTTAACAAACTATTAGACATTTTAAAGTATGTCCCGGAGGACAGCCGAGACGAGGCGACAAATGCCGTGCTTAAAGCGGCTGCCGACTCCCTCTCGCTTGAAAAGATAAAATCGCTGACGGACATATAGAACGATACGCAACAAAATAGTACGGATTCTACGGCAAGTGAAGTCAAATTCTCTCAGAAGGAGATTAAACTTATGCCGAGAAAATTCAGACAATTATTCAGAGTTCAGGGTATGACGGCGCGTGTTTACAGGCGCGAAAGCGGCAAGGGCAATCAGAATTATGAAATTCGCCTGCGCGCTTACGGCTATAACATTTACGCATCGTCCAACAACCTTGAAGAAGCAAAACGCAAATTTTTAGACAAGCTGATGGAATTTGAAAAGTATGGCAGCACCCAAAGCGACGTGCCCGACACCTTCACAAAGTTTTCCGAGTATTTCTTTGAGAACTTCTATTCGAGAAAGGTTGCTGCGTGCACGCTGAGAGTTGCCAAAAGTCAATTCAAAAACCACCTCTCTCCTCACTTTAAGGATATACCCATCCGCAGAATTGTGCCTAAGCAATGCCAGATGCTCTTAGACGGGCTTGAAGAACAGGGCAAGGGAAAGAACGCAGAAGAAGTCTTTACGCTTTTAAACCTCATTTTCAAAGCCGCAATCAAGCACGGCATTTTAAAGCACAATCCGCTCGATATGGTATTCCATAAAAAGCACGAGCGAGAGCACGGCACAGCCCTTTCCAAAGAAGAGGAGAAAAAGCTGCTCACGGAAACGGCAGGCACTCCATATCAGCAGATGTTTGCCGTGGGATTGTACACGGGTATGCGCCCGAACGAGTACTACACCGCAAAGGTCGAAGGCAAATTCATAATCGCCAACAACTCAAAGCGTAAGAACGGGAAAGTGGAATTAAAGAAAATTCCCATCACTCCCATGCTTGCACCTTATGTTAAAGACGGCGAAGAGTTGAAGTTCTATCGTTTAGAGCAGATACGAAGCAAATTCAACGGCATACTGCCGGGGCACAAACTGTACGACCTAAGAACGACATTCTACACGAGGTGTACCGAGTGCGGAATTGCCGAGGCGGCAATCAAAAAGTATGTAGGTCACGCCCTTGGCGGACTTGCAGATACATATACCGACCTGAGCGACGAGTTCCTCTTGAAAGAAGGAAAAAGTTTGTCTATTAAATAGAAAAAAGCCCATAAAAAATGCCTCTGTTATGAGCAATAACAGGGGCAAAAATGGGGGTTTATGCGACAAATTATGCGACAAAATCGAAAATAAAACTCGATTTCGGCTGATTTTTATGTCAAACTATACAATTTGCTTATGCGACATAAAATCGACAGAAAATCGCAAAAACGAGTAGTAACCAAATAAAATTAAAGGCAAAATTCGTGCGACGCAAAAGCATAGTCGAGCAGTTGGAAAAAACGGCGAAAACATAGAAAAATGACCGTTTTTCGCTTGAAAAACGGTCATTTTGATTGAAATCCGGCAACTCCCTATCCTCCCATACAGTGTCCCGTATAGTACTTTCGGCAACGCAGAGCTTAACTTCTGTGTTCGGAATGGGAACAGGTGGATCCTCTGCTTCATTATCACCGGAATGGCTCCGCTTGTCGGACTTGAACCGGCGGCCTGCTGCTAAGCCGAGCGCCGCAGGCGCGAACGCCACAAGGCTGCAGAGCAGCCGCAGTATTACGAATCGTCGCTTAAAGCGACGTTATTCATACATCACGCAGGGCGCCGGAGCGCAAAACAAAAAGCGCCGTAAGATTTATTACGGCGCTACTATGGAGCTACTGGCCGGACTTCAGCCGTGCGACCTGCTGCTCAGCCGAGCGCCGCAGGCGCGAACGCCACAAGGCTGCAGAGCAGCCGCAGTATTACGAATCGTCGCTTAAAGCGACGTTATTCGTATATCACGCAGGGCGCCGGAGCGCAAACAAAAAGCGCCGTAAGATTTATTACGGCGCTACTATGGAGCTACTGGCCGGACTTGAACCGGCGACCTGCTGATTACGAATCAGCTGCTCTACCAACTGAGCCACAGTAGCAAAACTTTTATATTAACTTTTATCAATTCCGTCCGGCGGCCTGCTACTAAGCCGAGCGCCGCAGGTGCGAACCTGCTCACTTTCGCACGCCTTGATATCATACCATTTTCGCCGGAAATATGCAAGCGTTTTTAGCTTGTTTACAAAAAATACATCCGATATTTTAATGCGCTTCGGTTTTCTTTATCCGATCAGGCGTACGTACAAATTTTCAGCCGCCGTTTTCCACTGCTTTTTTTGCGTGCGCATAAGAGTATGTGCGTTTTATGTATATTTTAACGTGTACTGTGAAAATTCCGTCAATATATTCAACAGTAAACGAATTTTCGCTTCTGTGACGAAAAGTTCACATAAAAATCCATAATGCGCAATTAAATACGGCTTGACTTAAATTTGCCATACGTGTTATAATACTCAAGGAAGTCCAGAGACTTCCGCTTTAAGACAGAATATAATCGATGGTGGAAACACGAAGAACAGCGGCAGGAAATTTTTAAGTTGCGCTGTTCTTTGTGTTTTATTCGACATTTTAAGTTTTAAAGACATCAGTTTTTTTATAGAATGAGTTTTGATACGGTATTGACTATGTGTCAAAAATGTGATAATATAGTTATATGGACGAACGCTTTGTAAATGAAATCTTGGATTATACCCTGCCTAAACTCCGTGCCGAGTACGGTGGTTTTACTTTTCCGCGCTCTTTTATTGCGGAAATGTTTGTAAAAGTGCTGAATCAGTATAGAGTCAGGCTTCAATCAAGCGGGATCAATCCTTTATTGTACGGAGTACCGGCTCCCGATATAGTCAAATACATATGCGGCTATCACTACGCTTATTCTTATAATACAGACGATGCCGGACGCATAGCCATGACACGTGACCCGGCTTACCGCGAACGTATGGCTGCCGATGTTACGGAATCCATATTCATACTTGAAAATATCAAAACCAGTGCAAAACGCATAATAAACGAGTATAACCCCGTCTATTGCCGCTTCAATATATTACTGGATTATCTGCTCGCCGTCGGGCTTAAGGGGAACGCGGCATGTACGGTACGCACCGAAAAGCCGCTCTATAAACTGTTTGAGACCGCATTCCTTAAACTCAAGGGGATCATGATGCTCGTTTCAAAAGGACTGGAGAAAGAGGCTATCGTCGTGTGGCGCAGTCTGCATGAACTGGAATGCGTTATCGCGGTGCTCTGTAAATACGGGAACGACGTTATCGAGGAATTTGAAACATTCGACCGCTTCAGCGATCCGGAAAAGATGGATGAAAAAACCAGAGCGGATTATGACGAAAAAACTACAAAATTCGGCATAAATCTTAAAAATGCGAATGAAGTCGACCATTTTGAGAATTACGGTTGGATGGGAGCGGTACCCGATATGCAGCTCACAAAGTGGAATCTGAATTTCCGCTTTCTTGAGGATCTTGCAGGGCTCAGCGAAAAGTATAAGGAGTATCAGATCGCGTGCGACGCTTCGCATATGAATGCTAAAATTCTTAAATGGGATAAGCGAAAAGTTCTTGATTTCGTAGTCAAACGCTGTTTTAATTCCAATCTGTTTATAGTAGGCAAATTTACGGAATTTCTTGTACAGAGCGGTAAATCCATAGATCAAAAGTTTATCAGCAAAATGCTTTCGGAATTGAAAAATATTATCGATATTTTCTTCAGTGATAAAAAATAAGCGTTTTCAAGTGACGCAAAAGCCGCGGCGCAAACCGCGGCTCGTTTAATACTCAAGCAAGGAGACTTATGAAAACACCCGGTTTATTTGATGCGGATGAACGTCCGGTAAGGAAAAAGACAACGGAAGACGGACGCACCGTCGACGCACCTAAAATCGTTATTGTCGGGGGCGTTGCGGGAGGCGCTACCGCAGCAGCGCGTATGCGCAGGTTGAACGAATTTGCCGATATTATCGTTTTTGAGCGTACAGGTTATGTGTCATACGCAAACTGCGGACTTCCCTATTACGTGGGCGGGATCATCACTAACAAGCGTGATCTGACGTTGCAGTCACCTACCGGCTTTGCGGCAAGGTATAACGTCGATGTACGCGTCGGTTGTGAAGTCGTGCGCATATCTCCCGAAGAACATACGGTCACTGTGCGGGAGCTTGCAACTGGCCGCGAATATGTCGAGGACTATGACAAACTGCTGTTATCGCCGGGTGCAAAACCCGTTCTGCCCAATATCCCGGGCATCAGCGACAGCCGCGTATTTACGTTGCGCACAGTCGAGGATACGCTGTCCATAAGCCGCAAAGCGGAGGAAATGGGCGCAAAACGCGCGGTTGTTATCGGAGGCGGATTCATAGGACTGGAGACGGCTGAAAACTTTATCTGCCGCGGCATTGACGTTACGCTGCTTCAGCGCGGCAGACAGGTGCTTCCTCCGCTGGACGAAGATATGGCGACCATGCTTACGGAAGAGCTTATCCGCAACGGAGTAGACGTCCGCTTCGGGGCGCGCACCGTCGCCATCGAACATACGCGCGCCGGCTTATGCGTTGTTACTGAAAACGGAAAGTATGACTGTGATATAGTGCTTGTCGCTACAGGCGTTATGCCGGAAAGTGAACTCGCCCTCGCATGCGGAATGAAAACGGGTGTTAAAGGGGCTGTCGTCGTAGACGAATATATGGCCACTTCCATGCCGGATATTTTTGCCGTAGGAGACGCAGTCCAGACGGAAGACCTGATCACAAGAGACGGCGTTGTCGTTCCCCTTGCGGGTCCGGCAAACAGACAGGGACGCATTGCAGCGGATAATATCTGCAATACACCGGACGTTTATCGCGGGACGCAGGCGACGTCAATTGTCAAAGTATTCAGCCTTACAGCGGCAAATACCGGTCTTAATGAAAAAACTGCCGCAAAACGCGGTATTAAATATCTTAAGACTATTACCCTTTCCCCGTCGCATGCGACATATTATCCAGGCGCCGAAGAAATGTTCATTAAAATGCTTTTTACGCCGGATACGGGTAAGCTGCTCGGCGCTCAGATAGTCGGAAGAAGCGGCGTGGATAAACGCATCGACGTACTCGCCGTTGCTCTGCGCGCCGGAATGAGCGTGTATGACCTCACTACGCTGGAGCTCGCTTACGCCCCGCCTTTCTCATCCGCAAAAGACCCCGTCAACGTCGCAGGATATGTAGCTGAAAACGTGCTGAGCGGACTTGTAAAGCAATTCCACGCGGAAGATCTTCCGGAAATCTGCGAATGCAACGATATAGTAATGCTGGACGTGCGCTCGCGCGGAGAGTTCGCTTCAGGGCATTTCTCCAGGGCAATCAATATACCGATAGACGAGCTTCGCGGCAGACTGGACTATCTCAACCGCGACGTGCCCGTATATGTAAACTGCCGCAGTGGTACACGGAGCTATATAGCCTGCCGCATTCTCTCAGCTTACGGATTTAACTGCTATAATCTCGCCGGCGGTATAGCATTCGCTTACCACGTTCATCCGGAACTGATTGTCAAGTAACGCGCTGCCGGCATATGATCAATAACCGCAAGAGCGGATACGAAACTTTTTTCGCATCCGCTCTTTTTCAATGTCCGTGCCTGCCGTTCGTTATCCGGCTAAGCAATATTTTTCAGTCTGTATTTACAGCACGCTGAGCACCGCAGAGATCGCTTTTTCCGCCGCACGCATTTTGAAGTCATAATACTCGCCGACATCTCCCGCATCAGAAATGACTTTTACACATGCCATGGGAACTTTAAGTCTTGCGCATACCTGAGCGACGGCACCGCTTTCCATATC
Source organism: uncultured Clostridia bacterium (assembly GCA_944362615.1). Taxonomy (GTDB): domain Bacteria; phylum Bacillota; class Clostridia; order Christensenellales; family Pumilibacteraceae; genus Protoclostridium. The sequence continues at coordinate 9,207 of CALVTM010000010.1, forward strand.
CGCCGCAACGACTGTCGGGAAACGGCGGAGAATATCCGCTTTGTCCTCTTCGCTGTCCACAAACCGCTCGCCCGTTGCCATAGTACCGCGCGTTGCTCCGCACGCAGCAGCCAGCTCCGCCGATATTTTTTCATCCGGAAGCACGCCGACTCTGTCGAGAATATCCATATATCCGTCCGGTTCGCCCGGCATAATCACATCGTACTGCACAAACAGATCGGGAATGAGCAGATCGAGCGTGTGCAGTCTGCCGCCCATACTGCCGGCTATTCCCGTCATGTACAATCTCGAGACATTAAATTCACGGATCAGCAACTGCGCCGCAAAAGCCGCGTTTACTTTGCCTATGCCCGATTGCATGAGCGCAACGCTTCTGCCGTGGATTGTGCCGACGACTACATCCGATCCGCCTACGTTCGTACGCGTCATCTTATTCATAACGCTTTCAATGCCGCGCACTTCAGCGTCCATCGCGCCTATTATTCCGATTACATTCTTACTGTTATCCATAACCGTATTTTACCACGTTTTTTCATGCCGCGCAACACTATTTGCAAAAATTTGTTCAAACTTCACTTCACCATTTTATCGTTCGGGAAAATTTGCGCACATGCCCGAAAACGTATATGCCGTACGGTAAACCATATTAAAAGCGGGATCCCGTATGAGATCCCGCTTTTAATCATTGTTATACGAATCTTTGGAATTATTCCGCCTGATCCTCAGCGTTAACCTCGGCTTCTGTCTGCTCGGGCTGATGCTGAATCTTCTTTTCGGCAGGAGTTATATTGCGGTATATTTTCATGCCCGTACCTGCGGGGATGAGCTTACCGATAATAACGTTTTCCTTAAGACCGCGGAGCATGTCGCGCTTGTTCTTGATCGCCGCTTCCGTAAGCACACGTGCGGTTTCCTGGAACGATGCGGCAGACAGGAACGAATCCGTCGCAAGAGCTGCCTTCGTGATACCGAGAAGCGTCGGCTTTGCCTGCGCGGGTACGCCGCCCTCTTCTATCGTCTTATGGTTGATATCCATGAAGTCGCTGATATCCACCATGCTGCCTGGAAGCAGTTCGGTTGCGCCGCTCGTTTCAACACGGACTTTCTTAAGCATCTGACGTACAATGACTTCGACATGCTTATCGTTTATCTTAACGCCCTGAGAACGGTATACCGACTGCACTTCTTTGAGCAGGTATTCCTGAACGGCATTCTTACTCTTTGTGGCAAGTATATCGTGAGGATTGATAGGACCTTCGGTAAGCGGATCACCTGCGGTGATACGTACGCCGTTCACTATATTGCGCTTGAGCTTAGCAGCGTAAGGTATTGAGTAAGACATTTCCTTGCCGTCGTCCGAACGAACAATAACGTCGCGTCTGCCGTTCTCTTCCTTGATCGTGACAACGCCGTCTATCGTGCTGATCGTAGCAACGCCCTTGGGCTTACGCGCTTCGAAAAGCTCCTCGACTCGAGGAAGACCCTGCGTTATATCGTCTGCCGCTGCGACACCGCCGCTGTGGAATGTACGCATCGTAAGCTGCGTACCAGGCTCGCCTATCGACTGAGCCGCTATGATACCTACAGCCTCGCCGATACGTATCGGAGAGCCGTTGGACATATCCTTACCGTAGCAGCGCGCGCAAATGCCGTGCTTGCTGCGGCAGGTAAGAGCCGTACGGATCATGACGGACGCTATACCCGCATCCGCTATACGCTTTGCATCGTCCTCACCTATCATCGTATTGACAGGAATGAGAAGCTCGCCCGTTTCGGGATCGACCACGTCCTCGGCCGAATATCTGCCGTTGAGTCTGTCCTCAAGACTCTCGATAAGAGAGCTGATCACTCTTACGGAAGGTACGTTCTTATCCACGATCTCTGCCGCTTTGGATGCGGAGATCTTACCGTTCTTCTGTACAATGACAGCATTGGTCTCCGGATCAACGATATCCTCCGTCGTGTACTTGGGAGCCTTCTTATCAAAGATGGAAGCAATGAGTCTCTTTCTCTCGTCCTCGCTGCCGTCCTTCTTCTCAAGAGAGATGGTGAGCGGATTGCCTTCAACGATCGCAAACGTGCGTATGCCCTTCGGAGGCATTCCTTCGCAGCAATCCTCTTCCATGACTATGACGTCCTGTGCAACGTCGACAAGACGACGGGTAAGGTAACCGGAGTCTGCCGTCTTAAGCGCGGTATCCGCAAGACCTTTACGACCGCCGTGAGACGCTATGAAGTACTCGAGGACGCTGAGGCCTTCACGGAAGTTGCTCTTAACGGGTACTTCCAGCGTTTTACCCTGAGGGTTGACCATGGGTCCGCGCCAGCCTGCAAGCTGTATCATCTGCGTTATCGATCCGCGGGCGCCCGACGTAGCCATCATTGAAATAGGGTTGAACGTCTCAAAGCCTTTCTTGAGCTCGTCGCTCATCTTGCCGTTGATGTCCTTCCAGATCGCTATTACCTTGTTGTACTTCTCCTCTTCGGTAAGGAAGCCGTCATTATAGAGCGCCTCTACCGCTATAACGCGGTCGTCACCCTCTTTTATCAGCTCCTTCTTTCTCGGAGGTATCTTCATGTCGAACACGGATGTCGTGATCGCACCTATCGTCGAATATTTATAACCGAGCGATTTGATATTATCCAGAACGCGCGCGGTCTCCGTCGCACCCTTCTTCTTGAACGTAACGTCGACTATGTCTCCGAGTACGCCCTTATCGACTACGCGGTCTATCTCAAGTTTGAACATATCGTCCTCTGTCTCACGCGGAGTGAAACCGAGATCCTGAGGTATTGCCTCGTTGAATATGATCTTACCTACCGTTGTATCGACAAGCTTATGCTTGATCTCGCCGTTTATCTCTCTGAACAGACGCACCTTGATCTTGGACTGAATGGATATTTCACCGTTCTGGTACGCCATCTTGGCTTCGTCCGTATCACAGAACACCTTGCCCTCGCCCTTAGCGCCCGGACGCTCGATCGTAAGATAATAAACACCCATGACCATGTCCTGAGAAGGCGTACATACCGGTCTGCCGTCGGACAGCTTGAGTATGTTGTTGGAGGCAAGCATAAGGAAACGCGCCTCAGCCTGCGCCTCTATCGAAAGAGGTACGTGTACTGCCATCTGGTCGCCGTCGAAGTCCGCATTGAATGCGCCGCACGCAAGCGGATGGAGCTTGATCGCTCTGCCTTCGACAAGTACCGGCTCGAATGCCTGTATACCGAGACGGTGAAGCGTCGGAGCACGGTTAAGGAGCACGGGATGCTCCTTGATAACCTTTTCAAGTACGCCCCAAACGCTCTTGTCCGCGCGGTCAACTACGCGCTTCGCGCTCTTTATGTTGTGAGCTTTACCCTGCTTTACAAGCTCTTCCATCACGAAAGGACGGAACAGCTCAAGCGCCATTTCTTTGGGCAGACCGCACTGATACATTTTAAGCTCGGGTCCTACGACTATAACCGAACGGCCGGAATAGTCAACACGCTTACCGAGAAGGTTCTGACGGAAACGTCCCTGCTTACCGCGCAAAAGTCCGGAAAGACTCTTGAGCTCTCTGTTGCCTGCGCCGGATACCGCTTTACCGCGGCGGCCGTTATCTATAAGAGCGTCTACCGCTTCCTGGAGCATACGCTTCTCGTTGCGGACGATTATGTCCGGAGCGGAAAGCTCCATCAGCTTCTTGAGTCTGTTGTTTCTGTTGATGACTCTGCGGTAGAGGTCGTTAAGGTCGCTTACGGCGAATCTGCCGCCGTCAAGCTGTACCATGGGACGAAGATCGGGCGGGATGACCGGAAGCACGTCCAGCACCATCCACGTCGGATCGTTGCCGCTGCGGCGGAACGAATCGAGTATGTCCAGACGCTTGATCGCCTTAAGTTTCTTCTGTCCGGAAGAGCTCTCCACGATCTCTTTTACCTTCTTGTATTCCTCTTCGACATTGATGTCGCCGAGCAACTTCTTGACAGCTTCCGCGCCCATTCCGACTTTAAACGAGTTCTCCCCGTAAAGCGCACGGGCTTCGGCAAGCTCCGCATCCGTCAATATCTGTTTGTATTCAAGCGGGGTGTCGCCCGGATCGGTCACGACGAAATTAACAAAGTACACGACCTGATCGAGCTGTTTCGGAGTCATATCCAGCATCAGTCCGATACGTCCGGGCACACCCTTGAAGTACCATATATGTGTTACGGGCGCAGCAAGCTCTATATGACCCATTCTTTCACGACGTACTTTGGATTTTGTTACCTCGACGCCGCACTTATCACATATGATACCTTTATAACGTATTCTCTTATATTTACCGCAGTGGCACTCGTAGTCCCTGTACGGTCCGAAAATGCGTTCGCAGAACAGTCCGTCGCGCTCAGGCTTCTGAGTGCGATAGTTGATTGTTTCGGGTTTGGTCACCTCTCCGTGCGACCACTCGCGGATCTTATTGGGACCCGCAATAGCTATCTCCATCGAATCGCAGCTGTTAAGTTCAAACATTTTCGATTAATCCTCCTTTTCGGCGTCCGCGTCATCGCGCTCATCAAGATCGTCATCGTCCAGCACTCTGTCCGAACGAAGCTCCGCACCGAAGTCATCGAGATCGGACAGATCGTCTTCATAATCGCTGTCGTCATCGTCGAAATTGATCTCCGGTTCATCGCCGAACAGTCTTGAAAGACTGTCATCCGAAGTATTCGTCTGCTCTTCCTCGTCGTCATCCAGCTTGATGTCGTCGAATGCGTCGAGGTCTATTTCCTCTTCAAGAACGAGTTTGCCGTTCTCGAAGTGCTTGGTCTTCTTCGTAGGAGTTTCGTAAGTGTCCGCTTCGTCCTCGGTGATATCCTTTATCGATATTTCCTTGTTCTCGTCGTTGAGCACTTTTATATCAAGGCAAAGCGCCTGCAATTCCTTGATAAGGACTTTGAACGACTCAGGTACGCCCGGTTCGGAAACGTTTACGCCCTTGACTATGGATTCATAAGTCTTGACTCTGCCGACGATATCGTCCGACTTGACGGTCATGATCTCCTGAAGTATGTTAGCCGCACCGTAAGCGTAAAGCGCCCAGACCTCCATCTCTCCGAAACGCTGTCCGCCGAACTGAGCTTTACCGCCCAGAGGCTGCTGCGTTACAAGGCTGTAAGGTCCTATCGAACGTGCGTGCATCTTGTCGTCGACAAGGTGGATGAGCTTGAGCATGTACATGTATCCGACAGTCGTACGGTTCTCGAAAGGTTCGCCCGTTCTGCCGTCGTACATCTGTATCTTACCGTCCACTTCGCCGTCCGCATTCACATAACCGTTTTCACGGAGCAGTTTTTCTATGTCGCTCTCGAGTGCGGAGTCGAATACCGGCGTTGCGACTTTCCAGCCCAGCGCTTTGGCAACAAGTCCGAGATGCACTTCGAGCACCTGTCCTATATTCATTCGGGAAGGCACGCCGAGAGGGTTGAGCACGATCTGAAGTCTCGTGCCGTCCGCCATGAAAGGCATATCCTCTTCGGGAAGTACGCGGGAAATGACACCCTTGTTACCGTGACGGCCTGCCATCTTATCGCCTACGCCTATCTTACGCTTCTGAGCAATGTATACGCGGACTACCTTGTTTACGCCGGGGCTCATCTCGTCCTTGTTTGCACGGGTGAACACTTTTACGTCTACGACTATACCGCCCTCGCCGTGAGGCACTTTAAGGGAAGTATCGCGCACTTCATGCGACTTTTCGCCGAATATAGCGCGCATAAGACGTTCCTCGGGAGTGAGGTCGGCTTCGCCCTTGGGCGTTACCTTACCGACAAGTATGTCGCCGCTTCTGACCTCTGCTCCGATATATACGATACCGTTTTCGTCCAGGTTCTTGAGCGCGTCCTCGCCGACGTTCGGGATATCACGCGTGATTTCCTCTTCACCGAGCTTAGTGTCGCGCGCTTCCATTTCGTATTCGGAGATATGAATGGAAGTGAACACGTCGTCCTTTACGATACGTTCGCTGATAAGTATTGCGTCCTCGTAGTTGTAACCTTCCCAGCTCATGAAGCCGACAAGAATGTTACGTCCGAGTGCAAGCTCTCCGTTTTCGGTGGAGTGACCGTCGGCAAGCACGCTGCCTGCCTTCACCTTCTGACCTTTTGCAACGATAGGTCTCTGGTTTATGCACGTTCCCTGGTTGGAGCCCTGGAATTTCTTGAGATAGTACACCGCGACGTCGCCGTTATCCTCACGAACCTTGACAGTCTCGGCATCCACATAGCATACCTCGCCGTCTTTACGCGCAAGCACCATGACACCGGAGTCGTAAGCTATCTTATGCTCTATGCCCGTTCCTATCATGGGCGCTTCGGGACGGAGAAGCGGCACTGCCTGTCTCTGCATGTTGGAGCCCATCAGCGCACGGTTGGTATCGTCGTTCTCAAGGAAAGGTATAAGAGACGTAGCGACGGAAACAAGCTGACGGGGAGATACGTCGACGTAGTCGATGTCTTCCCTGTTGAATTCCTTTATGTCCTCGCGGTAGCGCGCAAGCACACGGTGCTTTTCAAACCAGCCGTCCTCGCCGAGAGGCTCTTTCGCCTGCGCGATAATGTATCTGTCCTCGCGGTCTGCGGAAAGGTATTCTACTTCGTCGGAAACTCTGCCGCCGATCACGTTGCCGTCTGCGTCGTAAGTCTTTATGACCTTACGGTAAGGCGCTTCGATAAAGCCGTATTCGTTTATCTTTGCATAAGCGGACAGAGAGGATATAAGACCTATGTTCTGTCCTTCGGGCGTCTCTATCGGGCACATTCTGCCGTAATGCGAATAGTGAACGTCTCGGACGTCGAACGTAGCACGGTCACGGTTGAGACCGCCGGGACCGAGTGCGGAGAGTTTACGCTTGTGCGTAAGCTCGCTTATCGGGTTCGTTTCGTCCATGAACTGCGACAGCTGAGAAGATCCGAAGAACTCTTTGAGAGCCGCCGTGACCGGACGGATATTGATAAGCGTCTGCGGCGTAAGTTCAGCATCCGACTGTATCTGCATTCTTTCGCGCACCACTCTCTCCAGTCTTGCAATACCTATACGGAACTGGTTCTGAAGCAGCTCGCCTACGCTGCGGACGCGGCGGTTGCCGAGGTGGTCGATGTTGTCGGTATAACCGATACCGTAATGAAGTCCTATAATATAGTTGACCGTGGAAAGTATATCGTCTACGGTTATGTGCTTTTCCGCAAGTCTGTCCGCGTTGACACGGCAAAGCTCGGCAAGCTCCGCTCTGTCGGCAGCCTTGTCCATAAGCTCTTTGAGCACGGAGTAAGATACGCTTTCCGTTATGCCTATCGACACGGGATCGACGTCTATATATCCGTCGAGATCAACGTGACCGTTGCCCATTACCCAGAAAGGCTCTTCTCTGCCGTCCACTTTAACCGCAACTTCGTTTATGCCCGCATTTCTGATCTTGAAAGCCGTCTCTTCGTCAAGCACATTGCCCGCAACCGCATAGATGACGCCGTCGCTGTCTACGATGTCCTCGGCAACGGTAAGACCGGTGATCCTCGCGGCAAGGCACAGCTTCTTATTGAGCTTGTATCTGCCTACGCGGGAAAGATCGTACTTCTTACGGTCAAAGAACAGAGAGTGAATGTAGTTTGCGACCGAGTCGGGGTTGAATATTTCACCGGGACGGAGCTTCTTGTTCAGTTCTTCAAGACCGGTCTCGTCATTCTTTGCCGCATCCTTGTCGCAAGTGCTCTTTATGATCTGCTCGTTATGGAAGATCTCGCATATGCGTTCGTCGCTGCCGAAGTTCTTCGTCGTTACCGCACTGAGCGCACGGATGAGCGTCGTGACAGGGACCTTACGCTGACGGTCGACGTGTACGGCAAGCGTGCCGGCAGGCTCCATCTCGTACTCCAGCCATGCGCCGCGTGAAGGGATGCTCTGAGCCGTAAAGTAAACCTTACCAGTCTTCTGATCCTTCGTCTCATCGGAAAAATACACGCCCGGACTGCGGACGAGCTGGGAGACTATAACACGCTCCGCGCCGTTTATGATAAATGAGCCGTTGGGCGTCATTTTGGGCATGTCGCCCATGAATACTTCCTGCTCCGTCATCTGTCCGGACTCCTTGTACACAAGGCGTACCTTGACTTTAAGCGGCGTAGCATAAGTAGCATCACGATCCTTGCACTCCTTCTCGGTGTACTTCGGAGTGTTCTCGATACGATGATCGAGGAAATGCAGTTCTATCCTGCCCGAGAAGTCTGTGATCGGCGAAAAGTCCTTGAACACTTCACCTATTCCCTTTTCGAGGAAGTCATTATAAGACTTTTTCTGAACCTCGATGAGGTTAGGCATGTCGATGACTTCGTCCACCTGCGCAAAACTGCGTCTCTCGGTGTTGCCGTATTTCACTTTACGGATTTTACGTTCAGCCATATACTCTCCTTAACGCTTGTTTTTTCCGAGACAATAAAAAACGCCCATAGCCGCACGACGCTTTTCCCGCGCGACTTCGGGTACAAAAGAAAATTCATTTGCTTAACGGTTTTTCGAACAATTTCCTATCCTTGTAAATTAAAACAAAAACGCCCGTTTTGCTCCCTTCATGCTAACATAAAACCGAAAAGTGCAAATGTATCATTATATTCTCGTATAGGAAACCATATCACATTATATAGCCGTATGTCAAGCGTTTTAAACGATTTTCAGAAAAATTTTTTTATTGCGTCTTATTCCGCCTGCCGTCCGCCCTGTCTGACGCCGCGCCAAGCAGCATTCAGTGCTCGTTCGCCTTACCGTCCTGTCTGCACTTCTCGGAAATGAGCGGGAAAGTAATCGTGAACTTACTGCCTTTGCCGAGCACGCTTTTTGCGGTGATATTCCCGCCCATCATCTCGGCTATCGACTTAGCTATCGCAAGTCCGAGACCTGTCGAGCCCTCCGTACGGCCGCGCGCTTTATCGCAGCGATAGAAACGGTCGAATATGTGCGGAAGATCCTCCTCACTTATTCCCACGCCGTTATCGGCGACGATCACTTCCGCCATGCCGTCCGACTTAGTTACCGATACTTCCACATGACCGCCGGCGGGCGTGTATTTGATCGCATTGTCCGCAATAACGCGGATCAGCTCAACGACAAGCCCCTTATCCGCATAAACGATTATGCCCTTCTGCGCTTTGTATTTGATCGTCTTATCCACGCTCGTCATGTCGTATGCGCTTACTATATCTTTCACGACTTCGGATAATTCAAACTCTGTCGGTCTTGACTGGAATGATCCGAGTTTGGCAAGGTACAGAAGCTGCTCGACGATGGATTTCATGTTTGCAGCCTCGGCGCGTATCGCGTCTATCGACTCGGCAAGCACGCTCTCATCCGTCTTGCCCCAACGCGCAAGCAGATCCGAGTATCCGCGTATGACGGAAATAGGCGTGCGCAGTTCGTGGCTTGCGTCCGATATGAAATTGCTCTGGCGATCGAATGCCTCCTGGATGCCGTCCAGCATCCTGTTTATGCGCATCGAAAGCTCGTTCAGCTCGTCCTGCGACTCCACCGGATCCAGTCTCGCAGACATATCCTCTACGGTTATTTTATCTATACGCTCAAGCATACCTTTAAGCGGAGACAGCATGGTTCTCGCGGTCAAAGTACACGACGCGGCAAATGCCGCCGTAAAACCGAGCGCAAGCAGGATAGACGTTACGGTTATGCGGACTGCGACTCCGGACGGCGCAAGCGTCGCTATCAGTATCATGACTACGGTGAACGTCAACATAAAAACGGCAAAAACCACGGTAGTGATAACCGCGGTTTTCGTCGTTATATCCGATCTGTATTGTTTATAAACAAATCCGAGAAACGAATAGAAAAGCCCTACCGGAAATATTATCCACATGAGCACCGTTTTCCATGTGGGGCGTTTTTTATTCGTCTGCGTGTTCCCTTCCTTCATCATCTGCTCCTGATCAGTCTTTTATCATATATCCCGCTCCGCGTACCGTGCGCACTACCTTGATGTCAAACACATCGTCTATCTTGCTGCGGAGATAACGCACGTACACGTCCACTACGTTCGTGTTGCCGTAGAAATCAAATCCCCATACGGCGTCCAGCGCCTGTTCGCGGGTTATAACGATATTCTTATTTTCGAGAAGGTATACGAGAAGATCGTACTCCTTTTTTGTAAGCTCGATAGGAACGCCGTCGTAAGTGACCGTTCTCGAGCCGCGGTTAATCAGAAGCTTTTCATAAGTCAGCTGCTCTGAGCGTGACGGCTCGTTGCGCTTAAGATGAACTCTGATTCGCGCAAGCAATTCCTCTATCGCAAACGGCTTTGTCATATAATCATTTGCGCCTATATCCAGTCCGGCGACCTTGTCCATGACCTGATCGCGCGCCGTGAGTATTATGACGGGCGTGTCCTTGCTCTGCCGCAAACGACGGAGCAGCTCTATTCCGCTCATGCTCGGCAGCATAAGATCGAGTATTATAAGTTCATAATCATGGGCAAGCGCGCTTTCCAGCGCCTCTCTGCCGTCGGAAATATGTTTGACCGTATAGCCCTCATGCTCCAGTTCAAGCTGGACAAATCTTGCAATTTTGGCTTCGTCTTCCACTATCAGGATCATTCTTCTCTGTTCCTCTCGGGGTAAATAGTTTTACTTTATAGCATTTATATCGTAAGGGGTTTCCTGGTAAACGTAATAGTTCAGCCAGTTGGACATCAATAAAGACGAATGGGCGCGCCATATCAGACGCGGCTGACCGTCGTCACCGTAATAGTTCACAGGTCTTTCAACGTCCGTCCGTCCAAGAGCCGTATCCCTTTTATACTCGGAGTCCAGCGTGTACTTGTCGTACTCTCCGTGACCGAAAACAAGCACGCGCCGTCTGTCCTTGCTTGCGGCAAGGTATATTCCCGCCTCGTCCGATTCGGCAAGTATGTCCAGATCGCTCACCTCGCGCAGTTTTTTCTGATCCACTTCCGTATGACGGGAATGCGGCGCATAAAAATATTCATCAAAATTCCTCACAAGCGGATTTGAACGTTTCATACTGCGATGCAGATATACGCCGCTTATCTTTTTACCGAGAGACACTTTATCCACACCGTAAAAGTAATACGCCGCGGCTATCGCTCCCCAGCAGATATAAAGCGATGAGAATACATTATGCTGAGCCCAGTCCATGATACGCACTATTTCATCCCAGTACGCGACGTCCTCGAAACGCATCTGTTCCACCGGCGCGCCGGTGAATATCATGCCGTCGAACTTACGCCCCTCCCTGTAAGCCTCGTCAAACGTCATGTAAAACGCTTTCAGATGCTCTTCGGGCGTATGTGTGGCTTTATACGACGCCGTCTGGAGCAGCGTGACTTCTACCTGAAGCGGCGTATTGGAAATCAGACGAAGCAGCTCAAGCTCCGTCTCTTCTTTATTCGGCATAAGGTTGAGTATACCTATCGACAGCGGACGTATCTCCTGCGACTGCGCCCGCCTGTCCGCCATAACGAATATATTTTCTCTTTCGAGTATTTCTTTTGCCGGCAATGCCGATGGTATTATAACAGGCATCTCGTTCTCCTTGGAGTATAATCATAACACACCGCCGCCCTCTTGTCAAGTAATGGCTCGGACATTGACCGCCGCCCTCTCCTTCCGCCGTCCGGTATGCGCCGTTACGGACAAACGGAATTTTCAGTCAATATCAAACAAACACTTGCAATTAGCTGTCAGTTCGTGGTAAAATATATCCGTAAAACGAATTACAAGGAGATAAAAATGAAAAACCTTAAAGGCGCACTTTTGTTTGCACAGTCGGGCGGTCCCACGTCCGTTATAAACGCCAGCGCTTGCGGCGTTTTTGAAGAAGCGTTCAGACATGGCGAGATCACGCAGGTTCTCGGCGCGGCTCATGGTGTCGTCGGTATTCTTAACGACGAGCTCTATGATATGGGCAAGGAGGATCCCGCTGAGATCCACAGACTTCTCGGCACCCCTTCTTCCGCTCTCGGTTCCTGCCGTTACAAGCTGAAGGACTACCGCGATGACGAGACCGATTACCTCCGCATTCTTGAAGTGTTCAAGAAACATAATGTAAAATATTTCTTCTATAATGGCGGTAACGACTCTATGGACACCTGCAACAAGATCGGAGAGTTCGTAAACGCTCACGGTTATGAGTGCAACGTTGTCGGCGTTCCCAAGACCATAGATAACGACCTTTACGGCATCGACCACTGCCCCGGTTATGCTTCCGCAGCTAAGTATATCGCTACGACATGCATGGAGATAGACCTTGACGCGCGCGTTTTCGATAAGGGCATGATCACCGTTATCGAGATCATGGGCCGTCATGCAGGCTGGCTTACCGCGGCAAGCGCAGTCGCTACTTACGCAGGTCACGGACCCGACCTTATTTACGTTCCCGAAACGGATTTCGATCTCGATAAATTCACCGCGGACGTTAAGAGTGTGTTTGAAAAGAACGGCAAGTGCATAGTCGCAGTAAGTGAAGGTATACACGACAAGGACGGCAAGTTCATAGCCGAGTACGCAGCTGCTGACGCTAAGAAAGACGCATTCGGCCATGTACAGCTCGGCGGTACCGCTTCCTTCCTCGTTTCCTATCTCGGAAACCATATCAACACCAAATACCGCGCTATAGAGTTCTCGCTCATGCAGCGTTGCGCCGCTCACATAGCTTCCAAAGTAGACGTTAAGGAAGCCTATGCGGAAGGCTGCGCCGCTGTTAAAGCAGCAGTCGAAGGCAAGTCGAATATCATGGTAGGCGTCGTTCGTAAGCACACCGAAAAATATGAAACGACTATCGAGGAATTCCCTCTCTCCGCTTGCGCTAACACGGAGAAGAAACTTCCCGCAGAGTATATCAACGCTGACGGCAATATGATCGAAAAGAGCTTCCTCGACTATATCCTTCCCCTTATCGAAGGCGAGCACGCTCCCGAGTTCATCAACGGTGTTCCCCGTTTTGCAGAGCTCAAGAAAGTACTTGCTAAATAATCGGAAACTTTAAAATCAGTATAATCACAAACGGGGCGCCGCATCAAAAGTATGCGGCACCCGTTTTTCGTTTCTCGCGCGCCGATACAGATGTACAAACAAAAAACAGCGGTCGCCGGCGCAAAATCCATATATATCCCTGTTTAAAAACAAAAATACTTGACGAATACTTTAAGCGCGGATATAATATACATGTAAAATGTCGGGCAGGCAGCGGCGTCTGTGGCGCGAAACCGTCTCAGATTCTGTTCCGTGCCCGGTTAAGTTATTTCAAAAATGCGGATGTGGCCTAATGGTATGGCATCAGCTTCCCAAGCTGAGGGTTGCGAGTTCGAGCCTCGTCATCCGCTCCAACAGCATAAGGGAAGCGCCTTTTTTCAGGCGCTTCCCTTTTTTATTGCTGTTTTATATTCCGAAGCCGCCGCGCTGATTCGTACGCATTGCGGTTTTTATTCCGTAACCGCCTCGCGTCTGGCGCGTGCTTTGCGGTAAAACCGTATGAATATCTTACTTATTTCCACCGCAACAAGCGGGAACAGCGCAAGACCGACGACTATCAGATACTGATACCACTTAAGGTACTCAAGGTCAAAGAACGTCATCACGCCGGGCACGAAAGATACAAATGCAATTATAAGCAGAGACGCCGCCATCGCACCGTAAAGCACTTTGTTATGACCCTGCCCGGGACGGAATACGCTGTCATAATTAGAACGCTGGTTGATCGCATGAACGAGCTGCGAAAGCGCAAGCACCATAAACGTCATCGTCATGGCTATCGCGTGCGTCTTTTCTTCCGTAGCACCGAAACACGTCTCAGCTATCCAGTAAGCCGTAAGCGCCGCAGCAGTTATGAATATACCGTGCAGTGCAATACGGATGATGACGCCACGCTCGAACAGTGTCCCGCTCTTTACCGGCGGCACCTTCATGATATTCCTGTCGGCAGGGTCTACGCCGAGGGCTATTGCGGGCAGAGAGTCGGTAGCAAGATTGATCAGCAGCACATGTATCGCCGTGATCGGATCCGGCCAGTTGAAACAGAACGCAAGGAACAGAGTGAGTATTTCGGCTATGTTGCCCGCGACAAGGAACTGTATGACCTTCTGTATGTTGCGGTATACCCTTCTGCCCTCGCGAACCGCGTGCTCTATCGTTGTGAAATTATCATCAAGCAGGATCATATCCGCCGCGTCTTTCGCAACGTCCGTGCCTGTAATTCCCATTGCAACGCCTATGTCCGCTTCTTTGAGCGCGGGACTGTCGTTCACGCCGTCACCCGTCATCGCCGCGACTTCGCCGTGCGAACGCAACGCGCGAATTATCCTCAGTTTATCCGACGGGGACACTCTGGCGAATACCGCCGCCGTCTTTATGCGTTCGGCAAGCTCGTCATCGCTCATTTCATCCAGCTCACGCCCGTCAATAACGGTATTGCCCTTTCTGAATATATGCAACTGTTTCGCTATTGCAAGTGCGGTCACCTTATGGTCGCCCGTGATCATGATAACACGGATGCCCGCTTCATGGCACGCGTCTACCGCGCTTATGACTTCATTTCTCGGAGGATCTATCATTCCCGTTGCGCCGATAAACGTCATGTCACATTCAAGATCCGCCGCTTCGTCATCCGGCACTTCTTCTATCTTACGTACGGAGAATCCGAGCACGCGCAACGCGTTATCGCTCATGTTGTTGCAAAGCGCAAGTATCTTTTCTTTGTCTCCGTCCGTCATCTCGCGCACACCGCTCTCCGTCATTATATGCGTACAGAGAGGCAGCATCTCGTCTACCGCGCCTTTGATGTATGCAATGTTACCGTGCGGCATCTTATAGACAGTCGTCATTCGCTTACGATCGGAATCAAACGGCTGTTCAAACAGTTTTTCGTTCTGCTCTCTGTAGTCGTCCGCATCAATGCCGTAACTGAGGGCGAAGTTGATCAGCGCGCCTTCAGTGGGATCGCCCATGGTTTCACCCGGTCTGTCAGGGTCAAAATGAGCGTTTCCGCAGAGCGCACAGCCGTCTATAAGATCGCGGAACAGCTCCGCGCTGTGCTTATCTCTGAGCTTTTCGGCGGGTGTTGTCTCGCCCCTGTCAAAGTCGGAACCGACGGCAACGTGAGTAACCGTCATTCTGTTCAAGGTAAGCGTACCCGTCTTATCGCAGCATACCACCGTCGCACTGCCCAATGTCTCAACAGCGGGAAGGCTTTTTACGAGCGCGTTCTTTTTCGCCATGCGCTGTACGCCGAACGCCATGATTATCGTAGCCGTCGCAGGCAGCCCCTCGGGTATTATCGATATTGCAAGGGATATGCCGAGGAGCACAAGCGACTCCCAGGTCCTGCCGCCCCGCGCAAAACCTATGATCATTATTATCACGCACACGGCAAGCCCGATCACGGTGAGTATTTTGCCGACGGAGTTCAGTTTGCGCTTTATCGGCGTCATCTCATCGTCCTGCGTCTTGAGCATATCCGCTATCTTACCGACTTCGGTGTTCATACCCGTACCGACGACTATGCCTTTTGCGTTACCGTACATGACCACGGACGACGAATACGCCATGTTCACACGGTCTCCGAGAGGGGTGTCTTCGGGAAGCACCGTCGGACCGTCCTTTGCCGACGGTACGCTTTCGCCCGTAAGCGACGCCTCCTGTATGTTCATGTTATTATCGTTTATTATACGTATATCGGCGGGAACGATCGTGCCGTCTTCAAGATAAACTATATCACCGGGGACAAGCTCACTCGCCGGTACGATACTTTCCTCTCCGTTACGCAATACCCGCGCATTCGGCGCCGTCATGTTTTTTAGCGCATCCAGCGCGTCCGCCGCCTTCTTTTCCTGCACTACGCCTACCGTCGCATTCAGAGCTATGACGGCGAATATGACTATCGCTTCCGGCAATCCCTCGCCGTCCACAAAGAACATGACGAGCGAGAATATCATCGCTATGAACAGTATGATGACCATGATATCCGAAAGCTGTTCGAATATCATGCGCGCTATGCTCTTGCGTCCGGTCTCACGCAGTACGTTTTTGCCGTACTTCACAAGCCGCACGGCAGCTTCTTCATCGCTGAGTCCGTCCTCGCTCGTTTCGAGGATCTCTTCCGTCTTTTCATACGAAAGCGCGTGCCATGCGCCTTTTTCCGCAAGCTCTTTGTCGCTTGGTTTGCCGCCCGATACACCGCGTTTATTCGCGGTTCCGGACTTTTCACTTAGCGGGACACTTCCGTCTCCGCCCGGTTTCTTTTCTTTTTCCGATTCCAATTCTTCCTCCTGCCGGCATTTTTCAGCCGGATAATACGGTTTTTCCGATTCTGATCGGATCTATATTATGTTTTTGCGAAAACGCAAAAAGGCATATCCGTAAGACAATGCTACGGTTATGCCGCGGATTATATCGTTATATATTCAGCCGTTTTCGTGGGTCGGCGTCGCCCTGTGCAGACATATAATGCTCCTTGCGCATTTTCGCTTAACGTGTGTATTATAACACATTTATATACGCCTGTCAATTATTTTTCCTTCCGTGCGTCAGGCATACGCATACATGAGCGCCGCCCACTATATATAATATGAAAAAACGGGCGGTATATGCGGCGCTTTCCGCATATGATCCTCCACCCGTTATATTATTTACGAACTTTAAAATCCTTTACAACTCCATGAATATTCCGCTTATCAGGATCGCCGCCATACATACCGGCGCAATAAACCTTATCATTATCTTGAAGTACATGCGCATACCTTTACTTTTAAGATCTATCTCGTCTATGATCTCATCAGTGTTGGTAAAGAATCCGACGATAACACATGTTCCTATCGCGACAAGCGGCATAAGCAGGTTGTTTGACAGCCAGTCGAACATACCAAGTATACTTTTTTCGGCTATCTGTATGAACGACAGCGGACCGAAACCGAGTGAGGACAGCGACCCGAGCAGTATAGATACGCCAAGGGTTATCAGACACGCGGACCACCTCTTCAGATTAATGTTTTCGCGGAGCACCTTTACTATCGTCTCTACAAGAGATATGGACGACGTTATCGCGGCAAAAAATACGAGAACAAAGAACAATGCGCCTATTACACGCCCGCCCGGAAGCTCATTGAACACAAGCGGAAGCTGTAAAAACATCAGCGACTGACCGGACTCGGCCATAGCCGCCTCTACATCCGGAGAAAACGCATAGATGGACGGGATAATGATCGTTGCCGCAACGATAGCGAACAGTGTGTCGCATATGGATATCTGACGCGCACTTGCGGAGATGCTTGCGTTCTTCTTCATGTATGAGCCGTATGTTATCATAATGCCCATTGCAAGCGACATCGAATAAAACAACTGACCAAGCGCCGCAAGCAGTGTTTCAAATTTCAGCTCACTGAAGTCGGGTATGAAAAGGTCTTTCACTCCTTCCATCGCTTTGTCCTGAAACAGCACATATATCATCAGGAATACAGCCAGTGCGGCGAGAAGCGGCATGAGTATCTTGCTTATACGCTCTATACCCTTCTGTACGCCGCCTACGACGACCGCTACCGTGCATACCGAGAATATAAGAAAGAATACCATCGGCTGCCACGGACTGGAAGTAAAGCTGTTAAAAAACTGATTTGACGTGTCGAGCGTTACGCTGTCGCCGAGAAGAAGCGGATCTCCGGCAATGTATCCGAAAATGTACCTGACCACCCAACCGCCTATAACGCAGTAGTACGGTACGATTATTATAGGTACGGCAAGCACGAAAAATCCGAACCATTTGAATTTTTTGTTGAGCGCCGCAAATGCACCCAGACACCCCTTGCCTGTCTTGCGCCCTATCGCTATTTCAAGAACGAGCAGACAAAATCCGAAAGTTACGGCAAGGAGAATATAACACAGCAAAAAAATTCCCCCGCCGTATTTAGCGGCAAGGTACGGAAACCGCCAGAGATTGCCGAGACCTACTGCCGAGCCTGCAGCCGCAAGCACGAAACCGAGCTTTGACGAAAACCCTTTGTGATTGCCTTCATGTTTTTTCTCAGGCTCTCCGTCCGTTGCCGGTTGCTCGCTGTTATCACCGCCGGAAGGCATAAAATTTTCTTCTTCCATCATTCGTTTCCTTTATTGTAAGTCGATCATAAAATTATGAATACATTGTACCCGAAAATCACATATTTGTCAATACCAAAACGCGAAAAGCCATACTTTTTGCTTTTTATCCGTCAATAATGTCTTTTCTGCTGCATCGGCTGAATTGTTTTCCATTTTACGTTGCTTGCAAACACATGACCACTGTGCTATAATCAAATGGAGAAACACATCAAGCAACCGGCGGATAAATCATGAATGAGATCAACAAAAACCGCATACAGTTCCGAATGTCGCTATTGTCGTTGACGCCCTGCGCTATATTCATACTGATAGTCACGCTTATGACCGGGGTATCGGAGCTTACAAGCGAACCCGAGATCATTTTCCCTGAAGCCGCTGCCATAGCGCTCGGAGCGCTAATCGCCCCGGGACTGCCGTGGAAGGTCAATAAAATCTCCGCACTGATGCTCGTGTTTATCTGCGCGGTTGCCGGACTTACTATCTCAAGGTACGTTTTACTCCCCCTTGAATATAAACTCATCATCGCATATATAACCGGGCTTTTCTTTTACACCTTTTTCGGCACCTCGTTCGCGCCCATAATTTCAGCAGCAGTTCTGCCCGTACTCATGAACACCAGATCGCTGATATACATAGCCGCGGCAGTGAGTCTGACCGCATTGGTGCTCGTCGCCCGGTATATACTCGAACGCGCAAAATTTCGCAGTCACGAGAGAGCGGAAATTATGCCCCTGCCCGGCGTCGGTCATATCGCGGAATTTATTTTCAGATCGGCTGTCGTTACGATCGTCTGCATTTTTGCAATCAAGACAGGATTTAAGTTCCTTGTATGCCCGCCCCTTCTTGTCGCGTTTACCGAATTTACCGTACACGGCAACAAGGCCTTGCGCTCACCGGTCGGCACTTTTTCCATACTCACGCTTTGCGCAACGGCAGGAACCCTGGCAAGGCTGCTCTGCTCGGTTGCCGGTGCGCCGCTTACGCTTGCAGCACTTCTGACCGGGATTATCGTTGCAGCGGCAGTTTACGCGACAGAAATATATCTGCCGCCTGCCGCAGCCATTGCAATTCTTGCCATGCTTCTGCCGTCTGACGCCCTGCCGTCATATCCGCTACAGATAGCTGCCGGTGCGCTGTTATACCTATTATTCGGGCAGGTGTCCGATATCGTACTTCCAGACCCGGCACGCGAATGCAGGATCACTCAGCCCTGCCAGCGTATACAATAAAAAACGGGGCCCGAAAACGGGTCCCGTTGCTGTATGTTTAAGATTATGCGCACTCTGTTGCGCTCATGTCCGATCAATCAATTGTTTTTGGCATGACATATTTGACAGGCGCATCCCGGTTCGGCAGTATGCGTCAGTAGTTTTCCTGTCCATATGTGCATATGTCATACAAACCCAGATCGGGCTATTCATGATAGATCGCATTGACTATTATCTCCGCAAGATCGGATATCGTATCCTTACAATCATTATCCAGCCATGCTATCGTTACATTAAACAGCATTCCTGCGTATATATATGGATCGTATTTTTCTTTATCCGGATAGTCCTGCTCAAAAGTCGTTATATAATTCTTATTGAGATAATCAAGATATATATACTCAAGGCGCGCTTTGCGGATCAGTTTAAAAGGCTCAATATTCTCTTTGAACATCGTAAGTACGCTTTTTACCACGTTGATATAGTCGTCTTTGCACCTCGGATAAAACCGTTGAGAGTATATGAATTTTTTTGTATTATGCTCTAAGTAATACATCAGCACATCTTCTTTGCATTTAAAATGACGGTAAAACGTAGCACGTCCTACTCCTGCTTTTTCCGCAATATCCTTAACGCTTATCCTTTCGTATTCGTTTTCACTCATCAGTTTGAAAAGAGCCTGCAAAATATAATGCCTTGTGTAATCTTCCGACACGTATTCCATGATACAAATACTCCTTTCTGTCTCATTTCGGCGAACACATTTCAGGTTGTGTCTAATTGCCTTTTCAGACGATTGATTTATTTATCCCCTTATTATATGATACACGTGTCTCACGGGAAAGTCAACCGAAACGCGCGTCGGCAGACTGTACCATAATCAGAATTACGGAGGATTAAAAAAATGCAGGAAAAAGATTTCGTGTCTTATGAGTATAAGACGGTCACAATCAAGACAAAAGATCAGAGCAAAGCTATGGACATGTACGAAGCGTTCGGATGGGAAATAACTGCGATAACGCCGACGGCTCTGGACGGAACCATGCTTTCGCTCAAACGCGACAGAAAACAAAAACATAAACAGGAACTTTCCAGACTTGAACGTCAGGCGGAAGATCTGACCGCCACGATAAACAGTCTGGAACACTCAAAAACTCTAGGCGCAAGTATCTTCTCGTATATTTTCGGAATAATTGCCGCTCTTGTTCTCGGCGGCGGCATGTGCATGATAATGCTTATCGAAAACAGCATACCTGCACTTGCAGGAGGCATTGTGCTCGGTATCATCGGTATCGCTTTATGCTCAGTTAATTATCCTATATATAAAGCTATTGCCGCGAAGAAAACCAAACAGGTATTGCCGGTCATAGACGATAACGAAGAAAAACTTTCAAACATACTTGAAAAAGGTAACGATCTGCTTTGCGCGGACCTTATTTGAACGAACGTTAATTGTTAATCGCACCGGATCGCATCATTTATTATAACCCGCGTCAGTTTTTTACGATCTGGTACGAGCAAACGCCCGAATATAACTTATAAAGTCCGCAGGAAGTCCGATAATGAATATAATCCGTAAATACAAAGATATGTCGTTTGAACAAAAAACCATAATCAATACGATTATAAGTTTGTGCGTGTCGGCTGTGCTCGCTTGCGGAAAACTCATTATCGGACTTTTTACAGACTATAACATGATCAGTATCGCGGTTTACTCTTTCGGCATACTGCTTGCAAAGTTTGAATGCGTAATGGGCGTAAAAACGAATAAACGATCTTTTAGACAGCGCAATACCCTTACCGCGCTCTTTTTGTTTATTTCAAGCGTTTTATATATAGGTTTCATGTGCCGGATGTTTTTTATCGAGCTACGCATAAAAAACAACGGCTTTTATTATGTTCTTATTCTCGCCTTCATTTCCTTTGTCGAACTCGGAGTCGCGATCGCCGGGCTTTTCCGGACTAAAGACAAAGGTCACTATTACCGCAATATACGCTTGATCAATCTGTGCATTGCATTGATAGCAATTATGACTACGCAGATGAATATTCTTAACTGGCGAAGCGGCTTCGACATTGTACATATAGCAAATACATATTCAGGGATAGGCATAGGCGCGTTCATCGCATTATGTGCAGTATATATTCTGATCGCACCGATAACAAGCATCATAGGACGCGAATATAACGCTTTCAAATTGAACATCGACAGCCGTAATGACCTGATAGATCTTAAAAAAGATAATATGACTATCACTTTATGCCGAAGCTTTATATACGGTTCCTACGTTTATCGGGCAGCGATAGAAAACGGCAGCATTGTTCGCGGAAATATAGAACGCGACAGATCGCTATGGAAACATATGCACATATTCTGGAAGATCATATGCTGTATCCTTTCGGAAATACTCATATTTATATGGGCAGCCGGCAGATTGCTGCTGTTTTTCCGCTCTATAAATTTACCAAAGAGATTGGAAAAAATAATGAACGCCAACGGATTTATAAAAATCGATATGTAAGCTCACACATGACCTTTTCTCTTTCCGCACAAATAAAATAAGGGCGCAGGATGCGCCCTTTTTGCGTGTTCTGAGCTAAGCGGATAAAAATACCGCCGTCTGAACCGGACAGAAGGGTTGCAGATAGCGTTCTTTCAAATGCGAGGACAAGGGAGTTTACACGGATGTAAATGACCGCAGTCCGAGACATGAAGAAAGGGCGCCAGATGCGCCCTTATCCTCGGTTTGGTGGAGAATTAGTAACTTAAAACGAATTTATGTTGTTTCAACAAAACTAATTTTAATTGGGAAAGTTTATCCATTCGGGATTAAAATAAATTATCTTCTCGTTTTTTTCAATTATATCTTTTCCATTCCATTTGTCTTCCGAAATATCAATCCAATTTAAATCCGGTATCACTTTAAAAAATAGAACTGAAACAAAAATATCTGCACATTCAACAAAGTTCGAAACCTCAGTCATAATAATATGTTTTTTTCCGACTTTATCAATGAGAGAAATCTCAACTCTAAATGACTTGCCATTTGTTATTGTTTGCATGAATTGAATAGGGGTAAAACGCTTATCATCTATAACCAAGTGCTCATAAGCTCTATTTCTTAAATTTTTGAGTATATCATAAATAATATAAATAGTACTAGATATTGAAGAGTCCTTTTCAATTATGTAGTGGTATGAATAGCCGAAAAAGAACCACTTAATTTTATTTCTAATTCCTCTTACTATTTTAGGACGTTTTTTCATCGTTTTACTCCTCATAATAAATAAACCTAAATCAAACTTTTAAAAAGTTCAATTTAGGTTATGTTTGGTGGACAAATCGTAACGTAAAACGAATTTGCCTAAAAATTATGTTTTTTTTGCCACTCAAACCACCAATTGCTTGTAGAGATTGAGCCCCAAATGCAACCGAGAGTAGCTAAGCCAAAAAAGCCTGTTATAATTCCTCCCCAAAGATAGCCGCCGCCTCTTTTCTGGACAATTATTGTATCGCCGTCAATTTTACAAGTTTCATTATCTTCAATATAGTCTACGATTTGACCCGAATATCTTTCATAAACGTGATGATAATCCTGCGCTACCCAATATTCATCGGTAGAATATTCAGTTGTTTCTGTTGACACTGTTAAAAGTATAATTCCTATAATGAGCGGTATTACACAAATTGCCCAAAGTATTCTTATAACTTTTTTTCCTTGTCTTTTTCCATACATTACCCCTTAATCGGATAATTATCATAAATGCGTTGATAAAGTCGCGTTGTGCCATTTTTGATGATTTTATAAACACCAAAAAATTCATATCCGCTATTTGTTTTTACAAATGTAATTCTATTTGCATTATTTGATTTACCGATAATATCATCAACTACTTCGATAATGGTATCGCCGCTATTTTGAATAAGATTGACAACATGATAATCGTTTACAACAGCGTCAAGTTTGTGAGCATCATAGTTAGGATAAAATATAAACCAAACATCATTTGCTCTGTCCATATCGGCATTAGCCGCATATAATGGCGTTTGCCACCCGAATTGATTTGCCTTGCTTTTATCCCAGCCAAGCGTATCACAAAATTTTTCATAAATCTTGCGAGAATTGCCACCGTATACACAACCGCGTACAATATGAGAAAAATCAGTTTCTATTTTTTTTGTGTGAGAAATAATTTGTATTTGTGGTCTACATGTTGCACAAATTTCCTCATCATCAGTTATGTAGTTTAATTCACATTTAGGACACTTTTTATAATTCATGATTTCTGCCTCCTAATTTATGACTATAATGATTTTTTGGCATTTTTAGTATATCATAATTTACGAAAAAAATACAAATGATTTTGTCAGTATGATACATAATTTTTTATAATGGCACTATGGCGGGTGCTTGAATAAACGAGCGGCTCGGCTGCGCCTCGCCGTTCAAGCACCCGCCACAAACAAAGCAACGCAATAAAAAACGAAACTTAAAAGCGCACGGGAACGGGCGTTCGCCGCTGAACCGCTTGGCGATCCGCCCTTATTCTCCGTGCGGCAGTATTTGAGTTTTAACGCCTTTTGCATGTCGTCGGTATTTGTATATCGGCGGCGTTTTTTGAAATATTCGGTAAATACAGAAAAAAATTTAAAACCGTTTGTCGCAAAGAAATTTGTTTTATGTCACTCTCGGGTTCAGTGGATAAAATGCTACCTACCAAACCGAGCAGAAGGGTTGCAGATAGCGTTCTTTCAAATGCGAGGACAAGGGAGTTTACACGGATGTAAATGACCGCAGTCCGAGACATGAAGAAAGGGCGCCAGATGCGCCCTTATCCTCGGTTTGGTGGAGACAGCAGGACTCGAACCTGCGACCTCTTGCATGTCAAGCAAACGCTCTAACCAACTGAGCTATGCCTCCGAATCATGACCTTGATATATTAGCATATTTGCATATATCTTGTCAAGCATGGAAAGTAAGTTTTTCGGTGAACCGCAGGCCTATTGTCCTTTATATGTGCATTTATTTATATAAAAACATCCGCCCGCCGGTAAAGTCCGGCGGGCGGAGTATCATTTAAGCTTTTATGCTTGTCTGTGACCGTTGAGGTTCCGGCAGATCGGCTGCCGTCTGCGCATCAATCGGTCGGTGCGTTATCTTCGGCGTCTGCCGCGGGTGCGGTTCCCGTCTCTCCTGCCTCCTCCTCGCGCTTCTGCTGGCGGCGGGCGCGGCGGGCTGCCTTACGACGTTCCTTAGCTTCCTCGATATCCTTGAGGATCTGATCCATCGTGAAGTCGATCATCGTGCTTGCCGCATAGAAGTCGGTCTCATCACGGATAACAAGTTCAGTCGCGGGGATCTTAAGCTTGAGCGTGGAAGCTGCGTTTCTGCGGACATCCTTAAGCATTTCGTTTTCAAGCACGAACATTGCTACGGGATAACCGCGTCTTACGGTCAGTCGAATTACTTTTCGGCTTCCGTGCTTAATGCATACTCCGTTGGAAAGCTTGACTTCCGTCGTACCCTCTTTCGTAAGCGCATATTCCTTAAGCCTTACAAACAGATCTTTCAGATCTTCACTGAGATCCTCATACGCTTCGTCGAACGTGCGTACCGACGCCGTTATGACTACGCGTTCTCTGTCGTCACCGAGTTCCTCTTCGGGCTGCTCTGCCTTGGCTTCTTCCGCAGGCTCTTCAGCCGCCTCTTCCTTAACTTCTTCTTCAGCTGCCGGTTCTTCGGGCTGCTCTTCGGCAACCGGTTCCTCAGGCTGCTTCTCTGCTTCTTCGCTTGTTTCGGTAGCCGCTACAGGCTCCTCTTCAGGCTCCTCTTCATCTGCTTCCTTTTTCTTACGGGTAACCATAAGCACGATCATGATTATCACTACTATGATCACAACTGCAAGAATGATCGCAAGAAGGACATATACCGCGGTAAGCGTCGGCGTATTCTGAGTGGACGCCTCTATGGAAGCTACCTGCGACTTGAACGTCGACACTGCGGAAGTGACATCGGAAACGCTCGTTGCATTTTCTATCGACGTCATTGCATCGTTATAATACTTAAGTATAAGGCTTGCATTATCTTTGCCGAACGCTTCTTCAAGTTTGCCGTAAAGCTCGCTGTCCTCGGTAAGCTCCGCCGCATATGCAACTATAGTGCCGCGTGCCGCCGACGTCTTGATTATATTGTCAAGATAGGAATTCAGCCAGCTCTCAAGATCGGCAGCAGCATTCGTCTTTGCTTCTTCAACGTCGACAGCCGTGGATACGCTTGCGGAAATATCTCCGACAGCAGTATCGATATCAGCAAGAGCTGCCTTAAGCTCTTCGATGGCTGCTATTATCTCAGCGCTGTCATCCGTACCGATACTTGCTTTGATTTCTGCAATAGAAGCAAGCACCTCGGTTATGTCGGCGCCTATGCTTTCACCGAGATCGGAAAGCGCTCCGGTAAGGCTATCCAGTTTTCCGGACAGCGCTTCAAGTTCTGCATCATAGCTGTCAAGAGAAGTCTTAATTTCCCCTACAGCGGATTCGATCGCTGTCTGAGCTTTGCTTATTGCACTTTCAATATCGTCTTTAAGATCGGCAAGCTGATCGCTCGTACCGCTGAGTATGGAGTCTTCTGCGCCGCTTATAAGCTCGCGTATGTCGGCAAGCAATTCGTTCATATCAACGTCGCCTGCACCCGCGCTCAGAAGCGCATCCAGTTTATCTTCGAGTACGTCCAGTTTTTCTCTGCCCGTCATCACATCGCTGCGCAGATGAGTGAGGTATACTATCTCGTAGAACGCATACTCCATATACTCGTCTACTTCAGCTTTGGTCTTAGCGTTTCTTATCGATGCATAAGTTGCCGTAGGAGATGCAACATTATTCAGTTCCGCGCACGCCTGAAGCTCAGCTATAGCCTCTTCTTTATACGCTTCAAGATTTGTCACATAAGCGTCTATAGCGTCAAGTACCGCCGCAAGAGCCTCAGCCGTGTCGGTAGGTCTTTCCTCGATCGCCGCATATGCCGTAACTATCGCCATTGCATCCGCATCGCCTGCGTCCGCAAGAGCTTCTATCTTACTCATCGTAAGCCCATAGATTGCCGCGTATACACGCACTTCCGACTTGGCAGAAGTAATATTGCCTGCTATTTCCTCAGTTGTCGTGCCTTCCTTCGCAACGACATAGTAGCCGTTATAGAGGACTCCGCCATACCCCTCTGCGAATGCATCGGCATCCGGAGCAACCGCGAATTTACCGCTGTGGATAAATCCGGTCAGATCCTCCGACTTAACGGCTCCCTCGAAAGTTCCGCCGTTTATCGACACGGAAATTCCGGTGTAATCCGTATCCTGAAGGTCTGCTTCATAAAGCGCATAGCAATTTTCCGCAGCAATGTACGTACCGCCGGAAATATTGACTGCAACGGGAAGATTAGTCGTGTGCTGCGAAATGCCGACCGCAACGCCGGAAAGCGTGGTGCCGTTTCCGTTCGGCGTCGTCGAAAATTCAGTTGCGGTGCTCTCCACCGTAACTCCCGCATCGGCAATATTGAGCGTTCCCGCGCGCATTTCTATACCGTTTGCTGCCTTGATGTAAGAGTTACCGCTGATCGTAAGTACGCCGCACTGAGGATGATATATACCGAGACCGCTGTCGCCGTTTACGGTTATATCGCTGTCAACGACATTTATCACAGTACCGTGATTTACACCGTTTCCGGCTATGCCGTAGTACTGAGCGCTTATGATCTCGCTGTCGACTATATTAAGTTCGACATAAGTGTTGCCGTCATTTGCAACCGACTTGTTGAACGTGAACACATAAATGCCGTTATTTCCTTCAATGCATACGTTCTTCAGCGTAAGTCCGGTTTTATCCGCAGACGTCATGTTCACATGATCGGTATTGATCCTTATGTCCGCATCATCGGACGTCGTCTTGATATTGATATTTTCTATCGTTACGCCCAGCGCTTCATTTACGCTGAATATGCTTGTGCTTCCCGAAACAGTACCGCCGCGTGTTCCGTCAGCCGCCGTACTGTCGGTAACGGTAATACCGTCAGCATTGATCGAGATCATACCGTCCGTTGTTACGTTAAAGCCGGCAATGTCGATAGTGATGTTTTCCTTATCGATCGTAAACGCCGTTTCTTCCGTATCCGCAACAAGCTTTATAACGTCGCCGGCAGATGCCCCGTTTACTGCTTCAGCAAGCGATGTAAACGCATAGCTTACGCCGTCCGTATTTTCTATAACCGCAACTGCGCCCGCCGCCATTGCTTCGGCAATAGTAGAGTATCCGATATTTCCTATCACATACTTTACAGTAGCGGGAGGATTTTGAATGACTGTATCATAGTTGCCTACGACATAGCCGTCTCCGTCGCTGTACATAAGCGAAGCATCAGCAATATACGCTTCGTTTACAAGAGACTTGAATGTTCCGCCGGATACGGTTATATTCGCATCGTCTTCTTCGGCTACAGTTGTATATCCGACTTTTATATCAACATCGAATTTTGCAGTGTTGTCAGCTTTTATTTCAAGCTTTGCGTTCTCAAACCATGTTGCATTGTCTTTGCTTCCGTCGGACGCATATTCGATTTTGCCGGAAACTTCGCCGGTGAAGTTTTCATCGAATATTACGCTGACTGTACCGTATCCGTTATTCGGCCAGTAATATACGTCGAATGCCACCTGACCCTTGGATGTATCAGCCTTTATAACCGTTTTTCCGGTTATCGTGGTCGTACCGTTGTTGTTGGAAATCACATACTCTATCGAATCGCTCTCCGTCATGTCGAGAGTCATATCCTCAAGGGTCAGATTGTTGTACTTCTGCAAAAGTATTTTCGCCGTATCCGAAACGATTGTTCCGTTCATCATTTTTACGGTCGAACCTTTGAGCAGCTGGAAGCCATTGGTCTCCGTTCCGCTAGAACCTACCGTATCGGTAACGTTATATGTAAGTTCGTTGAAGTTGATGATTACGTTCTGTCCGCTCTGGACCTTTACTCCGGGTGCGGTTATAACTCCGTTCTCACCGCCGACAAGCTCTATCATCGTCTGAGTGTTATCCGTAGGCACCGCTACCATTGCTTCTGTGAGCGACTTATAACCCTTATTTCCTATGAGCGCGATGACGCCGTCAGCAGTTGCTTCTTCAAGAGTTTTATAACCGACATTACCGCAAGTGTACTGAATACCAATGCTGTCATCTGCAAGCACGGTATCCCGATCGCCTGCGGCATATCCGGTTTCAGTCTGATAGAACAGTGCATCGTCCGCAATATACTCGCTGTCGATTTCACTGTCAAAAGTTCCGCCGGATACGGACAGAGTGTCCGCATACTGACCGGAGAATGCGCCCTCGAAATTTCCCCCGGATACTTTTGCCGAAGAGCCTGCTCCGTTCACGATTATCGCGTATTCTCCGCTTACTTCAGCCGTTCCCGAAACTTCCGTCTTCGCACCGTTTCTGACTACAATACCATATTGTCCGCCGTTAAGGTCGCCGCCGGTGACGGTCAGTGTACCGGGAGTATTGTCATCATAATACTCAGTCCATACTGCGGCGCTTGCTGTCGGCGCATTGAACACGCCTCCGCTGATCTCTGCACCGCCGTAGTTGAGAACGGTATGCTGCGTGGTATTTTCGAACTTACCGCCGCTTATGCTCAAAACAGAATGCTCATCGTTCTTTACGGTATTGATACCGCCGCTGAACGTACCGTCGACAATATCAAGCGTAGCTTCTTTACCGGTTACAAAGCTATGATTATTGTTATAGTCAGCCGCGTTCTGATAGCCGTTAGCTATAAGCGATGAATAGCCGCCCGTAGGATATGAAACACCGTCTATTTCGACAGTGCCGCTCGTATTGGTGGTCACAGCAGCGCCGTTTATCTGCATATAGCCGTAGTTCTTGACGGTATACCAGCTGTTGCCGTTAGCGCTGTATGTACCTGATATACTATCGTCACCGTAAGTACCCTTTTCGGCGCTTCTCGTGAATGTACCGCCGTTAAGGTACGCCTCGCCGTAATTGACGATAGCCCCGCGCGCGTGCGATACATTGTCCACTGTGCCGGTACCGACTATCGTAAGCGTACCGTTGTTGGTTATAGTGTGCTGACCCGCGGCATTCGTTATCGTATTGCCGTTAAGATCGAGCGTGATAGTATCGTCTTTCGCAACGGTAACAGACTCGGTCACATCGGCATACAGCACGATCGTGGTCTCGGTCGTACCGGCTGCGGTAACGGCGGCGGCAATGCTCGCGTAAGGCGCATCGCCGATCATCGCGACTACTTTATCGAATCCTTCGGGAGCGCTGTTTTCGTCAGCTACCTTGATATTGCCCTTTTCGTCCAGATAGAACGCCGAGCCTTCCGAGAGATAATCCTTCGAAAGCATGCCGTCGAACTCGCCGCCAGAGATGAATCCGGGCATATTTTCGGACTCGATATCTCCTTTATACGTGCCGCCGAAAAGATCGGCTGCGATATCGTCATTGCCCGTTTCGTTCAGCAGATCTTTTTCATAAACAGCTGCGGGACCGATGAAAGTTCCGTCCGAAATAGTGACTTCGATCGGCTGATCGGTAGAATGCTGCGATATTGCGATCGCAGCACCGTCAATGGACGAACCTTCGCCCGGCTTATCCGCGGTCGTAAGTTCGGTACTCGTAGCAATTATCTCACCGTCTTCGACATTGAGTTTACCCGCGCGGATCTCGATACCGCTCGAGCCGGAGATCTTGGACGTGCCGGAAACATTAAGTATGCCTACCTGCGGCTGATAGATGCCGGGAGCTGCCGCCCCGCCCTTGACAGTACTGTCTTTAACATTGATCACCGTGCCGCTATAATGCTGATCTTCGCTGTTGGAGCCGTTGCCCGAAATACCGAACGTTCCGCCGGTAACGGAGCTGTCGCTGAAATCAAGCGTATAATAACCGCTCGTATCACTGATAGCGTTTGTCGCAGCGTCTGCCATCATATCGCCGAGGAATATGATGCCGGCGCCTGTTTCGGAAGAAAGTTCGCTGCGAGTTATCGATACGTTGCTGGCATTGCTGTAGACGGCGATCTCGGTGCCCGTCACGCCGGATTCAGGCGTTCTTCCGATGCTGAGCGACGAATCCGTGATCTTGAGGCTATCTACACCGTAAGCGCTTATGACGCCCGCCGAATGTTGTGCATTCGGAACAGCGAGGTCGACCTTAAGGCCATCAACAACGACGTTCATTGCGGTCGATTCTGAACCGTCGAATTTGACGCTATAAACAGGCGGTGTAGAACCGGTGATCTCCGCATGTTCTTCCCCACTACCATTTACTGCAATGATATCGCTTATATTAACGTTTATCTCTGCATTTTTCGCGGCTGTGATATCGAACATGGCGTTGGCGCTCGGATTGATCTTTCCGTTTTTAATGGTAAGATCGCCGCTTGTAGTAATCCTCATTGTAGGAGCGTTGCCATTAGCCGACTTCAACGTGTTTCCTTGAAGATCGATCGTTAAACCATTTAACAATTCTGCGGCTGCGGTCTGATTACCTATACTGCCGGTCACATCATTCAGCAAATAAACCGTATCGTCGTCGGAATCAGTGGCAAGCACTGCCGCGGACAACGAATTGCTGTATATTTTATCTTCATTTACCCTTATCGTGCCGTAGTCGGTAACAGAATCACCGGTCTTTACGGCAACAGGGATATTGGAAACGAGTGTGGTAGTCGTGCCCGACCAATTCTTAATAAATGTGACGGTTCCTTCGCTCCGTACGAGGTAAGTCCCCTTTTCGTCGTCCGTGGGTACATCCACTTCCGTACCGCCGCTGCCGGGAGCATCCTCATTGTAGGTGAAATCGACCGTAGCAGTTGCGCTGATCGATATGCTCGAACCTTCTTGCCCCCACGCGAAATCGCCGCCGGATTCACCGATAAAGGAACCGCTGCCCTTTATTTCAAGCGTCTTACCTTCAGCAACCTCTACGCAGCAATTCGTGCTGCCCGTGACGATCTTCAGAGTGTGCCCGCCAAGGTTTATGGTCGTATCGTCATCGATATCCATATAACCGTTCAATCCCAGCGTATCTGTTATTCTGCTTGATACGGTCAAATCGATAACGACATCCTGCGTTAATGTCGCGTTGCCGTCATCTGCAATATCCTGCAATAAAGCGACGGCTGCGCTGTCATCGTAAGTCGCACCGTCTGCCGCTTTTGCTTCGGAATACGAAAAAAGGTGTCCGAAACAGACCGCCAGCAGACTCACGGCAATCACGGCAATAAAAGCCACGATGACCTTCATCTTTGTTTTTCCCATAATAAAAACCTCCGTTTATTTTAACGACTGCGTATGAACGGTTAACGTTTGATTTCTCATTGAGCTTCCCGCATACCACCGCCTTCTACACACTTTAATGTATGCTGGCATTTGGCATTGATCATAAACGCCGTTTTAAGAATTTGGGTCTATACTCTTACAATATAATGATAAACCCGTGTACCGCTTTTGTCAATACGTTTAATGAAAATTTAACAAATAAATATCCTGCGTGAATGAGCCTATTTTTAATTGACCGCACACTTAAAATCACCGCTTTTTCAGTGCGGTGTGTGGTGGGGGTGGGCGTGTGGTGCGGTGTGTGGGGGTGTGGGAGTTCTTTCGGGGGAAAACCTTTCTTTAGAAAAAGAACGGTTTTCCCCCGACCCCCCCTTTCCAAAGAAACTTACAGTAATTTATACCTATTTTTCAGCCGCTCCACTACCTAAAAAATCTTTATCTGTTTTCAGCTTAAAGTTACTTCCCCTTTTAGCACCTACCGCCTATACACACTTTCTTAAAGGTATTTTCTCTTTTTCAGCCGCTCCACCGCCCAGTCATACTTTATCTGTTTTCAGCTTTAAGTTACTTCCCCTTTTCAGCCGCTTTGACACTCGGTTGCTTTCTGCTTTTCCTTTGAGCGCTCAAATAATATATACCGGCTCTGAAAATACCTGGCTTGTTTATATGCGCATGCTGAAAATATGTCTTGCTTCTGTATAGCAAAAAGCACCGAAAAATCGGTGCTTTTTTAATGAAATGCGGCAACGTCCTACTCTCCCATACAGTGTCCCGTACAGTACCATCGGCTCTATGTGGCTTAACTTCCG
>CALVTM010000011.1 GCA_944362615.1 uncultured Clostridia bacterium
ACGTCCTTCTTCGGCGCCTGATGCCATTGGCATCCTCCATACGCTCTTTATAGCTTTAATCTTCGTCTATTTCCTCTATTGCAAGACAAATTACCTTCTATTGTTATATACTGTTTCGCATATACCTTTTCGTCTTTCTTTCTTAAGATAATTTGCTTTACTCTATGTAGTTGTCAAGGTACGATTTTTCCCTTCCGCTTGTCTGCGGGGGCTTTATATATCCACACCGGCGTCAGCACGGTGACAGATAGCTAAACAGGCTGTCATTTCACGACTATACCTCGCACAAAGGGCGTAAAAAAAGGCATAACCTAATATCTCCGTTAACCTTGCAGTTATCCCCTTAACAAATAAGGAAAATCTGCAGCCAAAGCTATTTGCTTTTTTCGGAAATATCCTGTTACACCAGCGGTATTTATCACACTAAATACGTAGTCCAAATAACAAGCCGCTGTCTCTCTTGGCGACAGCTCGATTATAATAAACTATATTAAGCATAATGTCAAGCGTTTTTCATAAATTTTTCAAAAAATTTTTTCAAGGTGCGCACGAACTTTATTTTTACCCGTAAAAGCACACTTTTCCTGCCGAAACGCCGCTGAGGGGCAGCGACAGCGGCGGAAAACTAATGACAAATAAAAGTCTGCCGCGGCGAAGGTCTCCTATCGGAAAAATCAGAAAACGGGGATTTAAAGAGCGGCTGCGGACATTTGCGGGAAAGAATGCGTTCAGAACGGAAGATCAAAAAAATAACTGCCGGCTCAAAGCCGCCGGAAATCCGATATGAACGGATAAAAAAACCGAAGCCGGTGAAATCACGGCTATTTTATGCGCATATGTAAAAAATTACCCGCTCGCCCGTATCCGTTGACGGTTAAATTTAATAATGCAATTATTCGGTTTAAAGTAAAACCGCCCGCGGAAACTGACGCGGGCGGCCGTTACTGATAAAAATTTCAATCATCCTTTTTCTCTTCGCCTGCAGGCTCTTCGGGAGCTGCTTCATCCGCATGCGAATCTGACCCGCTCTGTTCGGGAGCGTAGTACGGCGCACCCGTCTGGGGATCGTACTTTACATTGCCCGGGTATACAGGTTTCCCTGTCAGGGGGTCGTACTTCATGTTATTCGGATACACGGGTGCGCCCGTCTGGGGGTCATACCTCATGCCGTTCGATGCGGGCGGCTGCTGATAACCGTTACCGTAAGGCGGCTGCTGATAACCGTTGCCGTAAGGCGGCTGCTGATAACCGTTACCGTAAGGCGGCTGCTGATAACCGTTGCCGTAGGGTGACTGTGCGGGTTTCGGAACCATGGGCTTTTTTACCACAAAGCAAAGTATACCGCCGATAACGAACATTACCGCGCAGACATAGCCGAGCGGCGCTATCGCAAGTATACCGACGGCAAGCGCGCACACTGCCGCTATAAACGACATTACGCCTCCGGCAGTCGCATTACTCTTCAGCGCCTTAATTCCGCCTATAAGACCGATAACTCCGCCCGCAATATATAACACCTCGCCTATGATGCTGCGTATATATAAGGCGTGATCGGCGATATAGTACTCCCCTTCCGCTACTCCCTCCTCGATAGCCAACAGAACGATGCCGAGTATGATCATTCCGAAAAGCATTAATCCGCTGCTGATCGTGCTGATAATGCCGCCGGGAAGACTTATTATCTTCTGACTTTTGTTAGGTTCCATTTTTCCTCCTGTATTACCATTTATGCTTATTTCTGAAAACGCTTCCGCAATAAGGGCAATGCGTCTTATTCTCT
Organism: uncultured Clostridia bacterium; assembly: GCA_944362615.1. GTDB lineage: Bacteria > Bacillota > Clostridia > Christensenellales > Pumilibacteraceae > Protoclostridium. Next base: position 1,781 of record CALVTM010000011.1, read on the forward strand.
TCCGCAATGAGCGTCGCTCCGCAATTCGGGCATTTGCCGTATGACGCATCAACGTCATCGGCATTATCGCGTCCGGGTCTTACCGGCGTAAGCGTATCCGCGCCGTCAAACGTGAAGCCGCTCAGGTACCGCTTGTTGATCAGGTATGTAACAGAGTCGCGCGCATCTTTGGGCGTCATGCCCAGTGTACCGGATATAGCCGTGATCGAGTACACGCCGTCCTCAGCTATCAAGCTGTAAACGCCCTTGTGCGCTATGAGTTTTGAAAACGCAACCCATGCGAGCGGCGTGCCGTAAAACCCTAAAACGGTAAACACTATGCCGAATACGCCGAGCGGAATGATCCCCTGCGAAAAACCGACGGGGATAAGCGGCACTCCGCATATCAGCAGAAGCGACAGTACCGATGCAATCACCGCCATTCTTATTATAGCTTGTTTGTACCGAACATTTATCATAAATACACCGTATAAAACAGACTATACATATATTTTATCATATGCCCGCCGGTTTGAAAACATTTTTTAATGAAATTTTTTTATAATTTATTAAAATATTTCCTGCCCTGATACAACTCCCGGAAGACCCTTTCCGGACGAGTAACTCGCTTTCAGGGCGCACGGCACTTTATGACGCTCTTTCGGGTGCGCGGCGGACTTGACCGGACGGGCGGCGCTCTTTCGGAAGCGTTATAAAAGAAAAGTGAAGCTCCGGAAGAGGAGCTTCACTTTGTTTCTCCGTTCAGGCATTATCTGAAGCGCGTCAGATTGTGCCTTCTTTTTCGATGTAGTAAGGATGCGTCGGATGACCGGAAAGCAGGCGTCCCTCAAGGACATGAGCGTCCTTGTCCATGATCACGCAGTTGAGAGTCGATCCGGCTTCAACAACCGAATCCTGCATTATGATAGAGCCGGTGACCTTTGCTCCCTTGGCTATGTGGCATCCGCGGAAAATTATCGAATCCGTGACCTCGCCTTCGATCAGACAGCCATCGGCTATCATCGAATTGGTGACTTTTGCGGTATCCGTAAACTTAGCGGGAACAGAGTCGCGCACCTTTGTGTAAATGCCCGCGCCGCCCTTGTAGAACAGTTCGCGCACTACTTCGGGATTAAGCAGCTCCATAGAGTGAGCATAATAATCCGCAAGGCTGTTCACCGCAACACAATAGCCGTCCAGCTGATAGCCGTAGATCTTGTACTCGTTGACCTTAGCAAGTATATCGCGTGAGAATGAAGTTACTCCCCACTGCGTGCTGTGGTCAAGTATGTACAGAAGCAAGCGGCGGGATATGATCATGAAATCGGTATAGACCATATGCTCGCCCTCCGCGCCTTCTACTCCGCAAGTCTTGGTCACGCGGTCATCATTGTCCATTTCCACGATAAGACGTTCATGGTCGCCGCGGTTGACCTTCTTTTTACGGACTATGAGCGTTATGTCCGCACCCTTTTTCTCGTGTGCCGCAAGCGCGGGCGCAAAATCAAGGTTGCAGATAATGTCGCAGTCAGCCATAACAACATAATCGGCATCGCTGTGGCGGATGTAGCTGGCAACGCTCTTTATCGCTTCGAAACGGCTGTTGAATACACCGCCGCCCGATTCGTCGCTGAACGGAGGAAGGATCGTAAGACCGCCGTTCTTGCGGGAGAGGTCCCAGTTTTTACCGCTCTGGACGTGATCCATAAGCGACTGATAGTTGTACTTCGTTATTATACCTATATTTGTTATTCCGCTGTTGACCATGCCGGAAAGCACAAAGTCAATCAGGCGGTATCTTCCGCCAAACGGTACGGACGCAAGCGTGCGCACCTTGGTCAGTTCAGGTATATCTCTTTCGTGAATATTTGAGAAAATTATTCCTAACGTCTTCATGTCAATCCGCCTCCGTGACGCTGCCGCTCTCTATCTCGGTACCGTCGGGCAGGACGGTGTCTCTGCCGACAAGTGCAATGCGGTCAGGGCTGCTCTTCGCGTCACCCAGAACGCAGTTCTTACCTATCGTGACGTTTTCATCGATGATCGCATACGAAATTTTGCTTCCCGCACCGATCACCGTTCCGCTGAACACGATGGAATTTTCCACAACGGCGCCCTCTTCTATCGTGACGCCCTCTCCGATGACGGAGTTTACGACTTCGCCTGCTATGATGTCGCCTTCGGTCACGATACTGTTATTTGCGCTGCCCTCTTTCATGAACAGAGCGGGCGGGTACGCGTTGTTTCCGGAATAGATCTTCCATGCGTCGCCGTCAAGCGCAAAGGTGGGCTTGAGACCGAGAAGGTCCATGTTCGCCTCCCAAAGGCTCTTGAGCGTTCCGACGTCTTTCCAGTAACCCTCGAACTGGTATGCGAATACTCGCATATTGCGTTCAAGCATCTTGGGAATAATGTTCTTACCAAAGTCCTTTTCGCTGTTCGGATCCTCATCATCCTCCGTGAGCATACGAACAAGAACGTCCTTCTTGAACAGATATACACCCATTGAAGCATGGTTGCTCTTCGGCTCTTTCGGCTTTTCCGCAAAGTCGAATATCTTCTTCGACTTGTCGTAGCTCATGATACCGAATCTCGGAGCTTCTTCGATAGGAACGTCAATAACGGCGATCGTAATGTCCGCATCCGTCTCTACATGCTGAGCAAGCATTTTCGAGTAGTCCATTTTGTAGATATGGTCGCCGGACAAGATCAGAACGTGTTCGCTGTCATACTTGTTAAGGAACTGTATGTTCTGATAGATCGCGTTTGCCGTACCTTCATACCAACGGGCTCCGCGCTTTGCCTGATAAGGCGCAAGCACATGCGCGCCGCCGTTCTTGCGGTCGAGATCCCAGCTTTCGCCCGTGCCTATGTATTCGTTGAGAACAAGCGGCTGGTACTGCGTCAGCACACCGACAGTGTCTATGCCCGAATTGGTGCAGTTTGAAAGCGGAAAGTCGATTATGCGGTATTTACCTCCGAAAGATACCGCAGGCTTTGCCACCGTGGTCGTAAGGGCTTTGAGACGTGACCCCTGTCCTCCGGCAAGCAGCATTGCCACACATTTTTTCTTCTTCATATATTTTCACCCCTTGATTAGGATTTTGCCTTAGCGTTATTCAGCGTCCTTATTTATTTTGTCCTGCGACTTGAGATCGGCTTCACGGCTTTTCTTCATCATCTTTTCTTCGCGGATCTCTTCCTTTGTCTTACCGCGGCGAAGCTGTCCGAGACCCTTGAAGAAGTGACCGTTACACATCATGATAAGTCCGTCCATACGAGCTCTGTTCATTCCGCCGAACTTAGCCATACCGCGGATAGGCTGATGCACAACACCCATCTCAAGCGTATTGGACAGAGTGCGGTTGCCCATCTTCCAGAGCAGCGAACGTCCGAATCTGATCACGCCGGAGAACAGTCTGCCGAACCAACGCTTGGAGTAACGGAGATCCGCAACCGTGCAGTTATAGTGGATGACCATTCTGTTCTTCTTGTAGAACTTGTATCCGGGATCGGGTACCGGATATTTATACTTATCCGCACCACAGCTCATAAGCGCCTTGAACTCGTCCAGGCTGACGTTTCCTGCTTTGCCGGAGTAGTAGTCGGCAAGGTCCGCACCCGCGTAAGGATTGACCGTCGTCGTGCCTGCGACTTCCAGTTTACCGGTAAGTCTTATATCCGCGCTGGATGCGCCGACCATGATATCATATGTGCCGCCTTCAACTTCCCACTTATTCGTAGCGACGTTGAAGTAACGGAACGTGCGCTCGTCGAACGGGATCGTAACCTTGACGCTTGCGCCCGCCTTGACGAACACTTTTTTGAAGCCCTTAAGCTCCTTAGCGGGACGGAATATCTTAGCGCCCTTGAGTCCGACGTACAGCTGAGCGACTTCCTTACCGTCGCGGTCGCCGGTGTTCGTGATCGTGAACGTTACACCGTCCTTGGTAACTGCAAGATCGGAATACTTATAAGTCGTGTAGGACATACCGTAACCGAAAGGATAACGAACGGCAACGCCGGCGGTATCATAGTAACGGTAACCGACATACAGACCCTCGCGGTATTCAACGGTCAGCTCCTTGCCGGGGAAGTGAGATGCGCTCGAGCAGTCTTCATAATTGTAAGGATAGCTCTCTGCAAGCTTGCCGGACGGGTTGACATTACCCACTACAACGTCAAGCACCGCATTTGCAATCGCCTGTCCGCCGAGGTATGCGTGAACGATAGCGTCCACTTTGTCCGCAAACGGAAGCTCTACAGCAGAACCGCAGGACAGTATGACTACAGTCTTTACGCCGGCAGCGGTGATAGCATCGATCAGATCGAGCTGAGGCTGGGGAATCTTGATATCCTTTCTGTCCAGACCTTCCGCTTCGGTAACCTCATCCAGTCCAACGTAAACGAGAGCGACTTCCGCTTTCTTCGCAAGCTCGACAGCGCTCTTGATAAGCGCGGGCTTTTTCTTGCCGTAACGGTCAAAGCCGGGCTCGTAACCTATTACATCGAGGTTATAGACGTTCGCACCGGGCGCTCCCACCTTATCCTGAGGGCAAGGCAGCGGGTTCTTCTCGTATTTTTCGATCGAGAATCCGAGGCATGCAAGAGGCGAATCCAGTTTAGTCGGATTAACGACGCTGGAGCCTGCGCCCTGATAACGGGGAACTTTTGCAAAGTCGCCGATGACCGCTACTTTCGTGCCGCCCGCAAGAGGAAGCATGTTATTTTCGTTGCGCAGCAGTACTATGCACTCCTCTGCGCACTTCTTAGCCATTTCATGATGCTCGTCGACGTTTCTGACGTACAGTTTTTCGTCGGGATCTCTGCCCTCGAACATCTTATTTGTTGTGAATACAAGGTCAAGCAGTCTGTCAAGACACTCGTCGAGATATTTCTCGTCCAGTTTGCCGTCCTTAAGAGCAGCCATAACGCGCTCATACTGACCGCCCGGACGATCGGGAGTAAGCTCGGGAGGCACTTCATACCCTTTCGTAAGAGCTTTATACAAATCGTCGTTCGAGTACAGGCAGGAAGGCATCTCCAGCTCGTTGCCCGCAACAAGACCCTGGATACGATCGTTACAGCCTGCCCAGTCGGTGACTACTACCTTATCATAACCCCAGTCGCCGCGGAGAATATCCAGCATAAGGTGCACATTCTCGTTCGTATGCGTACCGTTAACCATATTGTACGAGCTCATGACGGAAAGAGGCTTTCCTTCATCTACTGCGATCTCAAAGCCGGTCAGGTAGATCTCACGCATGGTGCGCTCGTCAGCGATGGTATCAAGTACCATGCGGCGCTCTTCCTGGTTGTTAAGCGCAAAGTGCTTAATGCACGCGGATATTCCGTTGGACTGAATACCTCTTACATAAGCCGCAGCCATCTTACCTGAAAGCAGAGGATCTTCGGAGAAATACTCGAAGTTTCTGCCGCAACGAGGGTTGCGCTTGATGTTCATGCCGGGTCCGAGAAGAACGTTGACATGCTCGTCGACTGCTTCCTCACCGAGCATCTTGCCCATTTCCTCACCCAGCTCGTCGTTCCAGCTGTTAGCCATCGTAGCGGCGGTAGGGAAACAAGTTGCGGGAATGGATGCGTTAAGTCCGAGGTGATCGGCAGCGGCAGCCTGTTTACGTATGCCGTGCGGTCCGTCCGAAAGGAACATGGACGGGATCTTGACGTCGTCTCTGTCGACGCCAACGGTCTGCCAGAAGTCCTTACCGGACGTAAGAGCGACCTTTTCTTCCAGTGTAAGTTTGGAGATTAAATCCTGATACTTCATCGATCGATCCTTCTTTTATATTTATTTTATTACCCGCAGCATCCGCTCTCACCCGGACGCATCTGCGGAAATATTCGTTTGTGTGAATGTGTCCGGCGTTTGCAGCCCCGGATATTTCCATGGGCTTCCTTCAGCCGTATAACGCGGATATCTTCGGCGGCATAGCTACCATGTTCACCGCCCTGCCGCCTCGACGCAGATACCGTTTTTACGCCCCGCCCTTTTAAAAAACTATGTAATCGAGTGTGGGGATTTTTGCCTGTCTTGCGCGAACCGGCTCGGATCCTGACGTCTTACGGCTCGCAAGCCGCAACTCTGCCGCTTTGCCTAATATATTCTGCCGACACATGCATAACATAATCCGTCACGCATCCGACAAAATACTTCACTTTGCCGCAGTATTTTTCTGATAAGAGAAACGCCGAAAGCCGCCCTACCGATAGACAACGGCGGCGGCTAAGCTAATTTTCTGTTCATCCTCTCATCATTTACCGTCATACTTAATTTATTATACCATAAAATTAACATTTGTCAATAGGGATTTTTTAAATAAATTGTGATTTGTCAGACGTTTTTTATTATATATCATACCCGGATCCTGATCCGGCGGATTGCTTGTATGAAAAAATGTCAGAAACGATTAATCAACGCCGCCGGACGGCTCGCTTCCGGCGCCCGGAAAAAGCTATCCGCACAGCCGCCGGCGCGCTTTAACCTCGGATGACCGGATCAGCCCTATACCGGATATTTTCCGCCGGAAATTTTGCCGTAAACAAAAAGGCCGATCCGCTTTTGAATCAGCCTTTATTGCAATTTCCGGTTATTTCCTCCGCCTGCGTTTCTTGCTTCTCGAAACCGAAACGACGATTATGACAACCAGCACTATGATCGCAATTGCCACGATCACCCATTGCAGCGCGTCCCACTCAAGCGGACTGCGCGCCCAGATATCCGGATCCAGAAGTTCGGGCAGCTTCGAATCTTCCTTATCCGCAGAACCGGTATCCGGCAGCTCGTCTATCGCCTCATCCGGATCAGCATCGTTATCCTCTACCGTGACCTGGGGACGAGTGCTTGTTTCACCCGTCGTCAGTTTCTGAGCCACGGTCACATCCGACTTTTCTTCGCTCATAGACAGCGCGCCATCGGCAGTCACGCCGAAAACGATATTGCCGTTTAAGTCTGTACGCTCTATGCGCTCCGCGCTGAAGCCCATATCCATAAGGCGTTCCAGCGTTTCAACGTGCGGATGACCGTGCTTGTTTTCTTCTCCGCAGCTGAAAATCGTGAAAATATTCGGGCGCTTTGCGGCATTTGCAGTCATGATCTCCAAAAAATCCTCGCCGGACGACGTACTCGAACCGTGATGCCCCATTTTTATAACGTCTGCGGTAAACTCGTTCTTTATGAACTTGTCATAACGCCCTTCGTAATCCCCGACGGACGCTGTCTGCACAAGTGATACAAAGTCCGCCTCGTTCTCCTTTTCCGCATCACCCGTAAGCACGAATTCACGCGACGCATACGACAATACCATAATCGGCGAATAGTCGTTGCTGTCAGAATATTCACTGACGTTTATCGGCGAATAAAAATCAAACGTGTAGTCGAATGCTTCCCCTTCAATATGGTTTATTTCACTGTCGAAAGGATTTGTGACATAGACTTCCGCTTTTTTAGTCGTACCGTTTTCGCTATAAGTTTCCGCGTAAGCCGCTTCAAGCGCGTCCGCATATACCTTAGTCGCTTTTTCCTGTACGTCGTCGTAGAAGCCGTACTTTCCGCTCAGTTCCGCCGCCGGGTCTTCGTATGGATTAGAACTCGTACCTGTCGCTTCCTGGTGCGGACGGTATATCGTTTTGATCTCAAAACTTTCGAGAACCTCATCCGCTCCGCCGACATGGTCAGAATCGGAATGCGTCAGAATAAACCAGTCTATTGTCTTTACGCCCAAATCATCCAGGTAATCAATGACCGCAGTGTAGCTTTCACTGCTGTTTTCACCTGCATCAATAAGAATGCTTTTACCGTCCGGCAGTTCTATGTAACAAGCGTCTGCCTGCCCGCAATCGATAAAGTGTACGCGCATTTCTCCGTCCGCGGCGCTTACCGTTATCGTCTGCATACCGCCGGACATACCCGCCATCATTAAAGGCGGGATAAGCATTGCCGCCGCAAGTACGATCACAAGCGCGATCAATGCACTCCGTTTTGTAATGGATCTTATCATGTCTCCTCCATCAGCCGCAAGCGGCATTTATGAAAACTTTTCCGTCATATCCAGAAAGAATGTATCCGGCAGTCTCTTCTGAGCGAATCTGAACATGCGATACTTCCCTCCGATGACGTACACAGCTTTTCTGCCCCTTACACATTTTTTATAAATTTTCTGAGCCGCCTTTTCCACCGGCATGCGCTTCGGTGTCTTTTCCGCGATCCTGTCGAGCGACTCCTGCACGCGGTCTCCGTAACGCGCATTCGTCTCAGTCGCCGCTATACGGTTTCCGGAAAACTCGGTGCGTATCTCGCCCGGGCATATACATGTAACGACTATGCCTGCACCCTTAAGCTCCATACGCATTGCCATACCCAGCATAAGCTCGGCGGCTTTTGCACTGCTGTATACGGACCTGAACGGCACGGGAATAAACGATGCAATACTGCATATAAAAGCAATCCTGCCGCCACGCATCATGTATTTAAGACACGCCCGCGTAACATTCAGCGCTCCGTAATAGGATACGTCGAACGCACGCCTGATGCTTTCCGTCGGTATCAGTTCGGTCGCGCCCAAAATACCCATGCCCGCATTATTGACTACGGCGTCAATGCGCCCGTACTTCGCCGCTATTTTATCCACAACTTCACTTACCTGCGCTTCGTCCGTCACATCGCATGTATACTCGTCGTTTGCCTCATCACTGCACGATCGCGACAGATCACAGACGTTGTATCCGTCCCGTCGGTATAATTCCTTGAGCGCTTTGCCCAGTCCGCTCGTTCCGCCGGTTATCACTACTGTTTTTTTTGTGCTTTCCATTGTTTCCTCTGTTTTCCCCTTTTTCGCTTCCTGCCGATATTTCTTATTATTTTTGCCGCGCTGATTTTAGGTTCTATTTATCCGACGCCGTTCAGCGTCACTTACATTACAATCACACGCGGCGTACGGTAACCCGGAATATCATCCGCACTGAGGCAGCTTACCGCCGGCAGGTTTCCGGCAGTAAGCAGGGCGCATAAGCGCGTAAATTCAGCTTGCAAAAATTCCGGTCAGATTCAGAAAGGCGGTATCGCTTGTCAGACGCTGAACGATACGGAAAAATTTGTACTTACCGCCTATGATATATAAAGCTTTCCTGCCCCTGATACATTTCCTGTAAATTTTGAGCGCCGCTTTCTCCGCCGGCATGCGCTTACCCGATGCGCTGCGGGAAAGTGCAAGCTTCTCCGCTTTTGCGACGCGGTCAAGGTATCGCTCGTTCGTCTGAGCAAATATTTTTTTATTTGCGCTGAATCCCGTCGCAATCTCTCCGGGACATATGCAGATCACGGTTATACCTGCTTTTTTCAATTCCAGCCTTAACGCTTCACCGAGCATAAGCTCTGCCGCTTTCGCCGAGCAGTACGCCGAATGGAACGGAGTTACCGTAAGCGCGGAAATACTGCTCATAAATATGATGCGTCCGCCTTCGCCCATATGCTTCAGGCATGCGCGGGTGACATATAATGCGCCGAAATATGATACGTTCATTATGCGCTTTATCTCACACATAGGCGTTAACTCTGCCGTGCCGAACACCCCCGCTCCCGCATTATTGACTACGGCGTCAATGCGCCCGTACTTCGCCGCTATTTTATCCACAACTTCACTTACCTGCGCTTCGTCCGTCACATCGCATGTATACTCGTCGTTTGCCTCATCACTGCACGATCGCGACAGATCACAGACGTTGTATCCGTCCCGTCGGTATAATTCCTTGAGCGCTTTGCCCAGTCCGCTCGTTCCGCCGGTTATCACTACTGTTTTTTTTGTGCTTTCCATTGTTTCCTCTGTTTTCCCCTTTTTCGCTTCCTGCCGATATTTCTTATTATTTTTGCCCCTTTCTTCTGCCGCTTCCGCCGTACTTTTATTCAGCCGCCGCTTTCCTGCCGCAAGTCCGCTTGTCTTACTCCCGGTATATGTAGCTGTAACTGCTTCACTCTGCATATGCGGAATACATCTTTCAAGTTCGCAGGATTTATTCCATTTACGCTTCTTTGTGCCTGCGACCGGCTTCGCTCGACTTCTACCCAAAAGGTGCGGGCTGCTCCGCTCACTGCTTTAAGCCTGCGGTTCTGTAAAAATTTAACGCCGGCTGTACTCGGAGAGAAACGTCAGCTCCTCTCTGTTTGATTTTACTCAGTATAGCCTAATTCGGTTAAAATGTAAACTGCTTTTTTTAAAAGCGACTTAGTTTTAAGAAATTTTAATCTTCGCGTTTTCGGGGTTTTTTGCCGTTTTTTATGCCGACGTTCTGTGTCAGAATTTTTTTCAATTTCACGTTTTTTACCGCGTCAACCGTTTTTCAGCTTTAAACTTCATTATATTTTAATAACAATGCTTATTTTTTACGATCGGTTACACTGTCTCATAAACGCAATTCCCGCACATGCCGCTTAACTTAATACACTTTTCCCCGTTTATTCTGACGCTTAACGGAAAGCTTGTCTGCGGGGTTTTCAAAATTTATCCGCAAGTTATCCACATCTTATCCACAACTTATCCACCCACTTGCATATAACTGTTTTTTCTCCATTAATGCTTTGTGTCAGTGTTCCCGCTCCCCTCTTATTCTGCTCCGAAACAGCTTTACCTGCGTATTAATTATTATTTCATAACTATTTAAGCTGCTGTTTACTGTTTGTGCATGATTTACAGACTTAAAACTCCGACATACGCTGTATTGATGATGCTGGTCTGCCGACAGTGCATTTATAATAACCTGACCAGTCTGATAGTCTATGTCCGGATATGCACGGTTTACGCCTTTTCTGAAAATAGCGTGCATTTATCATCTGCGTCGTGATCGGCACAAGACCGCTTCGGCTATATACGGCTGAACAGCAGAAGTGCGGTATCTGTATCTGTACTCGCAAAACCACAGTCGTTAAGCTTTCGGATAAAAAGTATATAACCAATCGTGCGCAATATTTATCGTGCACATAATTAATAGAAAATCCGTGCTCGCGGTGTATTAATATCCTAAAATGAATTGACTTTATCGCATACTGCGGTTATAATGGACGTATAAAGACTACTTCCCCGCCCCACTGTGGAGCGAAATAATCAGGAGGAAAATATATATGGCAAAACGCGGACTCGGTCGCGGTCTCAGTTCCCTGTTCGGAGGGATTGACCTTGAAGAAGGCGAAAGCGTACTTGTCGGTGACGAGCAGAACCTTGCGAAGGAAGTTCCCATCGATCAGATACACCCGAATGAAAATCAGCCACGCAAGCATTTTGACGAAGCCGCTCTTCTGGAGCTTGCTAACAGTATAAGAGTACATGGCGTTATCGCACCGATAATACTTGTAAAGCAAGCGGAAAACGATTACATGATAATCGCAGGCGAACGCCGTTACCGTGCCGCAAAGAAGGCGGGTCTCAAGAGCATGCCCGCTATCGTGCGTGACTATACCGAAAAGCAGATACAGGAAATATCGCTTATCGAGAACCTGCAGCGTGAGGATCTTAACCCTATCGAGGTCGCTACGGCTATCCGCCAGTTGATGAACGATTACAGTTATACACAGGAAGAAGTCGCTGACCGCATAGGTAAATCTCGTCCGGCTGTTGCCAACACACTGCGTCTGCTCTCCCTCACCCCGCCGGTAATTGACCTTGTCGCTGCCGGTAAATTGTCCGAAGGACATGCCCGCTGCCTGGTCACTGTGGATAACGCCGACGATCAGCTTGAGCTTGCAAAACGCGGCGTCGGAGATAAGCTTACTGTACGTGATTTTGAAAAGCTCGTTAAGAATTATCACAAACCCAAAGAGGAAAAGCCCAAGACGCCCGCACAGTCGATAGAGTTAAGAGATATGATAGAGCGTATGCAGAGGGTTTTTGCTACAAAAGTTTATGCTCTGGGCAACGATCACAAAGGACGAATCTATATCGACTATTTCTCCACGGATGACCTTAACCGCATACATCATCTTGTAGAAATACTCGAAGGCTCTGCCCCCACGGAAAATCAGAGCGAATAAATTAAACATCTATCCCCTACCCCGCCCGGGAACTTCCGGGCGGGTTTTTGCTGCTCCCGCGTTTATGCACCGCCGGGATTTTATTGCCGCATAGCTTGCCCGAAGCTGTCGCTGGATAAAGCTTTCCGATCTTTACTGCCCGGCTTTTTTGTGCGCCGGGCTTGTGCGTCTTATGCCGGGCTATGTATTTAATTCCCTTTCTGCTGATACGTGCTTTAAGCTTATAGCGTCGTTTCCGCATAGCTTGCCCCGAAGCTGTCGCAGGATAAAGCTTTCCGATCTTTACTGCCCGGCTTTTTGTGCGCCGGGCTTGTGTGCTTATTACAGAGTCAGTTCGATTTTATTCCGGTAATTTATTTTTGCAAAAATATGCAGAAATATTCGGGTGCTGATTTTAGTGCTTAAAACGGGTAAAACCTATTGAATTGCAGTAAACTACAGCGGTATTTTACGAAGCCCGCCGTTGCCATTATCTTACCGTAGACACTACCGCACTTCAACTTATTTACGGACCATAACGCCTTTGCAAAATATATTGCATATAAGCTTTTACTCTTCGCTTTGCAATGCTGAATTACCTTGCGTAATGTATCAAACAATGCTTTCAGCCTTAAATGCTCTACGTTCAGGTTGCTTGTGCAAGTTATTTTTTATAACTTTGAAACCCGCACAGAAACTAAAGCCGCGCATTGACTTTACCGCCGGATAATACAGGTCCTCCCCCCTACTCCCCGGCGTCGTGCAGAATAAACCGCGTCCGGTATGGGTTTTCGCCGCTCTGAAAGTCCGCGCGGCCGCAAGTGCACAAATATCAGCAATTTTCTGTGCGCCTTATGAAGGTATAAACGGAATAAGTACCGACGTTAAGGCAGACTCACAGTAAATTTACCAATGCGCAAATGCGCGCTCTTTAAGGCTTTAGTCGCCTTAAATCAGTTTCGGCATTAACCGTACTCAGTTGAATATATAGCAGTTTTCGGCGCATTTGAAGGCTGAAATGCCTTGCGCCGCGGGATTTTAACAATGTTTCACGTGAAACATTATGTTCCGTGTAAAGACTACATACCGTCTCTCAGGGCAGCTATGATAATTGTTTCACGTGAAACATTTACGCGCGAAACTCGTTTTAAAAGCCGGATATCGGGCGTATTTTGTCATATTTTAGCGAAAACACCGCCGAAATAACGCAGCGCCGGCAATAAATTTGCGTCAAAGCGCTCAGACGCATACTCGAACGGTCCAAGACGGCAACTCCAGGTAAATTTTTCACGCACTTTTCGTTTAAAATTTAAAAGTGCGGCGCAAAAACAAACTCAGTTTTATAAAGGCATGTACAAAAGGCAGACCTGAGCTTCGACACTTCACTTCTTTTTGTACCGCGTTTTAACCGATAATGGTGTAAAGTTATCCACGAAAGTTATGCACAAAGTTAACAGATGGTGGATAACTTTTGCGTTATTTTGCGGCGAACGCGCCAAAAAGCGCCAAATTTTTAAGCTTAACGGCTTTTTTGTGGATAACTTTTGTGCATAATCTGTTAGGTTGTTCGCGCATGGACGACATCGCAAAGCAATTCATTTCAGCTTCAGAATATAAGGTGCGCTATATTGACCGAGAACACATTTGCGCAATGCTATTTCTGAGCGCACAAACAGCTTGCAACGGCAAGGGCGCGCTCTTTTAACAACGCCAACGCGCTGACCATATCCGATGTGTGCCGGCTTTTTTTGCATTATAAACAAGCTTCTGAAAGTCCTGCACAGCCACAAAAGCGTATAAATCCTGCTTACAGACGACTCGAAAAAAAACAAAAAATACACTTCTCCGATAGCTCAAAAACCGTTACAAATCCGGCATTGACCAGGCAAGCAGAGCAAACCAATAAGCCGGGAATTCCCGGCTCAGCATTCGGGATCGGTTTCCCCAACGATACATGCAAACACGCAAGAGCACCGCTTTATTATAATCGACAAAGCGGCAAAATCTCCGGTACAAACAGTATAGCTCCGCGCCGATAAATACTATTCGTTGTCATAAATACCCACGCGCTCGTCGGGTACAAAATTGTTTTAAATCTATGCACCCGGGCTTTAAATTCAGCTTGCGCCAAGCCGAATTTTCTTCAAAATTTCAAGTAATTTTGTTCTGTCTTACTCAAAATTCATGTCTTTCCGCCGGTCAAAAGCGTTACGGCACAGTACGCTATACCCTTAGTCAACAGGCACAAATTGACGGCTTCTCCGCAAAAAATCAAAATCAATTATTACCTGAAATTCGCACCGCAGCCGTACTTTATCCGGTTTTTATAAGCTTTTAATGCCCTTTGAGCGTAAGCGCGCTAAGCTTTCCGAGCGGTGAAAACGACCGCAAAATCAGCTTTGACAATCCCCTGCTCCGCTTAAATAAGACGGCAGCAAAGCCATAAAACCCGAAGTGTTCAGCCATGGTAAACCGGAAAATTCAGCTTAAAAAACAGCAACGTATATCGGTTTTTCAAACATATTTTGTTTACATCTTCATAAGATTTCCGCTCAGATAGCACTGAATTATAGTGTAATATTGTTCGCATAATGAACATTATTACACTATAATCCGGATATAAAAATCAGATAAAATCATGAGCTCCGCGCAGAAAAACTACCTGCAAAACGCGATAATAAAAAAATAAAAAGCAACATTTACTTTTAACCTGACGCACTTAAAACTGCTTACATGTTTCATGTGGGAGCAAAAAATGATCACTAAATTTTACGACATCATCAGCCGAACTTCCGATTAGAGCAAAATATAAGCATTTTGTGCAATGTTTATTAATTTAATTTGCATATTATGCTGTAAATTTTGCCATTTTAAAGCAATTGTTTATTATGCAAAATTCCTGCATAAATGACTATAATTTGAATATTTAAAGCGTTTTATGCGTTATTTTTGCATATTTAGTCATTTTTAATTTTTGAATTTTTCGCTCAGACGATCTGAGACAGAAAATATTTTTTCAGCTCGGAATTTTTGAGGTAAAATTCGCTGATTTTTGTCTGATCAGCAGCTTTCCGAAAGGTTTTTATAATATTCAGTCTTCCCTTTTCAAGCAGGACAGCGACTTAATACGTTTTAAAGATCATTGCTTTTATTTTAAAATTTCATTTGGCATCAAAACTATATTTTCGGTATTATTTTATAACTATTTTTATAAAAAATAAATATTCACAAAAAAATTTGCGGCTTTTTTAAATGCAATTTCAGCTCAGAACGCCCGCTTTTTGTAAAAAATTCCGAATTTTTATGATTTTTCTGCTCCAAGCGTAAACATGAGGAAGCTGAAGCAATAAATTTTAACAATTTAAGCACAATATCGTTATTTTTATATTTATTGTTTGCATTTTAAAGTTATTTGGCAATTTATTATTATCAAATTATATTTATACATTTAAAAATTGCCAATAATAGACATTTATTGATATGCAATTTTTGGTTTTCGCATGTTTATTGCATTTTTGCGCAAAATATTTTTAAAATTTCCCCGGATATTAATGACTTAATTTTTCTGAGTGCCGGGACTGTTGTCGGCACAGGAATTTTTTACATCTTCCCCATGTTTTTTTACTTTTTTAAAAACGTATTTTCATCCGATCTAAAATATTTTATTACTTTGCCCTGCATGTTTTTGCTCATTTGCCACAAAGTAAGCACATCAGCTTACGTTATTTTTTGATAAATTCGACATTTTTTGCTCGCATCTTTCACATATAAATTTAATTGCTATTTATATCACAATGATATATTATTGATATTATGCCGAATTAACGCAATTTTTAATTATTTTAACAATATTTTTACTTAATATATACATAATTTGTCACAATCTATACAGAATGTAGCACGACTTAACGCAAAATTTACGCAATTAAGCACTTATCATTATTATATTATATTGCTATCATAATTTAACAATTCGCATGTAATGGACATATTTTTACATTTTTATTTATGTTTATTTTGTTCGTTTCATAGTTATCCACAACTTATCCACAATAACAGGCAACTTATACACATCAGTGTAGTTATAAAAAAATAATCAATCGGTTTCACTTTATGTGCAGGATAAACGAATATTGCATTTCCGTAGAACTTAGTGATAAGCCGCTATACTGCCGACATTAAAAAGTCGTGCGTCTTAAAATCGGAAACGGACAAATATTGTTGCTCTGATTCGCACAGCTCCGACAGCCGAGACATGGCTATAATTCAGACACGCTGCAAGCCGGAAAATAAGCTGCCGACAGCTTACAGGCGCATACGCCGGAACATACTATAATTATCAGAGCCAAAGACAGTAAAACAGACATTAATAAAACGTCAGGAAAGCTCTGTGCCGACAACAGGAGATACGATTCAACTTGATTTCGCAAAAATAATGTGATATTATATAACCGCGTTCGGTCTATCGGCAGAGCAACGTACATGCCGCTAACAATAACAGCTTTAAAACATAGCTTTATTGATTTAATGCGGCTATAAATTGCCGTAAGCCGACTCGTAAGGTATAAAATCAAGCGGCGAGAGCATTATTTTCGCGGCACGATATAGGCAGACGCACAAATTTAACCGAAGCAGGTGAACAGACAGAGTCGAAACACGCATGCCGGACAAATAAGTTTCAAAAGAGAAGTGCGCTTCTATATGCGCGACTCGCTATATAAAAATTGATTTTGCCGCACAGATAAAGGCAAGTGCAAACAGACCGCCCGAGCAGACACCCGATACGCCTCTGCTTTGCGATTATCCGTCATAAAATGCAAAAACGGCTGATAACAAATTTTTAATTACGGACGACGTCGCACCGGCGGCATACTCGGCGCGACGCAACGGCTCACGGCAGGGTGTTTTTGGGGCGACACACGGCAAATACCGGGCTCAACGCGCGATTTACGCGGACACAAACACGGACGGCGCGGCGCATAACCAGCCCGGTCGCTCACGCCGCAAAGCAAACACGGAAAACGGTATATAAAGGACAGAAAATATGACTAATCCGATCAAGATCAAAGACATGAAGTACACGCGGATAAACGTGGACGACGAATGCGAAGCGATAAATGCCGCAACGGAAGCGGTAAAACGCGCAAAGAGCGCAAAAGAGCTTACGGACATTCGTAATGAAATGATAGTGCGGGTCAAACACATACAGACAATGAACTCGCTTTGCTTCATCCGCTTCTCACTGAACACACGGGACGAGTTTTATCTCGCGGAAAAGACGTATTATGACGAAAACATGCCGCGGTTATCCGCATGTGGGGCGAACTTCAACCGCGCATTCCTGTCATCTCCACACTTATCTGCCGCACTTGATCTGATAAACCCCAATGTAGCTAAGGTATACGAGCTTGCGCTCAAGGTAACGGATGAAAAGATAGTACCCGATATGGCGGAAGAAGCTGCGCTCGTTACGGAATACGACAAACTGATGAGCGAGATGAATTTCCGGTTCAAGGGCAGGAACATGCCGCTCAGCATGTTGCGGAAGTACTTCAACGATGCCGTCAGGGCTACGCGCAGGCAGGCGATGGAGTGCGCGGGCATACAGATGATGAAGCACGCGGTAAAGCTGGACGGTCTGTTTGACAAACTAGTAAAGGTGCGCGCGCGCATGGCAAAGAAGATGGGACTGCCGTCGTATGCGGTAATGGGTGATATGCTGATGGGACGGTATTCATACGGCAGAAAGGAGCTGCGCGCATATCGTGACGAGACAGCTGCCGGCGTTGTACCGCTCGTATCTCAAATGAAAAAGGACTTTGCGCAAAAGCTCGGCATTGAGCGCATAACGCTCTACGATAACGAGGTATACTTCAAGGACGGCGACCCCGCGCCCGCGCACGGACCGGAAGGGCTTTTCGCCGCGGCAAAGGAGATGTATCACGACATGGGCGAAGCGTCCGGAGAATTCATCGATGAAATGCTTGCGGCGGATGCGTTCGACGTATTCGCGCGCGACGGTAAGTGGGGCGGGGGATACTGTACGTCGATAGACGACTACGGACAGCCTTTTATACTCGCTAATTTCAACGGCTCGAGCGGAGACGTCGACGTTCTTACTCACGAAGCAGGACACGCTCTTGCATATTACGAGATGTTCCGCAGCGGGGCGGATTATGAACTCAACCTCGGGACGATGTCCGTTGCGGAGATACACTCGATGGCAATGGAGTTTTTCGCATGGAAGTACGCGGATAAGTTTTTCGGCAGGCGCGCGGATGATTACAGGAAAATGCACCTTGCAAGTTCGCTGACATTCCTGCCTTACGGCGTAGAAGTGGACGAATTCCAGGAAATATGCTACAACGAGCCGACGATGACGCCGGATGAGCGCAACGAACTATGGAGAAGCCTAGACGCGAAGTACAGACCGTACCTCAGCACGGAAGGCATACCGTATTTTGAAAAGGGTACGCGCTGGCAATACCAGATGCACATATACGAAAACCCGATGTATTATATCGACTATTGCCTGTCGCAGACGGTCGCGCATATGTTTCTGCTGGACTCGCTGAACGACTATCACGGAGCTTTCGACAAATACACCCATCTGCTCCGCACCGCAGGCGAACTGCCGTTCGGCGAGCTGGTGGAGAGCGTAGGGTTTGAAAATCCGCTTAAAGGCGGCGTGCTTACCGACGTAACGTCAAAGGTGATCCGTCTGGTCTGACGCTCCGGGCGCGGCAGACGCGCACCCGTTCGGCGGACAACGGGCAGGAAAGAAAACGGCAGACGCACCCGACAAGTCAACCCGGTACCGGCTCTGCGGGTATATAATGCGGAGCAACCGGTCACGTTCCGTTCAGCTCCTATGACCGTAAAGACGGAGCAAAGCCCCATTTCAAACGAAGTAAGGCTCTGACTCCGTTCGGCGGACAACGGGCAGGAAAAGCAGACCCGTTATAACCGCGGCAAGACGGAAGACCGGGCGGGGCGACAGCCTCAAAAGACGTCAGATGACGCAGGGCAGGCGCGTCCGCAGGCGGCGGATGCGGGCGCTGCACAAGCCGTATGGCGCTTATACCGCCTGAAACGGCGTTTAAAGCCGTCAGACGCGACGCGCGGAAAAGCCGACCCGGCAAAAGACGGGTATTATAGCAAAAATAATAAGGAAAAAACGCGAAATTTTCCGCGGACAGCCGCGGCGACAGAAGCGGGATAAAAAGCAAAGGCGGCAGCCGGTAAGACGGCAGCCGTGATCGGTACGACACATTTCAACAATCAACGGCAGAAGAGGAACTGTAATGATAAAGACAAACGCAATGCGTCTTTTAGACGCGAAAAAAGTACATAACGTTCCGCACGAATACGATGCGGAGATAACGGACGGGTGCGCCGTTGCGGACACTCTCGGAGAGCCGCGCGAACGGGTATTCAAAACGCTGGTGACGGAATCGGGCAAAGGCGAATACCTTGTGTTCGTAGTACCCGTATGCCATGAACTGGACTTGAAAGCCGCGGCGCGGGCGGCGGACGTCAAGTCCGTGGCGATGATAAAGCAGAAGGAGCTGGAGCCGCTTACCGGTTATGTACACGGCGGCTGCAGTCCCGTCGGGATGAAAAAGCACTTCCGCACGTTTATAGACGAAAGCGCGGAAGCTTATGACACCATATTCGTAAGCGCAGGCAGACGCGGAATCCAGATGGAAGTTTCCCCGCGCGAACTTGCGGCATTCTGCACGGCGGTTTTCGCCCCGATCGCGACTTTAACGACGAAAGCAGAAGTCTGAAAAAACCACATAATCGGATAAAATATGCGATAATATCGATGCGCACCGTTATCGGTGCGCTTTTTGTTTTACTTTTTTTTATTTTCCGATGCGGCAAAACGCCCCGCGATCGCGAAACAACATAAAATAATTATCATATATGGCACAAAAAATAGCACAAAGCAGGCTGATTTATGTAAAATTTTATTACTATTTAATTTGTTTTTCCGATCTGTTTAACTTTTTTGTGGCGTTTGTCCTAAACTTTTTATATTTTTTAAAAAATAAAAATGTTGATTTTTTTTCAAAAATACTATATAATACAAATACTTGGATCAATGCAGATCAGCCTGATAAAATGCAAAACGCAATGACGTCCTATGACCGACTGATAAATATTGATCTAATTGCTATTTTTTATAAATAGCCGTTCATCCAGAGTCTCAATCTTTGGAAAGGAATATCTGATGACAAAAAAAATAGAATACACACTGATAATTCTTCTTGCATGCCTGGTCGTGTTCGGTATCGTTCTGACTTCCGTTATGCTCGCGAACAGAAACACCGTACAGGACAGCATCATACTGAAAGGTGATGGGGTAATTCAGGAAGAACTGAATGTCGAACTCGGGTCAATGTATCCGGGCGAAAGCAGGGAATATACCGTCAGTTTACAGAATACTACGGAAAAACGCTACGACATAGGAATAAGTTTTGCTCCGGGCGAAACCGTTACCCTTGCCGAATACGTCGATCTTGAAATAATATGCGGGAATACTACACTCAGCAAAGCAACTCTGAGTGAATTTTTATATGGTGAGGAAATCACATTCGCCATGGAAGCGGAGACAGAGACTCTTGTGTTCCGCTACTCGATACCGCTGAATGTCGGCAATGAAGCTCAATCAGCTGCCGCCGAATTTGACATTACCATAAACGCGCACCCGGGGGTCTGATAAATGGCAACGGACAACATGGACAAAAAAGCTATGCCGAACAGGACGATAAAAGTGCTTGATATAATACTGAACGTCCTTGCAGGCATATTTTTCGTACTCTGTATTTTCGTTATCATACTTGCGATAGGGAGCAAAAACAACGACGGCGCGATAAACTTGTTCGGTCATGAAATGCGCGTCATACTCTCCTCATCGATGGAGAAGAGCGAATACACGGACGTAAGCGGATACGAAATAAAGGACATCCCGGCAGGAGCGCTTGTTTCAATAGAGACCGTTCCTGACGATAAAGCGGAAGCCGCCGATTGGTACGCGGAGCTCAAAGTCGGAGACGTCCTCACTTTTTCATACGTTTACGAGACCCAGGAGATAATCACTCACCGCATAATCGAGATAACGGAAAAGGATGACGGTTACGTCATAGTGCTCCGGGGCGACAATCAGAACTCGGAAAACGGAGCCCTTACCCAGACTATCGACACTACTTCAAACAGCAGTTTCAACTATATCATAGGCAAGGTAGTAGGGGTTAACCTTGCTCTCGGTGCGTTCGTTACCGCGGTCAAGAGCCCTCTCGGCTTTGTCCTTATAATAGTATTGCCGTGCGCTATAATAATGATCGCGGAGATTATACGCATAGTGAACATGGTCACCGAAAAAAAGCGGTACACCCGCGCGGAAGCGGACAAGAAGAAGGATATGGAAATAGAGCGGCTCAGAAAACTATTGGAAGAAGCAAAAATGCAGTCCTCTATCACAGCAGACGGCACAGACGGAAAAAGTAAGAGCCCGGACGGCACGGACGCAGAAAGTAAGAGCCCGGACGGCACGGACGGAAAAAATAAGAGCCCGGACGGCACGGAACATTCCGCCGACTTATCCGGGAAACAATACGACTGATGTTAAGAGCACAAAAATTATCGGCTAATATAAAGATATTTTTATATAAACGCACATAAGGGAGGAAATACAATGTTAGCGGCAATAATCGTATTTATGGTGCTTTCCGGCGTCGTAAGCGTATGCGCACTCGGTATTCTCATTTTTGATATCATCAGTGAGCGCAGGCGCAAACCGGCGGAGAGCGAGGAAACAGCGGTTCCGGACAAAGCTACGGCGGAAAAGTCCGTCGATTCAAAGACCGGTTCGGGGCAGCAGGGAAAGCGCGGATGACGCGTTGACGATGCGCGGCGTCCGGAACGCATAAAAAAGCGGCAACGGCAGTGCATCAAACTATCAGAAATTTATCAAAGTAAGAAAACAAGGAGCATAGTATCATGAACGGCAGAATCAGAAAAATTTTATTAGCCATGCTTATGGCGTGCTTATGCGTAGTTTTTGCAGTGGGCGCGGCGTTCGCATTGTTTTCCGATCAGGTAACCGTGCACAACCGGCTGGATGCGGGTACGCTTAAGATCGGGCTTACACGGGTAGGCTACCGCGCAGTGATAGCGGACGATACCGGCGCTTTTACAACGGTGACGGATGACACGGAAGCGGACCTTACGGAGTACTCCGGCTCGCTGTTCGACATGAACAAGGCGATTCCGGGCGCGAACATAAGCGTTGACATGGAGATAACCAATCTCGGCGACGTGACGTTCGATTACGGTCTGAGAATGATATGGGATGACGAAGACGCAACGGAAGTTCAGAAAGAATTTGCGCGTCAGATAAAGGTCACCATATCGCAGGGACAGACGGAGAAAGCAAGTTTCGCACTGTTTGACGGTCAGGACATCGCAATAGGCGAGCTTGCGGCAGGGGAAACGTCGCAGGTATTCACGGTCAAAGCGGAGTTTGTGAACGACGACAATAACAACTATGTGCAGGGCGCGGGTCTGGAGTTCGACCTTCAGGTGTACGCAATGCAGAAGACCGCATGACCCGCCCGGGTTTTTCACGGCGAAGTCATACGGAAGCATCGGCACATCGGAAGCGTGACGGCGTAAATGCCTTATACCGCATTGATACGGATCATGCGCGGTAAGTGCGGCGGCAGATGCGCACGTCATGCAGCGAAAATCAAACGGAGGTGCTTATGAAAGGCACAAAAAGCAGACTGATAGTGAGCATACTGTTGATCATCGGATGTCTGGCACTGACAGTCGGAGCCTCGTTCGCGTGGTTCACGGACAGCATCACTAACAGCGGCAACAAAATACAGGCAGGCACATTGAGCGCCGACCTGATCATGTACGACGGAACGGAATACATTTCGATCGCGAACAGGACAGGCAGTATCTTCAATGAGACGACGGTCTGGGAACCGGGTTACACTCACGTCGTATATCTCGGAGTACGCAATACCGGCAGTCTTGCTCTTAAATATAATATTATACTTAATATTACGGACGGAGGACTTGTCGGCGCACTTGAATACGCGTTAATAGACGGTGCTGAAGCAGGGGATCTCAGCTCTGTCACGAGCTGGGACGATTTTAAGACGCAAAGCGGAGCTCAGACAGGCAAGATCACGGCAGGAAAGATGATCGTCGCGCCGAACGGCACGCTGGATGAAGTGGCGAGCGGCGTGCAGAACGAGACGGACTACTTCGCAGTAGCGGTACACATGCTTGAGGGCAGCGGAAACGATTACCAGGGTAAAAGCGTAGATATCGACGTTACGGTACCTATCAAACAGGCAAGCGCGGAAGAAGACGGCTTCGGCGATCCGGATTATGACTCCGGCGCAGAGTATCCGGTGACAACCGAGGTATCTTCTGCGGCAGAATTCAAAGCAGCTCTGAGCAGCGCTGCTCCTGTCAATATCATAGTTACGCAGAATATCTCTTCCCTCGGAACGATCAGCATCTCAGGGGACGTAACTATAGATCTGACAAAAATGCCCCAGAAAAACGACAAAGGTATCAATGGTGAACAAATAACCATAGAAAACGGCGGCAAACTGACTGTAAATGGTTCCTGGGTACTCTATGGACGTGTAAGTGCATTTGCGATCAAGCATGTAAACATAACGGGCGAAGGAAGCTCTGTTATGTTTAATAATGTGTATTTCGGCGCTATGAGCAGTGCGGACAAAACGGCAATAACAGTCGGAACTGGCTCTGAACTGGTCATAAACGGCGGCTATTACTCCACTTCGGGGAATAATTCCACGGTCATACTTGCCAATGGCGGCACAATAGAGATAACCGGGGGCAATTTCAGTAACGCCGGTAGTCAAGGAGCTGTTTTCGCAGTTACAGACGGCGGTAAAATTGTAATAGAAAAGAGCATTTATGAAAATAATGTCAAACCGACATCAGGACAGAAAATAGCAAGCGACTGCATTGCTACACTTGAAGGGGATAATTATATCATCTCCCAGAAATAAAGCTCATTTCATACGGTCAACCCCGGGTATCGGCATACCGGATACGAGACCGAATAAAAAAGTAAATGCCGACGAGAAATTTTCAATACGGAGGTTACCATGAAAAACATCAAAAGCAAACTCATCACAAGCATAGCCGTACTTGTCGGCTGCGTGACTCTGCTTGTCGGAACTTCGTTCGCGTGGTTCACCGACAGCATAACCAACAGCAACAACAAGATACAGGCAGGTGAGCTCAAGATCAGCGCTACGGCGTACGATCTCGGCACCGGCGGCAAGTCCTATACCGTAAGCGGCATTAACGGCGGCAAAGCCTTTACGTTTGAAGCGGACGGACAGGACCTTGCAACAGTCAATACCCCCATCATAAGCGAAACCGACTGGGAACCGGGCAAGACGAGCGCAAAGCTGCTTACCGTTTCCAACGAAGATCAGCTTTCCGCAAAGATCAAGCTCAGCTTCACGACTGCGGGCGAGCTTACGGACGCGCTCTGGTATGACTTCATACAGGTCACCGACAGCGGCGTTACCGGAGCTTTCACTCAGCGCGATATGAGCACGCTTTCCGCTCTTGCGAGCGCAATGGAGTTCACGCTCGAGACGAATGAGACCCTTTCTTTCATATTCGTATACGGCATGAAGACGAGCGCAGGCAACGAATACCAGGGCAAGGAATTCACCGCAGACGTCACGATACTTGCGACTCAGGCGGCTGTTGAAGAGGACGGCTTCGGCAATTCCGATTATGACTCCGGCGCAGAGTATCCGGTGACCGACAACGAGGGACTTACTTCCGCCCTTAATAGCGCCGATGCCGGCGACAAAATCACTCTCAGCTCAGGCAACTTCACTCTTGCAAACGGAGTGGAAATTCCGGAGGGAGTAACGATTTCAGGAAACGGAGCAAAAAATACAACGCTGACTGTTCCTTCAACGTCCTCCGGCACATATACAATGGGACTTATTATTGACAAGCCCGAGGTAACCATTTCCAATATAACGATCGCTCCGAACAGTAATATTTCCAACGAAAACTATGCGGGTGTTATAGTCGTAAAAGAGGGAGGCGCCGTAATCGATAACGTGAAAATCACGTCAAATAATTCAGCAAGTCCCATACTTGTTACGGGAAGTACTTTCGGTGAAGGCGACAGCCTGACCATATCTAATTCTACGATCACGTCTGAATCGAGATCAATATACATTGTTGACGGAACGAACGGAAAAGTGATCATAGACAACTGTGACATCACCGGCACTTATACGTTTAACGTCAACAGTGGCAACAGTCAGAATCTTGAACTGGAGATCAAAGACTCTGCGCTGCACGGCTGGACATCATACGGATATATCAAGTCTGCAAGTTTCACAAACACCTCTTTCAGCCAGGGCAGCAGTGATTATAACTTTATGCGTCCGTACACAAACACGACGTTCAGCGGCTGCACGTTCGGGGACGGTTTCCTGATCGGTGCCGGAGCTACTGGTCTAAAGTATGAGTTTACCGACTGCGAATACGCCGACGGCACTGCTGTTACTGCGTACAATATTAAAGATAAACTTCTTGATCCCACCGGCGATGACATAAAAGTTTTGGACTGCACAATAATCGTAGACGGCATTTCCGCTGAATTACAATAAAAACCATAATTAGGAGACTACCATGAAAAACATCAAAAGCAAACTTATCACAAGCATAGCCGTACTTGTCGGCTGCGTAACTCTGCTTGTAGGAACCTCGTTCGCGTGGTTTACCGACAGCATAACCAACAGCAACAACAAGATACAGGCAGGTGAGCTCAAGATCAGCGCTACGGCGTACGATCTCGGCACCGGCGGCAAGTCCTATACCGTAAGCGGCATTAACGGCGGCAAAGCCTTTACGTTTGAAGCGGACGGACAGGACCTTGCAACAGTCAATACCCCCATCATAAGCGAAACCGACTGGGAACCGGGCAAGACGAGCGCAAAGCTGCTTACCGTTTCCAACGAAGATCAGCTTTCCGCAAAGATCAAGCTCAGCTTCACGACTGCGGGCGAGCTTACGGACGCGCTCTGGTATGACTTCATACAGGTCACCGACAGCGGCGTTACCGGAGCTTTCACTCAGCGCGATATGAGCACGCTTTCCGCTCTTGCGAGCGCAATGGAGTTCACGCTCGAGACGAATGAGACCCTTTCTTTCATATTCGTATACGGCATGAAGACGAGCGCAGGCAACGAATACCAGGGCAAGGAATTCACCGCAGACGTCACGATACTTGCGACTCAGGCGGCTGTTGAAGAGGACGGCTTCGGCAACTCCGACTACGACTCCGGCGCAGAGTATCCCGCTGTAAATGCTTCTGAGCTTAAAGACGCGCTCACGAACGGCGGCTCAGTCAGTCTGGGCAATAATATAGCCGTTGTCCCGAATGGTCCGAATGAAGATGTCTTGTATCCGCAGATCACTGTAAATAAGGATACCAATTTAGACCTGAACGGCAAGGAGCTGAGTGTCAACGTTGCGACAAATGAAAATTTAGCATACACGCCTGCAATAATTTCCGTAAACAAAGGAACTCTTACTCTTAACGGCAACGGAACACTCACTGCCGAAGCGGGCAACAACAACAGTTACGGCATTACGATAGAAGGCGGCACCGTTATTATCAACGACGGCAATTATTTCGGTGCAATAACCGCAGTTCAGGTAGAAAGCGGTCATCTGGAAATAAACGGCGGATTTTTTGATCTCGCTCCCACATGTAAAGCACAGGTACCGCAGTATGCAAAATACATTGTCAACTGCATTGATAAGGCATATAAAAGCGGAACGGCAACCATTGAAATAAAAGGCGGTACGTTTGTAAACTTCGATCCGTCGGATGGTCCGGAAGGAGCCGGCACCTCGTACGTTGCCGACGGCTATAAGGTTGTACCCCAGGAGCAGGATAACGGTGAAACCTGGTACACGGTAGTGCCGGAATAATTCCGCAGAGCAAATAACTTTTTGCAGGAAAAGAATTTTTCAAATAATATCAAAAAAGGCATAGACGGACATTAACTGGGCGTTTATGCCTTTTTATTTTACCGGCAGAATAAATACGCGCGACCGCAAAAGAACGCGGTCATGAATATAATCACAGCATGGGCGTAATAAATAACGTTACGGACTTTTCCGGACTCAAGCCGGACGCAAACCCAAACCGACTCAAGCCGGTGCAACCAGGCGCATACTGGCGCAAGCCGACTACTCAAAACAACTCAAACCGACTCAAGCCGGCTTGAAAATCCGTAAATCCGTATAATAACCGTAAAAGTACCATATTGACTTTTTTGCGCAAAAGATATACAATAGAAAATGTAAGACTCAATAAAGGAGAGACCGATCGTGGAAATGCAAATCGGAGATTTGATCAGTGCGATCAAGAAAGACGGAGTCGATGCGGCTCAGGCGGAAGCGGAGCGCATACTTGCGGAAGCAAAGCAGCAGGCGGCTGAGATCGTAGCTGAAGCCAAACAGCAGGCGGAGCAGATCCGCACCAGAAGCGAAAACGAGATAAATTTACTTAAAGAGAGCGCAAAAGTTGCGGCGGAGCACGCTAAACGCGACGCAATGCTTTCTTTTAAGGATGCAGTCAAAGCCGAGTTTGAAAAACTACTGGCGGCAGAAGTTTCCAAAGCCCTGGATCCCGCGACTGTCGCCGGACTGATACGCGCCGCTATCGGAGAAGATGATCCCGCGCAATACGTGGCGGAAGCAGGGGAAGTCACGGACGCGCTCAAAAGCGGGCTTGCGGATGAGATAAAGGGGGGACTGGAGCTCCGCATAAATCCGGACGTGCGAACGGGCTTCCGGCTCAAGGAAAAAGACGGCTCGGGATATTTCGACTGCTCGGACGAGGAGATAACGGAAATGCTCAAACCGTTCTTTTCGGAGCTGCTGAGCTGACGGAGTAATATAATGGCTTCTTATTACTATTTACTCTCAAGTCTTCCTATGCTCAAGGCGGACGGCGAACTGCCCATTACTTATCCGGATTTCCTCAAAATGTGCAGATCGTCTGTCAGCGACGCAAAGTATACGCTTTTGGAAAACCTTACGCTGTCCTCGGACAAAGGTCCTCTTGTTTCGGATTGGGCTGTCTTTTACAAAGCGCTGATGAAAGAGCTGACGGTCTATCGCAACCGCAGGCTCGATAAACAGCCGCAAAGCGGAGGAACGGAGAACGAAACACTGCTGAAGACCGTCACAGATGCGGTCAGCGGCAAAAACCCTCTGGAGGCGGAAAAGGCACTTCTCGCGCTGGAAATGAAAAAGCTCGACGAGCTGATCGGGCTTCATTACTTCGACGATCACGCGCTTATCGGGTACGCGCTGAAGCTAAAGCTGCTCGAAAGGAAAAATATATTTGATCAGAAAAAAGGGAAAGCGGAAATGACCCGTATTCTGGACGGACTGCAGAAACAGATTCTGATCGGCAATCAGGAGTAAAACGTATGGATCATATTACAGGAAGCGTTACGGGCGTAAACGGGAACCTCGTGTCCGTCCGTCTGGACGGCTCCATTCGTAAGAATGAAGTCGGATATGTGCTCTTAGGCGACAAACGGTTAAAGGGGGAGATCATCCGCGTCGGCGACGGCGTTGCCGATATGCAGATATACGAACCGACTAACGGCATAATGGTAGGCGACCGCGTGGAGTTCACGGGAGAGCTGATGAGCGTCTCGCTCGGACCCGGACTGCTCACGCAGATATACGACGGCTTGCAGAACCCGCTCCCCGAACTCGCGGAAAAGTGCGGCTTTTTCCTCGAGCGCGGCGAATACCTCGATCCCATTCCGAATAAAGTCTGGGCGTTCACGCCCAAGGTCAGACCGGGGGATACGGTACGCCCGGGCGACACGATAGGCACGGTGCCGGAAGGGATGTTCACCCACCGGATAATGGTACCGTTCGGACTGTCCGATACCGACTGGACGGTAGAGTCCGTCGTAAGCGCGGGCACTTACAATGTCCGCGACGAGATAGCCGTCATACGCGACGGAAAGGGGAACAGAGAGCCGCTTACCATGGTCTTCACCTGGCCGATAAAGAAGCCGATCACCTGTTACAAACAGCGGCTCAGACCGGACGAGACACTTATAACCAAAATACGGTGTATAGACACTTTCCTGCCCGTTGCGAAAGGAGGAACATTCTGCGTTCCCGGTCCGTTCGGGGCAGGGAAAACGGTGCTTCAGCATATGGAAGCAAAGAATGCGGACGTGGATATCGTTATCATTGCCGCGTGTGGCGAACGCGCCGGCGAAGTAGTCGAGATCTTAAAGGAGTTCCCCGAGCTGACCGACCCGCGTACCGGCAAGTCGCTTATGGAGCGTACGATCATCATCTGTAACACGTCTTCAATGCCCGTAGCGGCGCGTGAGGCGTCCGTCTACACTTCCATCACTCTCGCAGAGTATTACCGGCAGATGGGGCTTTCCGTGCTCATGCTTGCCGATTCGACGTCACGCTGGGCGCAGGCGATGCGCGAAATGAGCGGCAGACTGGAAGAGATCCCGGGAGACGAAGCGTTCCCCGCATACCTCGAGTCGGTCATAGCGTCGTTCTACGAGCGCGCGGGCAAGGTGATGCTGAGGAGCGGAGAAGTCGCTTCCGTTACGATAGGCGGCACGGTATCGCCTGCGGGCGGCAACTTTGAAGAGCCGGTCACACAGGCGACGCTCAAGATGGTAGGCGCGTTCCACGGCTTATCCCGCGAACGCTCGGACGCAAGAAAATACCCGGCTATCCATCCTACCGAATCATGGTCCAAGTACAGAGGGGTAGTCGAACAGGACAAAGTCGACTATGCCCGCGGTTTGCTCATCCGGAGCGCGGAAATCAACCAGATGATGAAAGTCGTCGGGGAAGAGGGCGTTTCGGCTGAGGACTACATCACTTACCAGAAGGGCGAACTGCTGGACGCGGCATACCTTCAGCAGGATTCGTTCGATCCGATAGACGCCGCGTGCGGTCCGGAGCGTCAGAAGCGCGTATTTGCGGTCATGTACGATATACTCACAAGCAGCTTTTCTGCCGAGGACAAAAAGGAGATACGCGGCTTTTTCAACCAGCTGCGGCAGCTCATTCTCGACTGGCACACGATAGAGTTCGAAACCGAACACTTCAACAGGCAGGAAGAGCGGATACGCGATTTCTATAAGTCAAAAACCAGTCAGGCGGTGTAATATGCAGAAGATATACACAAAAATCCAATCTATCGTCGGTAACGTCGTTTCCGTCCGCGCAAGCGGAGTGCGTAACGGAGATCTCGCTCTTGTCGGAAACAGTTATGCGAACGTGATCAAGCTGGATAACGACCTCGTCTATCTGCAGGTATTTGCCGGCACTCAGGGCGTCAGCACGACCGACCCCGTAAAGTTCCTCGGAAAGCCGATGATGGTATCTTATTCAGACCACCTGCTCGGACGTATATTCACCGGCTCGGGTGTTCCGAAGGACAACGGTCCCGCGCTCACGGAAAATATGATACCGATAGGCGGTCCGTCCGTCAATCCCGCCCGCAGGGTAGTGCCGCAGAAAATGATACGCACCGGCATACCGATGATAGACATGTTCAACTCGCTCGTGGAGAGTCAGAAGCTCCCGATCTTTTCCGTGTCCGGCGAACCGTACAACGAACTGCTTGCGCGCATAGCCATGCAGGCGGAAGTGGATATAATCGTGCTCGGAGGCATGGGGCTCAAGTACGATGACTTTCTGTTCTTTAAAGACACGCTTGAAAAGAGCGGCGCGATAGGGCATACCGTTATGTTCATACACACGGCATCCGACCCTACCGTGGAATGCACGCTCGTTCCCGATCTGTCGCTTGCCGTTGCGGAGCGCTTTGCGCTGGACGGAAAGCGCGTGCTCGTTCTGCTTACCGATATGACCAACTTTGCGGACGCGCAGAAGGAAACGGCGATAACCATGGAGCAGGTCCCGTCCAACCGCGGTTATCCGGGAGACCTTTACAGCTGTCTTGCGTCGCGTTACGAAAAGGCTGTCGACTTCGACGGACTGGGTTCGGTAACGATTCTCAGCGTCACGACGATGCCCGGAGACGACGTCACGCATCCCGTACCGGACAATACCGGTTACATCACGGAAGGGCAGTACTATCTCAAGGGCGGCAGGATAGAGCCGTTCGGCTCTCTCTCCCGTCTTAAACAGAACGTCAACGGCAGGACGAGAAGCGACCACCGTGCGCTTATGGACTGTATGATCAAGCTCTACAGCGCGTACAGAGAGAGTCTTGAAAAGAAGTCCATGGGCTTCCTTATGACCGAATGGGACGAAAAACTGCTGCGGTACGGAAAGCTGTTTGAAGAAAAACTCATGGATCTGAGCGTCAATATTTCGCTTGAAGAGGCGCTCGACCTCGGCTGGGAAATACTTGCCGACTGCTTTGAACCGAACGAAACCGGACTTAAATCCAACCTGCTGCGCGAAAGATGGCCTAAAAACCTGAATATCGATTAAAGGAGAGCAGGGAAAATGGGAACAGTCAAACTAACTAAAAACGACCTGAAGATACAAAAAGATCAGCTTAAACAGTTCGAGCGGTTCCTGCCCACTCTTCAGCTCAAGAAACAGCAGCTGCAAACGGTCATCATGAAAGCCGAGTCCGAACTGGAAGAGCTGGAAAAGAAATACGCTGCAATGGTGGACGGACTGGACGACTGGGTAGCCGTATTCGCGGAGAACACGGCGCTGCCCGACGGAAAGCGGATAGAAGACCTTATAATCCCGGACAAAGTCGTCTGCGAACGCGAAAACATAGCGGGCGTATCCGTACCCGTATTCAAAGAGCTCACGTTCCGCGAGATAGTCTACGATGTTGCCGATTATCCGCTATGGGCGGATGAAGCTATCTTCCGGATGAGGGAGATAGCCGGATGCGACGCCCTGTTAAAGACCATGCGGAACGAAGTGGAACTGCTGAACGCGGAGCTGCGCACAACTTCTCAGCGCGTAAACCTGTTTGAAAAAATAAAGATACCCGAGGCAAAAGAGAATATCCGTAAGATAGAGATATACCTCGGTGATCAGCAGACGTTCGCCGTCATACGCGGAAAGATAGCCAAGAAAAAGCGGCAGGGGGAAACATCATGATCGAAAAGATGAAAACCGTGTGTATCGCGGCTCAGAATTCGCATAAAGATGAACTGCTCCTGACGCTGCGTGAACTGGGTATCCTCCACCTTGCGGAAAAGAGCTCCGCCGATCCGAAGCTGACGGAACGCTTCGCCGCGCTATCCCGTCTGCTGCGCGAGCTGAAAGATTACAAACCGAAGGAAAAGACCGAAAAGGAGCTTCCGGACGAGGAGTTTGAAAAACTGTACGCGGACACCTTCGCCGCCCTCGAAAGAAAAGCGGAAAATACCGCGCGTATGTCCGAGCTGCGGCTGGAAGCGGAAAAGCTGAGACCCTGGGGGGATTTTGACCCGCAGACGGTCAGAGAGATTTCGTCGGCAATCGGGCTTCACTTCTGCCGCATGGACAAAAAGGAATACCGTGCGCTGTGCAGAAACGAAGATATCCGCTTCATACGCCTGAAACCGGTCGGCGGCATGGAAACCGTCGCACTGACAGGGGATCCGGACGAAACTCTGCATGTAACCGAATTCCGCATCCCCGAAAAAGGGCTTTCGCAGCTGGAAAGGGAAGCTGACGAGTGCAGAAACGCCGTTGAGGAATGCAACGCATTTCTGACGGAGTCGGCGGCATACCTGAAGAGCTACGCCGACCGATTGCTGAAGATGCAGAACGAGATAGCGTACTCTTCGGCGGAAGCGTCACTCGGGCGTGAAAGCGGCATCGTCTGGATAACCGGTTACATTCCGGAATCCCAGACGGAAAAGTTCGTTAACGCCGCGACCTCTCACGGCTGGGCATGGCTGATGGACGACGCGCAGGAAAGCGACGCAAACGTCCCGACAAAAATCCGTTACAACAAAGTCACGGCGCTTATAAAACCGGTGTTCGACATACTCGGCACGGTACCCGGCTACGGAGAATACGATATCTCTTTCTGGTTTCTCGCATTCTTCGCCCTGTTCTTCGCAATGATAATCGGGGACGCGGGCTACGGAGCACTGTTTCTCGTCGGCACGATAATCCTGAATATCCGGATGCGGAAGATCACAAACGTGACTCTGCTCCTATACCTGCTGTCCGTGTCCACGATAGTCTGGGGCGCGCTTACGGGTACCTGGTTCGGGATTGAAGAGGCAATGAACGTACCGCTGCTGAAAGCGCTCGTTCTGCCCGGCTTCGCCAACTACCCCGAATACTTCGACGTAACGACGACGCAGGTGCAGAACAACGTGATGAGGTTCTGCTTCTCCATAGGCGCGATACAGCTCGCTCTTGCGTGTATAATGAACATACGCCGCAAGATCTGCCGCCACTCTCTCGGCTGGATAGCCGACGTCGGCTGGCTGATGTCGATATGCGCGCTGTACTTTACGGTGCTTTACCTCGTGATAGGCGAACCGATCAATCCGGCGATAGTCGCCGCCGTGATAGGCGCAGGCTTTCTGCTCGTCGTACTGTTCGGCGGAATGGCGCCGGGAAAGAGCTTCGAGCAGGGACTCAAGTCCGGTCTCGGCAACGCGTTCACGACGTTCCTGAACACGATCTCGGCTTTCGGTAACGTCATGAGCTATATACGGCTGTTTGCGGTAGGCATGGCGTCTCTCGCTATCGCCCAGAGCTTCAACGACATGGCGGCAAATTTCAGCGGCGCGCTGATGATAGTCGGTATCGTGATCATGATACTCGGACACACGCTGAATATAATCATGGGATTTCTGTCCGTCGTCGTACACGGCGTCCGGCTGAATCTTCTCGAATTTTCCGGACAGCTCGGAATGGAGTGGTCAGGCATAGCTTACGACCCGTTCCGCGAAATAAAAAAATAAACCAATCTATCGATAATATATCAGGAGGAATTATGGAAATACAGTTTATCGGAATGGCGTGCGCTCTGGGACTGTCGGCGATAGGCTCGGCATTCGGAGCGGGATACGCGGCAATGTCATCGGTCGGGGCGTGGAAAAAGTGCTACGCAAACGGAAAACAGGCGCCGTTCATGATGGTAGCGTTCTCGGGCGCGCCTCTGACGCAGACAATCTACGGCTTTCTGCTGATGAACTTTATCCGCAGTGCGTTTGAAGCTGAAACCGCGTCCGCAACGCTATGTATGTTCGTAGGCATTTTTGCCGGACTGGCAATCGGATTGTCCGCATTTTTCCAGGGTAAGGTATCCGCGGCAGCCGCCGACGCGCTCGGAGAAACGGGCAAGGGAACAGCAAACTACTTTATCGTCATAGGTATAGTAGAGACGGTCGCGCTGTTCACTCTGGTCTTCGGACTTCTTCTTCTGCAGTAAGATCTCCCGGCGGACCGGGTCAATAAAAAATATCCGCAGGCACTTTGCCGCGGATATTTTTTTGATCATGACCGAACGCCGCTGTCACACTCCTTACCTGCGCCAGACGTACCCGGTGACACTGTGACCGATAATGACGCCGTCTGAGCAAAACTCCGTCAGCAGAAAAACCAGTCGCTTAAAATAAAACGGAGCGCGTCAGGTTACCGGACTCAAAGCGGTTGCCATCTCCGATAACGGCTGCTTTGAGCGTTTGACAAATCAAGCAGGTTTAAGTATACTTTTTATAAGTGTGGTGAAAAAATGAGAAAAAATTTTAAAGAACCGGAAGAGCTTTTTTCAAAATCCATAAAATATCCGGATTGCCTGTCCGTTCCGATCGGGACTTGCGGAGAGGAGCTTTCCGAGATGCGCTTCAGCTGCCGAGGCAGACTCGGTAACATGAACGGATACCTTGTATGGGGATCGTATACTGAAACAAAATCAGAATTTATCAGCAGTTTTTTACTGAACGCATGTAAAAAATACACGCCGGAAGAACTGCGCATTACCATATTTGACAACGTCGGAAACAGATCTTTGTCTGCGCTCGGAAAAAGACTGCCGCATTTTAAAGACTCCGTTTGCTTAGAGACGTGGGAAAGCATGTATGACGTAATGAAATTTTTTGAACAGCGTTATAAGGAGCGGCTTAAAAGAATTGCACTTTTCGGAGAGCAATGCTTTGCTCATGCAGCGGCAAAGCCCGCCGTGTGCGCGGAGCTCAATATGCCGCAGGAGCTGATAATTTTTAATTATTCGTCCGTAAACTCATCCGAGGATTACAAAAGTAAGCGCGATACAAATATGTTTTTTAATTTGATCACGCAAAGACTTTGGAGAGTAGGAATCTATCCCGTTTTTGTCAATCATGATAATAATTCCGGATTCCGTGCCGATTATGAATATTACTTTCCGAATGTCATAGTGCTTGGTCCGAATATAACCCAGTATAAAACAAAACAGGTAATAGGTCCTGATCAAGCGCTGAACTACACGGGGCGGGACAGCTGGAATATGAATTCGGAACGAGAGGAAATTACAGATTTACCATACTATCCCGATGAATGGTATGAACAAACGGTAAAAGAAATTCAGGAAAAGAATTAAACACCCCTCAGCGCCGTTCAAATGCTGCTCTGTCTGCGCAAAAACCGCCGTTTCCGCACGTCACACAACGTGCGCTGCGGTATATTATCCGGATTTTAGAGCACGATCCGTAAATAACAAAAATCCGCAGCATTTGCCATGGGTTTTTCTTTTGACTTTAACTTCAGATAAAAAGAACACCTCGCCGGTGTTCTTTTTTGTTTGTTACCGTCTCATTACCGTATAATTCAGAATACCGCGCTGAAAACCGAACGGCGTCTTACGGCACATAGCTCCAGACAAACCTTGCGCGGAGCAGTTTGCCGAAAATGTACTTATCGCTTGCCGATTCGCCTATGGAATAGACCCTGCCGTCCACGAATACAAGCTCCTCGCACATGGGCGGGAGAACGACGTCACGAACGAGCGCGTCCGAATCGAGATAGATAAGGGGAACGGTCGTTTCACCCACTTTAACGGTCGCGGACGCGGCTGCCGACTCATCGTAAATATAGTTATGAGAATTCGCAAGTGCGTAGGACGTAGATACGATTATCCGTCCGTCATCCGTCACGCACATGCCCTGAGCAAGATCGGTCACGGAATAGGCGCGGACAGGAGCGCTGCCGTCAGCTAATCCCAGCTCTCCGGAAGCGCTGAGCGCGTAACATACGACAAGCGCGTGATGATCATCGCCGGCGGGAGTCGTCATGTGATGAGCTTCATCGGTAGGGTAGTTAGCTTCGCGGTAGAACTCTCCGACATACAGCGTATCGTCCGCGACGTAACAGAAAGACGCATTTGTGTGAACGCCGAAATCACCCACGGGCGATATCTCCGCACCGCAAGCCGCGCCGAGCACGTCGGCAATGTCATAAACCAGTATGCGCTGCTGTTCGGAGTCGCAGACATATACATACCGCTTCGCATACGCGCTCAGTCCGCCCGCGTGACCGAGATACGGCTCACCGTCGTCGCTGAGCAGCCGTACAAACGAAGAAGTGGCTTCACCGTCCGCTCTGCGTGTAATGTATATGCGCGACGCACTGCCGTCGACCATGTATCCGCATGACAGAAATACGCCGTCCGTTTCGGTGATGCCTTGCTGTACAAACCCGTCCGATTTCCCGGGCAGAGGAAATTCTTTCCGTGCGGTAGAATAATAATCGGCGTATACCAGCGGCTCAATAGCGATGATAACGATTACCGCGATGATAATAAGCGCAACGAGGCTACCCAACACAATGCCGAATACAGCCAATCCTTTTTTTAATCCGGTTTTCATAGCACGATAATATTAGCACACTTTCAGAGCGTTGTCAACGACGGCGGCGCTGCCACGCCCGTGCAGCAGAGATTCGCCGAGCACATGGAAAGGCTGGAAGCGGAGTACGATCGCCTGCTGGACCGTATGCGGGAGGTAGAAGATATGCTGGCAGAACACCTCGTAGATCTGTCGGACATCGAGCAGGCTATAATCGTGGAGCGGTATATGCGCGACAAGAGCTGGCGACAGATAGAGCGGGAATATGACTACACCGAGGACGGAATTTTTACGATACACTCGCGGGCAATAAAAAAATTATCCAAAATGCAAAGTACACAGTAAAACACAGTTTTTATGTGTTATAATGGTAGTGTTAAATAATGGCACTGCTATTGACATTCGCCCGCGGGTGTGGTACAATAACAGTGCTTTTCTCATATGGAGGAGAGCATGGCAAAAAAACCGGGCGCAGGCGGTAAGGAGCAACCCTACGACAAAGCGAACGGGCAATACTTGCAAAGCGAAAGCGGCGCGGCATTCACCGAAAAGTGCAAGGACTGCGACAGCCGTGACGATTTCGGTCAAACGGTAAGCCGCGCGCAAAGAACATACCGGCAGAATGCAAGCTATAAAGAGATACTTGCCACAGATAAACGTGCGTCGGTTGCGAATGTTCCGACGGCAGTCAAGTTTAATCGACTGAATACAAAGAACCATATTCGCCACGCAAAAGAACTCGGGTATAAAAATCAAACGGAATACGAAAAGGCTGCCATAGATTTCTTTAATTCTAAACGCGGAAAACTGTATTACAGTAGTGTGCGTTCTCGATATTATAAGTACGACACAGCAACAGGGGAATTTGTAGTATCAAGTGACGGATTTATTCACACATACTATAAAGTAACTCAAAAGAAATTTGCAAAAATCGAAAGTCAGGATGAATTGTATGAAATCTAAATGTTATATTTGTGGAACAGAGTTTGAGGGCGGAAGTTTTGATTGTTGCCCTTATTGCGGATGGATGTATTATGGATTCGAATCCGAACTTGATCCAAACGAGAAAGATGACGGGAATTTAATTTCCATAAACGACGCTAAACGCATGGTGGCAGCAGGAAAGGATATTTACGGCGACCCGTTGCCGAAAAAGCAGTAAGCGGTAGAAAGCGAATATAAGATTATTTCAAGCACTCTTTTGTAAGGGTGCTTTTTTCATGTCATAAAGGGAGGCAAGATCGTGGCGAAATCGAAATACGAGAGTCACGTTGCGCCGCATGCGCCCGCGCCGTACATAACCGCATCTTCAATAAACGATAATTTATCGGTTTCCTCAAAAACCGTTCTCATTCCCGGCAGTAACTGAAAAGCACACACCTGCTGAAAGAGAAATGTTAATACAGCATCTTTCAGAAAAGCGGACTGTCAGACGCAACCCCTATAAAAAATATTTTTTCGGAGGGATACTGCCCTTAAAAGGGCAGGTTACTCGCAGCGTGCTCCGGTAAAGCTCGCTCTCACTTTTGCCGCACAAGGCTCGTAAGGCGAAC
>CALVTM010000012.1 GCA_944362615.1 uncultured Clostridia bacterium
GCGTTCGCTCAGCCGAGCATTTCTCCGGAAATGCGAACGCCACGGAGCTAAGCGGAGTATTCCCGCTGGGGGTACCAAAGCAAAAAGCACCGCTTTTCCGGTGCTTTTTTCTTTGGCGCTCCCACGGGAGAGAACTGCGAGCGTCGCACCCGTCAGATCATACTCGGAACTTTCTTCAGCGAGCGTTCGCTCAGCCGAGCATTTCTCCGGAAATGCGAACGCCACGGAGCTAAGCGGAGTATTCCCGCTGGGGGTACCAGACGTAAATAAATATCCCCGCGTAGAAACGCGGGGTATTTCATTGTCGCTTAAGCGACAATCATGGCGGCGATAAAGATTTATCGCCGCCAAATAACTTAACCGTCACACCAAAATAAGCCTTTGGAATGCAGATATTTTTTCTGCTTATCGCTGAGTAACGGAGTAATAAGTTGTTGTTGCTTTCCCTTCACTTTTTGCGGGCATTGTTGTAGATCAACGCTTATTACATCCTGAGGGATGTAATTTAGTACAGTTTCCAATGCTTCATCACGAATTTCCAAATTGAATATGTTTTTGCCAATACAATAAAACCTTATACCTTTTATATATCCATAAAATATCTCGACTTTATTTATTTTGTTTATTTCATATTCACTTCTGATTGGGATTCCAAAACAAGTATAACTAACGTATTTAATTTTTTCTTTTTCAAAGCTTACAAATGTCAAGGAATATAAGATCATACCTATCGTAATTATAACCATAATACCGCACACGACAAAAACTACTATCCAAAATTCTCTTATCGTACCAGATATTATTCCACAATTATATAATATGAGCCCAATCATAAGACTTAAAAATACGGCACCGTCTAAAACTAAAATAACTTTTATATGAGTAGGCCATATCATAAATTTTTTTGGCATGATAAGTTTTCTCCCCATTGACAAAAGGCTTTTAAGATAAAAGATTTGAAAGTATTGATTGCGCTAGTGATACTCCGTATGCGAAATATGCCTCATTCGTAGTAAATGCCGGGACAATAGATCTCATGGCTGCTTTTCGCGCCGCACGAACCGCCTGTTTACCCGCCGATACACTTTTATTAAGATAATATGTTCCGTTTCTGATCTTTTTACTTACAGAAGATGATAAACTACTTGCACGTTTAAAAGCCGATGTTCCCTTCATGGAAATATTAAATTTACTTGTAGCATAAGAAAACCCAACTGACATAACACCATTTAATACAGCATTCCCAACATCACCCCATGTAATATCCCAACCATTTTGCATCCCGGTAGTTACCAAACTATTAAGAGAAGATAATCCAAAATCAATAAATGCACCCAATGCCGGACCAATAGATGGTATTACACTTATAGCCATGGACAACCCGCCAAACGCGCCGCTGTAACTGTAGTTTTAGTGATTCTTAACCAAAATACATCGCATTCCGACCACGCCTTCGGTATCTAACTTAAAAAATGCGACATTGTCATTACATATAACAACGGACGGAAACAACTCTTCTATACACGCGCTCAATGCGATTAAGAATATACAGAAACAGACTTTATGTACTCGCCTGCCAATGCATACGCCCATGAGTTTGCTTCTGTTTCCAGACTTCGCGAAGAACGTTTATCGAATTCGTAAAAATACCATTGATAATAATGCGTTAATTCATGCACGATCGAAAACATGTAATTGTATAATGTTTCCTCCCACCCGTGTCTTTGCAATTGTCTGCGCAATTTTCCTGTCGCAATATATATGAGCGGGCACGCCTTATCCGATGTCGGTATATTGTCCCAATTCTTCTGATAATTGAATACCGCAAGTACCGACCGGCCGTCATTCAAACGTATTTCGTCAGAATGCAAAAAACGAATTTCGACGCGTATGGGAAACCAATATCTTTTT
This sequence comes from uncultured Clostridia bacterium, assembly GCA_944362615.1. Taxonomy (GTDB): domain Bacteria; phylum Bacillota; class Clostridia; order Christensenellales; family Pumilibacteraceae; genus Protoclostridium. Next base: position 1,912 of record CALVTM010000012.1, read on the forward strand.
CTCAGCCACTTAGCAAAAGACAGGATATGTAATCTGAATTGTTTGTCTGTTCCCGAACGGAAAACAAGCCGCAATCCACGCTTTTTACTGTCGTTGTATTCGTTTTTATATGCTCGTTCAATCCACATTATATTCAGGCGATTCTTTATCCAATAAACGTCGAAATAATTCCAAAAGAATAAATATAAAATGACGATGATCTCGTCCTGGAGTATGCTTTTTTCTTTTGGGCGGACGTCTTTTGTTACTCATATTTTTCCAATTCTTATCATTACGTGCACGATTTCCATTTTCTTTACCTTGTCCTTTAATGCCGGGAGGTAAAGGATTCGGTTTCCTTCTTTCAACAACACCTGCGCTAAATGCCATACTAATTCCTACGGCTTTTGCAGATGCGAACAATTATCATAATGTCAAACTTACTTGTATCATAAGGGAATCGCCACAAAACCGCTCCTTGACCTACAAGCAGGATTCATTTTTTAGCCGACTGTCTTTTTGAAGCATATTATGGAAGTCTTCAAAAAATTTTTCAATATTAAAATTATTAATGTATTCTTTTACGATTGTGGCTTTCTCGAAGCCTTCCGCCGATATCCCCGGCAAATATATTGTGTAATCAAAACAATCTTCATCAAATCCAATATCAACCGTTAGATTATAAAAGGAACATTCAATCTGCAAATAATTTCCCCTTTTACCGCCTATTAACGCATAAATATTAATATCTCTGAAATTATAACTTTCTAATAATTTTTGTAATTTTCCATTTACATAATATTCCAATAAATTATCCAAACAATTATATTGACTGCTATTTTTCGATTTTAGATACTTATTGATTTTCCTATACTTAAAATATCGTGCTATATTTCCTTCCATTTTCATTCCCCTATAAAGATATTTTGTTAATAGCAGACCGACATTACTCAATCTGCTATTAACAAATTTTACTGTTAGTTCTTATATCCTGTAATTTCTCTAATAAGCCAGTCAAAGCCTATACTCAATAGTAGGATGGCTCCTACAACCACAACACCCGGGACAGAAAGTCCCGCCATAGCTAATCCGCTCACTATAAGAGATGTTGTACCCGAAGCCAAACCATATGCCCCTAAACCAATTGCTGTGTCAATAACGGTATTTAATAGCATTACGCCGTCTATCTGCCAATTATTTTCGTAGAGATTAAACCCAAAGTTTATAAAAGCTGTCAATGCTGCGGTTTTACCAAAAGATTTTGCCATAGCTCCCCAACTGGATCTCGCATTACCAGTAATAATTTGTTTGAAGCTTGCACTCGCTATTTTCCCATAACCATATTTAGAAATTTTATATTTATGCCAGTTACCGCCCAGTTCAGGAAACATATAAAATTTATTAGTAGAATAAACAAATTTATTATGTATTCCTTTGGCCCGCAAGTATTTTAATCCTAAAATAATATCAGGAATTGCGCCAACTCCAATGCTCAACCACTCAGGAACAAAACGACCTCTTTGCAATCCGATGCCGCCACCATCTCCCGCTAAAATTGATGTGGCTACAATTTCACCACTCCCGAAAGACGTACCACTATTTATATACATTAATGGATTATTCCAGTAATAGGAATATAAATTAAATCCGCCAATCGTTTCAGGCTCAAGATAACTAATATCATCAGGTGAAATAAATCGTCCGGTTTCAGAATCGTAGTATCGGCTTATTAAGTAGTAAAGGTTCGTTTCTGTATCATAATAATATCCGCGGTATCTTATCGGATTGATGTTCCCTATAAAATCATCACTTGTGTTTTCGGTACCGGCAGCGTCAAGTACTTTGTGATTTCCCCACGCGTCGTATATGTATTTCGCTACTACAGCTTTATTGCCGTCGACCAGCGCAACTACATTGCCCTGGACGTTCTTCTGCACATAGTATCTCGTGTTTCCGTATTCTATCGACGCTATTCCGCTCTCGTCATATCCGTATATAAGCTTGTTTCCGTCGCTCAGCTCTTCTTTGTGGATCGTTCCGTCTTCCGTATAATACGTATGCGTTATTCCGTTTACCGTCTTACTCTGACGTATCCCTCCGGAATCGTACGTATAGCCGTTACTTCCATATCCGGTCAGTCTTCTGCCTCGGTTTCATTGTAACACATTACCTTTCCATTGTAAAGGATTTCCCGCGGAATCGTATGTCATCTGCGACGCATATACGCTCTGGTCGAGAAGATTAGACAATCACAGTAAATATGAAAAAACGATCGGAAATACATTTTGATGTCCGACCGTTTTTTCAAAAATCAATCTTGCAAATTAAATTCTGCTATTTCTTTTAATTATTATTTTTATTACTCTTTATGCTTGCGAATCAATATATCCCTGAAAAGCCGTTTATTTGTCTTCACGGATTTTGATTTCACTCGAAGTCGGAGATATTAGGTTCTGCTTCGGGAACAATACCTGATCGTATGCGGGACTGTATAGAATTTTAACTTGATGACCAGCATATTTTCTGAATACAAGATCGTATTTCTTTTTAAATAAACCTTTGTGCCAGCAGCCGCTTTGTTTTGCAATTTTCTTCTTATTATACCGAAAGGATGCTTCAATACATATTGTACTCGGTCGACCCTGTAATTTCCGGTCGATTTCCTTCACATGAGCGTATAGCAAAACCGCATCGCCAAGCCATAGTTCAATATTTTGCCTATACCTAATCGTTTTTAAAATGAGGAACCGGAACCACAGAGCCGCGATAATTATTGCTATACCGCTCGGAATAGTAAGTTGAAGCACGCCATCCGGATATTTGATATCTATGCCTCCGAACGCATAAACTATTGTGAAAATCAGCGCTAATATCGGAATTAAAATTGCAAGATAAAATACAATCCAAAATGATGCATATATACAACCAGAAAAATATTTACCCCGTTCAAGCGTCGATTCTATTGTCGAATGTTTAACTGCCATCGGACATTATCCCTTAATAAAATCATATTTTAAACAGCCATTTGATAAAATCAGCCAGCCAACCGAATATGCTGTCGGAAACAGTATCCTTCCATTCTGTACGAATGTCATATTGCTTACCGAATAAACCATTACCGACTACTTCGCCCATATATGTTCCAATCGCTGTACCACCGACTGTGCCAATAATGCCAGATATAACAGGAACGAATGTTGTTCCAAAGACCTTAGCAAACTTTGTTCCTTTTAGTGCTGCACTTGCGTAGTGACCGAACATATTTCCTATAGCCTTTCCCGCTTCTACAAATCCAAACGAAACCACGCCACTGACGGCGCCTATTACGGCACCCAATGCACCGGAAAGATAAGCAGATCCTAGGTTAACATTTTCCACGCCAAAAGATTGTGCTTGTGATACAACATTACTGACCGCACTAGAAGCATATCCAAATGCAGCACCCGCTAAAACAGCGCTAGCAAGACCAGATGTCATAACCGTAGCAGCTATACCAATAGCAGTTGCGGCGACAACTGTTATCCCAAAAAGAAGCCATTCCCACCAAACAGCCTGGCCTGTAGGATCCACTCCCATAATTGGATTATTCAAGCTATATGCATAAATGTTTAAGCCATTGGGTTCCTCCGCTCCCATTAGCGCATAGCCAACCTGGTCGGGGCTAATAAAACGTCCGGTTTCAGAATCGTAGTATCTGTTTATTAAGTAGTAAAGGTTCGTTTCCCTGTCATAATAGTATCCGCGGTATCTTATAGGATTGATGTTCCCTATAAAATCATCACTTGTGTTTTCGGTACCGGCAGCGTCAAGTACTTTGTGATTTCCCCATGCGTCGTATACGTATTTCGCTACTACCGCTTTATTGCCGTCGACCAGCGCAACTACATCACCCTGAACGTTCTTCTGCACATAATATCTCGTGTTTCCGTATTCTATCGACGCTATTCCGCTCTCGTCATATCCGTATATAAGCTTGTTTCCGTCGCTCAGCTCTTCTTTGTGGATCGTTCCGTCTTCCGTATAATACGTATGCGTTATTCCGTTTACCGTCTTACTCTGACGTATCCCTCCGGAATCGTACGTATAGCCGTTGCTTCCGTATCCGATCAGTCTTCTGCCTCGGTCCCATTGTAACACATTCCCCTTCCATTGTAAAGGATTTCCCGCGGAATCGTATGTCATCTGCGACGCATATCCGCTCGTCGGATGGAAGAAGTAGCCATATTCGACCGCATTCCCGTCATAGAACATGCTCGTCACGTTGCCGTAGTCGCTCATGTTTACGGTCACCGTGTCCGTTGCGCTGTCGCGGTAGTACTTCGCCTGTATGGAGTTATCGCTCTCCGTCGTCTCGCTCACAAGGTTCTCCGTGCCCGACGAGTCGATCTCGTAACAGCTCACTTTCCCGGACGCCGGAGTCTCTACTACCTTGTACTTGCTCGCGCCGTCGGAAGCAGTCATCTCATTCCCGCTGTATGTGAAGGTGATGCTTGCAAGCCTTGCTCCGCTGTACGTTAACTTATGAAATTTTACAGATCCGCTATTGACAAAAAGCAGGAAGCATAATATAATGTTGGTATGAAAAAATGAACGGCTCAACAAAAATATTTATTAAATATTTTATATTAGCAATGCTTGGGTTTGCTGTCGGAGTTGGTGGTGGTTTCTTAAAAGAAGCGACCGACATCATAGCACTCATTGTCCTAGGTTACGTACTGCTTATCGGCGGTTTGATTTTATTCGTCATAAGCATTGTCATATGTTTTATTTTTTCATAATATTAAAATGAAAGACCGGCGTATAACTCTACACCGGTCTTTCTTTGTTAATCAAAAAGTTTTTTTATGAGCGAGCGTACACCTGATGTTATCCATCTTGCTACTTTGGAAAAGGCTTTTGCTATCGTTGCCGTAAGAAGCACCTGTCTTGGATTACCTGTCATATAGTTTCCCACATTATTTCCGGCATTAACAAACAGCTTACCTATTCCCGATACAAGTCCCGTCAACGCGCCTATGGCTAACGCATTGCCCCATCGCGCCTCGCGCGTTCTTAGCTTATCACCGTATACTTAATGATATTTATTACTTATTGATATTGATTCTTAATAAAATTATAATTACAATAGTTTTTAAGAAAAATTACCGACAAATTTTTTTTCAGCGGCTTTACCGACTCCTGAACCTGGCGTTTCGGATACAGAATTTATATTTTCAACAAAACATCCGCACCGTTGCATAGGACATAAACACCCTTTCGGGTGCTTTTTTGTGCCGCACTCCGGTTGCTGCGAAAAGCAAACGCCGCACATGCAAAAAACTTTCTGCTCTTTCGGCATCGGAGGCAGTCGGTCTGACCTGCGCCGCACGACAGTTGCTCGGACTCGCACCGCATGGCAGTTGCTCGGACAGCCGCCGATGCGCTCATATCCGGGCAATCCGGCGCACAGGTTGCGTTTCCCCTCTCCCATAAGCCGGGCGCGGTATGCTTTTGCCGCCGTCCGGATAATATACGATCTTGTATTACGCAGTCATTGACTTTATCGTAAGCGTCGGGGAAAATCAAATACATTAACATCTATCGCGCCCGTAAGCAAAAACAACTCCGTTATAAGTGCTGATATCAAAATCAGTAGTTTTACTTTTCTGACTGATGCGAGCTTCGGTATAAAGCGCGAAATAAATCGAAAGTCATGAAGTTATCCGGGCGAAAAACAGCTTTTAAACGCGAATAAAACCGATCTTGTCATAGTAATATTCCGGGCATTGTCGAAACGGAGGGGAAACCTCATAGTACCGGAAGGATGCGGCGTAAAGTAAAATGCGTAACAGTAATTTGACATATCCGACATTAAGTGATATAATTCGACTTATCGATCAACGGAGAATAGTATGAAAAAGGGTTTTAAATTTATCGCGGCAGGGCTCGCCGTCGCGGCTTTCTGCATTGCGGCAGCAGGCTGCGGAAGTGCGCCTACTACGGCGGAGCTGTATAACAATGCCGTATACGATGCAATGATAGCCGATGAGGATGAGATATTCCCTCTCGTATGCCTGACCGAAGAGGACGGAAGAGCGCGTTTCGACGAAAGCGGAAGAACGCTCCTCGTATCGTGGCACTCCTATCCGGAAAGTTACCCCGAAGGTCAGACGGTGACGTTACAGTGGGGTGAAGTCTGGACCTTCACTCTGGGCGAAATCGCCGACTGGTACGGCGATAATGCGGACAGCGTTACCGACTGGACGCTCCGCCTCGAGCAGCTTATAGGGCTGCCGGAAAACGACGGCAAAACACATTTCACCGCATTCTGGGTAGACCTTGAAGATGTAGTGCGTCCCGCTTACCGCACGGACCCTACGGCAGATGAAATGGATAACGAATTCCCTGACGGTTATGCCCAAAACGATCCGGATGAGATCGCGTTCAAGGAATGGTTCGACGGCAATATAATCGGTTCGTACTACGACAGCGAGTATCCCTGGACGCGTCTCGGCTATACATACGACTGGTCGGGTGACGACGATGAATACGGTCTGACCGAATTCCTTATCCTGTCCGGAGCGGAAACGGAAGTCGCTTTCACGGACACCACTGAAGAATTTCTTCAGAGACTGGAAAAGGAGTGCTCGGAATAATTTTTATACATACGATCGGGCTGCCGCGCTGAATTGCGGCAGCCCGCATTATTCCCTTTCTCACGGCGGCGGTATAGTTGAGCGCATGCGGTACTGGGCTGACCGGTTATTATCCGCACATGTTTGACTTTTGATCCCGCAGTGACGTATAATAAGCATATGACAGAAAAAAAAGACAATCGCATACGGAGCGGAGTTGTTACCAGCGCTGTCGGCATAGCCTGTAATACCGCGCTCGCCGCGGCAAAGATAAGCGTCGGGGCGCTGTTCGGACTGGTTTCGGTCATGGCGGACGGTTTTAACAACCTCAGCGACTGCGGCAGCAGCATTGTTTCGCTCGTGTCGTTCTGCATATCCGGCAAGCCCGCCGATAAAGAACACCCTTACGGTCATAAACTTGCCGAGTACATCGCGGCAATGATAACCGGATTCCTGGTGCTCTTTCTCGCAGTGGAGCTGCTGCGCAGTTCGGTGGAAAAAATAATTTCCGGAGAAACACCGACGGAAGCGCTTGCCGCCTACATAGTTCTCGCCGTATCCGTAGTGATCAAAGCGGGCATGTTCGTACTTTACCGCATCATGGCAAAGCGACTGAGTTCGGAAGCACTCAGAGCGGCGGCAACAGACAGCCTCTGCGACTGCATAGCGACTTCAGCAGTCATTGCCGGCATCGTCATACTTCAGTTTACCGGTTTTGCCGCCGACGGCTGGATGGGCATACTCATCGCGCTGTTTATCGTATGGCAGGGACTGAAGATCCTCGCCGAAGCAAGTTCCAAACTGCTCGGAAGCGCTCCGGACGCAGAGCTTACCGAAAAGATCAAAGGCATCATAAAAGCCGGTGACGGGGTGCTCGGTATGCACGATCTGCGCGTATACAGCTACGGCAAGGGCGTTGCGTTCGCAACCGTACACATAGAAATGGACGCGGCTCTCCCCTCGCTTACGTCGCATACGATAATTGACGGCATAGAGCATAAGGTCAAGGAAGAAACGGGCGTTGAGCTTACCGCCCATTACGACCCCGTTGACCTGTCCGATCAGCAGGCACTTGAACTCGAGAAAGAAATACGCGGCATAATACAAAGCGAAGCCGACGGACTGGAAATGCACGATTTCCGGTTTATCCGCGGAGCAAGCAATAAAGTCGTATTCGACGTCGGCGTTCCGTATGACTGCAAACGCACGGACACCGATCTCAGGCAGGACATAACGGAAAAAGTAAGCACGCTCGGTTATCAGTGTTTCATTACGGTAGACCGCGAATAACGAGCTTTTATACGGCAACGGCTATGCACATAAACGCTTATGTCCGTAAAAGAACATATCTATGACAATGAGTACGCCACGGAAGTCAGACGCTTCCGGGGCGTATTCGGCTTTACAGTCCGCGTTTGATTTTATCTTTTCCGATGCCGTAAGGACAGCGCATATGAAAATATGTGATATCTGCACTTACGAATAAAAACTTCGCACCGCCGCTTGAGCGGGCGGCATAGCGGAGTATGATACAGTTTTTCGGACGCGCCGCATAAATAAGCGATATATATCCGGCAGCGCCGGTACAGTGATCAGGCACTTCCGCATTTGCGGAAGTGCCTGATATCTTGTTTTTATCATTTATCAACGTCGAAGCATAGTTACACTTCGGTTATCGTTCCGTCTGTACAGTGAACCGTATAATCTCCGGTGTCGTCATTCCAACCCGTATTTTTTACGATCATACCCCACTTTTCCATGCTTCCCTCATATGTGATATTTTCAAGCGAAGCGCAGCCGCTGAACGAATAATCCCCGATGCTTGTTATGCCGTACGGGATGTCGATCTCCGCCAGTGACTTGCAGCCCGTGAATACGGCTCTTCCGATACCCGTAACGCCGTCCGGAATATTTATGCCCGTAAGGGATGAACAGAAGTAGAACGCATAATCTCCTATGTCGGTAACGCTTTCGGGAATGATAAGCTTTCTATGAAACTGCAATAATAAAACGCATTGCTCCCTATGCCTGTGACCGGTAGTCCGTTATACATATACGGTATCTCTATTTCCGCTTCCTTCACATTGCCTATGCCGATCACCGAATATCCCGAGCCGTCGGAAGAAAGAGAATATTCCAGCCCCTGAGTCCCCGGGATCGCATAACCGCATACGGCACAGGACAAGCCGTCAAACTCATGAGCGCCCTTATCCGCAATCTCCACGACATGCTCGCATACAGCGGCGCGCCAGTGCTCATTCTCGTCAGAACTCCATTCGTCCGAATATGTGTGCTCATGCCCGCCGCAGGCGGCAATACAGATTGCGCATGCCAGACAGCATAACAGACCGATTATCAAATACACAGTTTCTTTTTCATTTTTCCCTCACTTCTGCAGTATCAAACGTAGCTCCGGATAATGCTTTACGATAAGCAATATATGACCTCATTTCGTTTTTATGATTCACGCCCGTCCGTATTTGTCAATACCGGAGCGCCGGCACCCGTACGCCGACTTTCACGGTCAGCCGCTAAGGCGCGGCTCCCCCCCCCGCTCCTTGCCTCATATGCTCATATGTGCAAGCGGGAGGAAGCATCAGTCTGATGCTTCCTCCCGCTTATTGCGCCGAAGCTCCGGCGCCCTTATCTTTTTTATCTCTCCCCCGTAAAATCCGCAAGCCGGAGCATACGCATGCTCTCCGGCATCGGAAACCCGAATGCGTTTACCGCTTCAGCCGGGCTGTAAGCCGTCGCACTTCTGTCGGCAAAGAATATACACGGCAGGATCAGCGCCGCTACCGCACTGTCTATCGCTTTTTCAGCGCTGCCGCCGCACGCCCGGTACACCGACGTGTATATCTCAAACCTGCTCACTATATCGTTCTCGTAACGGATACCCATATTGCTGAGAAGAGCCAACAGACTTGCCGCGTTGCGTTGTTCGGCGTCCGTCAGCCGGTATTTACGGCAGGCGTCATCTGCTCCCGCACTCAGGTCGCTCATCGTTATGCGCATACGCGACGGGGATACGATCGGTCTCTTTTCTCCGGACGCTTCGATGTTTATCATGGCAGTCGACTCCAGCATCTCCTTTGACAGATACGACTGCTCACGCATCGCAAACGCAAAACGCACATTTCTGCCGACCTTTATCTTGCCAGCGCGGACACAGTCCAGTTTGTCGGGAACGCCGTCACCCAGACGCACGAATCCGGTATCATGACTGCCGTATTCCGGTTTTATGTTGTAAAGCAGCGGCGAATCGTTAAGACTTCCGACCCCTGTCAGCGTTACCGCACGCAGCTCATCCGGATAACGCGCAGAACGGTAAAAAGTATCCATGAAAGCCGACAGCTTAAAGTCTGCCCCCTGCCCGACGCCGAACAGTGTGTTCCCCGATATTCCGCTCGTGCCCTCTCCGAATATACTGCCTAACGCGCACACCGCGCTGTCCGCGCCGTCGCCGATAAAGTACGAAACGCGTGAAGATATCATACCGGCGACCACTGCCGCCGCTCCGTCTGCGCTTATGCCGCAGCCGAGATCGAAAGCCGTCGCGCGCACTCTGTCGCACATTTCCGCAAAGTCCGCACGCTCATAAGTCTGCTTGTTCTGCGCCGCCGCTTCGGTATCTATGCTGCGCAACGCGAAGTACGGCGGAAACTCCGCCATTATCTTTATTATCGTATCCTGATCCATCGGACGCTCGGCATATCTGTCGTTGTAAACAAGCGCGACCGCAAGCGACGCGGATGCCGCCGTAATCAAAAACGCGTAAGTTACAAGAAGCGTAAGAGCAGGCTGAGCCGCTGCGCATATTATGCCGCATACCGACAGCGCAAACGCATACACAGAGAGTGTGACCTTGACGATAAAACTGCTCTTTCCCCTGAACGCGGTAATTGATCTGCCGGCAATCGTGACAGTGGAAATTACAGCCGCCATACACAACACGGTAAGCACTATGAAGCATATGATGACCGGCTGCGCTCCGGCGCTTCCCGGCTTCGCCAGTAACGACAGCATGACTATATAAAAAACTACGCAGACGACTATGTCAACCAGATAATTTATGACGCTCACATACTCGTTCGCATTTTTTATCTTCAATTTTGCATACAGTCCGCCGGCGCCCGGGAATGCGGAAAAGGACAGTGATGCGGACTGTACCTGCATCGTCATGCGCAGACATGTCCATGCCATGAATATGCAGCGCACCGTCTTTATCAGTGTTTCCGAGTCCTCCGACACATATATGCTGTCTGTCGTTACGGTGCAAGCCACGGCAAAAGCCGCCGCGTATAACACTATGGAGGTCAGCCGCGGCACGAGCATGCGCACTTTACGTTCCGTTCCGGACATTATGAATCCGCTTATTCCGCACGCAAGGATTGCCGCATTGCCCAATATGATGTAGGTCATGAACGTGGGCAGCTCCATGACCATATAGTTATTGAACGGAATGCCGCGAAGCGACGCGGTGATACCGATAAACGCAGTCGCCAAAGTCATCGCGTATACCGCCTGATGAGCCGTCTTACGCGCTTCCTCTTTTTTGGTGAAGTACCTTATCGCTATGACCGCTCCCGCCACCACCATTGCCAATACCGTCACAATTATGATTATAGACGTCAGCCTTCTCGAGAACAGTACTTCATCGCCGCCCTGCTCCCCGAAAACAGCCTCTATTATCGAAATGTTATTCTCATTATTCACAAACAGCAGTATTATAAAAACAATAACCGCCACCGCATAGCTTATGAGAACGGGCAATAATTTTTTTGTGTTCATATTTCCCTCTTTACGGCAATTTTTACAGTCACAGTTAATCTGCTTGTGAAAATTATATTATAAAAGCATAGTTATGTCAAGAAGGCTGTACCGCTATTTAGCGCGCGCACTTATCCGCATCGGCAAAATACGCGCACAGCTTGAAAAACCGGCATTGACAATCATGCGCAAATCATGTATAATAATAAAAACACGACGATAAGGAGAGAAATAATGGACAAAAAATATGAGGCACTTTTCACCCCGTGGAAGATAGGCAATGTCGAAATAAAGAACCGCATTGTTCTCTGTCCCATGGGCGGGACCTCCCTCTTCGGGTGGATGGAACCAAATCATTTCGATAAGGAAGCCGCAAACTTCTTCCTTGAAAGAGCGAAAAACAACGTCGGTCTTATTATCCCCGGCATAGCTCCGATCAAGGATATGATACTCGGCAAATGGCTCTATAAAGGGAAAAAGAAGTTTGAGAAACTCAAGGAGTTCATGGCGGAAATACATAAAACGGGCGCAAAACTGTTCGTACAGCTCACCGCAGGTTTCGGACGCTCGTTCGCAATTACCGAGCCGCTTAAAATACTGCTCAAAAACAAGGTGATCGGGGGTATCGCAAAACCGATAATAGACGCATCGTACATGTGCGCGTCGCCCAGCGAACTCCCTTCAAGATGGGCGGAGGATATAACCTGCCGCGCGCTTACCGTCAAAGAGATACAGAAGATGATCTACGCGTTTGCGGAAATTGCAAAGCTCTGCAAGGACGCGGACGTCGACGGCGTGGAAGTACACGCGGTGCATGAAGGTTATCTGCTCGATCAGTTCACCATGCCTTACACCAACCACCGTACCGACGAGTACGGCGGAAGCTTTGAAAACAGATACCGCTTCCCCGTCGAGATAGTAAAAGCCATTAAAGCCAGGTGCGGCAGCGACTTCCCCGTGTCTCTGCGCTACTCGGTACAGAGCAAGACCAAGGATTTCTGCGTCGGCGCTCTTCCGGGAGAAACGGATTACACCGAAGTCGGACGCGATATGGCGGAAAGCGAACGCGCCGCAAAGTATCTTCAGGACGCCGGCTACGATATGCTGAATGCGGATAACGGTACTTACGATGCGTGGTACTGGGCTCACCCGCCTGCATATATGCCCAAGAACTGCAACCTCGACGACGTTGCGCATATCCGCAAGTTCGTGGATATACCCGTCGTATGCGCCGGACGTATGGAGCCGGAAGTCGGCGCACAGGCAATAGCCGACGGACGCATAGACGCTATGGGCATAGCCCGTCAGTTCCTCACCGACGGAGAATGGGTCACCAAACTCATAGAGGGCCGTACCGAGGATATCCAGCCGTGCATATGCTGTCATAATGCCTGCTTTGCAATGGCGCACTACAAAGGTGTTGCAAACGACGAATCTCTGTCTGAAGTCATGCACATGGCGCGCTGTGCGCTTAATCCGCAGACGATGCAGATGGGCAAATATGATATAAAACCCGCGAAAAAGCCCAAGAAAGTCGCGGTTATCGGCGGCGGCGTCGGAGGCATGGAGGTCGCGCGTATTGCTACTCTCCGCGGTCATAAAGTCACGATCTACGAGAAATCGGACAAGCTCGGCGGCGTGTTCATCGCAGCTGCCGCTCCGTCGTTCAAGGAAAAAGACAGAGAGCTTATCGAATGGTACAAGCGCCAGATAGACAAGCTCGGCATAGAAGTCAGATACTCTACGGAGATAACGGACGTCTCCTCTCTTGACGCTGATGAGATAATAGTCGCTACCGGAGCCAAAGCGCGCAAACTGAATACTCCGGGTATAGAACGCTCGATAGAAGCCGTCGACTACCTCAACGGTGCGGAAGTCGGCGAAAACGTCGTTATAATCGGCGGCGGTCTGACCGGCTGTGAGATCGCTTACGACCTCTACCTCAAGGGTAAGAAACCCGTTATCGTCGAGATGAAAAACGACCTTATCGCCGTCCGCGGCGTATGCCTCGCAAACTCCTCTTACCTGCGCGACTTCTTTAACTGGAAAAAAGTCCCCGTCATGCTCGAAAGCCGCGTTACGGAGATCAGGGACGGCAGCGTTACAGTCACCGATAAAAACGGAAATACCACCGAACTGCCGGCAGACAGCGTCGTGGTTTCCGTCGGTTACACCCCTGCTCCGATAGCAAAAGGCGGACGTGTACACGTCGTAGGCGACGCCAACACCGTAGGCAACCTGCGCACCGTCGTCTGGAACGCCTGGAAAACAGCGGAAAGCATCTGACAAAATACAAGCTCTGAATCAATTTCGCATCGGCGGTATCTATGCGGCGGTTCCGGAACGGACACTGCCGGAAGAAACTCCGCATGCGCGGCGGCTGAAAAATCAGATTGTATAAATCAAAAAAAGTGAAACGCCTTCGGGAGTTTCACTTTTTTGTAATATTCTGTCTGTTTACTTTTTCCCTGCCCGGTAAGAATAGCCGCCTGCGTATCTTGAGCGGGCGTACCTGCCTCGGTAGACGTGCCGCGCATAGTTACCGGTATATGTATTTCCCCAGCTGTAAGCCTTACCATACGCGGGCGGCTTCGCTTCGGCAGGAGAAAGCGGCAGCGGCTCGGGCGGCTTCGCCCCGGCAGGAGAAAGCGGAGACGGCTCGGGATCGGCGTGAGGCGCAGGCTCCGGCGTAAGTGACGCGACACTTTCACGAGAGGAAGGCGTATCGCCTTCGGATGCGGCTTTGACCTTGCGGCGTTTTAAAAGCTTGCGCAGACGCGCAAAAACCTCCGCGGTATTTTCAAGAAAGAACCTGTCCCGAAGAATCGTGAGCGCAAGGCAGTACACGGCAACACCGGTCAGGATTATCAGAACGGTATAACCCGCATTGCTCGGCAGATACAACGACATCGGAAATATCGCCGCAAACATGACGCCGCCTGCTATCAGATCCTTTATGCCACCGAAAAGTATGCGTGACGCCTTTATCTCCTTGCGGACGTACAGCAGCTGAGCAGCCGTTACGGTGCATTCGGCAATGACCGTCGCTATCGCCGCGCCGAACGCTCCGAAAAAGATTATCAGAGGTATGTTCAGCAGTGTGTTTACTACCGCTCCGGCGGTCACGGTCAGCGTGAACGCCTTGTCCCTGCCGAGGGGGATAAGGTACTGCACGCCTATGACGTTGCTCATGCCTATCGCGACGCAAAGCGCGGACAGCATAACGGCTATGCCGTTTACTCCGTCATACCCTTCTCCGAAAAACCAGGTATTGAAGTTGAAGATTACGGCGGAAATGCCGAAAGCAAGCGCGGTGCCGAGAAACCAGACGAACTTAGACGCAAAGTATATGTTCGACCGGAGTTTTTCTATGTTACCGCTGCGGTATTCGGCGGTGTTGCGCGGAATCATGACCGAACCGAGACATGTCACGACGGTCAGCGCTATCTTTACTATTTTATCCGCCTGCTCGTAGTAGGCGTTCTGAGCGTCGCTTTGTGTGATCACGCCGATTAGCGTCTTATCCAGCACCGTATATATCGATATGACGATCGTCGGAATGAACAGACGGAGCGTTCCCGGCATGTGCCTGAACGGATGAATGTCACCCGCCTTTACGCGGACAAGACATGACGGCAGACCTATCCAAAGCGTCGCGTTACCTACCGCCGCCATACCAAGATTGATCAGTGCGTAAAGTCCTAAGTCATCCGGCGAATTTACGAATATGAAGATCATTGCGACAGTCAGCACTTTGACTATCGTGTTACGGAGAACTATCTTGCCGAAGTCCTCCATGCCCTGAAAGTAAAAAGAACTGTCTATCGCCACGGCGGCTATGCTGCAGCTCATGATCAGCATCAGCCCGCTTTCATCACCGTAGACGTTTGTGAAACACAGCGTTAAGTTGACGGCAAGACAAACCGCCGTCGGAACGAGTCTGCATATCGTGACTTCCCAGAACAGTTTACTCCTCGCATACGCGTCCTCGCGTACCGCCGCTATCTCCCTCTGAGCATAATACCCGAAACCGAGAGCGGCGAACAGCGTGAAATAAGTTATCAGCGATTGCGCGTAACTGTACTGTCCTACTCCGTCCACGCCTATGACGCGGGAGATATACGGCGTAGTGACAAGAGGTACGATCAGCAGAAGCACCTGATACAGTACGTTATAAACGTAATTCTTTTTGGCGCTCCTGTGCCGCAACTGTTTGCTCGCCGTTTTGCCCGATTCTACGCCCATTGTCCGCACGCGGTCATAACTTACCGCTCTTTATGTCCTCCGTAAGTCTGCCGTATATCGTCTGTGTGCCGTCCGCACACTCGCACATATGCGGTCTTTTATATGTCATCTTATGAAAAGGACAGCTCAGCGCCCGCCTGTAAACGTCGTCGCTGTACGGCCCGCGTGAGTTATCCTCCAGTTCGTATATTTCCGAATTGCTTTCAGGCAGGCTGTCTATCATTTCCCTGACCCAGGGTATGTTCTCGTACGCAAGCGCTATCGCGCAGTCTACCAGCAGATACGTTATCAGCTTGTCCTCTTTCTTCCAGTACTCCGAAAACATTTCCGTCATATACGACGCCAAGCCGTTGCCTTTCCCGCCCGCAAAGATATAGCTGACCCAGAGCCCTTTGGCTACGTCCAGTTCCGGACGTATGCCCGTGCGGCAGGTGTAAAGCGGAAGTTCGTCGAAACAGAATGCGCCGTCCGACGTCACAAGAGTCGTCGCGTCCAGGTATATGCCGCCGCACTGCGAAAGCAATGCAAACCGGAGTATGTCCGAAAAATGCGTAAGCGTTACTGATCCGCTCTCCAGCTTTTCAGTAATATGATCCGGTATCTTCACATACTCGCCGATACTGTCACGCGTAAGCAGTATGACCGGATGACTGCCCGAATGCCGGCGCACGCTCTCTATGCACATGCGCACCGTTTCAGGAGCGTTTTCCTCGCCCTGGTACCACACTATCCATATCGGAGCGTCACTGCCTATCGCCTCGGAATGAGGCGGGGCCATGTTCCTGTATTTGTCCACGACATAGCCGTATTTCTTAAGCAGGTATTTTTTTACGCGCTCATGCTTGACGTAGTCCGCGCGCACTTTGTCCGCACCTTCATGCGCAAGCGATGATTTCAGTTCACCGAACGCTATACCCGCTCCGAAATTTTTCCAGAGCGTGACAAACTTGCCTATCTTCTTACCTATTCCCGACATGAACTCTTTCCTTTATCCTCTTGCACGGCTTCTTTTCGGGAACAGCGTAAGCGGAATTATCCTTGACGCACAAAGCCGAATATGCGGGAGCAAGCATCATGAACATCATAACGGTATAATTGATCACTGCCGTTACGAGAAGTACTGCCGCGACAGCCGCAAAACACAGCATGCTCCAGTTCCTGCGGCGCACGCACTTGACTACCCATATCACAAGCGGTACGACGTAAACGGCGGTGGCTATCAGCCCTCCCTGCGCAAGTACCGTTCCGGCGCCCGTCGCCAGCCCGAGATTGTCCGAGCGGAAGTCGCTCATATAATTTATTATGCCCTGCGTGTTTCCGCAACCTATACCGAATACCGGCGAACCTGACCACGCACGGAAGCAGGCATAGAAGTCGTCTACACGGATGCGGAAAGAGGAAGAGCCGGACTTTTCCGCTATTACCACTATCACCACCGCTGCAGCCGCAAAGGCTAATATCGCGCCGAGCGCTATCTTGACGCGCCTTGCGTATTTGCCGTTCATCGGATAGAGGAAGAATATGCTGCACGCTATGACTGCGGCAAACACCAGCCCGGACGACGTGAGCGTAGTCACTACCGTAAGGAGCAGCAGCACCAGACGAGGCACGCTCGCGCTCCGCGTTTCCTGAGGAGACTCGCCGTACATAGCCGTAAACTTTTTCCACGGCCGCATGTACGCCTCCACACAAAGTGCCGTGACCAGATAAGCGTCGTACATCGGCGCTTCCGCAAAAATTCCCTGATTGCGCTGCACTGTAAGCCCGAATACGTTCGCCGTCTGACGCTCAAAATATATGCCCATATATGACGGGTATTCATAAACTTCGCCCCAGTCCGCTATTATACTCTCCGTAGTCGTCACCACGCCTATCACGGAAGCTAACAGCCAGAACACAAGCGAAACAGCCGCTATCACGCACATTATATCCGAAAACGCGTAGAACAGCGAGTTCCCTTCCTTACCGCTTACGGCAAAACAGAAGTAAACGATGAGCATCGGCAGTATCACTATGAAATAATAAATGAACGCAAATACGTACGTCTGGTCGGACAGCGAAAATACAAACCACAGTATCACCGCGACATAGTATGCCGCAAGCATTACCGCTCCGCGCTTTATCGTCGTTATCGTGACTTCGTATTTGAGTACCGCCATGATCAGTAAAAGCGCAGTCGCCGCCATCGTAAGCCAGTCAATGAGTCTGCCCGGCATGATGAAAAAGCCGGGTTGCTGCGTCATACTGTGATAAACCGTCGGACCTTCAAGTATATGAAAAAATACGGCGAGATAAAGTACCGGTCTTTCCGCCTTGGATATCCACTTATGCAGCCATGTATTCTTGTTTACAAACATATCCGAGTTTTCCTCCCACCGGTATTCCGGCGTCTCTCATCATATCCCGAATATCTTCTTCAGTTTGTTTCTTACCCTCGTTAAAAACGGTTTTTTAGGCGCTATCAGCCTTACGCTCGTCACGCGCTTTTTAAAAAATTTCGTGTATACCGTGAAAAGCCTTTCCGACAGATACCCGTACAGCCGCTTCTCCTTTGCACTGTACCCCGTCATATCCACGCGCTTTTCCAGCTCGAACAGCACTCCGAACAGCCATTCACAGTACTTATCCCATTCCGCAAGACGTGTCACGCAGATGTTACAGAAATAAGTATACTGCCCGTCAAACACTTCGTCAAATACGTCCAGCATTTCCGGATATTTTTCCCCGACAACGCTTCTGAGCAGTAAGTAATCGCTTTCCCTGACTCCGTCGAACATGACCTGCTTGACGCTCGGTCTGTTCCTGAACAGCGGCGTTGCGATAAAGTCACAGTTTTCCAGCAATCCGCGCACTTCGCTCTCGCTGATGTACTCCCGTTGCCTTTCCGGCTTAGTCGTAAGAAATCTGCGGTAATGCATGAGCCCGACTATATCGCTCGTTTTATCGTTTTTCCATATCCAGTATGCCGCCGTAAGTTCACAGTAATACGGGTTTTTTACGGAGATATTATCTCCGGTCGAGTCGTTCGGCAACGTGGTGCCGTCCGCGCCGCCTACCTTAAACAGCTCATACCCTTCCGGAAGCTCCGCGGTCATGTTCTCGTGTGTAACGACGTATATCTTCATACGCGCTCCTTTATTTCCACAGGCAACCGCCCGCTGCCTTCCCTGCAGCATACCACCTGACCGTCTCTTCCAGACCTTCCTTAAAATCCCTGACCGGTCGCCAGCCCGTATCTGAAGTGAGTTTATCCGTTTTCATCGAATACCTGATATCATGCCCTTTCCGGTCGGAAACAAACGTTATCAGTTCACGCGGTTTCCCGAGTATGTCGCATATCGTTTCAGCCAGCCGGAGATTGCTGATCTCATTATGTCCCGCTATGTTATAAACCTCTTCGCGTCCGCCGTCCAGGATCATTTTAAGCGCGCGGCAATGATCGCTCACGTGCAGCCAGTCGCGCACGTTGCTGCCGTCGCCGTACACGGGCATGTTCCTGCCCTCAAGTGCGCACATGATCATATGAGGAATGAACTTTTCCGTATGCTGGAAACAGCCGTAATTGTTTGAACTCCGTGTAATAGTCACCGACAGACCGTATGTGCGGCGGTATGCAAGCGCAAGCAGATCCGCGGACGCCTTGGATGCGGAGTACGGTCCGGACGGGCGGAGCGGAGACTGCTCGTCAAATGCCTGTTCGGAGTCCGCCGGCAGGTCGCCGTATACTTCATCCGTAGATATCTGATGAAAATGCGCGCCTGTCTCCAGACAGCAGTCCATAAGCGTCTGCACGCCTATGATATTGGTAGTGACGAATATGCCGGGATCCGTTATCGATCTGTCGACATGGCTCTCCGCCGCAAAATTAATCACGGCTTCCGGCTTATATCTGCCGAACACTTCACGCATTGCCGCTCTGTCGCAAATATCCGCGCGCACGAACGTAAAACGCTTATCCCCCGTTATTCCCTCAAGCGACGACATACTGCCGGCATACGTGAGCTTATCCACGCATACGATATGCGTATCCGATACGCCGAGCATATAACGCACGAAATTACTGCCTATAAAGCCCGCGCCTCCCGTGACAATCAATGTCTTTATCATACAGCCTCCCGTTTCAGCCGGTATAAATCTGCCAAAGCTTTTCAGCCGTGTCCGCTATATCGAAACCGTTCTCGGCAAGCCCGCCTGCGTCGCCGCGCGTCCCCGCGCACGCTATCGCCGTGTCCGCCCAGCGGTCTACGTCGTCCGGCCCTGTACCGAGATATACCGCCTGCGGAGTTACTCCCGCTTCGTCCGTCACCGCCGAACTGAATATGCACGGAAGTCCCGCCGCCTGCGCCTCCACTCCTACAATGGGAAGTCCCTCGAACCGGGACGGAAGCAGGAACACGTCCATAGCGCACATATAATCCTCGACGTTATCCACGTTGCCCGCATAAATTATGCTTCCATCAGTGCCGTCTGCGCGGCTCTTTTCACGCACGCGCTCCTCATTCTCTCCTGACCCGATAAGGAGCAGCCTGCACTTCACTCCTCTCGCCTTTATACGGCAGAGCACCTCGAGAAGGTATTCGTGATTTTTCTGATATGAAAATCTGCCCACATGACCGAGCAGCAGACAATTGTCTTCTATCCCCAGACGCCGGCGCATTTCCGCCCTGACTTCCGGACGGAACCGGAATTTATCGAGATCCACACCGTTCTTTAATATGACCAGCTTTGTGCGGCATACGGCTGCGGAGAACTTGGACAGACCCGCTTTCATCGAACACGCGATATAATCGGTCGCTTTGCTCATCGGATAAGCAAAAGCCGCTTTTATCAGGCGGTGTTTTATCGTTTCCTTCTCCGCCGCACAGTGCGAATGAACGAGTATCTTTTTAATCCCCGCGCGCTTTGCTTCAGCCGCTCCCTCCGCAAGCACTGACGTACTGCCTGAATGTATGTGTATGACGTCGTACTTATGCGCGGAAAGAAATGCGCGCAGCGGCTTTATCAGATCAAAACGGTTGCCTCCCGGCCGGAACGGCAGAGACAGACAGTACATCTCTCCCTCGCCGCACGTTATCATGCGCGCGTACCTGGCGTTTTCACACCGGTAAGGCGTTAGCGCGTCAAACGTCGCGCCCCTTCCTCCCAGTCTTGATATCACATTCGCGGCGAAAGCCTCCTGTCCGCCGTACGACACCGGCTCGCCGAACATCTCAAGTATTCTCATGGCTATCGTCGGGGAACCTGATCTGCGGCTTGAATCTGAATCCCCGTTTCGTGCCGCCGAACATCGTTTTTATCCTCTTCCATCTGCCTCCGCGCGCCTTAAACAGGATCTTGAAAAAGTGTACTGTAAGTCTCGCGCACTCATAGCAGAAACCTTTGAACCCTTCGCGTGAATACAGATATACGTCGTTGCGGTAGAGATATGTATATCTGTCCAGTCTGTCCAGACTGTCACTAGCAATGTTCGCGCCTATGTTTGACTGTGACTTATGGACGACTACGCTGTCCGACACCACATAGCACGGATACCTGCGCGAAATACGGCGGGTATATTCCCAGTCGTCCGTCCATATGAAAAACTCCTTTATCGGAAGCCCCAGCTCACGCACTACGGAAGTCTTTATCAGCAGTGACACGAACGACGCCATTACCACGGGAATATATTTTTCGTCAAACTTTTTCAGCGGACGGGTCAGTGTGCGGCGCTGAACGTTCATCACGCATACGCTGCCGTCCTTCCAGAGCACCTTTCCGGACAGAAAGCCGTAGTTGCCGCCGAGCGCCTCGTCCGCCGCCATAAGTTCTTTGAGAGCGTCTTCGGTGGGCATACAATCGTCATCCATCACCCAAACGTATTCGTAACCGCGACGCACGGCTTCGTTTATACCAAAGGAAAATCCGCCAGCACCGCCCAGGTTTTCACCCGTGTTGATATAGTTTATCTTTCCGCTCAGGATATAAGGCTGAAGGCGCGCACATGTGTCGTCGGTACTGTTGTTGTCGATGATGAGTATATCCGCAGGACGGCTCTGCGCAAGCAGATGCTCTATATTTTCAAGAAGCAGCTCCCTTCTGTTATATGTCACGACTACCGCAGCTATATTGTTCATGATCTCTCCTCGCAAACACGCGCCGTTCGCACCCGCCGCTTTAATGCCCGCTGTGCCGTCCGAATTTTCTCTTCAGAAATCCGCCTATCTTCTTAAACCAGTTCTGCTTTTCCATAAACATATACGGGATATCTTTGCTCTTTATCCGGTTGCGCTCCAGCCACACGTCGAGAAGACGCTCGGCAATATACCCGTATATACGCTGTTCGCTCGCCGACCAGCCGCTTATGTCCAGACGCTTCTCCGTTTCCCCAAGCACATCGAAAAGCCATGTGCAATAGCTGCCGAACAGATCTGCACGCATGATGAACATATTGAACCTATGCCCGCTCGTCCGCGACATCACATGCGCAAAAGCCTCCGCGTAGTCGGGATACTTCTCTTTTATCACGTTTTCCGCCGCTTCCAGCCCCTCCGGATGATGGGCATGAACATACTGACTTCTGTTCGTCTCTATATAATAGTGACGGCGGCGCGGAAGCAGTACGTCGCAGTCATCAAGCAACGCATCCGCCTCTTTCGCGGTAAGAATGCGGCTGAAAGCGTCGCCCTTGCCCTTGCCGCGGAAATGTCTCCGATAGTGAGCAAGACCGACGTAATCCGCCTTAACGTGCTTCCACGCAAGGTATACGCCGGTCAATTCGCAATAATATGGATTTTTATCCGAAATGTTATCGCCTGTGTCGTCGCGCATGAATCCGGGAATGCTTTCCTTTCCCGAAGCCCCTACCTGTACCGGCAAATACATACCGTCTGACGGCATACGGTACGGCTTATGCGCAGCCACGATTATTTTTATATCGCGCATACCGTCCGCCTCACCGGGCGCCCTCTTTCCTGAGCACGCTTACAACCGTTTTGCAAATGATCTTTGTATCCAGCCAGAGCGAACGGTTATCTACATAGTAAAGCTCCATTTTCTGACGCTGACCGCTCTCGTAAGTACAGTTACTTCTGCCGTTCGCCGCCCAGTATCCTATCAGTCCCGGCTTTACCGACAGCAGTCTGTCTCTTTCCGCACCGTACTTTTCCTCTACTTCGCTCTTCATCAGCGGTCTGGGACCGACTACCGAAAGCTGCCCTATGAAGATAGACCATATCTGAGGAAGTTCGTCCAGACTCGTGCGGCGGAGGAATGCACCTATACGGGTTATTCTCGGATCGTTGTCTATCTTGTACTCACGCTTATACTGCTCAAGCTGTTCGGGCGTAAGCATATCTTCCAGTTTGTCCGCATTCTGCTTCATCGTGCGGAACTTCGGAATGCGTATCGTCTTACCGTTCTTGCCGACGCGCTCATGAAAATAGAGCACTTTACCTCCGTCGCTTGCCTTGACCAGCACGGCAATAAGCAGGTATAACCAGGAAAAAACAATAAGAAAAGTAAGCGATGATAATATATCAAACGCCCTCTTTATAAAAGCATATATACGACGCTTTCCGCTCTTTTTTAATTCAAAGTATGTGACGAGGAAATTTCCCGCGTCCCATTCCACAGCCGATGTTCCTGCTCCGAAACGGGAAGCCGACTCCCTGTACATTTCACCAAAAGTGTACTCGGCCGCGATTCCCTCTCCATGCGCACTTTCAGCACGCCTGTTTTCAATCTTATTCTTGATTGTCACTATGCCTCTCCCATAAGCACACAACACGTTATGTCAATACGCGCAATGTGGTCTCACCATCATTCTCCCCATTGCGTAGACGATTTATAACATCTCCGTGAACGATCATATTATAACTGCATATAAGGACTATGTCAATCAAAGTGCAAGTCTTAAACGCCTCAAGCGCCCAAATTAACCATATCAGTCACAATCGTTCACATAAACGTCACAATACTGAAAGAGTCTCGCATCCGTAAGTTAAATGAATGTGAAAATCGGGAAAGATCAGTTCGGATTGTCGTCTTCCGATAACTTATCCCAAAGCGAGTTGCGTTCGGGGTGGAAAACGGCGCGTTTAATATTGCCTGACGCTATGTGACCGTTTTCGCTGTCGAGCGTGCGGATAAGTTCCTTTATATAGCTGCGGCGGGAATCACTGTCCGCCGGACAGGGATTCTTGACTACAGGCATATTTTCCTCTCTGACGAGCGCGGCTATATCCTTTTCGTTGGCGTACACAAACGGACGTATCACGGTGACTCCGGTGCGCGACATGTAACTGACCGGTTTGAAAGTGCTTATCCTGCCCTCGTATATCATGCTCATAAGCAGTGTCTCCGCAACGTCGTCCGCATGATGCCCGAGCGCAAGTTTGTTATAACCCGCTTCGTTCATAACCGATGCAAGCGCTCCCCTTCGCATTTTTGCACAGAGCGAACACGGGTTCTTCTCCTTGCGCACGCCGAACACTATCTCGTAAATATCCGTTTTTTCGACGATATGCTCCACTCCGAGCCGCTTGCAAAACTCCGTGAGAGGGGCGTAATCCGCGCCTGCTCCGGCGTCTATTGTAATGGCGCCCAGCTCAAAATGCGCGGGAGAGAACCTCCTGAACGCCGCAAGGGCAGCCAGAAGCGCCGTTGAGTCCTTTCCGCCTGAAAGTCCCACCGCTATTCTGTCGCCCTCACGCACCATTCCGAAATCTTCCACCGCACGCCTGAGCGGCGATAAAATCTGCTGCATCTTCATAATCCGATTATATCACACCCGGCAAAGTTTGCAAAGCGTTTTGACCCGTTACGCAAACTCACCTTACCGCATGACCGCAAAATACAGCCGCTGAAGCCCGGACGGATAAACCTGTCATGAGCACATGCGGAAACGGGACCCCGAAAGGGATCCCGCATTTTTCGTTTACTGTCTTTATCCGGCAAAGCGCTTACATGATTTTGACAAACGCACAGATGCTTTTAGCTTCAACGTGGTATTTTCCTTCATAAACTCCGAGATCGACGTTGCCTGCGCGCTCATCGTCTATGCGAAGCGACCACTTGCCTTCGGGCAGAGAAATATCCGTCGCCTCGAGCGGATTATACACAATGAACAGAGATTCGCCCTTTCCGGTCAGCGTGTACGCTATTACGTCGTAACGGACGTCGCTGCTGAACTCAGTCGCATTCTCTATCTCGTCTTTATCGGACAGACGGAGTACCGGGTGCGCCTTACGGAAGGTTATCAGTCCGCGGTAATAATTGCGCATAGCCTCGACGTCCGAGCCGGGTTTGAGCGCGTCCCAGTCGATATTGTTCACATCGTCCGGAGCGTTGTAACTGTTTTCCACAAAACCGCCGTTACCGTCCGGTTTGGAACGGAGAAGCTCTTCTCCCGACTGGAAGAACGGAATGCCGCGGCTCGTCATCACTATGCCCGCGCAAAGACGGTTTATACCGAGCTTTTCAGCCATTGATGCGTGACCGGCAGTCATTGCTATCTTATCCCAGAGAGTGTTGTTATCGTGCGCAGAGACGTAATTGATAACTCTTGACGCATCGGGCGATACCCAGTTCATATTGAAGTTTGGAGACGTCGCGCCCATTGACGAGAACTTGACGGCATTGACATTCTCATACGGTTTACCGTTTGCATAGCCGCCGTCTCCGCCGTTGAATACCGAGCCTTTTACGCAGTCGCGGATAACGTCGGAGAATACCGCGACACTTCCCGCCGCACCCGGAGTTGCCGTTATTCCGCCCGCATTCCACTTGTTGCACTGCTTTTCGCCGGCAAGCAGAGTACTGCCTCCTACCCAGCCTTCGCCGTAGATTATTATAGACGGATTGACCGCATGCAACGCGCGCTCTATCGCCTGCATCGTTTCCACGTCGTGCAATCCCATAAGATCGAATCGGAAGCCGTCCGCATGGTACGTATCAGCCCAGTGGAGCAGCGAGTCTATGATGAACTTGCGGCACATCGGTCTTTCGCTTGCCGTCTCATTGCCGCAGCCGCTGCCGTTTGACGGATTGCCGCGGTGATCGTAACGGTAATAGTAATACGGAACGGTGAGCGCAAGAGGCGAGTCAAACCCGTATGTGTGGTTATAGACGACGTCAAATATCACGCCTATGCCGCTTGAGTGCAATGCGCAGACAGCCTCGCGCAGATCGCGCACCCGTGAACTGCCGTTCCTCGGGTTCGTACAGTACGCGCCCATAGGCATATTGAAGTGCTTCGGATCGTATCCCCAGTTGAACGCATTGTACGAATCGTCGTAAAGCCTTGTCTGGTCCACTGTCGCAAACTCCGCAACCGGCAACAGATGCACATGTGTGATACCGAGATCGACGAGGTAATCCAGACCTATGCTTTCGCCCGAACCGTTCTTAAGTCCGCGCTCCGCAAGCGCAAGGAACCGCGTGCGGTTTATCGCCCGGCTCTTCCCTGAAAAGTCGCGTATATGCGTTTCCCAGATGATCGCGTCCGTATAAGACGACAGAGCATGACGGCGTTTGTACGACTCGTGCTCTTCCGTCCATCCGTAAGGAGTAAGCTTGGAAGAGCGCAGATCGACTATCATGCCGCGCATTGCATTCATTCCGCCGCTGACGGCATACGGATCCACCGTTTCCACGTCATTTCTTCCGTTGTAACTTATCGTATAAGTATAATACCATCCGGAAAGATCTGCATCCAGCGTCGTCACCCATACGCCGCGTGAGCCGCGCGTCATGATCCCGCCGTAATAATTGCTTCCCGTTTCGCCGTCGCTGTAGATATTCAGCTTCACACTCTGAGCAAACGGTGCCCATACGCGGAACACCGTCCTGCCGCTCTCTATACTGGCGCCGAGTTTTCCGTTGTAAGTGTACCTCGCCGCAAACTCAGCCGTGTCGTATATGCCCTTAGGCTGAGCGGCTACGCTTATGCCCGAACGTACGACAAAACAGGGCTGCTCCGGATTGAGCTGCCTGCCGAGCGTAAGATTTATCTCATGTCCTTCATGCGGATTGCTGTAAAAGTCTGTTATGGGAATGCTGACGCCGCCGCTGTACACTTTGAAGTCGTCCTGCGTTACGCCCCATGCGTCCGCGACAAACAGAACTATCCGATTGTAGTCCTCGATGAATGCGCGTGTTTTTCTGTCAGAGTAAGCCGTATATTCCGTCATCAGAGTCTGTCCTTTTGTCCTTTTTATCCCGCCGTTACGGAAAGCGTCACTTTCGCGCTTACCTCCGGATGCAGTTTCACCGTTATCTTATATTCGCCTGTCTGTTTGATCGGACCGTCAAGCACGATCTTTTTCTTGTCTACGCTGACGCCCGCCTGCTCCAGCGCCTCCGCTATCGCCTGTGCGGAAAGCGATCCGAACAACTTACCGTTTGCGCCCATCTTTGCTTTGAGCTCCACCCGCGTCGCATTCAGTTTTTCCGCAAGTTCCTTGGCTTCCTTGAGCGCCGTCGCTTTTTTATACTGTTCGCTCGAACGCTGCGCCTCAAGCAGGCTTACGTTCTGAGCCGTCGCCGGCTGTGCCAGACCCTGCTTTATCAGGTAATTATTCGCATATCCGTCCGATACGTTTACGATATCTCCCTTCTTTCCCGAGCCTTTTACGTCTTTAAGCAATATGACTTTCATAAATACCTCGCGTTATTATGTCATTGTCTGTCATTTATTATATCATGCCGCACGGCTGTATGTCAAGAGCGGCAGAGCTCCGCAACCAGTCCGAGACAGCCGAGTTCTATATCCGAGTATGCCTTTTCATAGTCGTCCGTATACCACGGATCGGCAACATCCGCATCAATCCCGGCATGACTGAGCAGTTTGCTCACTTTCTTTCCGCCGAAGCGGCGCACGGCGTCACGGTAATTCTCCTCGTCCATGACTATCACCATATCAGCCGAATCGTACTCCGCCTGTGTGAGCAACGCCGCAGCTCTGCGCCCGTACTCCACTCCGTGCGCGTCCAGCACCATGCGCGCGGGACGGTAAATCCCGCAACCGAGCGCGTCCGTGTGCAACGCTCTCGACGTCACGGTAACGCCTTTGATGCCTCTGTCGTCAAGCAATTTCTTCATGATATATTCAGCCATCGGCGACCGACATATATTACCGTGGCACACGAAAACTATATTCATACGCAATTCCTTCGTCGCGTGATCAGTAAAAATAAAAATATCCGCTACGGATAACACCATTTTAGCGGATATTTTGCTTTTTGTCAATAGCCTTGGCGTTTTTCCCGCCTTATATATGCGCCGGACTGTCCCAAAGCGTTATTTCACCGCTTTCCAACGTGCGTCTGACGTCGATTATGCGCTGGTTGGATGAGCCGCGGAAACGCAGCGTGATGTCCTTGAGCGCGTATACGAACGGTCCGTCCACGAGTACGTCCGTAAGCCTGAGGATCTCGTCCGTGTCCTGCCCGCTCCCGCGCGACGGCTTCTTGCCCGTAAGCTCCTCAAACGTGAACCCGGAGTATATCCAGACGTTCTTTTCGGGCAATTCCCTGCGAACGCGGCGGAGCAGCCCGAGCAGTTCCGATCTGTTCTCCGGCTCAAACGGCTCTCCTCCGAGCAGAGTGAGCCCCTCCACATAATCGGGAGCAAGCTGCCTGAGCAGTTCGTCCTCCGTCGCCTTGTCATACGGCTTTCCGAAATCGAAGTCCCACGCTATCTCATTGAAGCAACCCTTACAAGCATGCCGGCACCCGCTTACAAACAGCGAGACCCGCACGCCGAGTCCGTTGGCTATATCTCTGTTTTTTATTTCGGCTACGTTCATGATTCCGCCTTATACGGCTCCCCCGTCGTCGTTGTCTGTCGCCGCGTGATTTTTTTTACGGCGCATTATGTAAAATACGGCTGCCGCAGCGTCATATGCCCGCGACAGCGTATTTTATATTGTATTAAAGATGAAGCACGCGCTCTTTTATCTCCTGCGTCCTGCCCTGGTTCCAGAACTGAGAACCGATATATCCGCAGGTGCGTCTCGCAACATTCAGCTTGCTCTGATCGCGGTTACCGCAGTTCGGGCATTCCCAAACGAGCTTACCTCCGTCGTCGACGATCTGTATCTCACCGTCGAATCCGCACTCCTGGCAGTAGTCCGACTTGGTGTTCAGCTCCGCATACATGATGTTGTCATATATGAACCGCATGACGCTGAGTACTGCTTCGATATTGTTCTGCATGTTCGGCACTTCGACATACGATATGGCTCCGCCCGGAGACAGCGCCTGGAACTTGCTCTCGATCTCCAGCTTCTTGAATGCGTCTATCTTCTCCGTGACGTGGATATGATAGCTGTTCGTGATGTAGCTCTTATCCGTAACGCCGGGGATTATACCGAAACGCTTCTGGAGGCACTTCGCAAACTTATATGTCGTGGACTCCAGCGGCGTGCCGTAAAGAGAGTAGTCTATCTTCTCTTCCTTCTTCCAGCCCGCGCACGCATCGTTAAGACGCTGCATGATCTTGAGTCCGAGCTCTTCGCCCTCCGGTTCGGTGAGCTTCTTGCCGCAAAGCTCATAGACGCACTCCCAAAGTCCGGCATAACCGAGCGAGATCGTCGAATAACCGCCGTGGAGGAGTTTGTCTATCTTCTCTCCTTTCTTCAGCCTTGCAAGCGCTCCGTACTGCCAGAGTATCGGCGCGGCGTCGGACAGCGTGCCCTCAAGACGCTTATGGCGCGCCTGAAGAGCGCGGTGACAAAGCTCGAGACGGTCGTCAAGTATGCGCCAGAACTCGTCCATATGATCCTTGCCGGCGCTGCACGCAACGTCCACAAGATTGATAGTGACTACGCCCTGGTTGAATCTGCCGTAATACTTCGGCTTTCCGTTTTCGTCCACGTACGGCGTGAGGAAGGATCTGCATCCCATGCACGTATAGCACTGACCGTTTCCGTTCTTGTCTATCTTATTCTTCAGCATCACCTTTTCACTGATGTAATCTGGTACCATGCGCCTTGCCGTGCATTTTGCGGCAAGCTTGGTAAGATAGTAGTACGGACTGTCCTCATGTATGTTGCTTTCTTCGAGAACGTATATGAGTTTGGGGAACGCCGGCGTGATGTATACGCCTGCCTCGTTCTTGACTCCCTCGTAACGCTGACGGAGCATTTCCTCTATAACGAGCGCAAGATCTTTCCTCTCCGCTTCGTCGCGCGCTTCGCCGAGATACATGAATATCGTCACGAACGGCGCCTGACCGTTCGTCGTGAGCAACGTAACAAGCTGATACTGTATCGTCTGTATGCCCTTCTTTATCTCCTCTCTGAGTCGCTTCTCGACGATCTTCGCCTTTACCTCTGCTCCCGGATCCGCGCCGGCAAGCTCGAACTCGGCGTCTACGTCACGGGAGATCTTTTCACGGGAGACCTGCACGAACGGCGTAAGATGCGTAAGACTGATGGACTGTCCGCCGTACTGATTGGAAGCAACCTGCGCTATGATCTGAGTGGCAATGTTGCACGCCGTTGAGAAGGAATGAGGACGCTCTATCATCGTACCGCTTATGACCGTGCCGTTCTGAAGCATGTCCTCAAGATTGACAAGATCGCAGTTGTGCATATGCTGCGCAAAATAATCGGCATCGTGGAAATGTATGAGCCCTTCTTCGTGCGCCTGCACTATATCGGGAGGAAGGAAAAGACGCTTCGTAAGATCCTTGCTTACTTCGCCTGCCA
Organism: uncultured Clostridia bacterium; assembly: GCA_944362615.1. Taxonomy (GTDB): domain Bacteria; phylum Bacillota; class Clostridia; order Christensenellales; family Pumilibacteraceae; genus Protoclostridium. The sequence goes on from CALVTM010000012.1 coordinate 32,209, forward strand.
TGTAGTCGCGCTGAACGGAGTTGACCGCGGGATTCTTATTGCTGTTCTCCTGCTTGATCTCCTCGTTATTGCTCTCTATAAGAGTAAGAATGGACTTGTCCGTAGTGTTCGCACGGCGCGCCAGATTACGCTGATGACGGTATCTGATATACCTCTTCGCTACCTCATACGCTCCCAGCTTCATTATGTTCGTCTCGACAAAGTCCTGCACTTCTTCGACGTTAACCGCTCTGTTCATCTTCAGACAGTCTTTCTCTACCGTCAGAGCAAGAGTGTCTATCCACTCGTCGGAAAGCTCCGGCTTTCCCGCTCTGTTAGCCTTCTTTATTGCATTGGCTATCTTCTGCCTGTCGAATTCAACTTCCGATCCGTCTCTTTTTATCAGCTTCATGGCTATTCCTCTCTTTTCCCCTTTATTTCCATAGGGCAACAATATATTGTAATAATATAATACCTTAGACCACAATATATTGTGTTCTGTGTATATGTATAATACGCCGTATGAATAAAAAAGTCAATACCTTTGTATAAAATTTTCTTGAAAATTTTTTCCCTTTTAAGCCCGCAAATGCTTGACATACTCTGCCGTTGCCGCTACCCGCTTACCGTATGCAGACAGCCGTGACAAGCCGACAGACGCGCTGTTCCTCATATGGTGATATGTTCATGCGGGATCCCGAATAAATACAGTACGGGAAATAAAAAAAGACTGCCGCACACGAGGTTAGGCAGTCTTTGTCTTACTTTTTACTTATTCACCTTTGAAGGGAAGAAGCGCCATATTGCGCGCGCGCTTGATGGCAACGGTGAGCTGACGCTGATGATGCGCGCAGCAACCGCTCGTGCGTGCGGATACGATCTTGCCCTTTTCGGTCACATACTTTCTGAGACGGGATACGTCCTTGTAATCAATAACGGCTATACCCTTCTCGCAAAATTCGCAAACCTTTCTCTTCTGAGGGCGGCGAACCTTCTTGCTCTTTTCCTCTCCGCCGAATTCCTTGCCGGCAGGAGCGGGTTTTTTATTGTTTTCCATGATAATTCAACTCCTTAGTATCATCAGAAAGGAAGCGACTCATCGCTGACCTGCTCAAGAGTGGACGCACCGCCCGAACGACGGGGCGTTGCCGCCGGAGCCTGCTCTTCGCCACGCGGGCTGAGGAACTCCACCTCATCGGCTGTTATGTCAACGCTGGTGCGCTTGTTGCCGTCCTTGTCCGTATAATCGTTTATCTGCAAAGAACCTACGACGCTCACCTTTCTGCCCTTGGCAAGAAAGGAATTGCAATTCTCAGCCGTTTTACGGAACGTCACTACACGGAAAAAGTCCGCGGTGCGCTCGTCCTGCTGTGCAGCCGCAAAACGACGATTAACCGCAACGGTGAACCTGCAAACGGGCGTTCCGTTCGCGGATACGGAATAATCGGGATCAGCTGTTAAATTTCCGACGATGAAAATTTTATTCATAATAGCTCCTGTTATTCTGCGGTCTGTTCGGTCGCCTCTGCAGGCGCTTCCGCACTTACCTCTTCCGTAGCCGGCTCTTCAGCAGGCGTCTCGGACGCTGCCTGAGCTTCAGCCTGTTGTGCTGCCGCAAGCGCCGCCTCTTCGCGCGCCTTTGCTGCCGCAGCAGCCGCAGCTGCCTTCTCCGCCGCTTTTGCTCTTCTCGCCTCTTCAGCACGCGTAAGCTTGTTCTCGATCTTCTTGGTAACGATGAATCTCATTACCGCATCGGTGATACGCATCTGACGCTCCAGCTCGGCAGGAACATCTTCGGAAGCGGTGAAGTTCATGAGAACGTAAAAGCCCTCGCTCATAAAGTTGATTTTGTAAGCGAGTTTGCGCACGCCCCACTTCACTACCTCTGCGTTTCCGCCTGCGCTCTCGACGACTTTCTTGAAGCGTTCGATAAGCTCCTCACGAGCCGCATCTTCGAGTTTCGGAGAGAGAATGTAAAGAATTTCGTAATCGGTCATACTATACCTCCTTTTGGATTTACAGCCTACGGCACTCCGCCGCAAGCAAGGATAAAAGGCCTCCCTTTCGGAAAGCCTTTATATTCTATCATAGTCCGCCTATCTTTGCAAGCGTTTTGACACGATTATTTGCGGATTTTATTTTAACGGGCATCTGCTCTTTTATGCGTATCCGGTCAAGACCGCCGGTCAGATCGCGCCCGTTTTCCCGCCGCGCTCAATGGTTCTTCTTTATTTTCGCCGAACGCGCAAACAGGGATATGGCGGCTATAAGCTCCAGTCCGGCAGTGATGTATACCCACACGTTCTGCTCGAAGAAGCTGTCCGGAAGCGCCGCGCCTTCAATGCTGAATTCCATACTTCCCGCTATCTCGTACAGCGGATTGATGACCATTGTCGCAATAAATGCGAATATCAGCAGCACTCCCATTATTATCGCAAGCGCTTTTTTACGGGTAAGCGAACCGACAAGTCCGAACAGTGCAAACAGCGCCGGAAGTATCGTTATCAGAAGTATGACGAGTTTCTGCGGTATGCTGCCATTGCTGACCATATGCACGCCCTGCGTCGTAACAAACAGTCCGTTGCCTATGACGCCGAACACCAAAAGCAGTACGCTCATGACTCCTGCCGCCGCCGAAAGCACTACGGACAGTACCATTGAAAACACTCCGGTCTGCTTCTGAGGCTGAGCAGGTACGGGAAGCTGCGTCGGAACATATGAAGTATACTGCGGCTGCTGCTCTTTCTCCGCACCCGCCGAATGAGCTTCCGCTCCGCTGTCCTGAGCAGTGTACTGCTGCTCCGCATTGTCACGGGGTTTTTCGGCTTCGGGCTCTCTGCGGTATTCGTAAAGGTCGCGCGGCGTATCGTACTCCGACGGAGCTCCGCCCGCATAATCGTCCGTATAGTTATCGCGGTAAAGTTCTTCGTTCTCCCCCGGCTGATCCTTTCTCGCTTTTGCCTTATAAAGCAGGTTCTCATACTCTTCACGCGACAAATATACGCCGCTGCTTCTGTCCGGCAGCTGCGCCTGCTGAGGCGTATCGTACTGATCTTCCCTTCTGTTTGTCGCGTATCGCTTTATCGCAGAACGTCTGGGTATCTTCAGTACACAACCGCAATTGGGGCATATCTGAACGTCTCTCGCCTCAGGCGGGAATATAGTCCCGCACTTGGGGCATCTCACTTTCACCATTGCCGAGTCCTCCCCCCCGATTAGTATATTCATTATACACTTCCCTATGAAATCTGTCAAGCCCTTTTTTCTTTTCGGCACGCCCGCAGACCGCCGCGCATCACACAAAAAACACCTGATCTGAAAAATCTGGATAATTTTACTTGACAAATCATATATATACGTGTATAATTAGTATGCTGTCTCAAAAAGGCAGTCTGAATATCACACAATTTGACGCGGGGTAGAGCAGTCGGTAGCTCGTTGGGCTCATAACCCAGAGGTCGCAGGTTCGAGTCCTGCTCCCGCAACCAAATCAGTTGCCGTTGTTGATACAATATCAGCAACGGTAATTTTTTGTTTATATGCGTTTTGGGCTGATTTTGAGGTGAAATCCGGAGTATTCCGCATAATTTCGGCTCTGTGCCAAGGATAGGTCAGCATCCTATACTTCACTGCCCGGAAACAACAGCACTAAGTAAAATAACAATCGTTGAAAGATAGAAACTATAAATTATTATTCTCTATATAAAAAAGCTGTCCATGGCCGGGAGCACTGCCCGCTGTGGACGGTTTTCTTCTTGTACCCCCGGGACAAAAGGGACAAAAAGGACAGCAAATCTTCGGGCAGAACACCTACTTGTAATTTGCCGCCTCTAGAGTTAACATGACACACACCTTTGAAGGAGGGTAATGAAATGGACGACTATATAAAAACGGCTGCGGCAATATGTCGAGGCCAACCCAATCCTCTTTGATGGGGAGTGGGATCATCCTGCAATGGATTCTTTGTACTGGCACTACAGTGAAAGCCACTACATGGGCAATGAGAAAACCAAGGAAATCAGCCGTGAATTGAATGACCGCCTTGAAGAACTGTCCTTCCGGGAGAACAACCGAGTGTTTTTCCTGGTAGGTTCTCTCTGTGCCGAGCATGAGCGGATTGCTTTCTTTGCCGGACTCCAATTGGGAGCGCAGCTGATGCTGGAGTTAATGGAAGAAACTGTTCAGGACTGAAACTCACAGAGCCTTTCACATCTAACAAGGACAAACAGAATAAACATCCCCGCGTAGAAACGCGGGGTATTTCATTTTCGGGTATAACCCTAATCTTTATTGGCTACGCACAAGTGCGCCGGAGAATTGGCCTGCCAGCCATGCATTCGTTACTTGCTACCCGTAAACGGGTCTCGCGGGTCAAACATGCTCAGTTGCTCGCTCTCTCTGTCTTGCTTTAACTGATTCGCTATATACTCTTTTATTGCATTTGTGTTTTTCCCGACTGTATCTACATAGTATCCCTTGCACCAAAATTCGCGGTTGCGGTATGCAAACTTCATGTTCCCCCATTTCTGAAATATCATCAGGCTACTCTTCCCTTTCAGATATCCCATGAATCCCGCTACGCTCATTTTGGGCGGGATACTCACCAGAAGATGTACGTGATCGGGACATATCTCTCCCTCTATGATCTCTACTCCTTTCCATTCGCACAGCTTCCTCAGTATGTCTCTGATCTCCAATCTCTTTCCTTCAAAAAATACTTTCCTTCTGTATTTCGGCGCAAAAACTAAATGATACTTGCAATTCCATTTCGTATGTGCTAAACTGTTTACGATATTGTTTTGCTCCTGCATTATGATATCCTCCGATTGTGTATTCTTTTTCTGACTGGTAGGTCAACTCTTATTTTACACAATCGGAGTTCTTTTGTCATCCTCATCGGCTTTAGCCTTCTCTGAACCCCGCGACTATCGCGGGGTTTTCTTATGACGGTGAATTATACTATTAAGTGCAACAGTAGAGAGAAAAAAAGGAGTTCATACAAATCTGTGGTAAAATAGAGTTGCA
>CALVTM010000013.1 GCA_944362615.1 uncultured Clostridia bacterium
TTTTTTGAATATTTGTCCTTTCTTTGCCATATAAAATGCACCTCCAAAAGTTTGTCTAACTTTTGGGGTGCATTTCAACAGCCGTGCGCGGCTTTTCTTTTATCTGAAACTTTGATTCAGCTTGTTATGTTCCTCTCATTACTGCCTGCTTAACAATTCAAGCGCAGCGTTCAGACGGCGGAGAGTCTCCTCTTTGCCGAAAAGCGTAGCCATTTCCGTTGCGCCGCCCGGCGTTACCGGAGATGCGGTTATACCTATGCGGTATACCCAGAGCACAGCTCCTTTCTTGACGCCTTTGGCGGCGGCGTATTCTTCGAGCGCGGGATAAAGGTCGTTCCAACGCTCTTCCGTCAGCTTTATCAGGTCGGGAAGCATATCGCGCGCAAGCGCCGCATCCGTCTTATTCTTTGCGTGTACGAACATGTCCGGAGTAAGCTTGTCGGCTGCCGTCACGAATTCGGTCAGATTAACGGAAAGATCGTCTTCAGTCCGCATATCCTTGAAACACTCGCTCGGTCCGACGTCCGCAAACGACAGGCAACGCGAATGAAGCAGTGTCGAAAGATATTTCAAATCCAGACCCTTGAGGTAGTCGACCTGCTCGAGGAACGGAAGCGCATGAGCATAGAATTCGTCGTCCGTCAGCTCTTTGATGTATTCGCCGTTGAGCCAGCGAAGCTTGGCTTCATCAAAAATCGACGGGGATCTTGACAGACCGTCCACGGAGAAATTCTCAAGCATGTACGCCATATCAAACTTCTCGGTATTGTCCTTGGGACTCCAGCCGAGAAGGGCTATATAGTTTATGATCGCGTCCTTGAGATACCCCTTGTTGATGAAATCCTTATAACTTGCCGCGCCGTAACGCTTGCTCAGTTTATGGCGCGCGTCGCGCATTATCGGCTGCAGGTGCATGTATGCGGGCGGCTCCCAGCCCAAAGCGCGGTACAAAAGATCGTACTTGGGCGTGGACGAAAGATACTCCACTCCGCGGATGACGTGCGTGATACCCATCAGATGATCGTCTATTACGTTCGCAAAGTTGTACGTCGGCAGACCGTCGCTCTTTATGAGCACGTTGTCTTCAAGATCGGCGTAAGGTACGGTGACGTCCCCGAACACAAGATCATGAAACGTATATTCCCCGTTCTCGGGTACGTTCTGGCGTATCACGTACTGTTCGCCCGCCGCAACACGGCGTTTCGCCTCCTCAAGAGGAATGCTGAGACAATGCTTGTCGTACTTGGTCGCGCCTGACGCATGCATCTCTTCAAGACGCTCTTTCGTGCAGAAACAGTAATACGCGTCGCCCGACTCTATGAGCTGCTCGGCGTATTTCATGTAAATATCGCGGCGCTCGGACTGGATATACGGACCGTAATCACCGCCTACGTCAGGACCTTCGTCATAACAAAGTCCCGCTTCCTTCATCGAGTCGTATATTATCTGTGCGGCGTCTCCGACAAGTCTTTCCCTGTCGGTATCCTCGAGACGGAGAATAAAATCGCCGCCGTGCTGTTTGGCATACAGATACGCATACAATGCGGTACGCATGCCGCCTATGTGAAGATACCCCGTCGGGGAGGGCGCAAATCTCGTTCTTACGCGCATGATCAGCCTACCTCCGCGCCGCTGCCTATCTCGCTCTCCGGCGTCAGAAGCACTACTTTGCCGTCCTTTTCAGCGCAAAGCAACATTCCGTTGCTCTCCACACCGCACATTTTGCGGGGAGGAAGATTCGCGACAAGGATGACCTTCTTGCCCACCATTTCTTCAGGCGTATAGTAAGCCGCAATACCCGAGCATACGGTGCGCGTTTCGTTCCCTACTTTAAGGGTTTCCTTGAGCAGTTTTTTGCTACCCTCCACTCTCTCGCACGCTATAACTTCAGCGACGCGAAGATCAAGCTTTGCAAAATCGTCTATCGTTATGTTTTCTTTCATTTCCGTTTTAACTTCTTCTTTTTCTTTCTTTGCCGCGGCGACTGCTTTTGCCGCTTTCTCAGCTATGACAGAAAGCTCCTTGAGCTCTTTGTTCACATCCAGACGGGGATATATCGCTTCGGTTTCCGTCGTCTCATACGCTTTTACCGCGCCGTATCCGAGCAGCTTGCCGAACTCTTCGGGCGCTCCTGTGCCGAGTGCGTTCAGCGCCTTCGTAGGGCCACTGCGGAAGAACGGAATGAGCAGTGTGCTCGTCACGCGGATAGCCTCAAGCAGATTGTAGAGAACGCGCTCCAGACGCGGCTTTGCGCTTTCGTCCGCCGCAAGCTTCCAGGGTGCGGTTTCGTCGATATATTTGTTTGCGCGGCGGATGACAGCAAATATATCGTCAAGCGCCTTGTTTACAATGAACGCATTCATGTCGTCATCTACAAGCGCGCCTATGCCGTCTATCATGCTTACGAATTCGGCGTCCGTGTCTGCCGCCTCACCATCCGCCGTCACTTTTCCGCCGAAGTACTGACGGCTCATAGCAAGCGTACGGCGCACGAGATTGCCGTAGTCATTCGCAAGATCGGTGTTTATCTTACGCACAAGCAGTTCACTCGAATAATCTCCGTCTGATCCGAACGGCATCTCATCGAGCAGGAAATAACGAAGCGCATCCACGCCGTAACGTCCGGCAAGGATATAAGGATCCACGACGTTACCAGTGCTCTTGCCCATCTTCTGTCCGCCGAACTTGATCCAGCCGTGACCGAATACCTTTTTCGGAAGCGGAAGATCAAGCGCCATAAGCAGCGCCGGCCATATGATGGAGTGGAAGCGCACGATCTCCTTTCCTACGACGTGGACGTCGGCAGGCCAGTACTTTTCAAAAAGACTTTCGTCATCCGATGCGTAGCCGAGTGCCGTGATATAGTTGGACAGCGCGTCTATCCACACGTATATGACGTGCTTTGTATCAAACGGTACGGGAATGCCCCAGTCGAATGTGGAACGGGATACCGCAAGATCCTGGAGACCTTTGTCTATGAAGTTGTTCACCATCTCGTTCACACGGCTGTCCGGCTGAAGAAAATCCGTTTCGGTTAGAAGTTTGCGCAGACGCGGCGCATACTTGGACAGACGGAAGAAGTAACTCTCCTCCTCCGCGTACTCCACGGCGCGGCCGCAGTCCGGGCAGCATCCGTCAACGAGCTGGCTCTCCGTCCAGAACGATTCACACGCTTTACAGTACTTGCCCTTATATACGGACTTGTATATGTCGCCTTTTTCATAAAGCTTGCGGAAAATCTCCTGCACCGCTTTTACATGGTAATCGTCCGTGGTGCGGATGAACTTATCGTATGAGATGTCCATCAGCTCCCAGAGTTTTTTGATACCGTCTACCAGTCCGTCGACAAACTGACGGGGCGTCTTGCCCTCAGCCGCCGCCTTGTCCTGCACTTTCTGTCCGTGCTCGTCCGTTCCGGTAAGATAGAATACGTCATAGCCGCGCATGCGCTTATAACGCGCTATCGCATCGCATACGACAGTGCTGTATGTGTGACCTATATGCAAATTACCGCTCGCATAGTATATCGGAGTCGTTATATAAAAAGTAGGTTTTTCGGGCATTGCTCTTCCCTCCTGTTTCGGTGATTACGCTTCGTTTGCGTAAAAACTCATTTCATCGGATAGATTATACAATAATATTCGTTAAAACGCAAACATATTTTAATATTATGAGTATCATATGGCTTATAATAATGCTTCTGTCTATAGCTGCACTGCTGCTTGTCGACCCGGCTGCGGCACTCGAAGCTATGATAACGGGCGCAAACGACGCCGTATCGCTTGCACTTACTCTCGTTGCGCTTTACGGAATATGGCTGGGTCTGTTTGAAATACTCGCTCAGACAGGTATTTCGGACAGGCTCGCAAAACTGCTTCATCCGATCGTCAGACGCATTTTCAAGGGTGAGGATGCGGAAACGGAAAAGTATATCTCCCTGAATATCAGCGCGAACCTGCTCGGTCTGGGCAACGCCGCAACACCTATGGCTATCAACGCCGTGCGCGGCATGAAACGTGATCCGGACCGTCCCGCCGTCGCAACGACTAATATGATTATGCTCGTGGTCATTTCCGCGACGAGCCTGCAGATATTCCCCTCTACCGTCATATCGATGAGAGCGGAACACGGATCCGCCGATCCTGCCGATTTTCTGCTGCCCTGCATAGTTGCGACAGTCGCAAGCACCGTTATCGGAATAATCGGAGTGAAGCTGATCTCATCTGTCGGCAGAGCTGTCGTACGGCGAAGAAAAAAGAACGCCGGTGCTGCTTTATGACGCTGTATATCGTACCTGCAATATTCCTCGGCGTTCTCGTCCTTTCACTGTTGCGCCGTAAAGACGCTTATGCCGCCTTCGTAAAAGGAGCGGGCGAAGCTATCGAACTTATGGCGGGAGTGCTTCCATTCCTCGTCGCCGTTATGGTGGCATGCGAACTCTTCCGCGTTTCCGGAGCTGCCGCCGCACTCGCCGATATAGTCGCGCCCGTACTGGCACCCACCGGTCTGCCGCCACAGCTCACCGAACTTCTGCTGCTGCGGCCGCTGTCCGGCGCGGGCAGCCTTTCCGTACTTGAAAATATCTATGAAACTTACGGCACGGATACTTTTATAGGGCGGTGTGCTTCCGTCGTATACGGTTCAAGCGAAACGGTGTTCTATGTGTCTGCAATATATTTTTCTAAATCCGAAATAAAGCGGCTGCGTTACGCAATACCTCTCGCGCTTGTCGCTTCGTTCATAGGCAATATCATAGGCTGCAATCTTTGCCGTCTGATATGACGCCGTATGCCGGATATCGGATATGCCGGTTATCTGCGCGCTCTGCGCATCAGCATCGTTACGAGTATTACAGATAACGCTATAAGTCCTACAAGCGCTATTGTGATCGCAAATATTCCAGCCATCCATTCCGCGCCTATCGTCCTGCCGAAAAAGTTCATATCAAGAGTAAACGCCTCTCGGAGCGCGGTTTCCACTTGCACGGGCGCATCCTTGCAAAGCTCTTTGAGCGCACCGTTCGCAAATATGTTGCGGAAAACTCCAGCCGAGTATGTGCCCGGTACAAGCATGACTATATACTGCACCGCTTCCGGAAATATCGATACCGGCATATATGCGCCCATCAGAAAGCCTATCGCCGCGCTGAGTATGCCCGTTACCGCCGAATGCACGTTGTCTGATCGTATCGGTGTGCAGATCAGAGTGCTGATCATAGAGGCGGAAAGCGCGCTCAGTGCGACCATGCCTGCAGCCGCAAACACGTCGCCCACCGTCATATACCAACCGGTGAGAGCAATATATACAAAGCATACGATAAGCACGACAAGCACGATCGCAAGCGTTATCAGATAGTTGCACGCAAAGTACGCTGCCGTTATGTAACGTCTCTTGACCGGCGACATGAGTACGTCCGAACGCGTTCCCCTGTACCTGTCGCTTATCATTACGCTCTGCGCCGCAAACGATACCGTGATACAGCTGACAGACACGACGCCGGATATCATCCAGCCGTTCACAAACGCTTTGAGCACTTTTTCGTCATACTGTAATCCGTTCAATGCCGACGATGCCGAGTCCAGCTGAGTATCCCCGAGAAAAAGCAGGTAAAGCATAAGTATTATCAGCGGAGCAAGCAGTGAAAAGAACACTCCGGCTCTGTCGCGTATAAATATTCTGAACCCGCGAAGCGTAAGATTGAAAAAAGCTACCGCATTTAACTTAGTATTTGTCATATCACGCCTCCCGGAAGCCTCTTGCCTGTGACATTGAGAAAAACGTCATCCATGTCACCTTTCACAACTTCAAAGTCAGTTATCAGATCGCCGTACTCTGAGAGTATGGCTTTTGCATCAGCGCTTTTTATCAGACGGAAAACATACCTGCCTGCATCATACCTGCCACCTTTTCTGCCGAACAGCTCGTCCAGACGGGCGGAGCGCGGAGAGTATACGCGGAGATAATCCCCGGAGTATGCCGTCTTTAACTGCGCCGGCGTCCCTTCCGCGGATATCTTTCCCGCGTCTATGATCGTCACTTTATCGGCACGATCCGCTTCCTCCATGTAGTGAGTGGTGAGAAGTACGGTAAGATCAGACGTCCGGCGCAGTTCCTCTATCGTATCCCACACCATGCGTCTTGTCTGCGGATCAAGTCCTGTCGTAGGCTCGTCCAGTATGAGCAGCGAAGGCGATGCTATCAGCGCCCGCGCTATGTCCGCACGCCTACGCTGTCCGCCCGAAAGCCTGCCGTAACGCCTGCCGAGTAGCTCTTTGAGATCAAGCAGTTCGGAGAGATAGTCCACTCTTCTCTGCGACTCTCTGCCGTACATTCCGTACAATCCAGCGCGAAACAGAAGATTCTCCTTTATAGTCAGCTTGTCATCGAGTAAGGAATTCTGGAATACAACGCCCGTACCTTCGCGAACACGCTCGGGCTGCTCATCCGCGTCATAACCGTTGACCGTTACTTTTCCGGCATCCTTGGAGAGCAACGTGCATAATATGTTTATGGTCGTGCTCTTTCCTGCTCCGTTGATCCCCAGAAAAGCAAAAAGCTCTCCGCGACGCACTGTAAGATCTATTCCGTCAACGGCTTTCACTTCTCCGTAACGCTTGACAAGTCCTTTTATTTCTATTATTTTGTCACCCATATATTGCTCCCCACATCGTATCGCTTATTTAATTTTACCATACATTAAATGCAATAGCAACCGTTTAAAATTGAAAAAAATATTTTTACGGCTTATAATATCTTTGAGTATTTACGGAATTAATGATATAATGAAACAAATATCAAAGGAGTACACATAAATGATAACAAAAGTCAGACGGGCAACGGCGGACGACGCCGCCGCCGTTGCAAAATTACTCATATCAGTAGGAAATGTGCATTCGGAAGGTCGTCCGGATATCTACCGTTCTCCTCTTACGAAACACGATGAAAATTCCGCGGCAAAGCTGATCGATGAAAGCGACTACATAGTATTTGTCGCAGAATGCGGCGGCAGTGTCGTCGGCGAACTGATCTGCCAGGTCAAAGAACAGACAGGCACCGATGTGTTCCGTCCTCGCAAATGGCTGTATATCGATGATCTGTGCGTGGACGAAAGCGTTCGCGGCAAAGGCGTTGCACAGCTGCTTATGAGCACAGCAGAGACCTTCGCCGGAGAGTGCGGGTGCGGTTCCGTGGAACTTAACTGCTGGGCGTTCAACAGACGCGCCGCCTCATTCTATGAAAAAATGGGATACAAACCGCAAAAGACCGAATATGAAAAGATTATCCGATAACGATAAAGGAGAAACTTATGAAGAATTTATTTGCAGATTTCAAAAAATTTATTTCCAAAGGGAATGTGATCGATCTTGCCGTAGGCATGATCATCGGCGCTGCGTTTACGGCAATAGTCAACGCTCTTGTCAACTATATACTTAAACCGCTTATTGCCGCAATTCCCGGTGCGGACGGTCTGGGAGCGCTCCAGATCGTGCTCAGAGAGGCGCAGACGGATGAAGCCGGAAATATCATAACAAACGCCGTTATTCTCGATTTCGGCGAAGTCATCAGCGCGATTATTTCCTTCTTCCTTACTGCTATCATACTGTTCATTATCGTTAAAGTCATCGTCAAGATCAGAGAAAAGCAGGAAAAAGCACGCCTCGCAATAAAAAAAGCCGTAGAAGATAAACTGCGTGCGGACGGTAAACTGCCTCCGCTTGAAGATGAGAAAAAGCCTGAAGCCGAAGAGGAAGTCAAGCCTACTACAGAAGAGCTGCTTACCCAGATACGCGACCTTCTCGCATCAAAAAAATCCTGACGCCGTCTGTAAGTCATCGATATATCAGAAAATATAAAAAGCAGGTGCTCTGTCCGAGTCCTGCTTTTTTACGTATCCGATGCGCCGCAAATCCGCATGATATACGGTCTTTTACGGAAAGCGTTATTTTATAAAATTATTACCCGTTAAATAATCATTTACAAGCTTCGGTAAGCGCGTTATGCCAATCGGGGAACAGCCGGCTGATCAGCACGGGAGCGCCGGATGACATCGATATAAAGCAGTGCTCGCTCGTCGCCGTCGCAAATACTCTGCCTGTAGCCTTGTCGCGCATAACGTAAGACAGGCATAATCTGACGCCCGTATACCGCGCAAACGTAACGAGTATCTCCATTTCGTCACCGAAACGCGCAGGGCTTTTGTACTCTACTGAAAGCCTGATCACCGGCCCTGCGAATCCGCGCTCTTCCATTCCTTTATATTCGCAGCCTATCTGCGAAAGCGCGTCGACACGCGCATCTTCCATGAAGTGCACATAATTCGCATTATTGACAACTCCCATCATGTCGCACTCACGATACAATACTTTATGGATTACAGGTCTTGCAGTCATACTGTCAATCTCCCTTTGTTACCGACACATACTCCGTCGGGATATATTCGGCGTCTCCCGTAACACTTATCAGATACTCCCCGTCCGCGCTCAGCCGGAATTCGGTAAAAGGCTCTGAAAGAGTGTTGTACGCCGAAAGCACTTTGTCTATGCCATCGCCGCTCCGCTTGATTACAGCCTCTTTGCGCGTCCATATCCGAAAGAAAGCAAAGTCCGTATCCTGCGCTCCGCGCACTTCAGCCGCTTCACCCGGCGCAAAGAAACGCTCGGCAAGAGATACGGCATCCGACATGCGGCGGAGCTTTTCCACGTCTGCGCCGACCGCCGCGTCGGACAACGCACATACGGCAAGCGAATGCGAATGCGCTATAGAGATATGAAAAGGATGCCCGGCTATGAACGGCTTGCCTCCCGGCTCCCTCTCCAGCCGCACTGACGCGGGATCTATGCCCGTGCGCTCAAGCAGCAGGAGCAGAGCGTATATTCCGCTTACGCTCTGCTCCGCACTGTGTCTGTTCTGCTTGTCCGCAGCAGCGCGGATATACTCCCGCGAAAGAGGAAACGCTTCCCCGATCTCGCGCAGATGGTCGCGCACTACGACTGCCGTTATTATCGTCAAAGCGGAAGATTGCCGTGCTTTTTGGCAGGCAGGCTCTGCTTCTTTCCGTCCAGCATGAGGAATGCGTCCGTTATTCTCGCCTTAGTTTCCTCGGGCAGAATTACCTCATCCACAAAACCGCGCGCCGCCGCTACATACGGATTCATAAATTTTTCTTCATATTCGGCTATGATCTCCGCACGAGCCGCTTCCTTGTCCTCTGCCGCTTCGATCTTCTTTCTGCCTATGATATTAGCGGCTCCGTCCGCACCCATGACGGCTATCTCCGCTATCGGCCATGCGAAAACCATGTCCGCACCCATGCCCTTGGAATTCATCGCTATATAAGCGCCGCCGTACGCTTTGCGCATGATCAGGCTGACTTTGGGAACAGTCGCTTCCGAGTAAGCGTAAAGCATCTTTGCGCCGTGACGGATGATACCGTTATATTCCTGCTGCTTTCCGGGAAGGAATGCAGGTACGTCCACGAGCGTGAGTATGGGAATATTGAAGCAATCGCAGAAACGTATGAAACGCGCAGCCTTATCCCCCGCATTGAAATCCAGTGAACCTGCAAGTACGTTAGGCTGATTTGCAACTACGCCTACCGTGCGGTGTCCCATGCGAATAAAGCCGATCACTATATTCTTTGCCCAATCGGGCTGCACTTCGAGGAACGTGCCTCTGTCGGCAATTTCCTCTATAACGCGCTTGACGTCATACGCCTTTTTCTTGTCGTCCGGCACTATCGACTGAAATCCCGTCGCCTTTGTGATATATCCGGGGTCAAACGGTACGCCCTTATCCTCACAGTTGGACGGAAGATATCCTATGAGCTGACGCACGCCGTTCAGACAGCTCTTATCGTCCGGATAAGAGAAATGCGCGACGCCGCTCTTCTGCGTGTGTACAGCCGCTCCGCCAAGTTCGGCGGTGGTGACCGTTTCGCCCGTTACCGCTTTGATGACAGCCGGTCCGGTTATATACATCTGGCTCGTCGACTCCGTCATGAATATGAAGTCGCAAAGTGCCGGAGCATAGCATGCGCCGCCCGCGCAAGGTCCCATTATAACGGCTATCTGAGGAATAACGCCGCTGAAACGTGAGTGGCGGTAGAATATTCCGCCGTAACCGGAAAGCGAATCGATACCTTCCTCTATTCTCGCGCCGCCGCTGTCATTTACAGATATGAACGGAGCGCGGTTGTCATATGCCATATCCATGATACGGCATATCTTCTGAGCCTGAGCTTCTCCGAGACTGCCGCCGCCTACCGTGAAATCCTGTGAGCTCGCAAATACGAGCTTACCGCCTATACGGCCGTACCCTGTGACAACGCCGTCGCCGAGCACCTTCTTCTTATCCATGCCGAAATCGTTGATACGCGACTCTACAAGCGAATTCACTTCGGTGAAAGTGCCGCGGTCAAACAGGTATTCCATTCTTTCATATGCCGTCATCTTGCCGGAAGCATGCTGCTTCTCCACTCTTGCGGCACCGCCGCCGGTAGCGTGCTTAGCACGCTTTTCCTTAAGCGTATTTATCGTTTTTTCATCCCACATATTATATCCCTCCGTTATACGGTGAGCTTCGCAATGTCCTCAACGCCGTTGATCGTTACAACGGGTATCGCCCTATCTATGCGCTTCATGAATCCTGCAAGCGTTTTGCCCGGTCCGATCTCTATGAACTCTTCAACGCCTTCACTGAGCATAAGGCGTACCGACTGCTCCCAGCGTACCGGAGAGTACACCTGACGCACGAGCATATCTGCCGTAAGCGACGTGTCCGTGACCTTTTCCGCGGATACGTTGCACACATACGGGACCTTTGCCCCGCTTATCTTTACGCCCTCGAGCACGCGTGAAAGCTGATCTCCCGCAACCTTAAGCAGCGGTGAATGGAATGGTCCGCTGACGTTAAGAGGCGCAACAAGTTTTGCACCGCCCTCTTTTAAAAGCTCGCCTGCTCTGTCTACAGCCGCCTTGTCTCCGCTGATGACTATCTGTCCGGGACAGTTATAATTGGCGGGAACGACACAGAGTCCGGTTTCTTCCGAAACTTTTGCGCAGGCTTCTTCGATAACGCCTGCATCCAGCCCTATGATCGCGCTCATACCGCCTTTGCCGGCAGGCACCGCATTTTCCATGTATATTCCGCGCTTGCGTACGACTTTAAGCGCATCGATATAATCCATCGCGCCGCACGCAACAAGAGCGGCGTATTCGCCAAGAGAAAGTCCCGCCGTTATCATGCACTCGGCTCCGGCTTTTTCCACCGCCTTGAGTACGCATACCTCTGCTGCAAGCATAGCCGCCTGAGTGTACTCCGTCTTGTTTATCAGCTCGTTCGGTTCAAACAGTATCGCGCGGAGATCAAAGTCCAGCGCGTCTGCTCCGTTGTCTATAACTGCTTTGCAATCCGCATCCGTGTCGTAAAAGTCTTTTGCCATTCCGACATACTGCGCTCCCTGTCCGGGGAATATAAAAGCTCTCTTTTTCATCTTCAATTCTCAGTCCTTGGAATACAGTTTTTCCCTGCTCGCCGCCGTAAAAGACAGCTCGCCTTTAGCGCGAAGCGCTCCGTCTACCGACGCTTTTACAGAAAATTTATACAGTCCGCTCGCCGCCATGAGCACGTTTGCTTCCAGCGTGAGCGTATCGCCCGGTACTACCGCTTTGACAAATTTGAACGCATCCGCTTTAAGCAGCACATACACCTTATCGGGATCGCTCGCATCTTCGTCGATAACAAGCGAACACAACTGCGCAAGCGCTTCTATGATGAGTACTCCCGGCATAACGGGCATTTCCGGAAAATGTCCGAGAAAGTACGGCTCGTTCACAGATACGCACTTGACGCCTCTGGCATACTTGCCCGGTTCAAGCTCGTCCACGCGTTCCACCATCTGAAAAGGCGGGCGTTGCTTTATTCTCTTGTTGATATCAAGTATATTCATAAGTTTATCCTTTTTCAACCGAAACGGCGGGTCGCATCAAAGCGACAGCCCGCCGTCGATAACAAGCGTCTGACCCGTGATGTACGAGGCTTCGTCGCTTGCAAGGAATGCCGCAAGCTCTGCGACTTCCTCTACCTTTCCCAACCGACCGAGCGGGATCTGGGTCAGGTATTCCTGTATTTTGTCTTCCGGGAGATTTGCCACCATATCGGTCGCTATGAAACCGGGCGCTATCGCGTTCACTCTTATGCCGTACGGCGCAAGTTCTCTCGCAAGCGTCGCCGTCATAGAATTGATCGCGCCCTTTGTTGCGGCATATACGGACTGTCCGGGGAGAGCCATCATGCTGCTGACCGATGATATATTGATTATCACGCCCTTTTTGGCTTTGAACATCTTAAGCGTCGCCGCCTGAGCGCAGTAAAAATATCCTTTTACGTTGATATTCAAACTTCTGTCGAGTGAGTCGGGAGAAAGCATCAGAAGGAAAGCATCGTCCACTACGCCCGCATTGTTGACAAGTACGTCTATGTGTCCGAGCTCCTTTACTACGCTGCGGAACATAGCATTGACGTCACCGCGGTCACCCGCGTTCGCTTTTACGATCATTGCGCGCCTGCCGTAAGATCTTATCTTATCAGCAACCTTTTCCGCCTCTGCCTCGTTCGAGTTATAATTGACTGCAACATCGTAACCGCTTTCGGCAAGTTTGATCGCTATCGCACGTCCTATTCCTCTTGATGCGCCCGTCACAAGCGCGACTTTGTTCTCTTCCATTTCGTTTGCCTCCGCGTTTATGCCTTGCGCAGTACAAGCGCATTATAACTTCCGCCTACGGACGCGCCGAGAACAAGCGCATACTCGCCCTCACCGCCGTCGATCACGCCGCCGAGCATCATTGCCGCATGAGCTACCGAGAGCGCACTCGATGCCGCTCTTCCCTCGCCGCACAATGCCTTTACACTTACTTTCTTCGCTCCCGCAAAATCAGCAAGCGCATCCTTCTCGGCTTCTTCAAGCGAATTGACTCCGTTCGTGCAGGTCATCACCATGCCTATATCGCCCGCGCTTACGCCCGATTCCCTGAGCGCAAGTCCGATTGCTTCTTTCAGTTTACCCGCACAGCCGTACTTACCGAACTCCGTCGGACAGTGAGCAAATCCGCTGCCGAGCACTTCGGCATACTTCTTTGCACCGCGCGCGTTTGCGCTGCTCTCACGCTCAAGCACGACGGTCACGGCTCCGTCACCCGGAGTCATGCCGGCTGCTATCGCGCCCGCCTTTTCGTAAAGCATATGCACGGTTTCCGAATCCTCGTCCGCGCCTATTGCAAGAATAACGTCATTCTGCGTTGTATGAAGCACTCTGGTCGCAAACGCTACAGCCGCTATTCCGCTGGCAGCGCCGTTGGAAAGCGTTACGTTATATCCCTTTACTCCTGCAGCTATCGAGAAATATCCCGGCGCCGCATTGTATACCGTATTCGGGAACAGGAACGCGCTGCCCGCCTGAGTTCCGCTTGCTATTATGCCCTTCTGGAAATTGGCTATATCCGTCTGAGGTCCGTCCGACGTACCCGCCACTATTCCTATCTTACGGGAATTTTCATCGCTTACCGTTATTCCGGCATTCGCAAGCGCACGTTTTCCGGATACGCACGTCATCTGACTGAGCTTATCCAGCTTACGGTAGAAATTCAGTTTGATACCGACAGCATCGAAGTCCTCTTTACCTACGGCGCTGATATAGTCTCCGCAGTTCTCGCATCTCTTTGCCGCCGCGCCCGCATTCACGTTTGCCGCGTACTCCTCTTCCGTGTTTCCGAGAGGGCTCACAATACCGAAACCGGTTATGAATATCCGCTCTTTGTTCGGCTGAGCAAGTGATCTTTCCACGCCTTCTTTAGCGTAAATTATACTTGCGTTGTTACCGCCGAAAGCATAGTTATTCGACTGCACATAGTCTACCTTTCTCTGCTTGCCCGTATTGGGAACGAAATCAAAATCGCCCGCCTTCTCGCGCATGGCTGCCTTGTCCTCTTCGGTATATCCGACAGTCGGAGGTACGATACCGCGCTCGATAGCCTTTACGCACATTACCGCTTCCACGCTTCCTGCCGCACCGAGACAGTGACCTACCATCGACTTGGTCGTAGAACAGCTTACTTTGCCGTCCTGTCCGAACACTCTGAGCATCGCTCCCAGTTCGGAAGTATCGTTGAGCGGCGTGCCTGTACCGTGTGCGTTGATATAATCCACATCCGACGCCTTTATGCCCGAATTTGCAAGTGAGCGCTCCATTGCCGACTGCATTCCCTCTCCATCCGGAGCGGGCGCGGTTATGTGATGCGCATCGGAGGATACTCCGCTGCCGAGCACTTCACAGTATATTTTTGCTCCGCGCGCTTTCGCATGCTCGTAGGATTCTACGATCAGTATGCCGGCGCCTTCACCGAGCGCTATGCCCTTGGACTTATTGAAAGGCCTGCAGGGTTCGCTGTCCAGCGCGTGAAGCGCATGAAAGCCCGAGAAAGCAAGGCTGCTCATCGGATCGCTTCCACCCGCTATGACCGCATCCGCTTTTCCGCTGCGGATAAGATCCGCCGCTATCGCTATGCTCATCGTTCCGGCTGCGCACGCATTGGCTACGTTGTCCACTGCCCCCTGCGCCCCGAACTTAAGCGCGACATTGTTCGCTATCGCGGAAATGGGCATTTTCAGAACGTCCTCGCCTGACGCCTTTCCGGGATCAGCAACATAGTCGCGGTAAAACTTTTCTATACTTACAGCTCCGCCCACACAGCTGCCTATCACTACGCTGACGCGGGACGGATCAGCAGAGACGTCCAGCCCGGAATCGGTCACGGCTTCGGTTGCCGCTTTTATGCACAGAGCGCTCGCTCTGTCTTCACCCTCGGGCGTGACGAACTCGTTGTATTCTCCACCTATATGAGCGTAACAAGCGGAATGCTCCACGCTTTTGACTTCTTTTATACCGACCTTGCCTGCAATAGCATTGTTAAAACATTCATCGGCACTGCCGCCGATAGCACAGGTCAGACCCAAACCGGTTATAACTACTCTGTCGTTCATTTCTTATTTTCCTTAAAGTCCGGATTATTGACTATGTATTCGCTGAGCGTGCGTATGTCTCTGAATACAGAGTCATGCGCGCCTATCAGCGATACGCCGAAAAGCAGGTCCATGCCCGCTATGATCTCAAGAGAGTCCACGCTGTCCAGTCCTATACCGTCGCCGAACAGCGGGACGTCGTATGTTATGTTCTCTCTCGGCAACCGAAGGTTCTCCGAAAGATAGTCTGCTATCTTATCAGCAACCGCCTTCTGTCGCGCATTCATTATTTGTCCAGATTATCCATGACGTACTTGCTGAGCGTTTCGATAGTCTGAAAATGCTCTCTGTCAACACCCATCATGGATACGCCGAATTCCTGGTCGATACCTGCTATGATCTCAAGCGAGTCTACGCTGTCAAGACCGATGTCGTCTCCGAAAAGCTTTGCGTCGTCCGTAAGGTCTTCCTCGGGAAGTCTGAGATCCTCTACGAGTATCTTCTTGATCTTATCTGCGATCTCTCTCTGTTTTGCGTCCATTTTCTTTATTCCTCCAAAATTTATTTTTTTTATTTTGCGCGTTACGCGCTCCGTCTGCGCCCTTTTCTTATCAGTATTTATAACGGCAGACCTTCAAATGCTTTTTATTATTATATAAATAAAGTTACTTATTTAATATATAAGGTCTATCTTCTTTCCGAGAGCTTCCACTTCTTTGATGGTTTCTTCATCCGACTTGCGGAAGTCCTCCATCGTTATGCCCCAGCCGACATCCGCCAAATGCGCATACATCGTGGGCGGATATAAATGCGAACATATCTTTTCATGCGTCGCTTCAGATAACTCGCCGTCTCTTCCGTATTCAACTCCGGCATCATGCACCGCTTCCAGTCTCGCCTGGCAACGACGCTGAGTCACGCGCCTCGAGAAAAGCTCGCCCTCTCCGAGGAATATCTCCATAAAGTTTCCTTCACCGCATATCATACTGAACTGCGCTCTTATCGCATCGTAACTTTTATCTGTAGGATAAAATCCGCATGTGGATATGAGTATGGTCTTATGTTTTGCGGTAAAGCGCGGCGGATGCCCTCCGTTTACAAGATAATCGCGCTGACCTTCCATGAACGGAGCTACCGTCGGAAGCTGCCTCTCTATCAATGCCTTGAGCTTTCCGGGTACCGAGTAATAAAAAAGCGGGAAGCTGTATATCACAAGATCGGACGAAAGTATTTTGAGAGTTACACTCCTAACATCGTCTTTGATAACACACTTTCCCGGCGTTTTAGACCAGCAGCAAAAGCAGCCAAGGCAGGGCTCTATTTTAAGATCTTTAACGGTTACCGTTTCTACCTCGATATCCGCGCTCTCTGACATTCCCTGAACGAATGCGCGCGTTACCTTCATGGTATTGCTATTTTCACCTCTCGGGCTACCGTTGATTATCAGTACTTTCACGTCCCTGTTTCTCCTCTTTACTTGACATATGACATTTTACAATATCTGTTTTCAAAAGTCAATTCGTTATTTCGCAAGCTCCGTCCGTTTGACTGTCAATTACAATCAAAAGCCTTTTAACGCGAATAAAAAATTATTTTTGCTCGCGTTTAAGTCGAATTTAAAGGATTATATGGTAAAAACCAGGCAAAATCAAGGCAAAATACCCGTTATATGTTGAAATGGTGAGAAACTTGTGTAAAAAGTCACCACAAATACCCTAAATATGCCCAAGATGTCATAATAGTATTATTTTATCACAGTGGAAATATAGAACATATTTCGTTCATAGAATAAAATAATATTGCGATAAGGGAACGGGATGATGAAATACATCTTAGGAGGCACGAGTTTATGATTAAGCTTATGAAGTTCATCAAAACCATGTTTCACAACCAAATTAACAACCACTACTTCGGACGTAACAACTAATAGCCAAAACTTAACAGTTAATAGCTGATAGTTAACATTCGACGGTTGTTAAGAACGCATGGGCACTTTTATGCCGAGCGTCCCGGAAACGTTCTTAAAATTATTGCTGCTTTTGCGTTCACATTGATACGCCCATATATACAGACAATCGCTATCTTAAATAAATATTAAAGTTAACGTTCCAACATGACATAATAATGCAAGAAAGAAGCGACAAGAGTATAAGACTTGTAACATGAAGTTTTATATAATATGGGTGTCGACAGGGAAAGAAAAGCCCGATCAAAAAGACAATACAGGAGGCCAAGTTATGATTAAACTTTTCAAGTTTGTAGCTACCGCTTTCTATAATCAGATTCATCACCACTACTATTTCGGTTGATCCGAAAAGAAAGCGGAAACCCATTGATTAGGGGATTCCGGATCCCCGCCCGGAAGGAAAAAGACACTGATAATCGCATGTTTTCCTTCCCGAAGAAGGCTTAGCCCTTCTACTGATTTTGCCATCATCATTTTCCCCTTTTATATTTCCCCGCCCTGCGAGCGATATGCGCGCAGGGCGGGGTTTTTTTATCTTTAATGCTTTTGTCCGAAGTAAATCCGCATATTTCTCCCCGCTCCCTTGATTTTAAACAGCACAATATAAAAAAACTCACGCTTTTCCGCGTGAGTTTTTTTATACGTCCATGTAACATCAGAGAAATTCAGATATAAGTCCGCACACATATCCGAATATGCTTTTTGCTTCAGTCAGAGCGTAGCCTTCGTTTTCACTGATAACCTTATGAATTACATACGGCAATATGTAAGTTTTACAGAGTTACATTTTTATTACAGCAAAAGTATCGACGAAAAGCACAAAGTTTATGAAATTCAGAAAATCCTTTTACTGCAGATTTACGCGGATTCCCCGCATAATATCAATCGAGTATACCGCTTTCGGCTATAGCCTTGACAGCGGCTTCAAGCACTTCCACGGGCTTGACAAGAGCAAAACGGACATATCCCTCTCCTGACGGTCCGAACTCCGAACCGGGTGTGCATATCACTCCGGCGCGCTCTATCAGTTCTTCTGCAAACTGCTCGCTCGTGCCGTGTCCTTCAGGTACACGCGCCCACACGAACATAGTACCCTGTGAGTCGGGCACATTCCAGCCGACGGTACGCAGACCTCCGCAAAGTGCATCGCGGCGGCGACGGTATTCCTCGCAACGCGCTTTCACTCCCTTTCTGTCACCGGTCAGAGCTGCCACAGCCATCGCCTGTACCGGCATAAACATTCCGAAGTCATACTGGCTGCGCAACTTGCGGAAAGCTGCTACAATCTCAGGATCACCTATAAGGAAGGATATTCTCGAACCTGTGGTATTGAAGGACTTGGAAAGCGAAAAGAACTCCGCTCCGACTTCCGTTGCTCCTTCGTACGACAAAAACGAACCACCCTCGCCTTCAAAGATTATGTCACTGTAGGCATTGTCGTTTATAACCGCGAATCCATAGCGTTTTGCAAGCTCTATCGCCCGCTTATATACCTCAGGCGGAGCTACCGCTCCCACCGGGTTTGACGGGTATGAAAGCACCAGGTATGCCGTGCGGCGGTATACCTCGTCGGGTATAGCGTCAAAATCGGGCAGAAAGTTATTTTCCGCAGTCAAGCGATAATAATAAGGTCTGGCGCGTCCGAAAAGTGCGCTCGTCTCAAACGCTATATATCCCGGATCGGGCAGCAGGACCACGTCTTCAGGATCGGCAAGGATCATACCGATATGTCCCATGCCATCCTGTGTGCCGTTGCATGAAGCTATCATATCCGCGGTAAGCTGGACGCCGTAACGCTCCTTATAGTAGTTTATCACAGCACCCGTCATCTCAGGCGAATCCAACAATGAATACTTGATATTTTCCGGATCGCGCATAGCATTTATGCCCGCATCAAGTATGTGCTGCTCGCATGGAAAGTCCGGAGTGCCTACAAAGAGATCTATTACCCGCACTCCTTTTGCCTCTACTTCCTGCTTCTTTACGGTCAGCCGCGCAAATACGCCCGTGCCTAGACTGTTTGAAAGTGACGAAAATTTTCTCATTTCCTGTCTCCCCTTTTGTACTCAATCATAATACCACACCTGTTATAAAATATCAATGTTTTACCGGGTCGCAGACTGATTTATTTTATTTCATTGTTTCGCAAGAAGATACTGTTTCCACGTCAAAAACGCGTTCAGGCGCAACTGTTACACTATAAAGCCGCATTGCCTGCGCATCGGAGAAGTTATCGTGAAACAGCAAACTCGGCTCACAAGGTATTTAACGGGCTTTTAACGCGACATACATAATTTTACGTGCGGATTTTCAAAAAGTACGCCGTGATTTTCTTTGCACTGCTCCGCGGCAGGAGAATACGGTTACTAAGCAATGTAATGTCTGATGTGCATATCGTCGGAAGCGGTCGTGCAAAAGAAAAAGTGAGTTCCTGTCAAAAAACCCACTCTTTCTTTTACTCGGTTATTCCTTAAGCGCGCATAATCCGATTTTTTCATCCACAGCTGTCAGCTTTGCGCGGACGGCTTTAAACCACTAGTGCAGTACGCAAAGATATGGATACAAAAGAAAAATGCGACACCTTGAAGATGTCGCATTTTATATACATTACAAGAATATTTCAAGAAGTACTTTTGCAAGTGTTTTCCTTCACTCGCTCTCGTATATAATCTTTGAAGTTAGCGACTCTAATTGTCGCTCTCTTAAAGGAGGTGATCCAGCCGCACCTTCCGATACGGCTACCTTGTTACGACTTAACCCCAATCATTGGTTTTACCTTAGGCAGCTGCCTCCTTGCGGTTAGCACACTGACTTCGGGTCCCCCCAACTCTCATGGCTTGACGGGCGGTGTGTACAAGACCCGGGAACGCATTCACCCCGACATTCTGATTCGGGATTACTAGCAACTCCAACTTCATGAGGGCGGGTTGCAGCCCTCAATCCGAACTGGGAATGTTTTTTTGAGATTCGCTTGCCCTTACGGGTTCGCTGCTCTTTGTAGCATCCATTGTAGCACGTGTGTAGCCCAAGACGTAAGAGGCATGATGATTTGACGTCATCCCCACCTTCCTCCGTGTTGACCACGGCAGTCTGACCGGAGTTCCTAACTGAATATTGGCAACCGGTCATAAGGGTTGCGCTCGTTGCCGGACTTAACCGAACATCTCACGACACGAGCTGACGACAACCATGCACCATCTGTCTGCAGGTCCCGAAGGATTTCATTACTTTCATAACTATGCCTGCGATGTCAAGTCTTGGTAAGGTTCTTCGCGTTGCATCGAATTAAACCACATGCTCCGCTGCTTGTGCGGGTCCCCGTCAATTTCTTTGAGTTTCAACCTTGCGGCCGTACTCCTCAGGCGGGATACTTAATGCGTTTGCTGCGACACAGAAGGTATTACCCTCCTTCGTCTAGTATCCATCGTTTAGGGCGTGGACTACCAGGGTATCTAATCCTGTTTGCTCCCCACGCTTTCGAGCCTCAGCGTCAGTTGCAGTCCAGTAAGCCGCCTTCGCCTCTGGTGTTCTTCCTAATATCTACGCATTCCACCGCTACACTAGGAATTCCGCTTACCTCTCCTGTACTCCAGCCATGCAGTTTTATGAGCAGTTCCGCAGTTGAGCCGCGGGCTTTCACTCATAACTTACAAAGCCGCCTACACTCCCTTTACGCCCAGTCATTCCGGACAACGCTCGCCCCCTATGTATTACCGCGGCTGCTGGCACATAGTTAGCCGGGGCTTTCTTACAGGGTACCGTCATTCTTCGTCCCCTGCGACAGAAGTTTACAATCCTAGAACCTTCATCCTTCACGCGGCGTTGCTGGGTCAGAGTTGCCTCCATTGCCCAATATTCCCCACTGCTGCCTCCCGTAGGAGTTTGGACCGTGTCTCAGTTCCAATGTGGCCGATCACCCTCTCAGGTCGGCTAACTATCGTCGCCTTGGTAGGCCGTTACCCTACCAACTAGCTAATAGTACGCGAGGCCATCTCCAACCGCCGGAGCTTTGACCCCTGAGCGATGCCGCTCTGTGGTCTTATGCGGTATTAGCAACCGTTTCCAGTTGTTGTCCCCCTGTTGGAGCCAGGTTCCTCACGCGTTACTCACCCGTCCGCCACTAAGTGTATTGCTACACTTCGTTCGACTTGCATGTGTTAAGCACGCCGCCAGCGTTCGTCCTGAGCCAGAATCAAACTCTCATGTTAATGGTTCAATTCACACTCAGTAACATTACTGACTGTTAATAAAATTGACTTATTCGTTAATGGTTTTTGCTTCAAAAGCCTTCTCGAATATATCCTTGTCAATGTCCGTTTGGCACTGCGCTCTGCAGTGACTGTCGCGCCCTCATCGGTGACAGCTTGTATACTATATCATATCACGAAGCGTTTGTCAACTGTTTTTGAGAACTTTTTTTATTTTTTTATTCTCTCGAGGAGCGTTTCCGCTTCCCTGCGACAGCTTGATTAGTGTACCATAATGCTTATATAATGTCAACGATTTTTATATAATTTTTTACAAATTTTTTCAAATTTTTTGTGCCGCCGTTTTTATGCCTTTTTGCCTGTTTACATGCGGTCAGGAGCCTCAGTCAGAAGCAGGTGCAATCCTTTCTTTATAGTATCGGCAACAGCTTCGGTGAGCGCAAGACGCGCTTTCGTAAGCTGTACGTCCTCAGTCACTATGCGGTTCACTATATAAAAACGATTATATCTCTGCGCAAGGTCTATAAGGTATTTGGCTATCGCGCTCGGCTCATACTTTTCAGCCGCATCCATTACAACTTCATCGAACTGAGAAAGCATCCTCACTACCGCATATGCGTCATCGTCCGTAAGCAACGAACAGTCGTACTCACCCGGCTCTGCTTCCCCGCCCTTGGCAAGCACCGACTTGCAACGTGCGTGAGTATATTGCAGATACGGAGCAGTTTCCCCCTCAAACGACAGCACTCTGTCGTAATCGAAGTCCACGTCCTTGATGCGCTGGGTTCCGAGCGCAAAGAACATTACCGCGCCTACGCCTACATTTTCGGCTATGCGCTTCTTGTCCTCCAGCCCCGGATTCTTTTCCTCTATTATGCTGAGCGCCTTGTTTACGGTGTTTTCTATAACGTCCGAAAGAAATACCACGTGACCTTTTCTCGTCGAAAGCGGCTGTCCCTCGTACGACACCATTCCGAACTGTACGTGAACGAGATCTTTTGCCCATTCCCTGCCCATGAGCTCAAGCACTTTGAAAAGCTGTCTGAAATGCAGGTTCTGCTGCGTTGCAACGACATACAGGCACTTATCAAATTTATAAGTATCCGCGCGGTACTGCGCCGCTGCAAGGTCGCGCGTTGCATATAGAGACGCTCCGTCACTCCTGCGGATAAGACAGGGCGGCATTCCGTAATCGTCCAGACGCACGATAAGAGCGCCGTCCGATACCTCCGTCAGACCTTTCTCCGTAAGCTCATCAATGATCGGCTGCATTTTATCGTTATAGAACGCTTCGCCGTTATAACTGTCGAACTTGATCCCGAGGCGGTCATACACCTTATTGACCTCTTCAAGAGTCGTTGCCTTGAACATCTCATAAGTGCGCACCGCTTCCGGATCGCCCTGCTCTATTTTGCGGAATTCAGTCCTGCCGCGCTCCGCAAGCTCCGGATCGTGTTCGCTCTCTTCGGTGAAGCGAACGTACAGCGAAAGCATGTCGTTGAGCGTCAGCTTTTTGCTGCGGTCTCCCCACTCGTTGTATGCGGCAAGCAGTTTTCCGAACTGCGTTCCCCAGTCACCCAGGTGATTTATGCCAACGACATGCCATCCGAGATATTCATATATGCGGTACAATGATCCGCCTATTGCGGTGCTCATCAGATGCCCTATATGAAAAGGTTTGGCTATGTTGATGGACGAATAGTCTATACATACCGTTTTACCTGCATTTGCTCTGCGTATATCGTCTATAACGGATCCGCCGAACATGACGTCATGCACGAATGCCGCGCGGGACAGGTAAAAATTCAGATATCCGCCCGCGACTTCCGTATGATCCACAAAGTCGCATCCTGCTACGCCCGCCGCAAAATCCGCGGCTATCATCTGCGGACTTTTATGCAGCTGCTTGGCGTACTTGAAACACGGAAGAGCGTAGTCTCCGTGTCCCTCCGCCGCGACTATTATATCTTCCTCGCTCACAAGCGGACTGTTTATAGCTTCGCTTATCTTTTTCTTGTAGTCCATGCGCTTATTCTAACACAAATATCCGGCTTTTTCAACTGCTTTTGACCATATTGGGAAATTATATACGCCGAAAGGGAGTGACGCGCATCTGCGCATCACTCCCTTCTGAAGTATTATGCTTTTTTATCGCACTTTTCTGTTACACGTTGAAACGGAACAGCACTACATCGCCGTCCTTGACGACATACTCCTTGCCCTCACTGCGGACAAGCCCTTTTTCCTTAGCCTGCGTAAAACCGCCGCTCGAAACAAGATCGTCATACGCCACGACTTCTGCGCGGATAAATCCTTTCTCGAAGTCGGTGTGTATCTTGCCCGCCGCCTGAGGCGCTTTCGTTCCGCGTTCAATCGTCCATGCACGAACTTCCTTCTCACCCGCCGTAAGATAGGATATAAGACCGAGGAGAGAATAGCACTTGGTTATCATACGGTCAAGACCGCTTGCGCCCAGTCCAAGACCTTCTATATAGTCGGCGCGCTCTTCAGCAGGAAGCGAAGCTATCTCCGCTTCAACTTCCGCGCTTATCTCAATAAACTCCGAGCCTTCCTCTGCCGCGTATTTCGCGACTTCTGCGGAAAGCGGATTTTCCTTGCCTATATCGCCTTCATCGATGTTCGCACAGTATATCACGGGTTTTCCGGTGAGCAGAAAATACGAATCAAGCAAAGCTTTTTCGTCCTCGTTGAGCTTGAGCGTACGCAAGCATTTGCCCGCATTCAGACAATCCTGAAGCTTTTTGAGCAGGTCGTACTCTTCAGCGTACTTCTTTTCACCCGTGCGCACAAGATGCTCCGCGCGCGTAAGACGCTTTTCCACGCTTTCAAGGTCGGCAAGTATGAGTTCGGTGTTTATCGTCTCTATGTCGCGTATCGGATCTACACTGCCTTCAACGTGGATTATATCCGGATTGCGGAAGCAGCGCACTACGTGCACTATAGCGTCAACTTCGCGTATGTGCGAAAGGAACTTGTTTCCCAGTCCTTCGCCGCGGCTTGCGCCCTTTACCAGACCCGCTATATCCACAAATTCTACTATGGCATGGGTTATCTTGCGCGTGTTGTACAGCTTACCGAGCACTTCAAGCCGCTCATCCGGTACAGCTACCACGCCTACGTTGGGTTCTATCGTGCAGAACGGATAGTTCTGAGCCTCCGCTCCTGCGTCCGTGATCGCATTGAACAGCGTGGACTTGCCTACGTTGGGCAGTCCTACAACGCCTAATTTCATATGTTCTCCTTATTTATTTAAAGTATTTTACGCCCGATTCGAATATCTTCATATCAAATCTTGCTGGTATGTTCTTGTACATATCCTTTCCTATACGTTCAGAGTGTCCCATTTTACCGAGGATACGTCCGTCCTCAGACGTTATACCCTCGATTGCGTACATCGAACCGTTAGGGTTGAACGGGGATTCCATCGTCGGTTTTCCGCTTTCGTCACAGTACTGCGTCGCTATCATTCCCTTCTCCGCCATACTCTTGAGCGCCGCTTCGGGTGCGACAAATCTGCCTTCACCGTGAGATACAGCCACTCCGAACACATCGCCTACGCTGACGCCGCTCAACCAAGGGGATTTTACGGACGCTACGCGCACATCGGAGATCTGGGAAACGTGACGCGCTATGTTATTGAAAGTAAGCGTGGGGCTGTCCGCACTCTGTACGCTTATTTCACCGCCGGGAAGCAGTCCCGTCTTTACAAGCGCCTGAAAGCCGTTGCATATGCCGAGAACAAGTCCGTCGCGAACGGAAAGCAGCTCTCTGACCGCATCCGCTATGCGAGGGTTACGGAAAGTCGTTGCAATGAATTTGCCCGAACCGTCCGGTTCATCACCGCCCGAAAATCCGCCCGGGAACATGAGTATATTACTTGCGGATATGCGTTTCACGATCTCTGTAACGCTGTCCTCTATCTCAGCCGCGCTGCGGTTGCGTATCACGAATATATCCGCTTCCGCGCCCGCTCTTTCAAATGCGCGCGCTGTATCGTACTCACAGTTGGTACCCGGGAATACGGGGATGAATACCTTCGGCTTTGCCGACTTTATGCGCGGCGCCGCCGTCGAACGTCCGGTAAACGACAGTAAGGGAGCTTCCCCGCTCGCCGCCGCCTTTGTCGGGTATACACGCTCGAAAGTACGGGTATACGCCGCCGTCATCTCACTTACAGACGCCTTATCGCCGCCCGCCGTGAATATGCCGTCCGAAGTGGTTCTTCCGTATACCTCCGCGCCAAGGGCGTCAAATGCAGACGTGTCTCTGCCTGATACGAATATGTCGCCTTGAGAGTTGACAAAATCACGCTCTCCGAGGTCTGCAAACGTAAAGCCTACGCCGTCTCCGAGACACGACTTTGCGACTGCCGCCGCGCTGCCGCCCTCGTCGGTTACCTGACAGAAATCTATATTGCCCGCTTCCGCCTGCTCATGCAATGCCGTCATCAGTTTTTCCGCAAACTCAAAATCAGGCATACCGTCCGCCGCGCGCTTCATGCGCACGATCTTGACTTCACGTCCGGCAGGCAGTACATTGGTTATCAGTTTACGGGCGTCTGCCGGAGCAAGCGCGAAAGATATGAGCGTGGGAGGTACGTCCAGCTTTTCGAAAGAACCGCTCATCGAATCCTTTCCGCCTATTGCGCCCAGTCCGAGGCGGAGCTGAGCCCACAATGCGCCGAGAAGCGCGGATGCAGGTCTGCCCCAGCGTACGGGATCTTTGCCCAGACGCTCGAAAAACTCCTGGAACGTAAGACGTACACGTCTCCAGTCCGCACCGGTAGCCGCGACTTTGAGCACGCTCATGAGAACCGAATATGCCGCGCCTACGAAACGGCTCTCCGTAAGCAGATCGGGATAGCATGCGAATGCGGACACGGTCGCGGTATTGGTCTCTCCCCTTACGGGCAGCTTTGCCGCCATTGCAGGAGGAGGAGTCAGCTTGTTCTTACCGCCGAACGGCATATACACCGTTGCCGCGCCTATCGTGGAATCGAACATTTCTCCCAGTCCGCGCTGTGAGCATACGTTATATGAAGAGAGCGCCTGTTTAAGAGCGTCCAGTCCTTTCCCGTCCGCGCCCCTGACGCGCGACTTAAAGTATACCGGAGCCTTATCGTCCAGTACCGCTTTGTGCTCCTGAGCAACGCCGTTGGTATTGAGGAAGTCGCGGGAAATATCCACAACAGTTCTTCCCTTATGCGTCATGCGCATTCTGCCCGTATCGGTGACCGTCGCAAGAATGGTCGCGCCGAGATTTTCCTCCGCGCAAAGCGCTATCATTTTTTCGGCGTCCTCCGCCGCTATAACGACAGCCATGCGCTCCTGTGATTCGCTTATCGCAAGTTCAGTCGAACTGAGACCCTGATATTTTTTGGGAACGGCGTCAAGACTGATGTCCAGTCCGTCCGCAAGCTCGCCGACGGCAACGGATACGCCGCCTGCACCGAAATCGTTACAGCGCTTGATAAGTCTCGTCACTTCCGGGTTACGGAAAAGACGCTGTATCTTTCTCTCTGTAAGAGGATTACCTTTCTGTACCTCGGCACCGCAGCTATCCAGACTGTGTACGTCGTGCGCTTTGCTCGATCCCGTCGCTCCGCCGCAGCCGTCACGTCCCGTCTCTCCGCCTATGAGCAGTACCACGTCGCCCGGTTCGGGACGAGAACGCACTACGTTGTACGCAGGCGCGGCGCCGACTACAAATCCGGTTTCCAGTCGCTTTGCCTTGTATCCCTCATGATACATTTCATGGACTTCACCGGTAGCAAGACCTATCTGGTTACCATATGACGAGAAGCCTGCCGCCGCCGTCGTGGATATCGTGCGCTGAGGAAGCTTGCCCCTGAGCGTAGCCGAAAGCGGCTCGTTGATATCCCCTGCGCCGGTAACGCGCATGGACTGATATACATATACTCTGCCGGACAGCGGGTCGCGGATCGCTCCTCCGAGACACGTCGCGGCACCGCCGAACGGCTCTATCTCCGTCGGATGATTGTGCGTTTCGTTCTTGAACATGACCAGCCAGTCCTCCGGCTTGCCGTCCACGTCCGCAGTCACTTTTATCGAGCACGCGTTGATCTCTTCACTCTCGTCAAGATCGGGGATCATACCGCGCTTCTTAAGCGTCTTTGCGCCTATCGTCGCCATGTCCATCAGCGTGGGATATTTCTTATCCGGTCTGCCCTTGGCGAATTCGTCATGAAGTTTGCCGTATTCGGCAAGCGCCTCTTTCAGCTCAGGAATGTCCGTATCCGTCTCGATTTCCGTAAGACGGGTGCCGAAAGTCGTGTGCCGGCAGTGATCTGACCAGTAAGTATCGATAACTTTAAGCTCCGTTTCGGTAGGCTCACGATGCTCTCCGCGGAAGTAATCACGCACGAATGCAAGATCTTCCAGGCTCATCGCAAATCCCATGCTCGCATGATATCCGGAAAGCGCCTTTTCGTCCATCGACGTAAATCCGGTCACCTCGGGTACAGGCGGAGCTTCGTCATATGCCGTTTCCAGCGTAGACGGCTTTTCGAATGAACAGAGCCTGGATTCCACAGGGTTCACAAGGTATTTGCCGAGCTTTTCCGCAAGCTCCTTATCCGCACCTTTGAAAGCGTAAAGCGTAGCCGTCTTGATCAGCGGACGCTTTCCGCGCGTAAGCAGCTGAACGCACTGCGCTGCACTGTCCGCACGCTGGTCGT
The DNA here is from genome assembly GCA_944362615.1 of uncultured Clostridia bacterium. Lineage (GTDB taxonomy): Bacteria > Bacillota > Clostridia > Christensenellales > Pumilibacteraceae > Protoclostridium. The sequence continues at coordinate 27,911 of CALVTM010000013.1, forward strand.
ACTGACCGGGCAGCAGCTCCACGCCGATAACAGTGTATCCCGAAAGATCTACTTCCTCTTCATACACTTCGTCTACGGGCGGCTCGGAAAATATCGTGAGCTTTGCACGCTCAAAATCATCCCCGTCCAGTCCCTCTATGTTGTAACGGATCAACATACGCATTTCCGTTTTTATCGAAAGCGCGCTCTCTATTTCCGCCTGCTTGCGGCGGCGGACGGTGTCATAACCCGTCTTCTTTTCCACGAACAGTGTTCTGATCATATTCGCCTCCCGTGTTCAGCCGAGTTCCTTAAGTATATCCGTGCGGTAATGCACCTTGTCAAATGTGATCTTCTTCGCATTGGCATACGCTCTGTCGCGTGCCTCTTTCAGCGTAGGAGCAAGCGCCGTAACGCCGAGCACTCTGCCTCCGCTCGTTACGATATTGCCGTCCGCATCGAACGCCGTGCCGGCATGATAAACTATAATGCCGTCATCCAGCTCACCGAACGATATCTTCTTGCCCTTTTCGTATTTTTCGGGATATCCTCCTGACGCAAGCACGACGCATACCGCGCTGTTGCCCGTCCACTTGATATCCACCTTATCCAACGTGCCGTCTATGCAAGCTTCAAAGATCTCGAACAAGTCCGTAGCAAGACGCGGCAGTATGACCTGTGTCTCCGGATCGCCGAAACGGGCGTTATATTCGAGGACACGGATATCATCTCCGTCAATCATAAGTCCCGCATACAGCACGCCCTTGAATTCTATACCTTCCGACTTCAGACCGTTAAGCGTGGGAAGCAGTACTTCATCGTATATCCGCTTTTCCATCTCCGGAGTGACTTTATACGACGGTGAGAATGTACCCATACCGCCGGTATTCAGCCCTTTATTCCCGTCAAGCGCACGCTTATGATCCTGACTCGTAGTCATCGGAACGATAGTCTTTCCGTCACAGAAAGCAAGTGCGGAACATTCAAAACCGCGCAGGAAACTCTCGATAACTATCGTATTGCCCGCACTGCCGAACGCCTTGTCCAGCATAATCTCTTTGAGCCCGGCTTCCGCCGCCGCCCTGTCCTCGCATATCAACACTCCTTTGCCGAGAGCAAGCCCGTCCGCCTTGAGCACAACGGGATATGCGCACTTGTCAAGATAAGCTTCCGCCTCGTCGTATGAGGTGAATACCTCGTAATCGGCAGTGGGTATGCCGTACTTCTTCATAAGATCTTTTGCAAACGACTTGCTCGCTTCAAGACGCGCGGCGTTGGCACGCGGTCCGAATGCGCGGAAACCTTCAGCCTCCAGTCTGTCGACCATGCCGGCGGCAAGCGGGTCGTCCGGAGCGACGACCGTCATGTATATGTCCGGATGATTACGCACAAAAGCGACGACCCCGTCGAGATCCGTCGCTTTTATATCTCCGTGACATTCCGCAAGGCGTGAGATACCCGCATTACCGGGTATGCAGTAAATCTTTCCTACCTCAGGCGAAAGGGACAGCGAATACGCTATAGCGTGCTCGCGTCCGCCGCCTCCCACTATGAGTACGTTCTTCTTCATCGGAATATCCTTATATGTTTATTTTTTCAGTGTTTGAAATGTCTCTGACCTACGAATATCATCGATATGCCGTTGTCGTTACACTTGACTATAGAGTCGTTATCGCGTATGCTGCCGCCCGGCTGTACGATCGCGGTGATACCGGCTTTTGCAGCCGCCTCAACACAGTCGTCAAACGGGAAGAAAGCATCCGATGCAAGTACTGCGCCTGCGGGATCGTTGCCTGCGCTTACAGCGTGCTCGATCGCCTGCTGAGCCGCCCAGATACGGTTCGTCTGACCTGCACCAACGCCTATCGCCATGAAGTCTTTTGCTATTACTATCGCATTGGACTTCGTGTGCTTGACTACTTTATACGCGAACTCCATCTGAGCCTTCTGCTCTTCCGTAGGCGCTTTGTCCGTAACCACCTTGACTTCGTCGGAGTACAGCGATCTGTCCTTATCCTGGATGAGCAGTCCGCCGGCTACCTTCTTCATATCACGCACGTTCTCACTGTAAGGCTTCTCTATATCGCTTATTTCAAGCAGACGAAGGTTCTTCTTTGCGGAAAGTATGCTCTTTGCCTCTTCGCTGAACGACGGCGCAATCACTATTTCAAGGAAGATCTTGACCATCTCTTCAGCCGTTGCCTTGTCCACTTCTCTGTTACATGCAACTATGCCGCCGAATATCGATACCGGATCGCACGCGTACGCCTTTTTATATGCCTCGGATATGCTGTCTCCGAGAGCCGCACCGCAAGGATTTGCATGCTTGACAGCTACGACTGCAGGACGATCGGGGAACTCTTTGAGCAGGTCGAGCGCACCGCCGCAGTCGTTGATGTTGTTGTAAGACAGCTCTTTACCCTGAAGCTGACGAGCCGCGCTGAGCGTTCCCGCCGTTTCCGCGCTGAAAAGCTCGGAATACCATGCGCCTTTCTGGTGAGGATTTTCACCGTAACGCATATCCTGCTTCTTCTCATACGCAAAAGTGACCTGATCGGGGAATTCGATCCCGAGCTTCTTCTGCATATAATTGGATATCATCGTATCGTATACCGCGGTATGACGGAATACCTTGTATGACAGCTTGAAGCGCCAGTCACGATCAGCCGTATCCGTCTTTATGCGTTCTATTGCCTCATCATAATCGGCAGGATCGACAAGCACAATGACTCCGGGATAGTTTTTAGCAGCACTGCGGATCATCGTGGGTCCGCCGATATCTATGTTCTCTATCGCTTCCTCAAGAGTCACACCCGGCTTTTCCACCGTCGCTTTAAACGGGTAAAGGTTGACCGCAACGACGTCTATCTTCTGAATGCCAAGCTTTTCCAGCGTCTGCATATGCTCGGGCAGATCCCTGCGCGCAAGCAGTCCTGCGTGAACAACGGGATGCAATGTCTTTACCCTGCCGTCCAGGCACTCGGGAAATCCCGTTATGTCGCTTATGTTCACAGGATGAAGCCCCGCCTGCAAAAGCGCCTTTTCCGTGCCGCCCGTGGATACAATCTCGAATCCGAGCTCGTCCAGCGCGCGCGCAAACTCTACTACTCCCGTCTTATCACTGACGCTTATAAGCGCCCTTCTCTTCTCTGCCATAGCCTGTAACTCTCCTGTCTATTACTCGACGGTCACTACTTTACCGTCGATCACTTTTATCTTATCGTTACAAAGATCTTTGATGACGCTCACAAGCATAGGATGCTCTATTTGCGTCAGTATACGCTTCTGCAACGCTTCCGGCGTGTCTCCCTTATACACGTTCAGTTTCTGCTGGCGTATTATAAGTCCGCCGTCTATCTCGTTACTTACAAAATGCGCCGTCGCTCCGCTCTCCGTTTCTCCTGCCGCTATTACTGCCGAATGTACGCGGATACCGTAAAAATTCTTTCCGCCGAACTTGGGCAGCAGCGACGGGTGTATGTTTACTATACGATACGGATATGCGTCAAGTATGAACTGCGGAAGTATGCCGAGATACCCGGCAAGAATAACGTAATCCACGTCATACATTTTAAGCAGACGCAGTATCTCCATATCCCTCGCTTCAGCCGAAAAATAATCCTTTTTACAGCAAACGTAATTGGGAATCTTCGCTCCCTCCGCCCGCACAAGTGCATACGCTTCATGGTTGGAGGATATTACAACGGCGATTTTTCCGTTTATTTCTCCGGAAGCGCAAGCGTCCATTATCGCCTGCATATTCGTACCGCTTCCGCTGACGAGTAACGCAAGTTTTTTCATAATCGTTTCCTTCCTTACGGGTCTTATTTTCCGCGGACGAGCTTGACGCCCTTTCCTGCGGTCACCTTACCCATAATATATGCGCTCTCTCCCGATTTAACCGCATAACTTACTACTTCTTCAGCCTGATCAGCCGGAACGGCGAATACCATGCCTATACCCATATTGAAAGTGTTGTACAGTTTGTCGTCGCCCAGTCCGCTCTTAGCTGCAAGAAGATCGAATATCGGCAAACGCGGGAATGAATCCAGATCCACTTCAGCGCATAAGCCGTCCGGCATTATTCTCGGTATGTTCTCTATGAATCCGCCGCCCGTTATGTGCGCTATGCCGTGTACGTCAAACTTCTCCGCAAGCGCAAGCGCTATCGAGACGTAAAGTTTGGTCGGAGTAAGTACCGCTTCGCCTACGGTCATTCCGAGAGACGGATCGTACTTTTCCAGCTCTTTTCTGTCCTCGCCGAGCAGTTTGCGCACAAGCGAAAATCCGTTTGAATGCACTCCGCTCGAACCGAGTCCGACAAGGGCATCCCCTTCCTTTACCGCCGAGCCGTTGATGATCCTGCTCTTGTCCGCTATGCCTACAGCAAAACCGGCAAGATCGTATTCGTCTTCGGGATACATGCCCGGCATCTCTGCCGTTTCACCGCCGATAAGCGCACAGCCTACCTGCTTGCATGCAGAAGCTACTCCGCGCACGACTACAGCCATCTTCTCGGGATCGAGTTTGCCGCACGCTACATAATCAAGGAAGAACAGCGGCTTCGCACCCTGGCACACTATGTCGTTTACGCACATGGCAACGCAGTCCGTGCCTATCGTGTCATGCTTGTCAAGCACAATGGCATAGCGCAGCTTCGTGCCTACGCCGTCCGTTCCGGATACGAGCACCGGCTCGGAAAGTCCTTTGGGTACGGCGTAAAATCCGCCGAACGAACCCAGTCCGGACAATACGTTCTCGTCGTATGTGTCCGCAGCGCTTTTCTTTATAAGATCGACAAGCTTATATCCGCGCGTTACGTCCACTCCCGCCGACTTGTAATCTATCATTGCGGTGACCTCCGTTTTATCAGCCGTTGGTTATACGGCGCATCATCTCTTTGTATGCGTCCTCTACGCCGCCCATGTCACGGCGGAATCTGTCTTTATCCAGCTTCTCTCCCGTCTTGGCATCCCAGAAACGGCAGGTGTCCGGAGAAATCTCATCCGCAAGAATGATCCTGCCTTCGTATCTGCCGAACTCGAGCTTGAAGTCGATAAGGTTTACTCCGAGGTGTGCGAAATATTCCTTGAGAACATCGTTTACTTTGAACGCCATTTTCTGAATCGTATCTATTTCCTCTTTCGTCGCTATACCGAGCGCAAGCGCATACCAGTCGTTGATCATCGGGTCGCCGAGATCATCGTTCTTATAGCTGAATTCAAAACCGGTGCTCTTCAGAGGAGTTCCTTCAGCAACACCGTAACGCTTGGAGAAAGAGCCTGCCGCAACATTACGAATGATAACTTCAAGCGGAACGATCTCCACTTTCTTGACCAACGTCTTGCGATCGTCCACTTCCTCTATATAATGGGTCTCGATGCCGTGCTGCTCAAGCAGACGGAACATCATGTTGCTCATTTTGTTGTTTATAACGCCTTTTCCTGCAATCTGTCCTTTCTTGAGACCGTTGAACGCAGTAGCGTCATCCTTATAGTCAACAAGTACTACTTTGTCGTCGTCCGTGGCAAATACCTTCTTTGCCTTTCCTTCGTAAAGCTGCTTTCCTATTTCCATTTCGGTGTATCTCCTGTTATCTAACTGTAAAATATCAATATATTTTTATCAGTCTATCCTGAGCTCCTTCTGAAGCGCAAGATCATCGTTTACGACTTTCTTTCTCATGTCTTCTTTATAGTCGGCAAGCTTACCTTTGAGCTCGCTGTACTTGACAGCAAGTATCTGCACGGCAAGAAGTGCGGCATTATCTGCGCCGTTGACGGCAACAGTCGCAACGGGTACGCCTTTGGGCATCTGTACCATCGAAAGCAGACTGTCAAGTCCGCCCATAAAGCTCGTTGCGACAGGGAGCGCTATAACGGGAAGAGTCGTATACCCCGCAAGCACGCCCGCAAGATGCGCAGCCTTACCGGCAACGCCTATAAGTACCTCAAAACCGCGCTCTTCCGCGGTCACGGCAAAATCATGCGCCTCTACCGGCGAACGGTGTGCGGAAATTATTCTTACCTCGCTCTCCACGCCGAATCTGTCGAGTACCGTAACGGCGGGCTTTACCACGTCGTAATCCGATCTCGATCCAATCACTATCGCCACTTTTCCGTATGCGCTCATGTGTCCCTCCGAAAAAAATCATTTTACTCGTTAATTATAACATTTCCGGCGCGCTTAAGTCAAACAAATATTACCGTCACGCAAATTTTAACTCCCGCTTTTCTTCCCCTCTTGATTTCACTTGAAACTTGTGTTATAATCTGCATTGAGGATGTGCATCGCACGAGCCCACGGTCAAGGAGGCTTATACGGAAAATATGAAGCTCGTTTATTCTGAAGTCTGCGCTCAGGGAGGCAGAAATAATAATCAGGATTACGCTTATTGCCGGATACAAGGCGACAAAGCGTGTTTTATCGTGTGCGACGGACTCGGCGCCTATTACGGAAGCGACATGGCAAGCAAGATCTGCGCTCGCGCTATGGGCGACGGTTTTATAGAACACGGAGATCTTTCTCCCGGCAGCATCATAGCACTTGCTGAGGGTGCGCATAACCTGATCATCGAGAATAAGGGTGGAAATACGTTCACTAACGGCGCGTGCACCACTTTCGCGGGAGTGTTCACCGACAACAATCGCACGATCATAGCCCATATAGGAGACTCCCGCGTCTACAGGTTCGTAGCCGGTAAGATACGCCACTGCACCTCGGATCATTCCCTTGCTCAGCTCGATGTGGAAAACGGATTCATATCGCGCAAAGACCTCAGATATCACAGGGATCAGAACAAACTTACGCGCGTTCTCGGAGGCAAGAAGTTTATCCCGCCGGATATCTTTATCATTGACAGTCCTATCGGGGCATACGATTCCTTCCTGCTCTGTACTGACGGGTTCTGGGAGTATGTGGAAGAGGAAGAAATGGAAAACGCAATGGCATCGGAAAGCTCAAGCAAGAAATTACTTGCGCGGCTCGAAAAACTTTTAAGGTCACGGGCGCCCGAAAAAAGCGATAATTACACTGCGGTCATCGTACGCGCGGAACGGGAGGACGGTAAATGATAACAACTGAGATCATCGGGCTTTGTCCGCATTGCTTTGCTCCGCTCTCTCCCAAGGGTGTATGCACTGTGTGTAAAAAGAAGGCGAACCGCCCCATTCCCTCTCCCGCCCACAGACTTTCACCTGGGTCGAGGCTCAAACAGAGATATGTGCTGGCTTCAGCTATAGGCGAAGGCGGTTTCGGAATAACCTATCTCGCTTTCGATACGATGAACAGAGCGCGCGTCGCAATCAAGGAGTACTTCCCTTCCGCTATAGTCTCACGCTCCGGAAAAGACGTCGTCATCAAAGAAGTTGATTTCAGAAGCCGCTTTTCGACGGGTAAAAAACGCTTTATGGATGAAGCCAAAAATATGGCTGCCATAAAAAATCTTGAGGGCATCCCTACCGCGCTCGACTACTTCAGCGAAAACGGTACCGCATATATAGTCATGGAGTATCTGGACGGCATCACCCTTAAAGACTACGTCTGCAAGCGCGGCAGGCTCAAGGAGCAGGACGCAGTTGCAATACTCCGCCCGGTATTCTCCTCGCTTGCAAAGGTGCATGACGCAGGGCTTATTCACAGAGACGTATCCGCAGACAATATCATTCTCACAGACGGCTCCGCAAAGCTGATCGACTTCGGAGCGGCAGTCTCTGCTTCCGTCAAACGGCATATCATTGAGCTCAAACGACATTATGCTCCGCCCGAACAGTACGAAAAAGATACCGCTATAGATAAACGGGCAGACGTTTATTCCTCCGGCGCGACGCTGTACTTCTGTCTCACCGGAGCGCTTCCGCCCGAAGCCACGGAAAGGCTCAAGCTGGATAAGCTTCTGCTGCCGGCAAGGCTCTCTCCGCGCATGCGCGACGCTCTTGCAAAGGCTCTCGCACTCTCTCCGGTAGACCGTTATCCGGATATGAGGACATTCCTTTACGATATATTATAATACATCTGCCGCAACGGACTGCCTTTTGAATGATATTATATGATGAATTGTCAAACTAAGTGCAACACTTAGCAAGATTTTCTTGAAACAAATCTATTGGTTTTTGGAAGCGCAAAACTTTCTTCGGCCTGGCGTTTAAGAGCG
>CALVTM010000014.1 GCA_944362615.1 uncultured Clostridia bacterium
ATGAACTGGAACCGGTAAAAGATCCGGAAGCTGACTGGCGGTTGGATGCGTATATTGGTTCTACAAGACTTCCGGTTATTATCAATGATTATTTAAGTGCGCGAAGTGATGTGGTAGATGAGTACCATAAGGATGGTATCGCTGTTGGATTTTTAGCGTATCCGGTTTCGGGTTTTACCGGTGAAGATCGAGCAAATAAGATTTTGGAATTCAGAGATAATTTGCAGGAAGCAATTTTGAAGAACGCGGGCGAAGAAGCGGTAACTTTTCTTGGTGGAGCAACCGGATTGTATTATGGTTATTTAGATTTCATTGCTTGGGATCTTAATGCAGTGTTAAAGGTAGCACAGAAGTTTTTTGAAGAAAGCGGACTACCTTATGCGCATTTCCATACTTTCCGACGTGATGTGGGTGGGGTGCCGCTACTGGACGAGAAAGAAAAGGAGCCTGATATTCATGAGGAAACCGGCTCCCTGCTCTCGGCAGAGGATATTGAAACGCTGGAATCCTTTGACGAAGGGACTTCCGGCTACTTCTGGAGAATGCTGCAATGGCTGGAAGATTTCATCAAAAACGGCGTGGAAGAAGGAAAATTCACTGAAAAGCAGGCGCACCAGGATTTACAGATCGCCCTCTGGTACGCCTTTGCCTGCAATAACATTGATGACTATATCCACTACTACCAAGCGGTTGAGTGGATGAAGGCTTCCGAGAAAAACGCCGCAGGCTGTGCGACCTGGTACTACCGGTATTCTGTGGCGCTGATGTACTGCGGCAGGCTGGAAGAAGCGCTTAACTATGCGGAAAAAGGCGCCCGGGAGGAGCCGGACTACCCCTGGATCTGGCTCCATCTGGGCAAGCTGCGGGCGCATTTTGGCGATAAATCCGGTGCGCTGGATGCCGTCAAGCAAGGATTAAAACTGGAACCGGGAGATTATGAGTTCCTGACCTTAAAAAAAGAGATCAAAGCCGGAGCCACTCTGGAGCAGATGGAATATCATTGGATAAATCCCGATGCGGATCAAACTCTCCAGCAGGGACTGGACGAGAATGCGGATGATAAACAATGCGCCATAGCCTGCATTCGAGTAAACGAAGCAGGACTTGCCGAATTTTATGAGCTGTTTCACCCAGAGCAGTATGGCTATAAGAAAAATTCTCCCTGCTGTGAATTTCAATATCCGGTGAAGGAACATCTTGTGGAGATCTCCTTCCGTATGAATGAAGCCGGACTCTCAAAAATGGGAATTGACTGGTTGCGGCAGCTAAAAGAATGGCTGGACAGCGGAGAATGGTTGAAACACACTCCTGAAGGAGAACCGGAGGGCATCTTAACAGGAGTGTTTGTGGATCAGACCCGCCGAATTGGCCTTGTCTATCAGCAACCGGAAGATGATCAGTATTTTCAGATTTTCCTAAATCCGGATGGCACAAAGGCGGATGCTTTTTGGTCCTCAAAAAAAGATAGTGAGCCGGAGGTTTATTCGGATGATGAGATGTCTGCGATAGAGCAGCACATCAAAAACACCTTTGGTGAGTTTGAGAATGTGTTCCATGAGCTGGTTTCCCCTGACATCCATGTTGACATCTGCGTTGTTCCTCCCTCTAAGGAGCGGGACTATTACACACTTGTGACGATGGGTATGGGTGCTCACCGGATGAATGTTCCGGAGGAACTGGCTGAATACAAACTGGAACGGGCAGAACTTGCTATTGCCTTGCCTTCTGACTGGAAATTGGATGAGGAATCCCTGAAGGATGAGCGGTGGTACTGGCCCATTGGACTATTAAAAGTGTTAGCGCGATTGCCTATCGCATCAGATACATGGCTGGGATGGGGACACACCATGGACAAAGAATCATCTTTTGCCGAGAACACAGACCTCTGTGCCAGCATCCTTATCAGTCCGCAGGGAGTAGAGGAAGGCAATGAAACTTGTACTTTGCCAAATGGCGAAGTGGTAAACTTTTATCAGGTGATTCCTCTTTATCGGGATGAAATGGAATATAAATTGGAAAACGATGTAGATGCTTTGTTTGAAAAAATGGAAGATGTTAGTTTTGTTGTGAATCCAACTCGTCCAGATGCTATCACAGGAAGTATCAATATTGGCGATAAAAAAGTATAGCGTTGATAAAATCAAAAAAGACTGGGAGGGTGTATATGTTTTTTAAGAAAAAAATAATAGTAACGGAAGAAATGAAACAAACCCTCCAGTCTTTTGATGAAATTCCTTGGGCTTCTTGTTGTGGCATTCCGTATAAAAAAGAATCGTATTATTCGTATATTCAAGAAACGTCGCAAGCCAGTGTGGAGACACTGGTTGTGCTTGAAAGGAAATAAAAAAACAAACTGAATAAAAAGGTCAGAAACTTTGGGTTTTTGGCTTTTTTCATTTGCCGGTGTCATGCACCGGCGGGCATGGTGAAAACCGTCATACTTTGATGCTAAACAAAATCCGGCGGCAGGCGGTGAAAACGACCATATTGATCAACCGGTTCATATCTGGGCAGCGCAAATAAATTATTTTGATCAACTAGTTTATATATCTTTAACAGTTGACTGCTAAAAAGATTAATGCTATAATTAACATGATATAATAAAGAGAATAAATGAGGCGCTTATTATAAAAATGCTTTAAGACTCTGCTGATAGATGGGCGGCGGAGAAGAGCAGCTGACGAGATAAGTTATATAAAAAAGGCGGAGGGAAATGCGGTGTAATTTTATGCACTGCTTTTAATTTGGCTTGATGCCCGGTTTTGCCCGGTTTGGGCGAAAATCATTGCCGTTAATGAGCGGATTACGGATACGGTTTAAAATGATCACGGCGGCATCAAGGTGAGTGATTCTGTTGCTTTTTATTCTTAAAAAATCAGCAGTCCGTCAGACAATAAAGGTGACAACACAGATTTGAATTGTACCTGTAATTAGCAATATAGATATAGTTTTTATCGGGCTGTAAATATATAGTATTATAAGAAAATTCAGAGATAGTTTGATGGCAAATTTTACGATTTGTAACGCATATGTTTTAAACGTGGACTCCGATTACGCAGGCAGATTTTGTCGATGATGGCTCGCTTGAAAGCGGCAGCTATTATCTTAACAGCGACGTTACGTTGGCAGAAAATAACATTTCCATCAGTGGGGATGTTAAACTTTGCTTGAACGGATAAACGCTTACAGGCAACGGCGAAGGATCGGTCATTACCTTACAAAGTGGCGCGACTTTTACTCTTTACGATTGTAACGGAAGCGGCGTCATAACGGGCGGTGATGCAAGCACGGGCGGCGGCGTATGCGTTGGTGACGGCACATTCAATATGAACGGCGGAACCATTACCGGTAACGAGGCTGTAAGCGGCGGCACGTTCAATATGACCGGCGGCGACAGCATATGCGCAAACGCATTCAGGTATGCAGGCAATCTTGAGTCGATAACTATCCCGGAGGGCATTACGTCGATCGGCGTTTCGGCATTTTACAAATGCACTGCCTTGGCATCCATAAAATTGCCTCAAAGCCTTACAATGATCATGGGCAGCGCTTTTTACGGATGCTCTGCATTGCAGTCGATCACAATACCTGAAAATGTGACGAGTGTTGGGTCTTCCGCTTTTGAAAATTGTACGGCGTTGACTCGTATCGACTGGAATGCTGAATCCGTATCCGATTTCAATGTTATAAGTCACACGTTTACTTCAGCCGGTGTTGAAGGAGAAGGAATAGTTTTCACAGCGGGTGAAAGCGTTAAAAGTCTGCCCGCCAATCTGTTTGACGCCGGATACGGCAAGCCGTCTGCAAAAGTCGTTTCCGCAATCATAGGTGATAATGTCAAAGCGATAGGCGAAGGTACTTTTCAATATTGCAGTGCACTGACCTCAATAAAGATCGGCAAAAATGTGGAAAGTATTGAAAGGAAAGCCTTTTACGGCTGCGATAACCTTGCATCCATTGAATTTCCGGCAAAGCTCGGTTATATAGCGCAACAGGCTTTTTATGACTGCGACAGCTTGAAGTCTGCCGTTTTTGCAAGCGCCGATAATTGGCAGGTATCGAATTCGTCTGATTTTACGGAGCCTCAGCCGGTTTCATCGAACGAACTTCTCAGCGCCTCGGACGCGGCAAATTTTCTGACAAAAGCTTATTGTTACATGTACTGGAGAAAGGTGTAAATAATTTACAGCAAGCGGTATGCGTACATATGCCGGCAAATGGATTAGGTATGCCGTTGAAGCAAAAACAATTGATCGGAACAATAAACATCTTAGATTAAGCGAGGAGATTATATCATGTTGACTGAATTTATTTGGACAAGGACGCCGCAAAGTTTTAACTTAAAAGACGGTAAATTGTATGTTGAAACAGCACCGCATACCGATTTATGGCAGAGGACGTATTATCATTTTCGTAACGACAATGCACCTGTTTTTCAGATGTCAACGGATGAAAAGTTTTTTTCATTTACCGTAAAAACGGACTTTTCGGGTGCGCGCCGCAGATTTGACCAATGTGGAATTGTCATGTATTTGGACAGCGAAAACTGGTTAAAAGCGTCAGTTGAATATGAAAACGAAAAATTTTCCCATCTCGGCAGTGTTGTGACGAACGGCGCATATTCAGACTGGGCGACAACAGAGATAGGAAGAGAAGAGAATGTCATGTGGTACCGTTTAAGCAGAAGGGAGGATGATTACCGCATCGAGTGTTCGCGTGACGGAGTAAATTTTTCGCAGATGCGCATATGTCATATGGCAAAAGGAAACGGAAGAATAAGGTTCGGTATTTATGCGTGTTCGCCCGAGGACAGTTCGTTTACGGCAGTGTTTTCTGATTTTTCGGTTACGGAATGTCAATGGGCGGCTCACGACGGGCAAAAACCCGACGAGGATTAAAACAGCAGAATAAAATTCAGATATTGCTATTTTAATATTGATAATATTGCATATTATGTAATTCTTATATATTTTGCATAATGCAGAATATTAAAAAAGGGGATAGATATGGAGCGCATATTGATAGCCGAAGATGATGAATCCGTGAGGATAGAGCTTGCCGCGCTGGTTGCCGCGCGCGGTTATCTTCCCGTATACGACACGCCGTGCGACCTTGCATTGCTGGACGTCAACCTGCCCGGTGAAAGCGGATTCATTCTCTGCCGCAGGTTGCGTGCGGAGCATAACGTACCCGTGATACTGCTTACGGCGCGCGTGAGCACGGAGGATGAGCTTGCGGGTTTCGGTGCGGGAGCGGACGACTATGTGCGCAAACCGTACAATCCGGAAGTACTGATGGCGCGCATAGAGCGCCTGCTGCATAAGCCGCGCAAAGCGGTAACGGTGCGTGAGCTTACGCTGGATGAGAGTACGTTTTCTCTGTACTTCAGGGGAGAGAGTGTATCTTTGACGAAGAACGAAGTGCGTATAATGTACTGTCTTATGAAAAAAGAGACATGTCCTAAGGACGAGATCATCGAGGAGCTTTGGACGAACGGCTGTTATATCGATGAAAACGCCTTATACGTCAACATAGCCCGACTGCGCGAGAAGCTCAGAACGCTGGGCGCGGACGGATATTTGCATACGGTGCGCGGCGTGGGGTATCGGTTATGAAATTTTTGCAGTTTCTCGGCTCTTATGCGGTTTATCTTTTTGCGTTTTTACTATTGCTTGCCGTGTGGGGAATAATGGCGGCGCTAATCGGTGTTACGGCGGTATTCATATTGGCGACTGTACTTTCAGCCGTTGCATGTGCTGTGATATTTCTTGCTTTTAAATATATAATATATTGCCGCCGCATAGCGCGCATAGAGCGGTTAAAGCATGAAATGGATGAAGTCTATCTGATAGGCGAAATGCTGCCTCGTCCGATAAACGGGATAGAAGACGCATATTTTTCGGTCATGAAAGAAGTTTCGTATTCTGCTGTGAGCCGGATAGAGGAGATGAGCCGCGAGTCGGATGAATATCTTGAATACGTTGAAAGCTGGGTGCATGAAATAAAAACGCCTCTGACAGCGTGTTCGCTCATTCTTGCAGGCGACGGCGACGTAAAGAGACTGAAAGCGGAACTGAGGCGTGCGGACAATCTTGCTGAGTCCGTACTGTTCTACGCGCGCTTGCGTACGAACGGAGCGGACATAAAAGTGAGCAGGTTTTCACTGCGAGAAGCGGCGGCTGAAGCGGTAAGTAACGAAATGGAACTGCTCATATCCGCAGGCATATCGGTTGAGATAACAGGCGACGGGGAAGCGGCAGCGGACAGGCAGACGGTCGTTTTTTCAGTCAAGCAGCTGCTTGTGAACTGTGCGAAGTATTGCCGCGGCGGGCATGTGACGATCACGGCGGAAACCGGCTTACTTACGGTCGGGGATGACGGGGAAGGCATACCGCAGCATGAGCTCCCGCTTATATTCAGACGCGGATATGTGGGCAGTGCGGGCAGAAGGACGGGCGGCGGCACCGGAATGGGGCTCTATCTCGTCAAGCGCACATGCGAAAAGTGCGGTATTGACGTTGCCGTAAGTTCGGAAGAGGGAAAGTATACCCGGTTTACGTTCAGGTTCGGCAGGTAAGACATTGTGTGCGCTTCTTGCCGCTGCCGCGTGCTCAGAAGATCAGACCTTACAAAATTGTAAGGATTTTGTAAGCGTGCAGATATTGAAAACAGAGAAAAAGCGTGATAGTATATAATAAAGACTAAGGCAGGCTTTTTCAGACGCAGGCTTGCAGTAAGGGAGGACCGGGCATGCTTTTCAAGATAGCGTTCCGTAATGTGAAGCGTCAGATCGGCGGCTATTTGATATACTTCATTACAGTTGCGCTCACAGTGTCGCTGCTGTTCACATTAAACAGTATGATATTCAGCAGTACGGTCACTCTTATAGCGGAGAGCTTCCAGAACGAGGTAAGGATAGTCAGCGCGTTTTTATCCGTACTGCTTAGCATAGCTACAGCCGCCGTGCTCGGTTACGGCAGCAGGTTTCTGCTTCGCAGACGAAAAAAGGAATTCGGTCTGTATCTTACGATAGGAATGACCCGTTCGGATATTCTTGTAATATTCATGACGGAGCTGATCTTTACTTTCATATTTTCTCTCGGAGCAGGTCTGGCGCTCGGCATACCTGTTTTTCAGCTCATAGTCGCGGGCATAACAAAGTTTTTACAGCGTGAGTTCGTTTTCGGAGAGTACTCCGTAAGCGGACTGATACTCACGGTCATAATGGTCGTTGTGATATTCCTGTTATCGTCGATAGTGTCGATGGTCTATTTGCGCAGAGTTACGGTGGCAAATCTTTTGCAGGGAGAGCAGGTCGCGGAAAAGACGGTACGTCATCCTAAAACATGGTTTACCGTTATGATCGTGTTTTTCGTACTGCTCGTCATATCTATGGCTGGGGTTGCGGCAACGTCCGGAGATACGTCGATAGACGGCTACGCTCTGATACTCGTCGGCGGTTCGTTGATAGGGCTGCTGTCAGTCATAATGATATATGTAGGCGCAATGAAGAGCGGAGTATTTTATTTGCTGAAAAACAGGAAATTTTCCGCCCGCGGGACGCGTACGTTCACGCTTCGTCAGCTGTCCGGCCGCCTGAGTGCGGATTCGGTAATGTTCGGCATTATAGCCGTTCTCATGTCAGTCGTGATTGCCGGCGGCAGCGTATTTCTCACACTTGTGTGGTCACAGCTTGCAGGCACGCAGGCAAACAATCCGTACACAGTCAGTATGTACATGCCGTACGATAGTACGGGCGAGCTTACCGCCGATTTGCCGGAATGGGTGAGTACGTTCGGCACGGTAGAGAGCATGCATCAATATACGTTGTACCACTTGCCGGGCAATAACCTTCACAAGTATATCAACGGGTATTATTACAGCGAAGACAGCGTGATGAGGGAGAGCGATTATCTACAGCTTTCGGAAATGATCGGATATAATGTCGATCCGGCAGGTGACGGTTTTATCGTGCTGTGCAACGGCATAACGGGTGATGATTGGGAAAAAGCGCACTCAACGAATTATGAAGGGTTTGAAATAGAACTGGGAGACCGTTCACTTCCCGTCAGCTATGTTTCGTCCGTGCGCGAGAGGTTGGCGGTCGGCGGCATAGCGAACTCATATATTGTCGTTGCTCCCGATGAGGTTGTTGACACTTACGCCATAAACAACGCGAGAGCGCTTACTTACTGTGCGGTCATATACGAGAACGGAATATTTGACGAACAGAGCATGCTTGAGTTTTTCAATGAGAAAAACAATGAGCCTGAATACGAGACTTCATACAGTCTTGCCGGCGTCCACTATTCAAACTTTTTCAATATCGACATAAGCGGAATGTTCGCGGAATATCTGATGCAGATGGCGGCGCCGTGGCTGTGGATAGTCTGTTTTATATCGATAGTATTTGCGCTGTTGACAATGGCGGTGCTGGGATTGAAGAGCGTCACGTCTGTGACTGAGGATAAACGCAGATATAAACTGCTGTACTTTGCGGGCGCGACGGAAAAAGAAGTGTTGCATTCGCTGACCGTTCAGCTGTTGCTGTATTTCTTCCTGCCGTTTGTCGTACCTTTGCTCATGAGTGTTCCGATACTGTTTATATGCCTTGCGCTTAGCGGTTTTATGGGCGGATACATGAGCGGGCTCCAGATTGCGGGATGCGTATTCCTGTTTTCAGCCATGCTTCTCGTGCTGTTCGGCTTGTACTGTGCGGTGACGTGCGCTATAGCGCGGACGGACATCAGGCGCACCTTGCGTTCAGTCAGTTAGCGGAGTAGCAGCGCACTGCTGCGGCTGAGCGAAAGAGCATAAAATAACGGATAACAAGATTTGGGACTCACAAAAAATAAAGGAGAGGAATCATGTCGGAGATATTGCAGGTCACAGACGCGGTAAAATATTACGGTAATGAAAGCGTGGCGGTACGCGCGCTTGCCGGAGTATCATTCAGCATGCAGAGAGGGGAGTTTGTCGCCGTCATGGGTCCGTCCGGATCGGGCAAAAGCACACTGCTCAGCGTGATCTCCACGATAGAACCGCTGAGCGGCGGCAGGATAGTTATAGCCGGTGACGCGATAACGGAGCTGAAAGATAAGCAGCTGTCCGCATTCCGGCGCGACCGCATCGGGTTTATCTTTCAGGAGTACAACCTGCTGGATACGCTTACCGTCGAGGAGAACATTGCCTTGCCGCTCAATCTGAGAAAGACGGATCCGACGCATATAGCATGTGAAGTCAGACGGGTCAGTGAAGCTCTGGGCGTGACAGATCAGCTCGACAAATTCCCCCGCGAGCTTTCGGGCGGACAGCGGCAGCGAGTGGCGTGTGCGCGTGCGGTGATAACTTCGCCCGCGCTCATTCTTGCGGACGAGCCGACGGGTGCGCTTGACTCCCGTAACTCCAGGATGCTGATGGAGCTGTTTTGCATGATGAACGAGAAGCTTGGCGTAAGCATACTCATGGTAACGCATAACGCAGCCGTTGCGTCATATGCGGACCGCGTGATATTCCTCAGTGACGGAAAGATATTCGATGAAATATACCGCGGCGAGCGTGACCGTAAAGACTTCCGTCATGAGATAGTGACGGTAACCGAGGCGCTTGGCGGAGAGGAAGGGTAGAGTATCAGCTTTCTGCCGTATGAGGCATGAATGACTTAAACAGCGAGATGAAAAGAGCGGACAGGATAAGACCTGCCGCTCTTTTGTTATGTTTTAAATGATATTAAGATATGTCGCGGATAACCGCATCGCATACGCAAGTTTTTTGCCGCTTGCAAATAATAACGTCAGACCTCATATCGGGTATAGAGTTCGGGAATTACAGCGACTGCGGACGGCGCATATTTTTCGGCGGTGGGGATAAAACGCTTAGTGTTTACTTCATGGGTTATCGGAGGGAATGCGTCATCGAAATGATCGATAACAATTTTTTTCGGCGACATTCTTCGCAAAAATTTTGCGAGTACTTTATCTATCCGGCGCCGTCCCTGGTACGGGAAGAACATCAGATCGACTTTATCCGGGTATAAGGCGTTCTCATTCATTCCGGCAGACCCGAAAACGAGTATATTTTTCACTCCGTCAGACACTTCAAACGCAAGGACGTCATCACGCTTTATGCTGAACCTGCGCGCATCCGAAAGCAAGCTTACGCAGTCGGAGAAATGAAGCCATGTCCGCGGAGAGAACAGAATGCGCAGTATGGACGCGGCGTCGAACCGGCAATGTTCCGCCGGGTACGCGCGCACCGTAAGATCTCCGACAGTGACGCAGTCGCCGGCGCTTATCCGGCGCATACACGAATGATCGAGCCCGTATTTTTCAGCATGAGAAATGCCCGTTTCCGAGACGAAAACAGGTATTTTACCATGCGAGAACGAATCTGTATCCTTGAAATGATCCACATGCGGATGAGTGATGAAGATAGCGTCGGCGGAGCATATCTCATCGTCAGGCATGCGATCCTTCCGCGCGAACTGTTTGCGGTAAGGATCGAACAGCAGCCTTGTATTTTCGCTTTCGATAAGCAAAGTTGCAGTGCCGTACCATTTGTAATACATAAGACGCGCCTCTGTAAGTGAAATAGCAAACCGGAGTTTACATAACGATTATACACCAAACACCGCCGAATTACAAACGATATACGCCGCCTCTTTCTGCTCGTTAAAAAGCAGGAAAAAATAAGCGTACTGTTTTCCTTGTTTTCCGCATATAAAAAAATATTCGGTATTGACTTACCGGATATTGCATGGTATACTGATATGCAAGGAGGAAGAACTGATGAAATATGTATGTCAGATCTGTGGATACGTGTACGACGAGGAAGCGGAAGGCGTAAAGTGGGAAGACCTGCCGGAAGACTGGGTGTGTCCGAGATGCACTGCTCCGAAGTCGGCGTTTCTGGCTGATGCGCCGCCTGAGCCGGCACCGGTCAGAGAGCGTGCAGAAGTGCATACGGATATAAGTGCCGGAGAGCTTTCGGCGATATGTTCAAACCTTGCGCGCGGTTGTGAAAAGCAGTACGATGAGGAGTCCGGGAGATTATTTACTGAATTATCCGAGAAGTTTGAGGCGGCTGTTCCGCCCGCGGAAAGTCCGAGTGTCGCGCAGCTTGCGGCTGCGATAAAGCGCAATGCTGATGAGGACTTTGCGGCAGCTAAAGCGGCAGCGGCAGAAGCAAATGACAGAGGCGCGTTACGCGCGCTCGTTTGGGGCGAGAAGGTAACGAATATGCTTAGAGCTTTGCTCGATCGTTATGAGAAAGAGGGAAGCGCATTTCTCGACTCTACCGAGATATGGGTATGCACGATATGCGGGTTCATTTATATAGGCGATACGCCGCCCGAGATCTGTCCCGTATGCAAAGTGCCGGCTTGGAAGTTTGAAAAGGTGGGAGGTAAAAAGTCATGAAAGAGTATGCGGTACGCAATCTGAGATTATGTACAAAAGACTGTTTATGCCTGTACGTCTGTCCCACCGGAGCGACGGATACTGAGAACAGCATAATAGATAAAAGTAAGTGTATCGGATGCGGAGCATGCGCAAAAGCGTGTCCGAGCGGCGCTATCAGTATGGTGCCGCACGATATGCCTCCTCAGCAGCCTAAAGATGAGAGCGTAGTGGCGGCTATGAACGGGCTTGCGCGTGACAAGGCGTTGCAGGAGAACGAGGCAAAGACTCTTGCCGAAGGTATGACGGGCGGCGGCGCACGGCTCATGGCTGCCGTAGCGTACTCCTGCCGCAGAACTGCCGAGGATATATACAGAGAAGCGGGATATATGCTCCCTCAGAGCCGGAATACCCGTAAACTGCTTGAAAAGCTTGCTGAAAATGAAAGTACAGCTTCTCAGGCAAAACAACTGCTTGACAGACTGCCGTGCAATGAGGAATAAGCGTATACGTCAGAAGCATGACTGAAAACAGTAACCGGCAATGAAAAGAGGCTGTCGCGGCAGAGTGTAACAGCCTCTTTCTGAAATTGAAGTCATAAATAAACCCGGGCGGAGATCATATCCGTCCGGGCGGTAAAATTTGCGCGGATGTTTTGGCGGAATAACGGCGCGGGTTATCGCTTTGTGTTGTATAGATTTAAAATTTTTCTAACGATATTTTCATCGTCTTCGCGTGCGACATAAATATCTCCGTCAGGAGCAAACCCGATACAATAAACTTCCGCCTGTGCGACGGGTGAGTCGGGCGCGAGCAGAAAATATGTATGCGGAAGCGAATGTTCTTTTCCGTATGCCGCAAGCAGCCGGAATGTGCGTTTACCGGTTTCCGTCATGATCTCGACGGCGGAACCGGGCGTCGGATCTTTAAGCAGATCTGCAATATTCCGCATGGCAGATACCTCCTGTAATTCAATGATATCATATCAGAGAAATTTTGACAAGCGTTACGGGAACACGTGCTTTTAAAGTGTCCCGACAGATTAAACTAAAGAGGTGCAAATGAAAATACCCGGAGCGGTTATAGGTGACATTGTGGGGAGCAAATACGAATTTCACAATCACCGCAGTAAAGAATTTAAGTTTATCGACGCTGATAATTTTTTTACGGATGACAGCGTCATGACGGTAGCGGTCGCGCATGTGCTTACCGAGTACGGAGAAAGCGATGACGCGGAGCTTACCGAAGCGACGGTACGGCTCATGTGCGAATACGGACGGCGGTTTCCGCATGCGGGCTGGGGCTCTATGTTCAGTTACTGGCTGAACGTCAGACCTGTTCCGTACGGCAGTTACGGCAACGGCGCGGCGATGCGCATAAGTCCGGTAGGCTGGTATGCGCGCAGTGAGGAAGAGGTGCGCCGCCTGTCGCGCATAATAACGTGCGTGTCCCATAATCATCCCGAGGGTATCAAGGGCGCGGAATGTACGGCAATGGCGGTATTTGACGCGCGCATGGGAAAAAGTAAAGAGGAGATACTGGAGCGTGTATCGGAATACTACCCGGGCATCTCATGTCTCAGCTGTGACGAGCTCAGAAAGCATTACGACTTCGATGTAACGTGTCAGGGCAGTCTGCCGCCTGCAATGGTGTGCTTCAGCGAGGGCGTCAGCTTCGAGGATACCGTTCGCAACGTCATATCGATCGGAGGTGATTCCGATACGCTCGCAGCTATTGCCGGCGCAGTCGCGGACGTCTATTACGGAATACCCGAGTCTGTTATGGCTGAAGCGGTAAAACTTCTGCCCGCGGATTTTGTGACAGTACTTGACAGATTTTTCGAAAAGGTGATCTGAGCTTTTACGCCCGGCGGCATTACGATGATAAAACCGGCCGCATGCGGGCGCAAAAAAGAGCGCGGTCATGCGGCGCTCGATTAAAGATAAAAAGAGAGGGGAGCGCATTTGCATGCGCTCCCCGTATCATCATAATCCGTTGTCGGAGATAAAATCCTCGAGCATCTTAAGCGCGGCTGCTTTTTCTTCCGCGCGGAATATCTTTTTAAAGCAGCCTGTCAGCATGGGATTTATATCCATGCCGCGTTCGGCTGTCCGCACATCCGTCTTGATGCCGTAACAGGGTTTGCCGTTTGAGTACGCGATGCCGAGCTCTACGCATGCGCCCTCATCGGGGACGCGCCCGTCCAGTACCATGACCAATGCGTCCGCTTTCAGTATTTCCGACGTATCAAGTCTGAATATGGCAAGAGCCTTTTCGTTTTCAGACATATTTTCAATGAACGCGGCTTCCATTCCGTCCCTTTGGGGCAGAAATACCGAATACCCGGCGTTTTCGAGCATATCCGTCAATTCCGCATTAAAATCCTTTTCTGATGCGCAGAACATAGGTCCTGCAAGATAAATTCTTTTCATAGACGTCCTCCGGTCTTAACTGCTTAATTATATCACGTCTGCCGGATATAAGTCAAACGACAGCAACATAAGCCGCCTGCTTTATCGGCCTTAAAGAAAAGTAATGTTCGGTCGGGAACATTACTTTTTTTATTCTTCAGTTTTTATTTACGCGGTTTTTCCTAATCTCTTTCCCAGCCCTCATTGTGACCGTTTTCGAATACATAACGATATTCGCCTTTTTCGATATAGATGCGGAAGTTTCCGCGTTGACCGTCAAGGTTTCCGCTGACGCGCAGGATACGTTTCCCGTGTTCGGTCTCATCCTTGAAAGTAAGGGTTTCGGTATGACTGCCGGATTTGATCGTCATCATGAGTTCGAGCTCATCGTCTTCCTGTTCATATTCGACGGTAGTCTGTTCGACGATGCGACCGTTACTGTAGACGGAGTAGACGTATTTTGTTTCCGTCTCGGTTTCATCGTCGTCCGTTTCGGTCTCGTATTCCTGTTCGACAGAGATGAACGAACGTCTGTCATCGGTAAGATACGCGCGGAAGCTCATTTCACTTTCCGTTTCGTCATCTTCCGTTTCCGATTCGTAGCTGCCGTCTACGGGGTAGGAAGTGTCTCCTATAAGCAGCACACCGTTTATCGAGTAATTCTCTTCTGTTTCACCGTCGTCCGTTTCAGAGTCGATAAGCGTTTTATTGTACATCATGGAGTAGGAGACGGTTTCGCCGAGCAGATCGGTATAAGTGACTGTCATGGCGTGCTGATAACCGTCAGTACCTTCGGTTATAACGCCGCCGATCTCACCGTTTCCCATAAGGCTTTCCACAAGCGCCATATATTTGGTTACCGTTTCCATGATTTCTTCCGAATCGGCGGAAGAGAAATTGTCGTTGCCCCGGCGGCTGTCCGCATAGCTTTCGGCGTAGTTCCGGGAAGCGGATGAAGTCAGTACGGCGGACGGAAGAGCGGTGTTATCCGCTGAATTGATGATCGAGCCGATCGAAACCGCGCCGTAAGCATAGAAGGAATCTGCGTCGGTGATATTGTTGAATTTATTCACGATCGGACCCGGGGTTATGACCGTGGGATCGCCGCTCCTCATCAGCGCGAGAGGAAGTGCGATACCGAGGATCAGAACGACGGCAAGTGCGGCAGCGCATACGGAAATAATGATTTTGCGTTTGCCGTCTGACGTGCGTTCACCGCCGTGAGCGTAAGCCAGGGAAGACTGAACGTCGTTATAACCCAGTTCCTTTTTGATACTATCCTTTATCCTGTCGTCGGGCAGGATATTTTTAGCGTCTTTCCGCAGTAATTTTTTAATATCTTTCATTATCTGCCCTCCTTTTCAAGATAAGTCCTTAGTTTTTTCAGTGCCTCGTTGTTTTTCCAGGTCACAGTTCCGACAGGCATCTCCAGCATCTCGGCGACCTCACGTCTTTTGTATCCTGCGACATGGCATAGCATAATGATCTCGTACTCGTATTCGTCCAGCACTTTAGCCGCTATATCGAATATGTATGGAAGATCGGTCTCACTCGTGCCGTACTTGTACGCATCTTCTTCAAAATCGGTAGGGATCTCGCGTGAATTTCTTTTGATATGGTTGAGTGCGAGTGATCTGCCTATAGAGCGTAGCCATGCGGTGAAATTGGTGCCTCTTCTGTACTGGGCTATAATGGACATTGCGCGGACATAAGTATCCTGAAGCAGATCTTCCGCGTGCATCTTATCCCGTACTATGTAGAATATTGCGAAATACACAGATCGGTTTGTCTGTTCGTATATATAGTCAAACGCCCGGGTATCACCGTTTTTCAGCAGTTCGACTTTTTTTTCAAGCTTATCATTCATATCCCATCCATAATATTAACAATCTTAATGCGCCGGATTGTTGGTAATTTTATAAAATAAATAAAATTTATTTATATTAAAATAATAACAAAATTAAAATTTTTCGTCAAGCGGGGCAGAGTAAATAGCGGAAGCAGGAAGCTTAAAAAAATTTTTTATGAAAAAAATAAAATTTTACCAACAAAACGCGCGGCTCGGATTGTTATATAAGTGCGGAAGGGAAATCCGGAACCCGGTCCGAACAAATATCCGAATAACGGGAGGAAAAAGAAATGAAAATTTCAGCAAAAATAAGAAATACTTTAATAGTTTTGGCAATATCGGCACTGGTCATCCTTTCCGCAGGGCTCACGGCTTGCGCGTCGAACGTGTTCGGCGGCGGAGACAAGTTCGATAAACTTACGACAGCCGAATCCGTATACGGCTTCAGCGCGGCTTCCGCGGGCATACTCATTTCTGCAATGAACGGCGGTGAAGCGAGCGTGCTCACCTCGTCTGCAAGACTCGCCGAGCCGTCCTCGGCTGAAGGTATCCTGCCTGATGACGGCGCAGTGACTGATCCGTCCGCCGATGCGGAGCTTTCCGAACTGGACGGATACATGGCGCTTGTAGACAGCCTGCTTTCAGACGGTGTCTTTTCATCCGACGTAAGCGCGTCCGATCGTGCGGAATATGACAACAAGATGACTATAACGTATACGGACATCAGCGGCAACCGTCTGCAATACGTAATGTATTACAATGAGATCTTAGTGGATTTTGACGATGATGACCGGGATGAGTTTGAAGAGGAATACGCTATCGACGGCGTTATGGTGATTGACGGTATCGATTATGCGATCCGCGGTGAACGCAGTTATGAAGAGGACGGCGAAGAGACGGAGAGCGAAACCGAATTTCGCGTGACTCTCGGTAACGACACATATATGTATGTGGAGCAGAAATACGAATTCGAGTACGAACACGGAAAGACCGAGGTCGAGCAGGAGTACAGTTACTCGGTGCGTTCGGGAGGAAGAGTCATTGAACGCAGTACGTTCTCTTACGAAGAGGAGGACGGTGAAACAGAGCTTGAAATGGTGACTTATCGTGACGGAGTGAATTCGAGATTCATGTTCAAGCGGGAAAAGTACCGCGGTAAAGAGGCGATCCGTATCAGGGTAGGCACGGGCAGAGACACCAAGAACTACATCGTAAGCATAACGGAAAATGCCGACGGCACGGTAAGCTACGATTACGTGGAGTACAACAACGGAAGATATTGATCCTTCATATCCCCATAAACGGAATGCGGACAGAACAAACGAAAGTTTCTGTCCGCATTTCTTTTTTAACGCTCGGAGCATAAGCACGGACTATACTGCAGTATGCGATATAACTATTTGACATGGTTATGAGTCAGGTTGTATAATGATGCTGACGGTTAAAAAGTACCGGCAAAAAGGAGATACAGTATATGTTGGGAAATTTCACTTATTGCAATCCGACTAAATTATACTTTGGAAAGAACGCGATAGACGGGCTTGAAAAAGAGTTGTCCGGGTACGGTAAAAACGTACTTCTTGTATATGGCGGCGGATCCATCAAGAAAAACGGTATATACGAAAGAGTAACCGAGATTTTAAAGAAGTGCGGCAAAACGGTGACAGAGGATGCGGGAGTAATGCCCAATCCGACTGTAGAGAAGCTTTACGAGGGGATAGAACGGGCGAGGGCGTCCAGAGCCGATTTGATACTTGCTGTCGGCGGCGGATCGGTGTGCGACTACGCGAAAGCCGTATCCGTATCCGTGAACTGTGATGAAGATCCGTGGGATAAGTACTTTTTGCGTTTTGAGGAACCGACTTGTGAGATCGTGCCGGTCGGATGTGTACTTACCATGGTAGGCACAGGCAGTGAAATGAACGGCGGATCGGTGATAACGAATCACACTCAGAAGCTCAAGATCGGTCATGTATTTGAGAGCGAAAAGGTATTCCCGAGATTTTCCGTTCTTGATCCCGAGTACACATATACTCTTCCCGGGTACCAGATGGTGTCAGGCATATACGACATATTCAGCCACATATGCGAGCAATACTTTTCGGGTGAAGACGATAACACGTCAGATTATATAATGGAAGGGCTTATGCGTTCGCTTATAGTAAGTTCCCGAAAGGCAATAAAAGACCCGAAGGATTACGAGGCGCGCAGCAATATCATGTGGACGGCGACATGGGCGCTCAACACGTTGGTAGCGAAAGGAAAAACGACAGACTGGGAAGTTCATATGCTCGGTCAGGCAGTAGGCGCGCATACGGACGCGACGCACGGAATGACGCTTGCCGCCGTATCTCTGCCGTACTACAGACTTATCATGCCGTACGGTATAAAGAAGTTTGCTCGGTTTGCGCACTCTGTATTCGACGTCGACACGGCAGGAAAGACGGACGAACAGCTTGCGGAAGCCGGACTTGACGCGCTTGAAAAATGGATGAGAGAACTCGGACTGGTAATGAACATAACCGAGCTCGGCGCGAATAAAGACATGATAGACGGGCTTGTAAAAAGCACGCTCATAATGCAAGGCGGTTATAAGGTGCTCACTGAACAGGATATCCGCACCGTGTTTGAAAACAGCCTTTAAAACAGCGTATGGAAAATATATAACTGAGCATTTCTGAGCCATTCATTGGTTGCATTACCAAAGCGTACCTTGTGCCGGAATGGCAGGGAATGGAATGACATAAAAAGGGTCGCGGCGATATTCAAGCGCGCGCCCTTTTTTATATGATATTTTTTAAATTAAAACGAAGCGTCAATAAACCCTTGTCGGGAAAGAATGCAATTACGGATAAAAAGAAAAACGGCTTTTCTTTGCGAAAAGCCGTTTTTGCAGTCGTTAATTATTATCAGTATGCGATGCCCTGCCACTTCATAGCGTCTGCAACCTTAAGGAAGCCTGCTATATTAGCACCCATAACGAGGTTACCGGGCTGACCGTATTCTGCGGAAGCATCATAAGCAGCCTTGTAGATGCTCTTCATGATCTCGTGAAGCTTCTTATCGACTTCTTCGAACGTCCAGGAAAGACGAGCGGAGTTCTGGCACATTTCGAGACCGCTTGTAGCGACGCCGCCTGCGTTTGCAGCCTTAGCGGGACCGAATGCGATACCTGCTTTCTGGAATGCTTCGATAGCTTCGGGAGTGGAAGGCATGTTAGCGCCCTCTGCAACGAACTTGCAGCCGTTCTTTATGAGCATCTCAGCGCCCTTTTCGTCAAGCTCGTTCTGCGTAGCGCAGGGAAGAGCGATATCACAGGGGATAGACCAGATGCCGCGGCAGCCTTCGACGTACTTTGCGCCCTTGACTCTGTCCGCATATTCCTTGATTCTCTTTCTCTCGACTTCTTTGATCTGCTTAACAACTTTGAGGTCAATACCGTTTTCGTCAACGATGTAGCCGTTGGAGTCGGAAAGCGCGATGACCTTAGCGCCGAGCTGCTGAGCCTTTTCGGTAGCGTATATAGCGACGTTGCCCGAACCGGAGATAACAACGGTCTTGCCGCTGAAGTCGGTGTTTGCGCTCTTAAGCATTTCCTGAACGAAGTAGCAAAGACCGTAACCGGTAGCTTCCGTTCTTACGAGCGAACCGCCGTAGGAAAGACCCTTACCGGTAAGCACGCCTACGAACTCATTGCGGAGTCTCTTGTACTGACCGAACATAAAGCCGATCTCACGTGCGCCTACGCCGATATCTCCTGCGGGAACGTCCGTATCCGCACCGATATGCTTGGAGAGTTCAGTCATAAACGCCTGGCAGAAACGCATGATCTCATTATCGCTCTTGCCTTTGGGATCGAAGTCGCTGCCGCCCTTGCCGCCGCCCATGGGAAGGGTGGTAAGGCTGTTCTTGAATATCTGCTCGAAGCCGAGGAACTTGATGACCGAAGCCGTAACAGAGGGGTGGAATCTGAGACCGCCCTTGTAAGGTCCGATAGCGGAGTTGAACTGTACTCTGAAACCGCGGTTTACCTGTACTTTACCGTTATCGTCTACCCAGCTTACTCTGAACTGAATAAATCTCTCAGGCTCTACGATTCTGTCGAATACGCCGGCTTCTACAAGGTCGGGGCGCTTTGCTGCAACCGGTTCGAGGGACTCGAGGACTTCTCTCACTGCCTGAAGGAATTCAGGCTCGTTGGGATTTCTCTTGCATACCGTCTCATACACAGACGCGATATACTCATTCTTAAACATTAGTTATTTCCTCCGAAATAAATGTAGATTTGTGAATAAAGGGAATTTTTGGTGGTCAGATTTGCACCACCGGAAAACATTATAACAAAAAACGCTGAAAATATCAAATATGTGAAGTAGGTTTTTAAAAAAATATAAAAAAATCCGCTCATTATGCGCATGTATGTATAATTATGCACTTAGTGACAAAACTCCGGTTGATGGCAGTCCGGAAATCAAAGACATACATTGAAGCGCTGGTCAGATTTGATCTAATGGGCGGGATGAAGCCGGTAGCCGTATTCTGGCAGGACGGCAGGCGTTATGACGTAACGAAGATATACTCTTCACGGGTAGTGGCACCTCGCGGGGAAGCGTTCTATCCCGTCATGTACGACTGTGAAATATCCGGATTCAGGCGGCGGCTGTACTATGAGCCGGAGACCGGAAGGTGGTTTGTGGAAACGGACGCCGCGTCCGTATAAAGTATGTTGTGAAAACCTCTTGCGCGTTTGCACTCCGGGTGTTATAATATACGCATGAAACCTTATGACGTCATTATAATAGGCGGCGGAGCATCCGGGCTGTATCTGGCTGCAACGCTCGGTGGCAGGCTGAAGACAGCTCTTATTGAGCGCGGCGCTCGCGTCGGCAGGAAATTGTCGGCGACTGGCGGCGGTCAGGGAAACCTGTCCAATTCCGGAGTCTGTGCGGACAGATACTTCTGCGGTGATAAGCGGCTGGTAGCGGACGTTCTCGGTGATGATAACTCCGCCGTTCTCAATATGTTTGACGGACTGTTCGTAACGGATGCGCGCGGCAGGATATATCCCGCCGGACGGCAGGCTTCATCTCTGACTGACTGCCTGCGCCGTAAAGCGTCCGCATGCTCGTGCATCATGACGGAAACGCGCGTAACGGGATTGCGCCGCGGTTTTGTCGTTATGACTGATAAAGGTGAGCTGCGTGCGGATAACGTGGCGATATGCACCGGCGGTAAAGCCGGGACTCAGTTCGGCACGGACGGTAGCGCGTATGAGCTTGTAACCTCTCTCGGGCATACGGTCACGCCGCTGTATCCGTCGCTCGTTCAGCTTAAAACAGATACTTCATACATAAAGACTCTGCGCGGTGTGCGTACCGACTGCTTTGTACGGGCGTACTCCGGCAGCGATTTTCTTGCTGAAGCGGAGGGAGAAGTCATATTCAACGATACGGGAGTGGGCGGTAATGCGATCTACTATATATCTCCGTTTATTGCCGGAAAACCGGGCTGCCGTATCGAGCTGGAATTTCTGCCCGGAATATCCGAAAGCGAGATAGTGAGCGACATAAAGCGTAAGGAAGCCGCAGGCGTCGAGCGCGGTGAGCTGTTGTCGATAACTCTTAACAACGTGCTCGGACGAGCTGTTATCCGCAGAGCGGGAAGCGGCGATGCTTCCGCTATAGCGCGCCTTGTGAAGCGGTTCGGTCTGACTGTCACAGGTGACGCGGGTTTCGGCGGAGCGCAGGTAACGCGTGGAGGAGTGCCTCTTTCCGAAGTCACGGACAGACTGGAGAGCCGGCTGGTCAAAGGTCTGTACTTTGCCGGAGAAGTGCTTGACGTGGACGGAGAGTGCGGCGGATATAATCTTCACTGGGCGTTTGCAAGTGCGAAAAGGGTAGCTGAAAGTCTGCTCGGGGAGAAATTATGATGCGTCGCATGACATTGTCGCTCGGACTGCCGTGCGATGAAAGCGAGCTTATGCGGGCGGCGGAACGGGAGCTCGGCTGCCGACCCGTACATTTCCGGCTGATTAAAAAATCGATAGACGCGAGAAAGAAAAACGACGTCCGTATGGTATACACGTTTGAATACGGAGATTCGGCTGAGCCGGATGCACCACCGCTCCCGCGCGTCGGGAGCAGCCGTAAAATACTCATAGTCGGAAGCGGTCCTGCCGGAATGTTCTGTGCCGTTCGCCTTGCTGACCGCGGACTTAAGCCCACAGTAGTAGAACGCGGCGGCGACGTTGACGGCAGAGCGCGGGATATGCGCGTTTTTTTCGGCGGCGGAGAGCTTAACGAAAACTCCAATGTGCAGTTCGGAGAAGGCGGAGCAGGTACGTTTTCCGACGGTAAACTGAACACAAATACGCATAACGGTTACGTTTTTGAGGTCTATCGCACCTTTGTAAGGTTTGGAGCGCCGGATGAGATACTGTATCTGAATAAGCCGCATATAGGGAGCGACAAACTGCGCGAAACGGTAAAGAGTATGCGGGAATATATAATTTCCGCAGGCTGTGAAGTACGTTTTTATACGCGCATGACAAAGCTGCATAGGGGTAAGCGTGTGACGGCGGAGTTTGAAGACGTCAGGACCGGACTTGCGACCGAAGAGGAATTTGACGATGTAGTGCTGGCAGTAGGGCATTCCGCCCGTGACACTTTTGAAATGCTGTATGAAAGCGGCTTTGCAATGGAAAGCCGTGAGTTCGCCGTGGGGGTGCGCATAGAGCACGATCAGCAGGAGATGAACACATCTCAGTACGGAAGGTTCGCACAGTACCTGCCCCCGGCTGATTATAAGGCGGTATCCGATGCGGGCGAGCGTAAGGTATTCACTTTCTGCATGTGTCCGGGCGGATACGTAGTACCGGCGCAGAGCGAAAAGAATACTATAGTCACAAACGGTATGAGTCTGTACGCGCGCGGCGGAGAAAATTCCAATTCCGCATTGCTTGCTCAGGTGAGGAAAAGCGACTTTGATTCTGATCATCCTCTTGCAGGCGTAGAGTACCAGCGGCGCATAGAGTGCGCGGCTTATGCGATGACGGGAGGCAGAGCCGCACCTGCTATGCGTTTGGGTGATTTCATGAAAGATGCGGATAGCGCGTCCGGAGAATTTTGTTTGCCTCGTATCAGCTGCCGGCTGCCCGAGTATTCGGACGTAATGCAGAACTCCGCAAGCGGTAAGATCATGCCCACTTATGCTTTCGGCGTGAAGTGGTCTCCGCTCGGCAGACTGCTGCCGGTATATATAGTGCATTCATTGCAGGCGGGCATCCGGGATATAGCAAGGCGCATTCGCGGATTTGACGATCCTCAAAGCATTCTGACCGCTCCGGAAACGAGATTCTCATCACCGGTAAGGATCCTCCGCGCTGAGAATTATGCGGCTGTTGGTACGGATAACATATACCCGTGCGGCGAAGGGGCGGGCTATAGCGGTGGTATAACGAGCAGCGCCACGGACGGTATGCGCATAGCTGATGAAATATGCCGTAAATGCAGATCAATAATCACGACAGGATAACTGACATATAAAAGCGATATATAATAAAGGCTGTTGCATTAAAAAGCAACGGTCTTTTTTATCTGTGCAGCTGCATCGTAAATTAACGGTAACCTCCGGTCATTAGTTTTCATACTATGTATCAAGAGCGGGGGAATGCCCCGAATGCGACAGGATAAAATTTTGGGAGGTCAACCGATGTTTTTCTTTAACGATAAACGCCGCTGCGGAGGAAAATGTTCGTGCGGGAACTGCGGGCAGAACGGTATGTCCGATAGCCCGGATGGGAACGTGATAATTCCGAACGGTGTTACCGGAAGCATAAGCATTCCGGGAAGTTGCGGCTCATGCGGTTGCGGCAAGTGCGGCGGCTGCAACTCATGCGGCTGCAACTCATGCGGCTGCGGCATGTGTATTTGTCCTACCGGACCGACAGGTCCTGCCGGAATGCCGGGCATACCCGGCCCGACCGGCCCTACTGGACCTACCGGCCCGACCGGAGCCGGATTGGATACTGCGACTGCGTTTACGCCCGGTACAACGTACGCTGCCGGTGCGATAGTGTACTATAACGGATCGCTGTACAGAGCGGCAATCAATGCGCCGAGCGGCATCCCAGGCACTTCGCCTGACTATACGCTTCTTACGGTAACCGGACCTACAGGCGCGACGGGACCGACCGGACCTACGGGACTTACCGGCCCGATGGGCGCTACCGGCGATACCGGCGCAGTAGGCGCGACCGGACCTGCAGGTGCTACTGGCCCGACCGGCCCGACCGGCCCCACCGGCCCTATCGGTATTGGCGTGACCGGTCCTACCGGCCCCACCGGTCCGACGGGTATAGGCGCAACCGGCCCGACCGGACCTACGGGAGCTACGGGTGCAATCGGTGCGACAGGTCCCATGGGACCTACCGGTATGGGCATAACCGGACCCACCGGACCCGCAGGCGCGACCGGAGCAGACGGCGCAACAGGTCCCACAGGTCCTGCCGGACCCGCCGGAGCTACAGGCGCAGCGGGAGCGGAAGGCGCCACGGGTCCCACAGGCCCCACAGGCCCCACAGGCCCCGCAGGCCCGGGCAGCGGAGCGACCGGACCCACCGGACCCACCGGACCCACCGGACCCGCAGGCGCGACCGGAGCAGACGGCGCAACAGGTCCCACAGGTCCTGCCGGACCCGCCGGAGCTACAGGCGCAGCGGGAGCGGAAGGCGCCACGGGTCCCACAGGCCCCACAGGCCCCACAGGCCCCGCAGGCCCGGGCAGCGGAGCGACCGGACCCACCGGACCCACCGGACCCACCGGACCCGCAGGCGCGACCGGAGCAGACGGCGCAACAGGTCCCACAGGTCCTGCCGGACCCGCCGGAGCTACAGGCGCAGCGGGAGCGGAAGGCGCAACAGGCCCTACCGGTCCTACTGGTCCTGCCGGAGCTACCGGCGCAGCGGGAGCAGAAGGCGCAACCGGTCCTACCGGCCCTGCAGGCCCCGCAGGTTCAGCAGGTGCGGAAGGTGCTACGGGACCGACCGGTCCCACAGGTCCTACGGGTCCTGCCGGTGCTACCGGT
This sequence comes from uncultured Clostridia bacterium, assembly GCA_944362615.1. Taxonomy (GTDB): domain Bacteria; phylum Bacillota; class Clostridia; order Christensenellales; family Pumilibacteraceae; genus Protoclostridium. The sequence continues at coordinate 24,741 of CALVTM010000014.1, forward strand.
CAGGTGACGCCTGCAGCAGCCGTGACCGATGCGACGAGCACAACTGATATCGTGGATCAGTTCAACGAGCTTCTCGCTAATCTGCGTACTGCCGGATTACTTTCAAGCTGATAAGCGCAGTGAACGGAGAGGGAGGGCGACAGCCCTCCTTTTTCCGTAAAAACGGAGGGATACATGAAGATTGCAGTTTATGCAATAAGCAAAAATGAGAGTAAGTTTGCCGAGCGATGGATGAAATCGATGCGGGAAGCGGATGAAGTGTACGTGCTCGACACGGGTTCGGATGACGATACCGCGAAAAAGCTGAGGTCACTCGGTGCGATCGTAAAGACGGAGGCTATCGTGCCATGGCGGTTTGATGTCGCGCGTAACAGATCGATGGATATGCTTCCGGAAGACGTGGACGTATGCGTATGCACGGATCTTGATGAGGTATTTCGCCCCGGCTGGCGCAAAGCGCTTGAACGTGCGTGGGTACCGGGTACGGACAGAGCGACATACGAATACGCATGGAGCATGAAAGAGGACGGTACGCCGGGTACGGTATTCATGTATGAGAAAATACACAGCCGTACCGGCTACCGGTGGACTCATCCGGTGCATGAGGTACTCGAACGCACCGACGGGCGTGCGGAGAACAGAGTAAGAGCCGAGGGAGTATTTCTTGAACATTATCCGGATAAGACAAAGAGCCGCGCGCAGTATCTTTCACTGCTGGAGCTGTCGGTCGTTGAGAGTCCGGAAGACGATCGTAATATGCATTATCTCGGAAGGGAGTATATGTTCAGAGGGCGTTGGGATGATTGTATAACCACGCTTCGCCGTCATCTTACAATGCCGGGCGCCGTATGGAAAGACGAGCGCGCCGCGTCGATGCGGTTCATAGCGCACTCATTGCATATGAAAGGTAAATTCCGGGAGGCGCGTGACGAATATCTGCGGGCGATAGCGGAAGCGCCGCATCTGAGGGAACCATACGTAGATCTTTCCGAACTGCTTTATGAACTCAAAGAATGGTACGGCGTATTGTATTTCACCGAATGCGCTCTGCGTATAACGGTAAGACCGGAAACATACATCTGTGAAGCTAAGTCGTGGGGCAGCCTTCCGCATGATCTGAGGGCTATAGCGTTCTACAATACGGGCATGATGCAAAACGCTTTGGATGAAGCGGAAAAGGCGTTATCCATTGAACCGGACAACGAAAGACTGAAAAACAATGTAACGCTTATACGTAATGAGATAAGAGGTTAAACAGATACGCATAATGCGCTGAAAAAGGCTGCTGCGTTTGGTGAAATGCACCCCAAAAGTTAGACAAACTTTTGGAGGTGCATTTTATATGGCAAAGAAAGGACAAATATTCAAAAAA
>CALVTM010000015.1 GCA_944362615.1 uncultured Clostridia bacterium
TTCATACAGAAATATTCCGACGAGCAAAAGAAACTCGAAGCCGAAATTGAGGAGTTGGAGGCAAAACTGACCGAAACGGAAAACACGATACAGAGTGCCGATGACTTTATACGGAATATCAAGAAGTATCTCGAAGCGCCGGAACTTACCCGCGAGATGTGCTATGAGCTGATAGACCGTATCATCGTAGGCGGCTTGCCGAAAATCACGGGCAAAGAACGTGAAATAGATATCGTGTACAAAGTCGATATAGCTTCCGTCTTACGGTATAAACTCAATAATTCCGATAGATAACGAAAAAGCGTATGGGTTTACCGAACTCATACGCTTACTTTATGCCTCTGATACCTTTATTTTGAGAGTGTCCATAAATTTATGTCTTTACGGCGACAGAGGACAGGGTGACTTCCGTTATCGACAGTATCACCGCGGCGACAATCACTACCGCGCCGGCAGCCGTACCTACTGCGGAGACAAGCCCCGCAAGCAACGAGCGTTGCTGGCGCATATTTTTTCTGCGTGTGGTGTTTCGCGTACCGGAAGAGCTTTCTTCAGACGGAAATTCGGGCATGTGAAAAACCTCCTCGCTGCGGTATAATTCCTCAGCGCGTTGTTTTTCCGCCGCGCGGTAAGTCTCCTCGTAATTTTTCAGCTCATCTAAGTCAAATCTTTCACGCATTTTCCCACCTCTTGCAGAAATTTCCGTAAGATACAATTTGATTATAACATACAGATACCGAAATTGCACTACCCTTTTAAAAAATTTTTCGTGAAAATCCATTAAAATTTACAGAATATGCTGCCGTTTTGGTAATTTTTACTTATTAAGCGACTGCTTTAAGTGATGAGCGGTAATATATTAAGCGGTTGATTTGAAAAGCAGGTTAAATGCGAATGAAATTTTCATTTTCGTTATGTGTGTCAGCTTTCGGGGTGGGGCGTTAAAGAGTCTGGCGGAGGAATTACTGAAGTTCCGAAAAAAATTGTCGTTAAGGAGAGCGGATATCTTTTTAGATTAAAGGAATATTGATGGACAGAGGTTCAACGGATGCCGGCAAAGTACGACGCATTCCGCCGCCAGGCTTGCTCGGAGAATAAAGTAAATCCGAACCATTTGCCGGTTATCAGCAAATAATTCGGATTATACCTCTTTGGCGCGCCGTGAGGAGTTCGAATCCCCAACCTTCGGTTCCGTAGACCGACGCTCTATCCAATTGAGCTAACAGCGCATATTTTTTAGTCGCGGACGGGCGGGAAATTCCCGGCTCCGTACCGATTGCAATTCATTATAATATTATAAACATCGTTTGTCAAGAAAAATAGCCGATTATTTGGAAGTTAAAAAAATTTTCTCTCAGCTTGCTTGAGGCGGGTGTAAAGGTGGCAACGGTGTTAAGCGGAAACGGTATTTACGGTAATGCTGCGGAATATACGCGGTCGGGATGACCTAAGCCGTGAGATAGTTCGGTGTAGATCAGTACGCGCTCAGAGCATTATGCAAACAATTATTTCAATTACTTCCGCATAAGTTATTGACATAAGGCTTGCATTTTGATACTATTGAACTGCACAAGGGAGGGTGCTGACCGTGGCAAAGGTTATAGCTATTTCCAACCAGAAAGGCGGCGTCGGCAAGACGACGACTTGTATAAACCTCAGCGCGTTTGTTGCGCTTATGGGTAACAGAGTGCTTGTAGTGGATATAGACCCTCAGGGTAACACGACGAGCGGTTTCGGCATAGTCGGAGAAAATAAAGATAATCTGAAACGCACGATATATGATGTTATGATGGGTGATGCGGCAGTTCGCGACACCGTCTGCAAGACTACCGTTCCCGGACTGGACGTAGTTCCTGCCAATATAGAGTTCGCGGGCGCGGATGTAGAGCTTATGAGTCTTGAGGAGTCGAGAGAGAAGGTCCTTCGCCGTGCGCTTGCGCCGGTGCGTGAAGACTACGATTACATATTTATCGACTGTCCTCCGTCGCTCAATGTCTTTTCCGTAAACGCTCTTACGGCAGCCGATTCGGTACTCATACCGATGCCGGGCGATTTCTTCTCACTTGAAGGTATAGCTCAGCTGATGAACACCGTCAAGCTTGTGAAAAAGCATCTGAATCATGCGCTTGAGATAGAGGGCGTTGTCATGACTATGTACGACGGTCGCAGCAATCTGTCCAACCAGGTCGCGCAGGAGATACTCAAGTGGTTCGGCAAGAGCGTATTCAAGACCCGCATACCGAGAAACGTGACGTTAGGCGAGGCGCCGAGTTACGGCTTACCGGTCGTTCAGTACTATCCGACGAGCAAAGGCGCACTTGCGTATATGGATCTTGCGGTAGAGCTGCTTCGCCGTGACGGAAAGAAAGCCGCGCCTCTGACCAATCTTGCTTCGTACAAACTGAAGCAGGCTGTACCGGCTAAAAAGAAAAACGAAAAAACCGAACGCTGATTTTCGGGAAACGGGTTGCCGATAAAGCAGATTGGCGACACGCGTTTGCTATGAAGATCTTGTGAAAGCAGGGACTGAGAATAAGGGGGATAAGTGAAATGGCTACACCGCACATAAATGCGGAGAAAGGGGATTTTGCCCCTGTTGTCGTTATGCCCGGGGATCCGTTAAGATCTCGTTATATTGCGGAGAATTATCTTACGGATGCGAGGTTAGTGAACGACGTACGCGGAGTACAGGGATACACCGGTTACTATTTCGGTTCGCGTGTATCCGTTATGGCGAGCGGTATGGGAATGCCGTCTATGGGCATATATGCGTATGAGCTGTATAAGTTTTACGGAGTACAGAGCATAGTGCGTGCCGGAAGTACCGGAGCATATTCGGAAGCGCTGCACATAAACGACATAATAATGGCGCTTACGGCGGCGACTGATTCAAATTCTGTGGAATTTTTCGGCGCAAAAAAGTATGAGAACATACCCGCATCCGAGCATCTTGCGGCACTGGCGCGTAAAAGCTCGCTGGAGCGCAACCTGCCCGTAGTGGGAGGAGGGGTGTATACATCCGATCTGTTCTATGCGGAAAAAGACCGCGGCGCGGAATGGATTGCGCGCGGCGTGCTTGCGGTCGAAATGGAAACTGCAATGTTATACGCTATTGCCCGCGCAATGAAAAAGGACGCGCTGGCGCTTCTTACGGTAAGCGATTATCCGCTTATGCCCGGCAAAGGTCTGGACGCTGAAGAGCGGGAGCGCGGTTTCGATAATATGATAACGCTTGCACTGGACGTTGCGGCGCGCGCGTCGATGAACTGAAACGGAGGTATTTCATGGAAAATGATCTGAAGCCGATGAGCTCGGCTCGTGATTATAAGGAAAAACTGCATAAACCCTTATCGGGTTTTATAGGTCTGGCTATAATCATAGTAGTAATGGTGTGCGGTATCGGGACATGTGCGACCGGCGCTGTCCTTGCCGGCGTCATACCCGTGTTCCCGGTCATAATGGTGCTTGGTTTCATACTGTTTGTGATCGGCATATTCCTGATATCCGGACTGTCGGTAGTTTCACCTAACGATGCCGTAGTGTATCTGCTTTTCGGTAAATATCTTTACACCGTCGCGGAAGAGGGATTTTTCCTTGTCAATCCGTTTGCGAAAAAGCTGCGCCTGTCGCTCAAGGCGATAACGCTGAACAACGAAAAGCAGAAAGTAAACGACGAGCGCGGCAATCCGATAGAGATAGGGGTAGTCGTCATATGGCGTATCACGGATACGGTCAAAGCGCTTTTCAATGTCGACAATTATTATCAGTTTATAACGACGCAGTGTGATTCCGCGATAAGAAACGTAGCGCGTCTTTATCCTTACGATGTCGAGGAGGGCAAAGAAGAAAAATCGCTCCGCGGTTCAAGCAGCGAAATATCCGAACAGCTTATGAACGACCTTCAGAGCAGAGTGGATATGGCGGGGATAGAGATACTCGATGCGCGCATTTCTCATCTCGCGTATGCGCCCGAGATAGCCGCAGCAATGCTTCAGCGTCAGCAGGCGGAAGCGATAGTCCAGGCGCGTCAGAAGATAGTCGACGGCGCGGTGGGAATGGTGGATATGGCGCTTAAGAAACTCGGTGAAGGCAATGTGGTCGAGCTGGATGAAGAGCGGAAAGCGCAGATGGTCAGCAATCTTTTAGTAGTGCTTTGCGGAAACAAGGATGCACAGCCTGTGGTAAACAGCACTATGTAAAAAATAATAAATGAGGTTTAGATGAACGAAGTAACTTTTCAGAATGTATCAAAAACTTATGCCGGAAACCAGGTAAAAGCGGTTGACGATCTTACTCTTTCGCTCAATGCCGGCGAAATATTCGGCTTTCTCGGACCAAACGGCGCGGGGAAGACGACGACGATCAAGATGCTCACGGGCATACTGTCGATAGATTGCGGGCAGATAACCGTATTCGGGCGGGATCTTGTGCGCGAATCCATAGCCGCAAAGCGCAATATAGGGTTTGTTACGGACAGCGGCGTACTGTTTGAAAAGATGACCGGCAGGGAATTCATCAATTTCATGGCGGATATTTACGATGTCAGCCTGGAGCAGCGCAGGACGCGTTCGGATGAACTGATAGATAGATTTTCGCTTCGCGAGGTGTTCGATAAACAGATAGGCTCATACAGCCACGGCATGCAGCAGAAGATAGCGATAGTGGGCGCGCTCGTACACGAGCCGGGCGTGCTTGTCCTTGACGAGCCGATGGTGGGTCTCGATCCGCAGTCCGTCCGCGAATTTAAGAACATTATGCGCGCGCATGCGGATAAAGGTAATGTCGTATTTTTCTCCACTCACGTTCTTGATATGGCTGAAAAGATATGCGACAGGATAGGAATAATAAACAAAGGCAAACTGATAATGAGCGGCGACCTTGATGAGATCAAGGCGGCGAAAGGCGACGAGTCGCTTGAGGATATATTCCTTACGGTTGCGGGAACGGCGTCGGAGGTATGATATGAGCAAATTCATACTCATAAGCAGAACTCTTCTCAGCATGTCCTTCAAGAAAGGTATTCCGGGCAGACGCGGCTACCGGCTTACGTTTGTGGGAACGCTGATATTCGCAGGCATATTCTCCGCATTTTTCACTGTCGGAATGGCTTTAAGCGGATCGTTATTAAAAGAGTATGGCATTGTTGCGGAAGTTTCCGCGCTGCTTTTCTCCGTGGATTTTCTGTTCACGCTGATATTCGGAACGATTGCCATACTGTCGTATCTTTACTATTCAAAAGACAACGAATTCTTTCTCAGTCTTCCGGTCAGCGCAAATGCGATACTTTATTCCAAGCTGACTGTGATCTATGTGGAAGAGGCGCTTTTCAGCGTTGTCTTCACGATCCCGGGAGCTATAGCTCTTGCGATAAGCGCGGCTCAGCCGGCGACGTTCTACGTTATGGCGTTGATCGGAACGGTATTCGTGCCGTTCTGCGCAATACTCATAGGCGCTCTGATCTCCGTACCTATAACGTTTATTGCGGGATTTTTCCGTAACCGCGGCGCGGTAACGACGATATTGCTGCTTGCGATCTTTGCAATACTGATGACGCTTTATTTTGTGTTCAGTTATTCACTGCAGAATATTGCTGTAGACGGTGAAGATTCCGAAGCCGTAATTGACGCGATGTACAGGTCGCTTCAGGTCGCGATGTATGTGATATATCCGATATACTGCCTTACCAGGTTCGGAACGCTGAGCGGAGGGTTCGCGGATAATGTCGCGACTTCAGCGGTGATCAATCTTCTGATATTCATGGGTACGGTGATAGTGCTTTCCTTGCTGCTGTTTCCGATATCCATGCTGTTTTATAAGCGCACCATGCTCCGGCAGGCGGAGAACGCTTCGCCGTCAAAGGTCAAGGCAGGGGAATACGTCGGATCGAGCACTCTTTCGGCGCTTGTCAAGAAGGAATTTCGTCTGCTTTTCCGCAACGCATCTTTTGCTTTTCAGTGTCTTGCGGGCGTAGTAATGGCGCCGCTGTTCGGCGTGCTTATGTTCACTGTGACCGGCGGAATGGATGAGATGATGGATCAGGAAACCATGACGATCATGTACTCCGTTATGTGGCCGTTCGGATCGATGATTGCACTTATGATGCTCGGCGCTATGAACATGACCGCGCTCACGGCAGTGACCCGTGAGGGCAAGACGTTCATCTACAGCAAGCTCATGCCCGTACCGTATTCCGTGCAGCTGAATGCAAAGCGCATATCCGCGCTGCTGCCCGGGATTATCTCGGCGGTGCTGACGACGATTGTGATGACGGTGTCATGCGCGTTCGTTTATAATAAAGTGGATATTCTATGCGCTATAACGACTTTGCTGATGCTGATAGCGGCGGTGTTTCTTTCGACTGAGGCATATCTGCTGCGCGACATGAAAAAGCCGCGACTCGACTGGGTAACTCCGCGCGATGCGATCAAAGGTAACCTTTCCACCATTCTGCCTACAGTGATCGGTATGCTTGTGTCAATGGCGGCAGGTATTATAAATATATTGGTGAGCGCGATCACTAATGTGATGTACGGCAACAATTTCGGTGTGACTTTCTCGTCACTGTTGATAGCGCTGATATTTGCCGCGTTTACTTTTTTGGCGCACTCCCGTCTGGTGTCGAGCGCCGACAGGTGCTACGACAGACTCAGCGCATAAAAAGCGCAGCCACTGCTTGTTTAGAAAAAGAAACTGAATTTATGATAATCCCCCGGAGCAAGATGCTCCCGGGGGATTTTGCGATATAAGTGAATTATACTATTAAGTGCAACAGTAGAGAGAAAAAAAGGAGTTCATACAAATCTGTGGTAAAATAGAGTTGCAA
>CALVTM010000016.1 GCA_944362615.1 uncultured Clostridia bacterium
CTTTCATTCCTTATCCTCGTCCTCGCCTGCGGTCTCTGGCTCCTCCGCGGCATCCTCGGCGATCTCCTCGGGCTCGGGGATATCGCCTGCCTCGGCGTCCTTATCCTTTTCCGCGAGCTCTTCGTCTCCCGCGGGGAGGGGCAGCGCTACAGCCTCAAGGCCAATTGGTACTCGTTGGTGGATTATACGGCCATGCAGGGCCAGGACGCCCAGACCTATCTGGACGTGATGGCCCAGGTGGAGCGCAGCCTGCCCGGCGACACCAACGCCAACATGACCAACTACTTCACCGAGACCCTGACCAGCTATGTGACCAAGGCCCAGAAGGTCTCCGTCACCCTGTTGGTGTTGCAAACGCCCATCTTCGTGCTGCTGGCCGCCTTCATCTTCATGGTCTCCCGCCAGATGCTCTCCCTAGAGGAAGGAGAAATTGCTGTGCTCAAGAGCAGGGGCGCCAGCAAGCGGCAGATCCTGTTTGTGTATCTGCTGCAAAGCCTGTTGCTGGCCCTGTTGAGCCTGGTTCTGGGGCTCCCCCTTGGGCTGTATCTATGCCAGGTATTGGGCTCGGCCAACGCCTTTCTGGAGTTTGTCCAGCGCACGGCCCTGCCCGTCAGCCTGGATCTGGAGGTCCTGCTCTATGGCCTTGCCGCCGCGCTGGTCTCCATCGCGGCCATGGTGGTGCCCGTGCTGCGCTATGCGGACGTGAGCATCGTAAATCAGAAGCGGGCAAAGCAGCGCAACGAAAGCGCGCCGCTGTGGCAGAAGCTCTTCCTGGACGTGGTGCTCTTGGGCGTGGCGCTCTATGGGCTCTATAGCTTCAACGCCCAAAAAGAGCTGCTCTATCTTCGCGTGCTGGATGGCGCCTCGCTGGATCCTTTGCTCTTCCTCTCCTCCTCGCTGTTCATCATCGGCGCCGGCTTGGTTTCCCTGCGCATCCTGCCCCTGCTGGTGCGGGTCGTCTACCTATGTTTTCAGAAACATTGGAGCCCCGCGCTGTTCGCTTCCTTCCTGCGCGTGCTGCGCACCAGGGGCCAGGGTTTCATCATGGTCTTCCTCATGTTCACCATCGCCCTTGGCATGTTCAACGCAGCCGCCGCCAGAACCATCAACGAAAACGAGGAAAAGAGCATTCTCTACAGCATCGGCGCCGATCTGGTGGTGCAGGAAGCCTGGTCGGACAACTCCCCGCAGCTGGCCGAGGATTCCCTTGGCGCCTCCGATGAGCTGACCTATATCGAGCCGGACTTTGGCAAATATGAATCGCTGGAGGGCATTGTATCCATCACCAAGGTGCTCAACGACGACGACATCGGCCTTACCCTTCCCTCGGGCAGCAGCCTGCGCAACGTGCAGCTGATGGGCATCCATACCAAGGAATTCGGGGAAACCGCCTGGTTTGACGAAAGCTTATTGCCCGTGCATTGGTACGAATACCTAAATGCCATGTCGCAAAATGCCAGCGCGGTGCTGCTGTCCGAAAACATGCAGGCCCTTGGGTATGAATTGGGCGACGTGCTCTATTACAGAAACGGCCAGGGCAAGAGCGCTCGGGGCATCGTGTATGGCTTTGTGCCCTATTGGCCCGGCTATACGCCCACCATCAGCACCAAGGGCAGCGACGGGCTGTATAAGGAGACGGAGCAGTACCTCATCGTGGCCCATTTGAGCCAGCTGCAGGCCAGCTTTGGCATTACGCCCTATGAGCTATGGATACGCACAGACGGCTCCACCCGCTTCCTGTACGACTTTGCCGAGGAGACGGGCGTGAAGTTCATGAGCTTTCAGGACGCTTCCGCCGAGCTAGTGCAGCTGAAAAACGACCCCATCTTTCAAGGAACCAACGGTATCTTGACCGTTTCCTTCATCGTGGTGTTGCTGCTGTGCACCACCGGCTTCCTGATCTACTGGATCCTATCCATTCGCTCCCGCGCGCTGCAAATGGGCATCTTCCGCGCCATGGGCATGCGCATGGGAGAGATCCTGACCATGCTGTGCAACGAGCAGATCTGCATCTCCGCCTTGTCCATCGGCATGGGGGCGGTGATCGGCTATCTGGCTTCCAGGCTGTATATCCCCCTGATTCAAATCGCCTACGCCGCCTCGGATCGGGTGTTGCCGCTGAACGTGGTGCTGTCCCCCGTGGACAACCTGCGGCTGTTTAGCATCGTGGGTGGCGTGATGGTGTTCTGCCTGTTGCTGCTTGGTCTGTTGGTCTCCAAGATGAAGATCAGTCAAGCGCTAAAACTTGGGGAGGATTGAGAACAGATGGAAACCATGATCGAAACCCGCGAGCTCTGCCGCGCCTTCCCGGTGCAGGGCGGGCCTCCCTACCAAGCCCTCAAGGATGTGTCCATCCGCGTTCCCAAGGGCGCCCTCACCATCTTAAAGGGCCGGTCCGGTTCGGGAAAGACCACGCTGTTGAACATCCTGGGCGCGCTGGATCTGCCCACCAGCGGCTCCGTGCTGCTGGATGGCCGGGACATCACCGCTCTGAACGACCAGCGACGCACCCTGCTGCGCCGCATGGAGATCGGCTTTGTTTTCCAATCCGTGGCGCTGATCCCCATGATGACGGCGCTGGAAAACGTAGAGTTCGCGCTTCGGCTGACCAAGTACAAGGGGAACCGCAGGGAACGGGCCATGGAATGCCTGCGCTTGGTCGGGCTCTCCCAACGGGCCCAGCACATGCCCCAGGAGTTGTCCGGCGGCGAGCAACAGCGCGTGGCCGTGGCGCGCGGCATCGTGCATAGCCCCAAGGTGCTCTTTGCCGACGAGCCCACGGGCGAGCTGGACACCAATACCGGCCTACAGGTGGTCAAGATCTTTAAGGAGCTGACCCAGCGGGAGGGCGTGACCATCGTCATGACCACCCATGACACGGGCCTGATGGAAATCGGCGATGCCGTATATGAGCTGGCGGTACGGGAATACTTGTTGGGTAGAGGAGAAGCGCATAACAAAGAAC
>CALVTM010000017.1 GCA_944362615.1 uncultured Clostridia bacterium
TAATATATTGTCCGCAACTTTACCTACCTCGCCTTTGTACGAATGGTATCTCTCGTTTTTGCGTCTTTTTCCGTGAAGATCGAGCATTTTCATTAACCGCAATACCTTTTTGTGGTTAATCGTCATGCCTTTTGCCTGCAATTCGAGCGTTATACGCCTGTATCCGTACCTTAGTTCTTTTATTGCTTGGGTTTTTTCCCGCTCCGTTGCTCTCTTTCCCGAACTAAGGCATCTAATTTTTTTAGGTATTCTATCTCCGCTTCCAAGTATTCATTGCGTTCGCGTAATCTTTGATTCTCGGCAATCAGATCTTCTTCCACAGACTTATCCAATGGCTGTTTCCTCGGTCTGCCCGTGCTTTTCCTTCCGCGATGTTCTGTCATGAACCCTGCCGCTCCTTCTTCCAAGTATATGCGCTCCCACCTGTGCAGAGTTTCCATTGCTCCGCCCATAGAGTTTTTCACAAGTCCATATTTGCGAGCTGTTTCACTATAACTCAAACGGTTTTCACGCATATCCATTATAACAGATAACTTAAATTCAGGCGAGTACTTTGTGTTATATTTCTTTTCCTTTGACATAAAAATATGCACCTCCAAAAGCTGTCCAACTTTTGGGGTGCATATCAACACCACTCCCGTTTAATTTCTATTATCCACTAATTCTGTCCATTTTTTATCCTTATTAACAGATAATTCCTTGCACGCCCTCTTTCTCCAGCAATCTGGCACGACTTTCCCAGTCAGGCATGAACATTGTCATGAGCACATAAAACCTCTTTGAGTGATCGGCCTGCAAAAAGTGAACAAACTCGTGCAAAACGACATATTCTATACAAATTTTAGGCATTTCAATAAGCCTTTTATTAAAAGTGAGGACTTTACGTTTCGGCTGGCAACTACCCCAGCGGGAAATCATTGAACGATATCTTATAACGGGAAAGTCAATTGAATATTTCTCAAAAAAACGATACATCTCGCGACATATAGCGCCAATTTCCTCGCAACAAGTCTTTTGATACCATTGCTCAATTAGTCTTTTCTTAACGTCGTATTCATCTTTTTTTACGGATAAAAACAGATATAGTCCATCAGTATCAACAAAATTTTTGTCGCCGACAGAAACTTTTAAGCGCAGATCTTTGCCCAACAGCCTGAAAGCTTCGCCATTAATATAATCACGCTCGACAGAAGCATATTTATGCATTTCGGCGTAATTATCCAATGCCTTGCATATATACGCCTTTTTCTCCGTCAAAACCTTTTCCACTTCCGAAAGCTGCGTTTGCGGATTGGAAGATACATACACGGTCATATCCGGCCGAATACGGATATTGATGTTTTTGACGGATTTTACTTCATGCTGATAATGCAGTTCCCTTTCGGGAAAAACAATGGTCCGTTCCATTAAAATCTCCGAAGCGCGACTGTTTTGACATTCTCGATGATCTTGTCTATGGTTTCAAAATCCAGCTTTAATTTGCCTTCTTTTTCGTAGGCGTAGAACAGATCATCGATATCCTGCGCAATTTTATTGTGGATTGCCGTATTCGTCTGCCAGTCGACAGCGTTGTGTTTTTCAATAATCTCGGCAATTTTTAATGATATTTCACCAATCAGGTCAAAATTCTCAGCCATATTTATGACGTTTTCGAGAATAGCCGCCACAACGCCGAAGAATGCCTGAGCATGGAGATTGCCCTTGATATTTTCGGGATACTTTATATCCGTAATACCCTTGCGATACTCCTCCATTATCTCACGCATTTTTAAAAGATATTCGCTTTCAGTTATTACCTGCGCTTTATACAAGTCGAGAGCGTTTTTTATCTTTTGGGAAAAGTTATCGTAGTAAGCAGGGTTTTCGTCATAATGTTGTTTAATGCTTTTTGCAAGATGCGACTGTATTGCCGCCGCCTTTGCCGACAGAGAGCCAAGCTCTTCAAGCTGCTCCTCCATCCCCGTTTCGTCAAGGATATCGACAGGCGGAGTTATCTGCTTGAGCCCCGCCACGCGCATATGCTGGTCAAGAAGCCCCTGCATCTGCTTTTCATACTCAGCATTATCAATACCGTCGCAATATCTTATTCTCACCGCACGCCTTGTCTTGCTGAAACGAATGAAGTCTGCTTTCAGCTTTTCAAATTCAGTCCTGGGAATTGTCTGCACTACCTGCTCGGAATTTATGACAATGCGGAGCGCTTTTCCGAAGTTACAAAGCAACTCGTAAAAATTCTTTCGTCTCTCGTCATCTTCTAAACTCTGCTGGATCTCCTCTTCATCGTCTTTGGATATACCTGAGAATAAATCCATCAGCTGAGAGTAGGTCTCGCGTGCTTTTGCAATGCTTGCCATCACGTCCACGACAACACCTTTGACATCTTCCGCATCAAAGTTTTCAAGACCTGCTCCGCCATATAATTCCATAGCGTCGTCCAATTTCTTCAAAAGTCCGCGATAGTCAATTATCCAACCAAAGTCCTTACCGTCATACAGACGATTAGTACGCGCGATCGCCTGTAAAAGCCCGTGTTCCTTCAATTCTTTGTCGATGTAAAGAACCTGCGTGAGCGGCGCATCGAACCCCGTCAAAAGTTTGCTGCACACGATGAGAATGTCGATCTCCCCATGTTTGAACTGCTCTTTGATCGTCTCCTCGTACGTGTCGGGATCGCCGTACTCCTTCATCATTCTCTGCCAGTAGGAAATCACGACATCGTCCGTGCTCTCGTCCACGTCTTCCTGCCCCTCGCGTACGTCTGGCGGAGAAATCACGACGGCACACTTCAGATCCCCCATCTGTTCAAAGCAACTCAGATAGCGGATGGCGTCCTTTTTATAATTGCACGCGAGCATCGCCTTAAAGCCCGTGCTCTTGAGTGCCTCGCAAAAATGCTGATTTATATCCAGCGCAATGCGACGGATGCGCGCATCCGTGCTCGTCAAACGGCGAATGGAACTCCACTTGTTCGCAAGATCGGCGCGCTGTTCACTTGTCAGACGCTTGGTCGTCTGTTCAAACCAAAGATCGATGTTCTCTTCGTCCACGCTCTGTTCGACAAAGCGCCCCTCGTAGATGAGCGGCACAATGGCATG
>CALVTM010000018.1 GCA_944362615.1 uncultured Clostridia bacterium
GAACTCGCCGTGTTCGACACGGACGGGCAAAAGGGGCTTTCCGTCCCGTCCTCGATGGAGCAGGAAGCGTTCAACGAGGCGATGGCGAATATCGGCAGCGGGCTGGGTACAAGCATTTCCTTTACGCAGAACGCCGGGCAACAGGTGGCGATGGACGTTACAAGGGGGCTGATGCAGGGTGCGTCCGGCTACCTTGCCAAGAAGTTCCGAACCGTGAAAGTGAAGCTGAAAGCCGGGTACAAGGTGATGCTTTACGCCAAACAGCAATAATCATTTGACAAACCACTAAAATTTCCAATTAACGATGAAACAGATTTTTGTAATGTGCGCCCTCCTGCTGGGCGTGTGTGCGGCAAACGCACAGGAAACCGACACGGTGAAGTATGCGGCAGGCAACGACTTGTACCGGGGTATCACCCGAAAGCTGCCTTACCGACAAATGGTAACGCCCTACGGCGTGGAAGTGACTTTCGCCAGAACGGTGCATATCATTTTCCCCTCCGCCGTCCGCTATGTAGATTTGGGGAGCAACCACATCATAGCGGGCAAGGCTGACGGTGCGGAAAACGTAATCAGGGTGAAAGCCACGACAGAGGGCTTTCCGGGAGAAACGAACTTCTCCGTCATCTGCGAGGACGGCAGCTTCTATTCATTCAACGCCAAGTATGCCCGTGAACCGGAAATGCTCAACATCGAAATGAAGGACTTCTTGGAAAATGAAGATACGTCCGACTTTTCGCATACCCGCATGAACATCTATTTCCGGGAACTGGGAAATGAAAGCCCGCTGCTGGTAAAACTGATAATGCAGAGCATCTACAAGAACAATGACCGTAAAGTGCGACACTTGGGCAGCAAGCGTTTCGGCATACAGTTCTTAATCAAGGGGATTTACACCTATAACGGGATGCTTTACGTGCATACGCAGACGAAGAACAGTTCCAACGTGCCTTTCGATACGGACTTCATCAAGTTTAAGATTGTCGATAAGAAAGTGCCCAAACGCACGGCTATTCAGGAAACGGTACTGGATGCGGTACGCAGTTACAACGAAGTGATAGAGATTGCCGGGAAAAGCACCGTCCGGACGGTGTACGCCCTGCCGAAGTTCACCATCCCGGACGACAAGCTGCTGCTGGTGGAGCTTTACGAGAAAAACGGCGGTCGGCATCAGACCATACGGGTGGAGAATGCCGACATCGTGAACGCCGAAGTGATAAACGAACTGAAAATAAAGTAGGGAATGAAGAAACACATCTTTATAATGACACTCTTTGCGCTGTGCCTGCATTTGAACCAGGCACACGCGCAAAGATACCTTCCGGGCATGAAAGCCTTGCAGGTAACGGCGGGCATGGCGGACGGGGTACATTGGAACTCCGATACGGATTTTGCCTGCCATTTCGGGGCGGCATATAGCGTCTATACCAAGAACGCCAACCGCTGGGTGATTGGCGGGGAATACCTGCATAAGAAGTATGACTACAAGGATATGCACATTCCGGTAGAACAGTTCACGGCGGAGGGCGGCTATTACCTGAAATTCCTTTCGGACAGGCGAAAGACCTTTTTCCTTTCGCTGGGGCTGTCGGCTCTCGCCGGGTATGAAACCAGCAACCGGGGCGACAAGCTGCTGCCGGACGGGGCTACGCTGCTGGACAAGGACTGTTTTATCTACGGCGGTGCGCTCACGCTGGAACTGGAAACCTACCTGACCGACTGGGTGGTGCTGCTCGTCAATGCGAGGGAACGGATGCTGTTCGGCTCGGACATCGGCAAGTTCCACACGCAGGTAGGCATGGGACTGAAATTCATTATTAACTGACCGTTATATAATAATGTATATGAAGAATATAATGTATAAAATCATCGTGGGCTGCTACATCGCGGCCGCCCTCGTGCTTGTAACCGCCTGTAATGACAGCTTGGACATTCAGCAGGCTTACCCGTTCACGGTGGAAACGCTGCCCGTACCCAAGAAACTGAAAGTGGGCGAAACTGCCGAAATACGCTGCCAACTGGTGCGTGGCGGCGACTACCAGCCTACGACCTATCAGATACGCTATTTCCAGCCTGACGGCAAAGGAAAGCTGGAAATGGATAACGGTACGGTGTTCCTGCCCAATGACCTGTACCCGCTGGAGAAAGAAACGTTCCGGCTCTACTACACATCGGCATCGACCGACCAGCAGACGATTGACATCTATATCATCGACAACTTCGGGCAGATGCAGCAGGTTTCGTTCTCGTTCAACAATGACAGTAACGAAGAAGAATAGCATCAAAAGAGTCCTAAGTGTTTTATACTTAGGACTCTTTTTTATAACTTTGCAACGTTGGATAAAATATTAGAAACGTATTTATTAGATAATTCATGAATGAAAATAGAATTTGATATATCAGACGATAAAATTGTCAACTTTAGCTTAGGAGCTAAAAATGAACTTGTACATCAATCCCAGCGAATTGCAAGTGATATTGTGGACGAGGCTAGTCGTATAGAAGCTAGTCGACGTATTTATGATACCAATTCAGAAGTTACACAATCAAATGTAATAGAAGCTGCCAATCAGCCACGAATGATGGTCGTAAAGAAAAAAACATGGTGGACTAAAGTTGTCCAAATAGCATCCTTTATATCATCTCTAATTATGGGTAGTTTACTTGATACAGATAAGTTTAAAGATGTTAGCCATGTAATATGGTTCATTATAATGACATTTATTGCTATTGGGACAACTATATATGTGACTTTTAATCAAGATAATAATGGATAATATACAGAATAAACTTACAGACGCTGCAAAATCGGCTCTTAATCAGTCTGTGCAAGAAATAACAGAAATGATATTAGAAAAAGCAAAACAGAATGCTTGTTCTCATAAGACCGAAGATGAAATATCTTTACACGATATATTAAAAGCAAAACAAGAAATATTATCAAATAAACATTCTGAAATTACAAAAGAATATCGTAAACGAAGGATATATTTGATGATTTCTATGATGGGAATGGTATATGCGGTTTTTGGTATTATGTTCTATATTTATCAGAACAACACGTATGATATTACCAAAGACATTGGTCTTGTAATTGCGGCATTAGGAACAATGATGGCTATAATAGGGTTTATCTATGCTCAAATAACAAATACAAAGAGTCGAGAAATAATTATCAGACCTGATATAGCAGACAATAATAGTTTGGAATTTGAGATTGTTAGGAAGTGGCGTACTATCGAAGAATTAAGTACAACGCTGATGTTAAAAGATGGGATTCCTAGCGACAGAGCAAAGTCTATAAATTTTATAGTGGAATTTCTTTCTCAACAATTGGCTAATGTTATCAATATTTTTGATTTGAAAGAGTTGTTAATCACAAGAAATAACATTGTGCACAATGGTAAAACTTTTTCCACATCAGAGTTGGAAGAAAAATTATTAGTCGCTAATAAAATTATAATTGAGTTAGAGAAAAGAATACACTCTTAAAAAGGGAGGGCTTTGTTATCTTTCTTATCCACCAACGGCTCACTGAAAGAAAGTAGCGGCGGCAAAAATGCCGCCGTTCTCTATCAACTGATTTTAAGGCTCTGTATGGGTACATTTTTCTCTAACCACACCTTTACCTGTTCAAAGTTGTATTCTCCCGTTATGACCGCCGTATGGTCGTTTATGGCTACAAACCTGACACTTTCATAGCTGTTTATCCAACCTTGCAAAGAAGAAACACCCCAAGTGGAAACATCTTCAAAAACGCTGCGGTCTATCTGGCTGATAGGCTCACCGAAAACTACTGTCATCGTCTGAAAGTCCGGTTCGTCTGCCAACAGTCGCAAATGGTGCAGCGTGCCGAACTCGTCCGTCTTGCGTCCCCATGCCCAATCTTCCGTGTACAAATCATCGCCCCACTGCTGCGGCTTATCGAAATGCACTTTCACGTTTACAGAATACTTGTTTTCCTCGATGTCCTCAATAACGCCCGTTACCATCATGCCCGTAAAAATACACTCGCAACGTCTGCCGATTAGGTTCTTGTTTACTTCTGTCGTTTTCATACCCTTAAAATTTATCTGTTATTACCCTGTTCTTTCTTTTCTATCCATTTATCCCGCCTGTGGCGGCACTCTGCCAGCGTTTTAGCCACTGTGGAAAACAGTTCCCCGTCCGTGTGGCGGTAGTCGTACTGGTAAAATATCCGTCCCTTGAATGCGACCGGACGGTATTTTACAAACTTTTCCTCTCCCGGTGCTTGGGTGATGCTCACCCCGTTTCTGTTCAATGATTGCATGATATTCTGTTTTTATTCGTTATATACTCAATAGGGAAAGCAACAGCAGGAAAAGCAGAGCCACGCACAACGCATAAAACGCCGACAGGCAGACCCGGAGTAGGAAACAGGCGGCACGAAATACAAGATATGCCGTTACCGCCGTGATTGCTCCGGCTGTGCAGGCGAGCCGCCACACAAGGCAGAACAATAACACCCGCAGGATGATTTTATAAATGCTTTTCCGTTTCATCGTTTCTCTGTTTATTCGGGCAGGGCTTTTAACCCCGCCCGAATGGTCGTTTAAGCCGCCCGGAATACAAACCCGTCATCAAACCAGTAGTCGCACATGAACAAATCACGGGCAAACTGTTTGTAGTCGAAATAGGTTTTTGCGAACTCCGGCAGGTCGTAACATTCTTCCACGATTTGGTAGGCGAAATCTTCTTCATCGTCATATTGTCCCTGATATTCGTCCTGAAAGTCCCGTACAAGGTCGTCCGCATCTTCCTCGCTCAAATCATGGCTTTTGTAGTTGCACCACACGAAAAAGGCTTCCTGTTCGGTGTCGCCCAACTTTTCCACCGCATCCCGCAAGGTGAAGAAGTTCTCGGAAATCCAGCTTTCGCCGATTAGGTTTTCCGGTACGTTCTCCCAGTCCTGAAACATATACTCCGCATCTTCCTCGTCCTTGTGAAGCTCCCGGCAGGCTTCGTAAAAATCTTCCTTGTCCGAATAGTCCGACAGGTCAAGCCATGCCCCGAACAATGAACCGTTGTTGTACTTGCCATAAGTGCCTACATAAACTCTTGCTTCCGATAATGTTGCCGCTTCCATATCCTGTAATTTTTAAGTTTTTAATTTTATGCGGATTTGAGAGGTGAGGGAGTTGAAGTTTCACTGAACTTTTTTCCTGTTTCCCGTAAATCCGACTTTTTTTTTATGCGTCTTCCGGTCGGGTCGGTCGTTTTCGTTTCACATAGGCTTAAAAGGGCAGTGTTTAGAGTTTGCAGGGTTTTGTGGAAAAAATACCTCGCAACGAATGTCGCAGGGAAGATTTTTTCGCCAAACCTGAAAAGGCTTGACCTTGCAAACCCGTGAAGAACACGTAACTACCTTTGCCTATTGAAATGATAAAAACGACCTTCCGGCTGGAGGACTGCTTAATGAGGAAGATTTACAGGTTGGGAAACAGGGGAAAAGTTCTTGTTCCCCATTCAGTCCATTAGGGAATTGCCTATGCGGGCGGAAAAAACAAGTGTGTCGGGAGTTCACCTTCCGATACTCTTGTGCGGGTTTCCAAAGGCTCTTTTCACGAAAGACAGTCTGCGATGCCATGCACCGCTGGCGTTTCGGGGAATGTGGCTTTGGAAAAGGATATAAAAAATACGGGTAGTCCACAGACTGCCCGCATGATGGATGATAGCCATTGGCGAAATAGGCGTATGACGAATGTTGTCAGGAGTTATCACAAATTGTGATAGCTCCCGATCATCACTCGTCTTTGCCCAACTCAAACATGAAATAACCGGGAAAGTATCTGCAAGCCCATAATTGTATATTTCAAGGATTAAGTAATGTTGGAATAATGCAGCAAGAACAGGTCGCAGTTTACGACCTGTTCCCTATAATCAAAATCACATGGCGACTTCCTTATAAATCTTTTCGATACCGACAAATTTCTTGTCAAGCCCCTGCATATCGCTGCTAATCTTGTTGTTAGTGATGCGGGCGTAAATTTGTGTTGTTTCAATGTTAGTATGTCCCAGCATCTTGCTGACGGTTTCAATGGGCACACCCTTTGCCAGCGTGGTGGTCGTGGCGAACGTGTGCCGGGCAAGATGGAATGTGAGGTTCTTTTTAATCCCGCACACATCGGCAATCTCTTTCAGGTAGGCATTCAGCTTTTGGTTGCTGATTATAGGTAATATCTTTCCGCCCGGCAGCTTGCCTTTGTATTTCTTCAATATCATTTTGGGAATATCCAACAGGGGAACATTCACGTCCGTGTTGGTCTTTTGCCGCTTCGTCATTATCCACAGATTACCGTCAAATGACTTTCGGATATTCTCTTGCCGCAGGTTGGCGACATCACTGTAAGCCAGACCGCAGAAACAGGAAAAGATGAACAAGTCCCTGACGTGTTCCAAACGCTCGGAAGCCATTTTCTTTTTGAGGATGATTTTTATCTCGTCTTCCGTCAAATAGCCCCTGTCCACTTTTTCCAGCCGGATTTTATAGCTGGCGAACGGGTCTTTGTCCAGTATGCCATTGTTTCGGGCTATGATGATGATGCGCTTGAAAAACTGCATGAACTTGGCGGTGGTGTTGTAACCGCACTTGCAGGCTGTACGCAAATATAACTCGAAATCGGTAATGAACATCGGGGTTATTTCCCGGATGGAAATATCAGAAAGGTTATATTTACTCTGTATAAACTCCGCAAGGTGACGACGTGTAACCTCATACTTGCGGTAGGTCGCTATCGTCTTGGATATGCCAACAAGCTGTTTCACGTCCTCATTGTGCTTTTGGAACAAGGTAAGGATGGTTTCGTGGTTCTCGCTGTGTCCCAAAAACTCGTTTTTAACTTTCTCGGCAGTAACGTAATTATCACGCCGCTGCATTTCGTGGTAGATGGTGTTCAGCGATGCGTTTATATCGCTTAACATACGGTTGATACGTCCGGCTTCCGCTGTGCGTCCGATAGCCTTGCCAGCCTTACCGTCCCACATTTCAGGCAACACGTCCAATTTAGTATTAAAACGGCTTGCCACACCGTCCACTGTGATACGGGCGAAAAGGGGGTACGCACCGCCCGCTTTCTGCTTGTCTTTCTTTGCGTAAAAGCAAATGTTGAATGTCGATTTCATATACTCACTTTTTAGTTACAAAAATACTGTAAATGCTTAAAAATGAGTTTTATGCAGGCTCGCCAAACACCGACAGAAGTTCGCCAATTTCCGACTATCTGTACCCCCTTTTTGATTTTGTTTGTCGGGGGTACGAGTTAGGTTAGAAACCTTGTCTTTTAGGGGCGAAAAAATGTACTTTAAGGCAGACAAAAGGGGATAAAAAAAGTCCCACAAATCATTGAATTTGTGGGACTTGTCTGTTCGTTGTCCGGTTTTGTCCGTAACGTTCAGCGGAGAGACAGGCTCTAGAACCTATGCTTTCAGAAAATATCATAAAATTGCAAATCATTGATAATCATATATAATCAAATGTATGGAGTAAATCTAAATCTTTCTGAATATGTTTTGTTATCTCAAATATTGGGTGTAAATTTGGGTGTAATTTTCAAACGCACCCAATTATGAATATCAAACGAAACATCATTTTTGCATTGGAAAGCCGAAAGAAGAACGGAGTGCCAATCGTGGAGAACGTGCCTATCCGTATGCGTGTCATATATGCAAGCCAACGCATCGAGTTTACAACAGGCTACCGGATTGACGTAGCCAAATGGGATGCCGACAAACAACGGGTAAAGAACGGATGCACCAACAAACTAAAACAAAGCGCATCCGAAATCAATGCGGACTTGCTGAAATACTATGCCGAGATTCAAAACGTGTTCAAGGAGTTTGAGGTACAGGAAACCATGCCGACCACCCAACAGCTAAAAGATGCGTTCAACCTGCGGATGAAAGATGCCAACGAAGAGCAGCAGGAAGAAACACAGATAAGTTTTTGGGAGGTATTCGATGAGTTTGTAACCGAGTGTGGCAATCAAAATAATTGGACGGCATCTACCTATGAGAAATTTGCAGCGGTAAGAAATCACCTCAATGAGTTCAAAGAAGATGCAACCTTTGAATATTTCAACGAGTTCGGATTGAACGAATATGTGAATTTCCTGCGTGACAAAAAGGATATGAGGAACAGCACCATCGGTAAGCAGATGGGATTCCTCAAATGGTTCCTGCGTTGGAGCTTCAAGAAAGGGCATCATCAAAACATGGCATACGACACTTTCAAACCCAAATTGAAAACCACCTCTAAAAAAGTGATATTCCTGACTTGGGACGAATTGAACAGGCTGAAAGATTATCAGATACCAAAAGACAAACAATATCTGGAGCGTGTCAGGGACGTTTTTCTGTTCTGTTGCTTCACAAGCCTGCGATATTCAGATGTTCGTAACCTGAAAAGAAGTGATGTGAAACCCGACCATATCGAAGTTACAACAGTCAAAACGGCAGACAGTCTGATTATTGAACTGAACGACCATAGCAAAGCCATACTTGAAAAATACAAGGAAGTCCATTTTGAAGACCACATGGCACTGCCCGTTATCAGCAATCAGAAGATGAATGATTATCTGAAAGAACTGGGGGAACTGGCTGAAATCAACGAACCTGTACGGGAAACATATTATAAAGGGAATGAGCGTATAGATGAAGTCACCCCAAAATACGCATTACTAAGCACCCACGCAGGAAGAAGAACATTCATCTGTAATGCGCTGGCTCTCGGAATTCCGGCACAGGTGGTAATGAAATGGACGGGGCATAGCGACTATAAAGCTATGAAACCCTACATTGATATTGCGGATGATATTAAGGCAAACGCCATGAACAAGTTTAACCAACTATAAAAGTATCAATCAGTTTCATAGATTATCCGCTATTTGAATTATATTTGCGACAACAATAAACATTAGAATGGAAAATAACAGAGAACATCATATAGGAAAAACGGACTTTGACGCATTTGTTCATGCCGTTGGTTCGGAAATAGAACAAGCGCAAGTCCGGCTGATTACCGCTGCCAATGCGCAAATGCTGTTCCATTACTGGAAAATGGGCAACTATATCCTGTATCATCAGAACTTGAAAGGTTGGGGAAGCAAAATCATCAAGCAACTGGCAAAGGCTATCCGGTTCAATTACCCCGAAAAGAAAGGTTATTCGGAGCGTAACCTTACTTATATGTGCCAATTTGCACGGTCATATCCGTTGAACGTGCTACGAAGTTTCATTGATACAGATACAAGGCTGTCTGTTCCAAGCATACAGAATGTTACAGATGAAGTATTGAAACTGAACAACGGACAATTTACGCAGGAACTTACTGCGCAAATACAATCCGCTGATTGTCAATCTTTAGAAATTACGCAGGAAGTTCCTGCGCAAATTCAGGATGTGGAGAAAACAGTTTCTGCCATTTACAGGATGGAAATTAGGGAAATAGAAAAAGTTTTCCTGAAATCCCCTGTTGCCAAAATAAACTGGGCAAGCCAAATGGTCATACTTGACGGTTCGTTACCGTTAGGCATAGGGTATTGGTACATGAAGCAGTCTGTAGAAATGGGCTGGAGCAGCAATGTCCTTAAAATGCAAATTGAAACCAATCTATATAACAGACAAATCAGCAGCAACAAGGTAAACAATTTCACAGCCACACTTCCGGCACCACAAAGCGACCTTGCCAATTACCTGTTGAAAGACCCATATATCTTCGATTTGGCTGGAGCGAAAGAAAAGGCAGACGAAAGGGACATTGAAGAGCAACTGGTAAAGCACGTCACCCGTTACTTGTTGGAAATGGGCAATGGTTTTGCTTTCGTTGCACGGCAGAAGCATTTTCAAATTGGTAACAGTGATTTCTTTGCCGACCTGATTCTATATTCCATTCCGCTACACGCATACATTGTTGTAGAACTGAAAGCTACCCCGTTCAAACCGGAGTATGCAGGACAACTGAATTTCTACATCAATGTGGTGGATGACAAACTGAGGGGAGAAAATGACAACAAGACTATCGGGCTATTGCTGTGTAAGGGAAAAGACGAGATTGTGGCACAATACGCTTTGACAGGCTACGACCAGCCAATAGGTATCAGTGATTACCAGTTGAGCAAGGCTATACCCGAAAACTTGAAATCAGCTTTGCCAAGTGTGGAAGAGGTGGAAGAAGAACTGGCATCTTTCCTTGACAAGGACAATAATCCCCAAAATTGAAGTCTATGGCAGGAGAAATAAACAAACTGATTCCCCAATATGGAGAACTCAACAGAATATATAATGATTGGGTAATCAATTATGCTTTTTCTTTTGACAAGCAGAAATTCATTACCGACTTTTATCGGCAGCATAATGATACAAAGGCTTTTGAAGCCGCCATCCTTGAGTTGGTACTTGACAAGCAAAAAGAACAATACACATTGATTCTCAATAGTCTGAAAATCGAAATAGAAAAGAATATACGGGCTTATGAAACAAAACCGCTGAATGATGACGTCATAAAGCGTGTGTGTTTTCACTACGCAGACAGGCATAATTCTGCAATCAAGGACCAGTTGGAGATTACCACCAAGTTGCACGAGCCTTTGAATGACGCATACCACAGATATGATTTCATTGGTTTTCGGGAGCATACAGACGAAGAAGAAATACAGGCAGAAAAGGAATATGAACGCTGCAAGGCTGAATACGACAAGGAAAAGAAGGAACTGGATAAACTATATGAACTGCAAAAGCAAGACAGGAAAGAGGCTTTTCAATATATAGAGAACCTTTCCGGTAATGTTTACCGCCTAAGCCTTCTTTTTATGGAAGTTCTGAAAAAGTACCTTCCTGATGATGGGGAAGAAAAACAGCAGGATGAACCAGTCAAGCAAAACGAGCAAGAAGAAGTACAGAATACACCGGAGGGACAACATGAATATTTTGACATGAAGTCGCTTTCACCCATTCATGAAACTTGTGTCGGGGAACAGTTCGAAGCCATTACCATAGCGGACTTCTATGCCAATATAAACCTGTACCCCTGCAAAAACAAACTAAAAATCAAGGCAAGGGAAAAGATACGGGTGTGTTACCTGATGTTCCTGATGAGCGAGAAACTATCCAAGCAATACAGGGATGAATGGAGAAGCCAAATATTAAAATTGTTGGATATTGACGAGAGCTATTACAGGTCGAAATACAAAGAACCTGTTTCCGATTTTCCGAGTGACAGCAACCAAAGATTCGCCAAAGAAATGGAAAGCATATTCTGATAATTCGTGATATAACCTGACATTCTACGAAATTACCACTTTTACCACTCAAATTAATTTTTGAGTGGTATTTTTATTATCTGATATTCAGTGATATACAACAACACCAAATTATATCATCCACATCCTTACCACTCACAACCATACCTAATTTTGCATCGTTCGAGAACAGAAATAACAGCCAGTGCGCAGGGCTGATTGTTTAACGACTAAATAGATTGGACGATGACAAATCTTCAAGAGTTATTATTAAAACCCGTCTGGCAGATGACAGGCGAAGAGTTCATATTTCTAAGCAAGCACGCTTCCAACCAAACGGAAGCGCAGCCGCAGCCCGTCACGGACACAGAAAGAAAATATGTGTACGGAATACTTGGCATTGCCAAATTGTTCGGGTGCAGTCTGCCCACCGCCAACCGTATAAAGAAAAGCGGAAAGATAGACAAAGCCATTACGCAAATAGGGCGCAAGATTATCGTGGATGCGGAACTTGCCCTTGAACTGGCTGGAAAGAAAACCGGAGGACGAAAATAACGGGAGGGAGACTTATGGATTATATGAAAGAGATTAAGGATATATCGGCAGAAGAAGCCGTAATCCTTTGGCAAGCCTCACGTTTGAGCCTGTCGAAAAGTTACGAGAAAGCACCTGAGATTCTTAAAGTGCATGGTTCCGTCATAGGGACATTGGGAAATTTCAGCGCATCCATCGGCAAAGCCAAGAGTAAAAAGACCTTCAATGTGTCGGCTATCGTAGCTGCCGCATTGAAGAACGGCACGACATTGCGATATGTGGCGGAACTTCCGGAAGACAAACGGAAAATCCTTTATGTGGACACGGAGCAAAGCCCATACCATTGCCTGAAAGTCATGAAACGTATTTTGCGGATGGCAGGACTTCCCGATGACAGGGACAATGAGAATCTTGAATTTCTCGCTTTGAGGAAATACACACCCGAACAGCGTATCAGGATTGTCGAACAGGCTATCTACAATACGCCTGACATAGCCCTTGTAATCATAGACGGCATCCGTGACATGGTATATGACATCAACAGTCCCGGTGAATCGACACGCATCATATCCAAGCTGATGCAGTGGACGGACGACAGGCAGATACATATCCACACGATACTCCACCAGAACAAGGGCGATGAGAACGCGAGGGGACATATCGGCACGGAACTGAACAACAAGGCGGAAACCGTCCTCCTTGTGGAAAAGGACAAGGGCAACGGGGATATAAGCAATGTTTCAGCCATGCACATACGGGCAATGGACTTCGAGCCTTTTTCATTCCGTATCAATGACAATGCCCTGCCTGAACTGATGGAGGGTTACAAGCCGGAAGCCAAGAAACCGGGAAGACCCGAAGAAGAAAAGTTCGACCCTTACAGGCATATCACCGAACAGCAACACCGAATCGCACTGGAAGCCGTTTTCGGACTGAAAGAAGAATACGGCTACAAGGAACTGGAAGACACCTTAATCAAGACCTATGTGTCGGTGGGTGTAAAGCTAAACCATAAAAAGGCGGTATCGCTCATCACCATGCTTAGGAACAAACGGATGATAGTACAGGAGAACGGCAGAAAGTACACGTTCATGCCCGACTTCCACTATTAGCCCACACCATGTAATCGCTTCACTTTATTCCGAGGGTCTATATATTAGGGATAAAGCGAAGTGGTTGCGGAATGTGACAAAACCGCTTCACTTTATTACCGTACTCTATATATACGAAAATAAAGTGAAGTGATTATAGACCGTACTTCATAAAGATGTACGGGCGAAAAGAGAAATAAACCAATTCAATTATCATTAAACCAATCGTTTTATGGATATACAGACAGCGAAACAAATCAAGATAGCAGATTATCTGTACAGTTTGGGCTTTTCTCCGG
Source organism: uncultured Clostridia bacterium (assembly GCA_944362615.1). Classification (GTDB taxonomy): domain Bacteria; phylum Bacillota; class Clostridia; order Christensenellales; family Pumilibacteraceae; genus Protoclostridium. The sequence goes on from CALVTM010000018.1 coordinate 13,180, forward strand.
TTAAACAGCAGGGAATAAACCTGTGGTATAAGTCACCGCTAAGGGAAGAAACGGAAGCCTCGTTCAAGGTGAATACAGAACGTAACCAATGGTATGATTTTGCACTCGGCAAGGGTGGGAACATCATCGCACTTGCGCAGGAACTTTACAGTTCAGACCATGTGCCATACCTCCTGCAAAGAATCGGAGAGCTGGCACCCGGCATTCGTCCCGTATCTTTTTCTTTTGGCAAGCAATCATCTTCCGAGCCGAGTTTTCAGCAGTTGGAGATTGTACCACTTTCTTCTCCTGCCCTATTCACCTATTTGCAGGAAAGGGGAATAAACATTGCACTGGCAAAAAGAGAATGTAAGGAAGCGCACTTCACCCATAAAGGCAAACGGTATTTCGCCATCGCCTTTCCCAACATGTCGGGTGGGTATGAAATCCGCAACAGATATTTCAAAGGCTGCATTTCCCCAAAGGAAATATCCCACATCAGACAATCAGGAACAGCAAGGGAAACGTGTTATGTGTTTGAGGGATTTATGGACTACCTTTCATTTCTCACTTTGAGATTGGAGAATTGCCCGAAATATCCCGAACTGGATAGGCAAGATTATATGGTGCTGAATTCCGTAGCCAATGTTTCCAAAGCCCTCTATCCTTTGGGGAGCTACGAGCGCATCCATTGTTTCTTTGACAATGACCGTGCAGGGATGGAAGCACTCCAACAAATCCGTATGGAATACGGCAGGGACTTATACATCCGTGACGCTTCGCAGACATACAGCGGATGCAAGGACTTGAACGAATACTTACAGAAACAGGCTGAAAGAAACAGGCAAGTTCAATCAGCAAAAGGGACGCGCAGCCAACCACCAAAAAAGAAAAACGGCTTTTGGTTATAGCCCACTATAACTACACGCTTCGCTTTCGTAGTTGTGGGCTCTCCCGAGGGGCTTATGGTTCTGCCCTAAGAACCCGGCAAGGGCTGTCAGCCCTATACAACCCGACCAAAGAGTGACCCTCTCTTTGGAAACTCCGCTTATGGGTGGCACCCCTAAGAACCCCTCTGTGAAAGTGAGCAAAACAATCTATCGTAAACAATAAATCAGAATAGTCATGGCAACAAAATCAAGCATACATATCAAGCCTTGCAACGCTAAATCAAGCGAGGCTCATAACCGAAGGACTGCCGAATACATGCGTAATATCGGAGAGTCCAGAATCTACATTGTACCCGAACTATCCACCGACAACGAACGATGGATAAACCCGGACTTCGGCAGCCCCGACCTGCAAACGCACTACGACCACATCAAACAAATGGTAAAGGAAAAGACTGGTCGTGCCATGCAGGAGAAAGAACGTGAGCGCAAAGGGAAGAACGGAAAAATCATAAAAGTGGCAGGGTGTTCACCCATCCGTGAGGGTGTGCTGCTTATCAAACCGGACACCACACTGGCAGACGTGAAGAAATTTGGCGAGGAATGTCAAAGACGCTGGGGCATCACTCCGCTTCAAATCTTCCTGCACAAGGACGAGGGGCATTGGCTGAACGGAAAGCCTGATGCAGAGGACAAAGAGAGTTTCCAAGTCGGTGAAAGATGGTTCAAGCCGAATTACCATGCGCATATCGTATTCGACTGGATGAACCACGACACGGGCAAGAGCCAAAAGCTCAACGATGACAATATGATGGAAATGCAGACTTTGGCTTCTGACATCCTCTCCATGCAACGTGGGCAATCCAAAGCCGAGACAGGCAAGGAACATTTGGAAAGGAACGATTTCATCATTGAGAAACAGAAAGCCGAACTGCAACGTATAGATGAAACCAAACGACACAAGGAACAACAGGTAAGTCTTGCCGAACAGGAACTCAGACAGGTAAAATCAGAAATACGCACGGACAAACTAAAAAGCGTAGCCACCGATGCTGCCACCGCCATAGCAAGCGGAGTTGGTTCTCTTTTCGGAAGTGGAAAGCTGAAAGAACTGGAGCGAACTAACGAAAATTTGCACCAAGAGATTGCCGAACGAAACAAAGGTATTGACACCCTCAAAATCCAAATGCAGGAAATGCAAGAACGACATGACAAACAGATACGCAATCTTCAAGGAATACATAACCAAGAACTTGAAGCCAAAGACAGGGAAATATCACGATTGAACACCCTACTTGAAAAGGCATTCAAGTGGTTTCCGATGCTTAGAGAAATGTTGAGAATGGAACAACTATGTGCTGTCATTGGGTTTACTAAAGATATGATTGATTGTCTTTTGACAAAGAAAGAAGCCATCAGATGTAATGGAAAAATCTATTCCGAAGAGCATAGACGAAGATTTGAAATCAAAAACGACATCTTCAAGGTAGAGAAACATCCAACCGATGATAGCAAACTGGTACTGACTATAAATAGACAACCAATAAGCGAATGGTTCAAGGAACAAGTGGAGAAATTACGGCAAGGTTTACGCAACACTGCAGAAGAACCAAGAAAAAGTAAAGGATTTAGAATGTAAAATACTTTTGTTTTAGAGTGCGAAAGTACCATTTCCGACAACGGGAATGGTACTTTTTACTAATTTTATGAAGTCAACAAATAGTTTACTTGGATTCGGCTATGGCATAGTAGCGTTCTTCATGCAAGTCATCCGCATTTTGGTGAACAATTGCCACACGCGTAGTCTTATTTTCATAAGTTTCCACCACATCTGCACCTTCGGGAAGTGTCTTGAAATCAGACGCGGTTAGTGAAGACTTTTCGCCTAAATGCTTTCCCAACAGCCATTTCAATCCCTCTTCTTGCGCTTTGAGGTATTCTGCATCAGCAAGATGCGAAGAATTAGATACTTGTATTTTTATGAAACAAGTCTCATTGGCTTTTTGAGTATCTGTCAATAGAAACTCATAACGGGTATCAAGGACATTATATATACCATTAGTCTTAGGGTTGGCAAGTGCAAAACTTCCATTCTTCCAGTCCACCCCAAGGAAGTCACGTTCACGCATGACCTGAGTCGTTGAACACTCGTATATCAGCTTTCCATCTTTATAGCCTTTAAGACAAATCGGGAAATCTGTTTTCTCGTAAAAATAAGAACCCCACTGGGAAGTAAAACTTTCCTCCGTCCTGTTCCCATCTGTACTATATCTGTAAACGCAATAAGTATCAGGTAAAAGCGGAGAAGACATTTCAATCAGGTCATAGTATTTCAAGAAGTCTGGTGTGACGGGGAATGAGTATTCGTCTCTATGATTGAGTATTCTAAATGTCAGAAAATCAAAAGGAGCAGCCAACGGGGTGTCCAAATCCATAAATGGAACAAGTTGCACCATCTTCAACTTAAACTTAGCCTCTTCAGGCAGTTCTTCCGGTTTGGGAGTGACAGGAGGAATGTCATTTATGATTTTAAGAAGCTCATAAGCTATATTCGAGCCGTCAGCCGGTGGATTGGCAAATGTCGTTTTACGTACTTCCAACTCATATTCATGTCCGCGTACATAATCAAATCCCTGAATGCCGCCAAAGGCAAGATGGGAATATTCCAAATCACCATCTTCTTTCACAAGCATACACTCTACAGGAACTTCACTTCCCCATGGCATATACGTACCTGTTTCGGCAGACACATACATTTTTATTGTTTCCACTCTGTCTGTAAGTTCGTCTTCATCGCAACTCACCAAAAAGACGATGCTTGTCAGTGCCAATAAAACCGTTTTAATACATTTAGTCATCATCGTTTATCTATTAAAAGTCTTTGAAATCTGTTCACCCACACGTCTGAGAGCTCCCTTAATATCAGCATTTGCGCTGAATCCAAGCGTAGTATAAGCACCTTGACAGGAAACTAAAGGGCGGTCTGTATTGAAATCTATAAAATTGACTGTGACCACAGTTTCTTCTTGCCGGGCAGAGACCCCGAATTTGGCTATCAATAAAGCAGATTGTTCCTCCTGCGTCAAATCACCCATACGATACTGGCTCACCATAGTCAGGCCCGATTGTCCCACTGCATCGTACAATTGAATTTGATACTGCACGAGTTCGGGCGGCATCCTGTACGTGTCATTATCAATGACTGTAACATATTTGTATTTTGTCAAATCGGTATCTTGTGAAATCACCGATTTAGAAACCGTACAGCTTGCCAAAACCATTGACAAGAACATACTGAATAGAAAAATATACTTTTTCATCATTTATCATACGCAAGTTAATAAGCTATTAAAACAATTACAAAAATAGCGATAATATTCAGACTTCAATTCAATTACCACTATTTTTAACTTATAACTCACAACCTTGATATTTCTAAGGATTTGCCTCTCTTGTATTTGGAAAAGTGTTACAGTAGTAAACTGGTGTGAATAAGGGATGCTTGATTCATCTTAAATAATACAAAAACACCCAACTTTACATTTTTGGGTGTAAAATTGGGTGTTTGTTTTGCAATTTACTGATTTTCAGCGTTTATTGCGGAGAGACAGGGATTCGAACCCCGGGTGCCTCGCAGCACAACGGTTTTCAAGACCGCCGCAATCGACCACTCTGCCACCTCTCCTAAAACTTCCTTTTCGGGAAGTGCTTTCCTCTTTAAAGCGGTGCAAAGGTACAAATCATTTTTAATTCTGCAAACTTCCTTTCTCTTTTTTCATGAATTAATAGTACTTTTGCACCATGATATATCCGCAGAACTTTGAACAGAAAATAGGTTTCGACCAAATACGCCAATTGCTGAAAGAAAAATGCCTCAGTACACTTGGCGAAGAACGGGTGATGGACATGGCATTCTCCGACCACTTTGGAGAGGTAGAGGAGCGTTTGGACCAAGTCACTGAATTTGTACGCATACTCCAAGAAGAAGACAACTTCCCGGCACAATACTTTTTTGATGTACGCCCGTCACTGAAACGCATACGCGTGGAAGGCATGTATCTGGATGAACAAGAGCTCTTTGACCTACGCCGTTCACTGGAAACCATACGTGATATTGTACGTTTCCTACAGAAAAGCGACGATGATGAGGAAGAGGGCGCTTCCCCCTACCCTTGTCTGAAAAGATTGGCAGGAGACATCACCGTTTTCCCACAGCTCATAGCAAAAATAAACGGCATCCTCTCTCCTTACGGAAAAATCAAGGACAATGCCTCTACAGAGTTGGCACGCATCCGCCGGGAACTGGCAAGTACTATGGGAAGTATCTCCCGCTCACTGAACAGTATTCTACGAAATGCCCAGTCCGAGGGCGTTGTGGACAAAGATGTAACGCCCACCATGCGTGACGGCCGTCTGGTCATTCCCGTTGCACCAGCACTGAAACGGAAAATACGCGGTATTGTACACGACGAGTCGGCCAGTGGTAAAACCGTATTCATCGAGCCTGCCGAAGTAGTGGAAGCCAACAATCGCATACGAGAACTTGAAGGTGACGAACGCAGAGAAATTATCCGCATCCTGACGGACTTCTCCAACCAGCTGCGCCCCTCCATCTCCGACGTACTGCTATCATACGAGTTCCTTGCCGAAATAGACTTCATACGTGCCAAAGCATTGTTTGCCGAGCAAATATCCGGACTGAAACCGGCTCTCGAAAACAAACAACTGCTGGACTGGACAATGGCGGTACACCCACTCTTGCAACTTTCTCTCGCCAAACATGGCAAAAAAGTCGTACCGCTTGACATCGAACTGAATGAGAAGCAACGTATCCTCATCATCTCCGGTCCGAACGCAGGCGGCAAGTCCGTCTGCTTAAAGACAGTAGGCTTATTACAATACATGCTGCAATCCGGACTACTCATCCCGATGCACGAACGCAGCCATGCCGGAATATTCAGCAGCATATTCATCGACATCGGTGACGAGCAGTCCATCGAAGATGATTTGAGCACCTACTCCTCCCACCTTACGAACATGAAAATCATGATGAAAAGCTGCAACGAACGGAGCCTCATCCTGATTGATGAATTCGGGGGCGGAACAGAACCCCAGATAGGAGGTGCCATTGCCGAAGCCGTATTGAAGCGTTTCAACCAGAAACAGACGTTCGGTATCATCACCACACACTACCAGAACCTGAAGCATTTTGCCGAAGACCACGAAGGTGTAGTGAATGGCGCCATGCTCTACGACCGCCATCTGATGCAGGCACTGTTCCAACTACAGATAGGCAATCCGGGCAGTTCGTTCGCTGTGGAGATTGCCCGCAAGATAGGTCTGCCGGAAGATGTCATCGCCGATGCCTCGGAAATTGTGGGCAGCGAATACATCAACGCCGATAAGTACCTGCAGGACATTGTGCGCGACAAACGCTATTGGGAAGGCAAACGCCAGACAATACGCCAGCGTGAAAAGCACATGGAAGAGACCATCGAGCG
>CALVTM010000019.1 GCA_944362615.1 uncultured Clostridia bacterium
AACCAAAGATCGATGTTCTCTTCGTCCACGCTCTGTTCGACAAAGCGCCCCTCGTAGATGAGCGGCACAATGGCATGATCGGCAACGCCGTCGGCAATGGTGTATTTGTGAATGAGCTTGCCGAATTTTGCCATCGTGTTCTTTTCGCTCTTCATCAAAGGCGTTCCCGTAAAGCCGATATAGCAGGCATTGGGAAACACGGCGCGCATCTTTGCCGCCATTGCCCCGTAATTGCTGCGATGGCTTTCATCGACAAGCACGAAAATATCGCGAGAATAATTTTTTAAGCCGCTCACTTCCACCGTGTTGAACTTGTTGATGATGGACGTGACCACGTCGACCGCATCCGAATTGATGAGCGTGATGAGATGTTTTCCGCTGGTTGCGCGCGCGGGTTTCAGCCGCGTATGCGCAAACGTCTGCACGATCTGCCTGTCCAGTTCCTTTCTGTCCGTCACAACGACGATGCGCGGCCGCCCTGCAAGTTTCATGAGAATGTATTTGGAGAGCATCACCATCGTGAGCGATTTTCCGCTCCCCTGCGTATGCCAGATGACGCCGCTCTGCCTGTTGCCGCGGCTGTCGTTTTGGTGAATGGTCTTGATGATCTCTTTCACGGCAAAGTATTGCTGATAGCGGCAGACCTTTTTGACGTTTGCGTCGTACAGCACGAAAAACTGCGTCAGTTCCAACAGCCGTTCTTTGGAAAAAAGCGATATAATTGCCCTGTCCTGCTCCGTGGGCATTCTGCCGACCACGCATTTTTCAAGCGCGGCATCCAGAAAATTTTTATTTTCCTCTTTCCATACGCTCCAGAACTTTTTGCCTGTTCCGCAGGTGGCGTACTGCGCACCGCTCATATTGACCGCCATCAGGATCTGCGCAAATTTGTATAGCTGCGGAACGTAGTCCGTCCCCTGATTGCGGACAGTCTGCTCGATCGCCTGCTCCAAAGGAATGTACGGAGCCTTGCACTCGATCACGCCGAACGGAATACCGTTGACAAACAAGACGATGTCGGGGCGGGCATTGTGAAGCCTGTCCCAACTCTCCACCGAAAACTCTTCCGTAACGTGGAAGACGTTGTTTTCGGGATTATCCCAATCGATGTATTTGAGATTAAAACTTTTGATCGTACCGTCCTGCGTCTGTTCGGCGTAACTTTTGCCGAGCATAAGGGCATCGTAAATTTTTTCGCTCGTCTTGATCAGACCGTCCGTGAGAGGTTCGTCCAGCTCATCCACGGCGCGCAAAATGTTGGCGTCCGAAAAAGAACGTTTTTCGCCGCCGTATTCAAAACTGTTCAGTTTTTCAAGTTGGATTTTTAAAATAGGCTTTAACAGAACGCCGAAAGGATTGTCCCGCAAAGCCGCGCACTCTTCTCTCGAAAGATATGTATAGCCCATCCTTTTCAAAACCTCGATGGCGGGGTTTTGCGAAACGCTCCTCTCATTCAAAATAAAATTTTCTTGCATAACGATACCTTTTCAAATAAAGAAATATAAAATCGTCTTAAAAAATCTCAGTCACTTTCAAATTGCTCCAATACTGTTACCGCTTGAATTTTTCTTATTGTCGCCTTGACTATTTCTTCAATTTCCGTATTTTTACTATAATCTGCAGGAGCTATAAAATTGACCCTGTTGTTTTTCAGCAACTCTTTTGCTGCGGCTTTCCCTGCCCCCTCATCATATACCGCAATGGCAACCCCACCGTTTGATTTTACGAGTTTCATACACGGAACATCAGTTAAGCCATCTCCAATATATATCATATTTTTGAAAGGAACTCTTCTCTCTTTTTCAGGGGTATAATTATTTAATTTGTTTGCACTTAAAGTATCAATATTTAAAACGCCCTTGTTAATTCTAAAAAGGAATTGTGTTTTTGCCGTATAATTTACCGCAACCTTAGGCCATACAATGGTATCATTATAATCATATAAGAATTCACATGCATATACCTTTTTAAACTCTTTAAAAATATCAGTTCCTTCTATAATTTCCTTTATTCCTGACGAAACAATATAATGTTCTACTCGAACCCCTATTGATTCTCCGAAATCATTAATCCTTGTAAACCAATTTAAAACGCCAGGGAAAAATTCAACCTTCTTACCTAATTCCGCAAAAGTAGTTCTTTTAACAGGAACTTGACTTATCCTTGCTCTTTCAACCATTTTATACATATAAGCCAAAATATTATCCATTTGATTAATATCAGTAAACTCGGCTACTTCTTTCCAAAATTCCGATGACTTCATACCAATGGACTCTATATAACCATATTCTTGCATATCTTTCGTGCACAATGTTTTATCAAAATCATACATTAAAGCAACAATTGGTCTTTTACTCATATTTACCCTCCTTGGTTCGCACGATGCCCGTCAAAAGTAACTGCATCAGCGATTTTTTCTTTAATTTTTCCTGCTCGCTGTCCTTTTTCAAAAGTTCTATCTCTTTGTCCGCCGTAGACAAAATTTCCGCAATCGCAGTTTGTTCTGTTAAAGCGGGTAATTTTACCTTATATAAGAGCATATCTTCTGGCTTAACAGCCATTCTTTCATAAACAGTACCTTCTTCGTATTTACGAACAGCGTTTATAAAATCGGTACTCATCATTAACGCTCCTAAAAAATTAAGATCAGCATTTTTGCACACTTCAAAAGTTACATAAATTGGTGAAAAAATTGCGTCACCATAATTATTTATACAAATTGCACCAAATTTTAGATTCGCTGGATTATAACAAATATCACCGTAATAAGTGATTTTATATTCTTTATTTTCCGACTTTACTAAATGTTCTCTGTCGTATCTTTCCGTTTTAGGATAAATCCCTTCATTTGACAATGTGACATGTGGATATTCCTTTCCTTTAACAGAATATGTCTTCCGTTCTTTTAGCAAATTCTTTAAAGGAACTAAATCCCACTCCCCAGAAAAGCCAGGGAGACGTTTTTTGCCGGTTAAAAGTTGTTGCATAAGATATTTTTTCTGCTTTTGTTTTTCTGCCAAAAGCTTTTCTTTTAACGCAATTACCCTATCCTGCCCCGCCAAAATTTCCGCAATCTTTTCTTGCTCAACTCTCGCGGGCATCGGAATGGGCAACAGAAAAAAATCTTCATCCGACAAATTCATTCTGTCGCTTCTCACGCCATAATTTGCTACACTTTTCATATAGCGATGCCATGATGTTGAAGAAAAAAACTGCTCGATATAGTCACGTTGAATCTCTTTCATATCGATAGAAAAAACCGTATACAGTGGCGACATTACACCTATTTCTTCCCCATGATAACAATTGATAGGTCCACAAGGGGCTGCAACCGATATTCTGGGATTATAAACAAACTCTCCGTTTTTAACAATATAATATCCCTCAATATTGTCATTGTTGGCAATTTGTTTATCAAAATAATCAGTTTGACTGATAATGCCTTCATTGGCAGAATTTGTCAATATTTTTGTATATCTTTTTTCGCGATTCTTTGTTTTTGATTTTTGCGCAAGTTGACTCAAAGGATTAAATTCCCAATCAACAGGTAAAATTCCCGCCTTTGTCCGTTTATATCCTTCGGGCACTTCTCCCCGCCGTATGCTTTCAATTCTTGCTTTGATCGTCGGATTCATCATTTTCTCCCAAAAGGTTTTATATAAAACAGACCTTCTTTTGCATTACAAGTAATATAAGCCACGTTATCATTCTCTTGAAATAAGGATTTTAACAATTTTTCGAAACCTATCTGATTTAACTCTGAATTTATCATATAAGTAGACTCGGTAATTTTTATCCCTTTAATTTTTTCCACAAACGCATACCATTCTTGATAACTATTGTTTTGTTTAATGTCATAGGTTACAATTCTGTTCATTTTTTATCTCCTTTCGCTCCAAGCTCAATCATTTTTTGAATTAGCTCCATACCATTGGGTGAATCCAACGCCTTCAGTACAAATTGAAAACCCATCTCTTGTGCGCTGACGCTCGGATTTCTTTTATCCTGCTTTGATTCCTGTAATGCTTGCTGTATTTGTGCCTTTCGCAATGTTTCCTCTTCCAATATTTTTGTAGATAATCCTTGAGGAAAATAGTATTTTTTTATATTTTCCCAATTAATTTTGCTATATCCTATAATTTTTGCAATCTCCTCAAGCAATCGCAAATATTTATCATTTACCTCAGTTACTTTGTTAGGCGATGTGTTTGCAGCGTCAGCAGTTATAAGAAATTCGCGCCACGCTTTTATAACCGTTTCGTTTTTATAAAAAACCACATCGATCTTATTTAACGCCTCAACATTCGTTTTGTCTGGAATCATATACCTGTGAGACATTAAAATCTCAAAAATATCGCGCTTCGTTTTTTTTACTTCCGAAATTCTTTGGACAATTATTGTTAAAATCGTTGCCAAAATCCCAGAAATAAGTGAAGTAATAATGATAATCCATACATTATCCATTCGTTTTCTCCTTTTTATTTTTTCTCCGTCTCTTCGACGAGTTTATCAAAAACATTGTTGTAATGACCAACTTCGCAGACAACCTTGCGCGCACCTTCCGTTTGAACTATCCGAAAATTCCGGATAGTTCATTCTCTTTAATGCTACAGTATGATTTACAAATCAAAAGCCACAGCTCACAAATCAAGTTCCTTCAGATACTCCGCCATCTTTTTCTGCACTTCGGAAAGTTCCGCCTCGATATTTTTGATGTTTTTCTGCACTTCTTCGATATCGACAAGCGGTTCTTCCTCAAAAGTATCGACATAGCGGGGAATATTCAGATTAAAATCATTCTCTTTGATCTCGTCAAAGGTCGCGCGATAACTGTATTTTTCGTCCGATTCATACGCGCGGTAGTGAGACAAAATCTTTTCGATATCTTCCGAGCGCAAAATGTTCTGATTTTTGCCCTTTTCGTAATTGCCTTCGCCGCTGGCGTCGATAAATAACACGTCGCGCGTATTTCTGTTCTTCTTGAACACGAGAATACAAGCGGGAATGCCCGTACCGTAAAAAAGATTTTCGGGAAGCCCGATCACAGCATCCAACAAATTATACGTTTCAATCAGCTGACGGCGGATCCGGCCTTCCGCCGCCCCTCGAAACAGTACGCCGTGCGGCAACACGACCGCCATTCTGCCGTTCGCATCGTCCAGCGTGGCGATCATATGGAGCACAAACGCGTAATCCCCTTTGCCCGAAGGCGGAACGCCGATATCAAAACGATGATACGGATCCATTCCCGCATGCATCTTATCGGGCTTATTCCCCTTTTCATCGACGGGCGCCTCGCTCAAAAATCCCGCATCCCATTTATCCAACGAAAACGGAGGATTGGCGACGACGACCTGGAATTTTTTCAGGCGGTCATTTTCCAACAGCAACGGATTTGCCAACGTATCGCCGTTCATAATTTCCGCATCATCGACGTTGTGCAAAAACATATTCATCTTGCACAGCGCCCACGTTTGTGAGTTCTGCTCCTGACCATAAATACGAATCTTAGAAGAATGTGCTTCTGCAGCTGCCTTTAAAAGAAGTCCGCCACTACCACAGGTCGGATCGCAAATACGATCATTTTCTTTCGGTTCAACAAGTTTTGCAACCAATTCAGAAACACGGCTCGGCGTGAAAAATTCTCCGCCTTTTTTTCCTGCATCAGAGGCAAACCTTGCTATCATATACTGATAAGCATCACCGATAATGTCATTATCAGAAAGTCGGGAAGGACGAAGGTCAAGCTGGTTGAAATCCTGTAGCAATGTTCTGAGCGTTGCATTTTTAGATTTCGGTTCCCCAAAATCCACTTGCGAATTAAAATCGATCGCCCTGAACACATTGTGTAGCTTTGCACTATTGTTTTTTTCAATCTGCTCCAAGGCCTTATTTATCTTCTCGCCAATATTTGCATCGTTGCGATTTTCATAAAGATAATCAAATGTGGAAATGTCGCTCAACATAAAGCGTTCGCGGCGCATAGCTCTTTCGACACGCTCCATATCGCCTTCGTATTGTTGAATGTAATTTTGCTTTGTTTCCTTATATACGTCACTCAGGTATTTGACAAAGAGCATAGACAGAATATAATCCTTGTAACGTGAACTGTCTATTTTCCCTCTGAAAGTATCGCACGCACTCCATAATACGTTTTCAATATCGGCTTGAGTTGTCATAATAATTCTCCTTCTTCAATTCTCTTGGTAAGTTTAGCATATCTTATTCTGGCAAGTTTCTGTTTTTCAGCCAGTAGCGCACTGTATAGTCGAAGCTCTTTTTTTGCCGCCATATGGTACTGCGCCACTAGTTTTTGTTCATTGACAGGCAGTTCAGGAATTACACATTCGGCAATGCTTTTTACGCATATTGTCCCCAACGTCGTACTCCCACTTCTAGAAATCAAAAGCTGCTTTCTTATCTCTTGGCTATCCAACATAGCATACAAATAACCAGGCGTTATTTTATCTGCTCTTATAATTGCAAAGTGCGAAGGCACCAACAGCCCACTATAATCCAGACTATCTATATAAACAGCAGTATATGGTGAACTCAGACGGACTAAAATATCTCCCGCACGAGTAAAAAACTCGTCAGAAACATTTTCTTCAAATCGCATTGTCTTGCACGTATCCTTCAAGATTAAGCCCAACTCATCATCAATATTTTTAAGGCTTAACGTTAGATATGCTTCTCCTCCGAATTCGACAGCATTTAAACGTGATAAAACCGCACCTGTCTTTATTAATGCCACATCCTGAATTTGCATATAAACTCCAAAATCAAATTTGTACTGGTTTACTTGTGATTATTATACAGTGTTTGGCCTTCTTTGTCAATACTTTAACAATATTATGTAATGGAAATTTTGTGATTTATGTAAAATTAGGTCCTCCAACCTGACTCAACGCGGGTTTCCCGCGTGTGGTAAGCTAGCGAAAGGTAAAGATAGCAAGCGGCGGAGCGGCAAAAATTTTCCGCTCCGCCGCACTGCCTGCAACCTTTAAGCGAGCGCCTCGGCGGTGGAATTATACCACCGCCCTTATCCTCGTAAGGTAGAATTAAGGACACTTTTTGGGCGGAGCGGAAATTGCTCCGCCCGTTTTGTGC
>CALVTM010000020.1 GCA_944362615.1 uncultured Clostridia bacterium
TGTTCTACGGAGAGAAGTTTGCAAGCGTGGAAGACTTCATACAAAAGTTGCATGAATACATATATTACTGGAACAACAAGAGAATTTCTCTCAAACTAAAAGGAATGAGTCCGGTACAATACCGAACTCATCTCAAAACAATTTAATTATATTTTTGTCCAATCTTTGGGGTTCACTTCATCGATAACCTCGTCAAAGTGGCAAACTATTTTTCGTGTTCTGTGGATTATATCCTCGGCAGAGTTTAATTAAAATAGTAACGATATGAGTTGCGGGATGTGAATTAAATTATATGAGGGATATTTTTATGCATTTTGTTTCAAACATATTGCTATTTATATAAAAATTTACTTTTATTGATATTATCGCGTTAATATGGTATTATAGACAAATAGTTACAGTATTACAATTTTCAAATTTATGGAGGCAAATTTATGACAGAAGAAGAAATTTTGAAAAAGATCTCTGAATATGCAGAGAAAGCTTTTCCAGAGGATATTGATGATTTTTATGGACGTGAGGCAGACGAAGATGGGGAAATGTTTTTTGAAGATGGGTGGTTCTATATAATAGTTGCTGACCAGTCTCGTTCGTATATCTGTAGAACATATCAGGTGGATGAATTTGTGACGCTGAGATATAAATCATCAACAGAATTTCGCGAGGGATGGATAAGTTTTTATTTTAAGAATGGCGACATTCTCGAATACTGCGGACCGCTAGCCTCTCCCGATTGGGTATTGAACAGGCACTTTAAAGGTCAGGAAATAGTAATATATTATTCAGAAAGAGAAAATGCCGAAAATTAAAGCAGCAGCATACTTCCTTTCGGTCGACAGCCTTATAAGGCTTGCCCAATATTTCGACTGTTCCGTGGATTATCTCCTCGGCAGAGTTTAATTAAAACAATATAAAAATATAAGCGGCGGAGCGCTATTATTGTTTTGTTTTTTAAGGGTTGCGATATATTTGACAATTTATTTGAAAGTCTTGAATTTATTCAAATAGTATGATAAAATAAAAAAGAATTGCGGGAACGAACGGCAGTTCGTTCCCGCACATAATAACTACTTTATATATTACACATATAACTTTTAACTTTATATGTTACGAGTAGAAATAAGCTTTTTGCGGTTGTAAGCACTCGCTTTAATATATTTTAGATCATTTTTTTCGTCTAATACTTCGGTGCACTTGGCGAGTAGGATTGCTTTTACATCTTCGTTTATTACATCGGATAGCGTATCTGCGAGAAATGTTAAAATAGCCGACTTGCTGACTATTGGTAAGTTTATTTGTTTGTCAAAGAAGCCGCTGTGTAGTAATACCGCACCGATGATGGCCTTGGCTTGCGGGCGGCTCGCGTTCTGCAGCATCTCTATAAGTCGGTCACGCATGAGCATCACTGATATTAACCCTTCTTCGGGACTTCTTTGTAAGTCAAAATTGACTAATTGGTAATTACTATTGTCATCAGTATTTACAGGATCTCGAACGATATGACTTTCGTAAGCGCGGTAGCTCTTATAAACATCTATTGCTCCACGCTGGGCGACACAGAATAGTAATTTAAGATAACCTTCATTGGGCTTTATGTCTTCTTGGTGTTTTCTGAAAAATAAAAATACCCGCTCTGCAGCAGTACATATTGCGTCCTGGAGGATATGCAGGGGAAGGTTTGGCCACTTTCTGCTGATGCAGATTCTGGCTACGGGCCAATAAACAGTGTGCGCAAGATCATTTTCGTTTTTTGATGTTGAAATTGCTAAATCCAACATTTGAGGCGTATAGTGCCTCGCCGTACAAAAAGTGCACGTGCATGCGGGTTGATCTTTCTTTTCCTTTGTATTTTTCATAAGGCATCTCCTTTGCTTTTCTTTTATTTTAACGGTAGAGTATTAAGTCTCCAATAGGCTCGGAAAAGTCTACCTAAGCCTATAAAAGTCCATATAAGTCTATAAAGGAGTGCAGAAAATCTATAATATTCTATATTTCGAATTGTTAAATGCTATGGATAATATTACAATTAACAAATTAATTGAAGATATAAGTCAGTGGTTTGATTCAGAAAAAAATCGCAAAGTGCGTTGTAGAATCTGTAGAAAAAATAAGTTAATTGGTGAAGTTGGCCAAGTTGACTACAGTAACCCTAAGTCAATTGATAATGCAGATCTTGTTAAGCTAATTAATGAAGCAGATGCTGCTTCAAAATTATCTTTCATTTTAGGGGCAAAAACTTTTAAGTATGAATTTGCTTCACAATCTCAATACTACAAGGAAGTTTTCTTTTTCTGTATGCAGGGTGTCAGTAAAAGTAAATATCCTAACTATGTTCCATATTCGCAGGATTCGGTATCAAAGCTACGTCTAAATTTGTTAGAAGACATCTTAATAGGAAATAAGCCTAAGCCTAATGATGGAGGGCATGTTTCTGTAATTTTTTCGGGGTGGGATAATATTATAGACAAGGTTATCTCGTCAATAAAAGAAAATTTTAGTTATGATAAGTTAAATGATTGTGTTGTTGAATTGTCAAAGTATTTAGTTGAAAATGATAATTATAAGGATCTCTTTGGCTTATTTGATTTTGATTTTGATAGATTTAACGAAGATATAGCATATAAAATAATTGCCGTTCTTGCTTTGTATGCGCTGGCGTGCATAAAGGGTTTAGATGTTGAAATAGACAATAGCAACAAAACATATAAAGACTTTTTAATCCAATATATTATTGAAAACATTCCAATCAAGTCAATTAATCTTAATCCATTAACTAACATTAAATCGCTGGACGAATTGATTAATGCAGAGAATGATGTTTTGAAGTTTTTGGTAGATTCCTTTTTGCAAGGGATGGATGCTAATGCATATTTTAAAAAGATGACAGGTGACTGGCAGTCAGTCTATAAAGAATTGCAAAAAAATAAAGATTATCAAGAACTGGTAGCCCGTATTTATAATAGTGATCCAAAGTTCTTCCTTTTAAATACTAAATTAAAAGTTTTATTGGAAAGAGATAAATCAATTGCTGCAACAAAAAACAAAATGAGCTACATCTGTCTTGAGGACTGTTATGTGCAATACGGTTTAATTTCACAAATAACTGAGGCAGGAAGAATATCTTTTGGGCCATATTATAATTTTTTTTATGGGTTAAAAAGCGTTTATGGTGAACTAATCAAAAAGCTTAGAGGTGAGCTAAGAGATTCGGCCGCAGGGAATTCAAGTCTATCATTTAAAGATTGGCTCGAAAAATTTGAGGATTATGAGACATTCCAAGGGATTGATGAGTTTAATCAATTTATGGCGGCTGGAGAAATAGCATTGGGTACCGATGAAGATTTAAGAACAGATATAAATGACAGGATAAACAGGCTTAATGCTGAGCTCGGCTTTACTTGCAAGATTGTCACGTTGCTATTACTAAGGAGAATAGCTTTAATTGATAGACTGAGCGCAAATGAAAATTACGATATTGATTTTTATCAATTTTTATCAGCTATGAAAGGAATATACCTTTCCCAAATCAGGCAAGAGGTTATAGAAAATCCGATTGACGGTATGAATTATGATGAACAATTTGATGATATAATTTCTAAAAATAGTAAACATGTAATACAATAAGGAGTCATATGGCTACAAGAAAGGAAAAACCAGATTTTGAAAGCAGTGTTTCATTTCGTAGAAGGTATGCAAAATTTTCGGTCAATAGTGGTAATATCACGGGGATAAAAAGTTTCAGTGGCTTTTCTGGCGGGGTTCCTCTTATGTATTATAAGGAGGAAGGACAGGGAAAAGTTGTAATTGATGCATCTGATGCGCATACGCTATGTTTTGGTGCGACAGGAAGTAAAAAAACCCGTTCTATTGTTTTACCTAGTGTTCGAATATTATCCTGTGCCGGCGAAAGTCTCATTATTAATGACCCGAAGGGGGAAATTTATTCCAAGACGTCTGTAGAACTTCAGTCAAAAGGATATAAAATTATAGTCCTAAACTTTAGGAATCCGTCAATCGGCAACTCCTGGAATCCTTTTGCAATACCATATAGACATTATATTGATGGCGACTATGATACAGCTGCTGAACTAATCAACGATATTTCAAATAACCTTATGACCGCTGATTTGACAGTTAAGGACCCTTATTGGCAATTGGCAGCATCGGATATGTTTTTTGGCTTAGCTTTGTTACTTTTTAAATATTGCAAGGAACATAATATTCCTGAAGAAGATGTAAATATTGATAATTTAATAAAGTTAAGGCGAATCTTTTTTTCAAAAAGAAGAATAGAGAGCACTGTACTTTGGAAATATGCACAGGAGGATGAACTAATAGCTGCTTCGTTAAGCGGTTCGGTGTTTAATGCTGAATCGACGCGTGGCTGTATTTTAGGTGTATTTGATCAAAAAATCAGAACATTTGTTATACAGCATACTTTAATGGATATGCTATCTCACTGTGATTTTAATATGGATGACATATGTGATAGTAAAGCCGCACTTTTTTTGATTACGCCCGATGAAAAAAGTTCATATCATAGACTTGTTTCACTATTTATTAAACAATCTTATGAATATATAATTGATAAGGCACAGCAAAATGACGGAAAAGTTAAAAATAGAGTAAATTATATTCTTGATGAGTTTGGGACTTTGCCTGCAATTGCTGATATGTGTTCTATGATTAGCGCGGCACGCTCTCGCGATATAAGGTTTTTGTTGATTAGCCAAAGTAAGCATCAGCTTATTCAAAGGTATGGTGATGATGCACAAACTATTATGGCTAATTGTTCAAACTGGATATATCTTGGCAGTCGTGAATATGATTTATTGGTCGAATTGTCTGATCTTTGTGGGGAGAATAGCAAACATGAAAAGAATATAACAGCTTTCGAATTGCAACATTTAAATAAGGATCAGTGCGAAGCATTAATCATTAGCGGAAGGATGAAACCAATTCGCGTTACGCTTTTGGATATTGATATGTATTACAGGGCAAATGATAAAAATAGAGGGGCTATACCTATCCCTAATAGGGAAGAATCAAAATATACGCATTTGGATTTTCAGTTGGCGGAAGGAATTAAGAAACGTGTAGATCCAGATGACGATGATGATTTGTTTTAAATTTAAATCAGGAGTTAAATTATGGAAAACGAAAAATTATTGATGACTGAAACAGATCAGAATGTTTCTGGCGAACTGTCACAGAAATTGTCATATGAACATGATATTGTTTTACAAGTAGCAAATGATGAGTTGAATCAGGCTCGAATTGATTACGAAGATGATCTAAGCTGTGCTGAATACAGAAATCTGCTGTATCGTATTACTGATAGAGTTTTAAATAGTGAAAAACTTGTTGGCAGTGGCGATGAGATTCATAATTATTCAGTTGAACTTGCAAGAAGGGGGGAGTATTTACTTGCTGTAAAAGTTTTAAAGAAAGGATTAGTTATATTTCCTAAAAACACAGATCTTATTGCTGATTTTTTACAATATAGTTGTTACTGTGGCGAACAACAGGAAGCTTTACAATACTATAATAGATTACAAGCGCTTCCTAAATATTTATGGACGTGGCGTGCATTCAGTTTTTCTATTGATTTTTTAAAAAATTCACTTGAAAGTTGTAATGATAATGAGGAGAATTTTTATAATAAAAAAAGAAATGAAATGTACGAGATTGCTTACGCCTATCGTGACGCGTATCCTTTCTCAGAAGATAGCTATGCGTGCATATCAGATATTTATACTTTGTTTGGGGAAAAGGCTGAGGCTCAAAAAGCACTAGAGGATGCCCTATCAAATCTCAAAGTTTGTCCAAAGTGCGCAATAAGATTAGCTGACATATATTTTGATCGTGGTGATATGCAAAGAGCGTTAAATGTTATTAATCGTGGGTTAAAAGACTCGAATCAAGCAGAAGAAAAAGTTAATACGGGTTATTTGTATTTATTGTCAGGATTATCTAAGACAGCATTACTATATGAAAAAGAATTTGTAGCAGAAAAAAAAGAAGTTATAAGTATATATGAAGATTTTAATATCGCATTAGAACAAATTAATCATGATAGGTTTAGAAAATTAATAAGGAATAAGATTATTGCCATAAAAACAAAGACAAATTTTGAAATTCCCGATAAATTTGAAAGCTTGATATCGTTAATTTAATAAAACTTAACTTTTGAAATCGCGTGAAGTGCTTTTGTGCTTTACACGATTTTTTTATAAAAATCTTTCAAAGTTTTACAAAAATAACAATGTTGCATCTATATATTTAGTGAAAGGGTAGTGCCTGGGCGATCGACTGGCGTGCTCTTATAATACAATAAATTGACATAAAGGAGAAAATTCAATGAAACCTAAAAGCGTAGAAGTAATCTCAACCAATGCAAAGCAATCGTCTATGCCGCCTATTCCCAAGGCTCCCGCAACGAATGCAACAGTAAAAACAACGCCGCGTAGCGGAAAATAATTTTTACATAAGTTTTTTCAATTGAGTTGATAGGCCGCCCGATTCTTTACAAAGAATCGGGCGGCCTACAATATCTTATTGTACTTCTAAAAAAATTTTAGTTATGAATTTTTACAAAAAAACTAAGGGCAAATCTATTTATATATTGCAAGTATTCGTGCGAAATGTTTGAACAATTTGTAAAAGACTAAGTCGACATGAGTTTACTATAGGAGGGAATATATGGATAAAAATCTTTCTAATTACTTAGGCACAAACAAAGAGATCTATATTAACAGTGAAATTACAAGCGAATTGGCGGCACAGGTAATTATTCAGATACATACAATTGAAAAAGAATTTGACGAGAACTGTACTCCTTCGGAGAATAGAATTATAAATATGTGGATAATTGATTGCCCGGGCGGTAGCGTATCGGCAGGACTAGCAATATATGATAAGATGCGTTACAGTAAAAATACAAAATTTTGTGTCCATTGTTGTGGACTTGTCGCCTCTATGGCGGTCCCGATCGCTCTAGCTGCAGATGAGCGGATTGCGTATCCGCACACTGAATTTTTACTTCATCAACCTTTAGGCGGAGCGCAGGGGCAAGCAAGCGATATATTAATCCAGGCAAGGCATATTGAAAAGATACGCAGCATGTTGTATGGAATTATTGCCGAACGTACTGGGCAGACAATCAAAAGAGTTGCGCAGGATAGTGATAGGGATTTTATTCTCGGTACACATGAAGCCATGGAATATGGCATTATAACCAAGATTATAACGGGGGCAGAATAAGAATGAGTATATTTGAGAGTTATCAAGCAAATCGTAGTTTGTACTATACCATTTTGCTTGCAGAACTGATGCCAAATGGATATACATGGGCTGCGGACATAGTGTTGCCAATTTTTTTGTGCGCTGACGATGCTAAAATCAGGAGCATCATCAGTAGCAGGGATTTTCAGAAACTGAAGTCATCTCGCTCAATTGAAATGCATAAGAGCTTTGTGCTGTCGATGTGTGCCAATAAGGAGTTCTTTGGTATGAAAGAAGACGAATTATTGGCATTGGACATCAGGCAAGATGCAATCATGTTGATAGAAGAACTGTCAAAAGATGTTACCTGTGCCGATCCACTGTTGAAGCTTGTACGTTTGCAGAAGGAAAAGGGTTGCCTTTCATCATTGCTTGCATTGCTGTTGTACTCGCAGGGAAAGAATGACAGCAGGACCGCATCGATGCTTGGGAAAGCACTAAAAAATGGAGATCTTGACGCCGGGGTTGTGTGGCTTGCGCTTTCGGATGCGGCTGACAGAGCAGCAATTTATCAACAAATGTCTGCAAAATTGACAGAGCTGTGTTTGTATCCTGAGTTATCAAACATATTGTTCAAAACATATGGTGTGGAAAATATTGCGGAATCGCATAATTCCCAAATTAAGAAAATTTAGGAGAAAGATTTAATGAATAATAGCAGTCTTAATTATGAAGAATGTATAGCTTTTGCTAATGCGATTCCTATGGCTGAACATACACGCCTTCGTACGCTTGAAGATCTTAAGAACAGCGAAGATTCCGTGGTCAGCAAGTTTAATAAGGCTAGAAAAAAGACAGGCGTTCTACTTTCTACAAGGATTAATGATGAGACTAATGAGCTTGTAACATACTTTGCCAAAAAGTTAACCCATACGCTCGTCATTGGTTCGTCTGGATCAGGTAAGTCGCAGGGGTTCGGCATGAACACACTCATGAATCTTGACGGCACAATTAGTTATATTGTTGCTGATCCTAAAGGTGAGTATTATCGCAATACATATAGCAGACTTGCAGAAGTTTATGGGGCTGAAAACGTAAAGTGTATAGATTTCATGAATCCTGCCCTAACGGACTATCATATAAATCATCTTTACGTGCTGGCAATTCAATGGTTGAAGGTCGCTAAATCTAAAAAAACTAAGGGTGAAAAAAAAGTTGTTCTAGACCATATTGTCGGCAAGATAAAAAAATATTATGATGTTCTGTTTACTGTCAAAAGCATTAAAGATCCATCCTGGGAAGAGACGGCAAAAAATTTCATATTAGCTATTACCTACGCGCTATTTGAAGATTTGACATTAACAAATAGCAAAGCTAAAAGAACCAGAAGATGCAGGACTACTCCTGATGTTATAAACTTCACCACTATTAATAAAATTTTTCAAAGTTTTACTTGGGAAAATTCAAGAAGTTCTTTTAATGATGGGGGGTTTTTGACAAACCGAGGAAAGGACTCTTTGGCATATCGCTATTCAAATGCTATTATTAATAATGCGAGTGGGACTCGCGCAAATTATATGGGCTTTGTAGCAAATTATCTTAAGGAAATAGACGATGCGAGGATTGCACATATCTCAGCTTACAATGATTTTGATGTGTCGTCTCTTGGTAGAAAACCGCAGATCATTTTCTTTATATATGATATTAGTGACGTTACAATACGAGACTATGTAAATAGAGTAATTGCTCAGAATATATCTGAGCTTCTTGAGTATACCCACAGGACGGTAAAGCCGTTAGATGTACCTGTAGTTTATTACATTGATGAGTTTCCAACATTACTTCCATCGCCGGTGTTCCCGAATATTTTGGCGACAGGCAGAGGGTCTAACATCTTCTTACAGATGGTAATACAGTCTTATTCGCAGCTCCAGGCCAGATACCCTGACGAGTACAGGGCGATGATCGAAAATTGTGATTATCAGTTCTTTATTGGTACTAATGATGCGGATACGGCAAAAAAGTTCAGCGATGAGCTTGGCAAGAGGGTTGTTCCTGATCCGGCTGCTTTCTTACAGGGTAATTTTATAACTCAGACGACCCCAGTTGTTTCTGAAGACTATCTTATGCATCGCATGGAGGATGGTGAGGTGTTCATAAAGGTCCATAGAAGGCAGCCCATTCACGGGTTCTTTCAGTTCTTTTATAAGACTGACCAGTATAAAAATTATCCTGTTACGGATAGGTCAGCAAAAGAACTTGAAAGTAGACCTATCATAACATATGACGCGCCTTGGCTTCACCCTGACGAAGATGATGACGAAGACATATTCAGTGATAGGCGATTCAGTAAGCGCAGACGAAACATTCAATTTGATGAGGAAGACGAGCTTGATGATATTTTCTTTGGCGATGATGGAGATGAGTCCAATATGTCAGACGAAGATGAGCTTGCGCACGATGAAAAAATACTTTCTGAAGGTGTAATTTCTGAAGATAAAGAAGAATTAGCCAACCTTTATCCGGAAGGTTTTGATGTCGTGGCAGAGGCTGTCCGTGTAAGCAAAAGTGAAATAGATAGGGCTCTTGCCATAACCTATAAGAAAGACTTATCGTTATGGGCGAGTGAGTCAGAGTTTGAAAACATCGTCATGACTTGCATAGAAAAAGTTGTTGCAATGAACAAAGACTGGACTCGCCTTGACGCTGTTATGCAGGCAGCAAAAGAACTTGCTGCGGTTTGCCGTTGTTGCAGTAGCAATAAAAAGATTCTTGATGTGCATACTCGAATGCTCCATGAATTCAAAATAGCAACGGACGAGGAATATTTATTATTAAGGAAGCAAATCTGGGGTAACTGATGTTTTATATAATACATTAAGAAAAATCTCATAATAAAGAAGAGGGGATGTATATCGTGGTTGGTAGCATCCCCTGTTTAAATTTATATACACAACTTGAGTGTAAAAATATTATTAAAAAAATTAAATTTTTTTACAAAAAGAAGTTCTTTAATTCTATATATATAGTGAAAGGGTAATGAGGAGGATGTTCTTAATAATGTTAAACTAAATAGAATTTTATATTGTTAATTTAAAGGAGGTCTTATTATGAACAATACACCAGAAGGAAGGTTATGTAGCTGCGGCAAAGGCGTCTATATTCCATTTAAAAGGGAAACGACAACGTTTGCTGACGGAAAGAAAGAGGTCGTTGAAATATATAAGTGCTCAGATTGTGGGCAGATTGTTCGTTTCATAGTCTACAAAGACCTTTAATGTGGAGATTGCAAAGCCGAGGGGCTGAGTGCTAATCGGCTCCTCGGCTTTCAGAGCCACAATAGTAAAATTTGCAATTAAAATCCAATGGAGAAAATCACATGAGAAAGTCTGCATTTATAATAATTTCTGCTGTAGTGGCGGTGGTTTTGACGGGTATAATTCTTATTTCAGTGTTTTGTTTTCGCGGTTGTGTCAAAGATGGCTCTGACAAAGTTGCGATTGACGGTACGAGAACGATAACATTTGGCTATGCCGACGACCGCAATAATACCACTTTAGAGGATATGGCTGGTAGGGAGTGTCTAGTTATAGTGGGCAATTCCACTTCGTGGGACGACTTGCATATCAAAACGGATGCAAAGCATGTAATTATAAGTGGTCTCAGGATTACCTGTTCTAGTGGTACGGTGTTATCTATCTCATCGTCGTCGATGATTGAACTAACTAACGTTAATTTTGAAACTGGCAATGGTGGATGTGCGGTAAACATAGCATCGGTTAATGCTGAACTGGTAATCGGCGGAAGCGTTACCCTTTCTGGCGGTGCTGGGCTACCGCAGCAAAATGGCGGACAGGCGCTTTGGGCTGAGTCGCTTACCATATCAGGTGATGGTCATCTTACTTTAAACGGAGGCAAAGCTGGTGTCGGTAGAGATGGATCATCGGGTATGGATGCCTCTGATTACAACCGAAATATCACCAAGGCTGATTGGTTTTCGAACGGAAGGAATGGATCTAATGGGAGTGATGGCGGCGATGGCGAAAATGGCATTGCTGCCGGTAGAGGAGGAGATGCGCTGGCTTGTGCACGCCTTACTGTAAGTGGGAACGTAAGAATAACAGCTAAAGGCGGAGCTGGAAATAGAAGCGGATCGGGTGGTGATGGCGGCGACGGCGGCGACGCAGAAGGGGCCATCAAAGGACAACCTATCTCCATGGCGGACTATATCGGCGGTGTTGGCGGCGACGGCGGAGATGCTGGTTCGGGCGCGGATGAACAGAGGCCTGGCTATGGTTTGGTGTGCGACTATGCATCTATATCTGGTTCGGCAAGCGTCTCATCAAAAATAGGCGCACGTGGTAGTGCTGGCAAGGCAGGCGAGCCAGGAGAAGGAGGTTATGGCGGCTTTTCAATGAATGGCGGGGCGAACGCTTCAGGCACGTCTGGTAATCCCGGAGCTGACGGCAAAGAATTAGAGAATACTGCCCTTACAGATTATAATATCGGGACTTTGATAGGAAAGATTAATTAATGTAGTCAATTCCATTTTGTGATGATTGCATTTCAATGCAGTTTTGCTAGAGCTCAATTAAAAATTAAGGAGAAAAACCCATGAAAAAAAGTTGTTGCGATTGTATTTTTTTTACATACCTTGGTAGTGCAGAGCAGCCCTATTGCAAACACTATGCCAAATTTATTAAAAACATCTATGAATCGGATGACTGCCTTTGCTTCAAGGCAAGATGGTAAGATGGACTATGGACACATCAAATTTTTATTTTAACCGACTCACTGAATTAGAAAAGGCGGCGTATCGTCTTCTTAAAACACATATAGAAAATTACGAAGCGTTTCCTCTACGCATAGACGAAGCATATAACATTGATTCGGAAGAAGTGGTTCACGGTCTTCTTATGGATTTGCCCCAGCTTGTACAATTTCCATTGTTGAGCGGCATTACAATCTCGACGATGAGCAATGGTACCGCCATCATAGAGGCGTCTGGGTATTCTTGCTCTCGCGCAGAGGCAGAGGAAACTCTTGCAAAGGCCAGTGCAATATGTATGGAGATGGAGCACCTTCGCTCTGATAAAGATGAGCAGCAACGCAGATTAATAGTGGGCGTTGTTAAGGCTCTGCGTGGAAAGGCGCGCTATTGGTTGCGCAAGCAGCAGAGCATTTCATCTGAGTCCCCCAAAGGTGTTTTACTGGACAGCAACGCTATCTGTACAGGGTTTTCGCGGACAATAACTCTTATATTGAGGATGCTTAAGCTTCCGGTTATCAGTCTTCGTTGCAGAATTAAAGCGGCATATTCATTATATGGTCAAGACATGGCACACATGATTAACGCAATCTGGACAAATGACGGTTGGGTTTTCTTTGATCCCGTCAGCAGTATGGCAAGGACGGAAGATCGCAGCATTATTGCAAAAGAGCTACTGCAGGGTTATCACAGAAAAGACTATTCAGATGGTGATTATTATGCGCCGTTCTTCTATAATGCCAGAACAGTACAAGAAAAATACAAAATGTGGGGAAATGAAAAGTGGGAGTAGTAATGGGGCGCGTCGCTCTCATTCTTGCAGATATTAAAGTGCTTGGAAGGGGAAGCGCGATCTGTGTCTGGTTCCAAGGCTGTGGCAGGCGATGTCATAACTGTGAGACTCCTGAATTTCAGCCTCTTCTTCCTTCGGTCGATTTGTCTTCGGCTTTAAGAAAGTTCGAAGACAGCATTGCCGTTTCCGCGCCCGATTCACTTGTCATTTCTGGCGGAGAACCGCTTTCAACTCAGAATAAGAACGCAACGCTTGAATTTATAAAAACATATCGTAAGTCTGTCATTCGTTCAGGATTAAGACCTCTTGTCTTCCTCTATACGGGATATACTCTTGAAGAGCTCAAAATAATGGCTGACGAAACGACTGATGAGTTACTTAAAGTGATAGATATTCTCATAGATGGCGAATACATCGATGAGAAGCGTACCAACAGCGGAGGCGCCGGTAGTAGTAATCAGCGTATTATCGCAATTAACCCGGCATACGCAAAGATTGCCAGGGAATATGCAACCCGAGAAAGACGACAGCAATTTGCTTGGAGCGAACAGGCAAAAAAATTTATACTTGTAGGTTTAAAAGGAGGCAAATTTAATGATTGAACTTGAAAAACAGCTCGAACAGACGCTTAAAAGCGAGGTGGGGCGTATAGTGGTTCTATATGGTAACGTGCTTGATGTCTATACGGAGCGTTTCATTACACTCAGACAGCTCCTGCAGGGTGTGGCAAAGAGCTTAAGCTTATCTAAAATAATTACCTATTTCAATCCGACCGAGCAACGACTTGGCATTGACGATGGGCTTAGCTTATATAAAAGCGATGATGAGTGTGTTGTCAGTTTAAACAAACTACAAGCTGAGCTTATTTCTGGCAAAAGTCTGCCTGTCATCGATTTGAGTGCTGTAAATACCGAGTCGCACGCTTATAAGGAAACTTTGTCGCAACTACCAGCTATCTTTGCAAATAATGAAAACATTGGCAATGCAAAACTTGTGATAATTTCGGCTTCTGGCAAACCTTTTGAAAACTCGAATTTTGCGCCATTTGTTACTTTTCTAAAAGTTGAATTGCCAGACTTCAGTGAAGTAAAGGCTGCAATAAAAGCGACGATAGGAGATGATATATCAGCACAAGACGTCTCTATGCTTACAAAGTCGATGAATGGCAAACCAATGCGTATAATCTGCGATAAATTATATGAACTTAGGCTTGAAATACAGAACACGCTTCTCAAAAATGTACTTCGTGAACGATTTGGCAAGGTTGTCTCTTTGCCTGACTTCACTGACATTGACAGACTTTTTAAGGGCCAACGCGAAATAGTGCCAAGATATAAAAATTTGTTGAAAGGCATATGTCTCGGCAGACAGGCGACCGAAAATATGTCTGGTATGTTCTTATTTACGGGCCTACCTGGCACGGGTAAAACTTACCTTGCCAGCTTGACTGCGTCGGTATTCGGCTCTAAGGATTACGGCTACATAAACCTCGCGAACTATAAATCAGCCTATGGGATATTTGGCTCAGAGCGCGGTTATGTCGGCTACGGGCAGACCAGTGTAGCTGCTCAGCAAATCAAGTCGCATCGCGTTGTCGTTTTAGATGAAATAGATAAGTGCGAAGACTTGTTAGGTTTGACAAATGCCTTACTATCAGTTTCATCCACTGGTACGCTTACAGATAATAATGGTGAGCTAATTGATATGAGGGATAAAATTCTTGTCTTCATCTCAAACCTCGGCTCTGACATTATAAAGAACTGGCATGGCTCATATGAAGAAATGGCACGTGCTGTCGTTGCCGATATGAAGTGCAATTTTTTTGCGGGCAGACTTGCTCCGCTCTTTGATCGCTTTGCTGGTAACGTATTTGTCTTTGAACCCCTCAGCGTTGAGACTCTCACCGATATAGCTAAAAATAAGCTTGAAGAAGAGGTCGAACGCCTTGCAACATATTATCCTAATATCGGCTTCAGCCTGTCAAGGTCAGCAGAAACTGAATTAAAGAGAATTATTGCCGGTCGTAAAATCACATCCGGCAGACAGGTTGCCGCAATTGTTCGCAACGAGTTGCTGGCAGATCTCAACGATGTATTAAGTAAGTATGTAGACAGTCCGGAAGAAATCAATTGTCTGACAGTACGTTATGAGAGCGGAAAGTTTACACTTATGTAAGTAAATACAGCTATGTTGACAAAACTGCACTACTGATTATAACTGATTATATATAACTATAAATACCTGAGAGGCAAACTATGAGCATTGAATACTATATTGCAGATGCCCTTTCCAGGGCAATTAAAAATGGTGCGAAAGCCACTAAAAAGATGGCAAAGGCACTTCTTGAAATCACGACAAAGGCGTGGTCGGCGATACGTGAGGATATAAAAAAGCGTCTCTATGAACTTCGTGAAAAGCGTGACGAAGAGAGGGCACGACAGCTGGAAGTCATTCAGAAGAAGCTTGAGGACAGAGTTGATCTATATAGGAGAGCAACAGAAATTGTTGTTGATAGAAAAGCAGATGTGGCAGAGAAGAAGACAAGACTCAGCCTTCAGCGCTTGATGAAGGCTGAGCACATAGCTTTGCTTAATGAAGAATTTTCTGATACAGAGCTCATAGCCAGGGCGGAAAAAATTCTAGACAACTTGAGGCTTTCTGCAGAAGAAGGCGCTAGCAAAGAGGCATCCGATTTTTTGGTTCATGTAAATGGTAGAGAAGAAGCTGTTGAATTGGCACTATTAGCGGAGCAGTCGACTGCCGACAGTATCGAAAAGAGGTTTGAAGAAGCACGCAAGCAGCTCGTTTCGCCTCAAAGGGAGGAACTTTTACTCAGAGCCGCACAAAACTTACTTAAAGACATAAAAGAATTTGAAAAATGTATGAACTGCTCTCATAATGGCGACACTGACTCAACTCATACAGTCAGCACTTTTAACGAAGTGCATGGGGATATTTCCGTTGGCAAATCAGACGAAATGCAAGAAAATAAACAGATAAGGGAGGTGCGCAATAAATGAGGTGCGTTTGTTGTGGCGAAAAGGGGCTATGTAGGTTTCGTCGGAATCTTTATATAGACGATTTACTCTATCATCAGTTGTATGGGGATAATCAGCCGGGCGACACTTTTGAAGCTGTGCCTTCAGATGTTGTTGGATTGGAGCTCGTCCGTGGTCGCTTAATAAAGAAAGAAATTTTTACAGCAGTCTATAATTTCAGACAGTATAAAGTAAATTTCTTTGACTACGGTCTTTTTCTTAAAGGTGTTAAGTTTTTTAAGCTGGACGGGACAGAGTACGTGCCAGAAAAGGCTGCCGACAATTCTAAGATGACAGAGTTGTCAGATAGACACTGCTCATCTGACTTAATTAATAATACGGAGGTGGTATCGCCGTCGCTTTCGGTTAAAGAAGTTGCCTCTGCCATCGATATTAAGGCTCAGAACAGTGCCATACTAAACGGTAATATGAACGTAGAGCAGGCGGTGGATATATGTATTAACCACCTTAATTCTTGTTTGCAAGGTGATAGTGCTTATCTTGGACTAATTGAAGGTTATCGCTCGCATGATATATGTCCACCCGTTATGTTGTGGATGTTATACAGCTTCTATGTGAGGATAACAGGCGTAAAACAGTGGCTGTATCTTCATCTGGGTAAAGAAAATACGTTAATATTCAAAACACATTCTGCTAGTGAATTTATAAGTAACATCTATATGGCAAGGCATGTTAATGCCAAATGTGACGTGGATATACATAAACAATTAAATGTTTTGTTAACAATCGACAAAACAATACTTGATATATATCGTATTAATATGTCGATAGAAGAGAAAATAGATATAAAAAAATAAATATAGGAGTCACTGATGAAAAAACAACTAGTCAATGTTGCACTTGAATATGTTACATTTGCTCCTCAGGCAGCAGGCAAAACAACATTTATATATGCAACTGCGCTTGCAGGTGATAAAAAAATGGGCGGCTTTAATCGAGATGTGAAAGAAAATTTTTACATTGACGGCGCCTCAGCGAACAGGATGATTGCAAAAGCCAGAGAAGTTATCAAAACAACGGGAATAGCTCCTACATATAGCATTTCACAAATGACATTTCCTTTACTAATCAAAGATTCCCGTAACATAAACAAAACAAGCCTTTGTGAAGTGAGATTTGATGACGCTCCCGGAGGCGATTTTCATTACTTAAGCAATATTGAAGGTTACGTTAATGACGCAGACGAAAAAAGATGTATATCCTCTGAGTTTAAGTCCGTTTATAAGGTAGCTATTATAAGCCTTGAAGAATTGGCAAATTCTTCAAATTGCGCAGAGTTTAATCCCGCAAGATGTTTTATAACCAGTGTGGAAAATTGTAAGGTTTTCAAAAGCCTCAGTGTAAATGGCTTAAGGTCGGCAAACTGCGAGTTCTATAATAAGTTTGCTGTACGCTCTCGACTTGAAAATATAGTAAGATTGCCTGGTGGAACTGAAAAGATGGTTGTTGTGATCACGCATGGCGCTGATGCTAACCTTGAAAACGCCAGGAATGGCGCGCTAATTGAACAATGTCAGCATGCTCGCGAAATAGTTGAGCGTTATCTTAGGGATATATGCCGTGGGGGGCATCAACCGCCAGTATTTGTTGTCGATTCTTTGGAGGCAATGATTGTGTCTAATCGTAAGAGTTATTGGCTTGACGATGTATCAGCTCCATTCTTGTATTGTCTTCATGATTTTTTAAGTAAGGCAAAAGTAGAGCATTATAGTGGCTTTGTAGGCGCTGTTAAGAAATTTCTTGTCGGCGATTCGGAAAGTAATCTTGACAGAGCAATATCTTTATCTAATGAATTTCTACAGAGAAGTGTAAGGAGGCGAAATATATGAAGGTTATGGTATATTTAATGGCAAATACGCGTTTTTGCGATTTTCATGAATTATGTGTTCCTGCGGACAATGCGGTCCTAGCAGACTGCCGTGAAATCATAAATTCTCAGAAGATAAGAGAGGCGCAGCAGTTTTCCGATATGTCTATGTTTGCGACTCAGAAAAACGGAATGATCTATGCGGGCGGTGTTTTTCAGCTGCGTAAAATAGAAGGTATGCCCGAAGTATATCACTATGTAGAACGAGATAATTATTCTACGCCTTGTTATGCTTTTGTCGTTTTGGTATATCCGGCAGGCTCTTTTTTAGTGTTTAATGGGGAAATAATAAAGGCCGTTGTGGGCAAGATATTCGACCATTTATGGGACAAAAAAGAGGTGTCTCAACCAACAATTGATTGTTGGATAGATGTTGTTCCATGCGAAACCAAACTAAGTCGCGGACATTTCAGACGAATGGATATCAAAGATGAAAGATCGTTGACGGAGGCGTTTAATTACGCAGTAAGTAAAGCCATTAAAACTCGTAAAGAGTTTAACGTATTTATGGCTCTGAATTCACCAATATCGTTTTTTAATTACTATAAATCAACAAGACCAATTAAACTTAATTTTGTAAATAATTAGATTTTATATAAAAAGATTATCTCGTATCTACTTGAAATGAAAAATGCATGGGAGGATAAATATGATTAATTATACAGATAGAGGGTCAACAGCCAAAAAGCTTCCTATGGATCTTACTCTTGAGCTTGCACTGAAAAAAGTTAAAGATAACCCATTCACCTATAATGCTGTTATATTAAAAGAAGTTGTTATGGCGGACCCTCGTTGGCCAGCGGATGATGGTTGGGTTAAGGTCGAAAGAAAAGTAGAAATAACTAGATATGTTTCTACTGAGATAGATCCAACAGGAGTACAGCAGTTTACTGTTAAAGTGCATTATGTTGCTAATATTCGGACAAAGCAAGTTGATGATTTTAAGATAAAAGAAGTTCTTCTTAACGGCAGAAATTATTGTTGAAAGTTTGCTATTAATTGAGTTTGCTGCACTTTGCTTTAGTAGGTGCTATTAGTTATAATATTAATTTGAGAACGTACGTAAGATAATTTTTAACCTTTACGTTGACAAATTAATAGCATTTATGCTATTATAATATTGAGGTTAAAGATATGGTACAAAGCAATAATGTTATTGAACAACTTAAAAAGCAGAGAAAAGCTCGCAAAATTTCGCAGGCAGACCTTGCTGAAATGTGTAATATGCCTCAGTCAACTATAGGTAGAATTGAAAGCGGTGCGGTTGCGCCAAATCTTGCAACAGCAGAGAAGATAGCGGATGTACTTGGCTTAAAGATTTCATTGACACAGAAGGCTGCTACGTTGGGTCGTTGGGATAATCTTCATGCTATGTGCTATTGGAAAGATGAGCCTGTATCTGAAATCTATGTGCGAGGCAACGAGGTAACTATAAAGCGATTTACTTTTCATCCTGTAAAGCAAATATTCAGTCGAGAGAAGATGGATGTTTTTGGATTGTCCGAAGTTTTTAGGCGTCGTTGTTGGGAGGAGGAGCGTGAGGGACTTGACGACATTTTAAAAAAACTTGGCCTGACACATTACGACCCTCTTGAGATTGTCAAAAAGACACACGGTGTATCTTATAACGACTTTTTATGGTTCCAGTTTGACGGTGAGAGACTATTCTGGAAGGATGTGGCTCCGGGTAATAGACATGTTTGATGTGAGAATAGGCAAGGAATTTCTTGTGGATACTGATGGCACCAGCGATGGTACGCAACTCAAATATTTTCATGACGGGTTTTGGTATAAAGAGGATAGTGCCGAAAGAGAAGGCATAGTTGAATACTATGTTTCTCGACTTCTATCCTTTTCTACATTGAATGAAAAGGATTATGTTGAGTATGAGTACGGAAAAATCAACGGCAAGGGCGGATGCAGAAGCAAGAATTTCCTCAAAGACGATGAGTCCTTTATAACGCTTGAAAGATTGCATACAAACGTTGAAGGTCGTTCTGTTGTAGATGCATTTAAACCCATACGTACAATGGAAGAGCGCATTGATTACGTTCTTGATTTTGTAAATAAAGTGGTTGGCTTGGATCTTTACAATTATTTCAAAAATGTGTTTACACTCGACTATATTACTCTTAATGAAGATAGGCATTTCCATAATCTTGGAATTATAATGGACGGTAATCAGCTTTATCGTGCAGCGCCTATATTTGACAATGGGAAATCATTGTTAAACGGCAATACTTCACGAAATCTTAATTTGCCGATATCGGAAAACGTAACCCGAGTAGTAGCAAGGCCTTTCAGCGGACTTCACGAAGCTATGTACAGGTATTTCGGTAAAGGATTCAATGTGGATATTCAGTCAGCGCTTTTGTGGCTTAAAGACGAGGAAAACAACCTTTATAAAAGGGTGCTCGACTACCGGCTTAAAACAATTGAATTCTAACATAAGACAGCTGGCAGAAGGTAGTCTTCGGCTGGCTGTGCTTTTATTATGCATTACGTGTGTTCGTGTTGGGAAAGGCAAAACACGCAATCACGAGCCGCACTCCGAAATTGAAAGCGTGGAGAAAATAATTTTCTTCTTTCAACGAGAGTGTTAGCCGTACTGGCCGACGAATTTGTAGAAAAGTCTGAGTTGTTCGCCCGTAAGCCGAAGGCGCAGTTTGTCATAAACTTGCGTTTCGCGTTTATAAATACTTTATTCCTTAGTATTCGGAATCTAACATTGTAGAACAGGCTTTGCGCTCTTTAAAACTGGCGCACTTAATGCGGTTTTTGTTTGAGAACTGTCCTCAAGAGGTGTTTTTTAGCCGCTCTTCCTTTCAAGTACTTACAATTATTAATTGTGATAGCTGCTGATGCTTAGTTCTAAGATTAAATTTTATAGAACATTAAATTTTTTATGTTGCTCTCTTTCTGATTTATAGCAGCAAGATAAGTCAAAAGAAATTGGAAATAATAAATAATATTTAAAATTTTAGTTTTCGACTTAAAATTTTATTTATTCCATTAAAATTTTATATTATTTATCAAAAATTTTATATTTTATATTGAAAATTTTATAAATCAATGCTATAATAACGGCGATGAGAGGTGACTTATGCTTTCTGAAGAATTAATAGATCTTGTTAAGAGAATACAGAATCGAAAATATGAAGAACAGACGATAGAGGTGAAAGCGGCGCAAGGAGGTTGCCCGAAATTGTATGAAACGCTCTCCTCATTTTCCAATCAGAATACTGGTGGCATAATCGTATTTGGTTTGGATGAAAAACAACACTTTGCTCCTGTCGGTGTCTATGACGTTCAGGGTTTACAACACCATGCCACTGAGCAGTGTAAACAAATGGAGCCAGTAGTTCGACCTGTATTTTCGGTGTGTGATATAGATGGGAAATTTTTCGTAAGTATGGAGATTCCGGCGGTGGAAGCAGCAGAGCGGCCCGTTTACTATAAGGGTTCTGGCAGGTGGCAGGGTTCATATGTGCGCGTCGGTGATGCTGACGAGCATATGACAGATTACGAAATTTACAGCTTTGACGCTTATCGGAAGCAAATTCGTGACGATATTCGCGAAACAGCCGTCAGCGCAGATAGTCTGGATAAGAATCTGGTAGAGAATTATTTGCATAATGTCCGCATGAATCGCGTAAATACATCCAACATGTCCGACAAGGAATTGTTGGAATTGACGGGACTTACAAAAGGAGATAAGCCTACACTTTCCGCTGTTCTTTGCTTTGCTAAATATCCACAAGCACAATTTCCACAACTGTGTGTGACTGCCGTGCTTGTTCCGGGAACGCATATGGGAGATACTTCTGAAGACGGGCAGCGCTTTCTGGATAATAAGCGTATTGAAGGGACAATTCCGCAAATGGTGGAAGGGGCCGTCAATTTTGTCGCTATGAATATGCGTGCAGGAGTACGTATTCAAAATGGTAAACGATCCGATGTAACGCAATATCCGCTTACAGCTGTGCGTGAGGCTATTCTCAATGCGCTTGTGCACCGAGATTATAGCCTGTATTCCGAAGGGATTCCTGTTCGCGTGGAAATGTATCAAGATCGCTTGGAGATTGTCAATGCGGGTGGACTTTATGGCGCAATTGACATCGATGAACTCGGCAGAATACATGCCGATACTCGAAATAAGACGCTGATTTCTGTTTTAGAAGCTCTTAAAGTGGTGGAAAATCGCTATTTAGGTATACCGACTATACGCAAACAACTTGCAGAAAATGGATTGCCTGAGCCGGTATTTCAAGATAAGCGTGGTCTTTTCCGTGTGATCTTTTATAATTCAAGCGGACAAAATACAGGGAGAAAACCGCTTACGCTCGAAGAATATTGCAGAGTGCCGCGTACGCGTAAAGAGATTGCGAACTTTTTAGGTGTTACGCAGGCGTATGCTATCCAACGTTATATAGTGCCTCTCATTGAGAAAGGGGTTTTGGTATATACCATTCCTGATAAGCCTAAGAGTCATGACCAAAGAATCGTGATAGCAGACAGTCGAGTACAGAAGTAATTGTGTTGAAAGTTTAAAGACAAAATAAGGGGCAGAACTTCATTTGAAGTTCTGCCCCCTTAAGTTATTGCGTTTTGAATTTGTTACTCCTCTTTTACCACATCGGAGAGGTTGAGGCACTCAATTATGAGTCGCACGCCGAACTTGAAACCGCGGAGGTAATAATTTTCTTCTTCCAACGAGTGGCGTTTGCCTCGTCACGGCAAAATTCGTCTTGAGCAATGCGCCTTACGGCACATTGAGATGTTACCTCGTTGCTGCTTCTCTTTACGAAAAATCTTGCGGGCAATCTTTTTCGTAATTGCTTCGGAATATAATTCGTCTATTTCTTTGTATTCCTTAGTCCTCGGGGACTTAATCATCTCGTCCGAAAGTGTGCCGTCAAAAAATGCCTTGATAATTTTGCTTTCCATAAATTTAATTTCATTTACCTTTTTTATATTCAAAAAAGTACAGATTAAGGCAAGTGGTTTTCTCTAATAAAATTAGTATTTTTTGTCCTTTTATGGGACTAAAATTTTAGTTAAATAAGGCAAATATGGGCTTGTCGCACGTTGTCGCACGAGCTTTCGTAACCCTCGAAAATGGTGCATTTTGAGCGATTTTTGCTTAAAAACTGCCCGAAATCGGGGTGCTTTATAAGCCGCTTTCCCCTTCAAGTCCGGTAAGCAGCTCCATAGTAGCGCCGTAATAAATCTTACGGCGCTTTTTGTTTGCGCTCCGGCGCCCTGCGTGATATACGAATAACGTCGCTTTAAGCGACGATTCGTAATATGATCGGCGTATATGCTTTGACAGGTAGTGCGTTCAGCGGAAATTATAAAAGATCCACCCGCGGTTGCGGGTGGATCGGATAGCCGGATAAATTTCAGATATCAGACTTCAATGTCTACGGTCACACGGTCGGTGCGAACTTTGGATATAAATTCGCTGACTTTGACATGATCGGGATGCTGAGCGTAAACGAGTACGTCATCGAAACGTTTGAAAGTTACAATAAGACCCATATCGAAATGTTCATCTCCGCTAGTCATGCTTGCGCCCACCTCAAGATCTATGATTTCAGGTATTCTGTCTTTGAGGTCCGTAAGATCCGCAACGATTTTAGCCATGATTTCGGCTTTTGTCATATGATCGTTGCCGTCTTTGATCTTCCACATTACAATGTGCTTTACCATATAATTCTTTACCTTCCGTTGATTGATTTTTGTGATATTAACAGATTCGCAAAACTCCTTAGCATATCTAATATTATCTTAAAAACGGACATGCTGTCAAACATTAAAGCGTTAGTTTATTTCACGATAATGACGATTTTTTTCGTGATTGTTTTGTAAATATGGTGTTAAGGGAGAATGTGCGCAAATAACAAAACGCTGCAATGCTGAAGCGTTGCGGCGTTTTCATAAAAGAGTGTGGGTTATTTTTCAGAAAATATTCAACCTGTACGGCAGAGATAAATACGGTTTATCGTTATTCACGCGTTAATCCTCTTTAAGGAAAGCGGTGAACATATCCACACCGGAGGGGTAATACAGTCTGGTGGTTCTGACAAGTCCTTCGTTATATGTCTCGATACCGTGGACCGTTTTTCCGCTGTCGTACATAATGAAGGGCACAGGATCGGAAACGTGTGTGCGCAAAGCGAGCGGAGTAGGGTGATCGGGCGTGATAAGCAGTTTGAAGCGTTCGCCGCGCCGTGTCATTTCTTCAAATATGGGGCGCACTACAAGCGAATCGATAAGCTCTATAGAGCGTATTTTACCTTCCTTATCTCCCTGATGTCCGCATTCATCCGGCGCTTCCATATGGATATAGACATAGTCGTGCGTTTTAATCGCTTCGAGGGCGGCGGCTGCTTTACCTGCAAAATTCGTATTAATGGTTCCGCATGCGCCTTCGACGTCTATTGAGTCCATACCTGCGACTATGCCGAGACCTTTTACAAGATCGACTGCAGAGATGACCGCTCCTTTAAGCCCGTAAAGCTTTTCAAACGAAGTGAACGAGGGGCGGGTGCCTTCTCCCCACAGCCAGCAGCTTGTTGCGGGGTTTTTGCCTTCCGCAATACGGTGTGCGTTTATGTCGCTTTTCGAGAGCACGTCGCGGCTGCGCTGCTGAAAAGTGAGCAGTTCATCCGCGTAAAGTCCATCGGGCAGGTAGGTTTCGACAGGCTTTCCGGAGATGTCGTGCGGGGGTGTAAGCACGGCGCCGGTTTTACCGCCTCTGCGTACGAGGCAATGACGATAACTGACTCCGGCATACAGTTCGCAACCTTCCGGAACTATACCTGCGGCATTTATTTCTGCTATCAGTTTTTCAGCGGACGGGGTGTCTATTTCGCCCGCACTGTAATCCTTCATATACAGGGATGAGTACTGTCCATCGCCTCCGAGCGTAACGAGGTTGCATCTGTAGGTGACATCGTCCGCACCGAGATCTATGCCCATGCTTGCGGCTTCGAGCGGAGAACGACCGGTGTAATATTTGGCAGGGTCGTATCCCATGACAGCCATGTTTGCGACGTCGCTTCCCGGTTTCATTCCGTCGGGTACGGTCTTCGTAAGACCGCATGCGCTCATCTGTGCTATTTTATCGATATTAGGTTTATTTGCGAGGGAGAGCGGGGTCTGTCCGTTTTCGTCCGGATAATCCGCCCAGCCGTCGCCGAGTATAACTATGTACTTCATATTCAGGCTCCTTTCTGTAAATTTTATCACTTTCGCCGGTCATAATCAAGCATTCGGGCGCAGGTGCGGGCGTAAAATTATCCGTATACGCGCAGGCAGTGATAAGGAGCCGGAAATGCCGGTCTGCACGGTTGAACGCCGGTGAGATGTTTCCCGCGTCCGCGCGGTTACTGCGTCAGCTTACTGAGCGCGGCGCTTATTCGACAGTAACGCTTTTAGCGAGGTTCCGCGGTTTATCCACATCCGTACCCAGCCGGACGGCAGTGTGATATGCAAGAAGCTGCAGCGGCACTACGGATACGGCGGACGAAAGAAGGGGATGCACGGGAGGCAGACGGAGCGCAAGATCGGCAAAAGCGGCGACCTCCTCATCGTGCGTTACCGCGATAACGGTACCTCCTCTTGCTTTTACCGTCGCGGCGGTCAGCAGTGATTTGTCCTTAAGTGCAGGATCGGTATGAATGAGAACGACGGGCATTCCGTCTTCTATGAGCGAAATACTGCCGTGCTTGAGTTCTCCCGCGCTTAGCCCGAAAGCAGGTATATACGTGATCTCACGCAGTTTCAGAGCGCCTTCAAGAGCGACGGCGAGATCCGTCCGGCGACCGATAAAGAATGCCGCGCGTCCGGGTTTAAAGAGTTCTGCGGCGGCAGCGGCGTCGTCCGTATTCAGCGCGCGCTCTATAGCGAAAGGCAGTTTACGCACCTCTTCACGCAGACTGCCTGTCGCCAGCATTGCGGCAAGCGCAGCGACTTGAGAGGTGAATCCTTTAGTCGTAGCAACGGAAATTTCCGGTCCGGCATGGGTGAGCGCATACCTGCGGCATACCCGCGTGAGCGAGCTCTTCTGTACGTTTGCGATACCGAACGTGGTCCAGCCGCGTTTTTCTGCTTCATGAGCGGCGGAAACGGTATCCGCGGTTTCTCCCGATTGGGAAATAAGCACGGCGGTTCTTCCGCGTCCGCCCGTTCGTACCGAACAGATAAATTCGCCAGCCGTTATTGCGTGGGCAGGTTTGCCCGTACACTGTTCAGCGAGCGGGATTGCGGACATAGCGGCATGGTAAGAGGAGCCGCAGCCGAGCATCAGAAGTTCGCCGCGCAGCCGTTTCGTCTGCAGTGCTTCTATCGTCCTTGCGGCGGCTTCCGGCTGTTCGAGTATCTCTTTGAGCATATAGTGCTCATAGCCTTCCTTGCCGCCTCCGCCCGTACCGAAGCCGGAAATTTTTTTAACTGCCGCGCGTCTGCCCCGGATATAAAACTCCGCGCCCGACGGGGAGAGCCTTGCGTACTGTCCGTCGCCCATAACGTAAACGTCTTTTGCTTCCGCGGCGCATCCGTCCGACGCCAGGCACGTATAGCCTTCTCCGACGCCGACGAGCAGGGGGCTCAGTCTGCGGAATGCGTAAATTTCTTCCGGGCGGTCCGCGAAAAGCGCACCGACGGCGAACGAACCTTTGAGCATTTCGGAAGTTTTGCGCACCGCCTTAAGCGCGTCACCGTCGTAGTTCAGCTCGAGGAGGTGCGCGATAAGTTCGCTGTCCGTGTCGGAAACGGGCGTTATACCGCGAAGTTCGCATAGCTTATGAAGCTCACGGCAATTTTCGATAATGCCGTTATGTACGACAGCGCATCTGCCTCCGAAGGACAGATGCGGATGGCAGTTTATCTCCGTAGGCTTACCGTGTGTAGCCCAGCGCGTATGCCCGATGCCGCAGCTTGCCGACAGTTTGACGTCCTTTAGTTTATCCGTAAGCTGTGAGATTCTGCCTACAGACTTGATGACGCTTATGCCGCCGCGCACCGCAAGCGCGATACCTGCCGAGTCGTAGCCGCGATATTCGAGTTTTTCCAGCCCGCCGATAAGCGACGCAGTAACATCCGGTTTACCGGTATATCCTATTATCCCGCACATATCCGTATCATATGCCGGAAGACGTTATGCGGTTACGCATTTTTTGGCAATATTGGAATATCCGGCAGTCCGCCGGCATATCTGTAGGAGTATGAAATATTTCGGCACGGACGGCATCAGAGGAGTATACGGCAGCGGGATCACCGAAGATCTTGCATACCGTGCAGGCAGAGCGCTTGCACATATTTTCGGCGGGACAGCGCTTATAGCCAGAGATACGCGTACGTCCGGACCGGCGATAGAGGGAGCGCTTGCTTCAGGGATAAACGCCGGCGGAGGTAATGTGTGCCTTGCCGGTGTGCTTCCTACGCCTGCCGTTTCCTGCCTTACTGCGGGACGCGGCTGTACATTCGGTGTAGAGATAAGTGCATCTCACAATCCGCCCGAATACAACGGTATCAAAGTATTTTTACCCGACGGCAGAAAACTGACTACGAGTATGGAGAGCGCCGTCGAGTACTATATGGATAATTCCGTACCGTGCGGAAGCGGGAGCCGGGAGCAGTGGACGGGCGGTGAGGATGAGTACGTCAAGATTGTGCTCGACCGCATCAACTCTCTTGCCGCGTCCTTGGGCAGGTCTGCTAAACTCCAGGGGCTGCGCCTGTTGCTTGACTGCGGAGGCGGAGCGGGAGCGGATGCGGCAAAACGTATATTTACTGAACTGGGCGCAGACCTTACTATGCTGTGTGCGGATTGCCGGGGCGAATGTATAAATGTGAGATGCGGCGCGCTCCATCCTGAGGCAATGTGCGCGGCGGCGGGCGGTTACGATATGGCGGCGGCGTTTGACGGGGATGCCGACAGACTTGTCGTGTACGATAAGCGGCTGCTTGCAGGAGACGAGGTACTGTTCAATCTTTCGCGCTATCCTCTCGGAGATACTGTCATCGGTACGGTGCTGACGAACAGTGCGCTTGAAAGGCGCTTGCGGAAGAGCGGCAAGCGGCTGGTGCGGACGGACGTGGGCGATCGGAATATCGGTGAAGTTATGCGCACTGTCCGTTCCGGACTGGGCGGAGAGCCGAGCGGACATTTCATCATAGACGGAGTGACGGGGGACGGAATACTGTCGGCGGCGGCAGTGGCGGTGCTTGCGGTTACGGAGGGAATATATACTTTAACGTGCGACAGACAGGCGACGGCTGACATACCGATACCGTACGGACCGCCTGCCGCATCGCGTATATGCGAGGCGGAGAGGGAGGCAAGACGGCTTGCATCTCGCGTGATCATACGTCCGAGCGGTACGGAACCGGTGCTTCGCGTTATGGCGGAGGGCGAAGATGCGGACGGAGCCGTAAACGTAGTTCGGGAGATGCTGTCGTGAACGTATGGCAGGCGCTGCTGATAGGCGCCGTACAGGGACTGACGGAGTTTCTCCCCGTGTCCAGCAGCGGGCATATGCTGCTTGTGCGCAAACTGTGCGGGATAGAAGCCGGAATGCTGTTTGACGTATTCATGCACCTGGGAACGTTGCTTGCCGTAGTCGTGGTATTCAGGAAAGAGCTGTTATCCGTGATCCGTCCGCCTTTCGGCAGACTTGCGCTTATAGCTTTTGCGACACTGCCTGCGGGAGTTGCCGGAGTGTTGTTTTCGGATGAAATAGAGCGGATATTCGGCGGCGGCGAATTTCTGTTTCTGACTTTTGCGGCAAGCGGAGCGCTTGTACTGATCACTCGCGCTGTTGTACGCCGCACGGAAGAACGCGGACTTACCGGACGGCTCGGAGTAGCGCAGGCGGCGGCAATGGGCATAGCGCAGGCGGCGGCGCTCCTTCCCGGACTGTCGCGCAGCGGAACCGTGATCTGCGCGGGCGTCGCGGCAGGCAGCGGCAGGGAGGAAGCGGCGGCGTTTGCGTTCATGATGAGCGTACCGGTAGTTATAGGGAGCGCGCTGCTCGGCGGCATGGGCGGACTTCACGGCGGCGCGGATCCGTTGCCTACGCTCGTCGGCTGTGCATCCGCATTTTTGACCGGCATAGTGTCCGCTAAGCTTGCGCTGAAGACGGTGGGAAGGTCTGCCAGTATCCCAATAGCGATATATCTTTTCGGAATTTCCTTTCTTTCACTTATATTGTGGCATGCGTAAACGGGTACGTTTTTTCCCTTTCGCTCATATAAAGAGCGGGAGGGAGTTTTATTTTTATGTCATTAGCGGTCATATTCGGAGGAAAGTCTTGTGAACACGATGTCAGCATAGCGACCGGGGTGCAGGTGCTTGCCGAACTGAAAGCGTATAAACCGGTACCCGTTTACATAAACCCGGATAACGAATGGTTTACCGGAAAAGCGCTGTTTACGATACCCGGCGTGCGTTCGGGGAAAGGCGTTAGGAAAGTATATATGCGGCCGGGTAGCCGTATGCTTTACTCTCAGTCGGGCAGGGCGATAGCCGGCATTGACGAAGCAGTCATATGCTGTCACGGCGCCGGAGGCGAGGACGGAACGCTGCAGGGGCTTATGGAAATGTGCGGTACGGCATACACCTGTTCGGGTGTGCTGGAAAGCGCTCTCTGTCTGGATAAGTCCGAGTTCAAACGCCATGCCGCGGCATGCGGATTTCCGGTACTGCCTTACGTGTCTTTCACCCGGGACGAGTGGAACGGGAATATTTACGCCGTTGCAGACAGACTGAACGCTTTGGGATACCCGTTTATGATAAAGCCGTCCAGACTGGGTTCAAGTATAGGCATAGGCAGCGCCGCGAATGAATCCGAGCTTGCGGAGCGCGTGCGTACCGCATTTATGTTCGACGGTAAAGT
Organism: uncultured Clostridia bacterium; assembly: GCA_944362615.1. Classification (GTDB taxonomy): domain Bacteria; phylum Bacillota; class Clostridia; order Christensenellales; family Pumilibacteraceae; genus Protoclostridium. Next base: position 29,615 of record CALVTM010000020.1, read on the forward strand.
AGTTGCCGAAAAACTTTTGACCGGGTTCAGGGAGTTTAACTGCGCCGTACTGTCCGACGGTAAAGAGACGACTGTGAGCTGTGTGGAAGAGCCGATCGGCTGGAAAAACTTTCTGACTTATTCGGATAAGTACGCGGGCAAAGCCGCTGTCAGGCGGCGGATACCGGCAGATCTGCCTCCGGAAATGACCGAGCGCGTGCGGAGCATGACTGAAGAAGCGTTCAGGTGTTTCGGGCTTTCCGGTGTTGCGCGGATAGACTACATGCTGTCTGAGAGCGGAGAGCTGTACTTGAATGAGATAAACACCGTTCCGGGTTCGCTTGCGTCATACTTCTTTATACGCGGAGGCATGTCCGTAGCCGAGTTTTACCGCCGGCTGCTTAACGCGGCAAGGCTTGTGCGCAAAGAACGGGAGCGTACTATCTACAGATTTGCACCGCCGAGCGGAGGCGTAAAGCGCTGAAAACAATGAAAAAGCAGTAAACGAAAAGGTTCACAGACATCAAATTTTTCAAAAGGTATTGATTATCCCCGTTATTTATGATACAATAAACAAGATCAGATGATAAAAGGGGAAATAAAATGAATATTGCGATCGTTGAGGACGACAATACGGCGGCGACCGTGATCAGCGGTTTTATAGACAGATATTCAAAAGAGAATTCTGTCGAATTGTACGCAAAGAGATATGAAACTGCCGACAAATTTCTCGAGGATACCGAGTCGAGGTATTCCGTAGTATTATTTGACGTCAAAATGCCGGGTACGAGCGGTATGGACGCTGCATTTGAATTCCGTAAGAGGGATAAAACGGCGTCGGTGCTTTTTATAACGAGTATGACGCAGATGGCGCAGAAAGGGTATGAAGTGGATGCCGTTGGATATCTCATAAAGCCTGTAGGGTATTATGACTTTTCTCTTAAGCTCAAAAAAGCCTTAGAGGTCTATACGTTCAATGAAAAGCGTAATGTCACGATCACGATCCCCGGCGGATTGTGCCGTATATCCATGAACAAACTGATATATGTCGAGATAGCGAATCACCGTCTGCGTTATCATCTTGTGGATGACGTCATAGAGATGAGCGGTGCGCTTTCGCACGCGGAAGAGGAGCTTTCGAGTTACGGAATGCTCAGGTGCAACAGCTGTTATCTGGTCAATCCGGAGTTCATACGCAGCGTAAAAGGCAATGACCTGTGGATAGGGAACGAGGTGCTGCGTATAAGTCGTCCCAAACGGCAGAAATTTCTCGAACAGTTAGCCGAATGGTATGCCGGAAGGGGCGGCGTATGATATCGTTATCTGCCGAAGAGAGTATCGGATTTGTTTATATCCTTTCGCAGTACTCGAATATAATTTACGAATTTTTATTTGAACTTTATGTATTTTATGCGATCTTTTCTTTCGGACTGACCCGAAAAAAGTACTTTGCGCTCCGTGTGGCAGCGGGGATAGCCGCAATGCTGGTGATCGGTTTCGGTGCAATGGCGGCATACCACTATATCGGAGAAACGGTGTGGGGACGCGTACTGATATATTTCACGCTTTTTGTTTTGTCCGTAGTGCATTTCAGAATGTGTTTTGATGAAAGCACGTGGGTAACGCTGTTCTGCTGCGATATGGCGTACGCGGCGCAGAATCTCGTTTATAAAATGTTCCTGACGCTGTGGTGCTTCCTGCTCGATATCGGTTTCGGTCCGGAAGTATGGCAGTATAAGCTGATATACTATACGTTTTTCGCGGTGTGCGCGATTGCGGTATATTTCATACTTGCGCGGCGTACACGCAAATATATGCTCCGCAGAAGGCAGGACTACCGCACCATTGTCATATCCTTTGTCATACTTGCGATAACACTTATTCTCTGTTCGATAGAAGACGTGACGTTCGCATCACTGTCTTCCGACAGGGAAAATTTGTTTGACAATCAGCTGTATTATATTCTCCGTCAGGCGGGAAATCTTTTCTCGATAATGTGCTGCATCGTAGTGCTTGCGTATCTTTCGGGTGTACTTGAAAAGCGTGACCTTGAGGAAGAACTGAGGTACGTTCATTACAATGTAGCGCAGATGAAGCAGCAGTACGAAATATCCAAAGATACGATAGAGCAGATAAACATCAAGTGTCACGATATGCGCCATAAGGTGCGCAGTCTGCTTAAGTCGGGAGTGACCGAGGGCGGGATAGAGGACGAACTCCGAGAAGCGATAAACATATACGACGCTAACATACGCACCGGAAATAAGACTCTGGACGTAATACTGACGGAAAAGAGCCTTGTGTGTGAAAAGCGCGGGATAGTTCTGTCGTGCATGGTGGACGGTGAAAAACTGGATTTTGTTCGGGAAGACGACCTTTACTGCCTGTTCGGGAATATAATAGACAATGCCGCGGAAGCCGTGGCGGCGCTGCCGGATACTGAAAAAAGGGTCATCAATCTTACCTGCAAAGCGCACGGAGATATGGTGCTGATAGAAGAGGAAAACTACTATTCGGGCGAGCTCAGATTCGAGGACGGATTGCCGCAGACTAATAAAGAGGATAAAATGTATCACGGTTTCGGAGTACGCAGTATCCGTATGATAGCGCGTAATTACGGCGGCGAAATGACGGCGCGCGCAGAGAACGGGATATACTATCTGAGGGTACTGCTTTCCTCGGCTCACGAACAGGTTTAATTACAGAATACGAAAAAAACATGCAGAATAAGGATACCGTATTGACGCGGCGTCCTTATTGTTTTATATTGCGATTGACCGAAGCGGATACAGGTATTTTGCTCGGTTCGCATATGTTGACTGCCGAACAGTCGGGTTTTACGGAAGGCTGCAACCGTGCGAAAAATTATTAAGGAGAAATGATAATGAAAACCAAGAGAATTAAGCACATTCTGATTGCTTGCTCACTTGCGGCGACGCTTGCATTCACGACGGTATTCACCGCGGCGTGCAGCTGCACACCGGAGCCTGCCGAGCCGATAGACGCTCCCGAATTTGAGATTGAAAAGATCGTCGACTTTGCAGACGGAGCGAACACCGATGTTATTTTTGCAACGGACGGTTACGGCAACGGCAGCGTATTCAATGTTGAGTGGGAGACCAATAACGTCATTTACGAGGACGGCGTTGCTAAGATGAGAATAACCGAGGCGGAGAACGCATCTTATCCTTACTACGGCGCTGAGCTGCGTACATCCAAATGGTATCACTACGGTTTCTACTCCGTAAGCATGAAGCCGAGTAAAGATACCGGAACGGCAAGTACGTTCTTCACTTACACCGGTCCTTACGGCGAGTATGACGAGGAAGGCAATCTTCACCCTTGGGATGAGATAGACATAGAGTTCCTCGGTAAAGACACGACTGAAGTGCAGTTCAACTACTATGTGAACGGCAAGGGCGGTCACGAGTATATGTACGATCTCGGCTTTGACGCTTCCGAAGAATTCCATACTTACGGATTCCTTTGGGAAGAGGACGCAATAACCTGGTACGTTGACGGCGAGCCGGTTTACCAGGTGACCGAAGAAGACGCAAAAGACGGACTTCCTTCCACTCCCGGCCGCATAATGATGAACCACTGGTGCGGTTCGAAAGATGCTGAAGGATGGATGGGCAAGTATAACGGATATGAGACAGATGTTGAATACCAGTGGGTAGGCGCAACGTCCGATCCTATCGATCCCATAACCACTCCTCCGGGAACGGAAAACCCGGATGTGCCGGCAGGCGATATAACCGTAACGCCGGGCGAGGACGTAGCTCTTACGTTCGTCAATTCCGACAATGTAAACAATCCCTATACGATAACTCCGGATGCTGACGGAAAGACCGTCAATGTCACTTACTCGAGCGTTACCGACAACACCTATACTAACCTTGTTGCAGCCATAACCGATCAGGCAAGCGCGGAAGACAACGCATTCGGCATCACGGTCACGAACAACGGCGACAAAGACGTAGATATCCGTATCGATGTTCGCGACACCACGATAAAGAACGACAGCTCCGGTGGCGGCTATGCAAACGGTATACCTCGTCACTGCTGCCTTAACTCCAATGCGGTACAGGACGGCGAAACGCTTTCCACAACGGATCATGAGTGGGGCGGTTCCAAGTTCACCGTAGCGGCAGGCGCAACTTCCGAGCTCGTAGTAGTTTACGACAAGGACAGCTTTGTTTGCGGTAACATAACGAAAGACGGTCCTTTCACCGTTAATGACATTACGATATTCGTAGACAGCCATGGCGGTACGGCGGACGTCAACTCGGGCGACATTACTTTCAGTCACATGAATTTCGGCAGCGCGGTTATCGGCGAAGAGGGTGAAACCGAGCAGCCCGGCGTTCTTGAACCGATCATAACCGAAGGCAAGACCTACCAGGTAAACCCCGTTTCTTCCGAAGAGACTGTTGCGATCCCGTTTGCATCCGCATCGTATACCGTTACGGCAGCCGAAGATAACAAGTCCATGGACGTAACTTATACGGATATCGGCGGACAGAGCTACCAGGTTATCAATTCGCTGGTAGAGACCGCGGCAGGCGAAAACGTATTTGCAGTCAAGATCAAGAACAACGGTACGGAAACCGTGAACGTCCGCATCAACGTTCTTAAGGACGGCAAGAACATCAACGTAGGCGCGACACAGGACGGCGTAGGCGTTCGCACTGATATGGAGTGGGGCGGTTCGTTCTTCACCGTAGCGGCAGGCAGCACGATCGACGCAGTCGTATACTTCGGCGACACTGCGACCGAGATCCAGTTCATGGTAGACTCGTCGCTCAGCAGCGCGGAAGCACATTCCGGAAACATCACCGTATCCGAATACAGAATAGGCGAGGCAACTCCCGTAGAAGCATAAACTGACAGGCATCATCATATGCCCACCGTAACACGGCTGTCCCGGAAAATGGGACAGCCGTGTTATTTATCCTCGGTAAAAAGTAGAAGGCATTAAAATAAGACAGCTCTTTTTCCACATATCCCGAAAATTTAAATCCGTATTTTTTGATTGCAATTCTATCGGAATTATTTCTGTCGATAAAGACGGAAATCGGTAATTCCGCTGTTTTTATTTCCGTTTGTCTGCAGGGAAAATTCCCGAGGGCACAAACAATCACTGCCAAAAACTTGCCAATAGCCGAGTAAAATGTTATAATATACCGCGTAAGAGATAACGGGGATATAAAAACGACAGGAGACCTGAAATGAAAATAACGTACGAAAAGCCGATAGTCGAGATGCAGGGCGACGAGATGACCCGCATTCTGTGGGACTGGATCAAAGAATACCTTATAACTCCGTATGTGGAACTTAAAACCGAGTTTTACGACCTGGGACTCGTTCACCGCGATGAGACGGACGACGTCGTGACCCGTGAGGCGGGTGAAGCGATCAAGCGTCTGGGCGTAGGCGTCAAGTGTGCGACCATCACTCCGAACAATCAGCGTATGGAAGAGTACGGGCTCAAGCGTCTTTACCCGTCGCCGAACGGTACGATAAGAGCCATTCTTGACGGCACGGTATTCCGCACCCCGATACTTGTAAAAGGCATAACGCCTTATGTGCCCGGCTGGACTCAGCCCATAACGATAGCGCGTCATGCATACGGCGACGTATACAAGGCAACCGATGTCCGTATCGAGGGTCCGGCAAAAGCCGAGCTTAAGGTAACGGCGGCAGACGGCACGGTAACGACATATCCGGTACATGACTTCAAGGGGGCAGGTGTACTTCAGGGTATGCACAACACGGATAAGTCCATATCCGCTTTTGCTCACTCATGTTTCAACTATGCACTTTCGGTCAAGCGCGATCTCTGGCTGGGTACGAAAGACACGATCAGTAAGATTTACGACGGCAGATTCAAGGCGATATTCGCATCGATATATGAAAACGAATATAAGGATGCTTTTGAAAAGGCGGGCATAACTTACGAATACACGCTTATCGACGACTGTGTCGCGCGCGTTATGCGCAGCAACGGCGGCATGGTTTGGGCATGCAAGAACTATGACGGCGATGTCATGAGCGACATGCTTGCTACCGCGTTCGGTTCGCTTGCGATGATGAGCAGCGTGCTTGTATCTCCTGACGGCAATTACGAGTACGAGGCGGCACACGGTACCGTTACCCGTCACTATTACAAATACCGTGCCGGCGAATCCACCTCGACTAACCCGGTTGCGACTATCTTCGCATGGAGCGGCGCACTCGGCAAGCGCGGTGAGCTTGAGAATAATGCCGCACTTGTGGACTTTGCTGCACGTCTGGAAAAAGCCACACTTTCGACGATTGAAAGCGGTTACATGACCGGTGATCTTGCCGCGATCTTCAAGTCTGATACGGTAAAGCCCGTTAAACTGGAATCCGAAGCATTCCTCAAAGCAATAGCGGAAAGAATCTGATATATTTGACGGACGCGCCGCCTGCCGGTTGCGTAAATAATGACTTAAAAAAGTGAAACGCCTTACGTCGTTTCACTTTTTCATTTGCCCGGTTTTACGCTTCGTTGTCGGCGTATCTCATATCCTGTCCGCGGGAATAAAATTAAGGGAGAAAACGCGCGTATTATGCGAAAAGCGGTGACAAAATATAGCAGGTGTGGTATACTGTACATATGTTTTCAGGGGATTATCACACTCATACCGTATACTCTCACGGCAAAGGCAGTATTGAGGATAATGTAGTCGCGGCGGTAAAAAAGGGGCTGAAGGCGATAGCTGTTACCGATCATGGTATAAGCGGTTATCCGGGCAGTCTTAACCCGGAGGATTTTGACTCGTTCATGTCCGATATCGAGCGCAGCCGGCGGCTTCATCCGGAGATAAAAGTGCTTGCCGGAGTGGAGTGCAATCTGCTGGGCGAAAGCGGCGAGGTGGATCTCCCGAAAGAGTTTGCCGACAGACTGGATCTTGTTTTATGCGGATTCCATTTTGCGCGGTTGCCCCGGAACTGGAAGGACTTTTTCGGATTCTGGGTGCCGAATGTGACAGGAAAAAAGAGTACCGCGGCGCGCATAGCCGGAAACACGGACGCATATTTACGGGCAATGGAAAACAACCGTATAAGCGTAATATCTCATCCGATGCGAAGCTGCAGAGTTGATCTCAGAACGATCGGAGAAGCCGCGGCAAGACTCGGGGTGTATATAGAGCTCAACGGTAAATCGATGTGTCTTACGGAAGACGACCTCAAGGTATTATATGAAACCGGCTGTGAGTTCATATGCTCATCGGATGCTCATGAGCCGGAACGGGTGGGGGATTTTTCGGCTGCCGGTGTGTACGTATCCGCCGGGCTCGATCTTTCGCATATAGTCAACTGGAACAGGGAACCGGAATTCAGATAGGAGTTTTATGAAAAGCAGACAGAAAGACATTATTTTCGGACGGCGCGTGCGGCAGCTCATGTCGGAAAAATCGTATGCGCCTGAGGATGTGGAACGCCTGACGGGCATTCCGCGGGAGTCTGTGGAGATATGGGTATCCCCCGAACACGTGAACAATGCCGATACCGTGCGCTCTAATCTTGCGGCGCTTTGCGGCGTTTTTGGTTGCAGTGCAGGATATATTCTCGGCGCGTCCGACGACCGCGGTGCTTTCAGACCGCATAAGCCCGAGGCGTTCGTACCTTTGCTGTATACCGTTCTTGCAAGATACGGAAAGACGTTGCACGGTATGTTCGGAAAAACTCATATTGCAGATAATCATATGCGCGTATGGAAGACGGGCGGAGAGCCGCTCGCATCCGACATATTCACGCTTTCTCATTATATAGGCTGTACGCCTGACGAGCTGATCTGATAAATTAGAACGGAATGAAAAAAGAGCGGGATATGATATGCACCTCCAAAGCTGTCCAACTTTTGGGGTGCATATCAATATTGATCCCGCTCTTTTTACGCATGAAAAAGACGCATACCCGGGAAGGTATGCGTCTTAACGTCAGTGTTTGATCATTTTAAGGAAATACTCGTGCACGCGGGTATCGCCGGTCAATTCGGGATGAAAGGCAGTTACGAGCTGATTGCCTTCACGTGCGGCAACGATATGCCCGTCCACAACGGAAAGTGTCTCGGCATTGCCGCTTACCTTTTCGATATAAGGTGCGCGTATGAATGTCATCGGTATTTCTCCGATACCCTTCATGTCCGCCGTGCAGGCGAAGCTGCCGAGCTGCCGTCCGTATGCGTTTCGCCGTGCGGAGATATCCATTGTTCCGAGATACACATGCGGATCGTTTTCGATATGCCTGGCAAGCAGGATCAGACCGGCGCAGGTGCCGAACACCGGCATTCCGTCCGTGATCATATTACGCACGTCGTCCATCATTCCGAGGTCTCCGAGCAGTTTGCCGATCACGGTGGACTCGCCGCCGGGTATGATCAATCCGTCGAAAGAGCGGGCGAGATCGGACTTCTGCCTGATCTCGAACGACTCCGCGCCAAGACTGCCGAGCATATGTATATGCTCAATGAATGCGCCCTGAAGGCACAGTACGCCTATGCGCATATTATTTGCCGCGCTCCGCCATAAGAAGCTGGATTTCCTGCTCGTTTATGCCGACCATTGCCTCACCGAGATCCTCGCTGAGTTCTGCAATAAGTTTGGCGTCGGTATAGTTGGTTACCGCCTGGACTATAGCACGTGCGCGCTTAGCGGGGTTACCCGACTTGAATATACCACTGCCGACGAATACGCCTTCAGCGCCGAGCTGCATCATGAGGGAAGCATCTGCGGGAGTCGCTACGCCGCCTGCGGCAAAGTTGACGACGGGAAGCTTTCCGTTCTTATGGACGTAAAGCACGAGGTCATAGGGGACCTGAAGCTTTTTAGCTTCGTCGAACAGCTCATCTTCGGCGCACGACGTAAGGCGACGGATATCGCTCATCATCTTGCGCATGTGACGGACTGCCTGAACAACGTCGCCGGTACCCGGTTCGCCCTTGGTACGGATCATGCTTGCGCCTTCATTGATACGGCGGAGGGCCTCACCGAGGTCTTTAGCACCGCATACGAAAGGCACGTCAAATTTAGTCTTGTCGATATGGTACACGTCATCAGCGGGGGAAAGCACTTCAGACTCATCGATATAGTCGATCTCGATAGCCTGGAGCACCTGTGCCTCCGCAAAATGTCCGATACGGCATTTAGCCATAACGGGTATTGATACGGCTTCCTGAATGCCCTTTATCATCTTGGGGTCGCTCATACGCGAAACGCCGCCGGCGGCACGTATATCCGCAGGTATGCGTTCAAGTGCCATAACGGCGCACGCGCCTGCTTCCTCTGCGATACGAGCCTGTTCGGGCGTGGTTACATCCATGATAACGCCGCCTTTAAGCATCTGGGCAAGATTCTTATTTAATTCCCAACGGTTTTCCATAGCTGAATACCTCTTTACGGTTAGAAAATTTTGTTTACATATAATAATACAACGATTCGACCATAATTGTCAACCGTTTTGGTCATATCCGCATATGCGGCGGCGTGTGGAACAAAAAACCAGGCGTACTGCGCGGCAGAAAAAAAGATGCCCGGGAGATGGGCATCCGAAAGGGGGAACTGCGCCTGATGGTGGTTTTAGCGCAGGTTGTAACAGGCGGATAAAAGCGGAATAATATATATATGTACACGCCGGAGCGGCGGTTATCGGCATTTTGCGCAAGGCGTACATTCTGTACGTAATTCCCGGCGCAGCGTGCAGGAGCAGGCGTTATGCGGATTACTCTGTCGGAGATTGCCGCATATATTCTGCTTACTTCCTACACGTATATTATACAGCTAAGATCAGATTTTGTCATGCGAAAGATGTTTCAACGATGTAAACAATTTGTAATATTTAAATCTATGCAGCCGCGTCGTAAGGTTTTTAATTAAGGTAATTTTAACATAAAATTTTTTTCGCAATCATCACAATAATTTATAAAAGGTTTATATACGGGCATTACTATATGTACGATGGTAATGGAGACATATAATGAGAAATAAAAAAGTACTTATTATCGGCGGCGGAGTATCCGGACTTACTACCGGTATATATCTGCTTGAAAGCGGTTATGACGTGACCATTCTTGAAAAGAACGCAATCCCCGGAGGCGCATGCGTCGGCTGGGAGCGTAAGGGCTGCTATATTGACGGGTGCATACACTGGCTTGTAGGCACGAAACCGGGTAATCCTTACTATGAGTTCTGGCGTGAGACGCATGCTCTTGAAGAGGATACCGAAATATTCTTTCACGATAAATTCTCCATATTTGATTTTCCGGACGGCAGACAGCTGATCATTTACGCCGACATTGCAAAGTTTGAAGCGGAGTTGCTTGCTTTTGCTCCGGAGGATACGAAGGAAATAAAGAAGCTTGTGCGCATGATAAAGCGCTTCAGGCGCATTGAGGGACCCGTAGATAAGCCGATAGATATGATGAGCATATTAAGTCTTATCAAAGTAGGACTCACAATGGCGGGAGACTTTTATCAGTTTGTAAAGTACAGCAGGGTAGACTGCGTGGAGTACGGCAAACGATTCAAAAATAAGTATATCCGTTATCTCTTTGCGAATTACATGGCGCCCGGCTACAATCTGATGAGCATGCTTTATATGCTGTCGCACGTTATGAACAAGGACGGCGGCATACCGATAGGCGGAAGCGAGGGCATGAGCCGGCGTATGGCGGCGCACTTTGAGGAACTCGGCGGCATCATCAGATACAACAGCGAAGCGGAGCGCGTTATCGTGGAGAACGACAGAGCAACGGGCGTGGAGCTTTGTAACGGCATAAAGCTGAATGCTGACTGGGTTGTCTCGACGACGGCGGCGGAGCATTGTATGAAAAAGCTGCTTCGCGGAGCGTACCGTGTCAAGAAAATGGATGACCGTTGGTCGGATGCGCGCACATACCCGATATATACGATGACGATAGCCGTATATAAATGTAGCAGACAACTGACTCAGGAAGAGTTTCCGCTCGGACTTCACGGAATATTGCGTTCACCGGTGAAGATAGACAAGGATTATGTCGGAGTCGCGATACGCAACTATTCGTACGATCCGACGCTTAAATGTCCTGATGGCTCCACCGTACTTCAGGTGCAGATCCTCGGCGACGACAATATGTATTTCTGGTGGAAAAACCGCAAGAATCTCGGAACTTATAAGGCTGAAAAAGCGCGTATAGGAGAGGAGATAAAAGCGCGTATATACGAGCGCTATCCCGAGCTTGAGGGTACGCTGGAGACGATAGACGTCGTGACCCCGTGCACTTACGAACGCTACCTTAACACCCGTCACGGCTCATTCCAGGGCTTCGTTCATACGGCGACGGGCAAGCAGCTGATGCAGAAGGGCATAGTACACGGTCTGGACGGTTTCATACTCTCCGGTCAGTGTATATTCCAGAGCGGCGGATTGCCTCCCGCGGTGATAACCGGACGTTTTGCGGCGCAGAGGATATGTAAAGCGGATCGCGTTGTATTCATGGGAATGAAAAACCGTAATAAAGGTATCGTGGAGCGTATACGCGATATTTCCAGAAAGAAAGCGCCGGTAAAGCAATAAAGCAGTTATATAAAAGAACAGTATATCAAAAGGACGGACGACTATCCGTCCTTTTCCGTTTGTAACATACGACGCGCCTTTTTTATGCGCAAAGCTGCTCCTTACGGTTTGGTATTTCCTTTCTCGGGCGAAGAAAAGGCAGTAATGGAAAGATATTTAGGGTAAAACGGAAAAATATTAAGAAAATGCCTTGCCGTTATTGCAAAAAATAAACGGTTGTGATAGTATGATATAAGCAATCATAATTAACAGACATCAAGGAGGAAAGATGAATGAACATATGGCACGACATAGCGCCCGAGCGCATCACGCCCAAGGATTTTATAGCATACATAGAGATCACCAAGGGACAGAAACAGAAATACGAACTTGATAAAAATACCGGAATGCTGATACTCGACAGAGTACTGTACACTTCCACGCATTACCCGGCAAACTACGGTTTCATCCCGCGCACGCTCAGTGAGGACGGAGATCCTCTTGACGTACTCGTACTTTGCTCGGAACCGATACTCAACTGTTCGCTGGTCCGCTGTCACCCGATAGGCATAATAGCGATGGAAGACGGCGGCGATCTTGATGAAAAGATCATAGCGCTTCCGTTCGGCGACCCGACTTATGCAAGTTTCAAATCCATTCATGAAATGCCCGAGCACATGACGAATGAGATGATGCATTTCTTTACCGTGTATAAAGAGCTTGAAGGGAAGAAGACGTTCATATCCCGCAGCGGCGGACACAAGGAAGCCCAGGCGGTAATTGAGAAATGTATGAAGGCATATAACGACAAGTACGTGAACAATCAGTGAAGAGGCGAAAGCGGTAATGCTTAAGCAACATTGAAAGAGATACTTTCTCTGCCTTACAAGTCCGCCTCATAAGCTGAGTAAACGTATGAACGGCGGCTTTGGACACGCGGCAGCGCGCTCATCCGCAGGCGGATATAAGCGCCTTCTGACACGCGAAAAACCGGGATGAATTGTCAAACTAAGTGCAACTCTTAGCAAGATTTTCTTGAAACAAATCTATTGGTTTTTGGAAGCGCAAAACTTTCTTCGGCCTGGCGTTTAAGAGCG
>CALVTM010000021.1 GCA_944362615.1 uncultured Clostridia bacterium
GTTTTGCGCTTCCAAAAACCAATAGATTTGTTTCAAGAAAATCTTGCTAAGTGTTGCACTTAGTTTGACAATTCATCGCGCATAATTTAAAATTTTTCGGCATTAAATAATTTATATTGTCAGTTTTATAAAAGTAAAAAAAGAAAAGACCGGCAGTTTTGCCGGTCGAAATATCAGTCTTCTTTATTCAGCGTTCTCTTGCAGCGGGTGCATACATATACACTCTTAACCTGTCCGTCAATATCCAGCTTCATCTTATGGACATTTGCGCTGAAAGATCTGACGGTGTGTCTGTTCGAGTGGCTGACGTTTTTACCTGCGGTTCTGCCTTTGCCGCACAGTGCGCATACCTTGCTCATTCTTTGTCTTGCCTCCGTATTCGTTTTACCGTAATACTATATCACTGACAAAAAATAAAAGCAAGTATTTTTAGCCGTTTTTTGGATTTTGTAAAAATTTTTTTAACAATATATTATTTTAATTTATCAAGATAGATAAAATCTCTTGCATTTTAATCTGTTTTGGAGTACAATTAATTATGTGCAACAGTTATATGTAAAATTTTTATTTTTAAAATTTCACATTTTCGTCACAAGATGATAACAAATACTGCAGTTGTTCTGAAACTTGCAGCGTCATGCAAGATGGAGGATAATATAAATCATGGCATTGAAAACCATAAACGGAGCAGCATTCAGGAAGATGATCCTAAACGGAGCAAAGCTTCTTGATAACAATAAACAACACGTTGACTCACTCAACGTTTTTCCTGTACCTGACGGTGATACGGGAACAAATATGTCGCTTACATTAATTTCGGCAGCTAAAGAGGTAACTGCTTGCCCTAACAATAATCTGGATGTCTTATGTGAAGCGACAGCAAAAGGTGCATTAAGAGGAGCCCGCGGAAACAGCGGCGTTATAACAAGTCAGATATTAAAAGGTATGACAATGGTACTTTCCGGTTGCAACGAGGAGATCACAGTAAAAGATCTTGCGGCTGCCATGGAGAAGGGCGTTGAAGTTGCATATAAAGCAGTTACAAAGCCCCAGGAAGGTACTATTCTTACTGTCATCAGAATGATGAGTGAACAGGCAACTAAGTTTGCAAAGAAATCCAATGCAAACGTTCTTGACTTCTTCACTTCCATTCTTAAAGCAGGTGAGGAAGCGCTTAAATTAACGCCTGAGTTACTCCCTGTACTTAAAAAAGCAGGTGTCGTTGATGCCGGCGGACGCGGCTTGCTGATCGTATTCCAGGGCTTTTACAACAGCCTTACAGGCAATGAAGAAGTAAACCTTGACTTTGATGACAGCATAAAAAAAGCAGCAGAAGGCAGACCGGCAAACAATTACGAACAGTTCCATGCCGATCTTACTACACTTGAGTCCATTGAATTTGCATATTGCACGGAATTCTTTGTTATAAATCTCAAGAGCACTACCAAAGAATCTGATATCGATATATTCCGTGATAAACTTATGAAAATAGGGGACTGTGTACTTGTCATTGGTGATCTGTCAATGGTAAAAGTGCATGTCCACACAAATAATCCCGGTCAGGCTCTGTCTTATGCACTTGAGCTCGGTGAGCTCGATCGTATCAAAATAGAGAACATGCTTGAGCAAAACCGTATGCTTCTTTCCCATCAGGAAGAAACCGAGCTGAAGCCTTACGGTATGGTGTCGGTATGTTCCGGAGAAGGTATGGCTTCCATATTTAAAGATCTCATGGTAGACGAGATCATAGAAGGCGGCCAGACTATGAATCCGAGTGCGGATGACATAGCAAATGCATGCGACAAGATCAATGCTGTAGATATATTTGTTTTTCCTAATAATAAAAATATTATACTTGCAGCAGAACAGGCAAAAGAGATCAGTAAACGCAACATACACGTAGTACCTACCGTAAACGTTCCGCAGGGCCTCAGCGCTGTACTCGCATTCAACCCTCAGGAATCCGTCGAATCCAACCTTGAAAACATGGAAGATGCAAGACAGGCGGTAAAAGTCGGCAGCGTTACTTTTGCGGTCAGAAAGACATCAATAGACGGATTTGATCTTGAGGAGGGTGATATCATAGGGCTTAGTGATAAGAACATTATTGCGAAAGGTGATGATCCTGCCAAAGTAGCTGAAGATATAATAGCACAGCTTATAAACGATGATATAAGCACTATTACTCTATACTACGGAAAGGACACTAGTGAAGAGTCCGCAAATAAGCTTACCGAAAAAATAGCCGAAAAGTATCCTGATTGCGATGTTGACGCGCATGACGGAGGACAGGCGCTGTATTATTACATTATTGCGCTTGAATAACAATGAATAATAGTATGGGCGGCTGAATAGCCGCCCTTTTGAGTATAACATGCAACTCGAAGACATTAAGGGGCTTGGTGCCAAAAGGATAGCTAAACTACATGAGAGCGGGATTTATGACCCGCTCGATATTTTACTTATGTTTCCGAGCGCATACTTTGACCGTAATAAAGTAATTAATTGGAAAGAAATTTCACCCGGCACAGAGGTTATATTCGAAGCTGAAATAAATTCGCCCCCGGTTATGCGTCATGTAAGAAAAGGTTTGAGCTACGTAAAATGCGAATTCAATTCTTTCGGAACTAAGGTTGTCTGCACATGGTTTAATCAAAGTTATATTTACAGGCGACTTTCTGTCGGCGAAAAAGTAATAATCTCAGGCAAATTAAAGAAAATAACAACATTTGCCGAAATCAGCGCGCCCAAAATTATCCCTTCAAGAGCAGGCAATATCGTTCCGATTTACAAGCTGCCCGAAGGTCTTAATCAAAAACTTATGAGTGATGCGGTTGCCGCATTACTGACTGAAATAAACATACAAGGGTATGTAACTGATGAAATTGCGAACAAAGCCGGTATAATTCCGCTACGCAAAGCAATTTACGAAGCGCATTTCCCAACCGGAATAGAGACGGCAAAAACTGCTGTCAGAAGCGCAGCAACAGAGTCTCTGGCGTACACTTTAAGCATGTACAGGCTTCTGAAATGCAATACGGAAAAACGCAGAAAGTTTTACGGGGAGCATATTTCCCAACTTAACTATGCAATTACTGATCTTCCTTTCCAACTGACAGATGATCAGAAAAATGCGATAAATAAAATCGTCGGGCACATGTGTTCCGACAAACGCATGAATGTACTTTTACAAGGTGACGTCGGAAGCGGAAAAACTATCGTAGCATTTCTAGCGGCATACTATGCGGCGCTCGGCGGATATCAGACCGCAATAATGGCTCCAACTGAAATTTTAGCGAAACAACACTGGAAAAAAGCTATCGATTTTTTCGGAAGTAAGGGATTAAAAGTCGTTTGTCTTACCGGCTCGATGCCGGCAAAAGATAAGGCAGTAGTCCTTGAATCCATTGCAAACGGCAGTGCCTCTATAGTAGTCGGCACTCATGCGCTCACCGGAAAAAATGTATGTTTTAATAACTTAAGTCTGACGATAACGGACGAACAGCATCGATTCGGTGTGTGTCAGCGGGGCAGTCTTGAAAACAAAACAGATTTTGCCGATAATATCGTAATGAGTGCAACCCCAATACCTCGTACGTTGGCTTTATCCATATATGGACAGTTAGAGACTATAAATTTGCGTCAAAAACCGCAAAAAAATTATAGTATTATGACTGCCATAGTACCGAATCATAAAATTAATGACATGTATGGTTACATTGAAAAGCGGGCTGAAGTTGGTGAAAAGACATATATAGTATGTCCGCGCATAGAAAGTGAAGATGAAAATTCTGCAGTTTCTACTTATAAAAAACTTAAAAGCGGCGCTTTGAAAAACACAAAAATTGCCTTATTACACGGTAAACTGAGCGCAGCAGAAAAAGAAATGGTAATGAATGATTTTGCATTCGGAGAAACAGCAGTATTAGTATGCACTACAGTAGTTGAAGTAGGAATGGATATACCGGATGCTACTACCATGGTAATTTTCGGAGCAGATAAAATGGGGTTGAGTCAGCTGCATCAATTAAGAGGCAGAATAGGAAGAAGAGGACAGAAAAGCTATTGTTTTATAGCAGAGACTTCTGATACAACAGGCAGACTAAAAAAATTATGCACCTGTTTTGACGGTTTCGAACTTGCAGAATACGACTTTAATTTCCGTGGAGCAGGCGACTTTCTCGGAACACGCCAACACGGAAGAGCTGAAACTTTTGCCGGGATAAAAATAGATGCTGAAATTTTGCGTAATGCTGAAAAATTGTCAACACAACTTTTATCGGATCCTGAAATATCCCGTGCACTGATAAAAAAAGCCGATGGAAAGGAGGAGTTTATACGCTCGCTTTCATTAAATTAAATACAAAATCAGATTAATTTTGCTTGACAGCATATTACAACTTTGGTATAATTACTTTATCGATTTATCATGATAAAGCATTAAAGCAAATCTAATGTTTTAAACTAAATCCGGAGAATAAATACAATGAGTAAAGTACAATTGCCATTCGGAATGCAGGACTATCTGCCCGATGATTGTTACAATAAAGTAAAAACCGAAAGCGCCATCTGCAATACGTTTTCTTCATACGGCTATAAAAGGGTTTGTACTCCCACATTGGAATATGCCGATCTGTTTACTTCCGATGGCATGATGTCCGAAAAGAGGCTTTTCAAACTCACAGATACGGACGGAAGCCTTCTTGCAATGAGGACGGACGTCACCATGCAGATATGCCGCATGTATGTGACGAGTATGAGCGGAGTGCAGCGCATGTATTATGCTTCAGATTCGTTTGAATTTCTTGATGATTCAAACAGTGCGCGTGATCGCGAATTTGCGCAGACCGGAGTGGAATTGATAGGGGATACCGGCGCAGACGGAGAGCTGGAAATCCTCACAATGGCTGTAGACGCGCTTAAAAGCAGCGGGTTGGAAAACTTCACGGTAGAGCTTGGACACGTAGGTTATTTTGATGGTTTTGCGGAAAAACTCGGACTCGATACCGTCTCAGCAGCAAAATTAAAAAAGCTGATAAATAAAAAAGATATGCTCGGAGTAGAGCTATTCTTCCGCGATGCAGGATTGAGTGATGAAAGCAAAGAAAGCATACTCTCATTACCGTCTTTATTCGGAGGGAAAGAAATACTTGCAAAAGCCGACGAATTATGCTCAAATGACAAGAGCCACGCAGCAATAGAGCGAATAGGTTACCTGATCGGAAAGCTTGAACAAATGGGGCTTGGCAAATATTTTTCCATTGATCTCGGAATGGTATCGGCAAACGATTATTATACCGGTATCGTCATGAAAGGTTTATGCGACAGTGTCGGCGTATCGATACTTGACGGAGGAAGATACGACTCCCTGTGCTCAAAGTGGGGAAAGCCTGCCAAAGCTATCGGATTTGCAATAGGTACAAGAAGATTATTATCCGCATTAAAGAACGTAGGTAAACACGAAAAGGCACCCAAAGCCGATATAGCCTATGCCGTAACTGATTGCGATGTAAAAATAGTCCGCACTACCGTTGAAAAATTGAGAAAAAAGAATACAGTAGTACAGATATTCGGAACAGAGCAGGACCTCGTGGATTATTGCAAAAAGAAAGGAATTTCTAAAGCCATACTTTTTGACGGCGCACCTATTGAGTTGACTATATCGGCAAAAGGGGGTACAATATGATAACAGTTGCACTCGCCAAAGGAAGATTGGCACAAAAGACAATAGAATTACTTGAAAAATGCGGACTCAATCTTGACGAACTGAAGGTGGAAACAAGAAAATTAGTACTTTACGACGGAAGCGGAAATTACCGTTTCGTATTTGTGAAGCCAAGTGATGTCCCTACTTATGTCGAGCGAGGTGTCGCCGATTTCGGAGTCGTCGGAAAAGATACTTTATTAGAAGCAGATAAAGATATATATGAAATGATAGACCTTAAATTCGGGGCGTGCCGTCTGTGCGTATGCGGATATCCGGACTCGCTGGAAAAAGCCGGAGGTATACTTAAAGTCGGAACAAAATATCCGCATGTAACAAAAGAGTATTTCGGATCTCGAGGAAAGACTGTAGATATCATCAAGCTTAACGGTTCTGTAGAGCTCGGACCTGTTATGGGACTGTCGGACGTGATTGTCGATATTGTTGAAAGCGGAAAAACATTGGAAGCTAACGGACTTAAAGTACTTGAAGAAGTTTGTAACTGCAGCGCAAGAATAGTTGTAAACAGGGTAAGCCTGAAAACAAGAAAAGAACTTGCACCTCTGTTTGAAAAAATACGTGCAAATTTACAATAAATAATTAATACCAGAACAGGTGATATATGCTTATTACGGACAAAACCGAAGGATTAAACCGAATATTTTCACGCAAACAGACTCTTAGCGAAGGCGCAAGAAAAAGTGTTGAGGAAATTATTGCCAACGTTAAAGAAAAAGGTGATGATGCTTTATTTGAACTGACTGAAAAATTCGATGGCATCAAATTAACGGCAGATAATATCAGAATCACTGATGAGGAAATAGCTTCCGCATACAAAAAAGTTTCTCCTGATCTTCTTGCCGCGCTTCGCCGTGCGATGGACAACATTCGCAGTTATCACGAAAAACAACTGCTGAAAGGCGCATATTACGAAAATTCTCCAGGCGCGAAAACAGGTTATATGATAAGACCGGTAAGCAGAGCAGGCATTTATGTTCCGGGAGGAAAAGCTTCCTATCCCAGTTCCGTACTTATGACGGCAATACCGGCTAAAGTCGCAGGAGTAAAAGATATAGTTATGTGTACTCCGGGAACGTCGCCGCTTACGATAGTAGCAGCTGCCGAATGCGGAGTATCATCAATTTACCGTATCGGCGGTGCACAGGCGATCGCAGCAATGGCGTACGGCACAAAATGCGTTCCGAAAGCCGATGTTATATGCGGTCCCGGAAATATGTTTGTAACCGAAGCAAAACGACTCGTATACGGTGATGCCGGTATCGATATGATAGCAGGACCGAGTGAAATACTAATAATTGCAGATAGCACTGCGAATCCGGAATTCCTCGCTGCCGATCTGCTTTCACAGGCAGAGCATGACGAAATGGCAATGGCAATTCTTGTCACAACAGATAAGAATCTTGCAGCGCAGACATCCGAAGCTGTAGAACGGAGAGTAAAGCAATTACCAAAATCGGTTATAGCAGGTAAGTCTATAAATAATTTCGGCACCATAATAATAGCGGATACGCTTAAAGAGTGCGTTCAAATATCAAATGAAATAGCTCCAGAACATCTTGAGCTGTGCGTTTCCGATCCGGAATCACTGCTTGAGTTCGTTCATAACGCCGGTGCAGTATTTATGGGGCACTGGTCTCCGGAACCTTTGGGCGATTACTATGCCGGCACAAATCACGTACTTCCGAATGGCGGAACGGCGCGGTATTTCTCAGCGCTCGGTACATCAAACTTTATCAAACGTATCAGTTTAATCAAATACGATCAACAGGCATTGAACTCCTGCGCAAACGATATAATGTCTCTTGCGGAAGCGGAGGGATTGAACGCGCATGCCGAGTCAATACGCGTCAGAACGGAGGTAAAATGAGGAAAGCAACACTTCAACGAAAAACCAAGGAAACAGATATAGACATCGAAATAAATCTTGACGGAGAGGGCAAAGCAGAAATCAATACCGGTATCGGATTTTTCGACCATATGCTTACCGCGCTCGCACTTCACAGCGGCATAGACCTCAAAATCACATGTAAAGGCGATCTCGACGTAGACGGACACCACACTGTCGAAGATGTCGGAATAACTTTCGGTAAAGCATTGTCTGAAGCTTTGGGTGACAAAAAGGGCATTGAACGTTTTGCATGCGCTTATGTTCCTATGGATGAAGCTCTTGCGCGTTGTGTCATCGATATTTCCGGAAGACCGTATCTGTATTATGACGCGCCGTCGCTTACCGGAATGATCGGTTCTTTTGACGCATCCCTTGCTGAAGAATTTTTTATTGCCGTTTGTTCAAATGCTTTTATATGCGCACACATTGAACAAATAAGAGGAAAAAACTCACACCACATATGTGAAGCCTTATTTAAATCGTTTGCGCGCGCACTTAAAACAGCCAAATCAATTACTAACAATAAAATCCAAAGCACAAAGGGCAGCTTATGACTACTATTTTTCCGGCAATAGATATATACAACGGCAAAGCAGTTCGTCTGCGGGGTGGTAGTTATAAGGATATAACCGTATACGGCGATCCTGTGGATATGGCAAAAAGATTTATCGATATCGGTGCCGAATGGATTCATGTCGTAGACCTCAACGGAGCGGAAAGTTCGGGTGATAACTTCGGAATAATAGAACGTATTGCGTCTACATCACTCAAAGTACAGTCTGGCGGCGGACTCAGAAGCAGCGATCGGGTAAGATCTCTGATAAATGCCGGAGCGTCCCGCGCGATCCTCGGTACGATATGTGCTACCGATCCCGTTCTTACAGGGGATATCCTTTCTGAATTCGGTGAAAAAATAGTTTGCGGACTGGATGTAAAGGATGGGAAAGTAGCAATACGCGGATGGAAGGATACAGCGGCGCAAACCCCGGAGGAACTCGGGCGATCACTATACGAAAAAGGCGCAAGATATTTTCTCTATACCGATGTTTCGCGTGACGGGATGCTTACCGGCGTCAATGTACAGGCTACGGCTGCGTTGCAAAAAGCTTTGAACGCAAATGTAATTGCAAGCGGAGGCGTTGCAAGCATTGACGATATATACGCCATAATTGAAGCAGGCATATATGGCGCAATAGTGGGTAAAGCATATTACGAAAATAAAATTGATTTAAAAGAGGCGTTTAATTATGTACGATCTTAAATTTGACTCTAACGGACTCATTCCCGCGATAACAGTTGATGCGGTTACGAACGAAGTTCTGATGCAGGCATATATGAACAAAGAAGCGTTGGAAAAAACGCTTGAGACAGGTGAGGCTCATTATTGGTCGCGTAGCCGTCAAAAACTTTGGCATAAGGGCGAAGAAAGCGGACATTTTCAGAAAGTAAAGGCCATATATGCCGATTGTGACGGCGATTCTCTGCTGATCGCGGTAGAACAAGTAGGAGGGATTGCATGTCACACCGGCAGCAGATCATGTTTCTTTAATGAAATAAAGAAATTCGGTGATCAGGACGGAAACGTAAAAGTTCTCCGCGTGCTTGCAGACACGATCAAAGACCGCGCAGAAAACCCGAAAGAGGGATCATATACCGATTATCTTCTTGCGAAAGGCGTGGAAAAAATATGCAAGAAAGTAGGCGAGGAATCGACCGAGGCTGTTATTGCGGCGATGAAAGCGGACAATAAAGAACTGTCAAACGAAATAGCAGACCTTTTTTATCATCTGTTTGTGCTCATGCAGGCACGCGGAATGAAGTATACTGATGTTCTAAAGGTGCTTGAAGAGAGGCATGACTGCGGAGCAGACACGCCGGCAAGGGAAGCGAAGCCTAAAAAAAATTAATGGCTTAGGTATTATAAAATTAGTGTGTAAGTTGAAAAACAGCTTACACACTTTTTCCTTTTCGGGGAGGTCTGAATAATAATTTAGGAGGCTATAATGCAAACGAACACGAAGCAAAGATTGTGCCCCGTATGTATGAAATACCCGGCGACAATGATTACTTCGATAAAAATAACTATTTTAAATATGCTTTTGAATATCTTCATATGATGTTTCTTTTCGGTTGACTTTTGTCATGAAATGAAACATACTACTATAAGTAGCGTGATCGTAAGATCCATTGCGAGAGGGTAAAGCCTCTTGCGGACGCTACTTTTTATTTTTCGAATATTTCCACTTTGATAAGAATAAAACACTACGCTCTAAAAATTTTGAAAAACGTTTAAAAAATCGTTGACAAAGGCGTCAGTTTTTACTATAATTATTTGGCAAGTGACGAAATGAAGGAGGTGCGAGAGAAATGGCAGTACCCAAGAGAAAACAATCCAAACAGAGAAGCAGCACCAGATATGCTCAGTGGAAAGTAAATCCTGTAACACTCAGCGAGTGCCCGCAGTGCCACGAACTTAAAAAATCTCATCAGATTTGCCCTAAGTGCGGTTACTATGACGGCGTACAGGTAGTAGAGCAGAAAGAAGAAAAGAAATAATCTCTTATGACCCTTTAATTACAAAGGGTCATTTGTTTATAAATCGGGTGAATTAATATGAATATTTACATTGATTGTATGGGTGCAGATTCTCCTGCTGAAATAATTAACGGAGCTGCCGCAGCCGCAAAAGAGCATCCGGAGATTAATATCGTACTTACCGGAGATCAGTCACTTATTAATGCTACACTTCCTGCCTCATCTGCGATATGCAATTTAAAGGTAGTTCATGCGGAAGATGTTATAACGAACGACGACACTCCGACTACAGCCATTAAAGTAAAAAAAGATTCTTCTTTAGTTAAAGCATTCAACATGCTTAAAGAAGATGACAATGCGTTGGGACTTATTTCCGCGGGAAGTACCGGAGCCGTACTTACCGGAGCGACACTTATAATAGGTCGTATGGAAGGAGTTTATCGCCCCACACTAATATCACAGCTGCCGACGGCAAACGGCGGTTTTGTCTGCATTACAGACAGCGGAGCAAATATGGATTCTCATCCCGAATGGCTTATGCAGTTTGCGATTATGGGCAGCTCGTATATGCGTGCCATGACCGGAAAAGCCAATCCTTCCATAGCCTTGCTTAACGTCGGCACCGAAGATCATAAGGGGAATACTCTTACTCGCACTACTTATCAGTTACTGGCGGCAAGTAAGCTTAATTTTGTAGGGAATATGGAAGCAAGAGATGCCCTTACCGGAAATTATGATGTAGTCGTATGTGACGGATATGACGGCAATGTGCTTTTAAAAGGCAGCGAAGGCGCTGTTAAAATGTTTATGAAGAAATTCAAGCAAAATGTTATGGCTTCATTGAGCGCAAAAATCGGTTATCTTTTCATGAAAAAGGCGATCAAGCAACTTCGTTCTGCAATGGACTATAACAATTACGGCGGCGGACCTTTCCTTGGCACAAAGAAGCCCGTAATAAAAGCACATGGCGCGTCAAATTCAATGGCAATCAGACAAAGTGTCAATCAGTTATTGCGCATAAAAGAAGGCAAAGTGCTCGAAATGATACAGCAGGGCATAGCAGAAAACGAAGCTCGGTAATCTTATATATGAATTTAGAAAAGGCAGAAAAAATAATCGGATACGCGTTCAAGGAAAAAGCATTACTTGAACGCGCATTTGTTCATGCTTCGTACGCGAATGAAAAAGGAGTTCCGTCTTACGAAAAACTGGAATTTCTCGGAGATGGCGTTCTCGGTCTTATCGTTGCCGAAATGTTATACAACGAAAACGATGATGAGGGCATTATGACCGTAAAACGAAGTATGATTGTATCAACAGAACCGCTTGAGGATGCAACTCTCGATTCCGGGCTGGATGCTTTTATAAAGTACGGCAACGGGGAAAGCAGGCAAAACCACTCAGACAGCAAAGTGCTTGCCGATGTTTTTGAATCGCTGCTCGGAGCTATTTACTTGGATGGCGGCTATGAAGAAGCCGTTAAATTCGTAAAAAAATTTCTCGGATGTAAAATTAAAGAAGTTTTTTCGGCAGATACACAGGTAAACTATAAAGGCAGGTTGCAGGAATATTGTCAAGCCAGAAGAATAGGCTTGGCGTTATACACAACCACTGAAGAATCCCGTGCTGGCAAACCGTACTTTATATCGTTGGTAAAGTGCGGCGGAATTACCGCAAGCGGAGAAGGAAAGCGCAAACGTGATGCCGAACAAAATGCGGCAAAATCCGCTTTTGAAAAACTTATGAAATCGTGAAAATAAAATTGATTTCAACGGGAGCATGTGATATAATACCTCATAGAGGGAAAAAACTGTGAAATTTAAAAAAATGGAAATCAACGGATTTAAGTCCTTTGCCGATAAAACCGATATCAAATTCGGTACCGGCGTGACAGCTATTGTCGGACCAAACGGATGCGGCAAAAGCAATGTTGCAGACTCTATCCGTTTCGCGCTCGGAGAACAATCTTCCAAAACGCTCCGAGGCGGTAATATGCAAGACGTTATATTTGGCGGAACGGAAAAGCGTAAATCTCAGTCGTTCTGCGAGGTATCTCTGTATTTTGATAATACAGAGCACATTTTCCGTGACCTCAATTATGATGAAGTCGTAATTACCCGTAAACTGTTTCGCAGTAATGAAAGTGAATATCTCATAAATAAAACTCCGTGCAGACGTTCTGACATCATAGAAGCACTCAGAGACAGCGGCGTCGGTAAAGAAGGATATTCGATAATAGGTCAGGGTAAAATAGACGAGCTGATTTCCTCCAAACCCGAGGACAGACGCAGCATCTTCGATGAAGCGGCAGGAATATCCAAATTCAAAGCTAAAAAACTTGAAGCTGAGAGAAGATTGGTCAGAACTAGGGATAATCTTTCCAGACTGACGGATATATTAAATGAAAAAAGCAAACAGCTTGCTCCGCTTGCAAAACAGGCACAAACGGCGCGGGTATATCGTGAGCTGTACGAGAAATTAAAGAACTTTGAAATAAATATTTATCTTCATCAGTACGAAACCACAACTGAAACAAAAAACTATATAATAGAAAAGCGAAATGAATTGATAGAAAAGCTTTCCGCGTGTCGTGCTGCCGGTGAAACTGCTGTTGATAACTATAACCGTACAATGGCGGAAATAAACAGTACGGATGAAACTATAGCCAAGCATAATGATGAACTTGTAAGGCTTTCCGTATCTCAGGCGCAAAGCAGCGGTCAAATAGATACTATACTCAGCGAGATTAAGTTCATTGTGGAAAAATGCGATGGCTATCTTTCTGACATAGCCAAATATGAAGCCGATATACGCAATGCAGAAACCGCCATTGCCAACGGCACAAAACTGCGTGACGGAAAAGTTTCCGTGCTCGCGGCTCTTAGAAGCAAAGCAGAAGAAACAGACGCGGCATGGCGCAACACAATGGATAAGATAGCGGCATCTGAGGGAGAAGAGGAAAAAAGTCATCAATCCCTTATAGACGCCATGGAAAAACTGACTGAGATCAAGGCAAACATGAGCAAGCTTCTTACTGAAAAAGACTCGCTTAACAGTCAGATAACATCTCTAAGAGATAAGGTAATTTCTACAGACGAATCCAATAAAGATAAAAAACGTACTGTGGACGTGCTTCATAGCCAACTCGAAAAAGAAAAATCACTCAGAGATGAAACCGGACGCATGCTTGATGATGACGTTCGGAAAAACAACGAAAACTTGTCCAAGCTGAGCGGACTGAATTCGGAATTATCCAAACTCAACGCCAAATATTATACGATGATGGAACGCCGCGATCTTTTTACAAAACTGCGTGATGAAAATGGCAGTTTTGAACGCAGTGTTTCCAAATTGCTTGCAGCGGCAAAATCGGACAGTGAACTGTCATCACGTATTGAAGGCGTAGTTGCACATATCATTCAAGTGCCTAAAGCCTATGAAACAGCCGTTGAAATGGCTCTCGGCGGCGCGGTGCAAAACATTATAACACGGACAGAAGACGAAGCTACATACATAATCAATGTATTAAAAAGCCGTTCGTTCGGTAGAGTAACGTTCCTTCCCATGTCCACTATCAAGCCTCGTCGTATACGCGATGAACAGCTTGGATACATTAATTCAGAAGGCTGCTTCGGTGTAGCTGCCGACCTCGTATCTTATGATCAGAAATACGATAACATTGTAAGATATCTGCTCGGAACGACCGTTATAGTAGATGATATCAAAACAGGCATAAGGATAGCCAGAGCATCAAGATATGCATTTCGCATTGTAACGCTTGACGGCGACATAATTAATCCCGCAGGATCAATAACGGGCGGAAGCAAAAAAGCGGACGTGGCTAACGTATTTGCATACGATCGCGAATTGCGTGAAATGGAAGAGCAGCTCACTGGTGTAAGCGAAAAAATCGCAGATTATGAAAAACAAATTTCCAAACTCACAGAAGAGCAGAATACACTTTCCCTTGCAATTAAAAAACGTTCCAGCGATGTTCATGATCTTGATGTTTCGATAGCAGCTCATGAGCAGCAATACATAAAGCTTTCAAAAGAAACGGAAGAAACTGACCGTGAACTTGGCGAGCAGTCTGCTCAGTTGCTCTTGTGGGAAACCAGAGTAGATGAAATCACAAAAGATATCAACTCAGTCGGCGAGCTTGAAAACCTCGTACAGAGCCGCAAAGAAAGCGCTTTGGGAGAAGGCGAACAGAGTTCGGATATCATAAATGAACTCCGTGCGGATTCGGAAAAGCAGCACGCTGAGCTTACAAGACTTCGTATAGAAATCGCAAACACCGAAAACGAGATAGCTAACGAGGAAAGGGATATACAAAGACTCAGCAGTGTCATCAACACTTCAAAAAGCGAAACAGAACGTTTACGCGCTTTATATGATGAACATAATGCACAGGCTGAAGCAAAGCGCGCAGACGTAGAAAAACTGAGACTCAGTGTCAGCGAAAACGACAGCAACCGCGTTAAAGAGCTTAAAAATCTGATTGCCGGGTTCGGCGAATATAAACAAAAGATACAGAACGATCTCAATAAATTTGACGCCGAACGTATACGTCTCTCAAACGAACTGAACGAGCTTACAGAACTGCGCAATGCCGAAGACCTTAAACTTCAGAAAGTAGATACCGACCTTGAGCAGATGCAGCAGCGAATAAGTGAAGTTTATAAGCTGACGTACGATGAATGTCTGCCATTCAGAACAGCCGATTTCGATATAGAAAACGCAATTGCCGAAGCACAAAAACTTCGTCGCAAAATAGATAATCTCGGTCATGTAAACCCTGATGCTATTGAAGAATGCGAAAGATTGTATGCCGAATACAATGAAATGGAGAAGCAAAAGGACGATCTCTCCAATGCTGAACGTGACCTTGTGAAGATAATTTCCGACCTTTCCAAGGAAATGAAAACAGTATTTGCCGAAAAGTTCAAACAGATAAACGATAATTTCAAAATTATTTTCAAAGAGCTTTTTGACGGCGGTACCGCTGAACTTTCGCTCACCGAGCCTGAAATAGGGCAGGATGAATTGTCTGCAGGCGTTGAGATCAAAGCGCAGCCACCGCAGAAAAAGCTGCAGCTGTTGTCACTGCTTTCAGGCGGTGAAAAAGCCATGACTGCTATTGCCATATTGTTCGCGATACTGAAACTCAGACCCATGCCGTTCTGCGTTCTTGACGAGATAGAGGCTGCACTTGACGATGCTAACGTACTTCGTTTTGCAAAGTATCTTAAACGATTCAGCCAGGAGACTCAGTTTATCGTCATTACACACCGTAAACCCACAATGGAGCTAGCAGATGCGCTTTACGGCGTTACTATGGAAGAAAAAGGCGTGTCAAAGATGGTTTCCGTAAAGCTTGCGGACGCCGTGAAACTCGCTGAATAACGGAGGATTATATGGGGTTTTTTGCAAAGATCAAAGACGCTCTTAAAAAAACCAAAGATGCAATAGTTTATAAGCTCAACAAACTTTTTACAGGCGGAGTACTTAATGATGATTTTTACGACGAACTTGAAATGATATTGCTTTCCGCCGACATTGGAAGCGAAACGACTGATAATATTCTCAGTGAGCTGAAAAAGGCTGTCGATAAAAAACATATAACGTCGACCGAACAAGTAAGAACAGAGCTTAAACGCATTATGTGCGAGACACTTGACTTTGAACTGCCTGAAGAGACTTATCCGCTTGTTATACTTGTTGCTGGGGTAAACGGAGTGGGAAAGACCACGTCTATTGGCAAGCTTGCATATAATTATAAAAAATCAGGCAAAAGTGTTACTATAGTAGCCGCTGACACATTCCGCGCTGCAGCAGCCGATCAGCTTACGATCTGGGCGGACAGAGCGGGTGTCAGGATTGTAAAACAGGCAGAAGGCGCGGATGCTGCGTCCGTAGTATATGATGCGCTCCAAAGCGCAAAAAGCAAGGGGACACAGGTAACAATAATCGATACAGCAGGAAGACTCCATAATAAGGTAAACCTTATGGAAGAGCTTAAAAAAATTGACCGTATCATAACACGCGAGTTCCCGGAAGCCATGCGCCTGAATTATATTGTGCTCGATGCTACGACCGGACAAAACGCACTTTCACAAGTTGATCTGTTCAACGAAGCAATAGATATAGACGGAATAATTTTAACAAAACTTGACGGTACAGCAAAAGGCGGAGTTGTACTCGGAATAGCCGGAGAAGAAGAAGTTCCCGTCGTATATATAGGATTGGGAGAAGGCATAGACGATCTGGAAAAGTTTAATGCTTCTGACTTTGTATCCGCTATCGTTGACGGAGAATAAGACAAAAATAAGTTTCTTATTTCTGTATTTTTAATAAATCGCTGATACGGCTGTTATACGAAATCATTAATTGATCATGTATAACAGCCGCTTTAGTTTAGATTAAACTTATCTCAAACTTCCTGCAAAATTATATTTGTAAGGCTATTTTACTTGACATCATTCGGATCATATTGTATACTTGTAAAGTAATTTGACTTTACATGTATTTTGGCAGGTAAAAATGAAAGATTTGAATATATCTATACTCGGAGATATTTACGGCAACCTGCTTACAGATAAACAGAAAAATATCATGCGTGATTATTTTGACTGTGATCTGTCGCTCAGTGAAATAGCGCAACAATACGGAATTACGAGACAAGCCGTAGCGGACACCGTAAAAACCGGTGAACGAGTTTTGATCAAGTATGAAGAAGAATTAGGCTTCGGTGAAAAACTGTCTAAGATAAGGGCAATAGCCGAGCAGATATCCAAGCAGCTTGACAGCGGGAATTATTCTGAAGCGAAAGAAGAATCCGCCAAACTGCTTAACGAATTATGGTGAGGTGTTAATGGGCGTATTTTCCGGACTGGGAGAAAAGCTTAAACATGTATTCGACAAGTTAGCCAACAGAGGTAAGCTCGACGAATATGAGATCAAGCAGGCAATGCGTGAAATACGTATAGCCCTTCTTGAAGCGGACGTTAATTATAACGTTGTAAAAGATTTTATAGCAAAGATAAGTGAGCGCGCAAAAGGTGAGGAAATAACAAAAAGCGTAACACCCGGTCAGCAAGTTATCAAGATTGTAAACGATGAACTTACCGATCTGATGGGCGCGAAGAATTCCAAGCTTGAAGTATCAAGTAAGCCGCCTACGATTATAATGATGTGCGGTCTTCAGGGTGCAGGTAAAACCACCATGTGCGGTAAGCTCGCTGCGCTTTTGAAAAAGCAAGGTAAAAAACCGCTATTAGTAGCATGCGACATATACCGGCCGGCTGCGATCAATCAGCTTCAGGTCGTTGGTAAGAATGCCGGGGCAGAGGTATTTGAAAGAGGAACTCAAAAGCCGGTCAAAACAGCAGAACAAGCCGTCAAGCATGCACTTTCAAACGGTTTTGACACGGTGATCATAGATACCGCCGGACGACTGCACATAAATGACGACCTTATGCGTGAGCTTGAGGATATTAAAAAAGCGCTTAAGCCCACGGAGATATTACTCACCGTTGATGCAATGACCGGTCAGGATGCCGTAACAGTTGCAACTGTATTCAATGAGCGGCTTGATATAACAGGCGTCATACTTACTAAGTTGGATGGTGACACAAGAGGCGGAGCAGCGCTCTCCATTCGAGCCGTTACCGGCAAACCGATCAAATTCTGCGGTACCGGCGAAAAGATAACGGATCTTGAACCGTTCTACCCCGACCGAATGGCAGGCCGTATACTCGGCATGGGCGACGTAGTAAGCCTTGTAGAAAAAGCTCAGGAAGCCATGGATGATGAAATGATGCGCAAAATGGAAAAGCGCGTCAGGGATGCTACATTCACGTTAGATGATTTCCTGATACAGTTTGAGTCACTGAAAAAAATGGGCGGCATCGGCGAAGTCATGCAAATGCTTCCGGGCATGAGCAAATATAACATAAACGACAAAGCGATAGATGAGAAGCGCATAGAAAGGTTCAAAGCTATAATTAATTCTATGACGCCCAAAGAACGTGAGCATCCAGAAATAGTCAAGTCATCTCGTCGCAGAAGAATAAGTTTGGGAAGCGGCACTTCTATACAAGAAGTAAATCAGCTGTTAAAACAGTTTGAGCAGACGCGCGACCTGATGAAAAAAATGAAAAACAACAAAGGTAAATTACCTTTCTGATAACAAAACATACACAATAAGGAGAATACAAAAAAATGGTTAAGATCAGACTTACAAGAATGGGCGATAAGAAATCTCCCTTTTACCGCATCGTAGTAGCAGACGAGCGTTCCCCCAGAGACGGACGTTTTATTGATATCGTCGGTACCTATAATCCGCTTACTAATCCGGCAGAGATAAAGATCGACGCAGAAAAAGCTAAGCAGTGGCTTAAGAACGGAGCTCAGCCTACGGATACCGTAAAGTCGCTTTTCATTCAGCAGGAAATCATACCCGCAGGAAAGAAAGCACCCGCAAAAACCGGTAAGAAGAAGGCTAATAAAGAATAATCATGCAGGAGCTCGTCGAATTTCTTGTCAGCAGACTCGTTGACAATACAGCTGCGGTAAAAATAGCTATTGAAGGCGAGACTATAAACGTAACTGTATCCAAAGAGGATATGGGGAAAATTATAGGCAAGCAGGGACGCACCGCAAAAGCTATACGCACTATAGTCAAGGCTGCCGGCGCCAAAGAAGGTAAAAATTATACCGTCGAGCTGACGGAGATCTGAATTGAAGCTTACGATAGGCGAGATCGTCAAGGCACAAGGGATCAAAGGTGAGGTAAAAGTCAAACCCTTAACCGATGATCCCTCGCAATTCGGACGGCTGGATGCCGTACTTGTCGGCGGCTGTCCGCTAAAACTCCGCAACGCAAGCGTGCGGGGTGATTTTGTCTATGTGCTTTTTGACGGTATTACTGACCGGAACGCGGCAGAAATACTGGTAGGAAAACGTATAGAAATAGACCGCATGCAGGCGCGGAAACTGGATAGCGATGAGTACTACATCATAGACCTTATCGGTTCGCGCGTGTTTCTCGATGACGGCACTTATATCGGAGAGCTTGTCTATATAGACAATTTTGGCTCTGCGGATATCTTTACAGTCAAAGGTAAACGCAATGTAAGCTTTCCGTTTCTTAAACGGCTGGAATTGAAATTTGATGAAGAAGCGGGGGAAATAACAATAAATAAAGCTCGCTTTGAAGAGGTGTGCTGCTATGAAGATTGAAATCCTTACTCTTTTCCCGGATATGTTCACACCACTTCATCAAAGCATTATCGGAAGAGCAGAAAATGCCGGAGTTGTAAGCATACACGAAGAGGATATACGTCTGCACACAAAAGACAAGCACTTCAAGTGCGATGATGTTCCTTACGGAGGCGGCGCAGGCATGGTAATGACACCTCAACCGATTGTTGACTGCGTACGTGCTGTTGACCCTGATAATAAAGCGCGAAGAATATATATGTCTCCGCGCGGACGAAAGCTTAATGCTGATATTGCCCGAGAGCTTGCCGGAGAAGACTTTATTTTACTTCTGTGCGGACATTATGAAGGAGTAGATCAGCGTGCTTTGGATATCTGCGGATTTGAAGAACTATCGATAGGAGACTATGTCCTGACTGGCGGAGAGCTTGCTGCAATGGTTACGGTAGATGCCCTTCTTCGCTTTGTACCGGGAGTACTCGGAAGCAGCGCTTCAGCTATAGATGAAAGCTTTTCAGACGGGCTTCTCGAATATTCTCAATATACACGTCCTGCAATTTTTGAAGGGATAGAAGTACCCGAAGTTTTATTGTCGGGTCATCATAGCAATATCGCCAAATGGCGTAAAGAAAAATCTGAAGAAATAACCGCCGCTCGCAGGCCGGACCTTAAAAAATGATAATCAACTGGTTTCCCGGACATATGACAAAATCCCTCCGTGAAATGGAGGAAAAAATCAAGCTCGTAGATGCAGTCGTATACGTACTCGACAGTCGCGCGCCTTTTTCTTGTATTAATCCGGAGCTCAATCGCATATCAGAGGGAAAACCCGTTATATACGCCCTTAATAAATCAGATCTGGTTGAAAATGCGGATATTTCTCGGTGGATAACTAAATTGTCTGTAAACGGATCGACAGCCGTAAAGCTCAATTCAACGGCTTCAAATGCGACAAAGGTACTTGCAGACAAACTGAAAACAGTTTGTGCCGAAAAAATCGAAAAAAAGAAAGCAAAAGGTATCAATGCAGTTATTCGGGCAATGGTTATCGGAGTCCCAAATTCAGGCAAAAGCACGCTTATTAATAATCTTTGCGGAAAAGCAAAAACAATAACAGGAAATAAAGCCGGCGTAACAAGAGGACAGCAATGGGTGAAAATTACTCCGCAATTAGAAGTTCTTGACACGCCGGGAACGCTTTATCCTAAGTTAGATAATGAAAAAACCGCGCTTAATCTGGCTTTTATCGGCAGCATTCGGGACGAAGTGCTGGACGTACATGAACTTGCTCTGGAAATGGTTAAAAACGAGATTCTCAAAGAACCGATCAAACTCAGATACGGAGTAGAGCCAAGCGAAGACGCACGCATGACGTTGGCCGCTATAGCGCGTGCGAGAGGTTTTCTTATCCGCGGAGGTGAAGTGGATGAAGAGCGTGCGGCTTATGCTGTTATCGATGATTTCAGAAAAGGCAGAATGGGCAAAATAATTTTGGAAAAAGCATAATGAAGATAACTACGCAGGAATTATATGATTTTGATCGTCAGTACGGTAATATCGTTGCAGGCGTAGATGAGGCAGGGAGAGGACCGCTGGCAGGTCCTGTAGCCGTTGCCTGCTGTATACCCGGAAAAGATATTATAGACGGCGTAAACGACAGCAAAAAACTCAGCGAAAAAAAACGTGAAGAGCTATACGAAAAAATTATAAATACATGCCTGAGCTATCGTGTTGAGATTATAGATGAGAAGACGATAGACCGCGTAAATATTTTAAACGCAATCAAAATCGGCATGGAAAATGCGGCAAATTTAATAGGTATTACGCCTGATATAGTACTTATAGACGCCGTAAAGGGGCTCGATCTTAAATATAATTCTTGCTCTATAATAAAAGCTGACGCGAAAAGCTATGCCGTAGCATGCGCGAGCATACTCGCAAAGGTTACGCGTGACCGTATCATGCGCAAATATGATGAAATATATCCTCAATACGGATTTATAAAGCATAAAGGTTATGGTACCGCTGCGCATATTGCCGCAATAAAAAAATACGGTCCATGTGAAATACACCGACGCACCTTTATAGGAAACTTCTTCAATGAGCAAACATGAGAATAAAAACACAGGACACAGAGGTGAAAATCTTGCCGAAAAGTACCTGGTTAAAAATGGCTACCGCATACTTGCTCGTAACTTCAGTACCGATCTCGGAGAACTCGATCTCGTTGTTACGGACAACAGTTACCTTATATTCGTTGAAGTAAAAGCAAGAATGAGCGATAAATACGGCATGCCATCAGAAGCTGTTGATTATAACAAGCAACGCAAAATTTGTATGGTTGCAAGCCAATATATCAAACGAAGTATGTTGTATGGCGCACCTACGCGCTTTGACGTCATTGAAGTGCGTCTGGATACAGGTGAGATCAATCACATCGTCAACGCTTTTGACAGCTATCTAAGGTACTGAACTTTTTTTACCTGTAATCATATATTTTATATGTGGTAAAAAAACATATAAATCTTTGCGCGGTCAGACGCAATGCAAAAAGTATATCGGTATCAACAAAACTAATTACCGTTGTAAAAGCAAATGCTTACGGACACGGAGCGATTGCAGTCGCAAAAGCGCTTGAAAGAATCGCCTTTGCATTTGCTGTCGCAACGGAAAACGAAGCTAAGGACCTTCTTGAATCCGGAATACAAAATGATATTATCATTTTACAACCTTGCAGGTATCCGGGATTAAACGCAAATAATATAATTTATACTTTATCTTCTCCGGAACGCGCTGTCGCATTTGAAGATAAGCGAGTAGCGCTGAAGTTCAATACCGGAATGAACAGGTTCGGAGCAGACAAAGAAACAGTAAAACCGCTGATAAAAGAGGCCGGGAAGTACGCTCGCATCCATTCAGTATATACGCACCTGCGTGATGCTTGTTGCGCATCAGAGACAGACGCACAATATGCATTATTTGATAACTTTACCGGCAAATTGCCTTACTTACGCCATATTGCTGCAAGCGGAGCAATTGAAAGAGAACGTAAAAAGCCGTACGGAGCTGCACGTTGCGGGATAGCACTTTATGGTGGAATTACCGGATTTGAAAGCGCGATGAAAGTAACGGCAAACATTATCGAGACGCGCCATGTCAAGCGCGGAGAGGGCGTTGGTTACGGAAGCGCAACAATTACTGAAGATACCGATATAGCTGTTATAGATATAGGTTATCGCAATGGTTATCGCAGACTTTCCGCTCCTCGGTATGTAAGCATTAAAGGAATAAAAAGAAAGGTATTGGCTGTCTGCATGGACTGCTCTATAACAGAATGCGGCAGTTCAGATAAAGCGACGGATGAGGTTGAAATAATGGGCGAATCAATTACGCCGCATGAATTGGCCTTATCCTTCGGCACAAATGAATACGAATTATTTACGACAATTGGAATAAACGGCGAGTACGATTATGGATACTGATATAAAAAATCAACTGCGAAAACAGTATAAAAACATAAGAAAGAATGTCTCGTTCCGCAAGGAAAAAGAGCAAGCCATAACAAAAAAATTACTTCCCATAATTCGCAACGCAAAAACCGTATTTTGCTACGAATCTATCGGAGGAGAGGTTTCCACATCCGACCTTATAGCCCAAATTTCAGAATTTGCCGATGTGTATATACCGATTGTGGATGGCAAAAATATGCGGCTGTACTGCAGGAAAACAGATAAGTATACCGATACTTGCGAATATACAATTGTTCCGCTGATAGCATTCAGCGAATCGCGCGACAGAATAGGATTCGGCGGTGGATATTACGACAGATATCTTGCGGGCAACATTACCCGTTCAATAGGAATTGCATTTGACGAGCAGCAGTGTGAACCATTTGAAACAGAAATCACAGATATTAAACCAGATATCATAATTACACCTACAAGGATACTCAAATAATGAGAATAATATCCGGAAAATACAGAGGAAAACGATTGCTTGCGCCTGAAGGTCGCGGTACTCGCCCCACATCAGAAAAAGTTCGTGAAAGTATTTTCAATATTTTAGCTTCACTCGGACATGTAGGAGGTCGCGTACTTGATCTTTTTGCCGGCACGGGCGCGCTTGGGATAGAGGCGATCAGCCGGGGAGCGGAAGACGCAGTATTTGTTGAAAAAAATCCCGAGGCTGCTTCTATAGCACGCAAAAATCTCGCATCATTGGGGATCAACTGCAGAGTTTACAACACTGACTGGAAAGTTGCAGTTAGAAAACTATCAAATAATAAACAATTTGATATTATTTTCCTTGATCCGCCATATGCAAAGCACGAAGAAAGCAATATAATCAAAGCCATATCAAACGGTAATTTACTTGCGAATAACGGATGCATAGTAGTGGAACATGCGTCTGATAATACGTTCAATCACAACGGATATACCGCACATACGCATAAATATTCAGATACAAGCGTAACTGTTCTTCATAAAAAGGCCAAAAGCCCGTTATGCGTGTTCCCGGGCACGTTTGATCCTTTTACGCTGGGACACCGCGATGTTGTACTGAAAGCGCTTGAGGATTATGATAAAGTGATTGTTGCTGTTGCGGATATAACTTATCGTGAAAACGTAAAAGATTTACGTCTGCGATCTCAAATTGCAGAACTTTCTGTCAAAGATCTCACAAACGTATCGATTGAAACTTTTAAGGGAATGCTTACAGATTACCTTAAAGAGAATGGATGTAATATCATCGTACGCGGATTACGAAACGAAGAAGATAAAATATATGAGGATAAAATAGCAGATGTTTACAAAAAAGCAATGCCGGATATTAAAATTGTTTATTATACGGCAGAGCATCCTATGATTTCTTCACATGCGGTCAGAAACATGCTTTCAGACGGGCATACGGACAGGCTTGATGACTTCATTTTTCCTGAAGCGCAATCGATAATTAAGCAAAATTATTAAAAGAATTTATATTTTTTACAATAGAGGACACATATATGTTTGAAAAAATCAATCAAATCATTAGTGCAGAGGAAGCAAAAGCAATAGTACCCATGACGGACGATCTTGTTGCGATCAAGAATAACCGAGATGAGCAGTTGCGCGCTATAATTGACGGAAGAGATACCCGTAAAGTTTTAATTATGGGACCATGCAGCGCTGATAATGAGGATGCTGTGGTAGACTATGTTACCAGACTTGCTGCTCTTGCTGAAGAAGTAAAAGAAAAGTTTTTGCTTATGCCGCGCATTTATACGGAGAAACCGCGCACAAAAGGTGAGGGATACAAGGGAATGTTCCACAGCCCCAATCCTCAGACGGGAAAGACTGATATACAGAACGGAATATGT
This sequence comes from uncultured Clostridia bacterium, assembly GCA_944362615.1. Classification (GTDB taxonomy): domain Bacteria; phylum Bacillota; class Clostridia; order Christensenellales; family Pumilibacteraceae; genus Protoclostridium. Next base: position 24,730 of record CALVTM010000021.1, read on the forward strand.
AATTTACGTCACATGCACATAAGAGCCATACGCGAAAGCGGTCTGACTGCTGCTGACGAAATGTTGTATCCTGATAATCTTGATTATGTTTCCGATTTTCTTTCCTACATTGCAATAGGTGCGCGTTCCACTGAGAATCAGCAGCACAGACTTGTAGCCAGCGGCATTGATGTTCCGGTCGGTGTAAAAAACCCTATGAACGGAAGTTTTTCAGTTACACTTAACTCCATATATGCAGCACAGATCCCTAATGAATTTAAGTACGGGGGATGGCAGGTTAAAACTTCAGGCAATAAATATGCGCATGCGGTACTTCGTGGTGTCGTAGATGTATACGGAAACAATATTCCCAATTATCATTACGAAGATGTAATTCGTTTTTACGAGCTTTATCTCCAGCAGCATCTGGAAAATCCGGCAATCATAATCGATACAAACCACTCAAACAGTGGTAAAAATGCGCTTGAACAAATACGTATTGCAAAAGAAGTGTTTGGTAATATGAAGTATGACAATTTCAATAACGTTGTTAAAGGTCTGCTTATTGAAAGCTATATTGAGGACGGGAACCAAAGTGTTAACGGTTGTATATATGGCAAGTCGGTTACGGATCCATGCCTTGGATGGGAAAAATCAGCTCGCCTTGTACGGGAACTTGCAGAAATTATATAAATTAAATATAAGACAAAAAGCAGCGACAATCTTGCCGCTGCTTTTTTATTTGTCTTAATTATATTGTAATAATGCGTGAGTAAAAATCACATGGACGCAATGCAAGTAAGTTCCAGATATCCGAAGCCCGTCGTTCAGCATCAAAACATGATACCATTTTTCCAGGTATGTTAGCTTCATCGCGTTTTCCCGTCAATATATTCGGAGGAAATGTTGATAATAACGATTTACTGTCTTCACGCACACCAATCAAACGAGAAAAATTATAGCCGCCATGTTGCATTTCTTTTGTAATGCCGAGTAGGGTATGCAGACAAATACGCATGATTCTACCTCGCGTAAATCTTGAAGTTGGTACTGAGTCTATCAATTGGTTAAAATCTTTGCAACTACAAGACAGCTCTTTAAGCTTGTATTCGAAGCCTTCAGCGCAATCCGGAGACATTGCAATCTTATCCGGTGAGCTTTCTCTGAGCGCATACATGATAAGTAAACCATAATTATCTAAAAGATTTGAACAGCCGGATTTTCGCCACACCTCATAAGAATATCCGGGCATGTACGATGACGCCGTCAATAAATTTTCATTTCTCAACGTCGAAGCTGAAATAAATTTAGATGAATCATTTCTGCGCACAGGCATAAAAACAATTTTACTCTTTGTATTTATGAGCGCCGTTGCGTAAGCAATGGCCAGTATATTATTAGGCCGGGTGAGTACATTTTTAACTTCCGATCTGGAAATATCCGAGACAATATCACATATAGCTTCTGTCTGGGCGCGCGCAAACGGAAGACCAGAGGATAATTTTGAGGAAAGTACATTTGAAAAAATCGTATTATTATCAGATTTTATATCTGCTATCCGAAGTAATAAGTCATAATCATCATTTTCTGCGCCCATAACAAGGTGTGTTATGTCTGGCATAGTATTTAAAATATCTATTGCACCCCTTGCAAAGACATCTCCTGAAGCACTTGCATATATTACCGGCAATTCAAGCACTGCATCCGCGCCGCAATGAAGTGCTATATCAGCCCTGTCACGCGCGCTCATACATGCCGGAACAGCACGCTGTACAAAGCTTCCGCTCATCAGCGCAATCAGTTTATCACATCCGCTTACTTCGCGCGCACGCTGAAAAATATACTCATGCCCGTTGTGAAAAGGGTTTAATTCGCAAATAACGGCACAGCATTTCATAATTTTCTCCTTATACGCGAAAATCAATTTACTTTTGCAACGTATTGTTATATAATTATTTTAACATATTTAATTTAATTTTACAAGGAGTTTTCCGACAATGTCCGCATATCTGGATATGATAAAAAGCAGAGCGGCGGCGCTTAAAAAGACCGTAGTTCTCTGCGAAGGTGAGGATAAACGAGTAGTTGAAGCAGCCGCGAAAATTACTAAAGATGGCATCGCAAAGATCGTTCTGATCGGTAATGAAGAGGAGTGCAAAAAAGTCGCGCCCGATGTCGATCTCTCAGGCATTACACTGATAGATCCGCTTACAAGTGAACTTACCGATAAGTATGCTAAACTACTTTATGAGCTGCGCAAAGAAAAGGGTATGACTGAAGAAATGGCAGCGGAAGCTGCAAAAGATCGCACAATGTTTGGGGCACTCATGCTTAAAGCTGGCGATGTTGACGGCTATGTTTCCGGCGCATGTCATTCCACGGCAAATACACTCCGTCCCGGTCTTCAGGTAATAAAGACAGCGCCGGGCACGAAGCTCGTTTCCAGCTGCTTCATTATGATAGCACCGGAAAGCGGCAATAAATTCTGCAAAGACGGCGTATTTGTCTTTGCCGATTGTGCGCTTAATATTTGCCCGACGTCCGAGCAGCTTGTAGAAATTGCAAAAGCATCGGCAGATACGGCAAAAGTAATCGGAGGCATAGAGCCCAGAGTCGCAATGCTGTCATTCTCAACAAAAGGTTCTGGAAATGATGCAAAATACGGCAATACGGTAGAGCGCGTTGCAAAAGCGGTCGCTCTTGCGAGGGAAGAGTCTCCTGAGCTTATACTTGATGGAGAATTCCAGTTCGATGCCGCTTTAGTTCCTGAGGTTGCATCAATAAAAGCACCGGGCAGCAGCGTTGCCGGAAGCGCAAATGTATTTGTTTTCCCTGATATCAATGCAGGTAATATAGGCTATAAAATAGCTGAAAGATTGGGCGGATTTGTAGCAGTAGGTCCCATATGCCAGGGATTTGCAAAACCGCTTAACGACCTTTCTCGCGGTTGCTGTACGGATGACATTGTCCTTACTGTTGCAGTTACTGCGCTCCAGGCAGGGCACTAATTACACACTAAGGGGTTAAATATGAAAATATTAGTTATCAACGCAGGAAGTTCATCACTTAAATATCGCCTGTTTGAAATGGAAACCGAACAGGTACTTGCAAAAGGTGTCGCTGACAGAATAGGTATAGGGAATTCTTTTCTTAAGCATACCGGCAAAAAAGAAATTTTAATCGATAAAAATCTGCCCAACCATGAAGTCGCGATCAAAGAAGTACTCGAAGTTCTTACTGATCCCGAATACGGTGTAATAAAAGATGCAAGTGAAATATCTGCGGTAGGACACAGAGTTGTCGCCGGCGGAGAATACTTCACAGAAAGCATTATCGCAACAGATAGCGTAAGAGAAAAAATGCGTGATATTATCGAGCTTGCTCCGCTGCATATGCCCGCATCACTGATGGGACTTGACGCATGCCGCAAGGTTATGCAAGGTATTCCTCATGTTCTTGTTTTCGACACCTCATTCCACAGCACAATGCCTGATGTTGCTAAGCTGTATGGTATCGACTACGATGATTACAAAGAGCTTAAAATCAGAAGATATGGTGCGCATGGTATAAGCCATCAATATATTTCCGAAGAATCCGCCAAGATAATCGGCAGAAAAAACTTTAATCTTATCGTATGTCATCTTGGAAATGGCGCAAGCCTTTCGGCAGTTAAAAACGGGAAATGCGTCGACACAACGATGGGATTTACTCCGCTTGAGGGGCTTATTATGGGCACGCGAAGCGGGGATATCGATCCTTCAGTAGTACAGTACCTTATAAACAAAAAAGGTTGGGATATTTCCCAGGCGATATCATATCTCAATAAATCCTGCGGTGTAAAAGGAATAAGCGGAGTCAGCAGTGATTTCCGTGATCTTACGACGGCTGCGAACGAAGGTAACGAACGCGCACAGCTTGCCATCGATATGTTCTCATATCGTGTGAAAAAATATATCGGCGCATATGCGGCAGTTATGGATGGTGTCGACATGATCGCGTTTACTGCCGGAATAGGTGAAAACACTCCTGAAGTAAGAGAGCGCGTACTTGACAATATGAGCTACCTTGGTATTACTTATGACAAAGAATTAAATTACAACTGTCCTCGCGGAGAAACTGTAAAGTTATCAAAGGATGACTCAAAGGTTCTTGTTTATATAATACCTACTAACGAAGAGCTTGTAATCGCACGCGAAACACTTCGCGTTTCATCCAAATAAAATGAAAGCACTGTCCCTGATTAAGGAAGCAATAGGAAAATTGCTTTATCCGGAGGGGCTGACATGCGCTGTTTGCGAATGTGAACTTGACGAGAGCAGTCGGAACGGATTATGTCCCGACTGCTCTGTTCCGTTTATTTCCAAATTTTGCAAGATATGCGGCACGGCGCTTATCGGTTCAAAAAGGGAGTATTGCGACAGATGTGTAGGCGGTCATAATAAATTTTATTTTGATATTGCAAGAGCGCCGTTTCCTTACGAACGTGAATGCGTACATAAACTTATATGGAACTTAAAATACGGGATGCAGCCGTATTATGCAAAGGTCATGGCTCCGCCTATGGCAGAATTACTTTCAAAAATGAATATACAGCCGACCGCAATCACATATGTTCCGTTACATCCCAAGAAAGAAAAATTACGTACTTACAATCAGTCCGAACTGCTCGCAAAGCAAATTTCAAAAATTACCGGCATACCGTGCATAAAAACGCTGAATAAAACCGTTTATAATAAAATTTCAGCGACAGCTCTTGGAAAAGACGACAGAGAAAAACTATTAAAAAATTCTTTTGAAATAGCAGGCGATGTTAAGGGCAAAAGCTTGGTATTAATTGATGATGTTTTTACTACCGGTGCCACATCGAATGAATGCGCCAAAGTTTTAAAAGAAGCAAAAGCAAAGGCAGTATATGTGCTTACATATGCAACGAGCAGAGGAGATAAGCCTGCCACATACGAACCTGATGCGGATTATATAAAGAAACTGAAAAATATCCGCTCGCAATAAATATAAAAATTTTAAGCAAAAAAATTAAGTAATGAAATAATAACGAAAGAGACATAAACTATAAAAGTATGTCTCTTTTTGCTCTATTATAATGAAAAATTAATCTTCTTTGGCAAATTCTGCTTTCATCATTCCGAGTATTTTATTTTCAAGTCTTGATATCTGAACCTGTGAAACTCCCATTAATCGCGCGACTTCACATTGAGTGGATCCCCTGAAATAGCGCAAAAGAATAATTTTCTTATCACGCTCGGAGAGGGAACTTATCATATCCTTCAACATTATTTTATTTATACTGTCGTTCTCACTTTCAGCGGAGGAGAGTTTTTCGATTATAGGTCGGCTATTATCGTCGTCCGTTCCGTCGTAGATCGACAATGGAATTTTAGCACTGTCCAGAATAAATACAACTTCCTGCGCTTCAATACCGAATTTTTCCGCTATAAAATCGATAGTAGGCGTTTCACCGGTTTCACTGCGATATTTTTCAATATATGCGTTTATGCGTGCAGCATCGCTTTTTACGGATCGTGAAACTTTAATATATCCGTCGTCACGAAGATATCGTTTCACTTCACCCATAATCATAGGAACCGCATATGTTGAAAACCTCACATCGAAATCAAAGGAAAAGTTTTTTATTGCTTTTAAAAAGCCGACGCACCCCAACTGATACAGGTCATCGTATTCTATGCCACGCCCGCGAAATCTGCGTATAACGCTTTTGATCAGCGGTGCATTTTCCGTAATAAGCCGAGTTTTAGCCGACTCATCGCCGGATTGTGCGAGTTTAATCAGTGCGACGATCTCTTCTTGCTGAAGCATGCGGTGTCTCCTATAATTTTCTCCGCAACGACTTTTCCATCGTAACTTTCAGCCCGCTCGGACTACGATTTTCCACCAAAAGGGAGTCCATAAAAGTTTCCATTATAGTAAATCCCATTCCGGAACGTTCTTCTCCGTCAGATGTTGTGAAAAACGGACGCCGAGCTGCTTCAATGTCCGATATGCCGATACCGTTATCGGAGATTTCAATATGTAATACCTCGCCGCATATCTCTGCGTAAATTTCAATTTCACCCTGTTTGCCGTCAGGATAACCATGAACTATGCAATTAGTAACTGCTTCGCTCACAGCAGTTTTAATATCTCCCAACTCGTCAATAGTAGGATTAAGCTCGACAGCAAAAAATGCTATGATGCTGCGGGCAAGAGCTTCGTTTCGGCTGAGTGCCGGAAGTACGACTTTAATACTGTTATCCATCTGAATCTCCTATGCTGTTTCCACTACCGGCATAATTGTGTATATGCCTGAAAGTTTGAGTATTTTATCCACTGTCGGATTAGGGGACGTAATAAAAAATCCCACAGACCTTGCGGCAAACTTTTTATATCTTCCGACAAGTACACCTATACCTGCGGAATCCATAAACGACAACCGCGAAAAATCAAAAATTATTCTGCCGGCATCGGACAGAAGTATATTTCGGTCAAGAGAATTCCTTACCGATTCAGCTGAGCTTTCATCCAGTTCGCCCCATAACGTGACTTTCAATGTGTTGCCTGAACGATCGTAAAGTATTTCCATAATTAACCTCACATACTGCATACGGTAAAAAATACACAACATGCATTGAATTGCATTGTACATTATATCATTATGAAAATAATGTGATAGCTTGACGAAAACAGGGGAGTTATGCCGAAAACATTGTTAAGAAAATTAATGCAAAATTTGCAAAAAAGTGCGGTAAAATTCTTGACACAAAGCCTTAAATATAGTATATTATTCAAGCAAGTCCGAAAGGCGTGGGCCTTTAGCTCAGTTGGTTAGAGCAACCGGCTCATAACCGGTCGGTCCGGGGTTCGAGTCCCTGAAGGCCCACC
>CALVTM010000022.1 GCA_944362615.1 uncultured Clostridia bacterium
ATGCGCTCCCACCTGTGCAGAGTTTCCATTGCTCCGCCCATAGAGTTTTTCACAAGTCCATATTTGCGAGCTGTTTCCCTGTAACTCAAATGGTTTTCACGCATATCCATTATAACAGATAACTTAAACTCTGGCGAGTACTTTGTTTGAAATCTTTTTCCTTTTGACATGAAAATATGCACCTCCAAAAGTCTGTCCAACTTTTGGGGTGCATATCATTATTAAGGGGCTTGTTTTTATTCTGAAATTGCGTATTTATTGTTGAGTTTGCTTTAATTACTGTTGTTTTTTAAGCTTATCAAGATAGTCGTAATTTGCGTAATATTCCGTATTATCTTCATGCATATCTGAAAAGTTTATTGCTATATTTTTCAATCTCGGTGCATCGATTAATAAACGCTCTTCGAAAAAAAATCTGTTCTTATTTGCAGATATGTAAATAAGAGCTTCATCTACTATAATAATATCTCCGTCTCGTTCTGCATAAATGCCGAATGCGTAGTACTCTCCGAGATCAAACCAGTACTTTGAACCTATGCGAATGTCATTAATGGCTATCATATCGGAATTATAGCATAAATTAATAAACGGGTCAACGTTTTATGTAAATTTAAACTTTGCAGAAGCCTTTGTCGATTGACTTTTTTTACCGACGGCAGTAAAATAATAGAAAAGACGGGAAACGCCATATATGCGTATCCCGTCAATGGCAGGGGATGAGAGAATCGAACTCCCACCAAAGGTTTTGGAGACCCTTGTCATGCCATTTGACCAATCCCCTGTGCCGAAAGATATTATATTATATTGAGAATAATTTGTCAAATAATTTTCATGGAGTAATTACAAAATATGAAAGAACACGCTGTAGGTTTTATAGGTTACGGTAATATGGCAAAAGCCATAGCCTCATCCTTTAAGAAAAATGAAAAAGTAAAGAAGCTTGGCGCATACGATGTCAATCCCGGTGCGTCTGACGGAAAAGTCACAATGTATGATTCTGCGGATAAGCTCATTGTGGCAAGCGATGTGTTATTCCTTTCCGTGAAGCCTCAGTCTGCGGCTGATGCGCTTGCGGGGCTTGATTTTTCCGGTAAAATAGTAATATCGATTATGGCGGGAACGGCTATAAACAAAATCGCTTTATTATGCAGTGGGGCTCAAAAAATAGTGAGAGTCATGCCGAACCTGTGCGCGAGAGTAGGAAAATCAGTTAATGCTTTTTGCCCTTCCGGACTTACTGAAGAAGAGACGGCTGATGTCTTTGAACTCCTTTCTTGTTTCGGTCTTGCCGCAAAATTTGATGAATCGTTTTTTGATGTTATAACCGGTCTTACGGGAAGCTCTCCAGCATACACTTTCAGATATGCAAAAGCGCTTACTGAATGCGGAGTGGAAAACGGAATGACGTTTGAGCAGGCCCGTGATCTTTCTCTTTACTGTATAGCCGGATGTATGGATGTTCTTGCTTCAGCGCAATCTATCGAAGAGATGCAGACTACGATCGATAATGTTTGCAGCAAAGGCGGTACGACGATAGAAGGCATTTATGTGCTTGATAAAGGCAACTTTGACGATGTTGTTTGTAATGCTGTAAATGCCGCCATTAAGCGGAGCCGTGAGCTCAGTGGCAAGTAATGAAAGAAGTCATAATTTATACGGACGGAGCCTGTAGCGGCAACCCCGGAGCAGGAGGATGGGCGGCAATCCTTATGTATGGCTCTAAAAGCCTTGAAATCAGCGGCGGGTGTAATTATACAACGAATAATAAAATGGAGCTTACAGCCGTCATAGAGAGTCTTAAACGGCTAAAAGAACCTTGCATTGCGCACGTATACAGCGACTCTGCATATGTGGTAAACGCATTTTTACAGAATTGGATAGATGGTTGGAACAAACGGGGCTGGCGCAATGTTAAAAATTCTGAACTCTGGCACGAACTCATAGCACTCACTGAGCTTCATAAGGTTACGTTTCATAAAGTGAAGGGACACTCGGATAATGAGTATAATAACAGATGCGATGAGCTTGCCCGCGCCGAAATTGCTAAAATATCCGATTCGGATAATTAAAATATGAGTAGCGGTAATATTGAAAAATTCCATCTTTTTAGAAAAGCAGTTATCACTGTAGCGGTATGCTCTACGATAATTGCAGTGTCCGCATGCATATTTGATTATTTTGATTTATGGGAAAAATTAAGTGATTATCAGGCGTTATCCGAATGGATAAACTCAAAAGGTAAATTTTCCATTTTGATATACGCTGTGCTTGTCTTTTGCTCGGTAATATTTCTTCCCATACCGTCTACAGTTATGAACTATCTTGCCACGGTACTGTTTGATAATGCGTGGATGACGTTTATAGTAACTTCCGTTGCAACGATAGCCGGGTCGTTCGTCTGCTATTTCCTCGGCAAGATTTTCGGTAAGCGTTTGGTTATATGGTTCGCAGGTAAAGAAAAAACAGAAAAATATTCCCGTGTGATCAACGAGAACGGCAAATTTCTTTTTGTCATGATGCTACTGCTTCCTTTTTTCCCGGATGATGTACTTTGTCTTATAACCGGTGCCAGCAGTATGAGTCTGCCGTTTTTTGCTTTATCTACCGTTCTTGCCAGACCGGTGATGATCGCTATTGTGAGTTTTCTTGGAAAAAGCGCAACAGATGCTATGGATACGTGGGGATTGCCGGTCGGTATAACAGTGATTGTATTTGTTGTCATTTCAGCAGCACTTTTGGCATTTTTCAAAATAAGAAAAAAGAAGAAGGACTTAAAACCATCTTCTCACTGCAGAAATAAAAAGTCGTGTATATCCGAAAGCAGTACAATTGTAAAGAAATAACGGAAGTGCGGCAAATTATTTAAAAAAATTTCACAATAAAAAACGATACCGTTTAATTTTGGTACCGTTTTTTATTATGTCAGCCTTCTACATTAAATTTTTTCGTATCGTATAATGCCTGGAATATTATCGGACTGAGCGGTATGTTTGTACTGAGAAGAGCGGGCGTTATTAAGCTAAAAGCGTATTCCGCGTCAAATGAGATATCCATAAATAACACTACGTTTACCGCGTAAATCAATACTAACATCAATGCCATAACAGCCAGTCTGAACAGTACAGAATTTTTCAACGAAAAATCATATCTTTTACGTTTATACGGGTCGATAAGATTTGCAATTGCGGCATATATGGGTAACAATGCTGTTCCGGTTATGGAAAGCACAAGTGTCAGAATTTCATACCGGATGGGTATTCCTACTGCAAATTTGATTATGAGGTAGGGAATAAGTATCTCAGCAGCCATCAGCAGGAATAATATACCGTATTTATAAAGCAAAAGTTTATTCGAGTAATACTGATAAACGCTGTTATATTCCTTATCCGCGTTGCTGTTGTGTGTACGAATCCTTATGTCGTCTCCCATACTGCGTACTGCCGTGAGAAGACTTGAAAAATCTATCTGCCCTGAATTTTCCGCGCTGTCCGTACCCGTACTGTATGCGGCAAGCCCTTCTGAAGGATCCGCAGCAGCTCTTTCGTCATTCCCGTCAAACAATTGTGAATATTCGTTTGACGGAATTGAGGTAAATTCAGCATTGCCGTGATATTCACCATGAAGCAGCTCTCGTATTACATTTCTGTACTCGCGTTGAATAATCAGTTCTCGTTGAGCATCTTCTGAAATATCAGCATCATCCTCATAGCTTCGGAATACATTTGTATTTTTATTTTCATCCTTTTTCGAATCTGTAGTAGTTTCTTCAGCTTGCTTGTTGCCCTGTTTGTCAGCATTTATCGCTTCTTGAGTGGATGCAAATGAATAACGCGCTCTGTCGTCTGTATTATAATAAGTACTGCTGTGATCAGCTTCTTTTGCTGCCGTGTCTTGCGTCGCGGAATCATCGGATACTTCGTGCTCATCCTCGCCGTCGTAGTCGGTGAAATAATCGTTGGTAGAATAGACGCTTTCGTAAAGATTGTCGCTTACGCCGCTTTTTTCATGCTTATTATTGCCTGGATCGTCCTCTAGTCTGTTTGCGTAGCTGACACCGCGCAATTTGTCATCGTCAGAAATATTCTCAATATTTTCAGATTCGGATAATAATCGATCACTTTCTTTTTCGGCGAGAATATCGTCAAAAAGTTTTTCACTGAGTTCGTTTTCGTTCTTATCCGGATTATCGATCGTCGCTTGCGAAGCCGATATATTATCCTCGTTTGCGGCATTGCCGTTATTTTCAACAAAATTCTGATCTGATTCTGACGAGAAGATTTGTTCACCTGTCTCCTGATCGGTATTTTTCGCCGCAATATAGTCGGCATCTTCTTCCGTGTTTTGCTCTTTCGTTTGAGCGTCATCAGAATTCTGACCGGCAGGGAGCAATATGTAAGGTCGGACAGGGGAGTCGGCGGAAGCTATAAGCATGTCGATGACACCTCTTGAGTGCTCCCACTCGTCCTTATTTTTAAGGAATAATTCTTTTCCCATCTCTGTAAGCGAATAATATGTACGTCTTCCGCCTCCAGATTCGGTCCCCCAATATTTGTAAATAAATCCTTGACCTTCCAATCTCTTCAAACAACTGTATAGCGTGGGTTGTTTGAGAGAATATTGCCCGCCGCTTTTCTTTTCTATTTCGCCAAGAATATCATAGCCATAGCGATCGCCCTCACGAAGCACGCTAAGGATTATGGTGTCAATATGGCCGCGAATAAGATCGCTGTTAATAGAATTAAGCATGTATATATTCTATCACACATAGTAGTTTTTGTCAATGATAAATTTATGACGAATGATGTTATACAAATACATTTATAAATAAATGATGCGCTTTGCCCGTGGGGATAAAACGCTGGCAAACAATACAGCTATCGTGGCGGAAACGGTCGCGCAGATACACCAGATTTTATAATGCGCGAGATAATCGATAAAGCCGAAAATCTAAGCGGCTTGTTGAAAATTTAGTATTACAAAAAGCACCCTTGAGGATACTTTTCATGCCATAAATATCATTTATATTATTAAGAAGGGGAATAACTGTTAAGCGTCCCTTTTGATATAATCTCTTAAAAATTTTTTAACGAATTCGTTTTTTTCTGTGTATCAAGCAACTGTCTATAAAATCTGCGTCGTTATCTGTGTGTATGTAATAATAGCGTATAAGCTTTTGATTTTATTGTAGCCGTTGTCCGGTATTTAGGCTGAGTGCGTTTCATAGGAAACATATAAAAATATATTTAATGTCGATATTTGTTGACTAAATAACGGTATGATTATATAATTTAAAATAGGTAACGGTATGGATTACATTATAAGAAAAGGGAATAAAAAGCGTCGTAATATTTCAATTACCATCAAAAATAGTGAGGTAGTTGTCCTGGTTCCGCATAATTATATCATTTCGTCGAATGAACAAAAACAAATAGACGAATTGGTCGAAAAGAATCGCGGCTGGATCGAGAAGAAACTTGCAAAAAACAAGAAAAATCTGTTGGCAATAAATAGCGCTGCCATGGAATCTTCGCTAATGTTGTTTGGATCGGCAATAGAAATTATAGATTCAGAAAATAGCTGGGATGTTATGTTTAAAAGCGGGAAATTATATGTGCCAAACAGATTGACTGAAAAAGCCAGAAAAAAGGCAATATATCGATGGTATAGAAATTTTGCCGAATATGTGTTGGAAAAACGCCTTGCGGAAATGTCCAATGCTACAAAATTAAAATATTCGGCTTTTTCGCTGACCTCAGCAAAAAGAAAATGGGGAAGCTGTTCTCAAGCAGGAAAAATAATGCTTAATTACCGTTTGATTGCGTTACCTGACAGATTGATAGATTATGTGATTATACATGAGCTCTGTCATACTGTAGAGATGAGTCATAATCCTAATTTTTGGAATTTGGTCGGTAAGATATTGCCGGATTATAAAAAAAGGAAAAACGCAATTAAAGACTATAGCGAAATTATGGATTTAATTTAATCAGAGCGAAGATTTAAAAAATATACGTAGAATTGCAAAAAAGAAATAGGGAGACCCACGATAAACTATTCGCAAAAGTCAACTTTTGCGAATAGTAGTGGGAATTTTCGCAAAATTTCGCGAAAAAAGCTCAAAAAATCAAAATATTATGCGTGGCGTACTATCAGTATTAATTTTTCATGTGTGATGTGCGGAATTTTTTATTTTTAGTTGCAGATAGATGATTTAAATTAAGATCGATTATATTAAATGTTGTGAGAAATTTACAAGAAAAACAGTTTTTTGTCTATTACGGTTATCTGAAGATCTTAATATATTGGCTTTTACTGGCAGATGTGTATAAGCGTATGCTCGTATTTCCTGGTCTGACAGAAAAAATTTGTTGTAGAACTGGATGAATAGCAGTTTAATCCGGCAAATGCCCCGTATATCGCATATCTTATATGACAATAACTGAAAATTAAATTTTCATAAAATCAGGCAAAAATATTAAGTATTATGTCTGTAATAGCATGTATCTGTATTTTGACATATTGACAACTCCCCTTTATTTTGTTATAATTAATTTATGAGTGATTATTTCAAACAGAGAGATGAAAAAAATCTCAGAACTATTGATGAATTATTGTCTGAATTGCCCGAGTTTGTAGGTCAGTTCATTATTGGCATATCATCCCAGACTTCTGTTTTAACGCGTCTTAATTACACAACGGACATCAGAATATTTTTCTTATACCTAATCAAAACGAAATATTTCAATAAAAATCTGTCTGAACTCGCGCCACATGATATTGAGGATTTGTCGCCGCATGATATTGAGCGGTTCATAGACGGATTGTCTTCTTACTCATTAAATGGAAAACGACTTTCTTGTGGCGAAAAAGCTAAAGAACGAAAACTTTCATCGATAAGGTCATTGTACAAATATTTATATAAAAAAGAGATAATTCAAAGCAATGTAACACTGAAAGTGGATATGCCGAAATTGCATGACAAACCTATAGTCAGGCTTGAGACGGATGAAGTCGATAAACTTATAGATACTGTTTCAAGCGGCGATATGCTTAGCGCTCGTGAAAAGTCATATAACTCAGTTACTAAAGAGCGTGATATGGCGATTATCTATGTGTTTCTGGGTACGGGTATTCGTGTAAGCGAGCTTGTCGGGTTGAATCGGGATGACGTCGATTTTAACAATGCATCGTTTGTAGTGACGCGCAAAGGCGGCAATAAAAGTATTTTATATATGCCTTTAGAAACGATTGACGCGCTGCAGACATACATTGCATGGCTTGACGATCAGATCGAAAATAAAACGGAGTTTGCTTTGAAGATAAAAGATAATGATGCTCTGTTCTATTCGTTGCAAGGTACGAGAATAGGCGTCCGTACTGTGGAAAAACTGGTTAAGAAATACGCCTCCCCTGCTGCACCGCTTAAAAAAATTACTCCGCATAAGCTCAGAAGTACATATGCTACTAATTTGTACAGAGAAACAGAAGATATATATGTCGTTGCGGACGTTCTCGGGCATTCGGATGTTAATACGACGAAGAAGCATTATGCTCAAATGAGCGAAGAGCATAAAAAGCATGCAGCTGAAGTAACGCGGATAAATAAACACGATATTTAAGTTTTTTATAATGCGCTTGGTATATAGGCGCATTTTTTTTATCGGATTAATTAATTTAGAACATATGATTGACAAATATGCCGAAAAAATATATAATAATAAAAAATGCTGAGGAGGATAACGCTATGGCAGAGACGCTTAAGGGCACGACTAAGAAAGTTTATGATTATATTGTCGAATATTCGAATGAGCACGGATATCAGCCGTCGCTGCGTGAAATAGCGGATGTGACCGGCATAAAATCCGCGTCTACTATTTTTTATCATATAGAAAAACTTGAAAAAAGCGGACTTGTTAAAAAAAGCGCGGCAAAAAACCGTGCTATCGAACTTACGGCTCGAAGCCACAAAGATGAATTTGCTAATAAAAGTTCTGCTGAGACCTCAAATATACCAGTGCTAGGAAAAGTTGCTGCCGGGCAGCCCGTGCTTGCGGTGGAAAATATTTCAGATACGATAATTGTTTCAAATGATTTATTTCATGGAAGTTCACTGTTTTTTCTTAAGGTCAAAGGCGACAGCATGATAAATGCGGGAATTTTTGAAGGTGATCTGATAGCGGTAAATAAGCAAGAGAGCGCAAACAATGGTGATATAGTCGTCGCAATGTTGGATGATGAAGTAACTGTAAAGAGATTTTACCGTGAAACCGATTATATAAGGCTGCAACCGGAAAATGATAAATATGAACCGATAAAAAGTGCAAATATTTCGGTCATAGGTAAAGTTGTAGGTCTTATAAGGAGTGTGATTTGATAAATATAACCTATCTGCGTGAAGGCAGCGATACAACTTTATATCTTAAGGACCGTGTGATTTATGGAAAATACGTTTCCGCCGATTGGGGCGTTATTACCATGATTGACAATCAAATCGCATATTCAGACGGTAAACGCATGGAAAATTCCGAGAAAGAATACATAAACATTGCCGATGTTATAGCTGTCGGCAATACGGGAACTCGTTGTCAGCGTGCTCGGAATGAATTGTGCTGGGAGCTTGTTTTGCTGGATTATGAAATCAATTCCGAAAACAAATATCAAAAATATAAATAAACTAAAGTCTTGAGTATAAAAATAAGCCTGCGCTTTAATAAGCGCAGGCTTATTTTTAATTCGCGGTCAGTTCTTCCCTGCTGGTTTTAATGTTGTAGTTGTTATTTTATATATTAAATATCCAATGAGCTGAGGCACCGTTTGAGTGCGATGCGGGCATGCTCATAGGTCATTCCGCCCTGAACGTACAATGAATAAGGCGGACGAACGGGCGCATCTGCGCTTAGCTCGATTGAAGAGCCTTGAATAAAGCTTCCTGATGCCATAATGACTTCATCGTCATAACCCGGCATTGCCCAAGGATCGGGGCGCGCGTTCGCGTCTATGGGTGAAGCTGCCTGAACGGCGCGACAGAACGCGAGCATTTTTTCCTTGCAACCGAAATCGACTACCCGGACTATATCTCCTGAGTCATCCGAGGCAGACGGATATACTTCATATCCGAGTTCTTCAAGTACTTCGGCGAGCAGCAATCCGCCTTTTCGCGCCTGGGCAACTATGTGCGGAGCCAGAAATAATCCCTGAAAGAAATTGCGATAAGTGTGTTCGTATGAGCCTATCTCCATTCCAACGCCGGGGGCTGTGAGGCGCATGCCTATTTTATCGATAAGATCCTTATCGCCTGCGATATAACCGCCTGTAGGGGCTATAGCGCCGCCAGGATTCTTGATGAAAGATCCCATTATTAAATTTGCTCCTACATCGGTGGGCTCTTTTTCCTCGACAAATTCGCCATAACAGTTATCCACAGCTATGGGGGCATCTGAATATTGACGTACAAATTTTATTATACTTTCGAGCTCGGCTATTGAATACCCTTTTCTTCTCTCGTATCCGGGACTGCGCTGAATATAAATGAGCGCATAGTTTTCTGATTTAAGTTTATTTTTAATTGCTTCCTTGTCAAAACCGGACTTGTCCCTTTCGGTAATGTCGAAAGTTATTCCGAAATCTGCAAGAGACCCTGTACCCGTGCTGAAGATCACGCTTTTTAAAGTGTCATAAGGCATTCCTGATATTGATAAGGCTTTTTGCTGCGGTCTGAGTATGCCGAATAGTGCACAGGCAATGGTGTGAGTGCCTGAAGCGAAATGCGGTGAAGCAATTGCCGCTTGCGTGTGCATGACAGATGCGAAAAGATCTGAAAGCTTTTGTCTGCCCATATCATCATACCCATAGCCGGTGGTCGGTGCAAAATGACCTGCGGATATTCTGCAGTCTATAAAAGCGTTCAGTACTTTTTCCTGATTATAAAGAGCTATCTTATCTATCCTATCAAATTTGTCTTTTAATTTTTGTTCTGTTTTTTGTATAAGTGATTCGTAGTCCATGATACTTCCGTCAATTTGTTTTACTCATAAATTCTGCGATTTTTTTATCGGCTTCAGTTCTGTCCCAATTATATAAAATCGTTTTGTTATCCCACTGCAACCATCTGAAAAATGTTTGCTGCTTTTTTATAAGCTTATGGTATGCCATCAGCATATCTGCTTTTATCTCTTCGTCGCTCTTATTACACAGTAAGCCGTTAACTATTTCTTTGTAACCTACCGTTTCCATGCAGCGACAGTTAAAGTACCTCTCAAGCCCCTTTACTTCATTTATTATTCCGGCTTCAAACATTCCGTTTATGCGCTTTTCGGCATACTCGTCCAGTTTGTTTCTGTCTGCATCCATTATAATGAGAACAGCGTCGTAAGCATTGTGATATACGCTTGCGGATTCGTCGTTATCACAAGTCGGAGAAAGATATAGTTCAAGTTGTCTGATTATGCGGACTTTGTCATTTGGGTGCAGTGTTGTGTCTTTATTGATCCTTGTCAGCATATCGAAAAGATAGTTTTTTCCGTATTTTGCTTCAAGACCTTCCAGCCGCAATCTGAGTGTATGATTCGGTCCTGAACCTCCGCAGTTGAATCCATGGATCAAAGCATTTATATAAAATCCCGTGCCTCCGACGATAATCGGTATTTTTCCGCGTGATATTATGTCTGTAATAGTACGTTTTGCATCTTTTATGTATAATGCAACAGAGTAAGAATTATCTTCAGGATCAAGAAAATCCATAAGATGATGCGGTACTCCGCGCATTTCTTCTTTAGTCAGCTTACCGGATCCGATATCCAATTTTCGATAAAGCTGAACTGAATCGGCGCTTATCACTTCTCCGTTATATTTCAATGCTATATCAACGGCATAATCGGATTTTTTTACGCACGTAGGACCGCCTATTACAATAATGCGCTCTTTATTTTTTATACTATCCTTTTGAACCACTTTTCAATCTCCGTCTTTTTGAGCTTAACTGCAATAGGTCTGCCATGTGGGCAAAAGAGATCTATATGTTTTTCTTTGATATCCCGAATAAGTAGTTTCGCATCATCGTCGGTTATATCCATCTCCCCTTTTATAGCAGCTTTGCACGCACTTTGCATAAGACTGTTTTTGATAAATGGCAGTTTTCCGAATCTGTCACGTTTAAGCAGATCGATCAATTCGTACACAAAGCCGGACATATCTATGTCGCACAATATCATCGGAACAGCGGATAATGAATAAGTATTGCCTGAAAGTTTATTAAGCTCAAATCCTACAGACTTGATTTCATCAAGGTGACTGTCTATAAGTTCCGCTTCGTTATGATCAACATCGAATACGTAAGGAATAAGGAGATCCTGGATCGTATTTTTTCCGGATTCTACCGATTCTGCCAGCTCATCGTATAACAATTTTTCATGTGCGGCGTGCTGGTCTATAACAATAATTTCTTCATGATTTTCTATTATCAGATATGTATTGAAAATTTTCCCGCAGTATCTGTAATCGGATATATCAGCTTGATCGGATATCGATATTCCGGAACCGTCAGCTATAATATCCTTGAAAATAGAATACTGAGATGCTTGATTGCTTTGTGGTTTTAATACATGGTTCTCAGCGGTTTGTTGCACAGCTTGATGCTTGGCTTGAGACGTTTCTCCGAATATTTTCGGATCATAATCTTTTGTCCGTTCTTTTTCATAACTTCGGCTGAAGTCATTTTCAGACTGTGTATGTCTGATGGATATGCCGGATTGTCCGTAGCTGGGTTTACTTTCAGTCCGGTTAATGTTGAACGTGTTATCAAAAGGTATTTCGCCGCGTAATTCAAGGCTTCCCCTGTCTTCACTTTCGTCTGAGGACAATATTAACACATCTGTTTTGTTTTCGGTGTTTATAGCGCCGCTTTTTTCAAGCTCTATTTGTTTGGGCTCATGAGTCGCTTTTGCAAGATCATTGGAAATAGCTTTAGAC
The DNA here is from genome assembly GCA_944362615.1 of uncultured Clostridia bacterium. Taxonomy (GTDB): domain Bacteria; phylum Bacillota; class Clostridia; order Christensenellales; family Pumilibacteraceae; genus Protoclostridium. Next base: position 11,968 of record CALVTM010000022.1, read on the forward strand.
AGCATTCTTTTTATTCTGTCTAAATCAATAAATTTAACTTCCATCTTGCTTGGATGCACATTGATGTCTACCATATCAGCAGGCACATTGATGAATATTACATACGCGGGATATTGTCTCGTCATCAAAACGTGTGAAAAACAGTTGTATATCCAGAAAGATATATCCTGATTTATAACATATCTGCCGTTGACTATCAATGTCTGGTAAGAGCGGTTGTGTTTTGTATATGCGGGTTTACTTACATATCCGTATATTTCAAGTCCGGGTATTTCTTCGTGAATGTAGTCATATTCAGTTAATATTTCGGGTCCGATTGCAGAGTATGCTGCTTCTTCAAGTCCCCTTCCTTCTGAACGATAAATTTCTTTGTCTGATATGGTCAAGGATATTGCAACATTATAATTAGCAAGAATAAATTTTTGTACCAAAGTGGAAATTTCACCCTCTTCGCTTCGGTTTGAACGTAAAAATTTAAGTCGTGCAGGTACGTTTTCGAAAAGGTCAGAAACGATAACGGTTGTACCGAAAGGAGCTCCGGCTGAAGTGAAATCTAAAATTTTTCCGTTTTCAATAACAATTTTATTGCCGGTTTCCGCATCTTTTATTCTGCTTATCATTATGACTTTTGCCACTGACGCTATACTTGGTAACGCTTCACCTCGAAATCCGAGCGTGTTTATGGCATCAAGATCACAAAGGTCTTTGATTTTGCTTGTTGCATGCGGCAAGAAAGCGGTTTTAATGTCTTCACCATCAATTCCGCATCCGTTATCAGATACTTTAATATATCTTCCGCCGTTTTTAACTGTGATATCTATATTCGTTGCGCCGCTGTCTATACTGTTTTCGATCAGTTCTTTAACGACTGACGCCGGACGGTCTACAACTTCACCAGCGGCGATCCGGTTAAAGACAGAGCTGTCAAGTACGTTTATTTTACTCATGATTCTGTTGCCTTTTCTTTAAGATCCGCTAAAATATCGTAAGCGTTTCTGGGGCTTATTTCATCCATATCCAAATCGCGCAAAATTTTTATTATTTCACCGGAACCGTTTGTATTGAAAATAGATAGTTGCTGATAAGGGTTATTATTTTGCCTGGTGATATTTAACTTTTCCAGTTGTTTAAGGTGTTGTTTCGCGGAGTCAATAACTTCTTTAGGCAGTCCTGACAATCCTGCTACTTCAATACCGAAACTGCGGTTTGCGTTACCTCTTAAAAGCTTACGCATAAAGACAATGCTGCCGCCGAGCTCCTTTACCGTCATTTTATAATTTTTGACTCCTTCTATTGTTCCTTCTATGTCAGTAAGTTCATGGTAATGTGTTGAGAAGAGTGTTTTTGCTTTGAATTTTTCAGAGAGATATTCTACTATTGCCCAAGCTATGCTGAGGCCGTCATATGTTGCGGTGCCGCGTCCTACTTCATCGAGAAGTATCAGGCTTCTGTCAGTTGCGTTATTGAGGATATACGAAACTTCGCTCATTTCTACCATAAAGGTGCTGCGTCCGGTGTGAAGGTCATCGCTTGCACCTACGCGAGTGAAAATTCTGTCAGTAATACACAGTTCTGCGCTGTCGGCCGGAACGAAAAATCCTGCCTGGGCAAGAATGACGATTAATGCAACCTGTCGCATATACACGCTTTTTCCTGCCATATTCGGTCCGGTAATTATTATTGTACGGCTGTCGCTGTCATTAATAAAAGTGTCGTTCGGTACGAACGGTTCGGAACTTATGCGTTCTACGGTAAGATGTCTTCCCTCTTTTATTTTGATTTCGTGAGAAGATGCGGAAACTACCGGTCGCACATATTTATACTTTGCGGAAACTTCAGCATTAGAACAGATCACATCCGCTTCGGCAATAAGCTTTGCTGTCGCGAGCAGTCTGTCGCAATGAAGAGCAAGTTTTTTTATGAGTTCTCCGTATAATTTTGCTTCAAGAGCGAGGGCTTTTTCTTCGGCATGAAGGATCTTATCTTCTAACGTCTTTAGTTCTTCCGTTATATATCGTTCGGAATTAGCGACAGTCTGCTTGCGCACATAGTCGTATGGCACGTTTGCTGTCTGAGCCTTAGGTACTTCTATGTAATAACCGAAAACGCTGTTGTAACCCACACGCAGATTTTTGATCCCCGTACGTTCTTTTTGTTCCGCTTCAAGTTTGGCAAGAAGAGACTTTGAATCTTTTGAAATAGACCTGTACTCATCAAGCTCTGAATTATAGCCGTCTCGTATTACGCCGCCATCGCGTAAAAGCGCGGGCGGTTCATCGGTAAGGGCTGAATTTATTAATGCAGACAAATCGTGCATGGTATCCAATGATGATGAAATGGACGATAAAATGCGCGACTTACATTTCAGAAGGGCATTTTTCAGAGGCACGATATTGTTGATTGACGCAGCAAGCACAACACATTCTTTAGGTGTTATGCTGCCGTATGCGATACGTGTAGAAATTCGTTCAATATCGGATATTCCGTACAGTGCATCTGATATGCTGCTGCGTAATGGTTTTGATTTTACCAGTTCTTCTACACCGTCCAGCCTGTAATTTATTACTTCTTCGTCGGCGGAGGGGGCTGCAATGCGTTTGCCCAGTAAACGTGAGCCCATTCCCGTGTTTGTTTTATTTATTGCGGCATATACTGAGCCATGTTTTTTACCGCTTGCCGAGGTTATAAGTTCTAATGTTCTGGCGGCACCGCTGTCAATAAGCATGGTGTCACCTTCACTTTTTTCAGGATGAATATAATTTAGTTCCCGCTTTTGTGTCTGTCTTACATAATCAAGAAGAGCGCCGCAAGCTTTTATACATACTTCATCTTCATTCAGAATATTTGCGGCATCTTTACACATTTTTGGGATGATGTTTTTTGCCTTTTCAAGATCAAATTCGCTTTCATCCAAGGAACGGAATTCGCAAAGTCCGCCATACTTGACAGCTGACATATTAAGGCTTTGCGCCTTCATTTCCGGATTACATAATATTTCTGCGGGATTTATCCTGAGAAGCAGGTCGTTCAGTCTGAGATTGACTTGCGCATCAATGGTGGTTCGATTAAATTCACCGGTAGAAATATCAGCCCAGCAAACGCCGGCTTTTCCGTCCATAAGGTATATTGTGAGAAGATAATTGTTTGTGTCTATGGAAAGCATATCACTTTCCATTACGGTACCCGGTGTTATTATGCGCACCACTTCACGCGTCGCCAGACCTTTTTGAGGAATGTTCATCTGCTCGCAAATAGCTACTTTATGGCCGTTAGCTACAAGTTTTGCTATATAATTATCCACGGAATGGAACGGGACGCCGCACATGGGAGCGCGTTTCTCTAAGCCGCAGTCCTTACTTGTAAGTACAAGATCAAGTTCTTTGCTTACAAGCTCTGCATCGTCGAAAAACATCTCATAAAAGTCGCCCAGTCTGAAAAATAAAAGACAACCAGGGTTTTGATCTTTGATTTCCAGATACTGTTTCATCATCGGAGACAGCGCCATAATCAATCTACCACCTTTCCGTAAAGTTTGCTGTTTTTGGAAGAAGTAACTTTCACATCAATAAATTTGCCTATTGTGCCGTTATCGAATACTATTACGCGGTCTTCGCTTGTCTTACCCGTATATTTGTCCCCTTCTTTGCCGTCGCAAAGTACTCTATAGGTATTGCCGATACACTCTGAAGCGTTTTTAGAAGCAATTTCTGCTTGTACTTCTATTAATCTTGTTATGCGTTCCTTTTTGATTTCCTCATCTATTTGTCCGTCCATAGTGGCGGCGGGTGTGCCTGTACGTTTGGAATAAATAAAAGTAAAAAGGTTGTTATAACGAACGCGTTTTACGGCATTTTCAGTCTGTAAATAATCTTCTTCCGTTTCGGTCGGAAAGCCGACGATAATATCACTTGAAAGTCCCACAGTAGGCATCAGTGATCTGGCAAGATCGATTTTTCTTAAATAAGAAGCGATGTCATATTTCCGGTTCATTAAAGCAAGTATTCTGTCGCTTCCGCTTTGCAACGGCAGATGAATATATTTTGCAAGCTTAGGTCTTTCGGCAATAAGTCGTATCACATCATCCGAAAGATCTTTGGGATGAGAAGTCATGAATTTTATCCAGTAGTCGCCGTCAATATCGGATAACATATCGAGTAGCTTTAAGAAATTGTTCTCTCCATCGTTGTAGGAATTTACATTTTGTCCGAGAAGAGTGATTTCTTTTGCGCCTTCATTGATCAGCAATTTTACTTCATCGTAAATATCCGATGCTTTTCTGCTGCGTTCTCTGCCTTTTACGTACGGAACGATACAGTAAGTGCAGAAATTGTTACAGCCGTACATAATATTTACAAAAGTGCTTATTTTGTCCGAACGTTTGGCTATGTTTATTCCTCCGGCAATGGTTTCATCATTTTCAAGGTCGATGATAAATTTTTCACCTGCTTGAACACGTTTAACCATATCCGGTATAGATGAAAGTTTATAAGTGCCGGTAATAATATTAATGAACGAACATCTTTTATGTAGTTTTTCAGCTATCGCCGGCTGTTGTGACATGCAACCGCATACAACTACTATCAGATTGCGTTTCTTTTCTTTGAGTTTTTTTATAATCCCGAGATTGCCTATTACTCTTGTTTCGGCGCCTTCTCTTACGCAGCAGGTATTGAAGACGATAATATCCGCATTCTCTACGCTGTCGGCTTGTCCGATCCCATTGAGCTCAAATGCGGCGTATAATTTTTCAGATTCATGAACATTCATCTGACAACCGTAGGTTTTTATGTACACAAGTTTCATATTAATTTATTATAGCAGATTAAAACGATTTTCGCAAGTAAACCCGATAACTCTGAATACGTTTTAAGTATGAAACCGCATGGTATTATTTATAATATAATCGAAGTGGATATCATAAGGAAAATTATAAGAATAACGGTTTTGGTCGGTATGGCATTCGTGCTGGCAGCGGGATGCTTTGTGTGGGTGGCAACATCGCCGTCCACGGATACCTATGACGCATATGACAGTTCTCCTGTGATCAGATCGGAGAATATCAGAAGAGTTATGGACGCTGATGGCAATGAACTATATTCGGTAAACGGATACGGCAGATTACATGTTGACGCATCACAGCTGCCGTTGCATACATTGCATGCTTTTATCGCAATTGAAGATACCCGATTTTATAATCATGACGGCTATGATCTGAAACGAATAGCGGCGGCGGCAGTAAAGGATGTCATTACCTTCAGCGCGCGTGAGGGAGCGTCTACGATAACTCAGCAGCTGGCGAAAAATTTATGGCTGACACCTGAAAAAACGATTGAACGTAAAATTGAAGAGCTTAAGATTGCAAGAAGCTTAGAGAAATTGCTTTCAAAAAATGATATACTTCAAATGTATTTGAACGCTTTGTATTTCGGTAATGGTATTTACGGAATCACGTCTGCCGCGCATGCTTTTTTTGGAGTCGATGTCAAGGAATTGAATATAGGACAAAGCGCAATGCTTGCCGGCATAATAAATAATCCGCTTCTGTATGATCCGTATCGGCACAATGATGCGGCTGAATCGCGTAAAAAAGTTGTGTTGCGTCGCATGGTGGATTGCGGGTTTATTGATGAAGGTGAAGCACGTCTTGCGAGTATACCGACGCCTCTGGAACGGTCAAATGTGAATAGTGATATATTTGCCAGCTACGCGTTATCGGGCTGTGAAGGCGACGTGGTGACGTTGTACGATAAACAAATCAGCAGGCACGTTAATAGTGTTTTAGAAAATAAGCAAATAAATGGTACTACTATATCTGTAATAGTACTTGATGCTGATACGGAAAAGCTTGTTTCAGCGGCGTGTAATACGCGTGCGGATATATCTGAAGCACGAAGACAGGCAGGCAGTATAGTAAAGCCTATAATCTGTTACGCGCCGGCAATGGAAATGGGATTGTTAACGCCTATGACTCCCCTTTTGGATAAGCCGATCGGAATAGGAAACTACAGACCGACTAATTACGGTGATATTTATTACGGCTGGGTCACGGCTACGGAAAGCCTCGGGTTATCGTTGAACGTACCTGCGGTAAAGCTTCTTGATATGGTCGGAATAGAAAGAGCAAAACAATTTGCCGTGCGCTTCGGATTGAAATTAACTGAGAATGATGACGGACTTGCTCTTGCACTGGGTTCAAGCTTACAAGGCGAAACGCTTATGAATTTGGCAAAAGCGTATTGCAAATTTGCAAGGTGTGACGGTGTTGCCGTAAGCCGTGAAACGGCATATCTTATTAATCGGATGCTTGAAAAGTGTGCTTCAGAGGGCACGGCAAAAGTATTGTCCGGTATAAATAACGTCGCTGCCAAGACAGGCACTGTAGGCAGTAAATATGGTAATACCGATGCCTATTGCATAGCTTATAATTCTGATTATGTAGTCGCTGTATGGGTCGGCACAGATAACGGTTTTTTACCCGATAATATAACCGGAGGTAGCTTGCCTGCGGAGATTTGTGCTGATATAATGAAAACCCCCGCATTAAGATGCGAGGGCTTTGAAAAACCTGAAACTGTTATTGATATAGAGATAGATTCTTCAGTACTTGATAATAAGCATAAGGTTGTGAGAGCTGATAATAATACTCCAATACGCGATCGTATTTCGGCAGAATTCAGTGTCTATAATATGCCGGAAGCGCACACGAATGGCGATTTAATCATCGGAGATTACGATAACTTCCGCATTGTCGACCGCTTTACTGATCAATGATTCATAATTCTCTATTTTGCTTTCGCTTGCTTCGCTTCTTCTGATCGTCGGCTTTGTTGCGGGACTTTCGGGAAGAAACACTGTGCAGCAATCCTCATAAGGTTTTATAGAAGTTTCATATGTGCCTATTTTCTTTGATATTTCTATGATTTCATTTTTATCAAAGCCTATAAGAGGACGGAAAACCGGCAAATTTTTGATAACGGAATTTGTGACGGTAATACTTTCCAGAGTCTGGCTGGCGACCTGTCCGAGATCTTCCCCATTGATGATGCATCCGCAGCCGTACTTTTCGGCAATTCTTTCAGCTATTCGCATCATGGCGCGACGGACAAGCGTGATCATGTAGTTGGGTTCGGCAAATTTGTGTATTGCTTCTTGTATCTCCGTAAAAGGTATTATTATGAGGCGTGTATCGCCTGTGAATTTGCGCAGGATGTGGGCAAGTTCTATAACTTTATCCTTTGCTTCAAGACTTGTGTAAGGATATGACCAGAAATGAAGTTCGGTAAGTTCAAGCCCGCGTTTAGCCATCATGTAAGTGGAAACAGGACTATCTATGCCGCCCGAAAGCAGACTTAATCCTTTTCCGGCACTGCCGACCGGCATACCACCGGCGCAAAGTATGCTTTCACTGTATACATAAGCTGTTGCTCTGTCGCGTGCGTCAACATAAATGATAAAATCCGGATTATGGAGATCTACGTTGAGAGCATTGAATTTGTCAAGCAATCTTCCGCCTATTGATGCGGCAAGCTGTACTGAGGTATATGGTAAAGTTTTATCCGCACGATTAACCGTTATGCGGAATGTGCCTTCTTTCGGACAGAGTATTTCTGCCGCGTCCCCTACCGCTTCAGTGTCTGACGAGGTTCTGAGTCCGGGACTGAGACTATAGAGTCCGAAAACCGTTTTAAGCTTTTCGATAAGTTTAGTTTCATCATCTTCTGAATAATCACTGATGATGTAACGGCTATATCCGAATTCGGCTTTACACGTAATTCCCCTAAGCTTTTCAAGTATGTTGCGCTTGAGTATATTTTCAAAAAATATTCTGTTTTTACCTTTAAGATGGATCTCGCTGTATCTTAATATTATTACTCTATCCATTTGCATCTCCGATATTTATGGTGAATCATCTGCTCATTCTGACACGAAGCTCATCGGTTATTTCTTTAAGCGCGTCTGCGGCGGTGATAGCTTCAGCCGTATTGTTATGCGGCGAAAAACTTATCCTGATACTTCCTTCCGCGAACTCTTTACTTACACCCATAGAGCCGAGCACTCTGTTCGAACGAATGTGCGTGGAACATGCCGAACCCAGACCGACAAGTATTCCTTTATCCTCCATCCCATGTGCTATAATTTCGCCTCTTAATCCAAGGAAAGATATGGAAATAACATAACCGGAGTCTGTTCCGCTGCCATTGATTTTAACTTTTTCATCGCCGGCAAATTTTTGTATAAATATGTCTCTGAGTTCGTGAGCGTTAAAATTACTTGCTGCGTTTCTGTATTCTGTTGCTGCAATTGCAAAACTCATTATACCACATACGTTTTCGGTCCCTGAGCGTCTGCTTTCCTGTTGCCCGCCTCCGGCTATAAAAGCTGGAAGATTAAGACCTTTTCTGACATACAGTGCGCCTGTTCCTTTCATGCCGCCTACCTTATGAGCGCTGACACTGTACATGTCGATACCCAGTTTTTTTACGTCTGTGGGTATTTTACAGAATGCCTGTACCCCGTCGCAATGGAAAATTGCAGAAGGGCTTTTCTTCTTTACGGCTTTAACGATTTCCTGTATGTCATTTATTGTTCCGGTTTCATTTGAGCAATGAATGATCGAAACGAATGCGGTGTTGCTGTCTGCCAACGCGGCTATATCTTCGGGTAATATATGTCCGCTGCTGTCTGGGTTGACAAATCTTACGTCTATTCCTTTGCTTTTGAGCCGCATTGCGCATTCATATACGGATGCGTGCTCCATTGAGCTGACTATGACGTTTCCTTTTTTATTTTTGATGCCGCAGGAAAAAGCGTGATTGTTGCTCTCTGTTGCACATGACGTAAAGATTATTTCTTCTCCACTTGCTCCCAGAATCCCGGCTATTTCATTGGCGGAGCGTTTGATTTGTTTTCTGACCTCAAGCGCGGGAGCATAACCGGCCGACGGATTATAAAACTCTTCACGCGCGTAATGGAGCATTGCTTTGGCCGCTGATTCAGATACTTGAGTCGTAGCCGCGTTATCAAGATAAATATAACTCATGATACATATTCCCTGCTTTCTGAAAATTCCTTTATAAAGTCTCCGAATCGGTCTTCTAAGATTGCTTCCCTAATTCTTTCCATCAGGTGCGCCAGATAAGTGATATTATGCAGAGACAACATTCTGCCGCCGAGTATTTCGTCTGTTTGTATCAGATGCCTAAGATATGCTTTCGAAAAATTTCTGCAACAGTAACAGTCGCATTTTTCATCAAGAGCGGTAAAATCTTCTCTGTATTTCAGGTTGCGAATGTTGATTTTACCGTTAGACGTGTATGCCGTTCCGTTTCTTGCGGTTCTTGTCGGCAGTACGCAATCGAACATATCAACGCCGCGAAGGACGCCTTCTACAAGGCAATCCGGACTGCCTACGCCCATCAGATACCGTGGCATGTTTTCAGGCATGTGCGGGTGAAGAACATCGAGGATGTGGTACATGGTTTCCTTATCTTCACCGACAGAAAGTCCGCCTATAGCAATGCCGCATTCGGCATATTCTATGGAATATTCTAATGAACGCAATCTGAGATCGTCGAACATATTTCCCTGGATTATGGGGAAAAGCATCTGATCATTTCTCGTATGATGATCTTTGCATCGTTTAAGCCATCTTGCCGTAAGCTCCATCACTCTTTCTGCTTCCGATTTATCAACACCTGCTTTTGAACAAACGTCAAAAGCCATGATTATATCAGCACCAAGTGAATTCTCCATATCTATAGCGCTCTCTGGCGAAAAATGCTGTAAAGAGCCGTCAATGTGTGAATTGAAGTCTACTCCGTCTTCTGTGATCTTGCGCAATCTTGCAAGGGAAAAAACCTGAAAACCGCCGCTGTCAGTAAGTATGGGTTTATTCCACCCCATGAACTTATGCAGACCGCCGGCTTTTCTGACAAGGTCTTCGCCTGGGCGAAGATGGAGATGATAGGTATTTGAAAGAATTATCTGCGCGCCGGATCTCTCTATTTCTTCGGGTGACAAGGATTTTACCGTTGCGCGAGTTCCGACTGGCATAAATACAGGCGTAATTATTTTACCGTGAGGAGTTGTCAGCTCGCCGACTCTTGCTCCGGTCTGGCTGCATATATGCAATACTTTATATGAAAAATTCATAGCAATAAACAAGCATCTCCGAAACTGAAAAATCTGTATTTTTCATTCACGGCTTCACGATAAAAAGCAAGCGTTTGTTCGCGTCCGCAGAATGCAGATACGAGCATTATCAGTGTTGATTCCGGTAAATGAAAATTGGTAATAAGCGCGTCAACGGCTTTAAACTTATACGGCGGATAAATAAATATTTGTGTATCACCATGCGATGCGGTGAACGTACCGTCTTCATTTACAGCACTTTCAAGTACTCTGACAGACGTAGTACCTACGCAAATTATCCTTTTTCCTTCAGATCTTGCCTTATTAAGGCGATTTGCGGCGTCCTCTGTTATCTCCCAATGCTCACTGTGCATTTTGTGTGATTCTATATCGTCTGTCTGAACGGGTCTGAATGTACCGAGTCCTACATGTAAAAGGACTTCAATCGTCTCTGTACCGTTTGATCGGATTTTATTGAGAAGATCCTCAGTGAAATGCAGCCCCGCAGTAGGTGCAGCACATGACCCGCTTTGTTTTGCATATACTGTCTGATATTGCGATTTATCCTTAAGCTTTTCATGAATGTATGGAGGAAGAGGCATCTGCCCTATTTTGTCAAGTGCCGCTTCAAATGATCCTTCGCATGAAAATCTTACAGTTTTTTCTCCGGCATCACCCGAGCCGATCACTTCGCAGCTAAGCCCCTCTCCGAATTCAAAAGTATCATGTTCTCTTGCTTTCCGCGCAGGTCTGCAAAGTACTTTCCAGTCTGTAAGGCTAAGTCTTTTATGAAGAAGAAACTCTACTCTACAGCCCGTCAGATGTCCCACGCCAAAAATTCGAGCAGGGATAACTCGCGTATTGTTCATAACCAGTACGTCATTTTTACCGAGATACTCTGTGATATCCCGAAATATTCTGTGTTCGATTTTACCCGTATTTCTGTGGTATACGAGCAGCCGCGACGAATCGCGCGGCTGTGCCGGATGCTGAGCGATCAGTTCCGGGGGTAATTCATAGTAAAAATCAGAAGTTTTCATTTTTAATTCTCATCAGGTGGTATTAATCCGAGATGCTCATATGCAAGCGGCATTGCCATGCGGCCGCGTGGTGTTCTTGATATGAAACCGAGCTGTATCAGGTATGGTTCAATAACGTCCTCAATAGTTCCGGCATCTTCGTTTGTTGCCGCCGAAAGCGTATCAAGGCCAACGGGTTTCCCTTTGAATTTCACAGTTAAAGCTTCAAGTACCGTTCTGTCATTTTCATCAAGACCCAGCTTGTCCACACCAATCATATCAAGCGCTTTATCAGTTAGTTCAAGCGTTATTCTACCGTCTCCGAGTACTTGTGCAAAGTCTCTGACCCGCTTAAGCATACGGTTAGCTATTCTCGGCGTTCCGCGTGAGCGGATCGCAAGTTCTTCGCACGCGTCGTTATCGATCTGTACTCTGAGTATGCCTGCTGAACGGTGGATTATAGTAGACAGTTCAGATTTGGAATAAAGTTCAAGGCGACAAATCACTCCGAATCGATCTCTCATCGGTCCGGTAAGCATACCGGTGCGCGTGGTCGCTCCGACAAGCGTGAAATGGTTTATCGGCAGTTTTATAGTGCGGGCTCCCGGACCTTTGCCCTGCACTATGTCGAGAGTAAAATCTTCCATTGCCGAATACAGGGCTTCTTCAACGGTTTTATTGACACGATGTATTTCATCGATAAATAATATATCCCCTTCTTCTATTCCCGTAAGGATAGAAACTATATCCAGCATTGAGCTTAGAGCGGGTCCGCTGACTACTTTTATATCTGCACCCATTTCATTTGCAATTATGTGCGCAATGGTCGTTTTTCCGAGACCGGGCGGGCCGTATAATAATACGTGATCGAGACTTTCGCCTCTTCCTTTAGCTGCATCAATATAAACTGCAAGATTCTTTTTTACTTTATCCTGACCGATATATTCAGACAGTGTTTTGGGACGAAGCGTCAGATCAAGTTCACTATCTAATTGAATTTTTGTACTTGTTATAAATCTTTCTCCGTCCATTGTCATTTACCGCCGATAGCTTTGTGTACAGTCTGATTTACCGTCATGCCGTCTTCGTAAGCCTTTTTGACTGAATGTTCTGCAACTTCTCTTTTATATCCGAGCGCCACAAGCACTTCAACAGCTTCTCCGGCGACTCCGTCAAGCTGGAGTATGGGCTGAACCGGCATCACTCCCGTATCGTTGAATTTATCTTTGAGTTCGATGATTATGCGCTCGGCAGTCTTTTTACCTATTCCTTTTATACTGCTGATAGCCGCTGAATTTCCGGATATAATGTAAGAAATAAGATCTTTTGCGCTCATTCCGCCAAGAATAGTAATTGCGCCTTTCGGACCGATGCCGTTAACGCTTATAAGCTTTATAAAAAGAGATTTTTCTTCTTTTGACGAAAAGCCGAATAAAGTTGCACCGTCATCACTGACTGCAAGATATGTGAATACTGCACATTCTTTTCCGATGGTGAAAAATGACGCCGAGTATGCGGAAACATACACTTCATAACCTATTCCGCCGGCTTCGACAGTTATGGATGAGTCGCTAATTTCAGTTATAATCCCTTTAATGTACGCGTACATTACTTAACCTCTCTTTCACTTGCGCCGGACATATTCGCATGACATATCGCTGCGGCAAGCGCATCCGCGGCGTCATCCGGTTTTGGTACTGATGCGAGTTTTAATACCATTTTGACCATATATTGCATTTGATGTTTGTCCGCTCTTCCATTGCCCGTAAGCGCTTGTTTTATCTGAAGCGGAGTATACTCATACAGTCTGCCGCATTGTTTTACCGCATTAAGCAGTATTACACCGCGCGCATGTGCAACTTTAATTCCCGTTGTTATATTTGTGTTGAAAAACAATTCTTCGACAGATACGCAGTCCGGAGTAAATTTGTTCATTATGGAAGTCATTGCTTCATCGATCATTGCAAGACGCACGGCGATCATTTCATCGGGCGGCGTTTTGATAACCCCGTAATCCAACGCCATAAGTCCTTTAGGTGTTTTTTCTATAACCCCGTAACCAATGGTGGCATATCCGGGATCTATGCCCAAAATTACCAAAATAACACTCCAAACAGTTGATTATTTATGCAATAAGTAGTATAATTATTCTTAGTCGGCGGAATACAAAATTCGTCGGCTGTTACCATAACATAATATAATAAATTGTAACAAAAAGTCAAGTGATTGACATTCTAAAGGAGTGTATATGAAAGAGAAGATTGTTCTTGCCTACTCTGGCGGACTGGACACCACAGCTATAATACCGTGGCTTAAAGAGAATTATGATTATGATGTAATATGCGCTTGCATAGACTGCGGACAGGCAGAAGAACTTGACGGCCTTGAGCAGCGCGCTCTTTCCACTGGAGCAAGTAAATGCTATATTATAAATGTAGTTGATGAACTTTGTGACGACTACATTATGCCTTGCGTAAAAGCCGGTGCCGTATATGAGAACAAATATCTTCTCGGCACATCTATGGCGCGCCCGCTTATCGCAAAAAAGCTTGTTGAGGTTGCTCGTAAAGAAGGTGCAACGGCTATTTGTCACGGTGCTACCGGTAAAGGTAACGATCAGATCCGTTTCGAGCTTGGAATCAAAGCTCTTGCGCCTGATCTTAAGATAATTGCCGCGTGGAGAAGCGATAAATGGAACATGAATTCCCGTGAAGAAGAAATCGAATACTGCCGTAAACATGGTATAAATCTTCCCTTCTCCGCTGATTCTTCATATAGTCGTGATCGTAATATCTGGCACATCAGTCATGAGGGTCTCGAGCTTGAAGATCCTGCTAATGAGCCGAATTATGATCATCTTCTTGTGCTTGGCGTAACTCCTCAGAAAGCGCCCGACACCGAAACCGAAATAAGCATTACGTTCGAAAAAGGTATGCCTGTTGCGCTTAACGGTAAGAAAATGAAAGCAAGCGAAATTATAGCTGAGCTTAATGACCTTGGCGGTAAAAACGGCATAGGTATAGTTGATATTGTAGAAAACCGTGTTGTAGGTATGAAATCCCGCGGTGTTTATGAGACCCCCGGCGGTACCATACTGATGGAAGCTCACGCACAGCTTGAAGAACTTATCCTTGACAGAGAAACTATTGAAATGAAAAAAGTGATCGGCGGTAAGCTCGCTTCAGTTGTTTACGAGGGCAAGTGGTTTACCCCGCTGCGCGAAGCGCTTTGTGCTTTTGTTGATTCCACGCAGGAATATGTTACCGGTGTAGCAAAGATGAAACTGTATAAGGGCAATATTATTCGTGCAGGTACGACATCTCCTTACTCACTTTACAATGAATCTCTTGCAAGCTTCACTACGGGCGATCTGTATGATCATAATGATGCAAGCGGATTTATTACGCTGTTCGGTCTTTCCAGCAAAGTACGCGGACTTAAGATGCAAAGCATTGAGGGCAAGAATAAATAATGAAACTCTGGTACGGCAGATTTCAGAGTAATGTAAATGAGGCGGCGGACAGTTTTAACAGTTCGCTGTCCTTTGATAAACGCTTATATGCATGCGATATAGCGGGAAGTAAAGCTCATTGTACCATGCTTGGCGAATGCAATATAATTCCCGATGAAGATGCAAAATTGATAGTAAAGACGTTGGATGAAATTCTGAATGACATCAATAACGGTAAATGTGAAATTAAAGATGCTGAAGATATTCATTCTTTTGTCGAAAACGAACTTGTATCACGTATAGGCGCTATCGGTAAAAAGTTGCATACCGGCAGATCTCGAAACGATCAGGTTGCGCTTGATATAAGACTTTATCTTCGCGATGCGGCGGACGATATAGTTGCATTGCTCAAACAATTTGCTTCAACGCTTACCGATATTGCGGAAAACAATCTTAATACCGTTATGCCGGCATTTACGCACTTGCAGAAAGCGCAGCCTACGACTCTTGCACATCATATGGCGGCATATGCTGAAATGCTTTTGAGGGATATTTCAAGGTTTGAGGAAACAAAAACACGCATAAATGTAATGCCTCTTGGCAGCGGAGCTTGTACTTCTACCCCCTATCCTATCAACAGACAACGCGTAGCAGAACTTTTGAATTTTCCCGTAATAACTGCAAATTCAATGGATGCTGTCAGTGACAGGGACTTTGTATTGGATTTTCTTTACTCTGCGTCTGTAGCGATGATGCATTTGTCGCGGCTTTCTGAAGAAATTATTATCTGGTCTTCCGATGATTATAAGTATATAGAATTAAGCGATGGCTATTCCACCGGATCAAGTATAATGCCGCAGAAAAAGAATCCCGATATGAATGAGCTTATCCGTGGTAAAACAGGCAGAGTATATGGTGATCTCATGTCGCTTTTAACTGTAATGAAGGGAATTCCGCTCGCTTATGATAAAGACATGCAGGAAGATAAAGAATGTGTGTTCGACGCATATGACACGTTAAAAGCGAGCCTGATAGTCATAAACGGTCTTATGAAAGAGGCAAAGTTTAATGTAACGCGTTTGCGTGAATGCACAGACGGAGGCTTCACCAGCGCTACTGAGTGTGCCGATTATCTTGTCGGGAAAGGAGTGCCTTTCCGGGATGCGCATGCCATTGTAGGACGTCTTGTTATTTACTGCATAGAAAATGGGAAAACAATGCAGTCTCTTACTCTCGATGAATATAAAAAGTTCGGAGACTTTGATGAGGGTATATATGAAGCAATAAAAGCAGAAACGGCAATAATGCGCAGAACTGCACCGGGCGCCCCCTCACCAGATTCTATGAAGGCTGAAATCAAGCAGCTTCGTAAGCAATTAAAATAATTTAATTTTTATTGTATGTAATTAAAAGCACCTGAAACGAATTAGCTTCAGGTGCTTTTAATTTTACTTAATAATTCAGAAACTCACTTTTCGGTTTTTCAGTTTTTCTTTCTTTCCATTTTGAGTTTTTCCATAGCATCGTTCATAAAAGATTTATATTTTTCATTATTATACATGCCCTGGATTTCCTCTTTTAGTTTAGCTGTCTCGACTTCACCGAGTATTACGTTATTGCTCAGATCATCATTTACGAGCGGGCGCCTTCCGTATTTATACTGCTCTGCATTTATAAAAGGAGCGCAAACTTCTATAAGATCGTCAAGTATTCGGTTATTATAGAAACTAAAATATTTTCCGGAATTTCCGCGAATTATATGATCCGTTAAAGTGATATCAAGTGACGCAAGAGTTATGATTATAACATTAGTCGTTACAAGATCATTGAATGACGGATACATATTATCGCCTGGATGATTATGAAAAATAATTACTTTTGATGCCTTGCACGCTGATGATAAACGATAGAGCTTAGGTATATCTATTGATGTGCTTGTCCCGCCACCCTTGCTTATTTGTGCAAAATTCCTTACGCGTCCGTTTATATCCAGGAAAATCGAGCTTACCTGCTCTTCTTTCGGATTCATGGATATTGAAGAGTTATTATAATAGTTTATTACGTCCGAATAAGTGTCTATAAGCGCAGTTTCTTTTTTACTGTCTTTAAGATATGCATCAGTTATAGGCAAAATTGATTTTATAAGAAACGCTGCTCTTTCAGGCAATTCGGGATATGCGATAAGGTCATTTATATCAGCATCAAAAACTGCCGAAAGTGAACCGAATGATCTGATCAATTTGTGCGCAAGTTCATTTGTATCTTTACGCTGAACGCCGTAAAACAACAGATATTCAAGTATTTCGTGCGGAGAGAATGTCTTCATGTCGGGATCAGCCAGCAAGCGTTTTCTGACTCTTTCTCTGTGCCCTTCATGAAAGTTTACCTTTTCATCATTTCCGTTCTTATCTTTTGCCATGTTGATTATTTGCGGCACTGACCGTCGCCGATGATAGTATACTTAAAGCTTGTCATTTGCTCGAGTCCTATCGGACCTCTCGCATGAAGCTTCTGAGTGGAAATGCCGAGCTCTGCTCCGAAACCAAATTCAAAGCCGTCAGTAAATCTTGTGGATGCATTGACATAAACAGCAGCGCTGTCGACTTCTTTGAGGAATTTTTCTGCAGCCGAGTTATTTTTTGTAATAATTGCTTCAGAATGGTGTGTGCTGTACTTGTTTATATGATCGATAGCCTCATCCACTCCCGAAACGATTTTACATGATATCTCGTATCCAAGATATTCCTTTGCAAAATCCTCTTCAGATGCAGGTACTATTTTATCAGCAAGTTCCGGACATGCTGCAATCGTTTCTTTGCAACCGTGTACCGTAACATTATTGTCAATCATAGCGCCGATCAGCAAAGGCGCAACAGTGTCTGCAATATCTCTGTCAATAAGCAGACTCTCAAGAGCGTTGCAGACCCCGGGGCGTTGGAGCTTGCCGTTAAGAAGTATATTAAGCGCGATTTCCGGATCACCGCTTTTTTCAACATACAAGTGACAGTTTCCGGCGCCTGTCTCAATTACCGGCATAGTAGAGTTTTTCTTTACGGTTTGGATAAGTTTTGCCGAACCTCTCGGAACGAGCACATCTATAAACTCATCCATATGCATAAATTCCTCAGCGCCCGCGCGCGAAGTATCCTCTATCAGCTGTATAAACTCACTTTCGTATCCGTTGGCTTTGAGCGCATTCTTAACCACTCTGACAAGCTCCGCATTTGTCCCGTATGCGTCTTTACTTCCGCGAAGCACTACCGCATTACCGGTCTTTAAACAAAGCGCGATAACGTCACAAGTAACGTTTGGACGAGCCTCATAGATTATGCCCACCACTCCAAGAGGAACGGCTACACGACTGATGCATAGACCTGCATGATTTACCCATTTTGCAAGTACCTTACCTATCGGATCGTCAAGCGCTATTACTTGACGTATTCCTTCTGCAATACCTTTTATGCGATCATCAGTAAGGCGCAGTCTGTCAATCAGATATGCGGGAAGATCTTTTCCTCTTTCAATATCCTTAGCGTTTTCGCACAATATAGATGAGCTGTTTTCTATAAGCGCATCGGCTATAATTCCCAGCATTTTATTCTTATCGTCCGAAGAAAGCAGTGCCGGATATGCAACATGCTCTTTCGCGATCTGACAGGTCTCGCGCACAGTCATGATAATTATTCCTCCTCGTTGTATTCCGCGTTATGATATACGTTCTGGACGTCGTCGTTATCTTCAAAAGCGTCAAGCATTTTAAGAAGTTTGTCTCTGCTTTCATTATCGAGAAAAACTGTGTTTTGAGGTATTCTCTCTATTTCTGCTGAAACATATTCTATACCTGCTGCGGTAAGCGCATCGCGTACTGCAGCAAAATCCGTCGGCGAAGTAACTATTTCGTAATAATTGTCGACAACGTCAAAATCTTCAGCGCCGGCATCAAGTGCAGTCATCATCATTTCATCATCGTCCATACCGCTCTTTTTCTCAATGGTAATAACACCTTTGGTATCAAACATGTATGATACGCAACCTGTAGTGCCAAGGCTTCCGCCCGCTTTGTCGAAAATATGACGTACTTCTCCGCCGGTACGATTTTTGTTATCTGTAAGAGCTTCTACGATAACGGCTATTCCGTTAGTGCCGTATCCTTCATATACAATGCTTTCGTAGTTTATGCTGCCGAGCTCACCGCTTGCTTTCTGAATGCTTCTGTTGATATTGTCTTTAGGCATATTATTAGCCTTTGCTTTATCGATAACAGCGCGAAGAGCGGCATTCGAGTTGGGATCAGCACCGCCTGCTTTTACTGCTACGGCTATTTCTCTGCCTATTTTTGTAAATATTTTACCTCTGGCTGCGTCAGCCTTGCCCTTCGCTTGTTGAATATTATGCCACTTAGAATGTCCGGACATTGTGTTTACCTCTTTGTTTATAATTTTTTACGTAAAAATTCATACATTAATACGGCTCCGCTTACAGCCGCATTAAGCGACTCAATTTCTCCTGTCATAGGTATAGAGATGATATTGTCGCATTTATTTCTCACTTCATCTGATATGCCGTTTGCCTCGCCGCCTATAATAATACAATATTTATTATCTGGCGCCGGATATTCAAATACAGAGGTACCGCCCATATCCGCACCAAACAAAACGTAGCCTCTTTCTTTAAGTAAATTCAATGTATCCGCATTAGCGGGAATAACATTGACTTTTACTATGGCAGACATAGTACTGCGTACAACCTTGCCTGAATACGCATCCGTGCAATCTTTTACATATACATCGCGGTATCCGGCAGCACATGCGGTACGAATAAGCGTACCCAGATTGCCGGGATCTCTGATGCCGTCCAGCATCAATGCGCACTCTCCGTAAGCGGGCTGTGGATCGGGGCGCTTAAGAATTGCCGCTACCCCCTGCGTTGTTACGGTTTCACATACGGATGAGAGCAATTCTTTTGAAAAAACGGTTGCATCGGGATATTCATTAATAGCTTCCGGTGTTGTTATTATTTCTTTTATAAGCTCCGGAGCAGCTTTTATCACATCATTTACCGCTCTTTTCCCTTCAACAACAAATAAGCCCGTTTCTTCTCTGTACTTTTTATGAGTAAGCGACGAAAATAATTTTGCCGTTTTATTCGATCGTGAAGTGATGATCATCTTATCAAACCAAAAACAGAAGCCGTTAGCTTCTGTTTTTATGATTATTTTGCAGCCTTAGCCTTTTCAGCAAGTTTAGCGAATGTTGCGCTGTCTGTAACTGCAATGTCAGCAAGTACCTTTCTGTTAAGATCTATACCATTTGCCTTAAGACCGTGCATGAACTTGCTGTAAGACATTCCGTTCAGTCTTGCAGCCGCATTTATTCTCGCTATCCAAAGTCTGCGGAAATCTCTCTTTTTGCGGCGACGTCCGATAAACGCGTACATCTGAGACTTCATTACGGCTTCGCGTGCTATTCTGTAAGAACGGGACTTGGAACCGAAATAGCCCTTGGCGAGCTTCATTATCTTTCTGCGCTTCTTAAGTGCGTTTACGCTTCTTTTAATTCTCATGACTATCGATTACCTCCTGCCCTGCAGCATTACTTTTACGGTCTTGGATTCCTCTGCGGAAGCAAGATAAGCTCCCTGGCGGAGTCTCATTTTTCTCTTACTGTCTTTCTTGGTCAGAATATGATTCTTATTCTGATAATTGCGCTTAACTTTGCCGCTCTTGCTGACGCGAAAACGTTTCTTCGCGCCGCTATGGCTTTTCATTTTAGGCATTTTATATATTACCCTCCGTAAAGTTTATTTTTTAGGTGCTATTATCATGAGTATGTTTCGCCCTTCCGTAGCCGGAGCTTTTTCGATAGAACATACATCCTCGATAATACTGTAAAAGTCATGCATGACTTCAACGCCCAGTTTGGCATGTGCCTGCTGACGTCCTTTCATTCTGATGGATACCTCGACTTTGCTCCCGGCAGCACAAAATTTTGCCGCAGCGCGGGCTTTGGTCTCAAGGTCATGCCTGTCGATGGTCATGGAAAGCCATATCTTTTTAAGCTCGTTTTGCTTTTGATTCTTTTTGGCTTCCTTTTCCTTCTTGGATTTTTCGAATTTGTATTTACTGTAATCCATCAGCTTGCATACAGGCGGTTTTGCCTGCGGGCTGATTTTTACGAGGTCAAGATTGCGTTCGTCCGCTATCTTGTTTGCCGCATCTGCGCTCATAATGCCGAGCTGCTCCCCGTCTTCGCCGATAAGACGAATTTCACGGTCGCGGATCTTCTGATTGATTTCCACCTCAGGCTGCTTGTTTATAATAGTTTCCCTCCATAAAAGAATGAGCGCGGAAGCAGAATCCACGCTCATACAAAATTACATAACTGAAATTGCTATGAAAAATTGTGTTACCGTTCCGAGCATGCCCGAACGGTGAGACCGAAATCTGCTTTCAACACGAATATTATATGCTAATTCCGATTAGTTTGTCAACTGTTTTACTTAATTTTCCGAAGAAAATGTCTTGATCTCATTATTGATTCTGCTTACAAAATCATCAAAAGACATGGTTCCGAGGTCGCCGAGTTTTCTGCCTCTTACCGATACTTTATCTTCTGCCGCTTCCCTGTCTCCGATAATAAGCATGTAAGGCGTTTTCTCAAGCTGTGCTTCCCTGATCTTAAAGCCTATCTTTTCATTACGAAGATCCGCTGTTGCTCTTATTCCCAGTGTGCGCAATTTTTCTACAGTCTCTTTGCACTTATCTGCAGTTCTGTCTGTAAGCGCAAGCACTTTAACCTGGTTCGGTGACATCCATACGGGGAATGCGCCGGCATACTTTTCGATAAGCATTGCAATAGTACGCTCATAGCTTCCGATAGATGAACGGTGTATGACCATAGGACGCTTGCGTGTGCCGTCTTCTGCGACATAGAACATATCAAATCTTTCAGCGGCGGCAAAGTCAAGCTGGATTGTTATGATGGTATCTTCTTTGCCCCAAACATTACGAGCCTGCAGGTCAAGTTTGGGACCGTAGAATGCTGCTTCACCATCCGCCTCGACATAATCGATATTAAGATCATCAAGTATCTTTTTCATAAGTGTCTGAGTTTCAGTCCAGGCTTTGGGGTCATTTATATACTTGCTCTTTTTCTTGGGATCCCATTTAGAGAAACGGTACGTTATTTCATCAGAAATACCAAGGCATTTTTCCATATAAAGTATCAGTTCAAATACACCTTTAAATTCTTCTTCAACATGCTCGGGAGCGCATATGATATGAGCTTCCGAAAGTGTGAACTGACGTACTCTTGTCAAGCCGTGCATTTCTCCACTGCTTTCATTTCTGAAAAGAGTGGAAGTTTCATTGTATCTGCAAGGTAGGTCGCGGTAACTCTTTATACCGTTTTTGTATATGAGGTACTGGAACGGACAGGTCATAGGACGAAGCGCAATAACTTCTTCGTCTATTGCTTCATCGCCAAGCACGAACATTCCGTCCTTGTAATGATCCCAGTGTCCGGAAATTTTATAAAGGTCGCTCTTTGCCATATACGGCGTTTTCGTAAGCATATAGCCACGGCGCTCTTCCTCATCTTCCACAAAGCGTTGAAGTATCTGGAAAAGTTTTGCGCCATTGGGCATAAGTAAAGGAAGACCCTGACCGACAAGCTCATCCGTCATGAAAATACCGAGCTCTCTGCCAAGCTTATTATGATCGCGCTTTTTAGCTTCCTCTATAGCTTCAAGATATTCTGTGAGCTCCGATTTCTTTTCAAAAGCTGTACCGTAAATACGCGTAAGCATCTTATTCTGCTCATTGCCGCGCCAGTAAGCGCCTGTTATTTGTGTAAGTTTGAAGCACTTTACCTTACCTGTGCTCATAAGATGAGGACCAGCGCAGAGATCAACAAAATTACCCTGAGAGTAAAGGGTTATTTCACTTCCACGGGGCAGATCTTCAATAAGCTGCAGTTTATATATTTCATCAAACCCGCGCATTTTAGTAACGGCCTGTTTTCTCGTTACAACGCTGCGTTCAATGGGAAGATCCGCTTTGATTATGGACTCCATTTCTTTTTCGATGCGAGGCAGGTCCTCCATGGTTATAGGAGAAGGAAAATCAAAATCATAATAAAAACCTGTTTTTATCGCCGGACCTATAGCAAGCTTTACTCCGGGATAAAGGTTTTTAACTGCCTGTGCAAGTATGTGAGAACATGTATGGCGATATGCGTTTCTGCCCTCTTCATCTTTGAAAGTAAGAAACTCTACAGTACAATCGCTATCTATTGTGCGGCTAAGATCGACAAGCTTACCATCTACTTTTGCGATAAGCGCATTTCTTGCGAGTCCTTCGCTTATGCGCTTTGCAACATCGAGCAGCTTTTCACCCTGTTCAACATCTATGGTTGAGCCGTCTTTTAAAGTAACCGTCATATTTTTACCCTCCGTATTTCTCTATAACTTTTATAAAATAAAAAGTCCTTAAGATTATCTTAAGGACGACTTTTTAAATCGTGGTTCCACCTTATTTTGTCGAAAATTTACGACCTTGTTCTATGCCTTTCGCAGGCATGCGTTCGCTCCAAGGTGGTTTCGCTCGGGAGATATGTGCATCCGTTTCAGCCACGCGGATGCTCTCTTATCCACATCATGTTTCCTTTGTTACTTGTCCCTGAATATGCAAAATCTAATTGTACGGTTATTTTAACTCATAAAATGCCGCTTGTCAAGTAGAATGCATACGATTTTTAGTTTGGAAAAAATTTATAGAAGTCAATTCGCTTTACTCGCGGAATAATCCTCTAATATTTTCGTAGCTAATAAACAGATCAGCTCCCCTGATCTTATCGGATATTTTTCCGAATACACAGTATATCCGAAATATTCGTTGAGCTTATTCATTCTGCCTTCGTTAATACATTTATTTATGACATTTCTTATTGCACGCTCTACGGCAACGCCAGATTTTCGAACGGTTTTGCCCACTTCTGAGTATAGCTTGCATATGGAAATGCCATTTACTCCGTGTGAAGCCGCAATGTATACCGATTCGGTAAGATGTGAAAAACTTACGGTATTAGGATAAATTCCCATGCCGATCAGGTATACCGACATGGATTTGTTTACAAAAGCTCTGAGGTCGTCGTGCATATTGTGTTTCCTCCGTGTTAGTTTCCCCGTTTAATCGATGGATCGTGAGGAATTATAACATTATTTCTAAATAATGTCAATCAATATATTTAAAAACAACAAAATTAGACATTTTTCGTTCAAATACTACAATAATATACACCATAATTGTGTTTAAAAATTGCTTAATTTTAATGTTTATAAGGTATTGAGACGAATAACAGTGAAGCGCAATTAAATATTTTTGTGCAGATCGTCAGTTTGGATAAGACTTTTTCTAATAAAGTATGTTTAATAACATGTTTTGAATAAGATAAAAACAGCGAAAAACGTAAAATATTACATTTTCGCTGTTCAATTACAGATATTCTTGATTAATTATTTTAATTCAACTATGGTTACACCCATGTCGCCCTCTCCATGTCTGCCGTATCTGAAAGATTTGACAGCCGGATGTGAGCGTAAATATGATTGTATACCTTTTCCGAGAGCGCCGGTTCCTTTGCCATGTACGATTCTTAACTCATTCAGTTTAACACGCGCGGCATTATCCAACCAAGGCTCTATCGCATCTATGGCATCAAGTACTGTTTCGCCTATAACGTTGATTTCTTTATTTATGGGTGCTGATTGTGCCGGTTGAGCTTGTTTTATTTCCGTTCTGCTCTTTTTAACTGCGGTAATTTCCACGGGCTTTGAAAGATCGGAATATTTTACCTTGACGCTTTTGCCCAGGCAATTTATTTCAGCTTCCTTTTTGTCTGGTTTAATTTTTGCCACATATCCCTCAGCTCCGAGACTGTTCACAATTACCTTGGCTCCGGGGATTATTTCAGATTCCGTAATATTTTCCGTGAGGACGCTGGTCATCGACTCACCGTCTTCATAAGCGAGGTTTTCAAGGCGCTTTAAATCTTTTTTGGCTTTTAGTATTGCCTGTTCATCGGCTTCTTTCAACTCTTGCTTAATTTGTTCGACTAAATCGTTGGCTTTTTCTACTGCCTTATTGACCAGGCGTTTTGTTTCAGCCTTCGCGTTTGTGTTAATTCTGTCCAGTGCTTCTTTTACTTTCTTTTCGTCGCCGGCTATTTTAGACAAACGTTCTTCAGCATCTTTTTTCATTGATTCGGCAGCTTCCAGCTCTGCTTCAGCACGTGAACGTATGGAAAAGGCCTCCGCGAGCAGCGATTCGTAATTCTCCTCTCTGTTCAATGAATCTTCTGCTGTCTTAATGATTGCCGGGGATAATCCGAGCGCTTTAGCGGTTTCAAGTGCATTACTGACCCCGGGGTACCCCATCAGAAGCTTATATGTGGGCGCAAGAGTATCGGGATCAAATTGCATGCCGGCATTCATGATTTTGCCGCTTGCCATTGCATGCTCTTTTAACCGCGGATAGTGAGTTGTTATGATAGCTTTGGCTTTTGTTTCGGCGATATATTCCATAACTCCGATACCAAGCGCTGCGCCTTCATCAGGTGATGTGCTGCTGCCGATTTCATCAAGCAATATCAGGCTTTCATTTGTAAAAGATGAAGTGATCTCTGCAAGGTTTTTTATGTGGGATGAAAATGTAGACAGGTTTTGTGAAATATTCTGATCATCTCCTATATCACAAAAAATACGGTCAAATACCGCCATTATGCTTCCCTTTTTGCATGGAATAAGCATCCCGCATGACAGCATACACGATAAGAGACCGACTGTTTTCAATGATGCCGTTTTGCCTCCGGTGTTAGGTCCGGATATCAATAGGATATTATAATCCCCGCCTACTTCAATGTCGATTGGGACTACGCGCTCGCGCGGAATAAGCGGATGCCTTGCTCCGACCAGTTTTACGCGTTCTGCAAAATTTATTTCGGGAACTATGCCGTCAATATTCTCGCCGTATCTGCCCAGCCCGAAATATACATCAAGTATCGTAAGCCTTTCTGAA
This sequence comes from uncultured Clostridia bacterium, assembly GCA_944362615.1. Taxonomy (GTDB): domain Bacteria; phylum Bacillota; class Clostridia; order Christensenellales; family Pumilibacteraceae; genus Protoclostridium. The sequence goes on from CALVTM010000022.1 coordinate 37,643, forward strand.
GCATCCGTAATATTGTCAGACTGTGATAAAACTCTTTCTGAAAAAACGCCAAGTATTCTCTCGATTTCTCTCTGCTCATCTCCTTCAAGCTTAACGATATCGTTGTTCATTGACACGATCTCAAAAGGCTCTATATAGAGAGTTGATCCGGTTGCTGACTGATCGTGTAATAAGCCCTGTACATTTTTTCGGCACTCGCTTTTGACCGGTAAAACATATCTTCCGCCACGTACTGTGTAGAAATTATCGCGTAGATATTCGGAAAATTCATTACTGCGGGTATACGACGATAGTTTATCCGTCAGCTTGTTTTTCATTGAGCGTAAGCGTACGCGTATGTCTCTGAGCGTGTCGCTGGCGGCATCACTCATCTCGTTTTCGGAAATTATATCTCGTCTGATGTCGTCTTCGAGCGACTTATCTGCAAAAATTCTCAGTGCGATATCCTTAATTTTATCAACATCTTCTGGAAATGCCTCGAGTGTGCTTTTTGCCAGACGGGCACTTCGCAATAATGTGGAGACATCAATGAGTTCTTTCATTGAAAGAGTAGCGCCTGCACGCACCTTTTCTATGATTTCATCGGTATCTGCAAAATACTCTATTCCGCCGTATCTGTATACCGAAAGCAGTTTTTCCGCCTGTTCGGTAAATTGTAACCTGTTCTTGACTTCACTCAGCTCGCCCGACGGACGCAGTGATAGAATCTGCTGTCTGCCTTTCGTCGAAATTGCGTTTTCGGCAGCCTGACTTAATATTTTATTGAATTCAAGGGTGACTAAAGGATCGTTCATTTATTTCACTCCTTTGCCCCACCTGCCGCGGGTTTCTGTTTTTTCATCGAATCTAAGGTTATATGGATCTTTAAGCGCTGTATATACCTTTTTTCCATCTATATTCCTTGCGTCGATAAGCAGGCGTTTATGAATATCTCTGTTGAGCCTGTCTGAAATATTTTTTATTTTAGAATTAAGCAGTTCATGGTAACAGTAATACAGCTTTTTTCTTCTAAGTGGCATTTGGTTGCGATTTTCGTCAATAAGATATAACGGACGTTCAGTACACTTTCCGCATGTATATCCCAATTGGCGCGAAGGACAATGTGTTAAATTCATAAAAATTTCACGCATAAATATCGGTACGATATCTTCCTTCCCTGCGACTGCTGATTCTTCTGAAATAATTTTTGTGCACTTATACTCTGATAAAAAGTTCATCTGTTCTCCGCAAACAAGCGGCTTGTCTCCGAACATTTCAAGAGCATAAATATTGTTGGCGACGTACCCGTCGAAAATGTTCATATCTTTTATATCAAGAAGAATGTCACAGTCCTTTCCTCTTGCTTCTACGGGAAGTTCCAGAAGTGCAGGCTTATTAAAATCTTTAATTAAAGTTTTAATCTTATTTGCGTCATATAGCGCGGGAGAAAGAATTATTATATCTGTATGGGGATAAAGTCTTTTGTCAGTATATTCGTTTACCCGTAATATAACGCAAGAATTTGTGTTATTGCAAGGTAAATCGTAAGAATTTAGTACTATGTCAGATATACTACAGTGATTTTTTCTGGATAAAACTTTGAAATTTTCTATTTTTTCACGTTTATCAGACTCAGATATCAGTACTTCAGTGCGTCTTTCCAATGAAGATTTTTTTGTTAAACGCACTTCATCACCAAGTTTTACGGAATCCGTGTAAAATATTTTTCCATTTTTGCATACGGCGCTTCCCGCTTCTTTCCCGTGTCTTAAGATCTTAAAGCCATCTCCGTCAGAACTTTTATAGCCTTTTACGGTAATTGTATTCCCTTTGATGTCTGTAACGTTTCCCGTATATGATCCTATGTTGTTTTGTGTAAGATCGTATATAATATCCGGTCTGTCATCAATTACGTAAGCTTGTGAATAATCCCCCCTGTTAAATACGGTTTTTACATTAGTTATATCGGGTACTTTTCCGTCAAGTGCTTTACGGTAGGCTTCCGTTACAGTGCTTACATATTCCGGACTACGCAATCTTCCCTCGATTTTCAAAGAGTCTATACCGGCTTTTTCAAGTATGGATAAATTCTTAAGCAGGCATATATCTTTGGCTGACAGCATGTATCCCGTTTTGCTTTTATTACCGTCAGTAAGGGTATAACGCTTACGACATAGTTGAAGACACTTTCCCCTATTGCCACTGTATCCTGAAACAAGCGCTGAAAAATAGCAATTGCCTGAAAATGATACGCAGTGCGCGCCATGTACGAAAAACTCTGTTTCAAGATTTGTTGCTTCTTTTGATTGCAAAATATCAGCAGGCAGAGATTCTCTGGAAAAAATGATCCGGTCAAATCCGGCTTTTTTGGCGAATGCGGCGCCGTATGCGTTGTGGATTCCCATTTGCGTACTTGCGTGTAAAGGCATGTCAGGCAATAATTTTTGTATTTTAAGCGCAAGCGCGAGATCCTGAACGATAAATGCGTCAACACCTGCATCTGCCGCATCTTTGGCTTCGGATAAAGCTTTTTCCGTTTCCTGACTTTTTACAAGTGTGTTAAGTGTAAGATAGACTCTCACGCCTCTGTCGTGACAATATGAAACGGCAAGGCGGAGTTCGTTTTTACCGAAGTTTTCCGCCTTGCTTCTCGCATTAAAGTCGCCAGCGCCAAGATAGACGGCGTCGGCTCCTGCCGCTACTGCGCTCTTCAACGCTTTCATATTACCCGCAGGTGCAAGTATCTCCATATTTATCTGAGCTTTGCTCCGTTTCTTTCACTGAGCATTTTTATAGCCGACTCAGTAAGTTTTTGAATATCGGAATCTACAAGCGTTTTTTCGCAGGAACGGAACTTGAGTGCAAATGCCACGCTCTTGTAACCGCTTTCTATCTGCTCGCCCTTGTAAATATCGAACAGCTCTACGCTTTCAAGATCATTGCCGCATGCACAGTGTATGGTGTCCAGTAATTCGCCTACGGAACATTCGTCTTTTACGACTACCGCAAGATCGCGATTTACGCAAGGGAAACGGGAAATCACCTTATACTTTGCAACGTGTTCGCCTGTTTTAAGGAGTGGCTCAAGATCAATTTCAGCGCAATATACTTTAGCTGATATGCCGTAGTTCTCCATAACGGTCGGATGTACTTCGCCATAGCTGCCTATGATTTCCCCGTCAAGCAATATATCTGCGCTTATGCCGGGATGCAGATAAGGCTGAGCACTGTATTTCAATACCGTGTTCACTCCGAAGTACTCAAGGGCTGCATTTACTGTATTCTTTATAGTGTAGAATGTTTCATCACTGCCGGAGTACGTTATTGAAAGGTGCGTGCGTTCTTCCGGCTGTTTTCCATCCTCGATCGGAATATATACTCTGCCTATTTCATACAGTCTGAAACGTTCGTTGCCGCGGGATAAGTTAAGAGCTGCTGCCGAAAGGGCGTTGTGCGTAAGCTGTGTTCTCATCATGGAGGTATCTTCACCGAGGGGATTCAATAATTTGATACAGCGACGACGACTGTCATTACGATCGAGCAGCATCATATCACCGGCTTTTTCGGTTATGAACGAATAACTCATCATTTCGTAAGCGCCCATACCGCAAAGCACGTTTTTCAAACCGTTGATCAGCTTATCTTTTTCGCTTTCGCCGCCTATTGTGCATGCAGCTGTTTTGAGGAATGTAGGCTCGAGATTATCGTAACCATAATATCTGATGACTTCCTCTGAAAGATCAGCGAAATCTTCGATATCCTCTCTGCGAAGAGGTATGGTACATATGAGTTTGTCCGTCTTGGATTTTATTTCAGTTTCTATATCCAGTGCATTAAGTATGCGTTCTATTGCTTTGATGGGTATATCGATACCTATTATGGAACATATCTGGCTTGCGGAAGTCTCAATAATTTTTTGTTTGGGTCTGTCTATACCCGCATCCGATCTGATATCTACTATTTTACCCACTTTAAGCTTGTAAACCAAAGCAAGTGCTCTTTCTCTACCCTCGTCTACGCTTTCATAGTCCACGCCCTTTTCATAACGCGCAGATGAGTCTGAGCGCAAACCAAGTTTACGGGAAGTAACGCGAATACTTCTGCGGTCAAAACGGGCAGCTTCGAGGAATACTGTTTCAGTATCAGACATTATGCCGGAATATTCTCCGCCCATTATACCTGCGATCGCCACAGGTTTTTTGGTGTCGGCAATCACAAGCATGTCATCGGCAAGATAATACTCTTTGCCGTCCAGAGCGGTTATTTTTTCTCCCTTTTCTGCCGTACGGACGATTATTCCTTTATTGATAAAGCGAATATCGAATGAATGAAGCGGCTGGCCGGTCTCGATGAGCACATAGTTTGTAATATCGACAATGTTGTTTATGGAACGTATTCCGACTAAACGCAGTCTGCGCGCCATCCATTCAGGTGATCTTTCTATTTTAACATCGCGGATAAGGCGTCCGGTGTATCTCGAACAAAGATCAGATTCTATTTTCACATCAGGCATGAATTCATTTTCATACTCAACCACTTTATACTTATTTACGGGCGGAGTAAACTTTACATCCATTGATGCCGCAACTTCTCTTGCCAGTCCTATGATAGATTGGCAGTCGGGACGGTTAGCAGTTACCGATACGTCCAGAACATATTCGTCCAGTCCGATTATTTTTCGTATATCCGTGCCGAGCGGAGTGTCCTTAGGCAATTGGAGCAATCCGTCAACTTCTGCTCCTTCTATTATCGTATCATCTACGCCCAGTTCTTTTCCGCTGCAGAGCATGCCGTAGCTCATTACTCCTCTGAGTTCACCCGGTTTGATCATGATGCCGCCGGGAAGCTTTGCTCCAGAAAGTGCGCAAGGTACCACGTCTCCGGTGTGCACGTTTGGCGCGCCGCAGACTATTTGCAGTATCTCTTTACCGTTATCTACCATGCAGACGTGAAGGTGATCGGAATTCGTGTGCGGTTTGCAGTCAATAACTTTAGCGACTACTACATTTTCAATCTCCGCACCAGCATATATAATTTCTTCTACTTCAAAGCCTACTCTAAGCAGCGCTTCAGCGATTTCTTCCGGCGACGCATTTCCTATTGCGGCATATTCCTTAAGCCAGTTTATAGGTAATTTCATTCTGAATACCTCCTTGGTTAAAATTGCTCAAGAAAACGAATATCGTTTTCATACAGCAATTTAATGTGCGGTATACTGTGTATGATATTTGCAATACGGTCTATGCCAAAGCCGAAAGCAAAGCCAGTATACTCATCCGGATCTATTCCGCATATTTTAAGTACTTTTCTGTTAACGATACCTGCGCCGAGTATCTCTATCCAACCGGTGCCCTTGCATATTTTGCAACCTTTACCGTGGCACATGGAGCAAGATACGTCAACTTCGACACTTGGTTCGGTGAACGGGAAATATGACGGACGGAAGCGAACTTTTGTATCACTGCCAAAGAAATGCTTGGCAAAACTGTCAAGTATTCCCTTAAGATCACACATGGTGATACCTTTATCAACGACAAGCCCTTCCAACTGGTGGAATACCGGCGAATGCGTTGCGTCATCGTCGTTTCTGAAAACACGTCCCGGAGAGATCATTTTAAGCGGCGGCTTATGATCTTCCATGTATCTGACCTGTGATGCACTTGTCTGCGACCGAAGTAGCAGATTGCCGCCGAGGAAAAATGTATCCTGCATATCGCGTGCCGGGTGGTCTTTCGGAACGTTGAGCGCTTCAAAATTGTAATAATCTGTTTCTACTTCCGGTCCGTCCATAACTTCAAATCCCATGGAGACAAAGAAGTCTACAAGACGTTTACGGACAGCGTTCAAAGGATGCAATTTACCTACACTGCGCCCTTTGTTAATAGTAATGTCTATTTTCTCAGCGGCAAGTTTCTGTGCAAGTTCAGCTTCATGCAACTGGTTGCCCTTTTCTGTAAATTCAGTCTCAAGTGCAGAACGTGCATCATTTACGAGCTTACCCATTACGGGGCGTTGCTGGGGCGTAAGATCTTTCATGCCCTTCATCAGGTCGCTGATAAGACCGTTTTTACCGAGATACTTAACTCTGACCGCATATAATGCATTTTCCGAGCCTGCTGCCGAAATCTCTTCACTGCATGCCTGTGTCAGCTGTCTTATCTTTTCTTCCATTTTTCCTCCATAGAGTATATAATAAGAGCCATCCGTAAAAGGACGACTCTCGATCGTGTTACCACCTTTTTTTACGCAAAATGATGTGCGCCTCATTTTAGCCTGTTACGCCGGCAGTTGCGGGATAAGTTAATTGCTTTTATAAAAAGTTTCGCATATCCGGCTCGGCAGTGAATATTTTCCGACGTCCCTGCTTCCTCACACCTGCCGAAAGCTCTCTGAAAAGGATTATGACGGACTCTTATGCTGCGTCGTTGCCTTTGAATTTTCTATTATTATACCCTTTTTCTCAAATGTTTGCAAGCATTTTAAGGCAATAAATTTTCGCCTATATTAAGCTCGCCAAGTGGTACGTCACCGGAAATAATATTTTCGCATATAAGTACCGTGCTCCCGTTGTCAAACGATAATGAATAACCGGGTAGTATGATCTTCATATTTACCACTATACGCATATATAATCTGTGCAAGGTTTGATTGATGCCCGCGTCAACAAAATCTGAAATAAAATCTGCATCTACCACGCCCAAATTGAGTACGTTATATGTAAGTGCCGGACCAAGATCAGAAAGCAACGGAATCCCTGTTGCTGTGCCGAGCGGAATTTTTACGCCGCTTTCCTGAAAACCTTTCATTTCCGATCTTATCAGTGAAGTTACTTTGCGCGCAAATAAGTTTACGTTTACACTGTTTATCTGAACGAAAACTACATCTCCCTCATTGTTATACCTTGAGATAATAAAATCATCATAACTTACCTGATACAGATATTGTTCAGTCATATTGTCTATTGCTTCGGATACACTCATTCTCGTACTTTCAATAGCTACATCAGAAATTACAGGCGCTATTCTGAGATAATAGTAAACGGCTAGCGCAGTTATGATAATAACAACGATAGATATAAACTTGAATAATTTTTTATGTCTGTTCTTTTTATAGCCGGTTACCCACACGGTAATATATATTCCGTGATAAACGCTTAGTTGTCATTTGCTTTTCGGTTTGAATATGAGTGATACGATATAACTTGCAAATACGGCAATACCTACACCATACGCTGTCTGCACCAGTCCTCCGGCAAATGCGCCGAGAGGGCCATACTGCATTGCCCACTCTATTGAACCTTTTGCAAGAGATGCGCCGAAGCCCGTTATCGGAATTGCTATACCTGAACGAAGTACTTCTGAAATAGGTTCATATACGCCGATTGCCTGCAATATTATACCCGCTATCAGAAATAATACGAGGATACGTGCGGGAGTAAGTTTTGTTTTTATGATTAGAACTTGTGCAAGCAGGCAGAATAAACCGCCGGAAGTAAATACGATCAGGTAGTTAAGTAACCATCCCCACCATGTATCAGAAAATATCATAAGTCATTCTCCATTATTACGGCATGGCATATGGCAGGAATGGACTCGCCTTGAAAGGATGTCGTAGGGCTCATCAATGCGCCGGTCGCCATCAGTAACACTCTGTTGTATTCATGTTTTTTCATTTTATCCAAAATAAACGAATTCAGTACGCAGGCGCTGCAGCCAGCTCCGCTTCCTCCTGAGTAACATTCCTGTTCGGAAGAAAATATCATCTCTCCGCAGTCTGAATATCTTTGACCGAGCTCAATGCCCCGTTCACGGCAGAGATCACGGAGAATTTCTCCGCCCAATCTTCCAAGATCGCCTGTAAAAATGCCGTCAAAATCTTCTATTTTCATTTCGGTATCTTCAAGTACAGCCAATACGGTATCAAAAGCTGCCGGAGCCATTGCTGCGCCCATATTGTTTGCATCCGTTATTCCGTAATCCACCACTCTTCCTATTGTCGCATGAGTGATTGCCGGTCCGTTTCCGCTATCTGCGAGAATGCTGCATCCGGCTGCCGTTACTGTCCACTGAGCGTACGGCGGACGTTGACAACCATATTCTAGCGGAAATCTGTATTGCCGTTCTGCAGTTGCGAAGTGCGAACCCGTAGCGCATGCCGCCGTCTTGAAATACCCGGCGTTTATCATTGCCGCTCCAAGTGACAATGCTTCTGTCATAGTAGAACAGGCAGAGTACAATCCAAAATAGGAAACGGGTAAATCTCTCGCGGCATAACTGGATGACACAAGCTGATTAAGCAAGTCTCCGGCAAATAATGCGCCTATGTCGAAAATCTGCATTCCTGCTTTGGCGGCGGCTCCTTCTATCGCTTTGCTGAACATTGCGGTCTCCCCTTTTTCGAAGGAGCTCTTCCCCATTTTGGGATCAGGCTCTATGGTATCGAAATATTTTCCGAGCGGACCTTCTCCTTCTTTATCTCCCACAACGCTCATTCCGGCAATTATTCGTGGACGATTTTTGAATACCAGTGTCTGTGACTTTGCTGTCATAATACCCCCGATATAAGCGCTATTATATATCTTAAAATTCCCGCGACTGCAGACCATACGATACCATTAACAATGACAGGTCCGACTACATTGAACATTTTTACTGCCGTACCCATAATGAGGCCTTCCGATCTGAATTCCATTGCCGCGCTTGACATTGCATTTGCAAATCCCGTTATAGGCAAAAACGATCCGGCACCGCCTATGCGGCCAATAGAGTCATAAATTCCTAATCCAGTAAACAGTATTGCAATTACTACAAGAACCACTGACGCATAGACGGCTGCTTGTTCGTCGGTTATACCGGGAATCAGTCCGAATGTATTTCGTACGATTTCACCTATCACGCATGTGATACCGCCTGCGATAAATGCCTTGATAAGCGAGCTTAACGCGCTTGACGACGGTGATATTGCATTTACGTATCTGCTGTAATTTTCATTGCGCTTTATATTATCCGTCACGGCGATTCTCCTTTTTCAGAATCTCCACTTCTTCAATGTTACGTACAAGCTCATGGGGATAATCACGTTTAATCATATCCGTATTATGCGCAGTACGCATTTTACTATGTAAAAAAAAACGAGCGATGTCATCACTCGTTTTTTATTTGTTGTTTAGTGAAAATATTTGCCTTGAAGCATATCCCGCCGCTCAAATTCACTGCTGATATGGTTTAAAACGCGTTTTTTATCGGCAGCCCATTCCGGAGCGATCATTATGCGCTTCGGCGGGTCACCGGTAAGACGATGGATGACTACGTTCGGAGGTAGTATCTCAATACATCGGCACAGCATGTCTGAGTATTCTTCCAATGTAAGTGGTTTATATTTTCCATTGTAATACATATCAGCCAGCACCGTATTTTTAAGTACAAACATCAGCTGAAGTTTGATGCCGTCGGTTACTTTTCCCACATATTTGGCAGTCTGTTCCACCATCTCAGAGCTTTCACCCGGTAAGCCCAGTATGATATGTGTTATTATATTCGCATTTATCTTATGCAGACGATCGACAGCCGTGTCGTATACGTTCAGAGCATAACCGCGGTTTATTGATTTTGCCGTGGTTTCATGTATAGTTTGCAAGCCCAATTCTACAAAAAGCGGCTTACGTTCGGATATTCTCTTAAGAAGATTCATAATGCTGTCTGACAGGCAGTCAGGACGAGTTGCGACAGAAAGTGCAACGATGTCGTTTCTCTCTGTCGCAGCCGTAAACAACTCTTCAAGTCTGGATATGGGCGCATACGTGGAAGTGAAACTTTGAAAGTATGCTATATAACTGCCGCCGTTTGTTTTACTGCTCACTCTTTTTTTTGCGTGAGCTATTGCGCTTTCGAGGTCGCTTGAGTTCTTGCAGATCTCAGCAAATTCTCCGCTGCCCTCGGCTCCACAGAATATACAACCGCCTGTACCGACAGTGCCATCACGGTTGGGGCAAGTATCCGAGCAAGATAAAGCGAGCTTGTATACTTTACATCCGAATAGTTCCCGGAAATAATCGTTTGCGGACCGGTAGTGTTTCAGCATTTATCTGCAATCATACCGATAAGTTTTTCGGTATCGTCCCAACCTATACAAGGATCGGTTATCGATTTTCCGTACACTTCGCCGTTAACGGGTTGACTGCCTTCTTCAATATAGCTTTCGATCATAAAGCCCTTTACTAAGTTATTTATTGTTTCCGAGCACTTTCTGCTATGAAGTACTTCTCCGACTATGCGTATCTGCTCTTTATAGCGTTTTCCTGAATTTGAATGATTGACGTCGATGATCGCAGCTTTATTCTTCAATTCAGTTTTTTCATACATATCATGTAGCCTTATAAGGTCTTCAAAATGATAATTGGGAATGCCTGCGCCGTATTTATCGACTCCACCTCTTAAAATAACATGGGCGTACTCGTTTCCGTCTGTAGTTACATCACAGCCTCTGTATATGAAGTTATGCGGGTGTTGTGCTGCGTATACGGAATTAAGCATAACTGTAAAATCACCGCTTGTCGGGTTTTTCATACCTACGGGGATATCCATACCGCTTGCTGTCAGTCGATGCTGCTGATCCTCTACCGAGCGAGCGCCTATTGCCTCATATGAGAGCAGGTCATCCAGGTAGCTTCTGTTCTCGGGATAAAGCATTTCATCTGCTGAAGTCAGCCTGCATTCGTCCATAACTTTAAGATGAAGCCGCCTTATGGCAATGATGCCGGCTTTAAGATCGGGCGCGTCAGAAGGTCTCGGCTGATGTAGCATACCTTTGTACCCTTCTCCGGTAGTCCTGGGTTTGTTTGTATAAACTCTGGGAATAATAACTAACCTGTCTTTAAATTTTTCAGCAACTTTTGCCAGCCGTGAAACATAGTCAAGTACGCTGTCTTCACGGTCTGCGGAACAAGGTCCGATTATAACCAGAAACTTATCTGAACGTCCGGATAATACATCCTTTACTTCATTATCTCGAGCAAGCTTAAATGCCTTTAATTCGTCCGTAAGCGGATAGTCGGATTTTATTTCTTCAGGCCCGGGAAGCGGGCAATTTATGGTCATTCCCATTTAAGGTTACTCCTTTACTTTTTGTTTTTTAGAATACAGTATAAAATCAGTTTCGTCAAGCGATGAAAAGTGCTTTGATTGTGAAATTTTACATTATATCAGAAAGCCTCTTGCAAAATTTCCGATTATGTAGTATACTTTAAATATGTAGTATACTTTAAATACAATTTGCGCTATCTTAAAACTGCGCATTTTAGGCGGCGGAAAAGATGAAAAGCATTTATTCATATTACAAAGAGCGATTGATAGAAATAAGCGGAAAAAACAGAAGTCTGTATATCCGCTCTTTTAGCCGAAAAACCGGTTATGATATAGGAAAGCTTCTTGCCTCCGATAAAGAATGGGAAGAAGAGTTTTTTGAATTTTTAAGATCTGGTCAGAAAGATAAATTTACTATAATTTCCCCAAGCATTCAATCTTTAAAAACACTTTTCGGAGCGGAAGCGCCTGTGCCGCAAGAACAGTCTCCTCGCCCCGGACGGGCAAAACAGCCGTTTAATGCAGCGTTGGAAAGAGAAGCCAATTCAGTGCGCATGCTTAAAAGAGAAGCTGAGGATATAGAAAAAGAGACAGGCAGATATGAGCTGTTTGTCGGTTATCCGTTTGTCTGTGGCGGACTTAAAGATGTGGTGATCAAAGCGCCGTTGCTGTTCTTCCCCGTTGAAGTGGAAATCACAGAGAGCAATATAGTAAGATTAAGCATTAAACGCGGCGAAAGTGTTCGCCTCAATAAAGCGTTTGTCTTTGCATACGCACAAGCGAAGGGTCTGCTTATTGAGGAAATGGAAACGGAGTTCGATAATCTGTCTCATAGCGGCATGAAAAATCTCGACTCTGTTCTTGCATACCTTAAAAAATTCGGGATCAGGCTCAGAATGCCTGACGGCAAAAAGCTGGTGCCTTTTGATACGATAACAGAGCCCAAGATAAGGGATGCTCTGGAACTCAAAAGAGTTTGTGTGTTAGCCAGATACTCGATGGCTAATTCGATTTATAATGATTATTCCGAGCTTGAACGCAGTCGCATGACCAATGATGCTGTTGAGGAATTATTTGAACCGCAGAAAAGCCGAAGAAGAAAGAATAATATTCAGCATGAAGATTGTTACTGCATCAGTGACCTTGACTATGCTCAGCGCAACGTAGTGGAAAAAGTCGCAAACGCCGGAAACATGGTAATATACGGACCTCCCGGAACAGGTAAATCCCAGACAATAGTAAATCTGATATCGGATGCGCTCTGTAAGGGCAAGCGGGTTCTGGTCGTTTCTCAGAAGAAGGCGGCTTTGGATGTGGTCTATAATCGTCTTGCGGAACTTTCGGAAAAAGCAATGTTCATTGTGGATCCGGTAAAAGAACGTCGTTCATTTTATTCGCGTTGTCTTTTGCGTCATGAAGAGGTATTGAAGAAACAATTTACGGATCATTTTGGCGAATATGATAAGATCGCCGGATTGCTGGAAGATGAAATAGAAAGATTGCAGGAGATATCGGATACTTTTGAAGACGATAACGGGTTCGGTATCAGTCTTATGGACATGTACTATGGCTCTTTCATCCCGGGAAAAGATAGTGAGGAATATGCCATATACAACGAGATGTTAAAAGACAAAACTTTGCGTACAATGGATTATCCTACCATGCGTCACGCAATCGATACCCTTTTGGAACAAGATAAGATTGATATATATTATAATTTTGTTGAGAATAAAAAATTCAATCCGTTCATACAGCATCTTAAACCTGATTTACCGATAGACACGCTTTCTTATGCGCGTACAAAGTTTGCCGAACTGACCGGTTCGCGCACTGCTGTTTTTGATGAGGCAGGTTATCCGTTTGCACGTCAGATAATAGCGCAGTATGATAAACTTTCCAATCCCAGAAACGAAAAAATGTTTATTCATATGCTTGCCGGATTCGAGTATCCGTCGGCTTACTCTTTTCTGCAGGCAAGTAAGATACTCTTCCCTCTTTATCCTTTTGCAAAATACAGCATGTGTTGCAAGGAAAAAGAAATAAGAGAAAGTTATGAAAAAACAAAAGAAGCAATAGCGGACTTTGTAAGCGATTATGATTTCCTCCGTGAGGTACTTACTTACGAGGGATATGCGATGGCACTCGGCGGTATACTCGAGGGTAATGAAAACACTCTGAATAATCTTAAAGCGGCGCTTGCCGACTATGTTAAGGTAAGTGACGTTTCTCTTAGCCTTCATAATTTCTCACAGACCGAAAGGCATATTCTTAATTTTGCATATAGGATGACGCGGGATTACGAACATTTCCGCGGAGTTATTGTTAAATTGCTTCCCCTTCGCGTATATCATGAGATCATAAGCTGTGAAAAAAATAAAAAAACAGAGCTTTCAGCTACGGTGGATTTTGAAAATATAAAAGCTCGGATAAACACGCTTACCAATGAGCTTGCGGGTATAAGCCGGAAAATATGTGCGAACAGTTTTGTTCCTGAATATCAGGATATGTATGCTAACAGTGAGGACTCGAAGGACTATCTGTATCAGATATCCAAGAAACAGAATTTCTGGCCAATACGCCGTACTATGGAAGTGTACGGAGATTATCTGCTCACCCTCTACCCTTGCTGGTTACTCTCTCCTGAAAATGTATCTTCAATACTGCCGCTTCAGAAAAACATGTTTGATCTTGTTCTGTTTGATGAGGCAAGCCAGGTGTTTATAGAAAATACTGTTCCGTCCATTATCAGAGGCAAGAACGTTGTAGTTGCGGGAGATGCCAAGCAGCTTCGCCCCACAACTACATTTATGCGCAGATATATGGGCGGGGCTGATGACGATAGTGATCTGTCGCTCCAGGCAGCGCTTGAGGTTGAAAGCTTACTGGATCTTGCGGTTGCGAGATTTGACAGTGCTAATATTACCTATCATTACCGCAGTTACAGCCGCGGCTTGATCGATTTTTCGAACAAAGCGTTTTATGATGATATGTTGCGTATTTCACCCGATGTCACTAAGTCGCTCAAGAGCAAGGCTATAGAACGTATAAAAGTTGACGGAATATGGCGGGATCGCAGGAATCCGGTTGAGGCGGCGGAAGTTGTTAAGCTGCTGAAAAAGCTGTTTAGGAATCGTGCGGGAGATACAATAGGTATAATAACATTCGGCATGGAACAGCAGTCTTGTATTGAAGATGCTATCGATAAGGAATGTAAGCTGTCACCTGATTTTCGTACTGCATATTTCAATGAAAGCAACAGAAAGGATAACGGACAGGACGTCAGTCTGTTTATCAAGAACATAGAAAATGTACAGGGTGATGAAAGAGACATCATAATATTCAGTATAGGATATGCTCGTAATGATAACGACAAGGTTAATGCACACTTCGGCTCGCTTTCCGTGGAAGGTGGAGAGAACAGACTTAACGTTGCAGTGACACGAGCTAAGAAAAAAATATTTGTCATTACAAGTATCGAACCTGAAGACCTTAAGGTAGACGGTACCAAGAACAACGGACCCAAGTTGTTTAGGTCTTATCTGGCTTATGCGCGCGCTGTCGCCAGCGGAAATCGAGATGAGACTAAAGCCGTACTTAACAGCATGTGCCCTCCCTCGGCCAGCGTCAGACATGCAGAGCTTACAGTGCCCGTGGAACAGCAGATCGCCGCTAAGCTTCGCACGCTTGGATACGACGTCGATACCGATCTTGGCAGCGGCTCCAACAAAATATCGATAGCCGTTTACGATAAGAAAAAAGATAAATATATTTTAGGTATCCAAGTGGATAAAGTTCTGTATTCGGCGGACGAAACGCCGTTAGAACGCGATGTATATGCATGTCGTTTCCTTGAACAAAAAGGCTGGAATATTATGCGCGTATGGAGCAGAGACTGGTGGCATAATGCTCATGATGTAACTGCAAGAATACGTCACCGGATCGATTCTGCATTAACTCCGTCTGTCGGGCATACTGATTAAGCATATAAGAATATCGGATCCGTAATTAATGAGTCCCGAAAGTTATGTAACTTTCGGGACTCATTAATTATTACTTTTTATTTAACTTTAAGTATGTTTACAACGCAACAAAACCTGCTCTTTCTGTAAGCTCCTTGCCTTGGTCGGACTTGATCCAGTCGATCAGCTTTTTTGTGTTCCCGACCGGTTCCCCGTTTGTAACTGCGTAAAAATCGAAAACGAACGGATAAGTGTCGTTACGTATGTTTTCTATCGTAGGTGAAATTCCGTTTATAGACAGAAGTTTTGCGTGCGGGTTTGGAAACATGGTTTCTGCAAAAAACCGATATGAGTATCCGATAGCCGGATGTACACCGTTCCATTCAACAGTTACTTGTTGCATAAGACTGTTTGTGCCGATAAGACTTTCGTCCGGCAGCGGGCGCGGCGCATGTATAGGAGTGTCCTTCATGATTTTTTGCAAACCGGTCTGACTGCCGGATCCTTCCGGCCTTTGAAACACTATCATATCACCGCCCTCTTTCCAACCGAGTGTTCCCCACTTTGCTGTTTTGCCGGAATATATATTCTGCAGTTGTTCATAAGTCAGATTATCTGTCGGGTTTTTATCGCTTACGATAAACACAAAGGCTTCCCTTCCGATCTTATGAAATTTTAAATCAGCTCCTGCTTCTTCGGCGGCTTTCTTCTGGGATAAAGATGGTTCAAGCACAAATATCAGATCAACACTGCCCGCAATGATCGAGTCATATGCTTTGTTGGTTTTTGAACAAATGACATATTCATCGGCATAGCTGTTTTGATCGTATACGGCTTGAGCAAAAGCCGCATACATCGGATAAAAGGCCGTGGCGCCGTCCATAACGGGCAAATCATCTGAAATTAATAAATCTGCCTGCTCATCAAGAGACACCGTCTGTGACCCCGTGAATGGCGCGTAAACGCTTATATCCGGCTCAATGTTTGCGGGCTTAGAGTTGCCTCCAAGCCACCAGTTTCCGATAACGGCGTTAGGATACAACGCTATTGAAAGGATCAGTATAACAGCAAGTGATATGGAAAAAGGAAGCAATCTTTTTGAATGTTTCATCCATATTATTGTCGAGAAGCAACCTACTGCAAGAATCATGAGCCCGATCGGAATTATAGCTGTAAAATTATCTATCGCATCAAGTCTGGACAGATAATCATATTTTTCAAGCGCGACTATAGCTGAAATAAGAGCGGCGACGGTAACGAGCGCTTTTAATGCGGTAAGAAATATATTTTTAATTCTGATATTCATATTTTACCCACTGTCACTCGCTACATTAAAGCTATAACGGCGACACCAGAACCGAATAAGATAATAGCTGTGATCAAGAAAATTACGGGAAGAACTATTGCAATTATAGATATAACGAAGCCTGCTTTACTTTTACCGCGACTTTCGACCAGCCCAAGTATTCCGAGGATAATACCAAAAGAAGGACATAAAAAAGGAACGATCAGGTAAGTAACAATGTTTAAAAACATTAAAGGTATTGTCAGCAGATCAAGGAACAGACCTATACATGATATTATCAGTCCGCGGAGAGAAGCTCCTATAATATATTTAAAAAGCCATATGAAAAGCAGTACTATACTTGTGATTAAACAGCATATTCCGATAAAAAATGCTGTTCCGATATAAGCGAACGGTACTAATGCAAATATAAAACAAACAAGCGTCAAAACGAAAAATACGATAGAAATAATAATCAGTTTATTGAATTTATGTTTTGAATTATCCGGTTGATTGTTTTGATCTTCAGTAATGTGATCGTCATTATCATTCATCTTGATATCACCTCCCTGCAATTTGCATTTTTTATAAAAGAGCTTTGCATATTGAAATAAATAATATCCAGAATTTCGGAACATATTGATCTATTGCCGAGATAACTTCTTCCCTGTTGTATTGTAATACGGAATCTGATTCTGAAATTATTGTAAGGATGCTGCCGTTGGCGTGAGTCATTGCTATTGTTATTCCGCCGTATGCGTGTTCACCTACTGCGACATATCCTCCCACACTTAGCGCACCGAAAGCAAACCCGCCGACAGATACCGCACCGAATGTCATGATGCCTACGGCAACTGCGCCTACCGCTATCATTCCTATTGTGACTGCGCCTGCCGAAAAGCATCCCAAGGAGAAAATCCCGATAGCCAGCAATCCTAATGTTGCGAGCCCAAAAGAAAACATACCTGCTGAGACAAGCCCGATTGAGATCAGCCCTGTTGCCGCTACGCCTACGGCAATAATACCTTTTGCTCTGTGTGGCCCTATTCCGATGTTAATGTGTATCAGTGGCAGTCCGAATAGTTTATGTTTACTTTTGTATTCATAATGAAGATTATTGATCAGTCCAGTTATCCCGTAAACATCTGGGTTTAATGTATTATCCGAATTTATCTGACTTGTCTGAGCAGTCTGACTTTCGCCTTTTAACAGGTAATTGAGATCAAGTTCAAGAAGCATGGAGAGGCGCACAAGTTTTTCTGTCTCCGGATATGCTGAGCCTGATTCCCAACGTGAAACGGCTTGCCTGGAAACATTGAGAGCTTCGGCAAGTGACTCCTGTGTATAACCGTGTTTCTTTCTTGCTTCTGCAATTATTTTACCCGTTAAACTCAATTGTTCGTTCATTAAATCTAACCTCTTTAAAGCTATATTAAATTTTATCACATATAGAACACGGTGTCAATACGGGATTAGATTTCAATATTTCTGAATATATTATAGTTTATATGTGGATCATGGTAAATAACTTTTCGGTTGTTTTATGTAAACTTTGAGTTGCACTCTAACAGAAACATAGTTTTTAAAGCATTTTAATTATATTTACGGGGCAGGTACGATCGGTCGTAATAAATTTGATAAAACACAAAAACACCACATAAGCATGTGGTGTTTTTGTGTGGTGGACGGGGGTGGATTCGAACCACCGAAAGCGGAGCTGGCAGATTTACAGTCTGCTCCCTTTGGCCACTCGGGAACCCGTCCATAATTGTTGTTTGATTGGAGCTGGTGATGGGACTTGAACCCGCAACCTGCTGATTACAAGTCAGCTGCTCTGCCAATTGAGCTACACCAGCATGTTCCCCGATATCCGACTCGCGGATACCGGGAAATTTGAGTGGTGCCTTAGGGCGGAATCGAACCACCGACACAGGGATTTTCAGTCCCTTGCTCTACCGACTGAGCTACCAAGGCAAAAAAATGGCGACCTGGATGGGACTCGAACCCACGACCTCTAGCGTGACAGGCTAGCGTTCTAACCAACTGAACTACCAGGCCAAAAATAAGCAGTTTATTAAATTTAATGGTGGGCCTTCAGGGACTCGAACCCCGGACCGACCGGTTATGAGCCGGTTGCTCTAACCAACTGAGCTAAAGGCCC
>CALVTM010000023.1 GCA_944362615.1 uncultured Clostridia bacterium
ACAAGTCCATATTTGCGAGCTGTTTCACTATAACTCAAACGGTTTTCACGCATATCCATTATAACAGATAACTTAAACTCTGGCGAGTACTTTGTGTTGAATCTCTTTTTCTTTGACATAAAAATATGCACCTCCAAAAGCTGTCCAACTTTTGGGGTGCATATCATCTGAAGTCTCTTTTTGTCGATATGTAATTAATTAGTAGTTTGTTCGCCATATTTCTTTTTATTTTTTCTGCAGAATATTCTAAACAGCGGTCTTAGCGGCGCAGGCAATCTGAAACAAATTATTCTCGGCATTATATATCCTCCGTTTTAAATATATGCCGGTTTATCACATTGAGTGATTTTTCAGCCGCCTGTTATTAGCGGTACGTTATCTTTTCTTTTAATCTATTCCGCGAAAAGTCTGTATAACCTTTTCCGGTGTCGGAGAATTAAAAGCACAACTTCCGGATACTATAATATCCGCGCCTGCCGAAGCTATTTCACGTACGTTGGATTCATTTGCACCGCCATCCATTTCAAGCTCGATCGTAAGATTCCGCTTTGAAATTTCCGAACGCAAAAACTTGAGTCTTTCTGTTGTTTCAGGAATGTATTTTTGTCCGCTGAAACCGGGGTGAACGCCCATGACTACAATAAAGTCACAGTAATCAAAATATTCAATGGCTTTTTCAATAGGAGTTTCCGGACAAATTGCTATCCCGGCTTTAACATCTGCGCTTCTTATACGTTCAAGTGATTCTGTAATAAGTTCGGTAGCTTCTATGTGAAAGCTAAGTCTGTCCGCACCTGCTTCAATATACTTGTCAAGGTAACGCTCTGGTCTCACTATCATAAGATGCACGTCCATCGGGGTTGTAGCATACTTTCTAAGATCGGCGACCATTTTATGTCCGAATGTCAGATTGGGAACGAATAAACCGTCCATAACGTCACAATGGATCATGTCTGCTCCTGCACGTTCCATCCTGATTACCTCTTCTCCCATACGCGAAAAATCTCCGCTGAGTATGGAAGGTGCTGCTTTTACTGTCATTTGTGTTCCTCCGTACCGTTGCTTTGTAAATATCTTCGTTTAAGTTGTCCGCATGCTCCCTCTATATCCTCTCCGAGAGAGCGCCTGATTGTAGCTGATGCTCCGAGTTCCGTCAGCTTTTTCAAAAAAGCTTCGCTTTCCGCCGGAGTCACTCCGGGAAGTCCGGAATCCGTATCGTTTAAAGGTATAAGATTTATGTGACACGGAAATCCGCTTGTAAGTCGTCTGAGCTCTGTCGCATCTTCTTGTCTGGTATTATATCCGCGCATCATAGCATACTCGACGATCACGCGTCTGCCGCTCTTCTGAAAATAATATTTTGCCGCATTAATTATATCTTTAACTTTATACTTCTTTCCTGTCGGCATAATTTTAAGACGACGATCGTCAAATGGCGAATGCAGCGATAGACAAAGTGTAACGGAAAAGCCGTCATCAGCAAGTTGTCTTATGCCGTCTGTAAGTCCGCATGTAGAAAGAGATACGCTTCTTTGCCCTACCAGACTGCTTTCAGACATAATATGAATGAACTTAGTTACGTTATCATAATTATCAAGCGGTTCGCCGCTTCCCATAAGTACGACGTTGTTTACTCTTTCTTCGCCCAGTCTCCTGTTTACGCATAAGAGCTCAGAAAGCATCTCTCCGGCAGAAAGATTCCGTTCAAGACCGTTTCTTCCCGAAGCACAAAATGCGCACCCCATACGGCATCCTACCTGCGTAGAAACGCATAATGTCCTGCCGTATTTGTATGACATAAGCACTCCTTCTATAAGACTTTCGTCTCGTAATTTGAAAAGGTATTTTTCCGTTCCGTCTTTTGAGCGTGCCGCTTTTATTATTTCTGCACCTATATCCGAATACTGAGCCGCAAGATCTGCCCGTAAAGATTTTGGAATATTCGTCATCTCGGGAAAAGAAGCTCCGGATATCAGCCATTTATATATCTGATCGACTCTGAAATGCGGTAAATCTTTTATGATCGGAAGTGTTTCAATCTCTTCTTTTGAGTAATCTGTAAGCAGCGGTTTCATTTTTTTATAAACCTCGCTATATAAAATCCGTCGCATTTATGAAGATCAGGGTAAAAACGTATGGTTCCGTTTAATTCATTGCCTGTTCCGAATTCAGCGGTCAGCGGCATGTATTCGGGATGCGTAAGTATAAATTCATCTGTAACGCATTCATTTTCGGTTTTTAACAATGAGCAGGTTGAATAAGCAAGCCTTCCTCCGCGTTTCACATATAAAGCGGCATTTTCCAAAATTTTGTGCTGGAGCACGGATAACGATAAAACATCTTCATCACTTTTGCCGAGTAAAATATCCGGTGAGGAGCACAACAACCCGCTGCCTGTACACGGAACGTCACACACTACAAGATCAAACTGTTCTTTCCATTCATCGCGGACTTTGACAGCATCCCATTGTAATGCGCGTACATTTGTCGTTTTCATCCTGCCCGAGTATGCCTTAATTAGGTTTACCCTGTGTGAATGTACGTCGCATGCTGTAATCTTTGATTCGGGAAGCAGTTCTGACATGTACACCGATTTACCGCCTGGAGCTGCACACAAATCTAAAATTCGTATATCTCCGGATAAATCTTTTGTGTACGCTTCGGCAGTATATATCGACGATAATGATTGAGCCGTATATATGGACGGATCTAAGCGTTTTAATGTGGTACGCGTGACATAATACCCTCGCTCAGAACGGATATTTTCTCCTGTAGACTCGATCAAAACTTTAAATTCAGTTTCGCCTATAACCCGTCTGTTTCGCCTTATATGAGTCATTTCAGGTAGTTTCGCAGACAGTACAGATCTCGTTCTATCGCAGCCCAGATCATCGATCAGACGTCTTACAAGCCATATTGGACGACTGTATGCGACCGAAAGACTTTCAGCATTATCTTCCGCAGCTGACGGTAATTCAAATTTTGCTCCCGCGCGTAGTACAGCATTTACAAAACCCTCTGTTCCGCGCATTCTTGCTTTTGCAATCTCTACATATTTATCTACAGCTGCGTAAGCGGGAATGTTGCCGAAGAGAAGCTCATATAGCCCCAGTTTAAGCAAAATTACCAGTGAAGTTTTAGGCATTTTTTTTGTCAGCTTATTTATCACATAATCAAGCGTGACGCTTTTATCAAGCACGCCATAAACGAGCGCCGTAATTTTTGCGCGACAGTTTTCGCTTGCATGTTCAAGTGTTCTGTCCAGCTCCACGGAAGAGTATGCGCCGTCGGATAAAATGCGTTTAAGAGTGTCATATGCGGCGTTTTCCGCTTCCGGTATCGATTTCATCCGAGAATCTCCCCTGCCGTAAGTCTGCAGCCGTTAAGAAAATCACAACATGTCATACGTTTTTTCCCTTCCAGTTGAAGTTCCGTGAGTACGAGAGCTCCGTTTCCGCAGCTTACAGTAATGCCTTGTTTGTTTACCCGGACGACAGAACCCGCAGGCAGATCAGAATATTCATCCGAAGGATAAGCCTTGTGTACTTTTAAAATTTTTCCGTTACGATACGTGTAAGCTCCGGGCCATGGCGTAACACCGCGGATGATGTGATCAAGTTCTTCAGCAGACTTGTTCCAATCTATAAGTCCGTCGGTCTTCTCCAGCATCGGATAATACGAAGCCGCGGCTTCATCCTGTTGTACAGGAGTTATTTCGTTATTTTCAAGTTTATCCAGGCATTCAAGCAGCGCCTGTGCGCCAAGAATACTGAGTTTTTCCATAAGTGAATCGGCTGTATCGGAATCCGTAATCGCTGTTTTTTTCACATAAAGGATGTCTCCTGTATCCAACCCTTCAGCCGTCTGCATGATCGTAACGCCGGTTTCTTTATCTCCGCACATTATCGCACGTTGCACCGGACAACTTCCGCGGTACGCAGGCAAAACAGATGCATGTACATTGATTGTACCGTAAGGCGCAATATCAAGTATTTCTTTACTGAGCAGCTGTCCGTATGCCGCCGTAATAAAAATATCGGCGTTCATTTCCTTCAGGTCCTGCACTCCTTCCATGCGTATTTTGGCGTATTGCTTCACCGGCAAGCCGTGCTCCTGTGCAAAAGTTTTTACTACAGGCGGGTGCATAATGCCCCGGTTTCCCCTCTTATCCGGTTGCGTAACTACGCCTACGATCTGATGCCGGGACTCTGTCAGTGCTTTAAGAATATTAAGCGCAAAATCCGGAGTACCCATAAACACTATTCGCATTTATACGTTCTCCTTTTTTATCATTTTGTCTACAAACAAAATTCCGTCAAGATGATCGAATTCATGGCAGCAGATGTTTGCAAGGAAGTCCTCGGCTTTCAGAATAAATTTTCTGCCGTGTCTGTCGCAGGCGTGTACTTCTATCTTTTTAGGGCGCACTACTTCTCCGTTTATTCCGGGAACGCTCAGGCAACCTTCTCTGCATAACTGTGAACCGGATGCACTTACTATCACAGGATTAACGAACTCATAGAAATGCTTACCGTCAGGACTGATTACCGCTACTCTTTTGAGTATTCCCACCTGCGGACCGGCAAGACCTACGCCATCGGCATGTACCATGGTTTCTTTCATATCGTCGAGCAGACGTCCGAGATTATCATCAAAGTCAACAACTTCCTTAGCTCTTTTACGGAGAATATCTTCTCCGATTTTCACTATCATTCTTCTTGCCATGTTTTTTCCTCGTTATGACAGTTTTATCGGGTTAGTTTCTGCATATGCCGTAATACCGGAAACTTTGCATTCATCAACTGCCGTATATATCAGATTTTCTATTTCTTCCGTATCCGGAGTAAGCCTAGTCAATATCTGCATGCGGTATTCGTCCATTATTTTTTTAAGCGGTGCGCGCATATATGCAAGATATATAAATTTATCCGGATATTTATCTTTTATCGAGACTACTTTTTCATATATGTTTTTCAGGACGTTACTTGCCTTTCCATCGTCCGTTCCGCTTACGAGTATTCGCACAATTTTTGCGAAAGGCGGATACTTTGTCACTTCACGCAGATTGATCTCTTTGGAATAAAAGCCTTTATAATCACCTGACCGTACATAGTTGTATACGTAATGATTGGGAGTGTGCGTCTGGAGTATGACTTTACCCGGCAGACTTGCTCTGCCAGCCCTTCCCGCTACCTGTGTCGTAAGCTGAAATGTGCGTTCTACGCTGCGGTAGTCTGCCATATGCAGGCTCATATCAGCGTCAAGTATGCCCACTAAAGTCACGTCGGGAAAATCATGTCCCTTTGCTATCATCTGCGTGCCAACGAGTATGTCCGCTTTCTTTGCTCCGAAATCCCCGAGTATACGGGCATGTGCTCCTTTTGTCCTCGTGCTGTCGTTATCCATTCTGAGCACGCCTGCCTCCGGAAACATTTCGTCAAGTTTGTTGGCTACTTTTTCAGTACCTATATAGCCTTCTTTGATAAATTTGCTTCCGCACTCGGGGCATTCGGTAAGCGGCGAATATAAATTCCCGCAGTAATGACATTTAAGTCTGTCCTCTTCTTTGTGATATACCAGTGAAACGTCACATCTTTCACACTTGGCAACGTAACCGCAGACTTTGCACATAACATATGAAGCATATCCGCGGCGGTTAAGGAACAGCATTGCCTGGTTCCCTTCGTTGAGACAGTTTTTCAATTCGCTTATAAGTTCATCGGAAAAAATAGAGTGATTGCCTTTACGTGCTTCATTGCACATGTTGACTATTCGCACTTCAGGTAAAGGACGTTTGTTGACACGCCCGTTAAGCTCAAGCAATTCTATCTTTCCGCACTTTGCAGCATAATAAGTTTCTATGGAAGGCGTGGCGCTTCCGAGTATCAAATTTGCGTTGTTATAATTTTTACGCCATTCTGCGACAGCTGAGGTCACATATCTAGGATTTCGCTCGGATACATAACTCTGGTCATGCTCTTCGTCAATTATAATTATTCCGATATTTTTCAGAGGCGCAAACACAGCACTCCTTGCACCTATTACCACTTTTGCTTCGCCGGTAAGACATTTGCGCCATTCGTCAAACTTCTCTCCTTGTCCGAGACCGCTGTGCAGCACCGCAACTTCATCACCAAAACGATCTCTGAACTTGTTCAGCATCTGAGGTGTAAGGGAAATTTCCGGTACAAGCATTATTGCGGTTTTACCCTTATCAAGAGCCTCGCGTATGCAACGAAGATACACTTCTGTTTTTCCGCTTCCGGTCACACCATGAAGCAGAAATGTCCGGCACTGAGTTTTGTTTATTGCATCACATGCCGATTGTTGCTCGTCTGTTAAAGTAAGTTCCTCGCTTTCTTCTGAAACAGGCATATCGGAGTAAGGTATTCTGCGCTTCTCAACATTTACTATGTGCACTATATCGCGTTCGGCAAAGTTACGCAAAGCACTGGCAGACATTATTTTATTTAGCTCACTCACATATTCGCCGTCCGGCTTGTCTATAGTAAGATAATCGTAAAGCTCTCTTTGAGCAATAGCTGTTTTTCGTATGAATTCATCCGGATCCCGGTCACGGTAATCATCTGCAATTACCGCAAGCTGACGCGTAAGCTCCTTGACACGTCCTCCTCTCATGGCTGCCGGAATAAACAGTCTGAGTATGTCGACATGCAACAAGTGCATCTTATTCCGCATATAGTCAAGAAGGTCGAATAATTCCTCAGTGATTATAGGAGTTTTATCAAGAACGGATGCTATGCTCTTCAGTTTTTCGACAGGTACGTCAGTAGAGTTTTTTATCCCGATAACGAAACCCTCGGCACGCATTCTACCGAAAGGTACGGAAACGCGCATGCCCCGTTTAATATCAAAACCGCCGCAATCATAGTCGAATATTCTATCGACTTCTGCGGCAGCTATATCAATTATTACTTCAGCATACATTATCCGATTTCTTTTACCCTGTCGAGTATTATATCCGCAAGTTCGGATTTACTCATAAGATGAAGAGCCTCCGTTCTTTCAGATGTAATGATTGTTGCTATATTTGTATCAGTGCCGAATCCGGCACCTGCTTTTGTCACGTCGTTTGCCACTACCATATCGGCATTCTTCTTGACAAGTTTATTCCTAGCGCTTTCTTCGGTATTTTGCGTTTCAGCGGCGAATATCACAAGTTTTTTACTGCCTTTGATTTTGCCGACAGCTTCTGCAATATCCTCAGTCTTTTCCAGCTCAAGGGTTATGCCCTTGTCTGATTTTATTTTATTGTCCGCAACATTTTTTGCTCGGAAATCACATGGCGCAGCGGCTTTTATGATTATATCCGCCTCAGGAAGCA
Organism: uncultured Clostridia bacterium; assembly: GCA_944362615.1. Taxonomy (GTDB): domain Bacteria; phylum Bacillota; class Clostridia; order Christensenellales; family Pumilibacteraceae; genus Protoclostridium. The sequence continues at coordinate 7,346 of CALVTM010000023.1, forward strand.
GTGAAAGCACTGCATCGTACATATCTTTTGTTGTTACTACGTCATGGCGTTCGAAACGGCTATCACTCAGATCTGCCGTAACATTTCCGCACACTGTTATAACCCTCGCACCTCTGTCCGCTGCCGCACGCGCTATTGCTGCGCCCATTTTTCCGCTCGACATGTTGCAGATATATCTTACAGGATCAATGCGTTCGCGCGTTCCTCCAACTGTAACAAGCACTGTTTTACCGAGATAATCACGCCGCGGGTATAATAAATCCACTGTCGCAGATTCTATATCCTCCGGTTCTGCCATGCGCCCGTCACCTATGTCACCACATGCTAAGATTCCGTGCCCAGTAGACACAAAATGCACGCCGCGTGATTTCAGTTTGGCTTCGTTATCACGATACGCCGCTGACGCGAGCATTTTGCTGTTCATTGCCGGAGCAAGAAGTATCGGGCATGTGCACGCCATTACCGTCGTTGAAAGAAAATCATCAGCTATTCCCGATGCGAGCTTTCCGGCAAAGTCCGCGGTACACGGGGCAATTACACACACGTCAGCTCTCTTTGCAAGAGAAATATGTTCAACTTCCCATTCGTGATTTCTGTCGAAAGTATCGACTACAACGCGGTTTGCGCTGAGCGTTTCAAAAGTGAGGGGCGACACAAACTCTGTGGCGTGTGCGGTCATTGCAACGCGCACGTCGGCACCTCTCTTTTTGAGTGAAGACACTAGCTGGCATACTTTATATGCTGCTATGCCGCCCGTAACTCCGATAAATATGCACTTACCTTTAAGATCCATTAATCCTCTTCGTTCATACTGACGGTACCGTCATAAATCTCATGGGCAGCATATGATATCGGATTAAAGTCCGGACCCATGGAAGAAGTATCGTCACCGAGTTTCTGCTGTATGTCTCTTGCGCGTTTTGTTACAAGACATACTAACGCATATTTGCAACCGATCTTTTCTACAAGCTTATCAATAGGGGGATCAACTAACATATCAGGCTCCTTTTTTAATTTTAAGAATAATATCTTTTACTTCGTTAACCGCTTTATCAAGATCGTCGTTGATTATACGATGATCAAATTCTCCGCTTATTGCAAGTTCACTCTTCGCAAGCGCAAGACGTGCCGCGATCTGTTCATCAGACTCTGTACCACGTCCTCTCAGACGTTTTTCCAATTCCTCTTCGCTCGGTGGCAATACAAATATCGTCACACAATCGGGATATGCTGCTTTGATCTGGCGCGCGCCTTTTACATCGATTTCGAGCAGGATATCTTTACCTTGTGCCAGGGTGTTGATTACCGGAGTTTTAGGCGTACCGTAGTAATTCCCCACGGTTTCCGCCCACTCGAGAAATTCACCGTGTTCACGTTTTTCCGCAAATTCTTCCTTGCTCATGAAGTAATAATGCACTCCGTCCTTTTCGCCTGTGCGCGGATGACGCGTTGTTGCCGAAACAGAAACTTTCAGATCGGGCATTATCTTGAGCAGTCTTGTATATATTGTGCCCTTACCTACTCCGGACGGACCGGATAAAACTATAAGTGATCCGTGGCTCATTCTACGTTTCTGATTTGCTCCTTTATCTTTTCAAGCTCATTTTTCATTTCTATAACGAACTTTGTAAGCTCAAGGTCATTTGCTTTACTTCCCATTGTGTTGATTTCTCTGTTCATTTCCTGTGAGAGGAAATCCAATCTTCTGCCTTGAGGTTCGTCACTTTCCAAAGCAGTATTGAACTGTGAAATATGAGAAGTAAGTCGCGAAACTTCCTCATTTATATCGCACTTATCCGCAAATACCGCAACTTCCGTAGCTATACGAGCTTCATCCACAGCAGGTTGATCTAAAAGCTCGGCTATTCGTTTATTGAGCTTATCCCGATAATCTATCACGACAAGAGGTGCGCGTACGCTTACAGCATTGAGATGCGACGTAATGTTCCCGACGAGTCTTGAAAGATCCGCTTTTGCGCTTATTCCTTCCACTTTTCTCATTTCATCAAGTGCGGATGCCGCCGCTTTTGCCGCCGTCTCGAAAAGCTCTTTTATCTCATCACGATCCTCTTCGGCAGCCGTGACTGTAAGGACATCAGGCATACGTATAACAGCCATTGTCGTTATGTCGTCGGCTGTGCCTAATCCATCGCGCACTTGCTTCATTGCCGACAGATACTGTTCGGCAAGATAAAGATCCGCGGCTACCACTTTATCGGTTTCTCCCGTGACTTCGTAAGTGTAGTATACATCAAGCGTACCACGCTTTACTACTTCCTGTATCTGCTTTTTAACGCCGTCTTCGACGTATGAAAGAGATTTGGGAAAACGAGTGTTAATATCGAGAAAACGATTATTAACCGCTTTAATCTCAATTGTGACTTTTCTGGTTTCGTTAGCAGCTTCGCCCTTGCCGTAGCCGGTCATGCTTTTCATGGGTAATACCTCTTACGCTTCGGTTTTATCCGTATATTATATAATAGCACTTTTATCCCCTGTAAATCAAGCATTTACAAGGGATAAAAATTCACTTTCTCCTATTATGCGTATACCGCCGTCCTGCGCTTTTTTCAACTTGCTTCCGGCGTCTTCACCGGCGACAACGAGCGTGGTTTCCTTTGTCACTGCAGACTGAACTCTGCCTCCTGCTCTTTCGATCAGCTCTGCCGCTTTACTTCTCGTCATAGAGACAAGCTTTCCCGTAAGAACTACTGACTGTCCGGATAATATCCCCCCTTCATTGATTTTGTCCGCTTCGGGTATTACTCCGCGTTCGCGTAGCTTGCGGTCAAGATCGGGGTTTTCACGGAAAAATCCCGTTATATCTTCAGCAATGCATTCGCCTATGTCATCTACCGATGATAACTCATCTGCAGTCGCTTGTGACAATTTCTCTACGTTGCCGTAAATTTTTGCAAGATCGTATGCAAGTTTTTTACCGACATTAGGAATACCAAGCGCATTTATATATGCGGATAATTTTACATGTTTGCTTGCTTCGATAGATGCAAGCAGCTTATCCGCTTTTTTATCTTTGAAAGATTCGAGTCCGAGCAGATCATCTCGTGTAATGTCGTATATTTCATACGGTTCTTTTACGCCGAGATAATCATGAAATTTTCCGAGAGTGTTCGTACTGAGCCCGTCTATGTCCATGCAATCTTTCTCAACGAAATGCGACAGCTTTGCTATGATACGGGTACGGCAACCGTCCGGGTTTGTACAGAACAGATGCGCGCCTATTTCTTTTACCGGAGCTCCGCAATCGGGACAAATCATCGGTTTTTCTATTTCACCGCTGCCTGTTCCTTCTACGGCAGACAATATTTCGGGTATGACGTCATTACTTCGGCGTATGAAAACGGTGCTGCCTTTTCTGACTTTTTTGCGCAAAATATCACCGTAATTATTAAGTGTGGCGCGTTTCACCGTGGCTCCGCAAAGTTCTACCGGCTCAAGCAGTGCAAGCGGAGTTAGTTTGCCCGTTCGTCCTACTTGCCATATAATATCCTTTACCACAGTGGTCGTCTCTTCTGCCTCAAATTTATATGCAATTGCCCAACGCGGAAATTTATCGGTATATCCGAGACTGTCTCGTAAAGCGTAATCGTCCACTTTTATGACCATTCCGTCTATATCAAAATCCAGCGAATCACGATCCACCGATTTTATATGTGATATCAGATCTTCTATGTCCGATGATACTTTCAGTATTTCAGTTTTAAATTTATTTTCTTTAAGCCATTTTATGCCTTGTTGCTGCGAGCGTACATCATTATCGGAAAGATAATTAACATCATAGAATATCATATCCAGATTGCGTTTTGCTGTTACTTTCGGATCCAGGTTGCGCAATGCTCCGGCAGCTCCGTTGCGTGGGTTTTTAAGAGGTTCATCTGCAGTTTCATTATACTTTCGGAAAGCGGATCTTCTCATTATACATTCGCCTTTCGCCTCTGCCGTGCCGCTGTAAGGTATGCGTATCGGTATTGATCTTATAGTTTTCGCTTGTTCTGTAACGTCTTCTCCGGTCGTTCCGTTTCCGCGCGTGGACGCGCATTTCATCAATCCATTTTCATAAGTGACAACAAGCGTAAGACCGTCAAGCTTGTATTCAAGCGTAAAGACCACTTTTTCACCGTCCGCCGCTTTAATAACTTTTGCCGCCCAGTCGCGTAATTCGTCAAAACTGCGACACTTATCAAGAGAGTAAAGGCGGGAAATATGAGTGTGCGGAGAAAATGCGGCAACAGGATCCCCGCCCACTCTTGCCGTAGGCGAATCAGGCAGGCGTTCTCCGCTTGATTTTTCCAGAGATACGAGCTCGTCATATAGTTTGTCGTATACATCATCTGTTACTGACGGTTCGTCGAGCACATAATACCTGTATGCATAATCGTTGAGCTTATCCGTAAGCTCTTTCATCCTTTGTATAATTTCTTTATCGCTCATATTTTTTCAATCGGCGCAAATGCCAGTGACAAAGTTATTTTTCCGAATTTATCAAAGTTTATTACCAGATAAGAATTCTTGCCGACGTTAGTGACGCCGACCACAGTGCCTTCTCCGAATTTTTTATGGCGGACTCTTGTCCCCTCTGTATATTCGGTTACGTTACCCGCGTTTTGTCTTACGGCGGCGTTTCCCGTACTGTGACCGCTTATCTGTTTTTTGGTAAACCCGGACTCTGTATATTGATCATCGTTCTGATTTGCATAATCGTCGCGGAAAGTCTTGGGCTTTGCGTACAGTCCGGACAATCTTGAATCCATTTCCCCGAAAAATCTGCTCGGACGGCAAGGATTGGTTCTTCCATACATAAAACGCGATTCGCAATACGTAAGATAAAGTTTTTCTTTAGCTCTTGTTATGGCAACATACATGAGGCGACGTTCTTCCTCAAGTTCGTCGGTATCTTCGGTTGCCCTGGAAAGCGGGAACAACCCCTCCTCAGCTCCTACGATAAATACGCATCTGAACTCCATTCCTTTTGCGCTGTGTACCGTAGATAAGTAAACGCTGTCGCTTGCCTCGTCGTCACCTTCGGTGTACAGCGTAACTTCCTGAAGAAAATCATCCAGAGTTCCTCCTCTGTTCTTTACAAACTCATGTGCTGAAGATACGAAATCATCAATATTGAGTTTACGAGTAGTATTTTCCTCCGTGTCTTCAAGGTACGCTGTTTTAATGCCGGCAAGTTCAATAACTTTTTCAGACAATTCTGCCACAGTTGACACAAGTTTATACTCGTCGAGGTCATGCAGTAATTTTCCGAATGCCGTAACTTTGGATGCCGTAGATGATGAAAGCACCGGTATATCTTCCGCAATTGCATCATAGAAGCATTTACCGCTCGCCGCACAGTATTCTCTTATTTTTTCAACTGTACTGTCGCCTATTCCGCGCTTGGGAAAATTTATAATGCGCGTCAGAGCTTCTTCATCATAGTGGTTTGAAAGTACGCGCAGATATGCGATTACATCCTTGACTTCTTTTCTGTCAAAGAATTTAAATCCTCCATATACTTTATAAGGTAAAGCATATTGCATAAAACGCTGCTCGAGAGTACGCGTAAGCGCGTTAACTCTCATCAGAACGGCAAAATCATGCGGGCGATATCCGTCGTTTATCATTTTACGTATGGTGTTTACAACAAAATCCGCCTCACCCGCTTCAGATCTCGCTTTGTATATAACCGGTGAATCTCCGTCACCGAGAGCAGACCAGAGTTTTTTATCTATACGGGAAGTATTATTCTTGATCAGATTATTCGCAAGCGACAATATATTTTTCGTTGAACGGTAATTCTGCTCGAGCTTATATATTTTTGCCCCGAAATCCTCAATGAACTTCTGCATGTTTGTGACGTTGGCTCCACGCCAGCCGTAGATACTCTGATCTTCGTCTCCAACTACAAATATATTGCCGTTTTTAGATGCCAGAAGACGCACAAGCCCATATTGTATTTCATTTGTATCCTGAAACTCATCCACATGAATATACTTGAATTTCCGGCAATATGAATCGAGCACTTCGCTTGAACGCGAGAACAAGTAGTAAGTTTTGAGAAGTAAGTCGTCAAAATCCATCGCGTTGTTTGATTTTAATCTGCGCTCGTACTCTATGTAAATATCAGTAATTACTTCTATATCTTCATAATTAATATTATTGTCACGATATTCCTCCGGAGACAAGCCGTCATTTTTTGCACTGGAAATACTTCTTGCTGCACTTTTGACTATAGTGTCTCCGTCCAGACGCATATCTTTTGCTATTTGTTTTATCAGTCGCTCTGATTCATCCTGAGAATATATCGTAAAGTTTGATCCATACCCTATGATCGCTGCATGCCGACGAAGTATCTTCGCGCACATTGCATGAAACGTTGATACCCAAATATCGGAAGCGTTCGGAATAAGCGAATAAAGCCTGTTTTTCATTTCTTCAGCCGCTTTATTCGTGAAAGTGATGGCAAGAACATTATATGCCGGTATACCCAGATCTTCTATGATATGAGCAATGCGATGAGTCAAAAGACGAGTTTTTCCGCTGCCTGCACCCGCAGTTACCAAAACCGCGCCCTCTGTATCGAGGGCGGCGGCTCGCTGTTCTTCATTCAGGCAATCAGTCGTTACCGGCATTTTTCAATCTCTCCAAAGCTGTTTTATATCCGTCTGTACCATATTCAAGACATTTGTTTATGCGGCTTATCGTTGCAGTAGATGCTCCCGTTTCTGAAGATATTTCCTGATATGTCTTGCCGGCGCTCAAAAGTCTTGCAACATGAAATCTCTGCGCCATAGCCTGGATCTCAGAGACAGTGCAAAGATCTTCAAAAAAATCATAACACTCATCAATGTTCTTAAGTTGCATCACTGCACCGAAGAAACAATCGATATGTTCGTTTTTAAGCTTCCTGTTCATTTGATGTAAACCTCACAGATACTGTTTTAATAGTTTAACACAGTAAAGCAAGGCTGTCAAACATATTTGCTTTTTTCCTTATAATATCGGTCTTTAAGCTCTCTGAATTTTGCTGACAATTCTAAAATATATCTTTGTTTATTATCGGCATCCATGTGGTCAAACGCATCTTTATCCATAAGTAATCCGATAGGATTCATGACGTCTTCGTCACGATCAAGCATATCGCGTACTTTAGAATACAGCAGCTCATCTCTTTCCGCAAAATCGTCACCGAGAGCGCGTCTTGTGTCCCGTTCGAATTCCAGCATTCGTTCATTATGCGCAGAATGTATAAGCTCATTATTATTCGTCGCGCCCATTACCTTGTCGCGATCTTCCTGCATGCGCTGCCAATACCCCATTTTGAGTCTTTGTTTTGCAAGCAAAGCTCGTCTTTTTATCTCACTGATCTCCTTTTTCATAACTGCCTCCGTGTTTTTCTGTATTGTAACATGCATAATGTCGAAAATCACACGGTCTGCATAATTAGTCTTTTATCGACAAAGTTCTTACATGATTTATGAATATTTGAAAAAACAATGAAACAAACGCATTCAGAATGCACCTGATACTGCTCCGCTTTTTACCGGTTTATATTTATGTGATCTGATATAACTTCTGGCTCAAAATTAAAGGACTGTCGCATTACTCAATGCAACAGTCCATTTTATACTGATTAACCTTTATTGTTACGCTTGCGCGCAGCCTCAGATTTCTTCTTTCTCCTCACGGAAGGCTTTTCGTAGTATTCCTTTTTGCGGAGATCGCCGAGTATGTTGTCTTTCTGGCACTTTCTCTTAAAACGCTTGAGCGCGCTCTCAAGAGATTCATTCTCGCCTACTCTTACAACTGACATATTTACACCTCCTTCCCGTTCGGATAAATTAGTTCGCTATGAACTTAGCTTGATTATTTTACACTTTCCGAAAGCTTTTGTCAACGATTTAGCCCCACCGGAGAGTTAAAATATTTTGTAAGTGCTTATTTTTTTCTGAGATCGGGAAAATCCAGAGCCTGTCCGCCGAGTATGTGTACATGAAGATGGAAAACAGACTGTCCTGCATCGTCGCCCTGATTTATAACAAGCCTGTAGCCGTTTTTAAGTCCGAGCTGATCCGCAAGTCCGGGAATTTTTTTAAGACCGCGCATTAATGCCGCTCCGTCTTCTTCCGTCATTTCGCTGATAAGTTTATAGTGGCGTTTGGGGATCATAAGATAGTGCTTGTCCGCTTTGGGATCGATATCGCGTATAATAAATACGTCATTATCCTCGTATACCTTTTCTGAAGGTATTTCTCCGTTGTTGATTTTACAGAAAATGCAATCCATTATATTACTCCTTCCTTATATAATTTTGTAACCGTTATATCGGCTATTTCACCCGGTTCAACATCTTTTGCGTATACTCTCACGTAATTGGTCGAGTATCCGCAGGCAATTTCGTTCTCCTTTTCTTCAAAGTATACAGATAAAGTTTTTCCTGCCTGCGCTTTCAGAAATTCCCGTTTCAGCTCATTTTTTATCTTGCCGAGAACAGCCGCTCGCTGCCTCCGCAGCTCCATCGGCAGTTGAGTCATTTCTGCTGCGCGAGTTCCCTTGCGTTCACTGTATGGAAATACATGCATATCCGCAAATCCTACTTGTTTTACGAACGAACATGTGTTTTCAAAATCCTTTTCGCTTTCCGACGGAAAACCGGCTATTATATCTGTGGTTATGCCGGCATCCGGAAAATATTTCCGGATCAGTTCCACAGCTTTCAGATATCTTTCGCAGTCGTAATGTCTGTTCATCGCTTTAAGAACATTGTCACATCCCGACTGGAGCGAAAGATGAAAATGATCGTTGAAGCCTGATGCGGATAAGGCTTCCAGCAGTTTATCGTCAATTACTGTGCATTCAAAAGAGCTGAGTCTTTTTCTCACATTGAGAGAGCCGAGCGCCTTAACAGCATCAGCTAAAGACAGCCCTATATCCTTTCCGTATGACGATACGTCGATCCCGGTGAGCACGATTTCTTTTGTTCTTAAAGCAGCCGCTGTCGCCTCTTCCACGATCGACTCTATCGAACGAGAACGGCATCTTCCACGAAGGTACGGAATAATGCAGTATGAACAGAAGTTATTGCAGCCATCCTGAATTTTGATATAATCCCTTGTTTTTTCATGCGCAGGTAAACACATGTTTTCATATACAGTCGGCGGCTGAGATATATTAATCCGCTCAGAACCTGCTATGTCAGACATAATACGTTGAACAATCTCAGATTTTTTGCTTGTTCCGCCGATATATACCACATTTTCAATCCTGTTAAACGGCGCAGGATCGTTCATACTGCTGCAACCTGTTATATATATTCGCGCATTAGGATTGAATCTCAGACACTTTCTTGCGTACTGACGGCTTTTGCGATCAGCTTCAGCCGTTACAGAACAGGTATTTACTACATATACGTCTGCATATGTCTGCTCTTCCGTTACTTCTGCCCCGCAAGCTCTGAGCTCAGTTATGACCGAACGGCTTTCGCATTCGTTTACTTTACATCCGAGAGTTAGTACGGCGACTTTCATTTCCATTCTCCGCAAAGTTGCATTATGACTGCGGCTCCGGCTATTGCGGCAGTTTCGGCACGAAGTATGCGTTTGCCCAATGTAACGCTTTTTATTCCCGCGCTCAGAGCGGCGGTTACCTCTTCATCGGAAAATCCGCCTTCCGGCCCTATCACAAGCGCTATACTCTTTTCATCGCCGTGAATGACGTCCCCCAGCCTCAGACCTGCATTATATGCTCCTTCATAGGCAAAAACCGAGCTGTCATATTTTGAAAGTTCGGAAATAACTTCTTGAAAATTCTTTACCTCAGAAATCTCCGGTATTACAGCGCGTCCGCATTGCTTGGATGCTTCGTGCGCCGTACGCAACAGTCGTTCGGTTTTTTCCGTATTTTTTACAGTCCTGTCACATACAAAAGGCACAATTTTTCGTACGCCGAGTTCAGTAAGTTTCTGAACCTCGAGCTCTGTTTTGTCGCCTTTAAGAAGCGCAATATATACGCAAAGAAACAGATCCGGTTCAGTAGGATTTACATACTGCTCTATAAATTCAAGCGTAACTGAAGTTTTATCAAACGAAACGATCTCATATATGTAGTCATTTCCGTCGTTGGGGCATACTACTATTCTGTCGCCCTGTCTCGCCCGCAATACTTCAGCAAGATGCTTTCTTTCGTCTCCGGTAAGTTTTAATATGGGTTTATCCGCTTTCTCGACAAAAAATCTTCTCACTTCTTCACCGCCGCGTACGCTCTCCAGCCGTTCTTGTTTTTCTCGCCTGCTTTTTCAAACATTCCGCTTCTGAAAAAAGCATTTTCTATTTCTTCTGCACGCGCATCTATTATGCCGCTCATTATTATGGTACTTCCGCATTCCATCACTTCAGGCAATGATTCGCGAAGTCTGAGCAGAATGTCAGCTGTAAGATTGGCGAGGACAAGCTCTGCCTTACCGTTGTATTTTTCGGCAAGGTCACCGCATATTACCTCTGCTTCCATACCGTTGCATTCAAGATTTTTGCCCGTAGCTTCCGTGGCTTGCGGATCTATATCTATAAAACTACATGAGGATGCGCCGAGAGCAAGCGCAGCTATACCGAGTATGCCGCTTCCGCATCCTACATCAAGTACGACTTTGCCGGACACATCCATGTCGGAAAGTAATGTCAGGCACATGCCGGTGGATTCATGCAGACCTGTTCCGAAAGCCATGCCGGGATCTATGAGGATTTTAGTTTTGGAATAATCGCCGTCCATCCACTTGGGAACTACTATTATTTTTCCGAAGTCAAGCGGCGAATAGTATTTTTTCCATTCATTTTCCCAGTCCGCCGAGTCTTTTACGGAAACGGTGATTTCTGCATCTCTGCCAAGATATCCGCGCAAAGTTTCCTCGAGCGCGGAAATGTCTGCATCTTCGTCAAAACAACCCGTGACGAACGCATATGAGGGCATATTGCGAACGAGAGATTCATCATAATAATCCCAGTTACCTTTTGAACTGAGCACTTCTTTTATATCTTCGCTGTCTGTTACGGACGCTCCTGCACTGCCCGCTTCTATCATCGCACAAGAGGCAAGTTCGGTTTCATCGTGATTCGTTTTAACTGTTACCTGTTTGTATTTCATAAATAAAATCGTAAGGAAAGCCCGCGAAAGCGGGCTTTCCTTACCCTTGATTCAATTACTGTGCGTTACCGTTGTCTGTCTGCTGTGAATTGTCAGCGTTCTGCTGATAAAGCTTTGAGAATACGGCATCCGACTTTTTAGAGAGCTCTTCTGTTGCTTCGCGAATCTTATCTCCGTCGTCCGTCTTAAGAGCTTCCTTAACTTTTTCCATCTCTTTTTCAAGTTCTTCTTTGTCTGCGGGATCAACTTTATCACCGTTTTCACGGAAGAATTTTTCGATGGAGAACACAAGAGCGTCTGCCTTATTTTTGGTTTCAACAAGCTCTTTGCGCTTATTGTCCTCTTCGGCGAACTTTTCAGCATCCTTAATAGCGTCCTGTATCTGATCCTCACTAAGGTTGGAAGATGCAGTGATCGTAATGCTCTGCTCTTTACCCGTGCCCTTATCTTTTGCACTTACATGGACTATACCGTTTGCATCGATATCGAAAGTAACTTCGATCTGAGGTACACCTCTGGGTGCAGGCGGAATGCCTCCCAGCTCAAAACGTCCTATCGTCTTATTATCCGCTGCCATCGGACGTTCACCCTGAAGGACATGTATGTCTACAGAAGGCTGATTATCCGCTGCCGTGGAGAATACCTGTGACTTTTTGGTAGGTATCGTCGTATTACGATCGATTATCTTTGTGAATACTCCGCCCATAGTTTCGATACCGAGCGAAAGCGGGGTGACATCAAGAAGAAGCACGTCTTTGACTTCACCGCCGAGCACACCGCCCTGAATTGCTGCACCGATAGCGACGCATTCATCGGGATTGATGCCCTTGAACGGCTCTTTATCCGTAAGCTTACGTACGGCCTCTACAACAGCAGGAATACGCGTTGAACCGCCGACAAGTATAACTTTTTCTATGTCATTAACGGTAAGATTAGCATCGGACAGCGCACGCTTGCTGAGCGTGATAGTACGCTCTACAAGATCGGAAGTTAATGCATCAAACTTACTTCTCGTAAGCTCGCACTCAAAGTTGATCGGACCGGAAGGACCGAATGACAGGAAAGGAAGACTGATAAGAGTCTTTTGAAGCTGAGAAAGCTCGATCTTAGCCTTTTCAGCAGCTTCCTTAAGACGCTGCATAGCCATTCTGTCACCTTTGAGATCTATGTTGTTCTCGCGCTTGAACTGATCAACAATGTAGTCAATGATCCTCTGGTCAAAGTCATCGCCACCCAGTCTGTTATCGCCTGCCGTTGCAACGACTTCAAACACTCCGTCACCCACTTCAAGAATGGATATATCAAAAGTACCGCCGCCAAGGTCATAAACGAATATCTTATGGTTGCTTCCAGCGCCTTTATCCAAGCCGTATGCAAGCGCTGCTGCCGTAGGCTCGTTAATTATACGAAGCACTTCAAGACCTGCAATTCTGCCTGCATCCTTTGTCGCCTGACGCTGTGCATCCGTAAAGTAAGCAGGGACAGTTATAACTGCCTGGGACACGGGCTCACCTATATATGCTTCAGCATCCTGCTTCAGCTTTGTAAGTATCATTGCCGATATTTCCTGAGGCGAATACGTTTTCTCGTCTATTTTGATTTTTCTGTCCGAACCCATATCCCTTTTAATGGATATTACCGTTCTTTCAGGGTTTGCAACCGCCTGACGTTTAGCTACCTGTCCTACAAGTCTCTCACCGTCTTTGGAAAATCCCACTACGGAAGGTGTCGTTCTTGAACCTTCTGAGTTGGGTATGACTACCGGATCACCGCCTTCAAGAACAGCTACACATGAGTTGGTAGTACCAAGATCTATACCTATAATCTTTCCCATTTTTATATCCTCCGAAAACTGATTTTAATTTATTCAGCGACTTTAACTACGCTGTGACGTAGCACTTTATCGCCTATCATATATCCCTTACGGAATACTTCCATAACATTACCCGACATATCTTCATGCTCAGCAGGGACTCTCAGTATAGCTTCGTGAAGTTCGGGATCAAACGGTTTACCGAGCGCTTTAATTTCAGTAACACCATAAGTACTCATCAGATTTTCCAGCTCACGGCTTATCATTTTAACACCCTGCGCCACGCTCTCATCATTTATCATTCCGAGCGCATTATCGATTACATCGACAACCGGCAGTATCTTTTCCATGACATCCGCTACACCCTCATCTCTTACTTTTTTGATTTGTTCGTTTGTGCGTTTTTTGTAATTATCGAAATCCGCCTGCAACCGTACGTACATTGTGTTAAGATCTTTAGCACGGGCGAGATTTTTTTCACTCTCTGCAACCGTACGCTCAAGCGTATCTTCAAGATCTTTTATACGGGCGGTAAAATCAACAGTTTCCGATTCGCACTCATTGATCTTATCTTCAGATTCCGCTTCCGCGCTTTTGTTTTCTTCTTCCATATAAACTATCTCCGTTTACTTTTCTTCGGCGGGTTGCTTTCCTGCAGGAAGTTCTCCCACCGTTTTCTCTATATACTCGAGAACGGAAACTATTCTCGAATAATCCATTCTGATCGGACCTATTACACCGGCTTTGCCTATGTTTACACCGTCCTTGGTAAGATTGGCAGTCACAACAGCGCATTCCGGACTCGAATTTTCTCCGTCACACGGCGCTATATTTATCGAAAGACCTATATTATCGGAACCGCCGGTTACGTTAAGCAACTTTTCTTTCGATTCGAGAAGCTCAAACATGCCCTTTGCTTTCTCTATATTTGAATACTCGGGCTGTTCGAGCAGTCTGCAGCTTCCTTCAAGCACAACGTCGCGGTTATCTTCCGCCATATAAGTTTTCAACACGTCTACAATTATGTTGAAAACTTTCCGGTATTCATCGGTGATTTTGTCGACAAGCTCATCACCGTTGCATATCTCTCCGATACTGTGTCCGGAAAAAGCACGTGATATAAATGCAGACGCCGAACTGTAATACTCTTCCGGCATATCGTCGGATGTATGAAGCATAGCATCTTTCAGCACGCCGAGATTCGTAACTACTACCGCAAGCGCGCTTGTCGGAGTAAGCTTTACGATCTTGATGCTGTTGACAATCGCATTTGACACGCCTGACACATAAGCAATGCCTGTAAGATGAGTTATCTCACTGATCACTTTTGCCGTTGAGCGTAACACATCATTGATCTCGGTGATCTGGTGATCGAAATACTTGCGAACTATCGCTATATCTGTCTGCGTCAGCTTTCTTGCAGGCATCAGCTTTTCGACATATAAACGATATGCGTTTGCTGTGGGAACTCTTCCCGCCGAAGTATGCGGCTGATCGAGATATCCCATTTCTTCAAGCGTAGCAAGCTCATTTCTTATCGTAGCCGTAGAAAGCGAGGGCAGATGATGTTCTTTTATATCTGCGCTCGAAACGGGTTCACAACTGTCAATATAGCTATCGACAACCGCTTTGATTATTTTTTCTTTTCTTTCGGAAAGCCCCATTTCACCTTTCTCCGTATTAGCACTCTATGTGCAGGAGTCTTAGCACTCTCATCGCTTGTCTGCTAAATCTTATCACAAGTATATCCGATTGTCAAACGTTTTATGCCTGATAGAAAAAATTTTTTATATATTAAAAAGACCCGTCATAAGACGAGTCTTACTATTATTTCATTCATAACATATAAACCTTTATCAGTGAGCGTCAGTTTACCGTTGTTTATTTCCACATATCCGCTTTCGGTAAGTTCTTCGATGAGTTCTCCTCTGTCTTTGAGCAAATCCCGACCGAATGTCTGCCTGTACTTTTCAAGATCCAGTCCGTAGGATGTACGCAGAGCAAGCATTGCTGTCTCTTCGGCAGCTTCTTCCCCGTCAGGCTGTATGAAAGTTTTTTCGGTTATACCTTCGCCGGATAAGTAGGCTTTTAAGTCGGATGTCATACAGTATCGTTCGTTATCGTAAAAAGAGTGCGCCGCAACTCCGAATCCGAGATACTCTCCTCTCATCCAATAGCGCATATTATGCCGGCACTCGTACCCGGGCAGAGCAAAATTGCTCACCTCATATCCTTTATAGCCGTACTGTTCCAGCATGGAGCGGGTCAGCGAATAAAGATCTGCGGCATAATCTTCGTCAGGCTGATAACCTGTGCTGAATAACGGAGTTCCCTCTTCAACTTTAAGCGAGTATGCGGATATATGGTTGAACTGCCTACCCGCAAGAAGATTTATCGCCTTTTCAACATCACGTACCGTCTGTCCCGGAAGAGCCAGCATCAAGTCGGCAGACACATTGTTGAACCGGCTCTGAGCTATATCAGCGGCTTTTATGAAGTCGTATACCGTGTGTATTCTTCCGATCTCGGAAAGCAGTGAATCAGTAGCGGATTGAAGCCCTATACTGATACGGTTTATACCTGAAGAAGCGTAGCACTCAGCTTTGATCGAAGTCAGAGATTCCGGATTCGCCTCGATTGTCGTTTCGCAATCGGACGCAACATTAAATCCGCTCCGCAATAAATCCATAATTTGTGCAATGTATTTTTCTGCTACACTTGTCGGAGTGCCGCCGCCGAAATAAATACTGTCTACGGTTTTATCCTGCGCTTTTCCGCTCGAAGCGAATTCAAGGATATCCGATCTTAATCTGGAAAAATATGCGGCTTTGACGTCATCGCCGCATACCGAAGAAACAAAGTCACAGTAACTGCACTTTGCGTTACAAAACGGGATATGAATATATATTCCTAATTTATTCATTTAAAAGCACCGCTCTTACGGGACTTCCGTCACTTCCCTTTAGCTTCAGGGGTAAGGCAATCAGCTTATATCTGCCGCATTTTACGTTGTCAAGCACCAAACCTTCAAGCAGAACAACTCCGGCAGAAAGTAAGATCTTATGAACTGCCTCCTGCTCGTCCGTACGTGCTCCGAAACTTAACCCGTCTGTGCCGATAAGATCCACCCGTCCGGCTATATGCTCAGCCTGACGTGCGGTTATATCTCCGTTTTTGATTATAATTCGTGTGCAGGTCTCAGCTGCTTTTTCGGCATCGTCATTCTCTGTAACAACGCACTCGCCTATGCATTTATCGAGCGGTATTTCATCTGCGCCCGCTGCCCCGTCTATAAAATGCAAAGGAGCATCAACATGCGTACCGTTGTGTGTACACATGCTGAGCTCCGTAAGATTACATCCGTCTTTATCTGCAAACAAAACCTTTTTAAGGCGCGGTACCGGGTCACCGGGATATACACGGCAGTCTGGTAAAGATGCAGAAATGTCTATTATTTCAGCCATATCAGTCGTTATCCAGTTTAAGTATGCTCATAAATGCTTCGGAAGGTATTTCCACGCTGCCGAATTGTCTCATACGTTTTTTACCCTCTTTCTGCTTTTCAAGCAGCTTCTTCTTACGCGTTACGTCACCGCCGTAACATTTTGCAAGCACATCTTTACGCATTGCTTTTACGGTCTCTCTGGCTATGATCTTTCCGCCTATAGCGGCCTGAATGGGAATTTCAAACAACTGACGCGGTATAACTTCCTTGAGCTTTTCTGCAAGCGCACGACCGCGTGACTGGGCTTTGTCCCGGTGTATTATTATCGACAAAGCGTCACATATCTCGCCGTTAAGAAGAATATCCAGTTTTACCATGTCGCTTTTTTCATAATCTGCAAGCTCGTAATCCAGGCTTGCATAACCGCGACTGCGCGATTTGAGTCTGTCAAAGAAGTCATAAACTATTTCAGACAGCGGCATTCTGTATTTCATCCGCACACGGCTGGCATCAAGATATTGCATATCTTCAAAAACGCCGCGCTTATCCTGACAAAGCTCCATTATGGAACCGATATATGCCGGAGGAGTGTAAATTTCCGCATTGACCATCGGTTCTTCCATGTACGCTATTTCAGTTGTAGGAGGAAGATTACAGGGATTTGTTACTGTATCTACTGTTCCGTCCGTACGGTGTACTTTATAAGTAACGCCGGGTGAAGTGGTTATAAGATCAAGATTATATTCCCTCTCCAGTCTTTCCTGAATGATCTCCATGTGGAGCAATCCGAGGAAACCGCATCTGAATCCGAAGCCGAGAGCAGCCGATACCTCGGGTTCAAAATGCAATGCCGCATCTGACAGTTTAAGACGCTCGAGCGCATCTTTAAGATCGTTATATCTCGATCCGTCCACCGGGAATATACCGCTGTACACTACGGGCTGAACTTCCTTGTATCCGGGACAAGGTTCGGCACACGGGCGATCTGCGTCGGTTATAGTATCGCCGGGAGCGGTCTCGGATATAGCTTTTATGCTTGCAGCTATATATCCTACATCGCCAGCAATCAATTCATTGACCGGAAGCGGCTTCGGATTAAATATCCCTACTTCAACGCAGTCATAAACTCTGCCCGAAGCCATCATTTTTATTTTTGTACCCGCCGCCACCTTGCCGTCGATTACGCGAACAAGGCACACTGCACCTTTATAATTATCGTAATAAGAATCGAATATCAGGCATTTTAGCGGTGCGTCTTCATCGCCTTTCGGCGGTGATATCTTATCAACGATCATATTGAGCACTTCTTCAATACCTATTCCTTCTTTTGCGCTTACAAGAGGTGCATCAGATGCGTCAATACCGATAACATCTTCAATTTCTTTTCTCACCTCTTCGGGACGAGCACTCGGAAGATCGATTTTATTAATGACCGGAAGTATCTCGAGATCATTATCTATTGCAAGATATACGTTCGCGAGCGTCTGCGCTTCAACACCTTGCGCCGCGTCTACGACGAGAACTGCGCCGTCGCATGCGCGAAGACTGCGGGATACCTCGTAAGTAAAGTCAACATGCCCAGGCGTGTCTATAAGGTTCAGCTCATACTCTACTCCGTCTCGAGTGTAAAACATCCGCACGGGAGTAAGTTTTATCGTTATTCCGCGTTCACGCTCAAGATCCATGGAGTCAAGCAGCTGATCTTCCATATCACGGGAAGATACGGTTTGCGTTTTTTCTATAAGTCTGTCCGCAAGAGTACTTTTGCCGTGATCGATATGGGCTATTATGCAAAAATTGCGTTTAAATTTCTTTTTGTCGTTCATTACTTATGATTATATATTTTTTCCGTATGAAAATCAATTATTTTTAAGCGATAGTGCAAAAACGGCAGGAGTCAGATTGCTCCTGCTGTTTTTATTTTGTAATTTCAGAAATCACAAGTCCTTATGCGAATCGGAATGACCCTTGACCTGCAATCTGCTCATAGCCCGCGCAAGCGTAAGCCTGGTAGTATAATACTCCCTTCGGCTGAGCTTCTGCATCATAATTTCCCTTGCGGCATCGGCAGCGGCTTTAGCTCTGTTTGCGTCTATCTCTTCCGGACGCTCTATAGTTTCAACGAGCACGAGAACATCATTATTCTCTATCTTCACTATGCCTTCAGAGACTGCAGCGATCTGTGTTGTACCTCCAGGGATCGTGTATGTAAGCTCTCCGGGAACTATTGCCGTAACGGCATTACTGTGATGAGCCATTATACCGTATTTTCCGTCCACGGAAGGAATAACCAGCGATTCACAATCACCATCATAAAACGGCTTTTCAGACGCCCAAATGTGCAGTTTGAAAGTATTCATAAATGCTCCTTAGGAATTTTCCGCTTGCGACATGAGTTTATGCGCTTTTTCCACTGCTTCATCTATAGTTCCAACATTGAAAAATGCTGCTTCCGGATATTCATCCATATTGCCGGATATGATCTCCTTAAAACCG
Source organism: uncultured Clostridia bacterium (assembly GCA_944362615.1). Taxonomy (GTDB): domain Bacteria; phylum Bacillota; class Clostridia; order Christensenellales; family Pumilibacteraceae; genus Protoclostridium. Next base: position 26,245 of record CALVTM010000023.1, read on the forward strand.
CGGATTGTTTCATTTATCGGTACATACGCACCTTTTGTCCCGGTGAATTTTTCAGCAACAAACATCGGCTGTGAGAGGAAACGCTGTATTCGGCGCGCACGAGCGACAATGGCTTTATCCTCTTCACCAAGCTCTTCCATTCCGAGTATTGCTATTATATCCTGAAGATCATAATATTTCTGCAAGATCTCCTGAACCTTACGCGCTACCTCATAGTGTTCCTTGCCGACAATATCCGCTTCAAGTATGCGTGAAGATGAAGCAAGCGGGTCCACTGCCGGATATATGCCCTGCTCAGCGATCTTACGGCTGAGCACCGTTGTAGCGTCCAGATGCGTGAATGTAGTCGCGGGCGCCGGGTCAGTAAGGTCATCTGCCGGGACGTAAACTGCCTGTACCGAAGTTATTGAGCCGTTGCGCGTTGAAGTTATGCGTTCCTGGAGCTCACCCATATCGTTAGCTAGTGTGGGCTGATAACCGACAGCTGAAGGCATACGTCCGAGCAGCGTGGAGACTTCACTGCCTGCCTGTACGAATCTGAATATATTGTCTATAAACAGCAATACGTCCTTATTTTCACGGTCACGGAAATATTCCGCCATGGTAAGACCTGTAAGAGCAACTCTCATACGGACGCCGGGAGCTTCGTTCATTTGCCCGAACACAAGCGCCGTCTTGTTTGATACGCCGCTTTCATTCATTTCAGCCCAAAGGTCGTTGCCCTCGCGGCTGCGCTCACCTACGCCGGTGAAAATGGAATATCCGCCATGTTCGGAAGCTACGTTATGTATAAGCTCCTGTATAAGTACGGTTTTGCCTACTCCCGCGCCGCCAAACAAACCTATTTTGCCGCCTTTAGCATACGGTTCCAAAAGATCTATGACTTTTATGCCCGTTTCAAGAACGTTTACGACAGGGCTTTGTTCGGAAAACTCCGGAGCTTTACGATATATGCTCATTCGCTCTACGTCGTCATCTATTTTGCCCATACCGTCGATCGGTTCTCCGAGTACGTTAAACATTCTTCCGAGTGTTTTTTCACCTACCGGAACAGTTATACTTTTGTCCGTTGCGACTACTTCGTTGCCCCTTGCAAGTCCCTGCGTTTCGGCAAACATTATGCAACGTACCGTATTATGACCGACATGGAAAGCAACTTCCATATGCTTTGTTTTTCCTGCAACCGTAACTGTAAGCGCTTCTTTTATTGCAGGGAGCTGACCCTCTTTGAACTCCACATCTACGACGGGTCCGGAGATCTGTGTAATCCTGCCTGTATTCATGATTGATTCTCCTTTGATTTTCTGGCTCTTTGCGCCTTTTCTCCTGCTGCTATTTCTGTGATTTCCTGTGTAATTGCTGCCTGACGCACTCTGTTATAGTGCATTGTGAGCTCTTTAAGCATTTTGTCAGCATTACGACTTGCCGAATCCATAGCATTCATTCTGGCGTTCTGCTCGCTGCAAAAGCTGTCAACCAGAGCGGAATATATAAATCCGCTTACATAACCGGGTATTATATTGTTTAGCACTTTTTCCACAGAAGGCGAAAACTCGTATTTATTAGGCGAAGCTGGTGAATTATCTGTGGCAAATTGCTGTCTGTGAAACGGCAACAATCTGAATTGTACGGGTTCAGCCATAAGGCTGTTTTTCATGTCCGTGTAAATTATATATATCTTCTGAAATTCCCGCGCTGCAAATTTTTCAAGAAGTAAACCGGTTATTTCTCTTGCGCGGCGAAGTGTAGGATCTTTTGCCGGATACAGGAACGACTGTTCTATCGGAATGTTCTTTTGAGTAAAGTACTGTCTGCCTACTTCTCCGACGACATACAGTTTTGTATCCGGATGCTGATCAAGCATATCCATCGCCGATTTTATCACATTATGGTTATATGCACCCGCCATGCCTTTATCTGCTGTAATAACAAGACAGGCGTACGTGCCTTCCAGTTTGGGCTCGCCTTCCGCCGGATAGAAATATATGCTCGAAACATCTGTTACGCTTCGGAAAACGCGTTTTATTTCTGTCTTAAGCGCATCAAAATAAGGGCGCGTACGGTCAAGTTCCCACTTGACTTTGCGTAACTTTGCAGAAGATATCATATACATAGCGTTTGTTATTTTACGTGTATCACGAATACTCTGTATATGATTGCGGATCTCTTTAGCACTTGCCATAAATCCTCCGTTACTGCAGACCGAATTCTTCCATGGCGCCAACTATACGTGCGCGCAGTTCATCGTCCATTATTTTCTTTTCTTCGATTTCTTCAATTATTTCGGCATGCCTTGATCTGAATTTATCAAGCAATTCCTGTTGCTTTGCCTTTATATCGTTAAGCGGTATTTTGACAAATGCTTTTTCCATCGCCGCAACAAGTGTTATGACTTGTTCGGAAAGGCTCATGGGAGAGTGCTGAGGTTGACGTAAAAGCCGCATAAGTCCCTGCCCGTATATAAGCTGCTCTTTTGTAGCATCGTCAAGATCGCTTGAAAACTGGGTGAAAATTTCCATTTCACGGTATTGCGCGAGGTCAATACGCAACGTTCCCGATGCGGTGCGCAGCGCTTTATACTGCGCAGCTCCACCGACTCGCGAGACAGAAAGTCCTACATTGACAGCGGGTCTCTGACCTGAGAAAAATAAATTGCTTTCAAGGAATATCTGCCCGTCGGTTATTGAAATGATATTAGTAGGAATATATGCTGAAACGTCTCCTGCCTGCGTTTCGACTATGGGCAGAGCCGTCATGCTGCCGCCGCCCTTTTCGTCTGACAAGTGCGCAGACCGTTCCAAAAGACGTGAGTGAAGATAAAATACATCACCGGGATATGCTTCTCTGCCAGGACTTCTTCCCAGAAGCAGACTGAGAGCACGATATGCTACAGCGTGTTTGGTAAGGTCATCATATACTATCAGCGCATCTTTACCGCTGTTCATGAAATATTCCGCAAGAGCACATCCCGCATACGGTGCAATATATTGCAACGGCGCAGAATCAGAGGCAGTGGCAACAACTACACAAGTGTATTCCAATGCGCCCGCACGTCTGAGAGCTTCAACGGTCTGTACCACAGAACTTGCTTTCTGACCTATCGCTACATAAATGCACGCAACACCTTTGCCTTTTTGATTCAGTATCGTATCAACTGCAATGGTTGTCTTTCCGGTTTGTCTGTCACCGATGATAAGCTCTCTTTGTCCTCTGCCTATAGGGAACATGGAGTCGATTGCTATCATACCGGTTTCCAAAGGCTTATTTACCGGCTGACGATCGAGGATACCGGGTGCCGGAGTTTCGACCGGATTGTACCCGGTTGATTCGACAGTTCCAAGACCGTCTATCGGCTCACCAAGAGCGTTAACCACTCTTCCAAGGAATTTATCTCCTACCGGCATACCAGCGGTTTTGCCCGAACGCACAGCCGTGCTGCCCTGTCCGACTTCGCTGCCGGTATCAAAAAGAATACAGCCAACCTCTCCTTTACGCAGGTCCTGCACCATACCTTTTACGCCGGAATCGAAAACTACTATCTCTCCATACTGTACGTTTTCCATTCCGCTGAGTACCGCTATGCCATCGCTTACGGAAATAACCGTGCCTCGCTCTTCATGAGCGCGCTCAAGAGTGAATGAAGCGATTTTTTCCTTAAGCAGCGGGATTATTCCGTCAGCATCAGTGTTACTGAGCTCAAGACTTTTACGAAGTTGCTCTACTCTGCCTTTGACACTCCAGTCGTATACGTCAGCGCCGGCGTAAAGTATGAAACCGCCCTTGAGAGAAAGATCCGTAACAAGTTCAAGTTCGCTCGGACCGTACTTTTTTTCAAGAAAATCCAATATACCCTTTTTCTGTTTGTCAGACGGTGGCGTGACATAGTGCAAAATAGCGTGCAGTTTGGTGTTGTTTATGCTTTCTTTCATTTACTTTCACTCCGTGCTGCTTCAGTCAGGAATTTATCGTAGATATCTTCGTCCCCGACCGAATTTAATTCAGTAAGCATTTTTTCCGTAGCAAGCGCGACAGCATCCGCAAGTCCGCTTCTTGCCGTTTCAAGTATTTTATCTGCTTCCTGCCGTGCGTTTTCGCGCGCTTCACGTACTATTCTTTCCGCTTCGATATCCGCCTGACGCACAGTAAGCTCAGCATTGCGCTTTTCTGCATCACCGAGATCATCGGCTTTTACATCCGGAGCTGTATCAGACAAAAATTTGTCGTACAACGCCGCATCAGTGCTTTCACTCTGTGATGCTCCAAGCAGTTTTTCTGTAGCAGCGACTACAATACCGGTTATGTCAGAGCCTGCCTCGTCCATTACCTTACGTTTTTGTGCCTCTGCTCCCGAAACAGCGCGCGACAGAATCTCCGCCGCCTGTTCGTCCGCAGCATCAGTAGTACGTTTTGCCGTTTCTTCAGCTTCTTTCTGGGCGACTGTTCGCTTATATTCGATTTCGTCGTCCACTCCGCTTAAACGCCGCTCATAATCGGACTGCATTTCTTCAGTAGCCTGCTTTCTTTCCGCTATATCCTTCTCCATATCCTCAAAACGCTTTTTACGGTTATCGAGAAATTTTTTTACGGGACGATATATCAGAAACGTAAGTCCTACTGCTAATATCAAAAAGCTCAGAAGATGCAGCAATATCTGCTGCCAGTCTATATTGAGCGGCAGTGCAGTAAGTATTTCGTTAAAAGGCATACGGCTGTCCCTCCGTTGCGCTTAGAGTACGAATACTATCAGGATACCCATAACGAGCGCATAAATCATAACCGTTTCTATGAAAACCAGACCAAGCATCATGCTGCTTCTGAGCTTTCCTTCCATCTCAGGCTGACGTGCAATGCTTTCGTTTGTCTTGCATATTGCCAAGCCCATAGATATTGCGCCAGCCGCGGTGGCTATTGCTATAGCTATTCCTGCTCCGATTGCTTTAGCAACATCAGTGTTATCGGAAGTTTCCTCAGCAGCAGGCTGCTCATCTGTATCTGTACCTTCGGCGGAAGAAACTACTGCGTAAACAGTGTCGTTATTTTCATAAGAAACGACTGCCGTTTCGTTACCGTAAAAGGCTTCAGAACTGTTTGCTGCGTCTGCAGTCGTCAGTCCCATAACAAGTACTAATGCAACGCATGCCAAAACAATGAGCGCTGCTGCCAGCATTGCAGTTTTTACAACCTTCTTTTCCATAATGATTATCTCCTTAAAATTGTTATCTTTATTGTACAGCCGGAGACGAATTGTCATCGGCATTTTTCACTAAAGTGCGTTCTTTTATCTTTTCCTTTTTCTCAGTAGACTCTCCGAAAAATACTGACGTAAGCATCGTAAGCACATACGCCTGTATGATCGCGTGCAACAGCGTAAACATAACTCCGACGAATACAGGAAGCACAAAACTGAGCGCCAGATAATAATATACAAGTTCCGTTACGAGCGTACCGCTGAGCAGTGCCCCGAATATTCGGAAACTCATGGATATAGGCAACGAAAAATCCTTCAGCGCCGTAAGCATTCCGCGGACTCCGTTAAGTATAAGTCCTCCGAACAGAATAACAAGATACGACAGACATCCGATGGATATGGCGGCGTTGATATCCGAAAGCGGCGCAGGCAAACTGACAGTGGTCCCCTTTATCGTAAGTACGGGTATGCCGAAAAGTTCAAAAATTGTTCCTACAAAAATGTATACGCCCGCGCTGAATATGTACGCGCCTATAAATCCCGAGTGCTTATGATTCGAACTTTCCGCAAGATTGCCGAAATATTCAACTACTGTCTCTATCGCAGCCTGAAATCTTCCGGGTATATTCTTAAAACGAGGAAATATGAATATGCGGAATATCACAGCAAAAATAAGTATGGAGGCGACTACGACCCAACTGGAGATAAGTCCCGGATTTACTTCCAGACTGCCGATTGCTATTTTATCTCCTTCGTGAAGTACGGCGTCCTTCATTACTTCGTTTATGCTCTCTTTTTCTTTGCCCATGCCGTTTGTTAAAACTATGCCCACTATCAGAAGAGCTGCAATCAATACGGAAACGACAAGAAATATAAGAGTTTTTTTGCTTATTTTTTTCATTTGCTTTACGCCTGTCCCCAGCTGAAAATATAAAATTCTGTTCTTAATATTATAAAACTTACGATTTTAAAAGTAAACCGATAAACTTGACCGATACATTTTTAAAATTTTATTATTCTGCTATAAAGTTCAACCATTATAATATGTAATTGTAATAATGGCATAATGTATATGAGAACATAAATATTATTTTAATAAACTTATTTATTTTTAGTAGTTTTGTACAATAATAATAATTTTCCTCAATAATTGCCGTAAAAAATGGCGTCGCATAAAAAGTGCGACGCCATTGTCGTTATTTGTTGTCTTGCTTGTTTATAATATTTTCCACTCGCTTCATAAACTCGGCTATTTTCGGTTCATCTCCCTCGCCTTTGGGGAAGTAAAACTTTTTGCCTAAAAGCGCATCCGGCATATATTCCTGTTTCACGTACCCTCCCTCGTCATGAGGATATATATATTTCCTGCCGTCATGATTGGGAGAATGCTCCGGATAATTTCGTAGCTGATACGGCACCACACTGTCGCCGCTCTCTTTTACACATTTTATTGCCGCGTCACGCGCTATTACTACAGAATTGGACTTTGGCGAAGTTGCCACACATATTATGGCTTCCGTAAGCGGAATATACCCCTCGGGTGCGCCCATCCTCTCGTACGCCTGACATGCACTTACCGCGACCACAAGCGCATTTGTATTCGCAAGACCTACGTCTTCCGCTGCATGCGCCATAAGTCTGCGAAAAATCAACATCGGATCGCAACCGCTTTCAATCAGTCTGAACGCATAGTACAATGCGGCGTCAGGAGCGCTTCCTCTCAATGACTTGCAGAATGCCGAAAGCATGTCGTAATACAATGTCTCATCTACAGTCAATAACTTTTTCTGAGCGGACTGTTCAGCCACGTTGCCGTCGATAGTGATCCGTCCTTCAGCATCCGGAGGCGTAGACAACACAGCCAGTTCAAGAGATCCGAGTGCGCTGCGCATATCTCCGTTAGCCGCCCACACAAAGTGCGAAAGAGCCTCGTTGGTAACTGTCAGTTCAAGATTGCCGTAACCGTTTTTCTTATCCGATATAGCCCGGAGCAACCCCTCTTTAATATCATCGTCAGTTAGCGGTTTAAGCTCAAATACCCTGCATCTGGACACTATTGCATTTGTCATCGATACATAAGGATTTTCTGTAGTAGAACCTATGAAGATTATACTTCCGTCCTCTATTGCGGAAAGGACGCAATCAGACTGAGCTTTATTCCATCTGTGACACTCGTCGAGAAGAAGGTATGTGCGTTTACCGTACATCTTAAGACGATCCCGCGCTTCTTCGATCAGTTTTTTCGCATCCGCCACACCCGACGATACCGCATTCATTTTAGCAAATGCGCCGTGAGTGGATTCAGCAATGATCGAAGCAAGCGTTGTTTTGCCTGTTCCGGGAGGTCCGAAAAATATACAGCTGCCCAGCTTATCAGTTCTGATCGCACGCGCAAGCAGCGAATCGGGGGACACAAGATGTTTCTGCCCGATAAATTCCGCAAGAGAATGCGGTCTCATCCTTTCGGCAAGCGGCGCCATCATATTGCCCGCAGCAATTGTGAACAAGTCGTCCATTTGCGTGTATTATACTACATAAAATCTGTATAGTCAACAAAATTATCCATCGATTTAAAGCGAAGGACGTACCTGCTTCAGCGTTTGCTTCTGTGGATTGTTATCTTTTTATTTTGTAAGGAACTTATCTTAAATGTGTCAGATGTGTATTCTGCTCCGTTTATGTGTATTGAAGTTTCTCCCGTGCCTTCGGAAATGATATCAAACGTAAATGATCCGCATCGACTGTTTACGGTAATTTCAGCGTGTCCTTTAACCATACGCGGGCGGAATGTTACCCGATCTTCGGATATTCTTATTCCGTAATGATATTCTATTATAGTTCTGTACATCCAGCCGGCAGCACCTGTGTACCATGTCCAGCCGCCCCGCCCTGCGAGTGCGCCCGAATATACATCACCTGCCATTACATACGGTTCTTTGAGATACTTTTCTACGCCGTTTAAATCAGATGTGTGAGATATCGGCAGCAGCTCAATAAGCAGTTTTTCGGCAAGTTCATCCATTCCGGCTTCATAAAGTGCGCGGATAAACCACACCGCAGCATGTGTATACTGTCCGCCGTTTTCACGCACACCCGCAGGATATTCTGCAATATATCCCACCCTTTTATCGATAAACGGCGGATCAAGCAGTTTTATTATTTTATTTTCAGGATCGTACAGCTTGCCGTAAGCCGTAGTCAGGATCTGTCTCGCGTCATCACCGCTTTCTATTCCCGACAACACCGCCCATGCTGAAACAAGCAGATCTATTTTGCATTCGTCACATTCTTCAGTACCTATCGGTTTTCCGTCGTCATCAAACGCGCGTATATATCTGTCGGATAAACGACATGACGCCACACCTTCTCTCAGCCGACGTCTTAAATCTGCAAGCCGAGCCCGGTCCTCATCTTTTGCATATCTGATAAATCTGCCGGCAGAATAATATGCAAACATAGAGCACCATACGCTCTCGCCTTTTCCCTCGATCCCCAGCCTGTCCATGCCATCGTTCCAGTCTCCGCTTCCGATCAGTACAAGACCGCGTGACGATAACTTTACCGAATCAAAAGCGCGCATGACATGCTCCCTAATCGTTCCGATAATTGAGCTCTCCGTCATGGGGCCGTACACTGATTGCTGACCGTTAGGTATAGGCGTGTTCTCCAGATACGGCGCAAATTCATCAAGTAAACTGCTGTCACCGGTATATTCCACGTAATCGGCAACGGCAACTGGCAAAAATAATTTATCGTCACAAATGTGCGTCCGTACGCCGGTCGCAGGTTCGTGCCACCAGTGCATAACGTCCCCCGCTTCAAACTGATGACCCGCGCATCTGATGATGAATTTCCGCACTTCTACCGCATGTGTTCCGAGCAACGCTGAAGCATCCTGGAGCGCATCGCGAAAACCGGTTGCTCCGCCCGGTTGCTGAAATCCGCATTTAGCAGTGAACCGAGCAATATATGTCTGATAATGTAACCACTTCAAATAGTACCTGAATGGTATCTCATCGCTTTCTGCAAGGCTTATATGTTTGAATTTTGAAAGCACTCTAACAAAAGCATTTTCCGCTTTAGAGTCTGTTATTAATATAGGTCTGCCGGACAAAGCAAAAGTAATTCGCACAGTTTTTTCTGAAGGTATTTTCAGTTTGCATGCATATGCCAATGCAGGCGTAATTCCGTTATTACCAAGTCGTGAACATGTTCTGATTCTGCCTGCCGTATCTCTGTAACTCTCTGCGTAATGAGATACACTTTCGGCTGGTATGCTTGCGGTCAAGTAAAGGGATAGCTCTCCGCATACGGCATAAATGCCCCCGTTATATTCGCCCCCTTTTATTCCTCCTGCCGTACGCTGCTTTATGTCTCCCATTACCAGTTCTGCAAAATACATAATATCAAGCGATCTTAAACGGTTTGATCTGTTGTCGATATCAATGACAGAATATTTGATCCCGCTTTCTATAAATACACGGCGGGTTATTTCCAGCTCATTGCATCCACACTTATATTCACTGTATCCGAAACCGTGATATGTTGTGTATGCGCAATTAGCAGATATAGCCGTGCGTGAGGTACTCCACAGCAGATCACCTTCCGCAAACGCTACCCCGTCACCGGGAATGTCGTTGAGTTCATCGCAGGAGTGTCGCGTAAATTTATTTTCTCTCGCATTTGACGCAAACGTAAATTCGCCGTTATCTGAAGTCAGACAACCGATCGTACCGTCGCTCATAACGTTATACCATGGTGACGGGGTTGCCGCGTCGATAAAATAACCGCAATCGTGACAAAACCCGCCTATCCCGAGTTCGGTCTCCATGCGTCTGACCGGCAACGCTTTTCTTTTACACTCCAGCGGAGATATGGCATGAAAAGGCAAAAGCACTTTATTTCTTATTGCCCTTACGTCCGTACCGGCAGCTAAGACCTGTGCCGCTTCATCTGTCATTCCGGACGAAATATCGCAAATTCTGCATATGCCTCCGGAACCGGCAACAGCATCCATAAGTTCAGTTAACGCGTTAGAAGAATAAGACGCGGGAATACGATTAAGTATGGTGATACTGCATACTGCTCCGTATCTTGCCGCTTCGCCAAGATATCTTACTGCGCTGACCGCATAACTTAAAGTATTTTCCGAGACGACCAATGTCAATTGCTTTGGCGCACCGCAGACTTTACCTCCGAATATAAGCTCGGAAGCAACTTCGCGATATATCGCAGGTATTCTGTTTTTGTGAGCGATCTCTCTGCCGTATAGTAACATATACTCGACAGCACCGCGATCCTTACACAGCATTCCCATTTCATCCAGCGCATCTTTGTTACCGCATGCCAGAATAAAATCAATAGTTTTTTCTTCTCCGGGCGCAAGTACAAACTCTGTTCTGGCGGATAAAAACCCTTCCGTAGTCATACCGAAAGACGGTGATTTTCCGCTACGAGCACATCTCTCGTCTCCGCAATAAGAAGCTGGTAATGAGCAGTATAAGCCGACTGATTCGTCAGTATCCCTTCTGCGCGCATACGCGTAGTCAAATTTATCGTTTTTTGCAGTCTGTATAAACATACGTGAGAACGTCTTATGAGCAAGATCCGTCTCCCTGTATGTTATACCAGGTATAATACGAGCTATGACAGACATAATAGCTGCGTTATTGGTAGTATTTTTGCACTTGATTCGTCTGATTTCCGCATTTTTACCTGCAAGTACAGTCGCTTCTGTTTCGAAAAAAATTCCGAAATATTCTGACAGAAACCGCGAGGATCCATATTCACGAATACACTCGGAGTCCACCGTGATCTCTCTTTCCGGTTTTTTCCCTATCAAAGCATGCAGTGTAAGACCTTGCATATCGTCAAATCGGGAGAGATATATTCCGCCGCACAGCTGAGCGTTTCTTCCGTGCTCATTGATAATAAGCCTGTAATTGCCGTCGGTTAGCATGTCGATATCAGGCATTCTATTTCTCTCTGGGACACGGACAAACTCTTGCTCACGGTCTTTCAGCCTGGCTTTTCTTTGTTTTACAGCACCTTTCAGTGATGATGGTTCCTCTTCCATAAGAAGACATGCCGCCCTTACTCCGGGGTGCATATTCATTCTATTTTTCGTGCTACCCGGTGCCAGCATATTACATACGGAAAGCATGATCATTCCCTGATGATGAGTCATGCACGCGCGTTGAACAGTGTTTGTTGTCATGTCTATCGAATCATATAATCCTATTTCACTTAGAAACTCATCTAACCCATCAGGATTAGCATAAGCACTCCCGACTGCCGTTAACATTACCGCCGCATAAGGTGCAAACACGTCTTTTCCCGAGTAGGGCGCCAAGGCGATTGAAGGTGCGCCGAATGCCATGTATTTATTGTCACCGTTTGCATATTTTTCACCATATAATGATTCACTGGCGCCGCATACGGGTGATGATCTTCTTGATGCATAGTCCGCATGTTCGGCGGCCGCACCTTCTGCACTCCGAGCGAGTAACGAGCCTTTGGGCGCAGGCAGATAAATCAGCGGAAGCATATACTCAAACACCCCGCCAGTCCATGAAGCGAGCGCAGAGTGCTTTCCCTTCAGACACATTCTGGAAAGCTCATAATACCCGTCTTTCTGAGCTTTACCGCAAGCGTACATCATCAGATATGTCAATGTGCTTTCTGATGCAAGTAAATCATACCTGCCCTTATCTGCCTCGTTGCTTTCTGTATTATACCCTATACGTACAGCGTTTTTATCTTTTAAAAAACTCAGATCCATTGCGTCTATGAGCCTTTCCGCTACAGATGCATTTTCTCCGCCTACGGACATTACATGCACCAGGGCAGCAATAAGATTGCCGCAATCAACGGACGAAACGTAAGCCGGTTTAAGAACATTGCCGCGAGTATCATACCAATTATATGGACACCCTCTGTACTTCTTTAGTTCCGTCAGACGTTTCAGCACTTTACCTATCACCCTGTCCCGTTCACATTCCGTTATAACGGACATATCTGCAGCACATATAGCAGCAGAAAGTGTCATTCCTATATCGGTCGGCGAAGTACGCATCGCCCAGCCGCAATTTTCCGAATAATTATCCGGCGGCAGGTAATCAGCGGTTATCAGGGCATGTTCAAAATACTTCCATGTTTTCACGGAAATATTCCGCCAATACAAGGCGCTGTTTTTATCAATGGCTTTAGCTTTATCTTCTACGGAAAGCAGAAGATCAGCAGGTAATGCCGATAAGAATATCAAGGCGAAAATAAGTGAAATTACATCAGGGCGCAGTGCAAATAGAACGGCACACAAAATACCGACGACCAATGACGAAAGCATCAAAGGACGCTTAACTTTTATCGGCGAATACGTCGTCCACTCAAGTAAATTTTTTCCAGTGATCAATCGGATAACCGCAATAATTGTCGCTTTCATACTTACGAAAGCAGTATGCGGTAAGTAAGCTATAGTCACAAGCGCCTGTGCCGCACCGCGCAACGCTTCTTTGGTATTTACAAACATTGCCGACAATGAAAGCGCAGTCATAAGTATTTCAGGTGTTATTGCAAATAATGCAAACGCCGGCATTCTAAGTATCAGCGACATAATGATTATACAAACGGATAATTGAGGATGTAATATCCGAAGTAAATTATCTACAGCCAAAAACAGTGCAACGGGAGATATTTTTCTTCTGCGCGAATTGCCGAACATATCCGGGGAATTTCTACGCAGATACGGAATATTCTGTATATCTCCCCTCATCCATCTTTCGGCACGGGAATAATACGCGGCAGATGTATGCGGATATTCCTCAAGAGCAGATACGCCTGACCACCCGCATCCTGCCAGTTCGCCCTCAATGAAATCATGGCTAAGTATTCTGCCTTTTGGTAAAGCTGTTCCCGTCAGTTCTGAAAACTTCTGAACTCGGTAAATCCCCTTGCCTGTGTAACATGTATATCCGTGTAATTTTCGCAAAGCATCTGAATTACAGTCGTAATGCGATACGCCGGCGTTACCGCACATAAGACGAGAAAAAGGGGTCGTAAGCTTGCTTAAATAAGACCGCATATTCAACGCCATAACGGCAAATTTAGCGTTATACGGATGTTCCATTATGGCAACAAGTCTGTCGGCATCGACAAGAGCTGTATCTGAATCCAGTGTTATCACATATTTACATTCCGGCAGAGTACCTGAGATAACGACATTTTCTATCTTGCCGCCGAGAAGTACGGAATTGAAGTCACAAATTGCTCCCCTTTTGCGATCAACTGGTTTTTTACGCAAAAATATGAACGTGCGTTCGTGCTTTAAAATTTCTCGTACATCTTTTTCGGCTTGCTCTGAAGTATAATCCTTTCCGATACAGTCAACGATTAATCCATAAGAAAAAGCAGCGTTTCTGGCAGCGCACGCCATAGTCATCAGGTGCCTGTAAGCTTCAATCAACGTGATTTTATTTTTTACCGCAACACATATAACTATTGCCGTATGAGGCATGGAAAATTTATCTTCAGCCAATTCAGGCACAGGCGGAGACGGAAGTATTCTGCCGGCAATATACAGATATAACGTATTTACAGACAAAAATATTATCGGGAATAATAAAACCGAACAAATAATGCTCCCTACACTTACGTTGATCAAAGCGGTAATTATACTGAAAATCGCCGCACATGTCACCGATATAAGTATTCGGGCAGTTAATCTATCACGTGAATATTTGGGCATCAGATATTCGGATATGTCACTGCCGGTCATTTTGGCACAATCGCATATCATTTCCGCAGCTTCCACTTCGTCAATTTTTTTCTTTGCGGCTATTTTAGAGTTAAGAACAAGAAATTCCTTTTGGGTGCGCTCGCTGAGATTTTCAAAACCGCAGTCGCGAGTATAATATACCTCGGCTGCCGGCGAAAGCGAAATAAAAAATTTATCCGTAAAAATATTCTTACGCAACTCATCAAAAAGCATTGTGATTCCTGCCGAATATTCAGCCAACATATTATCATCTATTGATGACGCTGCGTATACGTCCATTCCGTAAGCGGCAGAAAGTTCATTCGCAGTACTTGATGAACATATTTCAGAATATACTCTTACATATGAGGCGTTTGAACAATATTCTGCAGATGGTTTTCCTTTACGCGAATCAGTCACGGCGCGTACTCTCATTTTATCGCGAAAAACTATTTTTGACGCATACACTGCAAGCTGTTTGATGAGAGCCAGACGAAATGCAGGCTTTAACGCCACGATCTCTTCCCATGTCAGCCGATGTTTTGACGATAGAATCCCTACGCAAGCGGCCACTGCCGATCGATCCGAAATCAGTCCGAGACCGCTTGCTACAACATCCGCAAAAGCAAGTATTCCCCCCTCTCGCCTTTGTGGAAGCCGGTAAATCGATTTTAATGCCGGGCGAATTTCGGCAACTGCGCTTAAATACAATAAATAATTTTCGGCAAAAATCCTTTCAAAATCAGATAAAATTTTACCCGACTTATTTTTTTCGATTACTATGGTATAAGCGCATTTACAATACTTTTCCGCAAGTATAAGGTCTCTGTTTGCGCTTCCTCTTTCATCTGCGCCACTTAACGAACGTATTCGCGCATGCACTTCTTTTTCAGTAAGCTTTTCGGGCAGTTTAAATCCCATATCCGGCAATACATATGATGCAAGATATATCGCAGTAATCACGGCCGCAATTAATATAAGTACGATAACAATAAGAATAGAATATAGCACGGAATAATTATTGACGATAAGCACAATACAATAACGGTAATTCCGGAAAATTTGCTTGATTTTTATATTTAAAAAGTTATATAATAGCTACGAGATGACCGGACGGCTGCGGCATTGCCGAGGAAAGTCCGAACACCACAGGACAGGATGCCGGCTAACTACCGGTGGAGGCGACTCCAAGGAAAGTGCAACAGAAATAAACCGCCGTGCTTTGCGCGGTAAGGGTGGAACGGTGAGGTAAGAGCTCACACGGTCTCCCGGTAACGAGAGACGCTATGTAAACCCCATCCGGTGCAAGATCGAGAGAATAGGTTGTCCGCCGTCTCTCCCACATCGCTAGAACCGTACGGTAACGTACGGTCGAGACAGATAGCCGTCCCAGACAGAATTCGGCTTACAGGTCATTCTCATTCGTTTTTTTATACGGCTTTAATGACGCCGCTAAAAAATCTTTAACAAAAAATGACCCGCTAAATATCAATGCGGGTCATTTTTGTTCTTTTTTGAATAAACTTCCGTTACCACTCAACAGGAGTGATACCGTCTTCGGCATAGTGCCAATAATTACCTGCTTCGAGCGGCTCGTTTTCACTGTAATAATATTTTACGGCGTTGATCAGACCACCGTTGTTTTCATCGATTGTTATGTTATCCCAATCAGTCTGAGACCCTTCATAATATACTTTGCTTAACGCATTACAATAATTGAACGCATTTTCCGATACATAAGTTATACTGTCAGGAATAACAATCTGCTTCAGGTCGGAACAATAATTAAAAGTACCCCACGCTATACTGTCCATTCCCTCAGAAAGAACGATACTTTGCAATTTACTTCCACTGAATACTGAGTTCCCCAATGTGGTAACGCTATCTGGCAGTACAACATTTTCGATACTGCCGCATGAAGAGAACGCAAAATTCCCTATCATTATTACACCGTTATCAATTTCTATATAATTTAAGTTACCATTACCATTAAACGCATTTGCCCCTATCAAAAGTACGCTTTCGGGTATAACTACTTTTGTAGCATTCATATATGAGGCGAACGTATTGACACCGATACGGGCAACTCCGTCAGGTATGATTATATCCGTTAAAATATTGCCGTCAAGAACTATTTCACTAATCGGATAGATTTGACTCTCTGAATTCACCGAACACCAGGTTTCAAGATTACTGATATGTAATTTCGCGTCAGCACATGATTCAAATACATTATTGCCTATCTCAGTTATGGTTGAAGGCAAAAATATATCCGTTAGGGCATTGCACCCTTCCAATGCCGATGCACAAATTTCCGTCACTCCTTCACTGAAGGTAAGCTCTTTAAGAGTTGACGGTACACTTACAGCTGTGTCTGAAAAATACATCCATATCGGTTTATCCCCAAACGGTAAAGTAAGAGACGTTAGTTCCTTGCACTCAGATAACGCGCCATCATCCACCCTTATTACGTAATCCGGTATAATTAACTCCGTCGCCATTGAATTCGTTACGCCGGTTATAGTACAGCCACTTTCGGAGATTGTAAACTCAAATGGCAGTAATTCTTTCTGTAAAGTAAATTTTGCCGTATAAGAAATATCATTATCAGGCATTGTAAAACTATAATTAACTTTATCCGATATAAGAACATCATTTTCATACCAACCGATGAACTCATAACCCGGATATACTTCAACCGAAATACTGACAGTTTCACCAAAGTAATAATTTCCGGCACCGTTAATTTTACCATAGTTACCTATCATCGATACGTCAAGCTCGTAAACATCGGGAGTATATATTGCATTTACAGTCAGGTCTCCGACTGCTAATGTATAATTCTCCCATCTGCCTATGTATCCATCCTTTTCAGGAACATTCGGTACGTTTATGTCTGAATCCGCAGAGCTATAGTTTTCAATACTGACTATTTTTCCATCGGCTACGAATGCGACGGTATATTCATCGCTGGCGGCAGGAGTTCCGATTACAGTCTCTACGTTCTGTACACTGCCGTCAGTATAATAAATAATCAGGGTTTCATCCACTAAATCAACTTTTTCTATGCCCCTGCCATCTTTTCCGTCAACGCCATTGGTACCATCTTTGCCGTTCTCACCGTCTTTACCATCCGTTCCGTCTTTCCCGTCTGCGCCGGTTATTGTTCCGAGATTATATACGGTATTATCTGAAAGCGTTATGATCAGTTCACCGGCATTATTTAAATTTATATCATAAATGCCTCTGCCATCTTTTCCGTCCTGACCGTCGATACCATTAGTTCCATCTTTACCATTTTCACCATCCTTACCATCCGTTCCGTCTTTCCCGTCTGCGCCGGTTATTGTTCCGAGATTATATACGGTATTATCTGAAAGCGTTATGATCAGTTCACCGGCATTATTTAAATTTATATCATAAATGCCTCTGCCATCTTTTCCGTCCTGACCGTCGATACCATTAGTTCCATCTTTACCATTTTCACCATCCTTACCATCCGTTCCGTCTTTCCCGTCTGCGCCGGTTATTGTTCCGAGATTATATACGGTATTATCTGAAAGCGTTATGATCAGTTCACCGGCATTATTTAAACTTATATCGTAAATGCCCCTGCCATCTTTCCCGTCCTGACCATCGATACCGTTGGTCCCATCTTTCCCGTCTTCACCATCCTTACCGTTCTGACCGTCTGCTCCGTTAATTCCATTTTGCCCGTCTTCGCCTACGATTTTACCAACGTTATGCACGGTGTTATCAGTTAATGTTATGATCAGCTCGCCTTTTTCGTTTACATATATTTCTGATATGCCTGTTCCGGTTGCGCCGCGATCGCCCTTTTCACCGCTTTTTCCTATGAGTGAAGTTAGCCACTCAGTAAGCGTACCGTCATATCCGTTTTCCACTGCGAGATCATAAGCAGATTTACCGTTTTTGCCATCTTGTCCATGTTGGCCTATAAGTGACAACAACCACTCATCCTCACTGCCGGTATATCCCTTTTCAACGGCGATTTCATATGCCGACTTTCCGGGTTCGCCGTCCTTTCCAATGAGTGATTGTATCCATTCTGTTTCAGAACCGCTGTATCCGTTTTCCACGGCAATATCATATGCGGATTTACCGTTAATTGAAGTATCGCAACATGAAGTAAGTAATAAGCTTATAATAATAAATATTATTACAATAGCAGAAAGTGCGATAACAGTACGTTTTTTAAGCATGATTTTCCCCTATATGTGTGATTTTCTATTAGTATAACATAATTTTATGCAATTGTTAATACTTTTTTAAAAATTTCTATAGTTTTAATTCAACGCACAATTCATTGAAAGATACTGTTTTATGGCGCATATAAAAAGCCGCCCGTATTCATGCTATGGACCCCAAAAGTTGGACAATAAAATAACTAAATAGCTTGTGAATGAGTTCGGTACTGTACCGGGCTCA
>CALVTM010000024.1 GCA_944362615.1 uncultured Clostridia bacterium
TTTTTTGAATATTTGTCCTTTCTTTGCCATATAAAATGCACCTCCAAAAGTTTGTCTAACTTTTGGGGTGCATTTCATCAAAGCAGCTTTTTGTCATTTCAAATCGTTACCGTAATATCCGGTAATTATTATTAAATATATCTCCTGATATACTCACTGATTCCGTCAGATAATCTCATAACTCAGAAATGCATCCACCATATGGCGGCTGACATCATCATCAAAACAATAAAATACAGTTTGTTTTTTGCTATCATCAGAAGAGACATGGCGGTATAATGTTCCGTTATATATAGCCAACTCCATATGAAGAGTGGTAAAGAAACCGTCTTTACTTATGCGGTAAATGGTTACTCTATCCCAGTCCAGGAATTCAACATCTACGGTTATTTTTCTGTCTTCAAACGGATCAAATATTCCGCCTACGCCAAAAGTACTGTCCAACGCTATGATAAATTCAATAGCTTTTTCAGCGTATTCTTCATACTGCTCATCAAGCTTTATGTGATTTTCGTCTTTCAGGTATGTGCCTATAAAATAATCATAGTTTTCCGGCGAGGCATAGTACGCTTTTACCTTTTCATATTCACTTTTTTTACAATATATTGAAGGGTTCCAGTATAATTTTTCTTTGTTCTGAGCACAATACATGTCAAACGGAGCATTATCAACTTTCCACCAATAATGATATTCCGTTTCCATATCAGGAGGAGTTTCTTCGGCAACAGTAATACCGTCCACCCATAAATTATCGTAAAACCCGTTTACATATATTTCATCAGCTATTTCTATACTTTTCGGATCGCTATACTTGGGCAGAATAAAACATCCACAAAGGCTTAAAGTCATTAAGGCTAACAATAATGCTGAAATTATTGTCAAAACAAATTTTTTCATCATTCCCCCATAAAAAAATTATAAATTATATCAGAAATAACCGTAAAGCCAATGCCAGAGATATAAATCATGATAAATCGGCAATATCTAAGATATCAAGATACTTAATAATCCGCTGAAAAAATGACGTCGCAAATTTTGTAACGTCATTTTTTATCTCAACGAGATATACTTAATTTTCCTTATTGTCTGTCGCATCACCTTCATTTACCGCCATTTCGGATGTTTCCGTTCCGATGATACTGATGTGACCGCGTCCTGCAAGAAAAGCATCAGAAAGCCTTTCGGTTTCCTGAGTAAGCACTGCATAAGGAGCAAACAACTCTTCGATTATTTTGCTATCCGGTTTCTTTGTGAACAACGAAACTATCGGAACTATTGCAAATCCTATTATCATTGTCCAGCTGCCAACGTATATTGATGATGAGAAAAAATATTTGTAGATAAACGACTCTTTAAAAGCTTCTGGTAAATTACCTGCATTCAAAGAAATGATAAGTGCGGCTATGCTTATTACTACTCCGAATACAAAACATGCATAGCAACTCGCTTTTGTCGTGCGTTTCCAGTACAAACTGTACAGATAAGGCGCAAGGAACGCACCTGCAAGAGCACCCCAGCTTACTCCCATCATCTGAGCAATAAACGCCAGACCAAGTTCATTGTAAACTATAGCAATAACCGCGCTGATCACTATAAATACGGCAACGAATATTCTTATAAGCAGCATCTGGCTCTTATGCGACAGATCTTTTTTAATTCCGCCTCTAATCAGATCAAGGGTGATCGTGCTGCTAGAGCTCATAACCAAAGAGGAAAGCGTACTCATAGACGCTGCAACTACAAGCACAAGCACAAGCGCCATTATAGCGGGTTGATCGAGCGCCTTTATCATTTGCGGAACTATTTCATCGTAACGTATGCCGCCCGATTCATTAGTGATCGAAGAACTGTCAACAAGTCTGCCGAACCCTCCGAGAAAATAGCAGCCGCCGGCAACGATCAAAGCAAAGACGGTGCTTATGATCATGCCTTTACGAATGCCTCCATCCGTTTTTACCGAATAAAACTTCTGTACCATCTGAGGCAACCCCCAGGTACCCAGGCTTGTCAAAATTATGACCATTAGCAAGCCGTATAGATCAGGACCGAAGAATGAAGTGTATGCCCCCTCCTGTCCGTTAGCGGAAATCTGCGACAGATCGTTGATCGCTTCGCTGAATCCACCGTTATTCAAAAGCACTGCTGCAATTACAACAACAATACCCACAAGCATTATTATTCCCTGTACAAAATCGTTCCAGACAGTTGCCATATAACCGCCGATAAGTACATAAACAGCGGTTACGACTGCCATTACTATTATACAAACGAAATAAGGAATGCCAAAAGCCGCGTTAAAAAGGCTGCCAAGACCTTTGTACAAAGATGCTGTGTACGGAATCAAAAATACAAATACTATTATCGAAGCAGCAATCTTCAGTTTATTATCGCTGAATCTTTTGCCGAAATAATCCGGCATGGTGGCAGAATCAAGCTGACGCGTCATTATACGTGTGCGTCTGCCAAGTGCTGCCCATGCAAGTAATGATCCGATTATTGCATTGCCTATACCTATCCAAGTAGCGGCTATACCGTAATTCCATCCGAACTGTCCTGCATATCCGATAAATATAACTGCGGAAAAATATGAGGTTCCATATGCAAAAGCCGAAAGCCACGGCCCTACCGATCTGCCGCCAAGGACAAATCCTTGTACCGATCTTGCGCTTGCTCTCGTTTTGACGCCGATGAATATCATAACGCCAAAATATGCAAGCAATACTATAAGATATAAAATCCACATAATAAATATTATTTCATCCTTTGAAATATTCCCGAAAATTATACCATATGTAATAATCGTTGGCAAATGATTGAAAACATTAAATTATTTTAATTTTCATTTTTTTTAATTTTTACCTAATTTTTTCTGCTATTTTCGCAAGTACCTTTTTTTCTATCCGTGATACATACGAACGTGATATTTTTAATTTTTCAGCAACCTGAAGCTGTGTATATGGTAACGCTCCGTTCAATCCGTAACGAAGAGTTATTATTATTCTTTCACGCGTCGGAAGCTCGGATACACACTTGCGTACCTTTTCCATCAACACTTTATTTTCCACTTCTTCGATAACCGTTTCAGCCGGGACCGACAACACGTCTATAAGAGTGATATCATTTCCTTCCTTATCCGATCCGACAGATTCCGAAAGCGATACATTACATTTATGTTTTTTATTGGCGCGTATATACATCAATATTTCATTTTCCACGCAACGTGCGGCATAAGTTGCCAATCTGCTGCCTTTACCGTCTTTATATGTCTGAATACCTTTAATGAGACCAATGCTGCCGACAGAGATCAGGTCGTCGGCTTCGCCTGCTCCAGTGTATTTTTTAACGACATGCGCAACAAGCCTTAGATTATGCTTTATCAGCATTTCACGTGCATGTTCATCTCCTTCCGCACTTTTTTTAAGATACTCCTTTTCCTCTTCTTCGCTGAGCGGGCCGGGGAAAGAACTGTTATTTTTTATATAAGCCGAAAAACAAAAAACTTTTCCCAGGAATGCAAGAAAACTTTCAAATACCATTATTTAGCCTCCGCTTTTAAGATATGCTGAGCTGTGTTGGAAATTGTCGGTTTTTGCCAATTATCAAGATATGCATATATTAATATTTAATCGGGAAAAATACGCATATGGATCTGTTAGGCTGTAATAGAATCGAAACAAAGAACGCCGAAGTAACTGCGATGGGCATTATGCTCTCGTTTTTACGCACGGCAATGGTTATGATCGCGCTGGGCTTTATCATAACAAGAATCAGCGGCGACAATACCGACCCGTTTTCCATAACTTTATATGTGTTCGCAGGAGTTGCAGTGCTTCTGGGCATTATCGAATATGCCATGTTGCGTAGTTCTCTTGTGAACTGTAATTGCAACGGAGAACGATGACTTCAAAGAAGGGACGCAAAACAGCGCCCCTTCCGTTACATACTTGACACGCGCTCTTCTTTATGATAATATCTATTTATGAGAAGAAAAGACAGAGAAATCAGCTACGAGGAAGGGCTTAAGATAATCGATAAATGCGAATATTCAGTTCTTTCCGTATGTAACGGGAACGAACCGTACTCCGTTCCTTTGTCCGTATGCAGAAATGGCACGAGTGTATTTTTTCACAGCGCTGCCGCCGGTAAAAAAGTGGAACTTTTAAAAGACGGTACAAATGTATGTATGGTTTTTGTCGGTGACGTTCAAGCGCAAAAAAATGCTTTTACTACCGCTTTTGAAAGTGCTATGGCATTCGGTAAAATCTATCGGATTACTTCGGATGAAGAAAAAATTTCAGCCTTAAAGCTGTTATGTGAAAAATACTGCCCGGACAATATGCCTGCTTTTGATATATCGATACAGCGTTCGTTGTCAAGAACATATGTTTATCGAGTCGATATTGATGAACTTACGGCAAAAGCCAAAAGGATAAAAAAGAAATCTGATTGATTTTGGTAGGAATATCAGAATACGGTCGATCATTCATTGATTAATAAAATGAAAGTGGAGCTCCTGCGGGAACTCCACTTTTTTAATGATTAAACCAACAGACTCATTAGGATTCGGAAACAAACAGTCCGGGCCATACAAAGTACGATACGAATAAGAATATCACAGCAAGTATTCCGAATATACCGATAAGAAGCCATGAGTACCACTTGGGGATCAATACGAATCCGAATATCGAACCTATCGTATTTATCATAAACAGCAGTATAAAGGCGATTATACAATTTATGGCGACTTTCAATATTGTACGTATTTTGAATACTTTACCCTTAGTAAGTATTTTTATGATAATCATACCTAACAATACAATACCGAGAGTCACAAGAAATACCCACCATTCATCGGTGAATAAATCTGAAATAAATTCAGACCATCCGGTGGTAGTATTCTCTGCCCCGTCTGCGGCTTCAGAACAAATCAATGCCAACATTCTATTCACATCCTTTCTGATTATTGACTTAAATTATAACACCAATAATAATAAAAATCAAGAGCAGGTATGCTCAGTCTTTAATTTCCAATCTGTTCTTAATCTTTTATTTCTGTTTTTTGCCTTGGCTTTCACCACATTCCGTGGATTTGCTCCTTCCCAGTTCCGTGTTGTCAGATGTTCTGTCCCGAAGCGGAGGCACAGGATGCGCACTTACCTGAAACCGATAATCTTCACCCGCTTCGGCAATATACCTGTCTATAACCTTATGACTGGCAACATTATTTACGGCGCCGTTTACTTTGCGGTTATACTTAAAAAATTCAGAATCGTTGGGTACGGACGACACATCCGCATAATTTTCTCCTGCAGCGGTAAGATTGACGGTATTTTTCAGTACCTTGCGGATATATTCCATATTCCCCACTTCAGCCTCTGAAAATGAAATAAGCTCAGGGAAAGTGCCGTCAGGTATAACTTCAGACCAGTGTTTGTTTTCATATTTTTCAAGTAGACGCACTGCCGTATGCAAATGTCCTATTTCTCGGAGCAAGTGTTCTGACCAGATATTTTTGATCCGTTCATCACTTTCATCCGACAACATAGAGTAATAAAGGTAGCATTCCGTATATTCATGCATAAGAAGGCATTCCAGCCACGTGCTTTCAGCTTCCTGTAGTGATTCATATAGCGAAACATGCTGCTCTTCTATCATGCCGATTTCAAGGAACAATTTCCTTCCAAGCTCGCTTATATCATAGAACGTTCCGCAATTCATATAGAAATTCATCGTTTGCTGTTCGGCTGCCGTTATTATCATAGAATGCAACTTACTTAAAAGCGGTGAGTTCTTCATCAGCGGTTTTTTAATGTCATCTACCGGAAAACGATGCTCCGACACCGTCGGTCTGCCCGGCATTATTTCCGTCTTTCTGCCTACAAGAGTCTCTGCATGGATTCCGTAATCCATTTCCAGAAGATCCGCATATCTGTACAGGTGATCAAAATCTTCAAGAAGCGCAAAATCCAACGCTTTTTTCACTGTAGGATCCTTTTCGCAGCGCGCCATCAGTGCCGTAAGTTCCACAGCAAGCTGCTCGTAAGCAATCGTAGTTTCAAGTATACTTTCTTCTTTGGGCTTCAAATACGACAGCTTTTTCTGCTCCTGCTGTTCCTGTCTGCGAATCACGGCAAGCTCTCTTCTCAAATCATTATCTGCGGTATGTCGCGCCATGTTATGCAAAAACCACTGCGCCTCAAATTCAGTACCATTCATAAGAATAATACGCATTTTTGTTTTAGGATCCGTTGCATTTTTATCGTATGCTTTGGGATATAACTGTTTCCAGTTTTCAAATGCAATGGTTTTTTCGCTTTTCTCGTTAAACGGATTAAATGACATATTGTCCTCCTTTGATTGTGTTACCAGAAATAATGAACAATATGCCATTATTTATACTGTTTTTTAAGTTTTTAAAGCTTGCCGGCATCAACTATTTCGCCAAGCTGTCAAAAATCCGTTGATTTTATATTCAAAATAGTTTACAATATTATTCAGAGAACTCTTGTTTTCAGCCAATCGGAATACACTCAAAAGAAAAAGGAGACTTACATGGGGACGTATGTTGTAACGGCAGCGGAAGCATCCGCATCGACTTTTGATTATGTAGTCGCAATAATGGGATTACTCGGAGGATTAGGCGTTCTGTTATATGGCTTTAAGGTCTTATCGGAATCCATAGAGAAACTTGCTAACGACAGACTCAGAAGCTGGTTCAGCAAAACATCAAAGACCGGTAAGCTTGCCGGTCTGGGTATCGGTATTGTTACAACCACGGTAATTCAATCCTCCTCCGCAACGACAGTCATGACAGTGGGTTTTGTAAACGCCGGCGTTATGTCCCTGACTATGGCAACCGCTATTATCATGGGTGCAAACATAGGCACTACGATAACCGCCCAGATAGCAGCGCTCAGCGCTTTTGATTTCGCGGTATTCTTACTCCCCCTTGCCGCAATAGGCATATTTATGGATATGCTTTGCAAAAATGAAAAACTCAAAACTCTGGGTATGATCATCGGCGGTCTCGGATTAGTATTCGTTGCTCTTGACGTTATGAGCACATCAATGAATATTTTCAGAGACGCATTGTGGTTCCAGGATGCTTTAAAAGCCATATCAAACCCGTTTCTTCTGATCATTATCGGTTTGGCTTTTACGGCGCTCGTGCAGTCCTCGTCGGCAGTAACGTCAATCATAGTTGCACTCGTATCCGTGGGTAATGTTCAGATAGGTGACGGCGGCAACAGCGTACTGTTTCTCATACTCGGTACAAATATAGGTACATGTATTACGGCATTGCTATCTTCCATAGGAGCAAATACCAATGCAAAACGTGCAGCTCTCATCCATCTTATGTTCAACGTTTTCGGTACAATTCTCTTCACGATTCTACTGCTGATATGGAAGGACTTCAACCGCGTTACGTTCCAGGCAATGTTCCCTACTGCTCCGGCAACGCAAATAGCAATGTTCCATACATTTTTCAACACTGTCTGTGTGCTGCTGTTTTTCCCGTTTATCAATTTGTTCGTGAAACTTGCATGTCTTATCATTCGCGACAAAAAAGGAGAAGTTCCGAGCAAAGAGATCAATACATTCCTGGATGACCGACTGCTTGAAACTCCTGCAATAGCTGTCATGCAGGCAAAAAAAGAGATTGCCCGTATTGCGGAAGAATCAGTCACGACCCTTAAAAATGCGCTTGACTGCTTTTATGTAAAAGATATGGACGGCGCTGAAAAAGTAAGAGAGAAAATTAAGGATATAAATGAAGAGTCCAGGAAGGTCACTCAGTTCCTCATAAAACTTTCCTCAAGTGACGTTTCATACAGCGATGAAAAAGCCGTTTCTGCAATGCATAGCGCTATAGCAGACGCATTAAGAATTGCAGACCTCGCGGATAATATGGTCAAATATACGCGACATTATATCAACGATCGTCTCGAATTCTCAGAGTCCGTACTTTCTGAAATTAAGCTGATGCGCACCAAAGTAGAAAAACTGTTTACAGAAAGTATGCTCGCCTTTAATGATGTGGACGTAACTGCCGTTGTACGTGCCGAAGAATATGAAAATGAAATTGACTCTCTCAGAAGACATATCATCGATAACCACATCAAGCGCCTCAATGAAGGCAGGTGTCAGCCTCAATCAAGCAGCGTGCTTATCAACCTTGTAGGAAACCTTGAACGTGCCGCCGACCATATTCTTAATCTGGCGCATACTTTTGATTAAATCACATCACGCCCATGGAAAAGATTCTTTACCTTCTTGAAGATGACAAAAGTATATGCGATCTTGTGACATACAGTCTTGAACTCGCCGAAATCGAGGTATCTTGTTTTAATACCATCGATAGTTTTAATGAGGCTGTGGCGAAAAGACAGCCAAAGGTCGTACTTCTCGATATCATGCTGCCGGATGGAAACGGATACGACGTTTTAGCGGAGATCAAAAAAACTTATCCTCAGATAATTTGCATTATGCTCAGCGCGATGAGCAGAGAAAACGACAAAGTAAAGGGTTTCAATATAGGCGCAGACGATTACATTACCAAGCCTTTTGGCGTTCTTGAACTTACTGCACGCGTAAACGCCGCATTCAGACGTCTGGGCTCGGCAGATGAAATAACAGCTCAGAACGTTACCATAAACGAAAGAACGATGTCGGTCATTATTGACGGAAAGCCTGCGACTTTAAGTAATATGGAATTCAAGTTACTTGCCTACCTTATCAAACATGCGGGTGCAGTTATTTCAAGAGATAAATTACTGACTGCCGTATGGGGATACGATGAAGGCGAAACAAGAACTGTTGATATACATATTGCACGTCTTCGTAAACTGGGCATCAAAGGTATTGAAACTGTATTCGGTGCCGGCTATAAATTTCTGAAATGAGTAAACGTATCTTATTGACATCTTTAGCCATAACGCTCTTTATTCTTCTGTTTTTTGCGTTCACTTCCAATGAAGTGTACTATGCCCAGCTTGAAGGCGATCTTACTTCAGACCTGGTTAAACAGATAGAAATGTTGGATCAGCTTGAGCTGAATGACAGTACGGCTGCTGATGATATTGCTGACTCTTTAAAGGGTGCAGACGTTACTATTTATGACCTGAACGGGACCGTAACAGATTCTACCTTCCCGGATATTATCGGGAGCACTGATGACTCTTCTGATATCAAAAGTGCTCTTTCTGCTACTGATAATTTTCTTTACACTGCGCCTTCAAGTAATGACGGGCGTATATATCTCCATATTTGTCGGAGATACGATGATATACTTGTGCGCCTTACAGGCGAACTGGTTTCGCGTAGCAGAATGTTTTTAACTGTAATGCCTACTTTGGTAGTATTCATATTGATAGATGTTTTACTGTGTCTGCTGTTTACATGGATGTCTACTTATTTTGTTCTTAAACCGGTCAAAGAGCTCGCGATCAATGCTATCGGAAACGACAAACAAGTGAAAACCAAATATTCCGAGCTTAAACCTATCGCGGACGTTATAAATTGGAAAAACGAATATGTACGCGCCGCGCAACAGAGTAAAGACGAGTTTATTTCAAACGTCACACATGAAATGAATACTCCCCTTACCTCTATCCGCGGTTTTGCCGAACTTATTGCATCCGGAAATATGCCTAACGATAAAATGATCTCAGCGGGAAAAACTATTAAAACGCAAAGTGATCGTTTATCGGCAATGATAAAGCAGATACTGAATTACAGCGCTATTGACGATGACACTGTCACTCCGTACGACGTCAATATATCTAAGCTGATTGAAGAAGCATTGAATAATTATACGCCGATGCTTAAAGATAAAAATCTGTCTATCCTCAAATATATCGATGACGACGTAATAATTAAATCCACTCAGGAACGCATTACAGAGATCGTTGATAATCTTGTAAGCAATGCAATCAAATATAATAAACAAAATGGCAAAATTATCGTTACGCTAAGAGGTAATGTATTAACTGTCGAAGATACGGGTATCGGCATAAGTAATAATGAATTAACCCACATATTCAGTCGCTTTTACACTGTCGACAAGTCTCATGGCGAGAGCGTCGGATTCGGATTGGGTCTTCCTATAGTAAAAAAAATCTGCGACCGGAGCGGCTGGACTTTAAATGTTGACAGTGTACAAGGTGAAGGAACAACATTTAAAATAGTATTTGAAATGAAAAAGAAAAATTAATTAGAATGTCGTTATGAATAAAGTAAAGATTACCGTATTAAAAACTACACTTGATAAAGAACTTGCCGCGGAATACGGCATAAACGGCTTGGGAAAATGCCCCATGCTTAAAGAAGGTCAGGTATTCTATGCGGATTATTCCAAACCGTCAGGGTTTTGTGATGAAGCATGGAAAGCTATTTATCAATATGTATTTGCTCTTGCGCACGGTTCCGGTAAAACATTGTTTTACTATAGAGACTGGATAAAAAAACCCGGCGTTGCCATATGTGCCTGCAACGACGGTCTGCGTCCGGTTATTTTTAAACTTGAAGCAACAGATATTAAATCGGAAATTGACTACACGCCTGTAACCTGACAGATCAAATAAACTAAGTACTTATCGCAAAACGGGCGTGTTTTTGCGCCCGTTGAATTAATTAACGATTGATAAGTGTATTTTGGGTTCTGTTCCAAATGAAACTTTTTCTTAAATGAGAAAAGAACGCTTATCGCGTTCTTTTCTCATTTCTGGTACCGCATAGGGGAATCGAACCCCTGTTTCCGGCGTGAGAGGCCAGCGTCCTAACCGCTAGACTAATGCGGCACAAAGCATCGCTCTTAACTGTCGACTTGCGCATTATATCATATTTCGAGGACAATGGCAAATATTTTACATGGGTTTACGGAAAATAATTCAAAATTTTTGGCAACCTGCATGACGCGCTGATTTATACATTAATAGGTTTAATACCCCATGGTCGACAGTTTACGCGCCTCAATAATACTCCGCTTCCGGCGTCAGTAAGTCCTGCCATATATAACCTTGCAAACGCATAAGGGCAGTAAAAAGACAGCATGGTTTTTTCCGGCAGAGAAATTTTACATTTGTCGGCAGCACACTCTATGCGCTTCATAGCATCATATCGATGCCAACGGAAAAAGTCTTCAGCGTGTCCTCCGTTAATTTCAGATGTGCATAAATTATGCAGTTCATCCGTAAGTTCATCTGTCCACAGACCGGAAACAATACCTGCAAGCCGATCTTCAGGCTTATAATCAAGCGTGGAAATAAACGGATCGGGATCGTACAAAAGATCGTTTCTCAAAGCCGACAGTACCTCGTACAACGGATGTTTATCGTCGTCTGATAAAATACCCGAATATTCATAAATTGCCTTACAGAGCCCTTTCCCGGGCGTTAAATCGATATTATTAACAAGATCTTTAATTTTTTCAGTTGTAAACATAGTAAATTTGATACACAAAACAAATGCGCCCCGTTGTCATTTGAATGATACGGGGCGCACGTGTATTTATGTTAAATCAGTTCTTCTCGTTAAGGCATGCAATGCCGGGAAGCACTTTACCCTCAAAGAGTTCAAGGGATGCGCCACCACCGGTCGAGATATGCGTCATCTTGTCTGCATAACCAAGCTGCTGTACTGCAGCTGCGGAATCGCCGCCGCCGATGATCGTTGTAGCTTTGCCATATACATCGGCAAGAGCTTTAGCAACCGCCTTGGTACCGGCCGCAAGAATAGGATTCTCAAATACGCCCATAGGACCATTCCAGATAACAGTCTTTGCATTTGCAACAGTATCTGCAAAAAGTTTTCTCGTTTCCTCTCCGATATCCAGACCTTCCATATCAGCGGGTATTGCGCTTACGCTTACGGTCTTGACTTCGATAGGTGCGTCAATGGGATTAGGGAAATCCGATGCGACAACGGTGTCTACGGGAAGAAGAAGCTTCTTTCCGAGATCTTTTGCCTTCTGCATCATGTCTTTGCAGTAGCCGAGCTTTTCATCGTCTACAAGCGACTTACCTACTTCATATCCTTCTGCCTTAAGGAAAGTATAAGCCATGCCACCGCCGATGATAAGCGTATCGCACTTTTCAAGAAGGTTGTTTATAACATTGAGCTTGTCCGCAACTTTTGCTCCGCCGAGAATTGCGACAAAAGGACGAACGGGATGCTCAAGGCTATCTGCCATGACAGAAAGCTCTTTCTCGATAAGGAAACCGCAAACCGCGGTCTTTACAAAGCCGTATTCGACAATTGCAGCCGTGGAAGCGTGAGAGCGGTGAGCAGTACCGAATGCATCGTTGACATATACACCGTTTTCTCCATCAATGAGATCAGCAAGCTTTTTGCAGAACGCTTCGTCGCGCTTTTCTTCTTCCCAATGGAAACGAAGGTTTTCGAGAAGCACACACTCACCTGCCTTGCATGCTGCTGCCTTAGCCTGAGCGTCAGGTCCTACAACATCGGAGGCAAAAGTTACCTTATTGCCAAGAAGTTCGTTAAGTCTTGCAGCAACCGGAGCAAGCGTAAGTTTCTTAGGCTCTTCTTTAAGCGCCTTGTCTATGATCGCCTGCTTTGCAGCTGCCTGCTCTTCCGCGGGAAGAGCCTCTACCTTCTGCTTGTCCTTCTTATTGAGCTTTACTTCACTCGAGAATATGGAGTGAGGCTTGCCCATATGCGAGCAGAGGATGACTTTTGCACCCTGTTCCATCAGGTATTTGATGGTGGGAAGCGCACCGAGGATTCTGGTTTCATCGGTAATCTTACCGTCTTTCATCGGCACGTTGAAGTCGCAACGTACAAGAACCTTCTTGCCCTTTACGTCAACGTCTTTTACAGTCAGTTTGTTCATAATCTCTCCTTATATATAGACATCAATGATTTACGGATTTATTCCGCGCATTTACGAAGGTAATCATACGAGGCTTTAAGCTCTTCGAGATATGTAAAGTCTCTGGCGTATGCCTCTATAATAACTGCAGGCTCAAGCTTACGTTTATCAAGCTCCTTGAAAAGCTTTTCAAAATCGTATCTTCCTTTACCTGGAAGCGCAGTCGTTTCTTCTTTGGTCACATCTGTAACATGCACGGTCACAAGTCTGTCTTCTACCGCATCAATATACTTTATCGGGTCATATCCTGAGAATAACGAATGCTTTACGTCAATCGTCGCACAGAGCGACGGACATGCGCGCATAAGATCACGCATAAGCTCCGGTGAAGCGAATTTACAGTAATGCACATTTTCAACAGCGATAATCATACCGTAAGTCTTTGCAACTCCGGCAAGATACGAGAAACGCTCCGCATAAGCAGCCACATCCGTAACCGGCGACGACTTTTTCAGATTAAGCGGGCCGTGAAACGTATAGTATTTGGCGCCGAGAACATTTCCCGCATAGCAAATCTTGCGGAAAAGCTGTTCAGCATCATCACGTACTCTGTTTGACGGACTGAAAAGCTCACCCTCAAACTGTGACGATAGCGCGTGTACCGAATGCACTTTTACCGTTCCTTCGAGTCGTTGACCGAGAGCGTCGACAAACCCTTTTTCATACTCGGAGTATGTGGACAAAAACACCTCGATCACATCAACACCCATGTCACGGAGCGGCGTAAAGCATGACTCAGTGGAAACTTTTGTAAATAATGATGCGGTTGAAATACCCGTTTTCATATACTTTATCAGATATAGTACTCGCTCTTTTTAGCTGCTGCACGTACTTCTGCAAGTTTTTCTTCATAACCCTTTCTTCCGAGCATTGCAAAAGTAGCTTTTTTACCTTCTTCAACGCCGGGCTGATTGAACGTATCAACACCGAGATATGCTCCGGCAAATGCGGTTTCATACTCATAGTATGCGAGAAGTTCGCCTACCGTATCCTCGTTAACTTCAGGAAGAGTTACCGTGAAATTCATTCTGCCGGCTTTACGCAGCGCATACTCCGTAGCAACACGCTCATGATTAAGCAGCTCGCCCATAGTGTGTCCCTTGAGGAATTCGCATGCGTCTATATCCGTATCGTTGGGAATAACGACATCACGACGGAATTTATCGACAGCAACTATCGTGATAACCTTGTCAAAAGGTCCTTCAGTATAAAGCTGTACCTGAGAGTGCTGATCGGTCACGCCGAGAGATTTAGCAGGCGTCTGTCCGGCATGTACCTTTTTACCGCTCTTATCCACAGCTTTGCCGAGCGACTCTGCCCATATCTGGCAGTAGAAATCGGACATGTATTTAAGGCTGTCGGCGTAAGGCATCATAACACTGATGTTCGCACCCTTTTCCATAGCCTTGCACTGAAGATATGCAGTCATAAGCGCAGGATTCTTTTTTACATCAGCAACACGACAAGCTTCACTCATTTCTTTTGCGCCGGCAAGTAGCTTCTTTATGTCAATGCCTACGGCTGCAAACGGTACAAGTCCTACATTGGAGAATACGGAAAATCTTCCGCCCACTCCTGCGGGTATACCGTATGTGACAAATCCTTCTTTCTGAGCAAGATTATAAAGAGTGCCTTTACCTATAGTAGTCGTTGCAATGAAATGCTTTTTAGCTTCTTCTTTGCCGACCGCTTTTTTCATTAGATCGTAAAGAACAAGGAACTGTGCAAGCGTTTCGCTAGTCTCACCGCTCTTTGTTATAACGTTAAAGTAAGTCGTCTTAAGGTCTATAAGTTCAAGCAGCTCGTTCATTCTCTCGGGATCGATATTATCCTCAATATAAAGTTTGGGCATGCCGGCAGCTTTAAGAGCAGACTGAGGGAATTCGTTAAGGCGCATGTTCAGAAGTGCCTGCACTACAGATATGGGACCAAGCGCACTGCCGCCGATACCAAGCACCACAAACGCCGTTGCTTTTGAACGAATATCGTTCATGCGAGCTATAAGGCTGTCAAGATCGGAAGGATTAACATAAGGAAGTTCCGTCCATTCCTGCCATCCCTTGCCGAGGTTAGCCATTACGTCTTCATACGCCGCCTTTATAGCGTCCGCATCAGACGTAAAACCATTGGCATCAATGCCGTGTTCACCGATCACGTCTGCCATCATGTTGTTGTAATCGAACTTGAGTTTCATGATTATTCTCCGTATACGATTTTATTCAAAAACGATTTACAGCAATAAAACACCCGTAGCCGGATGTTTTACCGCCTTTTACGCCAGTTAGACGTTAGCCTCTATAATGCCGTAATTTCCGTCGTTTCTTTTGTATATTACATTTACTTTTTCAGAAGTCTTGTTGAGGAATACGT
This sequence comes from uncultured Clostridia bacterium, assembly GCA_944362615.1. Taxonomy (GTDB): domain Bacteria; phylum Bacillota; class Clostridia; order Christensenellales; family Pumilibacteraceae; genus Protoclostridium. Next base: position 15,263 of record CALVTM010000024.1, read on the forward strand.
AGAACGAATGCCCTACCATTTCAAGCTCAGCCATAGCCTCTATTTCATCCATGGGCGTAAGATCATAAGTCTTTGTTCTTACAATTTCGCTTGTCTTCTTCTCCTCTTCCTTTATACCTTCAGCAATTTCACGCTGTCTGAATTTTTTACTCTTGCTTGCTATTATTTTATGGAATTTAACTATTTGTCTTTCAAGCTTCGGAATAGCGAGATCTATCAGATCATACATGGTCTCGCCACCTCTTTTTCCGCTTACTTCAGAACGAAGGACAGTCCCTCCGATAAAAATGGTAAGTTCCATTTTTTCACGGTCATTAGATTCTCTCATCGCTACCTTTATAGTTACATCATCATCGAAATATTTATCAAATCGCTGCAACTTTTTATCGATAACCTCTTTGAGATTGTCCGTAGGTTTGTAGTTTTTCGTCTGAAAGTCTATAAGCATAAACAAATCCCCCTTGCTGTTAATTTAACATATTATACCATGCAAGGGGGATTTTGTCAATGCGTTTTTACAATTTTACGTCATAATTGCATAACGCTTATCTTACTACGACTTTACCGTCAACATAATCAATCGTGGCAGTAGAATTATCTTTCAATTTGCCTCCGATCAGCGCATCGGCAATGCAATCTTCAATTGTCTGTTCTATGATTCTGCGAAGCGGACGTGCGCCGTATTCCGGATCATATCCGTTCTTTATCACGTAATTGATTATAGACGGCGTATACTGCAACTTGATGTGTCTGTCGTCAAGTTTTTTCGTGACTTTCCGCATCATTATGTCGGCTATAGCCTTTATGTTCTCCTCCGTAAGATGCTTGAAGTAACAAATCACATCGATACGGTTAAGGAATTCAGGACGGAAATGCCGCTTAAGTGCTTCGGAAAGTATACGCTCTTCATCCTGCTGTTCGGCTTTTTCCTTATCGTCATTAAAGCCTATTGCTCTGCGCGTTTTAAGCTCGCTGACACCAACGTTGGACGTCATGATGATTATGGTGTTCTTAAAGTCTACGGTGCGTCCCTGAGAGTCGGTCAGACGTCCTTCATCAAACACCTGCAAAAGCAGATTGTATACATCCGAATGCGCCTTCTCTATCTCATCGAAAAGCACAACGGAATAAGGCTTTCTGCGCACCTGTTCGGTAAGCTGACCGCCCTCATCAAATCCGACATATCCCGGAGGAGAACCTATCAGCTTACTTACGCTATGAGCCTCCATATACTCCGACATATCGAATCTGATAATATTGTTCTCATCATCGAACATCGCTGCAGCCAATGCCTTTGTCAGCTCTGTTTTTCCGACACCGGTAGGTCCGAGGAACAGGAATGAACCTATCGGGCGCTTGGGATCCTTAAGACCGGCACGCGCGCGACGGATTGCTTTCGAAACGCTTTCCACCGCCTTATCCTGCCCGACTACACGTTCATGCAATATCTTCTCAAGGTTATTAAGCCTTTCGACTTCAGTCTCATTCAAACGCGTTACCGGGATTTTGGTCCACTTGGATACGACTTCGGCTATCTCTTCGGAACCTATCGACAGTCCTCCGTTTTTCTGCCAGGCAGCTTTCTTTGCCTTTATTTCATCAGCCAGACTGTCTCTTTGTTTTTTGATCTTATCGGCAAGTATGAAGTCTTCACCCTTACTTACCTTATTGATCTGATCCTGATATTCCTTAAGCTGCTCCTCCATTTCCTTAATTTCGGGTGGCAGCTTATTCCCGTTTACTTTCGCGCGGCTTGCCGCTTCATCAATCAGGTCTATAGCTTTATCCGGAAGGAATCTGTCAGATATATATCTGTCTGACAGCTGTGCCGCAGCAGATATTGCTTCATCGCTGATTTTCACGTTATGGAACTTTTCATAGTTAGGGCGAATGCCTTTCAGTATTTCTATCGTTTCCTCAACGGAAGGCGGATCTACCATAATGGGCTGAAAACGACGTTCAAGCGCCTTATCTGTTTCGATGAATTTACGGTATTCATCAGTAGTCGTAGCGCCTATAGTCTGAAGCTCACCACGCGCAAGATAAGGTTTCAACATATCAGCAGGCGTTACCTCGCCTTCCTTGCCTCCCGCCTGAGCAAGAGTATGAAGCTCATCTATGAATACGATTATGTCTCCGCGCTTCATGATCGCTTCGATTGCCGTTTTAAGCCTCTGCTCAAGTTCGCCACGATATTTGGTACCAGCCATAAGACTGCCTATATCCAGGGAAAAGATTATCTTGTTCTTTAAAAGTTCAGGTACGTTGCCTTCCACAATCTCGCGTGCAAGACCTTCAACGACGGCACTTTTACCGACGCCCGGTTCACCTATCAATACGGGGTTGTTTTTAGTCTTTCGGCAAAGTATTTCAATAATACGCTCTATTTCATTTTTACGGCCTATTACGGGATCTATTTTGCCGTCCTTCGCACGCTGAGTAAAGTCTACACCAAGATCGCCTATTTCACTCGGTAATGTGCTCGAACCGCGGCTCTGCTTATTATTCGCAGCGCTATATGACTGCTGCATGTTATTCATGTTATCAAGAATACCGTTGATGTCCATATGAGGCGCCATGTCACGTATCATCTGAGAAACATCAATGTTCTTATTCAAGAAATCGATCAAAGGAGAATCCTCAAACAGAACAAACGCAAGTAACAAGTGTTCGGTATAAATGCAATCGCGCTTAGACGTTATCGCTATTTTACGCGCATCGTCAAAAAGCATTTTAAGAGAATCGCTTTCTGCCGGCTCATCAAGCGAATCCGTCTTCTCAAGCTTACCCATTTCCGCCACGATATTTACGGGACTGAGTCCTGCCCGATGAAGTAATTCGGATCCCATGCATTCTATATTATACATAGCGTAAAGCAAATGTATGGGTTCAATGTATTTGTTCCTGTTTTTTACCGCTATCTGATGCGCGTATTCACGGCATTTGATCACATTATCAGACATCGGAAAATAATTAAAATAATTATACATAACTATTCACCTCCTTAAACTTTGGCGGTTAATTGTTTGAGCTCCGCCGCTGCATTAGCAGCACGGTATATATCACGCTCACTGTCATTCATTATTTTTTTAGCGTGTGTCATCATATTTGCCGGACGATATTTATCAAGCAAAGATTCAAACGCGTTAAAATCATTGCACGATATATAGCCGTAATAAATACCCAGTTTTACAAGCGCATACTTTTCTTCAAACTCCTTAAACGGAAGACGGTAAGCACTCGTAAGAATACCATAAGCACGCATTATGCCATCACGAAGCATTACCTCGTTTGATTCAACAAGTGCTTTACGTGCAAGGATCTCGCTTTGTTCGATCTGCTCTACCGCGCTTGCAACACTGGATATGATTTCTTCCTCGCTGACGCCCAACGTCTTCTGATTGGAAATCTGGTAGAGATATCCGCTGCTGTTGCTGCCTTCACCGTATTCCCCGCGGACAGCCATGTCAAACCGGGACGCAGCGTTAACGCACTTCTCAAGAGAATTCGTCATTCCGAGTCCGGGCAGGAACATAAGCGCAGATGCGCGAAGTCCTGTTCCTACATTGGTAGGACATGCCGTCAGATATCCGAGACGTTTGTCGAACGCTATTTTTTCAGAGGATGCAATCATATCATCAATGGCGCTGATTTTTTTATACGCATGCGATAATTTGTTACCTCTGAGGATACATTGCTCACGCAGATGATCCTCTTCGTTTACCATAATGCATATATCGTTTGTTTTGTTTACGACAACTGCTCCGTTTTTATTTCCGCGAAGCATGTCGTCACTTATCATATGCAACTCTTTTAAAGTTTCCGCCTGCAGATCGGACATATCCGAAAGTTTTATCGTTCCGAATTTTTCGTCACTGTTTTTAAGCGCATTCTCTACTTTTTCAAGCACTTTCGCACTACCTGCATCATCAAGACGCGACGGGAATACGAAATCTTCAAAATTGCGGGCAAGACGCACTCTGCTTGAAATTACTATGCCATTATCATTCTCATTCATTTTGCGTCTCCTTTAAGCTTATTCATTTCCTCGTTGATCTTTGCAGCGAGCAAAAAGTCTTCCACGGCTACCGCTTCATTACGCTTTCGAAGCAATTCATTATACTTTGCTTCATCAGGCGAACAAGTCTTATCCGGAGATTTGCCGGTATGCTTTACATCCTTCTGTATCTTCGTTACCGAATTCAGGATCAATGGCTCGAAAGTTTTATAACATTCCGAGCATCCGAGAAAACCGGTTTTTAAATAACTTTCAGTAGTGCATCCGCATTTAGGGCAAACTTTGTTCTCCACTCTCTGAGTGTTTTTATAACTGCCAAATGGAGTGGTTAATGCAGTGAAGAAGTTATCGAATATATCCGAAAGATTCGGTTTTATCGTTCCGTGCTTCTTCTTACACTCCTCGCAAAGATACCTTTCGGTCATAATTCCGTTTATAATATTTGTTTCGTAATACACTGCAGGACGGATCCCGCATTCATCACACATTTTCTGGTCTGCCATTGTTTTTATCCTCCTTTTTAAGAAGCTTTGCCGCAAGTGATCTCATCATTCCCGCACGTATGCAGTTTTTGCTTACTGTGGGAGCGACAATAGCCTTGTCTGACATTACTGCGGATAAAAGATCCGCTGTGTTTTTATCGATTATTCCCGAATCGGTCAACCTGCACAAAACCTGTACGACTGTGTTATGAGTCATACCGCTGCTGACGGGCAGGCTTGCCAATTCCTCCAGCAATTTGTTCCGGTTATCACTGAGGCGTGTTACGGTTATATAACCTCCGCCACCACGCCTGGATTCTATCACATAGCCTCTTGCCGGAGTAAATCGCGTCATCAGTACATAGTTTATCTGACTGGGCGCACATGAAAAATAATCGGCCAGCTCATTTCTGCTTATACTCACGTTGTCACCGTCAGCAAACAGATCGAGCAAGAACTCTTCAATTATATTGCTTATATTAGCCACGTTTCCGCCCTCCTTACTATTTTTATATTTGTGGTCTTAAAGTTTGACTTTCTTTGACCTTTCGACTGGATTATAACACCTGTTATTATAATTGTCAAGGGTTTTCAGCAAATTTTTTAAAAAATTTTTTTGCATTTTTTTTGATTCATATGTTCCCTTATCCGTGCTATATGTCCGCATATATCGTGTAAATTATATACACTGAAAACATAATTATAATAATATAGATTCAAAAGTGGTTACTTAAAAAGGCCGCGCTGTACGCGCGGTCTTAATTACGGTAATCCGAAAGATCTGTCTTTTCCATTATCAGATCACGTTGCCTGTCCTGCCCCAAGATGAATTCATGAGATCCGTTGAAAGAAAAACCGAATTTAGTATAAAATGCTTTTGCTTTTTCATTGAACTCCCACACACCCAACCATACACCATCGGCATTGATTGACGCAGCATATTCCAGAGCTTTTATCATAAGAGCACTGCCGATATGCATACGCGCATATGAAGCAAGCACGTACAGACGCTGTATTTCCACCCATCCTTCACGATTTTTCTCTGTTTGCGCATTTGCTGTGTTGAGTTTCATATACGCTGCAGGTCTTCCGTCTATCTCTGCGATGTAAAATGTACTGTTCTGTGTTTCCAGTTCCTGAGTAAGGCGTTCTGTCGTAAAAGTATTGTCCAGATAGTAACGCATATCACTTTCGGTATTACAATGCGCAAAGGTTTCCCAAAATGTCTGCGCACCGAGCTCGGCAAGGATACGTGCATCGCTTAAACCGCCAATGCGTATTTCCGGGATTTTCACAAATACGTAATTCATAAAAAAAAATTTTGCGAGTCGCTTGTGCTTCGGGTATGATCTTACCGATAATATACCGGCGATCGGAAAGACGATCCATAAGACAGCGCATATAACAGATAATACGGCAAGCAATATTCGCGATGGAAAATCGACGCTATCGTTAAATATTAGGATACCGACAAAAATGATTGCAAATACCAGGAACAGCAGAGAAACAAAAATTAACGTAAAGAGCGCTACTCCCCTATACTCTTTTAATATATAACCGTTAAAAATGTCTTTTCTGTTTTTCATAAATATACCTTTTGATATATTTTAACAAAAGCACAAACATTTTTCAAGCGGTTTCGCCACCGTAAACCGTCTTAGCTGATATATGGCGAAATCATTTTTTATTTTTCCTGCCAAACCATAGCTGAGCCAGTATGTCTTTTAAAACCAAAAAAGCATCACGGTCACAATAATCATACTTTTCTTTGATGTCGTCGATAAGATCTTTCAGTGGCACAGAGTAATTTTTAACGTCTACTTTGCTTTTATAGGTCATTAAAACGGGATAGCGTTTTGAAGTGAACCCCAAAGTTTGGACAAAAATTTAATTAACTTGTTTGGTAATGAGTTCGGTATTGTACCGAACTCATTCCTTTTAATTTGAGAGAAATTCTCTCGTTGTTCCAGTAGGATATGTATTCGCGCAACTTTTGCATGAAATCTTCTACGCTCTCAAACTTCTCGCCGTAGAACATTTCTACCTTCAATCTTCCAAAGAAACATTCCATCGCGCCGTTGTCCATGCAGTTGCCCTTGCGCGACATGCTCTGCACAATGTTATGTTCTTTTAGATACCTTTGGTATTCCGCGTGTTGGTATTGCCAGCCTTGGTCGGAGTGAAGGATAGGCGTTGCGCCTTGTGGCAGTTTCTTGCTAAGTCCGTCCAACATTTCCCTTATCTGTGCAAGGTCGGGGTGAAGGGATACTGAGTATGACATGATCTCATTGTTGTACAAATCCATTATTGGAGAGAGATATATCTTTGTATCTCTGACTTTAAGCTGAGTCACATCCGTTGCAAGTTTTTCAAAAGCTCTTCCCGCAGTGAAATCCCGGTTTAATATATTGTCCGCAACTTTACCTACCTCGCCTTTGTACGAATGGTATCTCTCGTTTTTGCGTCTTTTTCCGTGAATTCCGAGCATTTTCATTAACCGCAGTACCTTTTTGTGGTTAATCGTCATGCCTTTTGCCTGCAATTCGAGCGTTATACGCCTGTATCCGTACCTTTGCGCGTTTCCCTCGAAAACTTCCTTTATTGCCTGCTTGTCCGCAAAATACTTGTCTGTTTTACTCGCTTTCAAGTGGTAGTAGAACGTGCTGCGAGGTAAACCGGATATTTTGAGCAACGCATTGAGTTTATATCTGTGCCTTAGTTCTTTTACTGCTTGGGTTTTTTCCCGCTCCGTTGCTCTCTCTCCCGAACTAAGGCATCTAATTTTTTTAGGTATTCTATCTCCGCTTCCAAGTATTCATTGCGTTCGCGTAATCTTTGATTCTCGGCAATCAGATCTTCTTCCACAGACTTATCCAATGGCTGTTTCCTCGGTCTGCCCGTGCTTTTCCTTCCGCGATGTTCTGTCATGAACCCTGCCGCTCCTTCTTCCAAGTATATGCGCTCCCACCTGTGCAGAGTTTCCATTGCTCCGCCCATAGAGTTTTTCACAAGTCCATATTTGCGAGCTGTTTCACTGTAACTCAAACGGTTTTCACGCATATCCATTATAACAGATAACTTAAACTCTGGCGAGTACTTTGTGTTGAATCTCTTTTTCTTTGACATAAAAATATGCACCTCCAAAAGCTGTCCAACTTTTGGGGTGCATATCAATTCGACTTCCCTTTTATTATATTCTTTTCATTTTATTCTGTCAACGATTTGTTAATAAAAAATTAACCTTCGTTCACAAATTTCTTGATGATCTCAAACATTTCTTCGGAAATCACGTGTTCGATACGGCAGGCGTTTTCTTCCGCCATCTCCGCGCTTGCCCCGATCTTTTCGAGCGCTTTCGTCAACACACGGTGACGCTCATAGATGTTATTAGCTTTTTCTCTGCCTTTTTCGGTAAACTCAATGACCCCGGTAACCCGATCCATCGTGATATAACCGTTCTTGACAAGAAGATTCATGCCGCGCGAAACACTTGACTTAGCGTAATTAAGTTCTCCTACCACGTCTACTGAATGTACATTAGTACTTTTTTGTTTTAATAACAGTATCGTTTCCAGATACATTTCTTCGGATTCGCGTGTTCGCATACCTGAGCCCCCTTTTTTTATTCTAATCGATTCCACGTGATTTGTAAAGTTATTTTGATAGCCTCAGACTAACTTTTTTTCAGCCGAGCGCAACATCCAGCACCATCATCACCGCAAAACCGACCATAACGCCCCACGTTCCGAGATGCGGATGCGTGGATAGATGCGAATCCGGAATAAGATCTTCCGCCACGACAAATATCATTGCGCCCGCCGCAAAAGCCAAAAACCACGGTTGCAGTATCGTGAGCGACGAAGCGAGAAAGAAGCCGACAATTGCAAACAGGGGTTCCACCGCGCCGCTTGCCGTTCCGAACAAAAAGGCTTTTCCTCTGCTCTGCGTTGCAGATTTCATGGGAAGTGCAACCGCCGCGCCTTCGGGAAAGTTTTGAATGGCGATACCGATCGCAAGCGCCAGAGCGGAAACATATGCGGAATATTCACCCATTGCCGCAGCCGCACCAAACGCAAAACCGACGGCGAGACCTTCCGGAATGTTGTGTATGGTCACCGCAAGAAACATTTTTGTGGATTTTTTCAGAGAACTGCGCGGACCTTCTTCCTCGTTCGTGCCCTTATGAAAGTGCGGTACGACGTGATCGAGCAATACCAAGAACAAACCGCCAAGCAAAAAACCGATAAGCGCGGGAACAAAATTCCACTTGCCCCAGCTTTCTGCCCCTTCTATGGACGGAATGATGAGCGACCACACAGACGCCGCGACCATGATACCGGACGCAAAACCGAGAAATAGCGTATTTACCTTGTCGGATATATCTCTTTTGAAAAACCAGACGATCGCGCTCCCTGCCGTCGTGGCAAGAAAAATGACCAAAAATCCTAAAATTATCATTGCCGTCTGACTCATGTTATTCCTCCGTCTCTGCCTTTATAATGATCTTTTTACCCCCTCGACAGCGCACCACACTTTGCGTGTTTTATGAACTTTAACATCGGAAAAACCTGCCTCCGACAGAAAGGAAGCGAGTTGCTCCGCCGTATAGATCGTCATGCCTTCACAGCGTTTTGCCCAGAATTTTCCCTTTTCTGGATCGGTCATTTCAGAGGCAATCATGACTTTGCCGCCTTGTTTCAATACGCGGCAAATCTCTTTCAGTCCGCGTACCGGATCCGGCCAGAAATATATGGATTCAAAGGACACCGCCCTGTCAAATGTATCGTCTCGATACGGCAGGCGCATGGCATCGCCGCATAAGATACTGCACCTGTCCGCAAATTTTCTTGTTACTTTGCGGCTACATTCAACGCTTTCTTCCGAATAGTCAATTCCGTCGGCGCGACTTTTGGGACAACGCTTTAAAATACGAACGAGATTTCCGCCTCCGCCGCACCCGACATCCAGGACGCTTTCTCCGTCCGAAAGCGGACAAACTTCAAACGCCCAAAGGCAAAGAGGTGCATGACCTTTGTTCATTGCACTCACTACCCATTTACCGAATTTACCTTCCGGTTTTTTGCAATTTTTTAAGAACTTTTTTAACATATAGCCTTGCACCTCTTTCCTTGAACATTGTATTATTTTACTGTTCGGCAGCAAGTTTCCCGAGATTTCTGCACGCAGCAACAGCATCTGGATCCGGAGCGCCGTATGCGGCAACACCGTCCGCTATCATAACGCCGCCTGCCATTTCAACTCTCTGCTGCCATGTGCGCATCCATTCGCCGTCCGCCCATTCGTAAGAGCCGAACAACCCGATTTTTCTGCCGGAAAGCGAACTTTCGATTGCCGCAAAGAACGGTTCAAACTCTTCGGGTTCAAGCTCTTCGCTCCCCATAGCGGGACACCCGAGAAGCAGCACATCGCAATCCGATACGTCGCCCGCTTGCGAAACGTTGTGAAGTTCAACCTCTGCCCCAGCTTCCTTTGCGCCGGCATATACAGCATTCGCCATTGCCTCCGTATTGCCCGTTCCGGACCAATACACAATCATAATTTTCATGTAAAACCTCCGTGAAATTTTTATTCTGAACACGTTTTCGTGTTTCATCTAACCTGAAATATCTCTGTGAGCGAATGTCCCGCAAGCATCCTTTTGCAAATACAGTCGGTACATCTTCTGAATCTCTCAAAGATTTTTTGTTTTTTGTCTAAATCCGCATACACTTTCCAATATCCGCAAAGCCCCGTCTTTGCGGTAGGATTATCGATGAAGCCCTGCACGTCTTCCAAAGGATAACCGAGGAAAATCCCTACCTCATGCGGAAAATCATCTTCCTGCATACGCTCTTTCAAAAGCCTGACAGACTGCGCCGCCGAGTCGCAAGGATACCCCCTCTCTTCTAAAAATTTTCTGTTTAACGGGCAGCGCAGCAACTTTTCAAGCGCACCGATATGATACACATAAAATAATACTCTGCCGCTCATACGCCTCATACAGACAAACACAAAACCCTTTGCCCTGAACTTTGCCGCAAAATAGGCAAGGATTTTCGTATCCTCTTCCTTTACGGTAAATAAACTTGCAGGTTTGATGCGCGCAAACGTTATGCCGCAATGCCTTCCGAGATTGAATTCTGCCGCACTCATTGGCTGCTCTCCTTTTTTGTTCGCATATGCGAACATATATGTATTATATCATTCATATTAAGAAAAAGCAAGCGTTTGATAGCACAAGTTCGCATTTGCGAACTTGTGCTATCAAAAATATATTCACGCTGACTTTTTTATGTGCCGTTTTTTTTTATACCTTCCAATCCCCGCTCTGCTGTTGCAGCTCGCACATCTTCGTATATAATCCGCCTTTTGCATAAAGCTCCTGCGGAGTGCCCTGCTCGGCAACCTTCCCCTCTTTCAGGAGAACAAGTTTATCTGCTCCCTCTACAGTGCGCATACGGTGGGCAATGATGAGCACCGTCTTGCCCTTGACGAGACGGGAAATGGCGCGCTGGATATGCGTTTCGTTCTCCGCATCGAGGGAAGCCGTCGCTTCGTCGAGGAGGATGACGGGCGAATCTTTTAAGAGCGCACGGGCAATGGAAATACGCTGCCGTTCCCCGCCCGAAAGCGCCGAGCCGTTTTCGCCGATCATCGTCTGATAGCCTTCGGGAAGCTTTTCCACAAATTCATCGCACTGCGCCTCCCTTGCCGCAGCAAGCACTTCCTCGTCCGTTGCGCCCTGCCGCCCTATGCGAATATTTTCCATGACGGTGTTGTTGAACAGCGTGACGTCCTGAAAGACGATGGAATACGCCGAGAGCAGTTTTTCGGGATCGACCGTCTTTACGTCCGTGCCGCCGAGCGTGATTTTGCCGCTGTCCGCGTCCCAGAACCTTGCGGCAAGTTTGGCCGCCGTGCTCTTTCCGCCACCGGACGGGCCGATGAGCGCCGTAACTTCCCCCTGCTTTGCCGTAAATGACACCCCGGAAAGCACTTGCTCACCTGTGTTATAGGCAAAGGACACATTGTCGAACACAATGTCGTAGCCGTGTGTTCTGAGCTCTGCCGTACCCGGCTGGACGGGATAATTTTCAATTTCGTTCATTCGTTCGATGGGAATGTTCGTGGAGATGATGGCGGCGAGGTTTTGCAGCGACGAACTCAAAGGATCGTACAACCTCGACACGACCAAAAGATACATGAAGAACGTAAGAACGGTAATTGCATTATTTGCCAGCAGCATTCCGCCGACGAGCGCGACGGTGCCGATGCCGAGTTTGAGTATCATCCCCGCGGGAACGACGAACAGCGCGCCGCCGAGTTCGGATGCTATCATGCGCTTTTCCTGCAGACCTATCTTTTCATCCAAGCCTTTCAGGTACTTTTCTTCCGCGTTGTTGGACTTTAAGTCGCGCATGGTTTCGAGCGCTTCCTGAATACCCTCCGCAACGGCGAGTTTTGCCTCCGTCTGGCGGCGGGTAAACCAGTTCTGCACCTTGCCCGAAAATGCGACGATGGCGAGCGATACGGGCAGCACCCAGAGTGCTGCGAGAGCCAATCTCCAATCGAATATGAACAAGCAGACGGCGACGATGACCGTGGAGATCATGGAACCGAAAAATTCGGGTATCCAGTGCGAAAAGGACTGTTCGAGCGTGGTGCAATCCGCCATAATGGTCGTAGTGAG
>CALVTM010000025.1 GCA_944362615.1 uncultured Clostridia bacterium
CGGTAAAGCTCGCTCTCACTTTTGCCGCACAAGGCTCGTAAGGCGAACTGTTACTTGAAAGTAACTGTTCTCATCCTCCGGCTTCTGCATTAAAACAGACACCCTGAAAAGGGTGTCTGTTTTAATGGCGGAGGCGGAGGGATTCGAACCCCCGTGGGCTGTTAACCCAAACGGTTTTCAAGACCGCCTCGTTGTGACCACTTCGATACACCTCCGCGCCTGCTTCCTTATAAGCTGTATCATTATATCAGCTTTATTTTATTATGTCAACTCTTTGACATGCGCACCGTCCGCTTTTTGCTTACGCTCTTATTATTGCACGATCAGCATCAGGTGCGCGTTTTTGACCGGTTTTTTAAAAACCCGTTGACTTTTCGTCTTCTTCATTTTACAATATTATTATATCATCAAAAGGGGAAAGTATATGATATACAGAAGTTTCAAAGATAAGAAAATTTCCGCTCTCGGCTTCGGAACGATGCGTCTTCCTCTTAAAAACGGCAATTTTGCGGAGCCGGATGAGGACGCCGCCGCGGTGATGTTCGATACCGCGATAAAAGGGGGAGTAAACTATTTCGACACGGCTTGGGGCTACCATGACGGAGCAGCGGAAACAGTAACCGGTAATCTCCTGTCTGCTTATCCGAGAGACAGCTTTTTTCTTGCCGACAAATTTCCCGGATACGATCTCGCAAATATAGATAAAGTAACTCGGATATTTCCGGAACAGCTTAAAAAATGCCGCGTCGATCATTTCGACTTCTATCTGTTCCATAATGTATGCGAGGTCAATATAAATGCCTATCTCGACGACTCTCACGGCATCTATGACTACCTGAAAGAACAGAAGAAAAACGGCAGGATAAGACACCTCGGTTTTTCCGTACACGGTGAGCAGGATGTGCTTCAGCGGTTTCTCGATAAGTACGCGGACGTTATGGAATTCTGTCAGGTGCAGCTCAATTACCTCGATTGGGAGTTCCAGCACGCCGACGAAAAAGTAAAAAAACTTCAGGAATATAATATCCCGTTATGGGTTATGGAACCTCTTCGCGGCGGACGTCTTGCGAATTTACGACCGGATGAGGAAAAAACTCTTAAAAATATGCGGCCGGACGAGCGTATACCAGCCTGGGCTTTTCGGTTTCTCTTTACTATCCCTTCCGTAAAAGTCATACTTTCCGGTATGTCCGATCTCGATCAGGTAAAGGATAATCTCAGAACTTTTTCGGAAGAAAAGGCTCTTACGGAAGAGGAAATGTCCGGACTTCTTTCACTCGCCCGTAGTATGTATTCTTCTTCCGTTCTCCCTTGTACGGCTTGCCGCTATTGCACGAGCCACTGTCCCAAACACCTCGATATTCCCGAACTTCTGCGCCTCTATAACGAGCATAAGTTCACCGGAGGCGGTTTTCTTGCCCCTATGGCGCTTTCCGCAATGCCTGCCGATAAACAGCCGCGCGAATGTATAGGCTGCCGCAGCTGCGAAAAAGTATGTCCTCAGAACATAAAAATTTCCGAAGCGATGAGGAATTTTACCGAGATACTCGGCTGATTTTTTCCTCTTTTAAAGCACTTTATAAAGCTTTTTCCTATTCAATACGATTATAAAACATGGCTTTTTGTTTTAAAAAAGTTGATGTGCACAAGTTTTTACACATTGTGGACAAGATGTGGATAACCTGTTGATAAAAGCTGATTTTATTAAAAACGGTCAGATATTGCCAAGTTATTAAAAACGGGTTATCCACCGGATTTTTCGACTTTTCAGTAAGTTATACACAACAATGTGTTGATAAAATTTACAGCATATGGTAGAGTAATTTTTGTAAAAAACACAATATATTGTGGAAAATTCAGTTATCCACAAATCCACGTTGATTACTATTATAATTAATATCAACTTAATATAAATAGAAGATAATGATAAATGTCTTATCACGCGCGGAGAAACAGAATGAAAGAAATATACGAAAAAATGTACAGACTGCTTATGGACTGGAATGAAAAATTCAATCTTACGGCGATAAAGACGAAAGAGGATTTTGAAACGAAGCATATATGCGACAGTATGATAGGACTGCCATTCATAAAAGGAAAAGTACTTGACATAGGGAGCGGCGCGGGATTTCCCGGGCTGGTTATCAAGATAGAGAAGCCGGAAACGGAAGTAACGCTTATAGACAGTGTAAGAAAAAAAGTCGATTATCTCAGGACTGCGATTAACGAACTGGGGCTTGAAGGTATCACGGCGATTCATACCCGCATAGAAGATATGGGCGGAAAAGAGAGCTTTGACACCGTGACGGCAAGAGCGGTAGCGCCGATGAATGTGCTTGCCGAATACTGTCTGCCGTTTGTAAGACAGGGCGGATGTATGGTAGCATACAAATCGGTGAACGCGGAAGAAGAATTAAAGGAAGCGGAAAGAGCAATAAAACTGCTTGGCGGAAAGACGGAGGAAAATCGTATATTTGAGCTGGATGAGGAAACAAAGCGTCGCATAATAGTAATACGAAAAGTAAAAAAATCACCCGATATATATCCGAGAAGCGGGAATAAGCCAAGACTTAAACCATTGTAACGTCAATAAAGCAATATGAAAGATATTTCACTTGACATAACCGGCATGCAATGATAAAATAATATTCAGATAAGGAGATATGGAATATGACAGATAGACAGAGAAACCTCGTGCTCAACGCGATAAAAATGGGCGGTGTATTCGTCACATGCGGATCGGGTGATAAAGTCAATATCATGAATACCCGTTGGGGGACTCTCGGAAGAATGTGGAACAGAGATGTTTTCGTACTTCCCGTCAGAAAAAAGAAATTATCCCACGATCTGATAGATAAAAATAAATGCTTTGTCGTAAACGTACCTACAACGGATATGAACGCGCTTTTATACAAGTGCTCATCAATGTCCGGCAGGGAAATAGACAAATTTAAGGAACTCGGCTTTGAACCTATACCCGCAAAACAGATCAAATCGGTAAGTATAGCCGAATGTGCGCTCCACCTCGAATGCAAAGTTATCTATGTATGCGAAATGCGTGAAAGCAAGCTCGATCCGATCATAGCGCGCGATATGTATATCAATCGTGAATACCATACGCTGTACTTCGGTGAAATAGTCCGCTGCTCAATAGATAAAAGATAAATAATAAATAATTTAACCTGAAAAAGTGAAACTCCGTCTGGGATTTCACTTTTTTTATGCCGAACTTATTTTTATATAAAGAAATAAGTTATTTTTAAATTGCAAATAAAAATTTATTAAAAGATTACTTATTATTTCATTTTAATTGCCGAAAATGTATAAAATCCGTTCAGGCGGCAGAGCGACAGAAAAAATATAATATAGTCATTTAAGAATTTGCGAGAGCAAACAAAGAAATAAAAAATAGTGATGCAAAAAGTAATAATATTACCATATAAAAAGGACGATCTGTTATGAAGTGAACCCCAAAGATTGGACAAAAATATAATTAAATTGTTTTGAGATGAGTTCGGTATTGCACCGGACTC